>NZ_JBIMLB010000012.1:0-178249 GCF_051860785.1 Hydrogenophaga sp.
GTCAGGTTTTTTCCGAGAACCAGATCTCAATGTTTTCAAGCACTTAACGAAGTGGGGCACTATGAACAAGCCATTGCGCGCGCTTCGGCCTGCAGCTCGTCGGTGATATAGCCCGAGGCCACGGCCACGGGCAGTGAGGGGTTGAGGGCAAGCACGGCGCGGGCCACGTCCAGGCCGGACATGCCGGGCATGTTGAAGTCGGTCAGCAGGAGCTGGAAGGCCTGCGGATCGGCCTGCACGGCCTCGATGGCCAGGCGCTGCTCGGTGAATGCGGTCACGCGGTAGCCCCGGCGCTCGAGCAGACGGCGCACCAGGAACACCAGCGTGTCGTCGTCGTCCAGGTACAGGATGTGCGGTGCCGGATCAGGCGATGCGTCGGCCATGGAAAGGGTCTCCGTTGCGGCGAGGTCGCCCCGCTCATGCGGGATGCCGACCATTGTGACGGCATCAGCGGCCTTTGTCGCAGCGGCCACTGCACACTTGTGCAAGCTCTCCTCGGTGGCAGCGGGGAAATAAAGCGTGAACGCGGTACCCCGGCCTGGCTGGCTCTGCACTTCGATGGCACCGCCATGCATCTGCACGATGCCCAGCACCACGGGCAAGCCCAGTCCTGTGCCCTTGCCCACCGCCTTGGTGGTGAAGAACGGCTCAAAGATACGGCTGCTCACCGCCTCGCTCATGCCACAGCCCGTGTCACTCACCCTCACGCGCACCGCATCGACCCGCGCTTCCTCGCAGGTTCTGGCCACCTCCATCGGCAGGCGGGCATCCCCACCCGCCATGCGATCGACCTGGAACTCCACCCGCCCCGGCTGGCCCTGCAGCGCATGCACGGCGTTGGTTCCCAGGTTGATCAACACCTGTCCCAGCTGGGTCGAATCACCCAGAAGGGGGGGTGTATCGCGGTGGCACTCGTGAAGCAGTTGCACCTGCGGTGGCATCGCCGCGCGCAGCAGGGCGGAAGATTCGGCCACGATGTCGCCCACGTGCACCACCGTGCGTTCAGCCGGCTGTTGCCGGCTGAACGCCAGGATCTGCCGCACCAGCTCACGCCCACGCCGCGCCGCGGTGCTGATCTCGTGCAGGCTCTCGCGGGCGGGCGCCTCGGGCGTGAGGTCCTGGCGGGCCAGATCGGCGTTGCCCAGGATGGCGGCCAGGATGTTGTTGAAATCGTGCGCCACGCCACCGGCCAGCGTGCCCAGTGCTTCCATCTTCTGCGATTGGGCCAGCTGGTTCTGCAACCGCTTCTGCTGAGCCTGCACTTCGCGCAGCGAGGTGATGTCGATGAACGTGAGCACCACGTGGTGCAACCCGCCCTGCGGGGTGTTCTCGGGATAGGCGTTGCACAGCGCCCAGCGCACCTCTTCGGCCGAAGCCACCGGCACGCCGATGATCACGCTGCGCACCGGCTGACCCGTGGCCAGCACGCGCTCGAACGGCATTTCGTGCCGACGCATGGCCTGACCGTCTTCGCGCAGCATGCTCCAGTTGCCCACCGTGGGCTCGGGCAGCGCGGCGTTGGCTCCGCCCTCGCTCCAGCCCAGGAAGGCACGGGCGGCGCTGTTGATGGTGACCAGCGTGTGATCGGGCCGGAAGACCATCACGCCCGCACTGAGGTTGTCGATGAGAGCGCGCGACTCGGCCTCGCGGGCCAGCAGGCCCTGACGTGCTCGGTCGCCCTCCTGGCGCAGGCGGTGCGACAGCAGCGCACCATACAGCACCACGCGCAGCAGGCGCGCCAGGATGAAGAAAAAGAGGAGGATCGGCGCTGCGGTTGAAAGCGGCACGCCGCCCATCGGGACCGCCACGGCAAAAGCGAGCAGCACCGATATCTCGGCCACCGAGAGCACCTTGAGCGCCTGCAACTCGGGAACCCGGCGTTGCGGGTCGGCAAGATCCATGTCGCGCAGGGCCAGCAGGACGATCGCCACCGCAGTCAGCACAAAAAATAGCTGGCGCAACGCGGGCAGGTCCCACACCACCAGCAGAACCACCTGGACCAACACCGCCGCGAGCGAGGCCAGGACCACGCGCCACTTCGGACAGGAGAAACCCAGGTAGCTGCGCAAACCCATCCAGGCCAGCAAGGGCGCGATCGTCAACACCGCGTTGGACACGCTGATCGTGAACAGCTCAGGCGCGAAGCCGCGCATCGACAGGCCGACCGATCCCACGATCGCCACCAGGGCAGCCACCGCCCACCAGCCTGGTCCGCCGATGGTGGGGTAGCGCCGCATCTGGCCCCAGAAGACCAGGGCAATGAGCACATCAATGCCGACCCGAAGGGCCAGCAGGGTCGGCATGTCAAACAACATGGAGGACGAGGACAGACATCACAGGTGATTGGAGCATGCCGCCTCGATGCAGAAGCTCCGAATAGGACCGCAAAACGACCGCAAGTCCGCGCGATCGCTGATCACGCTGGCAGACGCCTCTGTGACTCGCCGGGTCCGTACAGTCGCTGCGGGGACAAATCGCGCGCATCTCACTGTCACAGAATCCCGGCCATGGGAACGCTTTACCTCGTGCGCCACGGCCAGGCCTCGTTTGGCGCCAACGACTACGACCAGCTCAGCGAGCTCGGACACAGGCAGAGCGTGCAACTCGGCCGGCACTGGGCAGAGCGCGGACTGGTCTTCGACGCCGTCATCACCGGCACGCTTCGACGCCACCAGCAGACCTGGACCGGCATTGCCGAGGGAGCCGGCTTGGACTTTCAACCGCTCGCCTGGCCCGGACTGAACGAGTACGACAGCGAGGCCGTGATCCGGGCCATTCACCCGCACCCACTGGAGAAGGCGCGATCGGCCCAGGAGGCGCCCGAGCTGTACCGCCACCATTTCCGACTGCTGCGCGACGGTCTGGCGCAGTGGATGGCCGGCACCGTGAGCCCGCGCGGCATGCCCAGCTACACCGAGTTCGTGGCCGGCATCACCGGCGCGCTGGACCACGTGCGGGCCACCCACCATGGCCAGAACGTGCTCCTGGTCTCCAGCGGCGGACCGATCTCCACCGCGGTGGGCCGCGTGCTCGGACTGAGCCCGGAAGCCACGATCGAGTTGAACCTGCGCATCCGCAACAGCGCGGTGACAGAGTTCCAGTTCAACCCCAAGCGGCACACGCTGCTGAGCTACAACACGCTGCCCCACCTCAACAGCAAGGAATTCGACGGCTGGATTACCTATGCATGAAAAGCGCCCCCACGCTCCACCGCTGCGCGGGTCGCTGCCCCCCAAGGGGGCTGATCCGGCTTGGGGTGGCCCGGCGCCGGATCGCTTGCGTCAGCCTGCGGCTTTGTAGGCGGTGCGGTCACTGAGTGTGTCCGCGGGCAACTGATCGATTTCCGACAGCATGCGCGCCAGCGAGCGGCCTGCGGCTTCGACCACGGCACGGCCCTTGTCGGCCGAGGCGGCGCGCGCATTGCCCACCGCGCCGTTGGCGTTGTAGTCCTGCATCTGCCAGCCCAGCTTCGCGGTCTTGCCGTTGCCGAGGATGGGGAAGTCGGGAGCGCGCTCCTGCGAACTGGAGCGAAAGTATTCGGCCTGCGCCATGCGCACCCGCCCGGGCGCGAGCGCCAGCATGAGCGAGGTCTCGATCTCGCCGGCGTGGATGCCGAAGCGGTGTTCTTCGCTGCTGAAGAGGTCGGCCAGGTCCTGGCCCTGCGCATCGATCAGCGGCAGGTTGAACCAGCTCAGGCTGTAGACCAGCAGCCCCAGGCGCGCACGCAGGTCGCGCGCCACCAGATCGAGCGCGCCAACCTGGCCCCCATGCGCGTTGAACAGCACCAGCTTCTTCACGCCGCTGGCGGCCACGCACTCGCCGAGCTCGGTCCAGATGCGCATGAGCGTGTCGGCCTTGAGCGTGAGCGTGCCGGGAAAACGCGTGTGCTCGGGGCTGAAGCCCACGGCCTGTGTGGGCAGGAACAGCACCGGCAACGGAGCAGGAATGTGCGGCAGCGCGGCCTGCACCACGCCATTGACGATGTCGGTGTCCACCGAGAGCGGCAGGTGCGGCCCGTGTTGTTCGGTGGCCGCCACTGGCAGCACGGCAATGGCCCGCGCCGTGTCCAGCGAGGCGAAATCGGCAGTGGTGAGATCGGACCAGAAGCGGGAGGCGGTGGGCATGTGCGCATCTTAAGCCCGCCCCGTAAGATGCCGCCATGACCCAGGATCTCTTTCGCCACGACGCCTACCTGACCCATTGCGACGCCACCGTGACGCGCATCGACGCCAACGGCATCGTGCTCGATCGCACCGTGTTCTACCCGCTGGGGGGCGGCCAGGCAGGCGACGCGGGCACGCTGACCCTGGGCGATAGCTCCGTGATCGTCATCGTGGACACGCGCAAGGACAAGGATGCCGAGGGACGAGCCACGGCCGACATCGTCCATGTCCCTGCACCCGGGCAGGAAGCGCTGCTGGCGCAAGTGAGCATCGGCAGCACGGTCACGGCCCGCATCGACTGGGCGCGCCGCCACCGCCTCATGCGTTTCCACACCGCCACGCACCTGCTCTGCCACCTGATTCCAGTGCCCGTCAATGGCTGCTCCATCACGCCGGACTACGCACGCATGGACCTGCACATGACCGACCCGCTGGACAAGGAAGCGCTGACGCAAGGCCTCGCCAGGCTGGTGGCCGAGGCGCACGCGCTCAGCGTGGGCGCCATCACCGACGCCGAACTCGATGCGAATCCGTCGCTGGTGAAAAGCATGAGCGTGGCGCCGCCGCGCGGCAGTGGCACGGTGCGCACCATCCGCATCGGCCACGACGCCGTGATGATCGACCTGCAACCCTGCGGTGGAACGCACGTGGCGAACACGTCGGAGATCGGCCGGGTGGTCGTCACGAAAATCGAGAAGAAGTCCGCAACCACCCGGCGGGTGGTCCTGGGGTTCCAGGAATAGGACTCGAAGCAACGATCCGGCGCCGGGCCGCCCCAAGCCGGATCAGCCCCCTCGGGGGGCAGCGACCCGCGCAGCGGCGGAGCGTGGGGGCGCTATGCGTAAATCCACTGTCGGGACCACGGAAGACGCGCAGCGCTCTCCCCCGAAGGCCGGCACAGCACCTGGTAGATCGACACTTCATCGTGTTCGAACGCCCAGGCGCAGCCAGCGAGGTACACGCGCCAGATGCGCCAGCGTCTTTCGTCCACCAGCGGTTTGATCTGCGCGGTGCGCGCCTCGAAGGCCTCGCTCCAGAGCTGGGTGGTGCGCATGTAGTGGCGGCGCAGGTTCTCGATGTCGAAGGCCTCCAGCCCACCTTCCTGAAGCGTGCGCAAGACCGTGCTGAGGTGTGGCAGTTCGCCCTGCGGGAACACGTAGCGATCGATGAAGCTGCCGCCACCATGCCGGGTCTCGCCGTCGTAGGGGTCGGTGCTGGTGATGCCGTGGTTCATGGCCCAGCCGTCGGGCTTGAGCAGCTTGCGGATGTGGCCGAAGTACGCCACCAGATGGTTCAGCCCGACGTGCTCGAACATGCCCACGCTGGTGATGCGGTCGAACGGGCCGTCCTTCACGTCGCGGTAGTCCTGCAGGCGGATGTCGATGCGGTCTTCGAGACCGGCCGCGCGCACGCGCTCGCGCGCCAGCTCGTACTGGTTCTTCGACAAGGTCACGCCCACGCACTGGGCGCCGTACTTCTGTGCCGCGCGCAACACCAGCGCCCCCCAGCCGCAACCGATATCCAGCAGGCGCTGACCCGGATGCAACCGGATCTTGGTCAGGATGTGGTCGATCTTTCTCACCTGGGCTTCTGCCAGGTTCTCGTCGCCCGTCTCGAAGTAGCCGCAGGAATAGACCATGCGCTCGTCCAGCCACTGCGCATAGAACTCGTTGGACACGTCGTAGTGGTACTGGATGGCTTCGCTGTCGCTGTCGCGCGTGTGGCTGAAGCGTCGGCGCAGGCGGCCGAGCAGCCCGCCCTCGGGCTGCGCGTTCTCCGCCAGCCGATGTGCAATCGCGACGATGTCGGGCAAGGAGCCTTCCACATCGATCAGGCCCTCCACATAGGCCTGGCCCAGGGTGTCCAGCCCGGGGTCGATCAGCAGCGGCAGTGCAGAGGCATCGCGCACGCGAATCTCCACGCTGGGTTGCTGGAACTCACCCAGTTCGATGGACGAGGTACCCCGCTCGCCCCAACTCAGGCGAACCGGCAGGTTCACCCGCGACTTCATTCTTTGCGCCCACGGCAGCAGGGCGCGCTCAACGATCGATCCCATGCATCAACCTCCAAGCCAGTCGTCCGTCCATTCCCTCTTCCAGTTTGTACCGAAATGGCAAAACCTTGTGAAGTCAGCGCACTCTGACAAACCAACAGCGTTGACTTATATTGCTGGGTTCTCGCGCCACCCGCTGCGGCGCCAGGAACTTGGGCGCGCGCCGCCCCTCCTACCCCGGCACCCTCCATCCGCCAAGCCCCACATGCCCGCGCCACTTCCGCCTTTTGCCACCCGTGCCCGCCTGTGCGCCGCCGCCCTGCTGGCCGCGCTGCTGCCCTTTTCGGTGCCGGCACAGGGCCTGCTGGCGGACAAGCCCACCGCCACGGTGGTGCAGAGCGAACAGGCACGCGCCGAGCTGATGGCGCACGCGCCCGATGGCGCCGGGCCGGGCAAGCCCGTCTGGGTGGGCCTGCAGCTCACCCACGCGCCCGAGTGGCACACCTACTGGAAGAACTCTGGCGACTCCGGCCTGCCCACCGAATTGCAATGGACCCTGCCGCCGGGAGTGACTGCCGGCCCCATTGCCTGGCCCACGCCGCGCAAATTCCCGCTCGGCAACCTGGCCAACTACGGCTACGACGGCACCGTGGTGCTGCCCGTCCCGCTCAGCGTCGCACCCGATTTCGTGGGCGAGCACATCGACATCAAGCTCTACGCCGCCTGGCTGGTCTGCCGCAAGGAATGCATTCCCGAGGAAGGCAACTTCACGCTGCGCATCCCGGTGCAGGGCTCGATGGGCAGCAACGGGGCCGCGTTCGAGGCCAGCTTCAAGGCGGCGCCCAGGGACCAGGCCGCCAGCGACAGCCGCGCCGAACCCGCGCCAGCCACCCTCCAGGTTTCGCTGGCCGGTCTGCCCGCCGCTTGGCGCGGTCAGAAGCTGGAATTCTTCCCCGAGACCCCGGGCCTGATCGAGCCCGGTGCCGCCTGGAAACAGGCATGGGAAGGTGAGCGCTGGACGGCCGATGTGCCGCTCTCGCCCCACCGCAGCGAAAGCCCGGCCCGGCTCGCGCTGGTGGTCGCCCAGGCCGATCCCCCCGGCCAGGGGCCCGGTGCGCCCGGCGTGCGGCTGGACGTGCCGGTGCAGGGCGCGTGGCCCGCCGGTGCACCCCAGGCCGCTGCGGTGCCCGACGCACTGCAGGCCGCGCTCGATGCCAACGCGGCGCGCGTGAGCGCCCCGGTGAGCAGCGCAACCAAGCTCACACTGGGCGCAGCGCTGCTGGGTGCCCTGCTCGGCGGCCTGATCCTCAACCTCATGCCTTGCGTGTTCCCGGTGCTGGCCATCAAGGTGATGGCCTTTGCGAAGCACGCCGACGACCGCCAGGCGCATCGCGCCAACGGCCTGGCCTACGCCGCTGGCGTGGTGCTGTCCTTCACCGCGCTCGGCGCCTTGCTGCTGGCGCTGCGCGCCGCCGGGGAGCAGCTGGGCTGGGGCTTCCAGTTGCAAAGCCCCGCCGTGGTGGCCGCGCTCGCCGCGCTGTTCACCCTCATCGGCCTGAACCTGGCTGGCCTGTTCGAGTTCGGCCACGTGCTGCCCAGCCGTGTGGCCAGCCTGCAGGCGAAGAACCCCACGGTCGACGCCTTCCTGACCGGCGTGCTCGCCACGGCCATCGCCTCGCCCTGCACCGCGCCGTTCATGGGCGCATCGCTGGGCCTGGCCGTCGGCCTGCCGGCAGCGCAGGCACTGGCGGTGTTTGCCGTGCTCGGCCTGGGCATGGCGCTGCCCTACCTGGCGGCGAGCTGGGTACCGGCGGTGGCGCGCGCGTTGCCTCGTCCGGGTCCGTGGATGAACACTTTCCGCCACCTGATGGCCTTCCCGATGTTCGCCACCGTGGTGTGGCTGCTGTGGGTGCTGGGACAACAAAGCGGCATCGACGGCGCGGCCGCGCTGCTCATGCTGCTGGTGGTGCTGGCGCTGCTGGTGTGGGCACTCGGCTTGCGCGGCCGGGGCCGCACCGTCATCGCCGGCCTATCGCTGGCGGGCCTGGCCTGGCTGGGTTGGGCCATCGGCCCGAACATCACGCGCCTGCAGGAAGCCACGCCGGGCCAGGCCGTGGCCACCTCCGTGAGCGGTGTGAGCTGGCAACCCTGGAGCCCGCAGGCGCAGGCCGATCTGATCGCAGAGGGTCGCCCGGTGTTCGTCGATTTCACCGCCGCCTGGTGCGTGACCTGCCAGTACAACAAGCGCACCACGCTGGCCGACGCCACCGTGCTCGGCGACATGGCCGGCAAGAACGTGGCGCTGCTGCGCGCCGACTGGACGCGCCGCGACCCCGCCGTGACCGCCGCCCTGGCTGGCCTGGGCCGCAACGGCGTACCGGTGTACGCGATCTACAAGAACGGGCAGACTACGCAGGTGCTGTCCGAAGTGTTGACTGTCGAGGAGGTTCGTGCGGCGCTGGCCCAGCTCTAGCGCCGTCTGTTTTTCATCGTCCTTATTCAGGAGTTCCACCATGCAACGCCGTCCCTTGCTCGCCCTCGCCGCCTTCTCGCCATTTGGCACGCTGCTGGTCACGCCCGCGTTCGCGGCGGTCGGTGTGGGTCAGGCTGCGCCCGATTTCACCCTCACGGACACCGCCGGCAAGCCGGTCAAGCTTTCCGACTTCAAGGGCAAGACCGTGGTGCTGGAATGGAACAACCCCGGTTGCCCCTTCGTGCGCAAGCACTACCAGGGCAACATGCAGTCGCTGCAAAAAGAAGCCACCAGCCAGGGCGCGGTGTGGCTGACCATCAACTCCACGCGCGACGACAGCGCCGACTACCAGTCCCCGCAACAACTCGGCCGCTGGATGACCGAGCAGAAGGCCAGTCCCACGGCCACGCTGATGGATGAGGACGGCAAGGTGGGCGAAGCCTACGCGGCGCGCGTTACGCCGCACATGTACATCGTCAGCGCGCAGGGCACGCTGGTCTACGTTGGCGGCATCGACAGCATTCCCTCGGCGCGGGTGGACGACATTCCGAAGGCCACCAACTACGTGCGCCAGGGCCTGGGCGAGCTGCGTGCCGGCAAGCCGGTGAGCGTGGCCACCAGCCGCGCCTACGGCTGCAGCATCAAGTACAAGAGCGGCGCGGCGTAGCTTTGCCACCCCCCGCGTCGCCTACGGCGCCACCCCCCTTGGAGGGGGGCGACAACTGGGGCCGGCGGAGCCGGACCCTCGTTGTCTCGCGAGGCGTCTTGTAGCGCGCCTGCAGACCGCACTTCGGTGGCTCGGTTAATCTCTCTGCCCACCCCTGCCACTTCCCGCTCCGCCCATGCCCTTCGCCCCGCTCCAGAACGACACCTTTCTCCGCGCCTGCCTGCGCCAGTCCACCGAACACACGCCGGTGTGGCTCATGCGCCAGGCGGGTCGCTATCTGCCCGAGTACCGCGACACACGCGCCAAGGCAGGCAGCTTCATGGGACTGGCCACCAATGTGGACTACGCGACCGAGGTGACGCTGCAGCCGCTGGAACGCTACGCGCTGGATGCGGCCATTCTGTTTTCCGACATCCTCACCGTGCCCGATGCCATGGGCCTGGGCCTGTCGTTCGCGCTGGGAGAAGGCCCGAAATTCGCGAAGACGGTGCGCACGGAAGCCGATGTGGCCACACTGGCGGTGCCCGACATGGACAAGCTGCGCTACGTGTTCGACGCGGTGACCTCCATCCGCAAGGCGCTCAATGGCCGCGTTCCACTCATCGGCTTCTCGGGCAGCCCGTGGACGCTGGCCTGCTACATGGTGGAGGGCGGAGGCTCGGACGATTACCGTGCGGTGAAGTCGCTCATGTACAGCCGTCCTGACCTCATGCACCGCATCCTGGCGATCAACGCCGATGCGGTGGCCGCTTACCTGAATGCACAGATCGAGGCCGGGGCGCAGGCGGTGATGGTGTTCGACAGCTGGGGTGGCGTGCTGGCCGATGGCAAGTTCCAGGACTTCAGCCTGGCCTACACGCGCCGCGTGCTGGCCCGGTTGCACCGGGAACACGACGGCACCACCATCCCGCGCATCGTCTTCACCAAGGGCGGCGGCCTGTGGCTCGACGACATGAAGGGACTGGACTGTGAGGCGCTCGGCCTGGACTGGACCGTGAACCTGGGCCGTGCACGCGCGCAGGTGGGCGAAGGCCCGCAGGGCAAGGCCCTGCAGGGCAACATCGATCCCAACGTGCTGTTCGCGCCGCCCGAGCGCATCGACGCTGAAGTGGCCGCTGTGCTGGAGAGCTTCGGCACACCGCACCAGGGGGCAGGCACTGGCGCCACCCACATCTTCAACCTGGGGCATGGCATCAGCCAGTACACGCCACCGGAACACGTGTCGGTGCTGGTGGACGCGGTGCACCGCCATTCGCGTCGACTGCGGGCGAAGGCCTGAGGCGCTGCGAATTCTGCAGCTTGGCAGGCCTTTGTTCATGCGGGTTCGCAGCCCTTTTCGGGGCCGAATTCCTGCCCGGATCGACTGCCTCCCGGCGTCTGCGGAATAGGGCTTAACACAAAAATCAGCGAAAAAGGCACTTGACAAGGCTTACTTATGCACAAAACTTGTGTTGCGGTGCGCCATAGCCAGGCAAGCCGCGCCAATCGCCATCTCCCCGACACAATCCAAGGCAAGTTGTTGATTCATAAGGGTTTTATTTTCTGCTTTTTTTGAAGGCAATTTAAGCAAACCCTTGATTTGCAAGGCTTCCGGCGCCGCAGGAGCAAACTATCAACAAAGTTATCCACAAAAAGTCTGGATATGTTCCGATGCACTTTCAAATCAAGCACTTAGCGTGCATTCCGACACAAAAGCTGAGGAAGCTGCGCTAACCATGACTTTCTGGCCCAACGTGGTCGTGGCCACCCCGGCACACAGTGGAGTGGCCGAAGGCCTCTGCTACCGAAGTGAGTTGTTGCTCGCGCCCGGCACGCTGGTTCGAGTGCCGCTGGGTGCGCGCGAGGTGCTGGGTGTGGTGTGGGAATGTCCGGACGCCGCGCCCGTCGGACTGAGCGAGGCGCGCACGCGCGACGTGGCGGGTGCGCTCGAAGGGCTGCCACCGCTCAACGACCGATGGCGCCAGCTGGTTCAGTTCACCGCGCGCTACTACCAGCGCAGCCTGGGCGAGGCGGCGCTGGCCGCGCTGCCACCGCAACTGCGCGATCTGAGCAACGTGCAGCTGGGACGCCGTCTCAAGCGCAGCGCGGGCCAGCCCCCCACACCGCCTCACGGCGAGGCCGATGGCCACGAGCTCAGCGCGGAACAGCTCGACGCGCTGGCCGCCCTGCATGCTGCGCGGGCGCCGGTGTTGTTGTTCGGTGCCACTGGCAGCGGCAAGACCGAGGTCTACCTGCAGGCCACGCTACGCGCGCTGGCCGAGCATGCGCAAGCCCAGGTGCTGGTGATGGTGCCGGAGATCAACCTCACGCCCCAGCTCGAGGCGCGCTTTCGCGAACGCTTCGAGCCCCTGTTCGGCGCAGGTGCCGTGGTCTGCCTGCACAGCGGCATGACACCCGCCCAGCGTCTGGCGAGCTGGCTGGCGGCTCACACGGGCCGCGCGCGCATCGTGCTGGGCACGCGCATGGCGGTGCTGGCCAGCCTGCCCGGGCTGCGCCTGATCGTGGTGGATGAAGAACACGACCCGAGCTACAAGAGCCAGGAGGGTGCGCGCTATTCGGCACGGGACCTGGCGGTGTACCGGGCCAAGGTGGAGAGCGAAGCGCTGGCCTCACAAGGCGCGCGCTGCCAGGTCGTGCTCGGCTCTGCCACGCCGTCGCTGGAGAGCTGGCACGCGGCCGAGCAGGGCCGCTACCTGCGCGTGGCCATGCCGGCGCGCATTGGCGGTGGCGCGCTGCCGCGCCTGCGCCTGGTGGACATGAACCACCAGCCCAAGGGCGCGGTGCTCGCGCCACCGCTGGTGGCCGCCATGGCCGAGCGCATCGCGCGTGGCGAGCAATGCCTGGTGCTGCTGAACCGCCGCGGCTACGCGCCGGTGCTGGCCTGCCACGACTGCGGCTGGAAAAGCGCCTGCCCGCATTGCAGCGCCTACCGCGTCTTTCACAAGCTCGACCGCACACTGCGCTGCCACCACTGCGGCCACACGGAGCGCGTGCCGCGCGCCTGCCCCGATTGCGGCAACCTCGACATCGCGCCCGTGGGCAAGGGGACCGAGCAACTGGAAGAGCAACTGGCCGGCCTGCTGGCCGACGTGAAGCGCCCCGACGGCGCACCGGCGCGCGTGGCGCGCATGGATGCCGACTCCACCCGGAACAAAGGCAGCCTGGAAGCCCAGCTCGCCACCATGCACAGTGGCGAAGTGGACGTGCTGGTCGGCACGCAGATGATCGCCAAGGGCCACGACTTCCGCCGCATCACGCTGGTGGCCGGCATCCACGCCGATGCGGGCCTCTTCGCCAGCGACTACCGCGCGCCCGAGCGGCTGTTCGCGCTGCTCATGCAGGCCGGTGGCCGGGCCGGTCGCGACGCCGCCTTCATGAGCGACCAGGGTGCGGCCAGCGAGATGTGGGTGCAGACCTGGTACCCGCAGCACCCGCTGTTCGATGCGCTGCGGCGGCACGATTACCCCGCCTTCGCCACCACGCAACTGGCCGAACGCGAGAGCGCGGGCATGCCACCGTTTGGCCACCAGGCCTTGCTGCGCGCCGACGCGCGCACCCAGCAGGCGGCACAGGCCTGGCTCAATGCGGCGGCCCAGGCAGCCACCGGGTTGCCGCATTTCGCGGACGTGATGCTCTACCCGGCGGTGCCGCTCACCATCCAGCGCGTGGCCAACGTGGAGCGCGCGCAGTTGCTGGTGGAATCGGCCTCGCGCGTTGCCTTGCAGCGTTTTCTGGCGGCCTGGCAGCCGACGCTGCTGGCCTGCCGCAGCCTGCCCGAAGCGCGGGGCCTGATCCGGTTCGCCGTGGACGTGGATCCGCTGACGGTCTAGGCGGCAAGCACCTCTTGCGCCGGCCACAACTGCTCGACGGTGTGGATCACGTCGCGCAACTTGAACGGCTGCAGCAGGAGCCGGCGCACGTCCAGTTCCTTGAGCTTCGTCACCAGCGCAGCATCGACCGCGCGCGCCATCACGGCCACCGGCATGCCGGCGTCGCAGCGAAAGCCGCCCGCGCGCAGGCGGGTCAGAAAGGCCAGCGAAGCTTCGCCCTCGGTGAGCGAGATCAGGAGCCCGTCGGGCAGGTCCGATTTCAGCCACTGCTCGCCCATCGCCACGCTGGTCACCTGGCTGACGCGCGCCAGCTGCATGTCACGGCAGACCGAAGAGACGGTGCTGCGAACCAGGCCATCGGGCTCGACCAGCAGCAGCGAGCGGGCGAAACCGCTTTGCGTGTCCGGGCTCACGAGATGGCCTCCTCGCGGCGGAACATTTCCTCCACCACCATGTCACGCAGCCCCCCGAGGATGGCCACGTCCAGGCGGTCGAACTGGCGCGGGCGCCGGTCCATGATGCACAGGGTGCCCACCACCTGGCCGTACGGCAGGCGCAGCACGGAGCCGGCGTAGAAGCGCACATAGGGCTTGCCGATCACCATCGGGTTGTCGCAGAAACGCTCGTCCTTCAGGGCGTCCTGCACCACCAGGGCATCGGGCATGTGGATGGCATGGTCGCAAAAGGACTCCTGGCGCGGCGTTTCGCGCTCCTCCATGCCGAATTGCGACTTGGACCAGAGGCGATCCCGATCGACCAGGGAGACCCGGGCCATCGGCACGTCGAATTCCTTGGCGGCAAAGGCAGAAATCCGGTCGAAGCGTTCTTCTGGCGGTGTATCGAGAATCAGCAGCTCGCGCAGGGCCGACAGCCGGTTGGACTCATTGCGGGGTAAGGGTGTCGACAACATGGGCATGGGGCAACTCCTGGCTCAAGTGGACGGCGCGGCGGGCGCCGATGGGTCTCGCGTACCAGAATGTCGGCAGGGTGACAGGAAAACTGAAGGGGAAAGGCCAAACATAAGTGAACTACGATATAAGCGATGGATTGCATAAAAGACTTTGGAGGCTCCCCATGCGCCACCCCTTTCTTCGTGCCCTGCTGACGCTGAGCCTGATCGTTCCTCTGTCCATCGGCGCCCAATCCCCCGAGGAACCGCCGATGCGCGTGGAGCAGGTGGCGCCGAACAGTTACTACGTGCAGGGTCTGACGCAACTCGGCTCGACGAAGAACCAGAACTTCATCAGCAATGCCGGCTTCGTGATCACGTCAGCTGGCGTGGTGGTGGTGGACGCGCTGGGCTCACCCCGCCTGGCCGAGCGGCTGACGCAGGCGATCCGCCAGTTGACCGACAAGCCGGTGACGCACGTGATCCTGACCCACTACCACGCGGACCACATCTACGGCCTGCAGTACTTCAAGCAGCAAGGGGCTCAGGTGATCGCGCACGTGGCGGCCAAGGAGTACATGCAGTCGGAAACCGCCCAGCTTCGCCTGGAGGCTTCGCGCACCGATCTGGCGCCGTGGATCGATGCCCGGACTCGACTGGTGGCCGCCGACACCTGGATCGAAGGCGACACCACCTTGCGCGTGGGCGGCGTGGTGTTCGAACTCGACCGCGTGGGTCCTTCGCACACGCCGGAGGACATCACGGTCTACGTGCCCTCCGAGAAGCTGCTGTTCGCGGGCGACCTGTTCTTCAACGGTCGCCTGCCCTTCGTCGGCAAGGCCAACAGCAGCCAGTGGATCCGCTCGCTGGACCGCCTGCTGGCCTACGATGCGCGCGCCGTGGTGCCGGGCCATGGCCCGGCATCGACCGACCCGAAGAAGGACATCGGCACGACGCGGAATTATTTGCGGCACCTGCGCCAGAGCATGGGCAAGGCCGTGGAGGATTTCGTGCCGTTCGAAGAAGCCTACGCCAGCACCGACTGGCGCGCGTTCGAGAGCATGCCGATGTTCGGTCCCGCCAACCGCATGAACGCCTACAACACATACCTGCTGATCGAGGAAGAGACCCTGGCCAAGGGCAAGCGCTGAGGGCGACGATGATCAGGTCATCAGCGCCACCGCACCCGAGAAGGTGAGGAAGGCGGCGGCGGTCGTCACCAGAATGATGCGCGCAATGCGCCCGTTGTCGGCGCCAAAGCGCTCGGCCAGCAGCGAGACGTTGCTGGCACTGGGCAGCGCGGCCGCGAGCACCATCACCGAGAGCGCCGCTGGCGACAGCGGCACACCGACCTGAATGGCCGCCGTGCCCACGGCCAGCACCAGCAGCGGGTGCAGCAGCAGTTTCATCAGTGCCACGGGCACGTAGTCCGACAGCGGCATCGGGTGGTTGGACTGCATCTGCGCGCGCGCCAGCACCGCACCGATGGTAAACAGCGCGACCGGCGACGCCGCATCGGCGAGCAGCCACACGGTCTGTTCCACCGGCTTGGGCAGGGTGAAGGCATACGCCGAGGCCACCGCCCCCAGCACGATGGACCAGGGCATGGGGTTGGTGGCCACCCCCTGCAAGGCCTTGCGGCCCGCGGCCATCATGGCCTGACCGCCATGGCCCTCGCCTTGGTCCAGCCGAGAGAGCGCGATGCACAGCGAGCTGGTGACCACCATGTCGATCAGCATGGTGAGGATCACGATGCCCACCACCTCGGAGCCCAGCAGCGCGGCCAGCAGCGGCACTCCCATGAAGCCGGTGTTGGGAAAGGCCGCCACGAGCGCGCCCAGCGAGGCGTCGTTCCAGCGGATGCGGGCGTTCATGGTGATGGCAATGGCAAACGCCACCATCACCAGGGCGCACACCAGGTACACACCGATCACCGAAGGGTCGAGCAGCGTGGCGATGGGCGTGGTGGAGCCGAACCGGTACAGCATGCACGGCAGCGCAAAGAACAGCACAAAGCCATTGAGCCCCGGGATTGCTTCCAGCGGCAGCATGCGCCGGCGCGCCGCCACGAAACCGGCGAGCACGAGCGCGAAGAAGGGAAACGTGACGAGCAGGATGTGCAGCACGGGTGCGATTGTGTCAGGCGCCGATCCGCCGGGTCGGTCAACCCTGGCCGGTATGATCGACCGCTTTCCCTGAAGCGTTTCCCGTCTCTCCTTCCCCATGTCCAACGGCCTGAACCTCGCCCAGCTCCAAGCCGTGAACCACCTGGGCGGGCCCTGCCTGGTGCTGGCGGGCGCCGGTTCCGGCAAGACGCGGGTGATCACGCACAAGATCGGCCGGCTCATCCAGGCAGGTCTCGCGGCCGACCGCATCGCCGCCATCACCTTCACCAACAAGGCCGCCGCCGAGATGCGCGAGCGCGCGGGCCAACTGGTGGGGCGCGAGGCCAAGCGGGTGCTGATCTGCACGTTCCACGCGCTGGGTGTGCGGCTGTTGCGCGAAGACGGCTCGGTGCTTGGCCTGAAGAAGCAGTTCTCTATCCTCGACACCGACGACATCACCAGCCTGCTCAAGGATTGCGGCGGCACCACCGATGCGGCCACCGCGCGTGGCTGGCAGTGGACCATCAGCGCCTGGAAGAGCGCGGGCCTGAACGCAGCGCAGGCACTGGCGCAGGCGAAAGACGAAAACGAGCGCGTGGCCGCAACCATCATGGCGCGCTACGAGGAACGGCTCACCGCCTACCAGAGCGTGGATTTCGACGACCTGATCAGCCTGCCGCTGAAGCTGCTGAGCGAGCACGAGGACGTGCGCGCGCGCTGGCAGAAAAAGATGGGCCACGTGCTGGTGGACGAATACCAGGACACCAACGCCACGCAGTACGAATTGCTCAAGCTTCTGGTGGGCGAGCGCGCACGTTTCACCGCGGTGGGCGACGACGACCAGTCCATCTACGGCTGGCGCGGCGCCACGCTGGACAACCTGAAACGCCTGCCGCAGGACTTCCCCGAGCTCAAGGTCATCAAGCTGGAGCAGAACTACCGCTCCACCAGCGCCATCCTGCGCGCGGCCAACAACGTGATCGGCCCCAACCCCAAGCTGTTTCCCAAGACGCTGTGGAGCGACCTCGGCGAAGGCGAGCCCGTGCGCGTGGTGGACGCCGACAACGAGGACCACGAGTCCGAACGCGCGGTGGCGCGCATCCAGAGCCTGCGCTCAAACTCGCAGCACAAGGAATGGCGCGACTTCGCCATCCTCTACCGCGCCAACCACATGGCGCGCTCGTTCGAACAGTCCCTGCGCAAGGCCAACATCCCCTACAAGGTCTCGGGTGGCCAGAGCTTCTTCGACCGCGCGGAAATCCGCGATCTCTGCGCCTGGCTGCGACTGCTGGTCAACAACGACGACGACCCGGCCTTCCTGCGCTCGGCCACCACGCCCAAGCGCGGCATCGGCCACACCACGCTGCAGGCGCTGGGCAACTTCGCGACGAAGTTCAAGCTCAGCCTGTTCGAGGCCTTGTTCGCCAGCTCGCTGGGCACCGCCCTGCCCGCGCGCGCGGTGGCCACGCTGCACGAGTTCGGTCGCGCGGTGAACGACCTCGAGTACCGCGCGCGCCACACCGTGGGGCATGAGGCCGCGCGCGCCTTCCTCACGGATTGGCTCAAGGACATCGACTACGAAAAGCACCTCTACGACAGCGAAGACAACGAGAAGGTGGCGGCCGCGCGCTGGACCAACGTGATGGACTTCTGCGACTGGATGGCCGCGCGCTGCGGCGGCAAGATCGAGGACGAAGCCGGTGTGCAGGTGGAGAGCGAACGCAAGAGTCTGCTCGAGGTCGTGCAGACGATCGCGCTGTTGTCCACCCTGAGCGAGCGCGAGCAGGACCAGAACGTGGTGACGCTCTCCACGCTGCACGCATCCAAAGGCCTGGAGTGGCCGCACGTGATGCTGGTCGGTGTGAACGAAGGCCTGCTGCCGTTCAAGATGGACGAGGAGCCCGGCCAGAGCGACGCCGCCAACGAGAGCATGGCGCAACGGCTGCAGGAAGAGCGCCGCCTCATGTACGTGGGCATCACCCGCGCCCAGCGCACGCTGGCGGTGAGCTGGCTCAAGCGCCGCAAGAAGGGCCGCGAGAGCATCCCCGGGCAGGCCAGCCGCTTCATCAAGGAAATGGCGCTGGACCAGAACACCGTGAAAGAAGACCCGCGCGAGAAACTGCGCGCGCTGCGCGCGGAGTTCGCTCAACGCGCCACCGATCAAGCCGCGCAGAAGGCGGCCGACATGGCACCATGAAATACGGCGTGGCGAAACTGATTCTGGTGAGCACGCTGTCCCTTGCTGCCCTGTCGTCGGCAGCACAGCAAGCCGCCCCCTGCACAGCGCCCGCCGACTTCGCGCCGGCACAGCTCTACGGCCTGTGGACGCTCAGCCTGTGGCCTCAAGGCGGCCGGGAAGACGCGCCCACGTCCACAGGCGCGGTGCTGTTCGAACGCCACCCGGAGTACCCAGGCAGCGCGCGCGGCAGCTTGAAGCGCAGCAGCCAGGGCAACGACCGCACCGCCCGGGTCTCGGGCGACGTCACCCACGGTGAATTCAACCTCGACGAATCCGCCGACGGTGTGAGCATGGACGCGGTGTGGGAAGGCGACGTCACGCCCAGCGGCTGCGGCCAGGAGCTGCGCGGCATCCGCCGGCCGGCGCAGGGCAGCACTTCCGGTGAGCCGGCGATGAACTTCGTGCTGAGGAAATCGCCCGGCTGGCGTTGAAGCGCTAGGTGAGGTCGGTCGCCGGGGAGGTCGCCGACGGTGCAGCGTCCCACGCGTCTGCCATCAGCTCCGTCACGTGCTGGGCCACGTCGTTGTCGAAGCTCATCAGCAGATCGGGCTCCAGCATGGCCGCAGTCGACTTCAGTGCACCTGCGACCTGATTGCGTTCCTGTTCGGTCAATGTCCGCTGAAGGCGCGCTTCCAGCCCGGCCACGGCGGCATCGTGCGTGCGTGAGGCACCGAGCACGTGCCAGGCGTAGTCGATGTCGTAACGGTCCACCGCTTCGCGCAGGCTTTCGCCATCGAGGCGCGCCTCTTCGGCGAAATGCTGGAGCGTGCGGGTGCTCAGCATCCGCGCCAGCCGGGCTGGCGATTCTGCAAGGGCGGAGTGAAGCTGGGTGTCGACCATGGGATGTCCTTGGTGGGTGATGCGCCGTGACCCGGTGCAGATCGGTGGTCGGTGCGACCGCTCACGGGTGAATCGCAAGCAATGCCCGACAAAAAGAACAAAACCCATCGCGAAGGATGGGCTTTTGCGAGATGACGGTTGATCGTGTCAGCGTCGGATCAGCGGGACGCCGATCTCTGGAATCAACCCGTGCATTGTACCGGCCGCGCCTGGCGGCCTCGCTTCACGCCGCCTGCAGGATGCTGAGGTACGAAGCCACGCCCGAGCCACCCATGTTGAACACGGCACCCAGGCTGGCACCGGGCACCTGCATGCCACCGGCGGTGCCGGACAGTTGCATGGCCGCCATCACGTGTTGTGACACGCCCGTGGCGCCAATGGGATGGCCTTTGGACTTGAGGCCACCCGACGGGTTGACCGGCAGTCGGCCGTCCTTGCGCGTCACGCCGTCCAGGATGACGCGTGCGCCCTGCCCTTGCGGCGCCAGCCCCATGGCCTCGTACTCCAGCAGTTCGGCGATGGTGAAGCAGTCGTGCGTTTCCACGAACGACAGCTCGCCGAGTGACGCGCTGGCGTCGACGAGGCCGCGCTGCCACGCCATGGCCGCGCCTTCGAACTTCGTCGGGTCGCGGCGCGACATGGGCAGGAAGTCGTTCACCTGCGTGCGCGAGCGCCACCGCACGGGCGCGACGCTGGCCCCGGGCAGTGGCTCGGTGGACAGCACCAGGGCGGCCGCACCGTCGGACACCAGGGAGCAGTCGGAACGCTTGAGGGGGCCCGAGACGAAGGGGTTCTTGTCGCTCGGCGTGCGGCAGAAGTCGAAGCCGAAGTCGCGCCGCATGTGGGCGTACGGGTTGTGCATGCCGTTGCTGTGGTTCTTGGCGGCGATGGCCGCGAGCGCGTCGGACTGATCGCCATACCGCTCGAAGTACTGCGTGGCGATGCCGCCGAAGATGCCGGCGAAGCCCGCCGGGTCCGTGCCTTCCTCGCGCACGTACGAGCACTTGATCAGCGTGGCCGCGACCTCGGGTGTCTTCAGGCCATTCATCTTCTCCATGCCGATCACCAGCGTGCGCTTCATGCGGCCGGCGGCCATGGCGTCGAGCGCGGCCCAGATCGCGGCCGAGCCAGTGGCGCAGGCGTTCTCGGTGCGCATGGACGGCGTGTGCCGAAACTCGGGAATGGCCACGGCGGGCAGCGCGGCGGTGAAGTCCTGGCCCACGAAGCCGGCGTTGAAGTGGCCGACGAAGATGCCGTCGATGTCGCTCGGCTCCAGGCCCGCGCTCTCCAGCGCGGGCTGCACCGCATCGCGGATCAGTTGCTCGAGGTCGCAGTTGTCGAGCTTGCCAAAGGGCGTGTGGCCCCAGCCGGTGATGTAGGCATGGTTCGTCATGGAGTTCCTTTCTGGGAATGGGCCACGGCGGGCTCGCCATGGCGTTGCAGCAGGGTGATGCAGGTCAGGCCGCTGCAGGCCGACAGCAGGCCGGTGGTGAGCGACAGCGCGGTGGTGCTGCCGCTCTGGAACATGAAGCCCAGGGCGGTGCCGCTGACGAACGCCGCCGCGGCGAAGATGAAGCCACCCAGGGCCGAGGCCGCGCCGGCCTCCTGCGGAAACGGTGTGGCCATGCCCACGTGGCCGCACGGCTGGTAGATGCCGTAGGCCAGCAGCATGAGCCACAGCGCGCCCGTGAGCGAATACGCGTTGTGGGCCTGGAACAGCTCCGGCCCCAGGAAGGCGACGGCAGCGGCCAGGGCCAGCCAGCCAGCGCGCCGCACCGTGCCCAGGATGCCGGTGGCCGCAATCCAGCGGCGGCACAGGAAGGTGCCCAGCAGGTAGGACACCGAAGCCCCGCCGATCACCAGGCCGAAAGCCACGCGCGAGACGGCGAAGGTCTCGATGTACAGATAGGCGGAGGCGGAGAAGAAACCGAAGTTGGCCGCGTAGCCAAAGGCGTTGAGCAGGGTCCAGGATCTGAAGGTGGGATGGCGTGCGATGCGACCGTACACCGCGAACAGCGGTGCCAGGCGCAACGCATCGGGCCGCAGCACCCGCGCCGTCTCGGGCACCCTCACGGCCACCAGGGCCAGGCTGCCCAGGCCGAACACGACCATGGCCAGCAAGGTGGAGCGCCAGCCCAGTGCTTCGGTGAGGCCCGCGCCGGCCACCGGCACGAGCATGGTCATGCAGGCGAGTGCCGACATGGCCACGGTCATCACGTGGGTGCCTCTTTGCTGCTCGAACAGGTCTCGCACGAGCGCCCGCGCGCACACCATGGTGGCGGCGATGCCCAGGCCCTGCAGCACGCGCGCGGCGATCAGCAACTCGATGCCGGGCGCAAGGGCACCGATCATCGCGCCCACGGCGTACAGCGCGAAGCCGGTCAGGAAGAGGGGACGGCGGCCGAAACGGTCGGACGCCGGACCCCAGAAGAGCTGGCTCAACCCGAAGCTGAACACCACCACCGACAGGGTGAGCTGCACCACGCCGACCGGCGCGCCGTATTCGTTGCGAATGGCCGGCAGCGCGGCCAGGTACAGATCGGTGGCCAGCGGCTGGGCCATGGTGCCCAGCACCACGATCAGCACGATCAGCGCCGGCCCCATGGCCGGACGCGGCGCGGGTGCGGCGCTGGCGATCAGCGGGTGTCCCCGGTGGCCAATTGCTCGCGCAACTGTCGCTTGAGCACCTTGCCATAGCTGTTCTTGGGCAAGGCGTCCAGGAAGAGGTAGCGCTTGGGCCGCTTGAAACGTGCAATGCGGTCCAGGCAATGGGCATCCAGGGCCTGCGGCGTGACGTCTTCGCCCGGCGCGGCAACGACGAACGCCACCACCACTTCGCCCCATTCCTCGTCAACCTGTCCGACCACGCTCACCTCGGCCACGCCGGCATGGGTGAGCAGCGCTTCCTCCACCTCCCGCGGGTAGATGTTGGAACCTCCGCTGATCACCACGTCCTTGCTGCGGTCGCGCAGCGTGAGGTAGCCGCGCGCATCCAGCGAACCCATGTCGCCGGTGTGCAGCCAGCCCTCGCGCAGCGCTTCGGCGGTGCCGCTGGCGTTGTTCCAGTAACCCGACATCACCACATCACCGCGCACGATGATCTCGCCGATGTCGCACGGGGGCACGTCGTGGCCGCCCTCATCCACCACGCGCACCTCCACGCCGGTGCGGGCCGTGCCCACCGAGCCCAGAATGGCCTCGTCGCCCGAGGCGTGGTCTTCCCGCCGCACCCAGGTGATGGTCATGGGCGATTCGCCCTGGCCGTAGATCTGGACGAAGACCTGACCGAACACCGCCAGCGACTTGCGCAGTTCTTCCACGTACATCGGCCCGCCGCCATAGACGATGGTGCGCAGTTGAGCCGGCAGGTGACCGGCCGCCTGCGCGGCCTGGCGCAGGCGCTGCACCATGGTCGGGGCCAGGAAGGCACCGCAACCCGGGTGCGAGTCGCACAAGGCCAGGAACTCGGCCGGATCGAATCCCTGCGATGCCGGCACCACCTGCCGCGCGCCGCGCGCCACATAGGCCGGGATGTACAGACCGGAGCCATGCGACATGGGCGCGGCGTGGATCTGGCTGCAGGATTCGTCGATGGACTCCACGTCGGCCAGGTGGCCCAGCGTCATGCCCATCAGGTTGCGGTGCGACAGCATCGCGCCCTTGCTGCGACCGGTGGTGCCGCTGGTGTAGAACAGCCAGGCCAGCGACTGCGCATCGGTCGCGGCCACCGCCGCCAGCTCGCCCTGGAACAGCGACTCGTAGCCAGGCGTTTCGATGACGACGATCCGCTCGCGCCAGGGGCTGGGCAGTGCGGCCTGCAACCCGGGGGCCAGCGCTGGCGAAGCGAACACGACGGTAGCGTCTGCGTCCTCGACGATCTGCGCCATCTCTTTCGCGTGCAGCTTGTAGTTGAGCGGCACCACGGCGCCACCGGCCGCCCAGGTGCCGAACATCATTTCCAGGTAGGCCGGTGCGTTCTCGCTGGCGATGGCGACGCGGCTGCCCACGGGGCCGCGCGCGGCCAGCGCGCCGGCCAGGACCAATGAACGGTGCCGCAGCGCGGCCCAGGTCTGCACGCATTCGTCGCCCAGGTAGACCGCGCCACCCTCAGGCCATTGGCGAGCCGTTCGCTCCAGCAGGCTGAAGAGGTTCATGGCCGCCTCACGCTTCCAGCAGCTGGCGCTGCACCAGCCAGCTGCGGATGAGTTGCGTGGCTTCGGCCAGCAGTTCGGGCTGGCCCGCGTAATAGTGGGTGGCGCCGTGGATCTGGTGGAAGGTCTTGTCGGGGCTGGCGGCGGCCTCGAACAACATCTTCGGGTGGGCCGCCGGTGCGGCGTCGTCGGCCGTGTTCTCGATCACCAGCAACGGCACGCGCATCGTCTTCGCGCACTCCAGGCCATTGCCGCAGGTGTCGTCCAGCGACCATTGCGACAACCAGGAGCGCAGCGTGGTGAAGCGCGCCAGGCCCACCGGGCCGCTGTTCACGGTCTCGGGATTGCCCATGTAGCACCAGTGGGGCCGGCGGTCGTTCGGGTCCAGCGTGGGATCGAGAAAGCGCGGGTCGGCCAGCGTGCGGTGCACGAGGAACGGGCGCTCGACCTCGCCGGTGTTGCGCGCCTTGAGCTGCGCCAGCATGTCCTTGGCCCAGGCGGTGATGCGGCGCATGCGCGCCAGCTGGGCAGCGCGGTAGCGTTCGATGTACTCGGCGGTGTACGGCGGCTGGTTCGGGTTGCGCGGGTCGTAGATGTCGAGCTCCACATCGCGGTCGTCCGGGTTCAGCTCATCCTTGACCGATGGGTCCAGCGTCTCGGCCAGCAGGTGCGCGCGCGAGAGGTGGGCCGCCTGGTAGATCACGGCGTCGGCCGGCATCAGGTCGGCCCCTTTGAGGTTCACGGGGTCGCCAGCCGGCGTGTGGGTGATGCGGGGGTTTTCGGCATGGGACTGGTAGCTCACGGCCAGCGCACCACCACCGCTCCAGCCCACCAGCACCACCTGCCGGTAGCCCCACACGGCCTTGGCATGGCGGATGTAGGCGCCCAGGTCCAGCAGCACCTTTTCCATGATGAGCGCCGTGTCGTTGCGCTGGTAACGGCTGCCCGCGCACAACACGTGGGCACCGGTGGCGGCCATGGCGCGCGGCACCGGCAGCAATTGCAGCGTGGACGCCGGGTGCATGAACACCATCAGCGTGTCGCTGGGTCGACCATCGGCGGGCCGGAACCGGATGGCCTCCAGGTTCACGGCTCCCTGGTTGCCGGAAAAACCGTAGGTTTCGGTGAAGGCGGCTTTCTCCTCGTACTGGAGATGCACCCATTCGGATTGGACTTCGGGCGTTGGACTCATTCCCGCACTCTAAGCGAGTCGCAGCGCCGCGGCAGTCACCCGCAGGGGGACTACGGGACGAGCACCACCGAGCCCGTGCTGCGGCCCTGCTCGGCATCGGCGTGCGCCTGGGCGGCCTCGTGCAGCGGCACCTGGCGGCTCACCCGCACCTCCAGCGCGCCGCTGCGCACCAGCTGGAACAGTTCGTCGCAGGCCGCCTGGCGCGTCTCGGTGGTGTTGGCGTAGAAGCCGAAACCGGGCCGGTGCAAGGCCAGGCAACCCTTCTGGGCCAGCAGCATCAGGTTGAACGGTGGCACGTTGCCAGACGCGTTGCCGTAGTTCACCGCCGCGCCAAAAGGCCGCAGCACGTCGAAGGACGGCACGAAAGTGTCTTGCCCGACCCCATCGAACACCGCGGCCACGCCCTGAGGCGCCAGCCGCCGCACGGCGGGCACGAATTCTTCCTCGCGGTAGAGGATGGTTTGGTGGCAACCATGTTCACGTGCGAAGGCCGCCTTGGCCTCGGACCCCACGGTGCCGATGACGGTCGCGCCCAGGTGGGCACTCCACTGCGCCAGCAGGCTGCCCACGCCACTGGCGGCGGCATGGACCAGCACCACGTCGCCGCGCTGCGGCTTGAAGCAACGGTGGATCACCACGGCCGCGGTCAATCCCTTGAGCAGCAAGGCGGCGGCCTGCGCGTCGCTGATGTCGTCGGGCAGGCGCACCAGGTGCGCGGCCTTCATGTTGCGCTGCTCGGCGTAGGCGCCGGTGTCGACGAAGAACAGGCCACCGGTGCCGGCATAGGCCACGCGATCACCGGGTCGCCACCCCTGCACCTGCGAACCGACGCTCTCCACCACGCCCGCTGCCTCGTTGCCCAGGATCAGCGGAAACTCCGGACCGCTGCCCAGGTAGAAGCCGCCGTTGCGCACGTTGATGTCGGAGAAGTTCAGGCCGATGGCCGTGTGCCGCACGCGCACCTCGTCCGGCGCCGGTGGCGCCAGGTCGATGTCGATGCACTCCAGCACCTCGGGACCGCCATGGCGGTGGATCACCATCGCCTTCATGCCGCAGCCTCCACCACCAGCGGCAACCGGTCCAGCGTGCGCAAGGTGTTCACCGGCCGGTGAACGGGCGGGCCGGCCAGCGACAAGCGCTTCACCCGGCGCGCCAGTGCGCCCAGCAGGCACTCGGCCTCCAGGCGCGCGATCATCTGGCCGATGCACACATGCGCGCCCTGACCAAACGCCAGGTGCTGGCCGGCGCCCTGGCGCCGCAGGTCGAAGCGATCGGCATCGGGCCACTTGTCCGGGTCGCGGTTGGCCGATCCGATGAAGGCCGCGATCTTGGTGTCGGGCGCGAGCGCGACACCACCGAGCTCCGCGCCTTCGCGGGTGGTGCGAAACATCACCTGCACCGGGGCCTCGAAGCGGATCGCCTCATCGAACGCGCCACGCGCGAGCGCCGGATCGGATCTCAGCAACGCCCACTGGTCGGGATCCTGCGCCAGCGCGTGCAGCGCCGCGCTGATGCCACTGATGGTGGTATCCATACCGCCGCGCAGAAAGGAGCGCGTGAGATTGGCAGCGAAGCCCTTCTGCAGGAGGCCCTGGTCCTCGGCCTGGTGGATCAGTTCGCCAAAACCACCGGGCAGCATCGCCTCGCGCTTGAGGCTGTCCTCGTACCACTTCATGTAGGGCTGTGCGCGCGCTGCGGCGGCCTGGGTGAGTTCGTTGTTGGGTCCGATGGCGTTGAAGTTCATGTCACCGATGGCCTGCGCGTTCTCGCGGGGAATGTGGATGCCCACCGCCGGTGGAAACACGGAGAGCACGAAGGCTTCGGCGGCGTCGCGCGCACCATCGAACTCGCGGCTCGCCACCAGCGCATCGGCCAGTTCTTCGGCCGCCGCCTGAAACTTCTCACGCCACTGGCGCACCACCAGCGGCGAAAGGATCTTCTGCAACGCTGCGCGCACCTCGGTGTGCGCGGGCGGATCCACTTCCAGGATCACGCTGGCCGGCCGCCAGTTGCCCGGCTTGCGGATGTCGGCCATGCCGGCACCGCCTTCGTTGGTGAACCGTGCCCATTGCGAGAGCACCGTGGCCACCTCGGTGTGGCGACCGGTCGCATAGATGCCGTGGTGCGCCAGCCAGACCACCGGCCCCGCGTCTCGCAGCGCGGAGAAGAACGGGTAGGGGTCGCGCAGGACGTCGACGGAAAACGGGTCGTCGTGCACGACCGGCAACTCGGGTCTCGTGGTGGTGGTGGCGGTCATGGGGCTATCCTGCTGGGCGTTGCGCCCGAGTGTGCGCCGCTCGCGCGTTTTCGAACGTCCCCTGAGGAGGGGACTGACTCATCCGCGGCGTCGGCCGACAGTGGCGCCTGCCCTATCCACGAGGAATCTTTCCATGCCCCAGGCCACTTTCATCTGCAGCGACGGCGCGCACCGTGCCGTGGACGTCGCCATCGGCGCCAACCTCATGCGCGCCGCCACCGACAACGGCATCGAAGGCATCGTCGGCGACTGCGGCGGCTCCATGAGCTGCGCCACCTGCCACGTGTTCGTCGACGAGGCCTTCACCGCCCACCTGCCCGACATGGCATCCAACGAGGACCAGATCCTCGACTACACCGCCGCCGGACGGCAACCCAACAGCCGCCTGGCCTGCCAGATCGTGATGAACGATGCGCTCGCCGGCATCGTCGTGCGCGTTGCCGACCCTCAAATCTGAGACCCGATCCCATGACATCTTCCGCACAAGCCGCCCCCGGCTGGCTCGAACTCGAAGACAAGGTCTGCGTCGTCACGGGCGCGGCCAGCGGCATCGGCGCGGAGATCGCGCGCCAGCTCGCATCGGTCGGTGCCAGAGTCGCCGTGCTCGACCGCGACGAACCCGGCGCCATCGCCACGGCGGATGCCATCGCCGCCACCGGCGCCCGTGCCGTGGCCGTGGCCTGCGACATCGCCGACAAGGCCTCGGTGGATCGCGCCGCCGCGCAGGTGGAGCACGAGCTCGGCCGCTGCGACGTGCTGGTGAACAACGCAGCCACCATCTACGCGGCCGCGCTGATGGACATCGACCTGCAGCGCTGGAACCAGCTCATGGCGGTGAACGTGGGCGGCTTTCTGCTGTGTTCGCAGGCGTTCGGCCGGCAGATGATCGCTGCGGGGGGTGGCGGCAGCATCGTTCACATCGCGTCGATCTCGGGCCGCGTGCCGCAACCCTACAGCGGTCCCTACAGCGTGAGCAAGGCGGGCGTGAAGATGCTGTCGCAGTTGCTCGCGGTGGAGCTCGGCGAGCACGGCATCCGCAGCAACGTGGTGAGCCCCGCCATGGTTCGCACGCCCCTGACCGAGGGCATCTACCAGAACCCCGACGTGCTGCGCCGACGCGAAGAGATCGTGCCAGCGAGGCGCATCAGCGGGCCGATCGACCTGGCCGAGGTGGTGCTGTTCCTCGCCAGCGCCCGATCGGGCTACATCAATGGGCAGGACATCCTGGTCGATGGCGGCCTGTCCACCGCGTGGCTCACGCTCATTCCACGCCCCGGGTTCGAGAAGGCCGACGCGGCGCAGTCGTGAACCTGCCCACGCCCCCAGCCGTGGGGCCTCGCCCCTGGGCCATGGTTGCGCTGTTCAGCGTGCATTTCGGCAGCGCGGCCATGATGCGCGTGTGCGACCCCATGCTGCCGGCGCTGGCGCGCGACTTCGGCGTCACCACCGGGCAGGCGGCCACCACGGTGTCGAGCTACGCCATCGCCTACGGCATCCTGCAGTTCTTCTTCGGGCCTGCGGGCGACCGCTGGGGCAAGCGGCGCGTGATCGGCTTTGCCGCCCTGGCCACGCTGGTGGGCAACGGGTTGGCGCTGGTGGCGCCCTCGCTGGAAGTGCTGGTGCTCGCTCGCGTGCTCTCGGGCGCGGCGGCGGCGGGCATCATCGCGCTGGTGCTGGCCTGGGTGGGCGACACCGTGCCCTACGCCAGCCGCCAGGCGGTGCTGGCGAAATTCCTCACCGCCTCGCTCGCCGGCATGATGGCCGGCCAGTGGATCTCGGGGCTGCTGACCGAGCACGTCGGCTGGCGCGCGGTGTTCGCGTTGCTGGTGCTGCTGTTCGGCGTGGGCGGTGCGGCCATCGTGTTCGATCGCGGCCTGCGCCACGAGCCACGTGGTGCGGCCTCTTCGCGCGGCCATCTTCAGGCGTTCGCCGAAGTGCTGCGCGTGCCCTGGGCGCGCGCGATGCTGGTCTTCGTGGCGATTGAAGGTGCGCTGGCCTTCGGCGCCATCGCCTTCCTGCCCGCCTACCTGGCCGACACCTTCGGCCTCGGGCTGGCCAGCGCAGCGGCCATCGTGGCCTTGTACGGCGTGGGTGGCTTCGTGTATGCCTTCGGCGCGCGCTGGCTGGTGCCGCGCCTGGGCGAAGCGGGGCTTGCGCTGGCCGGTGGCGTGGCCCTCGGCCTGGCCTGGCTGGCCCTGTCCCTGGGCACGCATTGGTGGATGGCGCTGCCGGCAGCCACCCTGGCTGGCCTGGGCTTCTACACGCTGCACGGTGTGATGCAGACCCATGCCACGCAGATGGCGCCGGCGGTGCGAGGCACGGCCGTCTGCCTGTTCGCATCGGCGCTGTTCATCGGCATTGCCAGTGGCGTGGGTGTGGCCGGCCTGGTGGTGGACCGTGTGGGTTATCCGGCGGTCTTCGCTGCCAGCGGCATGGCGCTGGTCTTGCTGGGTGCGGCGTTCGCCGCGAGCCTGCGCCGCCGCCAGCGGTTGGCCGTGGCGGCCTGAACGCTCAGTCGCCCACGCCCAGCACCTGCCGGGGATGGCGCCCGGTCTCGAGTTCGTCGATCAGCGCGCAGGCAAAGTCCGCATCGGTGAGGGTGCTGCTGCCATCGGCGCGTTGCACCAGCTTGCCCACGGCGGTGCGGTACTGCGCGCTGCGCGGGCCCGGCGCGATCCGCGCGGCAGGCACCACGCAGGTCCAGTCCACCCCCTTGGAGGCGCGCAGTTCGTCGATGGCGGCGGCGTGCGCCACCACCTGGGGCCGCAAGGCCGCCGGAAAATCGGCCTGCTCGCCCAGGCGCTGGCCCGGGGCCACTTCCAGCACACCGGCCCCACCCACGGTGAGCACGCGCCGCACACCGGCCTGTCGCGCGGCCTCGATGGCGCAGCGGGCCACCACCGCGAGCAGGTGCAGCGTGTCTTCGGACGGCGCGCGGTAGGCGCTCACCAGCGCATCGTGGCCACGCACCGCCTGCGTGAGTGCGGCCACGTCGAAGATGTCGACCGCGCCCCGGCGCAGGGCGGTGACGGTGTGACCGCGCGCGATCGCCTCGCGTGCGATCTGGCCACCCAGGCGACCGGTGGCACCGATGAGGGCGATGCGCATCGGGTGGCGCGCGATCAGGCCGGCAGCCGGCCCAGGCCCGCGCGAATCACGGCGCCGGGTGAAGGGTCCAGCAGGTTCACCTCGGTGCGTTCAAAGAACGTGGTCCCGAATTCGCGGCGTTGCCGTGCCAGCTCGCTGCGCAGGCCCGCGTCCGACTCGATCCGGCGCCGCCCGGCGTGCCAGGTGGCGGCGTCGGGCCAGGCGTGCAGCAGCACGATCTTCTGCATGCCGCTGCCTGCGGCCATGTCGAAGACGCCCAGCACCTGCGCGCCCGCCGCCTGCAGCAAGGGCAGCCAGGTCTGCGCCAGGAAAGCGTTGGCGTCGGCATTGCGGCCCGGTGCCACCTGCTGCTGCACGAGTTCGTGCAGCCCACCCTCGACCGGCGCATCAGGCTGCGCAGCGCGCGGCCACGATGCATTGGGCTTGAGGAAGAACAGGTCGTGCCGCTCGACCATCTCGTGGCCGGCATTGGTGTCGGCGCGGATGCGCCACCAGTCGGCATCTTGATAGAAGCCGGCCCACACGGTTTCGCGGTGGGCGTAGTCGCGGTACGCGAGCAGGTAGACGAAGCGCGGCGCATCGGGGCCGGCCAGCGCGCTCCATCGGCCCACGCATTCGACGCCGTGGCGCTGGAACAGCGCGGGCAGGTGCGTATTGAAACGGTCGTGCACGTCGGCCATGCGGCCCGGGGCCACGGAGTAGAGGCGCAGTTCGTAAATCATGGGGCCCATTTTGGTGCTTTGCCCTTCGCTGTCTGTCCCTTCAAAGGGGGGCAGACGCCGCCCGGTGTGCTGCCTAAGCTGCGTTCATGAAAGCAATTGTCGCCGCGCCACAGGGCGCGCAAGTGGCCGAACTGCCCCTGCCTGTGCCCGGCCCGCACGAGATCCTTGTGCGCGTGAAAGCCGCCAGCCTCAACCGCGCCGACCTCGCCAGCCTGGCCGCGAAAGACGACAAGGTCATCGGCATGGAATGGGCGGGCGAGGTGGTGCAGGCCGGCCCCGAAGCTGGTGCGTGGCAGGTGGGCGACCGCGTCATGTGCACCGGCGCAGGCGCCTTTGCCGAGTACGCCGTCACCGACGGCGGGCGCGCCTGCCGCATCCCCGATGCCACCCTGCCCTGGGAGGAAGCCACCATCCTGCCGCTGGCGTTGCAGGCCATGCACGATGCCCTCGTCACCCAAGGCCGCGTGGCGCGCGGCGACGACGTGCTCATTCACGGCGCGAGCTCGGGCGTGGGCCTGATGGGCCTGCAGATCGCACGGCTGCTGGGCGCGCGGCGGGTCTTCGGCACCAGCACGCGCGCCGACCGGCTCGCGCAACTGAGTGCCTTCGGCGCCGATGTGGCCGTCGACGCCTCGCAGCCCGGCTGGCACGAACGCATCCTCGCGGCCACCGACGGCCAGGGCGTTCAGGTGATCGTCGACCAGGTCACCGGCAAGGATTTCGCCAGCACCTTCAAGACCGCGGCCATCGGCGCGCGGGTGGTGAACCTGGGTCGGCTGGGCGGAGCCGATGGCCAGTTCGATTTCCAGCTGCATGCCCTGCGCCGCATCAGCTACGTCGGCGTGACCTTCCGCACCCGCTCGGCGCAGGAGATCCGCGACCTCAACGCCCGCATGCTCGCCGACCTGGGCGAAGCGATTGCCGCACGCCGGCTGCGCCTGCCCATCGACAGCCGCTTCGCGCTGGCGCAGGCGGGCGAGGCGCTGGCGCACATGGCGGCCAACCGGCATTTCGGCAAGATCGTCCTCACCACGTGAACCCCAGACCCATGACCCACATCGCCATCGTCTACTACAGCAGTACCGGCACCACCTTCGAGATCGCCAGGGCCATCGAGGCCGGCGCGAAGGAGGCCGGTGCCGAAGTGCGCCTGCGAAAGGTGCGCGAACTCGCGGGCCCCGAGGCGATCGCCAGCAAGCCTGCGTGGGGCGCGCACCTGGAGGCCACGAAAGACGTGCCCGAAGCCACGCTGGCCGATCTGGAATGGGCCGATGGCTATGTCTTCGGTTCGCCCACGCGTTTCGGCCTGCCGGCCGCGCAGCTCAAGCAGTTCATCGACACCGTGGGTCCTCTGTGGGCCACGGGCAAACTGCAGGACAAGGCCGCCGCCGCCTTCACCGGCGCCGGCAACCTGCATGGCGGCCAGGAATCGACCCTGCTGGCGATGCACCACATGTTCTACCACTGGGGGTCGGTGATCGTGCCGCCGGGCTACACCGATGCCAGCGTGAAGGCCGCAGGCGGCAACCCCTATGGCACCAGCTTCACGGCCGGCGCGTCGCTGGACGCGGCCGTGCTCGCCGCGGCGCGCTACCAGGGGCAGCGCGTGGCCCGCTTCGCGGCCCTGCTGGCCGCCGCTCGCGCCTGAAAAGTCACATGCTGGCCGTGCGCGTGCTAGGCTCGCCGCCGTCATCACGGAGGACACTGGCATGCGCCCACTCGACGCGACCATGAGCGAGGACAACGGCAGCGGCGAAGACGAGGCAGGCGGCGTCCAGTCGGTGGACACCACCGTGCGCCTGCTCTCTGCGCTGGTCGACGTGGGCACGCCGTTGTCGCTCAAGGCCGTGGCCGAACGCGCCGAGATGCAGCCCCCCAAGGCCCACCGCTATCTGGTGAGCCTGTGCCGCAGCGGCCTGGCCGAGCGCGATGCCATCACCGGCGGCTACCGCCTGGGCCCACTGGCCGTGCGCATGGGCCTGGCCGCCATTCGCCACCTCAATGTGGTGCGGGAGGCGGGGCCGACGCTGGCTTCGCTGCGCGACGAACTGGGCTTCACCGCCGGACTGGCGGTCTGGGGTGCGGCGGGTCCGACCTTCGTGCGTTTCGAGGAAACCAACGATGCGCTCATCATCAGTGGGCGCCCCGGCTCGGTCATGCCCATCCTCACCTCGTCCACCGGCCGCGTGTTCGGCGCCTACCTCGCGCGCAGCCTGACCGGCGCGTTCATCGAGCGCGAACTCGCTGGCGCGCCGCACCCCGGCGCCACCCCCACCGGGGCAACCCAGCGGATGTCGATGCAGGACGTCGAGGCGCTGTTCGAGGACGTCCGCCAGCACCGCATGGCGCGCGTGCAGGGCGACCTGAATCCGGGTCTGCACGGCCTGTCCGCGCCGCTGTTTGACCACGCTGGCGCCATCGTCGGTGTCATCACCGTGATGGGATCGGCCGGCCTGATCGACACCCGCCGCGAAGGTCGCAACGCCAGCGTGCTGGCGGCCCGGGCCGAAGAGGTGTCGCGGCGCATGGGGTGGGGTCCTTGATAGACCGTCCCGCTGGTCGGATATAGGGTTAACACGGAGCACGATTCGATTACGCAGGGCGTAATCTGATTACGTCTATTGATATTCGCACAAGGTCCGCAGAGCCTTGGCGATGCGCCGCCAGCCGGCGTTCCTTCTCGCCCCACAGGAGACAACAACATGATGACGGTGATGGTTCAGGATCGGGGCTCCCCCGGCAGCGCGCAAGGCTCACTCGCTCACCTCGTGGACGCCATTGGCTGCGAAGGCTTTGGCCTCGCGCTGGCGCACTACCTGCACGGCCTGTGTGGCGCGGACCACGTCGCGGCATTCCGCCTCGGGCGCGATGAACTGCGGGAAGTGGCCGCCTGCTGCGTGCAGCCCGAACTCACGGCACGCGACCGCGTGGAGAGCTATGTGAAGCAGGGCCTGTGGAAGAACGACCCGGCCATGACCGAAGCCCAGCGCTGTGTCGATGGCGTCTCGCCCACCATCATCCACGTGGACTTCAGCGACCAGGGCTACACCGACCTGCGCCCGCGCGTCTATCCCCATGTGCGAGACCGCATCCTGTTGTGCGGCCGCAGTGCCGGCGGCGCGTTCGGCTTGAGCGTGCTGCGCGCCGACCCGCACTCCCCGTTTGGCGATGAAGGCATCCGGCGCCTGGGCGAATCGGCCGACTTGCTGGTGGCGCTGCTGGGCAAGCACGCGCAACTCTGCCAGGGCCAGCCCGACGTGGCACACGCCCTCACCGACCTGCCCGACATCGAGGCCTGCATCGTCGCGCGCAGTGCATTGCCCCGCCGCGAGGCCGAGGTCTGCGCGCGCATTCTCTATGGCCTCTCGTCCGTAGGCATCGCGCTCGATCTTTCGGTGAGCGAAGAAACGGTGAAGACCTACCGCAAGCGCGCCTACCAGCGCCTGAACATCGGCAGCGAACGCGAACTGCTCACCTGGTACCTCGCGTGCTGGAGCCGCTGGAGCGCACAGCAGTTCGACGCCTGCCTGCGCCCTGCCGTGCCGGTGGTGGCCACGGCGGCCGTGCACTGAAGTCGCGCCGTTGACCATCGGTCCCCCCTCGCGGGGACTGACCCGGCAAGCGCCGGGTGCGCAAATGAGGGGCATGCCACCGCCATGCCCATGCAACCCATCGCCATCCAGTTGATCGTCGAGGAACATCGGGCGATCGCCAACGTGCTGCACGTGCTGCAAGCGGTTGTGGACGATGCACGCCGTGGCATTGCAGCACCCGACTTCGAACGACTGCGGGCCGTGCTGGTCTATCTCGACGAGATGCCTGCACGCGTGCACCACGCCAGCGAAGGCGGGTTGCTGTTCCCCCTGATCCGCGAGCGCTGCCCGGCCCTGCGTCCGGTGCTGGCTCGCCTGGAAGCCGAGCACGAACGCGTCGAGCGGATCGTGCGCGAACTCGGCCATGCGCTGAGCGCCTGGCAGGTGATGGGCGAGGGCCGGCACGAGGCGTTCGAGTTGCTGGCACGCACCTACGTCGAGATGTACCTCGGCCACATGAAAGTGGAAGAGGGCTATGTGCTGCCGGTGGCGATGGACTACCTCGACGAAGCCGACTGGCAAAAGCTCGCCGTGGCGTTCGAACACCAGCGTGGCGAACAGGCGCAGGCGGCCTTGCGAAAGCACCGAGAGCTGTACGAGCGCATCGTCGCAAAGCCATCGGTCAACTGAGTCTCGACGCAGATTCGTCGGATGCGACGATTCGCCGTTGCGCGCTTTGCGCGATCTTCGTCTCATGAGAACAGGGCACGTTGCCCGAAGGAGACATGAAGATGCGCATGCAAGATCGGGTGGCCGTGGTCACCGGTGCGGGCAACGGCCTCGGCCGCGAACACGCCCTGTTGCTGGCTCGCGAAGGCGCGAGCGTGGTGGTCAATGATCTGGGGGGCACGGTCAATGGCGTCGGCGGCGACGGTGCCGCTGCCGACCAGGTGGTCAAGGAGATCCGTGCGGCCGGTGGCAAGGCGGTGGCCAACCACGATTCGGTCGCCACGCCAGAAGGCGCGCAGAACCTCATCGACACGGCGATCAAGCACTTCGGCCGCATCGACGCGCTGATCAACAACGCCGGCATCCTGCGCGACAAGAGTTTCGTCAAGATGGCGCTGGAGGATTTCGAGGCCGTGCTGCGCGTGCACCTGCTGGGCTCGACCTACTGCACCAAGGCGGCCTGGCCCTTGATGATCGAGCAGAAATACGGCCGCGTCGTGATGACCACGTCGGTGGCCGGCACCAGCGGCAACTTCGGCCAGGCCAACTACGGCGCGGCCAAGATGGGCCTGCTGGGCCTGATGAACGTGCTGGCCGTGGAAGGCGCGAAGGCCAACATCAAGGTCAATGCCGTGAGCCCGGGCGCCACCACCCGCATGACGCAGGGCCTGGGCGCGGTCTCCGGCGAGATCGACCTGCTCATGCAACCCGCCCACGTGGCGCCTGCGGTGGCCTACATGGCCAGCGAGGCCTGCGACTTCACCGCCAACATCATCACCGCGGCGGCTGGCGGCTTCGGCCGCGTGCAGTTCTTCGAGACCACGGGCGTGCAGTTCGATCCGCGCCAGCCCATCACGGTGGACATGTTCGCGCAGGCCGTGGAGGCCTTGACCGACCTGTCCACCGCCGCGCCTGTGGCCCCGGGCGTGCTGGGCCAGATGCCTGCGCGGCTGGCCACGGTAGGCATCCAGTTCTGACGTCGGCGCCATGATCGACGCCTACCTGTCACCAGCCGACCATGCGTTTCGCCAGGAGGTGAAGACGTTCCTGCGCGATCACCTGCCGCCGCGCCTGGCCCGCCAGCAGCGCAGCCACTCGCACCTGCCCAAGGAGGACGTGGTCGCCTGGCACCAGATCCTGCACCGGCACGGATGGGGCGCGCCGTCCTGGCCGAAGGAACACGGCGGCACGGGCTGGACGCCGGTGCAGCGCTTCATCTTCGAAGACGAATGCGCACTCGCCGATGCACCCCTGCTCTCGATGTTCGGCATCAACATGGTCGGGCCGGTCATCTACACCTTCGGCACCGAGGCGCAGAAGCGGCGTTTCCTGCCGCCCATCGTGGCCATGACGGAGCACTGGTGCCAGGGCTATTCGGAACCGGGCGCGGGCTCGGACCTGGCCGGCCTGCGCACGCGGGCCGAGGTCGATGGCGATCACTACGTGGTCAACGGCAGCAAGATCTGGACGAGCGAGGCGCACAAGGCCGACTGGCTGTTCTGCCTGGTGCGCACCGATCCGCAGGCCAAGCAGCAGCGCGGCATTTCCTTCCTGCTGATCGACATGAAGACGCCGGGCATCACCGTGCGGCCCATCGTGTCCATCGATGGCGGCCACACGCTCAACGAGGTGTTCTTCGACGGCGTTCGTGTGCCCTGCGAGAACCTGGTCGGCGAAGAGAACAAGGGCTGGACCTACGCCAAGTTTCTGCTGGGCCACGAACGCTCGGCCACGCCCGAGGTGAGCCGCACCAAGCGGCGCATGGTGCTGCTGCGCGAACTCGCGGCCACCATGCAGGTCCATGGCCGCCCGCTGGCCGAAGACCCGCACTTCGCCCTGCGCCTGGCCGGTGCCCAGGTGGAACTGGACGCGCTGGAGCTCACCAACCTGCGCCTGCTGCTGGACGACGCCTATGAAGGCGACGGCATGGCCGCGGCCAGCATGATGAAACTGCGCGGCTCCGAAGTCATGCAGCTCGTCACCGAACTCACGCTGGACGCCATGGGTCCTGCGGTCATGCCCTACGAGGGAGCCGGCGACGGCTCGAGCCAGACGCCGGGCGCACCCGACGTGGCCCTGGGCCGGGTGGAGGACTACTTCCTGCGCCGCGCGGCCACCATCTACGCGGGCTCCAGCGAGACCCAGAGAAACATCCTCGCCAAGTTGATCTTCGGCACCTGAAACCCTGCGGGAGCACGCATTTGAGACTCGCCTTCAACGACGACCAGCGGGCCCTGCGCGAAAGCGTGCAGGCCTGGCTCGGCAAGGAATACCCGCACGCCGTGTGGCGCGACGTGGCGCTGGGAGACCGCGCCGGCTCGCCCCGGTTCTGGAACCCGATGGCGCAGATGGGCTGGCTGGCCGCGCCCTTGCCGGAGCGGCACGGCGGCCTGGGCGGTGGCGTCACCGACGCCGCAGCACTGGCCGAATGCCTGGGCAGCGCGCTGGTGCTGGAGCCTTTCGTTTCTTCCGTGGTGCTGGGCGCTGGCCTCATCCAGGCCGCGGCCAGCCAGGCGCAGCAGGATGAGTGGTTGCCACAGATCGGTGAAGGCCAGTTGCGCATTGCCTTCGCGCAAGCCGAGGCCTCGTCGCGCTTCGAACTCCACGACGTGCAGACCCGCGCGCAACGCGGCACCAGTGGCTGGCGGATCAGTGGCGCCAAGGTCAGCGTGTGGGACGCACCCGATGCCGACTGGCTGCTGGTGCTGGCGCGCACCGCAGGCGGACGGTTCGACCGCGATGGCCTGGGCCTGTTCGTGGTGCCGCGCGATGCCACCGGCGTGTCGCTGCAACGTTTTCCGATGATCGACCGGCGCCCTGGCGCCCACGTGAGTTTCAACGATGCACCTGCACTGGCCGTCCTGGGTGATGCGGAAGCCGCGTTGCCCGCGGTGCAGCGCGTGACCAGCCAGGCGCTGGCGGTGCTGGCCAACGAAGCCTGTGGCGCCATGCAGGCCGCCATCGCGCAGACCGTGGCCTATCTGCAGCAGCGCAAGCAGTTCGGCCAGCCCCTGGCGGAATTCCAGGTGCTGCGCCACCGCGTGGTGGACATGCAGGTGCAGCTGGAATGCAGCCGTTCGCTGGCGCTGCACGCGGCCTTTGCCGCCGAGGCGGGCGACGCGGCGCAGGCCGCGCGGACGGCCACGGCGGCCAAGGTGCAGGCGGGGCGCGCCGGTCGGTGGATCGGCCACCAGGCGATCCAGCTCCACGGCGGCATGGGCATGACGGACGAACTCGCCATCGGCCACGTGATGAAGCGCCTGCTGATGCTCGACACCTTCCTCGGCAACGCCGACCACCACCAGCAGGCCCTGGCCCGCATGACATTGCCACACACCGCATCCGTCTGACGCACACCCTCCACCATGCTCATCATCGAACCTCCTTCCCGCCTCGCCGACCAGGTGGGACACACCATCGGCCCCGGCGACTGGCTCACCGTGGACCAGGCCATGATCGACGCGTTCGCCCACCTCACCGGCGACCGGCAGTGGATCCACGTCGACACCGAACGCGCGGCGCGCGAGATGCCGGGCGGCAAGACCATTGCCCACGGCTTCCTCGTGCTGGCACTGCTCGGTCGCCTGATGCCGCCGCTGTACGAGGTCAAGGGTGCCTCGCGCATCCTCAACTACGGCTCGGACCGGCTGCGCTTCCTGAATGTGGTCCCGGCCGGTGCGCGCGTGCGCGCCAGCATCACGTTCAAGTCGGTGGAGCCGGTGCCCGGCGGGCGCAAATGCGTCACCGAGACCAGCATCGAAGTGGAGGGCCAGTCCAAGCCCGCCCTGGTGGCCGAGTCGATCTTTCTCTACTACGACTGAGGCCCATGAGCATCCACGGCAAGGCCTGCATCGCAGGCGTCTACGAACACCCCACCCGCCTCGCCAGTGACCGCAGCCTGGTGCAGCTTCATGCCGACGTGGCCCGAGGCGCACTGGAAGACGCGGGACTGCGCATGGAAGACGTCGATGGCTTCTTCTGCGACGGTGGCGTGCCCGGCTTCGGCGCGCTCACGCTGGCCAACTACCTGGGCCTGAAGCTGCGCCACACGGACACCACCGAATCGGGCGGGTCTGCCCCCATCCTGCACGTGGGCCATGCGGCCCAGGCGATTGCGGCCGGCAAATGCCGCGTGGCGCTGATCACCTCGTGCGGCCGGCCGCGCGCCGCGGGCGTGGGCCCGGGCATGCCGGTGGACCCGGAAACACCGGACGACGAATTCGACACACCCTATGGCTGCCATCTGGCGCAGGGCTACGGCATGGTGGCGCGCCGGCACATGCACGAACACGGCACCACGTCGGAGCAACTGGCGTGGATCAAGGTGGCGGCCTCGCACCACGCCCAGCACAACCCGAACGCCATGCTGCGCAAGGTGGTGACGGTGGAGGACGTGCTGAACTCGCCTTTGGTTGCGGACCCGCTGCACCGGCTGGATTGCTGCGTCATCAGCGACGGCGGCGGCGCGATCGTGGTGGTGCATCCGGACATTGCCCGGGAACTCAAGCGCCCGGTCATCGTGGTGCGCGGCGCGGGCGAAGCGGTCAAGACGCTGAACGGCGGCCTCTTCGATCTGGCCAGCTCGGCCGGCGCGATCTCGGGCGCCACGGCGTTCGCCGAAGCGCGGCTCAAGCCCTCGGACATGCAGTACGCCTCGCTCTACGACAGCTTCACCATCACCGTGCTCATGCAACTGGAAGACCTGGGTTTCTGCGAACGCGGCGCGGGTGGCCGCTTCGTGGCCGACGGCGGGCTGATCTCCGGCATCGGCAAGCTGCCCTTCAACACCGACGGTGGCGGCCTGTGCAACAACCACCCGGGCAACCGGGGCGGCGTGACCAAGGTGATCGAGGCGGTACGCCAGGCGCGCGGCGAGGCACACCCCGCCGTGCAGGTGCCCGACTGCAGTCTCGTGATCGCGCACGGCACCGGGGGTTCGCTGGGCCAGCTGCACGAATCGGCCACGCTCATCCTGGAAAGGGTCTGACACCATGCCCACCTTCGAGACCCAGACCTACTGGGACGCCATCGACCAGCAACGCCTGCTGGTCAAGGCCTGCAAGGCCTGCGGCCAGGCGCACTACACACCGCGCGACCACTGCCCGCACTGCTTCAGCGCCGACACCCACTGGCTGCCGGCCAGCGGCCGCGCCGTGGTCTACAGCTGGTCCGTCGCCAACCGAGCCGATCCGCCCTACGTGGTGGCCTACGTGCAACTGGCCGAGGGACCGATGATGCTGACGAACATCGTTGGCTGCGAACCCGCCGACGTGCGCATCGGCCAGAGCGTGCAGGTCACCTTCCAGCCCGATGCGCAAGGTCGCACGCGGCCCTATTTCCAACCCACCGGGAAAGACGCTGTCTGATGGCCGACCTGATCGAACACATCGAGGGCGGCATCGCCACCCTGACCCTCAACCGCCCGGACAGCCTGAACGCGCTGTCGGACCCGATGATCACCGCGCTGCTCGAAGCGCTGGACCGGCTGGGCAGCGACCCCGCCGTCGGCGCCATCGTGCTGGCCGCCTCGGGCCGGGCCTTCTGCGCTGGTGGCGACGTCAAGGCCATGGGCAGCCCCGACCCGCGCAGCACCCAGCAGAAGCTGGAGTGGGTTCGCTGGGGCCACCGCGTGCCGCTGGCGCTGGCGCGTTGTCCCAAGGTGACCATCGCCAGCATCCAGGGCGCGGCCATGGGCGCAGGCCTGGGCATGGCGCTGTGCTGCGACTTCCGCATCGTTGCGCGCTCGGCGAAGTTCGGCCTGGCCTTTGTGAAGATCGGCCTGTCGACCGACTTCGGCGTGTCGTGGCAACTGCCGCGCATCGTGGGCGAAGCGCGAGCGCGCGAACTCATGCTCACCGGCGATGTCTTCGATGCCGCTGCCGCCCAGGCCATGGGCCTGACCACGCGCCTGGTGGACGACGACGCCCTGGCCACCGAGACCCAGGCCTGGGCGCACCGCTTCGCCACCGGCCCCGTGCTGGCCCAGGCCAGCATCAAGCGCAACCTGCTCGCCGCCCAGTCGCTGGGTTTCGAGCAGTTGCTGGAGTACGAGGCGACGCAGCAGATCCACGCCACGGAAACACTCGACCACAAAGAGGCCGTGCAGGCCTTCCTGCAACGGCGCCCCGCCGTGTTCCAGGGCCGTTGACCCCCCACCCGGAGACCCGCTCATGATCATTCCAGAAGGCACCCGCCTCAAGCTCGACCCTCGCGACGACCACACGCACACGCCCGAGGCCGCCAGCAACTACAACGAGAGCATGTACTTCAACGCCTTCAGTGCCGCCGAAGGCATGGGGGCCTGGATGCGCATCGGCAACCGGCCCAACGAAGGCCACGCCGAGATGACCTGCTGCGTCCACCTGCCGGATGGATCCGTGGGCTTCATGTACGGGCGACCGGCCATCGAACACAACCGCGAGATGAACGCCGGGCCATTGCGCTTCGACGTGCTGGAGCCGTTCCGGCGCTACCGGGTGCGCTACGAAGGCGAACTGCTGTTGATGAAGAACCCGCTGGAGATGAGCAACCCCGGCGCCGCATTCAAGTCCAATCCCAAGCGCACGGCGCTCATCGAACTGGAACTCAGCGGCGTGTCGCCGGTTCACGGCGGCGAGATCGTCACGCTCGACGGACAGCCCATCGTGCTGGACCCGAAGCATTCCGTGTTCCGTGGCCACGTCGAGCAACATCTCTCGGCGCAGGGTCACATCACCGTGGACGGCATGCGCCACCCGATCGAGAGCGGCACCGCCTACCGCGACAAGTCCTGGGGTCCGCGCCACTGGCACAACTTCTACTGGTACCGCTGGCTGCCGGTGACCTTCGGCCCGGACTTCTCGGTCCTGCTGTCCATCATGGGCCGCGAGGGGCAGGAGCCGTTCATCCTCGGTCATGTGTGCGAGAAGGGCGGTGCGTTGCAACCCATTCGCAACGTGAGGATGACCACCGATTGGGACGACGCCTTCATGCACCGCGCCTTCACGGTGAGCTTCGACACCGACGTCCGCTCCTTCACGCTGACGGGCAAGGTGCGGTCGCTGATTCCCCTGCGCCACAAACCGGTGGCCGGCGCCGACCCCGACAGCTACACCCGCATCACCGAGGCCATGACCGAGTACCACTGCGACGGTCGCACCACGCTGGGCATGTCCGAGTTCTGCGACGTGATGACGGGCGGCGTGCCGCTGTCGCACCGCCTGGGCTGGAGCTGACCGCCGTGCTATCGGTGCTCTGCCAGCGCCATGGGCCGCCGGAATCGCTGGCGCTGGTCGACCTGCCATCGCTCACACCCGGACCGGGTGAGGTGGTGGTGGCGGTGCACGCCGCGGGCGTGAACTTCCCCGACACGCTGATCATCGAGAACCGCTACCAGTTCAAGCCGGCGCTGCCGTTCGCACCAGGCGGTGAAGTGGCGGGCACCGTGGTGCGCGTGGGCCCGGATGTCTCCGGCCTGGCGCTGGGCGACCGTGTGATGGCCCTCTGCGGCTGGGGTGGCTTTGCCGAGGAGGTGGCCGTGAAGGCCAGTGCGGTCGTGCGCCTGCCGCAGGCGGTGTGCATGGACGATGCGGCGGTGCTGGCCGCCACCTACGGCACCACCTGGTATGCGCTGAAAGAGCGCGGCGCCTTGCGCGCAGGGCAGACGCTTTTGGTGCTGGGCGCGGCGGGCGGTACGGGCGCGGCCGCCATCCAGCTGGGCAAGATGCTCGGTGCACGCGTGATCGCCTGTGCGTCGTCGCCCGAGAAGCTCGAACTGTGCCGGCAACTCGGCGCCGACGAGGTGGTGGACCACCGCACGCAGGACCTGCGCCAGGCCTTGAAGGCCCTCACGAATGGACAGGGCGTGGACGTGGCCTACGACCCGGTGGGCGGCGAGCTCACCGAGGTGGCGCTGCGTTCCATGGCCTGGGGCGGCCGCCTGCTGGTGATCGGTTTTGCCAGTGGCACGATTGCTCAGCCGCCGCTGAACCTGGCCTTGCTCAAGGGCTGCGACATCGTCGGCGTGTTCTTCGGCGCGTTCATGGAACGCGAACCCCAGCGCCACGCGCTGCTGCTGCAGGAACTGCTGGAGATGGTGGCGCAGGGTCGCCTGCAGCCCGCCATCACACAACGCCTGCCACTGGAGCAGGCTGCCATGGCGCTGCGCCAGCTGGCAGACCGCCAGGCCCTGGGCAAGACGGTCCTCACCACCTCACGTGGCCGCGACGCCGCGAATCCCGCATGAGCCAGGCAGCCCCCGCTTCCAGCGCCGACATGGCCACGCGGCTGCGTGCCGTGGCGCGCCGCTGCATCGAAGGTGCCGAAGACGTGACCGGCGTTTGCGAAATCACCAGCGGCGCCAGCCAGTCGCTCTGGGCCTTCGACGCCATCACGCCTCAGGGTGCCGTGCCGCTCATCGTGCGCAGCGCGCGCCTGTGGAGCGAGCAGGCGCAGGCGGGCAGCGCGGGCATGGCGGCCGAGGCCGCGCTGCTGCGCCTGGCCGCTGCAGGTGGTGTGCCGGTACCGGCCTTGCACGGCGAACTGCGGCCCGAAGACGGCCTGGGCGAGGGCTATGTCATGGAGCGGCTGGAAGGTGAGACACGCGGACCGCGCATCCTGCGCGACGCCGCCTTCAACGCCGTGCGACCGAAGCTCGCGGAACAATGCGGCGCGATCATGGCGCGCATCCACGCCCTGCCGCGCGCAGAACTGCCACCCTTGCGCACCGCCTTCGCGCGCGACGAGGCCCTGAACTGGGCACAGCGCCTGGGCACCGGCGGCGGCAAGCGCCCCGTGCTGGCCTGGGCCTTGCGCTGGCTGCTGGCACACGCACCGGAGCCGCAGACCCACGCGACGCTGGTGCACGCCGACTTCCGCAACGGCAACCTGATGATCGACAGCGAAGGCGTGCGCGGCGTGCTCGACTGGGAACTGGCGCACCTGGGCGACCCCATGGAAGACCTGGGCTATTTCTGCATGAACGCATGGCGCTATGGCCAGATCGACCAGCACGCCGGTGGCCTGGGATCGCGCGAGGCGCTGTTCGCGGGCTACAGCAGCGTCACCGGCGTTCCGGTGGACGCCGCGCGCGTGCATTGGTGGGAGGTGTTCGGCGCGTTCAAGTGGTGCATTTCCTGCGACAGCATGGGCCAGGCCTTCAGCAGCGGCCTGGACCCGGCGCTGGAGCGCGCTGCCGTGGGCCGGCGCGCCTCCGAATCCGAACTCGAGCTGCTGCACTTGCTGGCCCCCCGGCCCTGATCGCCATGAAGGACAAGCCCTCACCTCACGAACTGCTCGAAGGCGTGATCCGCTTCCTGCGCGACACCGCGCTGCCGCATCTGGAAGGACGCAACGCCTACGACGCCCGCATCGCAGCCAGCCTGTTGCAGACCGTGCAGCGGCAGATGGCGGGAGACAGCAAAGACGCGCAGGCCGAGCGCGAAAGCCTGCAACAGCTGACTGGAAACCGCAGCGACGATCTGGACGAGTTGCAGCGCACCCTGTGCGAGCAGATCACCACGGCAGCGATCGCATGGGACGACCCGCGCCTGCTCGATCACCTCTGGACCGTCACGCTCGCCAAGCTGGCGGTGGACCAGCCGGGCTACAGCACCTACCTGCGCGTGCTTCAACGCGGCTGACCACGCGCGTACGGGTTTCTCCGTCCCTCTCACGGGGGGCATACCAGGGGGTATGGCGAACGTACCTTTTCGCGTCCGGGCTGCATGGCCCGCGAATTCGTCGGATACGACGATAGGTACGGCCAGCGTGCCACTTAAGCTGCCGCTCGTGATGGCCTGGTGCCATTGATTCGAACAACAAATTCCCGCGTGCATGACACCGCGGTTACAGGAGACAAGCGTTGCTGCTACTGCAGATCATCGTGGCGGGCATTGCGCAGGGCTGTGTATACGGTCTCGTGGCGCTGGGCTTCGTCCTCATCTACAAGGCCACCGAGACGGTGAACTTCGCGCAGGGCGAACTGATGATGCTGGGCGCGTTCTTCACGCTGGCCGGCATGGGACTGTTTGGCCTGCCGTTCTGGGGGGCCGCGCTGCTGGCGCTGGTCGCCATGGCGCTGGTCGGCCTGGGCATCGAACGCGCGGTCATCCGCCCGGTGCTCGGCCAGCCGGCGTTCTCCATCGTGATGCTCACCTTCGGGGTGGGCTACATCGCGCGCGGCGCCGTCACCATGGTGCCGGGCATCGGCACCGACACGCACGCGCTGGACGTGCCCTACAAAGGTGAGACGCTGCAGGCCGGCGGTGTGATCGTGGCGGCCGAGCAGATGGTGATCATCGGCTGCACCGCCGCGCTGTGCCTGCTGCTCTGGGCGGTGTTCCGCTTCACGCGCATCGGCATCGCCATGCAGGCGTCGTCGCAGAACCAGCTCGCGGCCTACTACATGGGCATTCCGGTGCAGCGCCTCAACGGCCTGGTGTGGGCCCTGGCCGCCGTGGTGGCCACCATCGCGGGCATCCTGCTTGCCCCGTACACCTTCGTGCACGCCAACATGGGTTTCATCGGCCTCAAGGCGTTCCCTGCGGCCATCGTGGGAGGCTTCAGCAGCCTGCCTGGTGCCATCGTCGGTGGCGTGATCATCGGCCTGGTGGAATCGCTCTCGGGCTTCTACCTGCCCGAGGGTTTCAAGGACGTCATGCCCTACGTCGTGGTGCTGGTGATGCTCACCATCAAGCCCACCGGCCTGTTCGGCGAACGCGTGCGCAAGAAGGTCTGACGCCATGCGATTCGTATTCAAGACCGCCTACGACCAGGACATCGACCTGGCCCGCCACAACGGCCAGCGCTTCTGGTATGGCCTTCTGCTGCTGGCCGCACTGGTCGCACCCTGGGTGCTGCCCGAATACTGGCTGGCTCAGCTCACCTTCATCTACATCTACGCCACCGTCGGCGTGGGGCTGATGCTGCTGGCCGGCTTCACCGGTCAGTTCTCGATCGGCCACGCGGCCTTCATGGGCGTGGGCGCCTATGCAGAGGCGTACCTGACCGCACTGGGCTGGCCCTTCCCGCTGGCCATGGCCACGGCGGTGGCACTCTCCGGTGCGGTGGGTGTGGTGGTGGGCCTGCCGGCGCTGCGCGTGAAGGGCCTGTACCTCGGCATCGCCACGCTGTCCTTCGGCTTCATCGTCGAAGAAGTGCTCGCGCGCTGGGAAAGCGTGACCGGCGGCAACGCCGGCCGCTCGGTGGTGACGCCCGCCATCGGCGACTGGAAGCTCACCGGTTCGGAAAACTTCTACCTGCTGTGCCTGGTGTGCGTGACGCTGAGCACCCTGCTGGTGCTCAACCTGCTTCGCTCGCCCACGGGCCGCGCCTTCGTCGCCATGCGCGATTCCGAGATCTCCGCGCAGAGCATGGGGATCACGCTGTCGATCTACAAGTCGATGTCCTTCGCCATCTCGGCCGCGCTGGCCGGCCTGGGTGGCGCGCTGTACGCGCACAAGATGCAGTACATCTCGCCCGAGCAGTTCAGCATCGTTCAGTCCATCGACCTGCTGCTGATGGTGGTGGTCGGCGGACTGGGGTCGGTGCACGGCGCCTTCCTGGGTGCGGCCTTCCTGATCGTCATGCCGCAGCTCATCTCGGCCGGCAAGGACTTCCTGCCACCGGCCATTGGCCAGGCCGCCGGCCTGCAGGGCGTGGTGTACGGCGCGATCCTCATCGCGTTCGTGATGCTCGAACCCATGGGCATGTATGGCCGCTGGCTGAAGATCCGCACCTGGCTGCAGCTCTATCCGTTCTACCGGCGCGGCATGTTCAAGCGTCAGAAGACGTTCCAAAAGTCCGATCGCTTGAAATGAACAACGACGACATTCTCCTTTCAGCCAGGAACCTCACCGTGCGCTTCGGTGGCGTGCTGGCGGTGAACGACGTGAGCTTCGATGTCCGGCGTGGCGAGGTGTTCACCCTGATCGGCCCCAATGGCGCGGGCAAGACCACGGTGTTCAACCTCATCAGCCGCATCTACAACCCCACGGCGGGCACGCTGAGCTACCTGGGCCGCAACCTGGCCGATGTGGCGCCCTCGCAGATTGCGCCCCTGGGCATCGCGCGCACCTTCCAGAACATCGAGCTGTTCGAGCACGCCACCGTGCTGCAGAACCTGCTGATCGGCCGCCATGTGCACCGCCGCAGCAACATGTGGACGGACATGCTGTTCCTGCCATCGGTGCGCGAGGCCGAGCGCCAGACGCGCCGCAAGGTGGAGGAAGTGATCGATCTGCTGGAGCTGCAGCACTACCGCGACCAGCTGGTGGCCGGCCTGCCCTACGGCGTGCGCAAGGTGGTGGAGCTGGCGCGCGCCCTGGCCACCGAACCCCAACTGCTGTTGCTCGACGAGCCGTCGTCGGGCCTGAACGTGGAGGAAACCGGCGACATGGCTTTCTGGATCCAGGACATCCAGCGCGACCTGGGCATGACCATCCTGATGGTGGAGCACGACATGGGCCTGGTCTCCAAGGTCAGCGACCGCGTGCTGGCGATGAACCAGGGCGAGGTGCTGGCCGTGGGCACGCCGTCCGAGGTGCAGTCCGACCCGGCGGTGATCGAAGCCTACCTGGGCACGGTCGATGACGTCGCCTCGCTGCGTCGCCAGGCCACACCGGTGCGTGCGGGAGTGCCATCATGACCGCAGCACCCCTGCTCAGCCTGAACAACGTCGAGAGCGTCTATGGGCCGATCAAGGCCATCCGGGGCGTGAGTCTCAGCGTGCCGTCCGGCCAGATCGTCACGGTGCTGGGCTCCAACGGCGCGGGCAAGACCACCATCCTCAAGACCATCTCGGGCATTCTCGATCCGCGCAAGGGCAGCGTGCATTTCCGCGAAGAGGACATCACCGCCATGGACCCGGCGCTCATCGTGCGCCGCGGTCTGTCCCACGTGCCCGAAGGCCGCGAGGTGTTCCCGCTGCTGTCGGTCAGGGACAACCTGCTCATGGGTGCCTACACGCGGCGCGACCGCGACGCGGTGGCCACCGACATCGAGGCCGTGTACCGCTACTTCCCGATCCTGCGCGAGCGGGCTTCCCAGGACGCCGGCCTGCTCTCGGGCGGACAGCAGCAGATGCTGGCCATCAGCCGCGCCATCCTCGCCGGACCCAATCTGATCCTGCTGGACGAACCCAGCCTGGGCCTTTCTCCGAAGCTCACCAAGGAGATCTTCGAGATCGTGGTGCGCATCAACCGCGAGCGCGGCACCACCATCCTGCTGGTGGAGCAGAACGCCAACATGGCCCTGAACGTGGCGGACCACGGCTATGTGCTGGAGAACGGCCGCATCGTGATGGACGACACCTGCGAGCGGCTGCGAGAGAAGGACGACATCAAGGAGTTCTACCTCGGCATGAAGGAAGACAGTGTGCGCGGCGAGCGGCGCTGGAAGAAAAAAAAGACGTGGCGGTAAACCCAGCATGACAAGCCCCAACCTCTGGAACCTCGACTCGTTCCGCCCGCGCACCGAAACGGTGGCCCCGGGCGACACCATCCACGCCATGTTCTGGAATGGCGTGGCGGCCCGCAGCGAGCGGGTGCTGATGCGGCAGAAGGACTTCGGCATCTGGCGCGGCTGGAACTGGCGCGAGTGCGGCGCCATCGTGCGCGAACTGACCATGGGCCTGGTCGCGCTGGGCGTTCGCCCGGGCGACTGCGTCTCGGTGCTGTCCAACACCCGGGTGGAGTGGGTCTGGTGCGATCTGGCGGTGCTCAGTGCGGGTGCGGTCTCCAACGGCATCTACCCCACCGACGCGGCCGACCAGGTGCGCTACCTGTGCGAGGACTCGGCCACCACGGTGCTGGTGGTGGAGGACGAGGAGCAGCTCGACAAGGCCCTGTCGGTGCGCGCCAGCCTGCCGGCGCTGCGGCACATCGTGCTGATCGACGCCACGGGCCTGGCGGAGTTCAACGACCCGATGGTGCTCACGCTCGACGAACTGCGCCGGCGCGGCGCGGCCTTCGACGTCGCGCAGCCGGGCGAGTTCGATCGCCGCCTCGCCGCGCGCCAGTCCGACGACCTGGCAATCCTGATCTACACCTCCGGCACCACCGGCCGCCCCAAGGGGGCGATGCACTCGCACCGGGGCCTGCTCACGGTGCTCAAGGGCCAGAACGAATTCCTGCCGCAGGACGAGAGCGACGAGCGCATGTGTTTCCTGCCGCTGTGCCACGTGGCCGAACGCGTGACCGGTCTGTATGCCTCGCTCTACACCGGCACGAAGATGAACTTCGTGGAGAACCCGGACACCGTGCCGGAGAACGTGCGCGAGATCGCACCGACGGTGTTCGGCGGCGTTCCGCGTCTCTGGGAGAAGTTCTACTCGGCCGTCACGATCGCGGTGAAGGAAGCCGGCCCGGTGCAGCAACGGCTCTACGCCTGGGCCATCGGCGTCGGCCAGCAGGTGGTGGATCGCGTGCAGTCGGGGCAGCCCGTCGGGCCGTGGCTGAAGCTGAAGTACCGGCTGGCCGGCATCGCCTCGCTGGACAACGTGCGCCGCTTCATCGGCATCCACCGCTGCCGCTTCCTGGTGACGGGCGCGGCACCGATTGCGCCCGACCTGATCCGCTGGTACCTGGCGCTGGGCATTCCCATGCTGGAGTGCTGGGGCCAGACGGAGACCGCGGGCATCTCCACCTCCATGACGCCGCAGGCCATCCGCCTGGGCTCCATCGGACAGGCGCGGAACTACAACGACGTGAGGATCGACCCGGCCACGGGCGAGATCCTGGTGCGCGGCCCCAACGTGTTCATGGGCTACCTGAACCAGCCGGAGAAAACCGCCGAGACGCTGCAGGCCGACGGCTGGCTGCGGACCGGCGACGTGGGCCTGGTGGACGCCGACGGCTTCTTCCGCATCACCGACCGCATGAAGGACATCATCATCACCGCCGGTGGCAAGAACGTGACGCCCAGCGAGTGGGAAAACGAGCTCAAGTTCAGCCCCTACGTCACCGATGCGGTGGTCATCGGCGACCGCCGGCCGTACCTCACGGCGATCGTGATGATCGAGCAGGAGAACGTGGAGAAGTACGCGCAGGACCACGACGTGCCGTTCTCCAACTACACCAGCCTGACCCGCGCCTCCGAGGTGCTCCAGCTCATCGAGGCCGAGATCGCGAAGGTGAACACCAAGTTCGCCCGCGTCGAACAGATCAAGAAGTTCTATCTGCTGGAGACGCAACTGTCGGCGGAGGATGAAGAGCTCACCCCCACCATGAAGCTCAAACGCAAGCTCGTGCAGGAGAAGTACGCCCCGCAAATCGAGGCGATGTACCAGTGAAATCCGGCCCAACCGCCAACCACAAGGAGACATCATGAAACGCTTTCCTCTCGCGGCCGCCCTGTCGGCCACCGCCCTGGCCATCGCCGCCCTGCCTGCGTTCGCGCAGCAGGGTGTGAGCAAGAACGAGGTCGTCGTGGGCACCGTGCAGGACCTCTCGGGACCCATTGCGGCCTGGGGCAAGGACGTGCTCAACGGCATGAAATTGCGAACCGATGAAGTCAACGAGCAGGGCGGCATCCATGGCCGCAAGATCCGCTTGCAGGCGGAGGACAACAGCTACGACCCCAAGAAGACGGTGCTGGCGGCGCAGAAGCTGGTGAACCAGGAAAAGGTCTTCGCCATCATGGGCCTGATGGGCAGCTCTGCCGCGGTGGCGGCCATGCCGGTGCTGGTCGACAAGAACGTGCTGAGCTTCATGCCGATGTCGAGCTCGCGGGAAATGTACGAGCCGCCGCACAAGCTCAAGTGGGGTTTTGCGCCGTCGAATTTCGACAGCATGAAGAGCACCACCACCCGCGTGTACCAGCTCACCAAGTCGACCAAGGCCTGTGCGCTGTACCAGGACGACGACTTCGGTCTGGAAGTGTTCCGCGGCGGCGAAGCCGGCCTCAAGGAAATCAAGACCGACTTCGTCGAGAAGACCACGTACAAGCGCGGCTCCACCGACTTCTCGTCGCAGATCGCGCGGCTGCGCAGCGCCGGTTGCGACTTCGTGATGCTGGGCACGCTGATCCGCGAGACGGTCGGGGCGATCAGTGAAGCCCGCAAGCTGGGCTGGAGCCCGGTGTTCGTGGGTCCGCAGACCGTTTACACCGACCAGATTCCGCGCCTGGGCGGCAAGGCCATGGACGGCCTGTACGGCGACATGTTCGTGCAATTCCCCTACATGGACGACGCATCCCAGCCGGTGCGCTTCTGGGCCAACAAGTGGAAGACGCAGTTCGGCAACGACCCCACGGTCTATTCCGTCTACGGTTACCTGATCGCCGACCGCCTGTACGCCGGCATGCAGAAAGCCGGCCCCAACCTGAGCGTGGACAGCTTCGTGAAGGCCATGGACACCATGACCATTCCGCCCGACATCTTCGGCAGCCCGACCCTCACCTTCTCGGCCACCAAGCGCCTGGGCTCCAGCGCGTCGCGCGTGTCGCAGCTTCAGGACGGCCGCTGGAAAGTGGTCCTGGACTACCCCAAGCAATAAGGAGACAACATGAAACACCTCTCTATCCTCGCCGCCACCGCAACGGCACTGACCCTTGCCGCCAGCCCGGCGTTCGCCCAGCAGGGCGTGAGCAAGAACGAGATCGTCATCGGCACCGCCACCGACATGTCCGGGCCGATCGCCGCCTGGGGCAAGGACTACGCCAACGGCGCGAGACTGCGCGTGGCCGAGATCAACGAGCAGGGCGGCATCCACGGCCGCAAGATCAAGCTGCTGATCGAGGACAACGGCTACGACCCCAAGAAGACGGTGCTGGCCACCCAGAAGCTGGTGAACCAGGAAAAGATCTTCGCCATGGTGGGATTGATGGGCACGGCAGCCGCCGTCGCGGCCATGCCCATCATCCTGGACAAGAACGTCATCAGCTTCATGCCGATGTCCAGTGCCCGCGAGATGTTCGAACCGGTGCACAAGCTCAAGTTCGGCTTCGCACCGCCCAACTTCGACAGCCTGAAGGTCACCGTGCCGCAGGTGTACCGGCACACCAAGTCCACCAAGGCCTGCGCGCTGTACCAGGACGACGAGTTCGGCCTGGAGATCATGCGGGGCGGTGAAGCGGGGCTGAAAACGGTGAATGCCGAATTCCATGAACGCACGACCTACAAGCGGGGAGCCACCGACTTCACCTCGCAGGTGCTGCGCCTGAAGAACGCGGGTTGCGATTTCGTGCTCATGGGCACGCAGATCCGCGAGACCGTCGGCGCCATCACCGAGATGCGCAAGCTGGGCTACAGCCCCAACGTGATGGGCACGCAGTCCGCCTACACCGAGCTGATTCCGAAACTCGGCGGCAAGGGCATGGACGGCCTGTACGCCGACATGTTCGCGCTCATCCCGTACGCCGACGACGCCTCGCAACCCGTGCGGTTCTGGGCCAACAAGTACCGCACGCAGTTCGGCAGCGACCCCACCATCTTCGCGGGCTATGGCTACATGACCATCGACCGGTTCGCCGCAGCGCTGCAGAAGGCCGGTGCCAACCTCACCACCGACACCTTCGTGAAGGCCATGGAGTCGCTGACGATCCCGCCCGACATCTTCGGCAGCCCGAAGCTAACCTACTCGCCGACCAAGCACATCGGGTCGCGCAACTCGCGCGTCTCCCAGTTGCAGGATGGTCGCTGGAAGGTCGTCATCGACTACTCGGCCGAAGAGAAATAACCCCGGCAGCGCACGAGGGATCGCCATGACACGCAAGGTCCATGTGGCGGGGGTCGGCATGGTGCCGTTCTCCAAACCGGGCGCGAGTGAGCCCTATCACCTGCTCGGTGCGCGGGCCGCCAGAGCGGCCCTGGACGATGCGAGGGTCGACTACCAGTCGGTCGAGCAGGTCTATGCCGGCTACGTGTATGGCGACTCGTGCAGCGGGCAGGCGGCGGCCTACCACCTGGGCCTGACCGGCGTGCCGGTGATCAACGTCAACAACAACTGCTCCACCGGTTCCACGGCGCTGTACCTGGCGCGTCAGGCGGTGGCCAGTGGCGCGGCCGAATGCGTGCTGGCCCTGGGGTTCGAGCAGATGCAGCGGGGCGCGATCGTGGCACAGTGGGCCGACCGGCCCGACCCCTCGCAACGGCTCATCGACACCATGCACGCCATCCAGGGGGAGGCGCCAGGCACACCGGTGGCCGCGCAGCTATTCGGCGGTGCCGGGCGCATGCACATGCAGCTGTATGGCACGCGGGCCGAGACCTTCGCCCGCATCTCGGTGAAAGCCCGCCAGCACGCGGCCCACAACCCCCATGCGCTGTTCCGCGATCCCGTGACGCTGGACGAGGTGATGGCCTCGCCCCTGGTGTTCGACCCGCTCACCCGACTGCAATGCTGCCCGCCCACCTGTGGCGGTGCGGCCGCGGTGGTGTGTTCGGAGGACTTCGCGCGGCGCCACGGCCTGGACGCCAGTGTCTGGATCGCCGCGCAGGCCATGACCACCGACGGCAACAGCAGCTTCGACGAGAAGGACATGCGCAAGCTGGTGGGCTACGACATGGCCCGGCGCGCCGCGAACCAGGTCTACGAATCGGCGGGCGTGGGCCCCGAAGACATTCCGGTGGTGGAACTGCACGACTGCTTCACCGCCAACGAGCTCATCACCTACGAAGCCCTGGGGCTGGCGCCCGAGGGCGGCGCCGAGAAATTCATCCTCGACGGCGACAACACCCACGGTGGGCGCGTCGTCACCAACCCCTCCGGCGGCCTGCTGTCCAAGGGTCACCCGCTGGGCGCCACGGGCCTGGCGCAGTGCGCCGAACTGGTGTGGCAACTGCGCGGACAGGCGGGCGCGCGACAGGTGCCGGGCGCCCGCCTCGCACTGCAGCACAATCTGGGGCTCGGCGGCGCTTGCGTTGTCACGCTGTACCAACGGGCCTGATGTGCCCCGCAGGGGCCGCCCTTGACCAGTGGAAGGATTGCCATGCCCACCGGGCTGGAGACAACTCAGCAGAGCCGTTTGCCCGCGGCACTGCCCCGCGGGGCCACGCTCGGCCCCAAGCTCACGCCGCCGCAACCGAGCGCTTTCGAGATCGCCCGCACCGAGGTGTGCGAACGTATCTTTGCCGCCGGTGCCGCCAAGCTGGTGCTGCTGCGCGCGCCGGCCGGCTTCGGCAAGACCACCACCATGCTGCAGGTGCACGAACGCTTCGTGCAGACCGGCCTGCCCGCGGCCTGGCTGACGCTGGACCGCGCCGACAACGACGTGATGCGTTTCCTGGCGGCGCTCACGGCCACGCTGTCGCGCCTGATCCCCGGCCTGGCCTCGTCGCAGGAGGGGCACAGCGGCCCCGACGAACTGGCCTTCGCGGTGATCGACCGCGTGGCCGCGCACCCCGCGCCGTTCGCCCTGTTTCTCGATGATTTCGAGGCCCTGCAGAACCCAGCCGCCATCGGCATCGTGAGCGAGCTCATCGAGCAACTGCCGCGCGGTGCTCAGCTCATCGTGGGCTCGCGCGGCGTGCCCGAGCTCGGCGTGGGTCGTCTGCGCGCGCGGGGCCGCCTGCTGGAAGTGGAGCCGGCCCAGTTGCGCTTCAGCGAGGCGGAGGCCGACGACTTCCTGCGCCAGCGCCGCGGCCTGCAACTTGCGCCCGACGATGTGCGGCGCCTGCACCGCAGCACCGAAGGATGGGCCGCCGCGCTGTGGCTGGCCTCCGTCTCGCTGGAGAACCGCGACGATCCCGGCCGCTTCATTGCCGGCTTCTCGGGCTCCAACGCCGCAGTGGTGGAATACCTGGTGGAAGACGTGCTGGCCCGTCAGAGCGCCGAAGTGCGTGGCTTCCTGCTGCGCACCAGCCTGCTCAACGAACTGAACGCCTCGCTGTGCGATGCCGTGCGCGGCAGCGACGACAGCGAGCACCTGCTGCGCACGCTGGAACAGGCCCACCTGTTCATGATCCCGCTGCAGGGCGACCACAGCCAGTACCGCTACCACGGCATGTTCGCCGAGTTCCTGCGCACCCAGCTCGCGCGGCACCACGCCGACGAAATACCGCGCCTGCACCGCGCTGCCTCGCGCTGGTACGACGAACGCCGCCGACCGGTGCCCGCCATCGAACACGCGCTGGCCGCGGGCGATCTTGACCATGCGCTGCCGGCGCTGGCCGCGCATGGGCAGGAATTGCTGGAAGAAGGCCGCGTGCGGCTGCTCTCGCGCTGGCTCGACCCGCTGCTCGAATCCGGCGCGCTCGACGCCTACCCCATCCTGCAGGTGGTGCATGCCTGGGCCGTGTGCTTCGCGCGCGGACCGCGCGCTGCCGCCCAGCTGCTCGACCGTCTGGAAGAGCGGGCCGATCCGGACCCGGAGGTGCGCGCCCACCGGCTGGCCATGCGACCCTTGTTCCTGTCGCTCACCGACCGCATCGACGAAGCCATGCCCCTGTCCACTGCGGCACTGGAAGAGATACCGCAAGACCTGGCGTTCGTCAGCGGTTTTCTCGAGGTGTGCATGGCCAACCTGGCGCTGATCGCCGGCCGCTTCCACGACGCGCTGCGGTTCGCCGACGCCGCCCGTTCACGCCAGCAGGTGCGCAGCAGCCCCTTCAACTTCTCGCTGTCCGAGGCGGCAGAAGCCGCCGTCGACATGACGCAGGGCCGCCTGCGCAAAGCCATCGCGGGGCTGCGCATTGCGGTGAGCGCCGGCGCCATGGACGCGATCCGCTCCACCAACGGCAACGCGCTGGCCGGCATTCCGCTGGCGCAGGCACTGTACGAGGCCGGGCAACTGGAGCAGGCCGAGCGCCTGCTGGTGGTGTACATCCCGCTGATCCGGGGGGTGTGCATTCCGGAAGAACTCATGATCAGCCACGTGGTGATGGCGCGCATTGCCGCCGATCGCGGCGATATGGAGCGCGCCGAACAGGTGCTGGTGGAACTGGAGCACATCGGCCACCGTGAGGGCCTCACGCGCGTGGTGGCCACGGCGCGGCTGGAGCGCGTGCGACAACTGCTCATGGCGGACCGGCTGGCGCAGGCGCGCAGCGAACTCGACCGCTGTGGCGACAAGGCCATGTGGCAGCGGGTGACCAAGCTGTCGCTGCGCGCCAACGAGGTGGAGACCTACGACCTGGCGCTGGCGCGCTGGTCGGTCCGCACCGGGCACGCGGCCGAGGTGATCCGCCCGCTGCGCACCGAGCTCGAGGCGGCCGAGCGCGCCCAGCGCGAGCGGCGCGCGCTCACGCTGCGCCTGCTGCTCGCGCAGGCGCTGTACCGCGACGATCAGCGCAACAAGGCCGTGCGCATGCTCGCCCGCGCGGTGCGCCTGGCGTGCGTGGAGGGCTACGTGCGCGCCTTCCAGGACGAGGGCGCACTGCTGATGGTGATCCTGCGTGAACTGCGCGCCCAGCCCGACCTGGTGCACGAGGATGGTCATGGCGAGGAAGCGCTGGCCTTCATCGACCGGCTGCTGCGCGAGCCGGCGCCCCGCGCGCCGGTGGCCGATGCAGCACTTGCTGGCGAAGCCGCCAGCGTCGACAACGAGTTGCTCACCCGCAAGGAGCTGCAGGTGCTGCGGCTGGCCGCCGAGGGGCTGAGCAACGACGCACTCGCCGAGCGCCTGTTCGTGGCGGAGACCACGGTGCGCACGCACCTGCGCAACATCAACGTCAAGCTCGACACGCGCAGCCGCGTCGAGGCGCTGGCGGCGGCCCGCCGGCGCGGCCTGATCGGCTGAGGCCTCACCCGTCCGCGCGCGCGGATTCGTCGCTTGCGACGATGCGCCCGCAGCCGGTCTTCGCCAGACTGCGTCCATGCCACGCACACTCTTCAGCCCCGAACACGACCAGTTCCGCGACACCGCGCGCCGCTTCATGGAGAACGAGGTCGCACCCCGACTCGCCGAGTGGGAGGTGCACGGCACCTTCGACAGCGCCATCTTCGCGCGCGCAGGCCTGGCCGGCCTGCTGTGCCCGACGGTGCCCGAGGCCTACGGCGGTGCAGGCGCCGACATTCTGTGTTCGATGATCGTGCTGGAGGAAGGGGCCGGCCACGGCAACTTCGGCCTGGCGTTCTCCATGCACTCCGACATCGTCACCAGCTACCTGCTGCGCTTCGCCAGCGAAGCACAGAAGAGAACCTGGCTGCCGCGCATGGTCCGGGGCGAGGCCATCGGTGCGCTGGCCATGACCGAGCCCAGCGGCGGTTCGGACGTGAAGGCGATCCGGACCGTGGCCGTGCGCGACGGCGACGACTACCTCCTCAGTGGCAGCAAGACCTTCATCACCAACGCCACGGTGTGCGACCTGGTGATCGTGGTGGCCAAGACCGATGCGGCAGCCGGGGCACGCGGCATCAGCCTGTTCCTGGTCGATATGACACTGCCCGGCATCACCCGAGGCCAGCCGCTGCGCAAGGTGGGCCTGAAGGCGCAGGACACGGGCGAACTGTTCTTCGACCAGGTGCGCGTGCCGGCCAGTGCCATCCTGGGCGAGCTCGACCAGGGCTTTGGTCACCTGATGGAGGAACTGCCCTGGGAACGACTGCAACTGGCGGTCTCGGCCGTGGCGGCCTGCGAAGCCGCCTACGCGCAGACCGTGGCCTATGTGCGCGAGCGCCGCGCCTTCGGCCAGGCGGTCGGCGATTTCCAGAACACCCGCTTCGTGCTGGCCGACCTGAAGACCGAAATCACCATCGGCCGCGTCTTCGTGGACCACTGCATGGCGGCCTGCCTGCAACGCGAGCTCGATACCCAGACCGCCTCCATGGCCAAGCTGTGGTGCAGCGAACTGCAGGCCCGGGTGATGGATGCCTGCGTGCAACTGCACGGCGGCAACGGCTTCATGGCCGAGTACGCCGTCGCCCGCGCCTGGGTGGACGCCCGCGCCCAGCGCATCTATGGCGGCACCAACGAGATCATGCGCGAACTGATCTCGCGCCGGCTCTGAGAGCCTGTTCACGATCTACAAGCGGTCCGTTCCCCCCAAATCGTCGTTCCCGACGAGGACACCGGCACGCCCGGGCGGCAGAGTCGGGGGCATGAACGAAGCCTACATTCTTGACGCCGTGCGCACGCCGCGCGGCAAGGGCCGCGCCAGCGGCGCACTCCACGAAATCGGCCCGGCTCGCCTGGCGGCCGGCATGCTCACCGCCTTGCGGGAGCGCAACGGCTTCGAGCCGGAGCGGGTCAACGACGTCATCCTCGGATGCGGCGAGCCCTCGCTCGAGCAGGCCTCCGACGTCGCCAAGGCGGTGACCTTCGCCGCCCCCGGTTTCTCGCACGTCCCGGGCATCCAGATCAACCGCTTCTGCGGCTCCGGCCTGGAAGCCTGCAACTTCGCCTCGGCCATGATCATGGCCGGCCAGGCCGACCTGATGATCGGCGGCGGCATCGAGAGCATGTCGCGCGTGCCGATGTTCGTGGGCGGCGGCGCCTGGGTCACCGACCCGCAGATCACCATCCCCAACCGCATCGTGCCGCAGGGCATCTCGGCCGACCTGATCGCCACGCTGTACGGCTACAGCCGCCAGGACGTGGACGCCTACGCCGTGGAGAGCCAGCGCCGCGCGGCCGCCGCGTGGACCGAAGGCCGGTTCGCGCGCGGCATCGTGCCGGTGCGCGAGACCAACGGCATCACCGTGCTGGACCGCGACGAGCACGTGCGCGGCGACACCACGCTGGCCTCGCTGGGCAAGCTCGAACCCTCGTTCACCGTGATGGGCGAGAAGATGGGCTTCGATGCCATGGCGCTGCAACGCTACCCGCAGATCGCCGCCATCGATCACGTGCACCACGCGGGCAATTCCTCGGGCATCGTCGACGGCGCCGCCGCCGTGCTGCTGGCCAGCGCGGCCATGACCGAGCGCCTGGGCGTGAAGCCGCGCGCGCGGGTGCGCAGTTTCGGCACCGTGGGCACCGAGCCCACCATCATGCTGACGGGGCCCGCGCCAGCCGCGCGTGCCGCGCTCAAACGCGCCGGCATGGATGCGAAAGACATCGATCTTTTCGAATGCAACGAAGCCTTCGCCGCCGTGGTGCTGCGCTTCATGGACGACCTGGGCGTACCGCACGACAAGGTCAACGTCAATGGCGGCGCCATCGCCATGGGCCACCCGCTGGGCGCCACCGGCGCCATGCTGGTGGGCACGGTGCTCGACGAACTCGAGCGCCGCAACCTCGCCACCGGCCTGATCACGCTGTGCGTGGGCGGTGGCATGGGCTCGGTGATGGTCATCGAACGCGTCTGAAGCAAGGAACTGGAATGATCGACTACCGCATCGACGCCGACGGCATCGTCACCCTCACCATCCACGTGGCCGACCGGCCCATGAACGTGCTCAACCACGCCTCCATCGCGGCTTTCGACGCCGCGGTGAAGAAGGCCATTGCCGACCCCGCTGCCCGGGGCGTGATCGTCACGTCGTCGCGTCCCGAGTTCGTGGCCGGTGGCGACCTCGACCTGATCCGCCACATCCGCACGGCCGAAGAATCGTTTGCCGCCGGAGGACCGTTCAGCCGGACGCTGCGCGCCCTGGAGACCTCGGGCAAGCCTTTCGTGGCGGCGATCAACGGCACGGCGCTGGGCGGCGGGCTGGAGATCTGCCTGGCCTGCCACCGCCGCATCGTGGCGGACGACCCGAAGATCCAGTTGGGCGTGCCCGAAGTGACGCTGGGCCTGCTGCCCGGCGCGGGTGGCACGCAGCGCCTGCCGCGCATGATCGGCATCAAGGCCGCCCTGCCCTACCTGCTCGAAGGCCGCAAGGCCGACCCGGCCAAGGCGCTGGAAGCGGGCATCGTGGACGAGGTGGTGCCCGCCGCGCAATTGCTGGAGCGCGCACGCGCCTGGCTGCTCGGCGACGGCGCGAAGTCGGTCGTGAAGCCCTGGGACGGCAAGAACTTCAAGTTCCCCGGCGGTGCCCCGCAGAGCGCCGGGCCGACGCAGATCTTCTTTGCCTCGGGCGGCGCACTGCTGGCCAAGACCCAGGGGCTGCACCCGGCGCCCGAGGCCATCCTGGCCTGCGTCTACGACGGCTGCCAGGTGAACATCGACACCGGCTTGCGCATCGAGCAGCGCCAGTTCGCGCGCCTGGCCACGTCGCAGGCCACCAAGAACATGATCCGCACGCTGTTCTACGACCTGGGCGAAGCCAACCGCCTGGCCGGCCGACCCAAGGACGTGCCGGTGCGCAAGTTCAGCAAGGTCGGGGTGCTGGGCGCCGGCATGATGGGTGCGGGCCTGGCGCACGTGAGCGCGCTGGCCGGCCTGGACGTGGTGCTGCTGGACACCACGCTGGAGTCCGCCGAAAAGGGCAAGGCCTACGGCGCAAAGATCCTGGACGCCCAGGTGGCCAAGGGCCGGCTCGCGCAGGCGCAGCGCGACGCGACGCTGGCCCGCGTGAAGGCCACCACCGACTACGCCGATCTGGCCGGCTGCGAGATCGTGATCGAGGCGGTGTTCGAGGACCGCACCGTGAAGGCCGAGGTCACGCGCCGCGCCGAAGCCGCCATGCCCGCCGACGCGATCTTCGCCACCAACACGTCCACCCTGCCCATCACCGGTCTGGCCCAGGTGTCGTCGCGACCGGCGCAGTTCGTGGGTCTGCATTTCTTCTCCCCGGTGGAGAAGATGCCGCTGGTGGAAGTGATCCGCGGCGAGCACACCAGCGAAGCCACCATCGCGCACGCGCTGGACTTCGCCAAGCGCATCCGCAAAACACCCATCGTGGTCAACGACTGCCCGGCCTTCTACGCCAACCGCGCGTTCGGCATGTACGCCTACGAGGCGATGACGCTGCTGGGCGAGGGCGTGAACCCCGCGCTGATCGAGAACGCCGGGCGCACGGCAGGCATGCCCATGCCGCCCCTGGCGCTGATCGACGAGTTCTCGGTGGAGCTGCTGCACAAGGCGCTCAAGCAGGCCCGCATCGACCAGGGCGCGAACTACCGCGAGCAGCCGCAGGACGGGGTGATGGATGTCATGGTGGAGCAACTCGGCCGCCTGGGCCGCAAGGTGGGCCAGGGCTTCTACGACCACCCGGCCGAAGGCGGCAAGCGCCTGTGGCCGGGCCTGGCCACGCACTTTCCACTGGCCAGCGAGCAACCGACGCTGCAGGAGGTGCGCGATCGCCTGATGTACGCGCAATCGCTGGAGGCCGCGCGCTGCGTGGCCGAAGGCATCGTGACCGAGCGCGACGCCGACGTGGGCTCGCTGCTGGGCTGGGGCTTCCCCTCGGTGCTGGGCGGCGTGCTCGGGCAGATCGACACGGTGGGACCGGCGCGCTTCGTCGAGGCCTGCGACGCCATGGCCCGGCGCCATGGCGAGCGCTTCGAAGTGCCACCCGCGCTGCGCGAGCTGGCCGCGCGCGGCGGCTTCTACCGTGCCACCTGAGCCTGGCGCGCGCATGACCGGCGAAACACTGCAGTACGCGGTGGCGCAAGGGGTTGCCACCATCACCCTGAACCGGGCGGAGCAGCTCAATGCCATGACGCTGGTCATGATCCACGAGCTGGCCGCGCTGATCGACCGCGCCGACACCGACGACGATGTACGCGCGATCGTGGTCACCGGTGCCGGCCGCGCGTTTTGCGCGGGTGCCGACCTCGCCGGCAGCGAAAGCCCGTTTGCCAGCGGGCCCGCTCCCGGCACGCCGCAGGCGCCCGAGCCGGATGCGGGCGGCGTCCTCACGCTGCGCATCCACCGTTGCCGAAAACCCGTCATCGCGGCCATCAACGGCTCGGCCGCCGGCGTGGGCGTGACCATGACGCTGGCCATGGACGCGCGCTTCGCCGCCGAGGGCGCGCGCTTCGCCCTGCCCTTCGTGCGCCGCGGCATCGTGCCCGAGAGCGCATCGAGCTGGTTCCTCCCCCGCATCGTGGGCCTGGACCGCGCGCTGGACTGGTGCCTCAGCGGCCGCACCTTCGACGCGCCCGAAGCGCTGCAGGCCGGCCTGGTTCGCGCGCTGCTGCCCGCCGCAGACGTGCTGCCGGCGGCCCAGGCGCATGCCCGCGCGCTCACCGAAGGCACGGCACCGGTGTCGGTGGCGCTAACGCGCCAGTTGCTGTGGCGCATGGCGGGAGCCGCCGATCCGGTGGAAGCGCACCGCGTTGAGAGCGCGCTGCTGGACTCGCGTGCGCGCAGCGCCGACGTGCGCGAGGGCGTGGCGAGTTTTCTCGCCCGGCGCGCTTCGGTCTTTCCCGATCTGCCGTCGACCCATCTGCCCGACTGGCCCGAATCCACCCACACCCACGAGCCCACCGAATGAGCCGCCCACCCCTGCCCGAAGCGCTGCGCCGCACCCGACTGCCGGTGATCGCCGCTCCCCTGTTCATCGTGAGTTCGCCCGCACTGGTGGTGGCGCAATGCGCCGCCGGCATCGTGGGCTGCCTGCCCGCGTTGAACGCCCGCACCAGCGCCCAGCTCGACCAGTGGCTGGGCGAGATCACCGCGGCCCTGGCCGCGCACGACCGGAAGCACCCCGACCGCCTCTCGGGCCCGCTGGCGGTGAACCTGATCGCACACCGCAGCAACGCGCGGCTCGACGACGACCTGGCCGTGCTGGCGCGACACCGCGTGCCCATCGTCATCACCTCCATGGGCGCACGCACCGACATCAACGACGCCGTCCACGGCTGGGGCGGCATCGTGCTGCACGACGTGATCACCGATGGCTTCGCCCGCAAGGCCATCGACAAGGGTGCCGATGGCCTGATCGGCGTGGCGGCGGGCGCGGGTGGCCACGCCGGCACGCGCAGCCCTTTTGCGCTGGTGCAGGAGATCCGCGCCTGGTTCGACGGGCCGCTCGCGCTCAGTGGCGCCATCGCCACCGGTCGCAGCATCCTGGCCGCGCGCGCCCTGGGCGCCGACTTCGCCTACATCGGCTCGGCGTTCATCGCGACGCATGAGGCCAACGCATCGGACGGGTACCGCCAGATGCTGGTGGACAGCACCTCCGACGACGTCGTCTACACCGACCTCTTCTCGGGTGTACACGCCAACTACCTCAAGCCCTCGGTGCGTGCGCAGGGCCTGGACCCCGATCGCCTGGACGGCCTGCCGCGCAGCGCCGTGGACGCCACCGGTGGCAAGGCCTGGCGCGACATCTGGGGCGCGGGCCAGGGCATCGCCGCCATTCGCGACGTGAGCGCCACGCAAGCGCTGGTGGAGCGACTCGCGCAAGAATACGAACAAGCCGCCAATGACCTGGCCCAGGATCACGCGGCAAGACAGGAGACCATTTCATGACCCCCCACATCCCGGCCATCGACCCGCGCTTCCACACGCTGGGCGACCTTTGCCGTGTGCACGCGGCCCGCCGCCCGGACCACCCTGCCCTGGTGTTCGAGGACCGCACGACGAGCTGGGCCGCGTTCGATCGCCAGACCAACCAGGTGGCCCAGCAGTTGCTGTCGGCCGGCCTGGCACCGCAGAGCCGCATCGCCTACCTGGGCAAGAACTGCGACCGCTTCTTCGACGTCTACCTCGGTGCCGCCAAGGCCCGCATGGTGCTGGTGCCGGTGAACTGGCGCCTGGCACCAGAGGAAATCGCCTTCATCCTCAAGGACGCCGAGGCGCGCATCCTGTTCATCGGCGCGGACTACCTGCCCTTGGTGGAGGGCCTGCGCCAGGCCGTGCCCGACCTGCAGGTGGTGATCGCCATGGACGGCCCGCACCCGGGCTGCCTGACGTTCACCGAGTGGCGCGACGCAGGCGGCGCATCCGACCCGGCCTTGCCGGCCGACAGCGAGGAAGTGGCGCTGCAGCTGTACACCTCTGGCACCACCGGCCTGCCCAAGGGCGCCGAGCTGACCCACCGCAACACGCTGTCGGCCCTGTCGTACGCCGCTGCCGGCCACCTGGGGCGCTGGACCCAGGACGACGTCTGCGTCGTGCCACTGCCGCTGTTCCACGCCGGCGGCGTGAGCTACGGCATGAACGCGCCCTACGCGGGTGCCACGCTGGTGCTGCTGCGCGAGGCGCAGCCCGCCCTCATCCTGGAAGCACTGGCCCGCCACCGCGTGACCAAGCTGGGCCTGGTGCCGGCGGTCATGCAGTTCATGCTGGACCACCCGGACTGTGCCAAGGCCGACTTCTCGCACCTGGACTGCATCACCTATGGGGGGGCGCCGATCCCGCCGGCGCTGTTGCGGCGCGCGGTGCAGGTGATGGGCCCGGTGTTCCTGCAGATGTTCGGCATGACCGAGTCCGCCACCCTGGGCACCGCGCTGCAGCCACGCGACCACAACCCGGCCCAGCCCGAGCGCCTCTCTTCCTGCGGCCAGGTGCTGCCGGGCGTCGACCTGCGCATCGTCACGCTGGACGGACGCACGGCGCTGCCGGGCGAATCCGGCGAGGTCCTGATCCGCGCACCCAGCATCATGAAGGGCTACTGGAAGCGCCCGAGCGAGACGGCGCAGGTGCTGCGCGATGGCTGGTACCACACGGGCGACGTGGGTTACCTGGATGCCGAGGGCTACCTTTTCATCCAGGACCGGCTCAAGGACATGATCATTTCCGGCGGCGAGAACATCTACCCCGCCGAAGTCGAACGCGCGCTGGGCGATCACCCGGCGATCGCCGAATCGGCGGTGATCGGTGTGCCCGATCCGAAATGGGGCGAGACGGTCAAGGCGGTGGTGGTGGTGCGGCCCGGCCAGCAGCTCACCGAAGCGGAGGTGATTGCTTTCGCCCGCGGCAAGATTGCGGCCTACAAGTGCCCCAAGAGCGTGGACTTCGCCCCCGTGCTGCCGCGCAACCCCTCGGGCAAGCTGCTCAAGCGCGTGCTGCGCGAGCCGTACTGGGCCGGCCAGGCGCGCCGCGTTCACTGATGACGGGTCGCCTGGCGGGCAAGGCCGCCATCGTCACGGGTGCCGCCTCCGGCATCGGCCGCGCGATCGCCCTGAATTTCCTGGAGGAAGGCGCGCAGGTGCTGGCCGTGGATCGCGCCGCACCCGGGCTGGGCGATCTGCCCGCCCACGCGGGGCTGCACACCCTCGTGCAGGACGTGACAACGGACGGCGCGGCCCGCCGCATCGTGGCCGAAGCCGTGGCGGCGTTCGGGCGGCTGGACATCCTGGTCAACAACGCGGGCAAGGGCCCGGCCACGCCCCTGGCGCAAACCAGCGACGGCGAGTGGGACCGCTGGCTCGCGCTCAACCTGACCAGCGCTTTCCGCCTGTGCCGCGACGCCCACCCGGCGCTGGCGCTGTCGGGAGGCTGCATCCTCAACATCGCGTCCACGCTGGGGCTGCGGGGCTATCCGGGGCACGCAGCGTACTCCGCGGCCAAGGCCGGCATGGTCGGCATGACACGCAACGCCGCCACCGATTTCGCGGCCGATGGCATCCGCGTGAACGCCATCGCGCCCGGCGTGATCGTCACGCCGCTCACCGAAGCGGCGCTGGCCGACCCGGCATTTCACGCACGCACCGTGGGGCCCACACCGCTGGGCCGGGCGGGGCGGCCCGACGAGGTGGCACAGGCCGCCCTCTTCCTGTGCAGCCCGCAGGCCAGTTTCGTCACGGGCCAGGTGCTCGCGGTGGATGGCGGTGCGAGCAGTGCCGTGTACCACTCTGGAGGATGACCATGCTGCGTGCCGACGAATGCATTCCCCGCGACGCGGACGAGGCCCTGGTCCTGTCCTACTTCACCACGCTGATGCAGCGCGACCTCGACGCCTTCGAAGCGCTGTGGCAGGAGGACGCGGAACAGGTCATCCCCTTTCTGCCCGAAGGCTTCGGGCGCTTCGTGCCCGACACCATGAGCGGGCGCGACGCCATCATGGCGCACTACCGCGTGGCCTTCGAGAACCGCCGCGAGCACGTGTTCTGGATCGACGCCATCCACGCCATGCGCGAGCCGGGCAGCATCGTCGTGGAGGCGCACGCGCGCAGCCTTGTCGGTGAAACAGGCCGCGTCTACGAGAACCGCTACGTGTGCTTCTTCGAGATCCGCAACGGCCGGCTCGCCCGTTTGAAGGAGTACGTGAACCCGCTGGCCTTCATGAAGGCGTTTGGCGGCGGGTTCGATGCCCACCGCTGAAGCGGCGGGTGCCAGGCCGTTTCAGGCGATGGCGCCAGCGCGGCCGAAATAGTGATCGGCGATCACCGGGTCGCTGGCGAGCGCGTCCGCAGCGCCCTGGTGCACCACGCGGCCCTGTTCCAGCACCGCCGCGCGGTGCGCGGTGGCCAGCGCCAGCTTGGCGTTCTGCTCCACCAGCAGGATGGTCAGGCCCTGCTCGTTGAGCCGCTGCAGGGCGCGGAACACTTCCTTGACGATCACCGGCGCCAGGCCCAGGCTGGGTTCGTCGAGCAGCAGCACCTTGGGCCGGCCCATCAGGGCGCGGCCGATCGCCAGCATCTGCTGCTGCCCGCCCGAGAGTGAGCCGGAGAGCTGGTTGCGGCGTTCGGCCAGCACCGGGAACAGCGCGTGCACCTGGTCCAGATCGGTCTTGTCACTGCCGCGAATACCGGCCGCCTGGCGGCCGAGCTCGAGGTTCTCGGCCACCGTCAGCGGCGCGATCACGCGGCGGCCTTCAGGCACCTGGATGATGCCGGCGCGGGAGCGCTTGTGCGCCGGGATGCGCGCGATCGGCTGGCCCTCGAAGAGGATCTCACCGACGGCGGGCACGATGCCCGAGATGGCATTGACCAGGCTGGACTTGCCGGCACCGTTGGGGCCGATCAGCGCGAAGATCTCGCCCTGGTTGACCGTCAGGTCCACGCTGCGCAGGGCCTGGATGCCGCGGTAGTGGACGTCGAGATGTCGTATCTGGAGCATGCAGTGAATCTCCTTCAGGCGCCGAGGTAGGCCTCGACCACCACCGGGTCGTGCCCCACGGCTTCGGGGGCGCCCTGGGCGATGAGCCGACCGGACGCCAGCACATACAGATGGGAACACAGCGACATCACGAAGCGCATGTTGTGCTCGATCAGCAGCACGGCCACGCCGTCATCGGCCACCTTGCGGAAGATGTGCGCCAGGCTTTCGGCCTCGGCGTCGTTCATGCCTGCCACGGGCTCATCGAGCAGCAGCACCTTGGGCCGGGTGGCCAGGGCGCGCATCATCTCGATGCGCCGCTGGTGCCCGTACGACAGCGCGCCGGCGCGGTGGTCGGCCAGGTCGGTCATCTCGAAACGCGCCAGCAGGCGCATGGCCTCGTCGCGCATCTGCCGCGCTTCGGCGCGGGCCGACGACAGGCCCAGCAGGTTGGCCCAGAGGCTGGTCTTTTCGTGGCGATGGAAACCCACCAGCACGTTGTCGATGACGCTCGCATCGGGCACCAGCCGGATGTTCTGGAAGGTGCGCGCCACGCCCGCACGCGCCAGCTCGGGCGCCTCGGCCTTGGAGACGTCCTGCCCGTCGAGCAGCACACGGCCCTGCGTGAGGTGCAGGATGCCGGTGATGAGGTTGACCACCGTGGTCTTGCCTGCCCCGTTGGGCCCGATCAAGCCTGTGATCTGGCCGGCCGGCACTTCCAGGCTCACACCGTCCACCGCCGGCACACCGCCGAAGTGGCGCGCCACGTTTTCGAGCACGAGGGTAGCGGTCACTGGGGAACCTTCGCCCTGCGGGCTGCGGTGCGAGCTTGCTTGGGAACGGCCCGGCGCTGCGCTCATGACTGACCTCCCGCCGGGACGGCCACCCGCGCGAGCCGGCGTCTCAGCCGCCGATCCTTGACGCGGGCGATGACGGTGTCGGCCAGTCCGCGTGGTAGGTAGATGATGACGAGCATCAGCAGGATGCCCTGGACCACGGCGCGGTAGTCGGCAAAAACACGGAAGAGCTCCGGCAGCGAAGTGAGCACGAGGGCCCCCACCAGCGCGCCCCAGACCGTGGTGCGCCCGCCCAGCACCACCATGGCCAGCGCCGCAACGAGCAGGGCGAAGCCGTAGTCATGCGGCGTGATGCTGTAGCTGCTGATGGCATGCAGGCCACCGGACAGGCCGGCCAGCGCGCCCGAGAGCACGAAGGCGATGCGGTGGTAATAAGGCACCGAGATGCCGAGCGACACCGCCACGGTCTCGTCCTCGCGGATCACGTCCAGCGCGCGGCCGAAGCTGTAGCGCCCCATCATCACCAGGAACACGACGACGGCGACCACGATCGTGAGCAGGCTCCAGGTGCTGGCGGCGTGCGGAATGCTGTTCACGCCCATGGGACCGTTGGTGAGCGAGACCCAGTTCTGTGTGACCGTGAGCACGATCTGCACGAACGCCAGCGTGGCCACCGCCTGGAACACGCCGCGCAGGCGCGAGAGCGGCAACGCCAGCAGCGCGCTGACCAGCGTGCCCAGCATCATGCCGATGATCACCGACAGCCAGGGGTTCCAGCCCAGCTTGGTGGTCAACAAGGCGGTGCAGTAGGCACCCAGCGCGGCGAAGCCGGCGCTGCCGAGCGAGAAGACGCCGGCACGCAGCACCACGTACTGGCTGGCGGCCAGCAGCATGTTGACCAGGATGTGGTCGAACAGGGACTGGTAGGTATTGAGAAAGTTAAGCATGGATGACCTTCGTGCTTCGCACTGCGGTGCGAGCCCGCTTCGGAGCGGCCGAGCGCCGGCTCATGGAATGACCCCCACGCTTGTCACTTCGTGTACTGCGCTGCCCCCCGAGGGGGTTTTCGCCACTTGGGGCGGCCCGGCGTGTCTCATGCGCGTTGCACCCGCATCGCCGCCGTGGGCTGACCGAACAGGCCGGTGGGCTTGAGGATGATGACGACGAAGAGGGCGCCGAAGACGATGGCTTCGGCTGCGCCGGAGGAGATGTAGGCCACGCTGAGCGTCTGCACGATGCCGATGGCCATGCCGGCGATCAGCGCGCCGGGGATGCTGCCCAGCCCCCCCAGGATGATGATGACGAAGGCGCGCAGCAGCAGAGGCTCGCCCATGGCGAAGTGCACCGAGTTGAAGACCAGGCCGATCAGCACGCCAGCCATGCCCGCCAGCGCACCGGAGATGAAGAACACCTGCATGTTCACCGGCCCGGGGTTGATGCCCAGGAGGCGCGATGTCTGCTCGGCGTACGCGACCGAGCGGATCTGAAGACCGAAGCTGGTTCGGTAGAGGTACCACACCAGGCCGACCACCATGACCACCACCAGCACCATGATGACCAGTTGCAGCAACTGCACGCGCATGCCCAGGAAGCTGAAGAAGACGATGGGAAAGGCGTCGAACGGGAACCGCATGATCGCCGTGTTCGACACCTTCTGGGCAATGGAGAGCAGCACCAGGTCCGCGCCGATGGACGACACGATGGCCGAGAACTCCGGCCCGCCGCGCCGGCGCAGCGGCCTGAACGCCAGCAGGTCCAGCATGACCGAGACGACACCGCCCGCCAGCATGCCCAGCAGCAGCGCCACATAGATGGGCGCGTCGAGCACCAGCATGGCATAGAGCCCGGCGAACGCACCCCACATGAACACCGAGCCGTGGGCCATGTTCATGATGTGGTTGACACCGAACAGCAGCGTGAAACCGAGCGCGAACAGCCCGTAGACGCTGCCGACCACGATGCCGTTGAGGAGTTGTTGCATCAGCATGGCGCCGAGCATAGGAGGAGGCACGATGCCGGTATGTCCCCTTGAGGTGGGACGGGTTTGCCCGACGTCCCGCCCCAGGGGGACTGACCCCGACCGGCCCGGGAGCTACCGTGGAACTCTGTCTGACCGACCGCCAGGACATCCCATTGCGCCCGCTCTCCACCGACGCGTCTTCCCAGGCCCAGGGCCCGACCACACCCGCCAGCGAACGGTTCGACCCGTTCGAGCCCGGCTACGTGCAGGACCCCTACGCCACGCTGGCCGAGTTGCGCGCCAGCGAGCCGGTGTTTTTCTCGCCCGCGATCGGTTCCTGGGTGGTCACCCGGTTCGAGACCGTCAAGGCCGTCCTGCGCGACACGCAGCGTTTCTCGGCCATGCTGGTCTCCGATCCGCTCAAGCCGCTGTGCCCGCATGCGCGGGGCATCATTGTCGACTCGGGTTTCAACGTGCCGCCGCTGCTCGTCAACAACGACCCGCCGAGCCACACGCATTACCGCGCCTTCTTCGGCACACCGCTCACGCGCGAGCGCATGGCGGCCCTGCGGCCGTTCATCGAACGCACGGTGGACGCCTACCTGGACCGCCTGGTGGCCGGCCCCCGGCCTGCCGACCTCGTGGCCGGGCTCACCTGGGACGTGCCGGCGCTGGTGCTGTTCCAGTTGCTGGGCGTGCCGGCCGAGGACGTCGCCCGCGTCAAGGACTGGGCGTCCAGCCGCGTGGTGCTGACCTGGGGCCGCCCCACCGACGACGAGCAGGTGCAGCTGTCCACCGGCGCGGTCGAGTACTACCAGTACGCGCATGCGCTGGTGCAGCGCAAGGTGGAAGCGCCGGGGGACGACTACATCAGCGACCTGATCCGCCTGCGGGCCGGCGACGACACCCTGGCCACACTGCACGAGATCGGGGCCATCGCCTTCAACCTGCTGTTCGCCGGCCACGAGACCACCTCGAGCGCGGCCATCAACCTCTTCAAGGCGGTGCTGCCGCAGCGCGAGCTGTGGGCGGCCATCGGGCGTGGCGAACAACCCGTGGGCCCGGTGGTGGAGGAATCGCTGCGCGTGGACCCGCCGGTGCAGGCCTGGCGGCGCCAGGCCCTGCAGGACGTGACGCTGGATGGCGTGACCATTCCCGCCGGCGGTCGACTGCTGCTGATGTTCGCCGCCGCCAACCACGACCCCCAGCAGTTCGCGCAACCCGATCTGTTCATCCCCGCACGCCGCAACGCGCTGCAGCACGTGACCTTCGGCACCGGCGCGCACTTCTGCCTGGGCGCACCCCTGGCCCGCCTGGAGCTGGAGGTGATGGCGCAACGCCTGGCCCGGCGCCTGCCCAGCCTGGACCTGGTGCGTGGCCAGGAACTCCCCTACACACCCAACACCTCGTTTCGCGCACTGCGCAGGCTGATGGTGACCTGGTGACAGAATGACCCGACCCGAGACCACACCCATGCGATTCCCACGACTGCCGGTCGACGACGAGCTCGAGATCCGCAACCTCTTCGCCCGCTACGGCCACCTGGCCGACGCCGGGGATCCTGGATTCATCGAGCTCTTCACCGAAGACGCCACCTGGACGCGCGAGAACTCGCCGCCCGCCTCCATGGGTGGCTCCGGGCTGCCACCCGAGACGATCGGCCGCGACCAGCTCGGTGCGCTGATGACGGAAGTCATGCAGAAGAAGTTTCGCCAGCGCATGCACCACCAGTTCACCGACTTCTACGTCGAACCCGGCGCGAACGCCGACGATGCCCTGGGCCATGCCCGCGCACTCATCACCGACTGGCGCGACGGCCCCGGCAAGTTCTCGATGTTCGGCAAATACACGGTGCGCTTCGCACGCACCGCCGACGGCTGGCGCATCCGCTCGGCCAGCGTCTATGTGCTGCCCGACGGGCAATAAGGAAAACACGATGAACACCGCCACCGCATCCCTCGTCGACGTTCCCGATGCCCCGGTCCTGGACGAGGACCCGTTCTCGGACGAGAACCTGGCCAACCCCTACCCGCTGTTCGAGCGCATGCGCGAACTCGGCCCCGCCGTCTTCATCCAGCCGCACGGCTACTACGCCGTGGGCCGCCACGCCGAGGCCGGCATCGTGGCGAGCGACTACGCGCGCTTCACCACCGCCGGCGGCGTCGGCATGAGCGACATCCGCAAGCCCGGCGCCTGGCGCGCGCGCAGCCCCATCACCGAGGTGGACCCGCCCGAGCACACGCGCGTGCGCGCCGCGCTTCAGAAAATCCTCTCGCCGCTGGTGGTGAAGACCTGGCGCGACGCCTTCGAACAGCGCGCGCAGGAAGTGGCCGAAGCCGCGCTGGCGAAAGGCGAGATCGACGGCGTGGCCGACATCGCCGAGGCCTTCGTACTCAGCGTGTTCCCGCAGGTGCTGGGCGTGGCCGTGCCCCCCGAGCGCATCAAGCAGACCGGCGAACTCAACTTCAACCAGCTCGGCCCCAACAACGCGCGCCTGCAGGCCGCCATGGAGAAGACCGCTCCGCTGATGGAGTGGTACGCGCAGGTGCTGCAGCGCGAGCACATGCTGCCGGGCGGCTTCGGCGAGCGCATCTACCAGGCCGAGGACGCGGGCGAATTCGACCCGGGCACCGCGCCGCTGCACGTGCGCTCGTTCTTTCGGGCTGGTGTGGACACCACCATGGCGGGCATCGGCTCCACGCTCAAGCTGCTGGCGGAGAACCCCGATCAGCTCGCGCTGGTCCGGCAGGACCCTGGCAAGCTGATCAAGTCGGCGTTCGAGGAAGCCCTGCGGCTGGAGTCGCCCGCCCAGGTGATGTTCCGCGCCACCACGCAGGACCTGGAACTGGGTGGCGTGAAGCTGCGCGCGGACACCAAGGTCGGTTACCACATGGGTGCGGCCAACCGCGATCCGCGCCAGTGGACGGAGCCCGACCGCTTCGACGTGACGCGGCAGACCACCGGTGTGCACCGCGCCTTCGGCCATGGCGCGCACGTCTGCATCGGGCAGATGATCGCGCGGCTGGAAGCAGAGTCCATCCTGGGCGCGCTGCTGCGCCGCGTCACCGCCATCGAACCGGCCGGTACCGCGAGCTGGCGACCCGTGAACACGCTGCGCACGCTGGACACGCTGCCACTGCGCCTGCGCGCCTGAGCACGGCACCCGTGTACTTCGAACTGGTGCTGGGCGCGACGCCCGACCCCGGCCCTGTGCCCCGGTCGGCTTCGTGCCTCGGCGCCTGGCGGGTGATGGCGGGCGCGCCCGTTCCAGGCGTGGTGATGCTGCACCGCTGGAACCAGCTGAACGAGCGCGAGGCCGCCATCGCCGCCGGCACGCACCCGCTGCACGCCCTGCCCGGTCGCCACGAGGTCGCGATCTACGGCGCGAGCCCGGCCTGGCAGGCCGCCCGGCGCGAGCAGGCGCTGTCTGCCGCAGCGGTGGTCGAACTGCGCATCCAGCGCGTGCTCAACGGCCACGCCGCAGAAGCCGCGCGGGTGATGGGCGAATCCACGCTGCCGCTGCTCCAGGCCATGGACGCGCAGGTGCTGGGCGTGTTCGACCTGCTGCTGGGCGCGCACCGCCCGCGCATGGCCACCTTCCTGGCTTGGCCGGACCTCGCCACACAGCAACAGGCCTGGGCACGCCTGGACGTGGAGCCGCGCTTCTGGCGCCGGCGGGACGAGGAGCGCGCGCGACTGCGCCGGCGCCTCTTCGGCGACGAACAGACGCTGCTGCTCACGGCCCTGCCCGGCGGTGAACCCCAGCCGAACTTCGGGGTGGTTGCATGAGCGCCCGCCCGGCCGTTCCGAAGGGCGCTCGCGCCGCAGTGCGCAGCACGGAGGGTAGTCCAGTGAAAGCACAAGGCTTGTGGGAACTGCGCCTCTACGAAATGCTGCCGCGCCGCCTGCCCGACATGCACCACCAGTTCGCGCGCGAGGTGCCGCCCCTGTTCGAGCGTGCGGGCGTTCCCGCACCCCTGGCCTACTGGGATTGCTTCGCCGGTCCGATGACCGCCATGCTGGCCTACATCCTGCACTGGCCCGGCCTCGACGAGCGCATGGCCGCCTGGGGCCGCTTCTACGCCGACCCGCAGTGGTGGAAGCAATACGAGGATGCGCACGGCGGCGAACAGATGCTGGAGCGTTCGCACGTGCTGGTGCTGCGCGCATCGCCCGCCTGGTCGGCCACACCAACGGGCGCGCCCCTGCACACCGGTCTGCACGAACTGCGCATGGTGGACCTGCTGCCGCAGGCGGCTGAAGCAGCGCACGACGCGCTCGCGCAGGTGGACCTGCCTTGCATCGAGGCGCAGGGTGCGCAGGTCCTCGGCCTGTTCGACCAGGTCATCGGCCAGCACCTGCCACGCGCCGTGGCTCTGCTCGCCTGGCCCGACCTCGCCACGCGCGAAGCGGCCTGGGCTGCGCACGCGGTGGACCCGGCGGTGCAGGCCGCGCGGGCGAGCGAACGGAAGACCCATGGCACGGCGCTCGTCGGCAGCGCAGAGGCATTCCTGCTGCGCCCGGCGCCTTACGGTGCGCGCTGGACCGGCGCCTGAGGTGATTCATCCGGAGTAACCCTGAGGTCGCTGCCACCGTCTGGCCGCTGGTCCCCGCACAAGGGGACTGACCGCCAGCAACGCCCTTTTGATACTGGACCCCGACACGGCACACACGCGCCGGTCCCACCGCACACATCCAGGAGACAACCATGGCTATTCGTCGCAGGCACACCCTACTGGCCGCCGCGCTCATCGCGGCCGCGCCGCTCGTCTTTGCCCAGGGCAAGGACATTCCCGTCGGCGTGTTCAACGCCATGACCGGCACCTACGCGTTCGGCGGCGTCCCCATCCAGAACGCCATGAAGCTGGCGCTGGAGGAAGCCAACGCGGCAGGCCTGCCCGGCGGCAACAAGTTCAAGATCTTCGAAGGCGACACCGCCGGCGAAAAAGGCCAGACCATCAGCCTGGTGAACCAGTTCATCAAGCGCGACAACGCGATGCTGATCATCGGTCCCACCACCAGCGGCGAAGCCCTGGCGGGCGCGCCTGTGGCCAACGAACTGAAGGTGCCCATCCTGGCCATCGGCAGCTCTCCCGGCATCCCTGCCACGGGTCCCTGGGCCTTCAAGATCCAGGCCACCCCCGTGGACATCATGAACTTCCTGGGCAAGCTCGCGGTGGAGAAGCAAGGCGTCAAGCGCATGGTCACCATCATCGACCAGAGCAACGACGGCTACGTGGGCCAGAAGGACGCGCTCATCGCCTACATGAAGGGTGCTGGCGCCACCATCGTGGCCGACGAGAAGTTCGTCTCCACCGAGAGCAACTTCCTGGCGCTGGCCACCAAGGTCTCCTCCATGCAGACCGACGCGATCTTCATCGCCGCACCCGCCGAGGTCGCTGCCAACCTCATCATCCAGATCCGCCAGGCGGGCCTGGACCCGAAGGTGAAGATCTTCGGCCCCAGCACCTTCGGCTCGCTGGGCTTCATCAAGGCCGGCGGCAAGGCCGTGGAAGGCACCTACGTGGTGTCCGACTATTCACCCAACAGCACCTCGCCCCAGAACCAGGCGTTCGTGAAGGCCTATCAGGCCAAGTACAAGTCGATGCCCGACAACTGGGCGGGCATGGGCTACGCGCTGGCCACCGTGGCCGTGCAGGCGGTGCGCAACGCCGGGCCCAACCCGGACCGCCAGAAGATCCGCGACGAACTCGCCAAGCTGAACAACGTATCGATGGTGCTGGGCAACGGCACCTGGAGCGTGGACGAGAAGCGCAACCCGTCCTATGGCGGTGTGCTGCTGCAGGTGAAAGACGGCACCTTCGTCAGCATCCAGTGATGCCGCGCACACTGCCCGAGGCGCTGTCCTTGCAGGGCCGCCGGGCCCTGGTGACCGGTGCCGCCAGCGGCATCGGCCAGTCGGCAGCCGTCTGCCTGGCATCGCTGGGCGCCGAGCTGGTGCTGACCGATCGCAGCGCGCTGGAAGAGACGGCCGAGCTGGTGAAGGCGGCCGGCGCTGCGGCGCCGCGCTGCATCCAGGGCGATTTCACCGACGATGCGGTGCAGCAGTCGCTGCTCGCCCAGGGCCCCTACTTTTCACTGGCGAGTGCCGCTGGCGTGTTCGGCGGTGCGCCGGGCATGAGCCCACAGGAGAGCTTCGACTTCGTGATGGGCATCAACGTGCGCGCCACGATGAAGCTGGCCAGCGCCTGCGTGGACCAGATGATCCGCGAGCGCGAAGGCTATGTGGTGCTGGTGGGATCGACCGCGGGCCGCAACGGCGGTGGCCTGCCCAACGACTCGCAGGAGTACGCCGCCTATGCGGCCTCCAAGGGCGGCGTGCACACCCTGGTGCGCTGGCTGTCGCGCCGCGCCGTGGGCCACGGGGTCCTGGTCAACGGGGTGGCGCCCGGCATCGTGGCCACGCCGCTGTCGGCCACGCTGAAGGTGGACACCAGCATCCTGCCCATGAAGCGCATGGGCCGCCCCGAAGAACTGGGCTGGCCCATCGCGATGCTGTGCACGCCGATGGCCTCGTTCACCAGCGGTGCCATCCTCGACGTCAACGGCGGCATGTTCGTCGGCTGAGCCGCCGAAGTGGCCCTCAGGCGGTCATGCCGCCATCGACGTTGTAGACGGCGCCGGTGACGATGCTGGCCTGTGGGGACAGCAGCCAGAACACCAGGTTGGCCACCTCATCGGCGCTGGCGGCGCGCTTGAGCGGCTGGTTCAGGAAATGCTGTTTCAAGGCCGCCTCGGCCTCGGCCTCGGTGCGCCCGTCCACCCGGAAGGTGCTGCGCAGCAAGGGGGTGTCGATGGGCCCCGGGCAGATCACGTTGATGCGGATGCCGTGGGGCGCGAACTCCAGCGCTGCCTGCTGGGTCATGCGGATCACCGCCGCCTTGGACGCGCCGTACACACCCAGGCCGGCTTCGGGCCGGCTGCTGCGCTGGCCCGAGACCGAGGCGGTGTTGACGATGGCGCCCTCGCCCTGCTCGCGCATCACCTTGCCCACGGCCTGCATGCCCAGCAGCATGCCGCGCACGTTGACGGCAAAGATGCGGTCGAAGTCGTCCATGCCGAAGTCGAGCAGCGACGACTGCGGCCCCACGATGGCGGCGTTGTTGTGGAACAGGTCGATGCGGCCGAAGCGCTGCACGGCAGCCTGGGTGTAGCGCTGCACGTCGGTGGCCTGGGCCACGTCGGCCTGCACGCCGATGGCGCGCGCGCTGTCCATGCCCTGCAAGGCCTGTTCCATGGCGGCGGCGTCGCGGTCGACAATGACCACGTTGGCACCGACGCCGAGCAGCTGTTGGGCCAGCGCCAGGCCCACGCCGCTGGCGCCGCCGGTGATGACCGCGGTCTTGTCCTGAAAGGGATGGGTGCTCATTGAAGTTCCACGGGGAGCGCCTCCGGGGCGCGGAAGACGAAGGTGTGCATGTGCCGGGCCTCGTCGGGCTCGCGCAGCCGCATCTTCGGGAAGCGTTTCGAGAACTCCTCGAACACGATCTTCATCTCCAGGCGCGCCAGCGGCGCGCCCAGGCAGAAGTGCACGCCGTTGCCGAAGGTGAGTTGCCGGCGCGCGTTGGCGCGTCCGATGTCGAACTGGTGCGGATGCTCGAACACGGCTTCATCGCGATTGGCGGACGCAAAGGACAGCACGATGGGCGAACCTTCGGGAATCGTCACGCCGCGGATGTTGACCTCCTGCAGGGCGACGCGGCGCCAGCCGATCACAGCCCCGGCGAAACGCATGCCCTCTTCCACCGTGTTCGCGCCCAGCGAAGGTTCGGCGCACAGGCGCTGCCACTGGTCGGGGTGCTGCAGCAGGCTGCGGAAGGTGTTGGTGAGCTGGTTGGTGGTGGTCTCGTGCCCGGCGAAGGCCACGCCGAAGGTGTGGTTGGTGGCCTCGGCCAGCGTCATCACGCGGTCGTCGCCGTTGCGGATGGCGAGGATGCGGCTGGTGAAATCGTCGCGCGGCTGCCGCAGCCGGTCTTCCACCATCCGCCGGCAGTATTGCCAGTAGGCCACGAGGTTCCTGGCGCCCTCGATCTGCTGCTCGTACGTGGCCGGGCTGAAGTCGATCACGCTGCGCGTGCCGGCCCATTTCTTCACGTCCGGAATGTCCGAATCGGGAATGCCCAGCAGCTTGAAGACCACCATGGCGGGCAGTTCGTAGTTGAAGTCGCGCAGCAGGTCCACGTCGGTCTGGCCATCGATGCGGTCCAGGGCCTCGGCCACGAGCCGGCGGATGTGCGGCTCGAGCTGGATGAACTCGCGCAGGTTCAGCACCTGCTGGGTCACGCCACGGATGCGCCGGTGGGTCTCACCGTCCAGACTGGAGTGGCTGCCGGTGGGTGCATAGCCGCCGTCCTGCAGGATCTTCTGCGCGTCCGCGTGCATGGGCGTCACCGGCCGCGTGGTGTTCTGCGAAGAGAAGCGCACGCCGTCGTGCAGCACCGCGTGCACATCTTCATGGCGGGTCAGCACCCAGTAGCCGATCTCCTCGCACCAGAACACCGGCTCGTCGCGCCGCAGCGCTTCCAGCGCCGCATGCAGCTCGGGGCCGTAGTAGGGCTTGAAGCCGATGCCGGGGCCTCCCGTGTGGAAAGGGCAACCTGTGGATGTGTTCATGGGCGTCAGCGCATGAAGAGACCGCCGTTGACGTCGAGCGTGGCGCCCGTGACGAAGGCCGCACCTGGCGACACGAGGTAGCTCACCGCGGCGGCGATTTCCTCGGGCACGCCGATGCGACCCAGCGGCACGCTGGCGGTGCCCAGGTACTTCTGGCCCTGCTGTTCGGGCGGCACGGTCTGGTGCAGCATGGGCGTGTCGATGGGACCGGGCGAGATGGTGTTGACGGTGATGCCCAGCGGCGCGGCTTCGCGCGCAGCGACCTTGGACAGCGCCAGCACCGCGCCCTTGGAGGCGCTGTAGGCGGCACCACTCTGCAGCCCGCCGATCTGGCCGGCCAGCGAAGACACGGTGATGATGCGGCCCTGCTCCACCGGCTGGCCATTCGCCCGGCGCAGCATCTCGCGCACGCACAGGAAGCTGCCGCGCGCGTTCACCTGCATCACGGTGTCCCATTCGGCCAGCGTGATGTCGGTGGTGGGCAGTCGGCCCGGCGTGGGGCTGGTGCTCAGGATGCCGGCGAAACAGGCGAGCACGGCCACCGGGCCGAGTTGCGCCTGCACGGCGTCGAAGGCGGCGCTCACGCTGGCTTCGCTGGTGACATCCATGGCCAGGCCGATGTGCCCGCTGCCGCTCAGTTGCCGGGCAGCGGCGGTGGCCGCGTCGGCCTTCAGGTCGGCCACGGCGATGGTCAGGCCGTCGGCGGCGAGGCGATGGGCACTGGCCAGGCCCAGGCCGCTGGCGCCGCCGGTGATGAGTGCGATGCGCATGGTTGGTTGCTAAGGTGTTGCGGGGTCGGGGTGCGCGCGGGTCCAGCAATCGACCAGCGCGTCGCTGATGTACGAACTGGACGTCTGGCCGCCGTCCACCGCCAGCACCTGGCCGGTGACGAAGCCGGCGTCGTCGCTGCACAGGAAGGCGGCGGCACCGGCCACCTCTTCGGGCAGGCCCGGCCGGCCCATCGGGGTGGTGCCGACGATGGTGGCCTGGAACCTCGCGGTGTTCAGGCGGTCGCGCGTCAGCTCGGTGGCGATGACGCCGGGTGCGATGGCGTTGACGCGGATGCCCCGGTCTGCGTAGTCGGCGGCCAGGTTGCGCGTGAGCCCGATCACACCGGCCTTGGCCATCGTGTAGACCGCACTGCGGCGGTAACCCGACAGGCCCAGCGTGGACGCGATGTTGCACACCACGCCCCGGCTCTCGAGCAGCGCCTCGAAGCAGGCCCGCGTGATGCGGAAGTTGCTGCGCAGGTTGATGTCGATCCACTTGTCGTAGTCGGTATCGCTGGTCTCATGGAAGGGCGGGCAGTTGCCCAGCCCGGCGTTGTTCACCAGCACGCGGATGCCACCGAACGCCTCGATGCAGGCGTCGGCAATGCGCCGCGGCGACGCCTGCGCGTTCACATCGACCTGCAGCGTGCGCAGCGTGGGCGAGCACGGGAGCGTGGCCAGGGTGGTGGCGTTGATGTCCACCGCCAGCACCTGCGCGCCTTCGTCGTGCAGGCGCAGCGCGATGGCCCTGCCAATGCCGGAGGCCGCGCCGGTCACGATGGCGGGGCGCCCGTCGAAACGTTTCACGCCACTTCCCACACGTCGTACACCGGGCCGTCGGGCTCGCGCGTGCCGGTGCCGATGGCCACCTTGTCGTTCAGCCAGGCCAGCCGGGGCGCGGCGGTTTCGAACTGCACGACGACGCGGAAGTAATCCGCGCCCACGGGAATGGGTTCGCGGTTCACGATCTTGCGCATGATCTCGGGCGTGGGGCCGTTGCGGCGGCCGTTGTAGGTCATGTAGACCAGTTCGCCCTGCGTGGTCTCCAGCACCAGCCGCACGTCCAGGTGCAGGCCGCCGTCGGGCCGCTCCAGCACCACGTCGGCACCGCCGGGCAGCACTTGGCCGCTCAGCCGTTCACCTTCGAAATGGCCGCCGCTGACCACCATCACGCGGCGCGTGAAACCGTGCGGCACGGCGCCCACCAGTTGCGGCGGGGCGGTGACGATGGCCTTGATGCGGAACAGCGGCGTGAGCGCGATCGGTGTCATGGGCGCCTTCAGTCGTAGCGTTTGCGGACTTCCTGGATCATGCGGATCAGCTCGGTCGGCACGTCCTTGCCCTCGGCCTTGGCCTTCTCCTTGCAGTCCAGCCACAGCTTGAGGTCGGCGTAGCCTTTTTCGGTGTGGCGGTTCCACTCCTTGTCCAGCGGCGTGGTGATCTCCAGGCGGATGCCGGCCGGGTCGTGGAAATAGATCGACAGGATCATGCCCTTGTGATCGGTGGGCCCGATCACCTCCACGCCGTTGGAAACGAGCCACTCGTGCCAGCGCACCACCTCCTCGCGGTCCCTGGCCTGCAAGGCAATGTGGTTGAAGATGTCGTAGGCCGGGTGTGTGCTCTTGGCCGGTGCGGGAACGCCCGGGGCATCGAAGAAGGCCAGCGTGGAGCCATCGCCCATGCGGAAGAAGATGTGGAAATAGGGAATCTTGTCGCCCGTGGAAGGCACGTGGTCGTCAAAGACCGTGCTGGCCAGCTCCATGCCCATGATGCGGGTGTAGAAGTCGGTGGTGGCGGCCACGTCGTGCGTCACCCACGCGGCGTGGTTCAGCATCCGCGGCGTCAGGCCGGGGTTGGGTTTGGCGCCTGCGGGGCGCAGTTGGCTCGGTGCAGCGGCTTGCATGGGTTATCTCCAGTTGAAAGGGGTCCGCAGGCTCTCAGAGCTGCGGGTCGGCAATGCGGACGCAGATGCCGTCCAGGGCATCTGCCATCACGATCTGGCAGGCCAGGCGGCTGTGGGGCTCGCGGGGCATGGCGGTGTAGTCCAGCATCTGGCTCTCGGTGTCGCCGAGCGGGGGCAACCGGTTGGCGAAGGCCTCATCCACCACCACGTGGCAGGTGGCGCAGCTCATCACGCCGCCGCAATCGCCCACGACTCCGGGGACGCCATGGCCGGTGGCGGCCAGCATCAGCGAGGTGCCGCTGGCCACGTCGAGCTCGGTGCGCTCACCGTTGGAATGCAGGTAGATGACCTTGGGCATGGCTTGTCGTCGTTTCGGGGTTCTTGAGAGAGACTGTGGTCCAGCCGGGTCGTGGAGTCAGTCCCCGCGCAGGGGACGTTGTCCGCGATCGCGGCGTCAATGCACCAGCACGTGGCGCGCCAGCCCGTCGAACGGGTAGGCGAGTCCGCCCCGCTCGTTGCGGCCGTACGGCGTGTTGAAGGCTTCGTTGCGTTGCAGCCAGCGCGCGACCGCTGGTCGGGCCTCGATGCGATCCCGCCAGGCCAGCAGCTTCGCGTGGCGGACGGAATCATCGGGTGGGAGGTAACGGATCCAGGGAAAGCAGGCGATGTCGGCGATCGAATACTCACCGGCCAGGTACTCGACGTGCGACAGCCGCGCCTCCATCACGTCCCACAGCGCGGCCAGCATCTTGTCGTAGCGGTTGCGCGGGTAGCGGAAATCGGTGGCGGGTTCGAGCCGGGGCGCGAACGAGCGGAAATGCCAGGCCTGCCCACCGATGGGGCCCAGGCCTCCCATCTGCCAGAACAGCCACTGCATCGCCTCCAGCCGCCCACGTGGGCCAGACGGCAGCAGGCGCCCGGTCTTCTCGGCCAGGTATTGCAGGATGGCGCCCGACTCCATCACCGCGATGGGCGCGCCGCCATCGAGCGGCGCGTCGTCGCGCAACACGGGCACCTTGCCATGCAGCGCACCGGCCAGCCGGGCCGGGTCCTTCTGCTCGCCCTGGCTCAGGTCCACCAGGCGCAGTTCATAGGGCAGTTCGAGCTCTTCCAGGGCGATCATCACCTTGTAGACGTTGGGGCTCGAGGAGTAGAAGAGTTCCATGGCGACGACCGCTCACGGGAACAGCAGGTTGGGCAGCACCAGCGTGACCACCGGGAACAGTGCCAGCAGGGCGATCCGGACCACGTCGGCCACGATGAAGGGGCTGATGCCCTTGATGGTGGTGGCCAGCGACACGTCGGGCGCCACCGCCTTGATGACGAACAGGTTCATCCCGATGGGTGGCGCGATCAGCCCCACCTGGCACAGCACCACCACCAGGATGCCGAACCACACCGGGTCGTAGCCCAGACCGACCACGAGCGGGAAGAACACCGGCAGGGTCAGCAGGATCATGGACAGCTCTTCCATGAGCGCACCCAGCACGATGTAGATGCCGATGATGATGAAGATCACCGTGATCGGCTGCAGGTCGTGCCCCTTCACCAGCTTGAGCACCGCGGAGTCCAGCCCGGTCATGTTCATGAACTCGCCAAAGATGTTGGCGCCCAGCACGATGGCGAACATCACGGCCGAGGTCTCGAGCGTGGACAGGAACACCTTGTAGAACTGGCGAAAGCTCAGGCGGCCGCGAAACAGCGCGAACAGGAAGCCACCGGTGGCGCCCACGCCAGCCGCCTCGGTGGCGGTGAACGTGCCGCTGTAGATGCCGCCAAGCACCACGCCGAAGAGCAGCATCACCGGCCAAACGCGGCGGTAGGCGTCCTTGCGATCCTCGTCGGTGGTGGGGTCGGCCAGCGGTGCAATGGCGGGATTGCGCCACACCGCCCAGCGAATGGCAGCAAAGTAGCCGAGGATGCCCAGCAGGCCGGGAATCAGCCCGGCGGCAAAGAGCTTGCCGATGTGCGTTTCGGTGGCGATGCCATAGATCACCATGATCACGCTGGGCGGGATGATGATGCCCAGCGTGCCACCCGCCGCAACCGAGGCGGTGGCCAGGCTGTCGGCATAGCCGAAGCGCCGCATGGACGGCAGCGAGACCTTGCCCATGGTGTAGGCCGTGGCCACGCTGGAGCCGCAGACGGCAGCGAAGCCGCCGCACGACAGCACGGTGGCCATCGCCAGGCCGCCGCGAAGGCGCCCCATCAGCATCTGGGCGGCACGGAACAGGTCGGCAGAGATGCCGGCGGCGGCGATCAGGTTGCCCATCAGCACGAACAGCGGGATGACCGACAGCGCATACGACATGCTGCTGTCCTTGGCCGCGATGGCAATCATGCTGAGCGCTGGCGTGAGGCCCTTCAGGAGGTAGAAGCCGCCGAAGCCGGCCACGGCCAGCGAGATGCCGATGGGCACGCGGATGAAGATGAGCCCCAGTGCGGCCAGAAAGCCCAGCAGGCCGGGAAGAATCATTCGGGAACCTCGTCGATGGGAAGGCTGGGATGCACGAACTCGCCCGGCGCAAAGGCCTGGGGCAGCGTCAGGAGAAAGGCCAGGGTGGTCACCACGGACATCAGGGAGATGAAGCCGTACACATAGGCCAGAGGAAGGCCCAGGATGCCGGTCACTTCACCACTGGACCAGGCGTCCGTGGCGAGAAAGCCGATGCGCCAGGCGACAGCGACGAACACCGCCGCACCGAGCAAGGCACCCAGCACATGCTGCGCGCGGCGCAGGGGATCGGGCGTGATGCTGTCCAGCAGATCGATGCAGATGTGCATGCCCTTGCGCGACACGATGGGGTAGACCAGGAAGATGGTCACCACCATCGCGAGCTCGATCAATTCCGAAGCGGGCCCGATGGGCTTGCCGAAGACCGATCGGCCAATCACATCGACCACCGCGACGGTCATCATCACGAACAGCGCCGCGCAGGCGACGCCTCCCATCACGGTTGGCAACCAGGCCCGCGCCATGGCTTATTTCCGGCCTTCGCTCTTGGCGATCTCGGCCTTGAGCTCGGCCAGTGCCGCTTCCGGATTGGCCAGTCCAGCCTTGCGGGCCTTCTCGAACATCGCCTTCTCCATCGGATCAAAGGCCTTTTTCATGTCGGCCACCATGGCGGGCGAAGCTTCGGTCACCGTACCGCCCCTGGCCTTGAACGCGGCCACGCCATCGGCCACGCTCTTGGAGAACACCACGCCGATGCGCTCGGCAAAGGGCTTGCCGGAGATGGCCTGGATCGACTTGCGGTCGGCCTCGCTGATCTTCTTCCACACGTCCTCGTTGATCAGCACGACCATGACGGAACTGTAGAAGCCGCCGGGCACCACGGTGAGGTGTTTGGTCACTTCGCCCAGGCGCATGCCGTTGACCTGATCCGGGCCTGCCAGCGTGCCATCCAGCACACCGCCAGAGAGCAGTTCGTACAGTTCCGTGGAAGGCTTCTGCATGGGCACCGCGCCCACGGCCTTGATGCTTTCCACCGTGGTGGTGACGGGGCTGCGCAGCTTCATGCCCGAGAAGTCGGCCATCGAGGTCACCGGCTTCTTCGAGGTGAAGATCTGGCCCGGCGATGTGGTGAACGCGCTCAGCACGTGGGTGCCCTTGAACAGGTTCAGCGGCGCCAGGTGCTTTTCGTAGAAGCCGTAATAGGCCGGCGCACCCACGGTCGGATCGGCGCTGGCCATGGGCAGCTCACCCAGACCGAAGATATCAAAACGGCCCGGGCTGTAGCCCGGCACCACGGTGACGACATCGGCCAGGCCATCGCGCGCCACTTCGTACTGCGTGCCTGGTGTGCCCACCACCTTGGGCAGGATCTCCAGCTTCACCCGACCCTGGGTGGCCTTCTCGATCTGCGCCGCCCATGGAATCACCACCTCGGTGTTGTACGAGTGTTGCATCGGGATCCAGTTGGACACCTTCAACACCGTTTGCGCGCTGGCGGTTCCCAGCACACCGGTAAGGGATGCGCACAGCAGGGTGCGGCGGATGAGGGGGGACAGATTCAACAAGGTCGTCTCCTGTTCGTGGTCGAAGGAATGTGGATGGGCGAGAAGAGAGGCTGCATTCTTGCGGCGCACCCTGGTCCTGAGAGTCCCCCTGCGCGGGGACGCAGTGTCCCTACGTCCCCCTCGACGGGACAGACACCCCGCAACCTGACACCTACAGTGGCTGCGACTCTGACGCGCCCTGCGCCAACAAGGACATCCGACATGATCGAAACCGACGTCGTCGTCATCGGCAGCGGCGCGGCCGGCCTCACGGCCGCCATCACCGCACGCCAGCTCGGCCTCGAAACCCTGGTGGTCGAGAAGACCGCCTGCTTCGGCGGCACCACCGCGTACTCCGGTGGTGCCCCGTGGATTCCCTTCAACCATGTGATGCGACAGATCGGCCTGGACGACAACCGCGAGGCCGCCGAGACCTACCTCAAGGCCGTGCTGGGCGAAGCCTTCAACGCAGAGCTGGTGAAGAGCTACCTCGACCACGCAGCCGAGATGCTGAAGTTCATGGAGCGCCATTCCGAGGTGCGTTTCAAGCCTTTTCCATTGCCGGACTACGAGCCCGACCAGCCGGGCGCCGCGAAGTGCCGCACGCTGCTCACGCCCGAGTTCGACGGCCGCCTGCTCGGTGCGCGCCTGTCCGAATTGCGTACACCCCTGCCGCAACTGATGCTGTTCGGCAGCATGCAGGTCGAAGGCGCGGACATCCACCCGCTGCGCCACGCCCTCAGAACCTGGGCCGGCTTTCGCCACACCACGAAGATGCTGTGGCGCTTCCTGCGCGATCGCATCGGCCATGGGCGCGGCACGCGACTGGTGAATGGCAATGCGCTGGCAGCCCGGCTGTTCCACTCGGCGATCCAGAGCGGCGTGACGCTGTGGCGAAACACGCCTGCACTGGAACTGGTCACCTCGGACGCGGGTGCGGTCACAGGGGTCGTCGTGCACCGGGACGGCCAGCCACTGGAAGTTCGTGCGCGCCGGGGCGTGCTGCTGGCCAGCGGCGGCTATGGCGCCAGCGAAGCCCTGCGCGCGAAGTTCATTCCCATGGCCGCGCACCACCACTCGCTGCAACCCGAAGGCAATGTGGGCGACGGCGTGCGCATGGGCAGCACCGTGGGCGGTTTCCACGATCCGGCCCACGCCAGCGACTGCATCTGGACGCCGGTGTCGGTCCTCCACAAGCCCGACGGCACGGTGGTCCGGTACCCGCACATCTTCATCGATCGCGCCATGCCGGGCTGCATCGTGGTAGGACCGGACGGGCGCCGGTTTGTCAACGAGGGCACCTCGTACCAGACCTTCGTGAAGACCATGCACCAGCGCGGCTTCACGAAAGTGCACCTGGTGGCCAGCCGCAGCTTCCTGCGCAAGTACGGCATGGGCCTGGTCAGGCCCTGGCCGTTTCGCAGCTCGGATTTCGTGAAGGCGGGCTACCTGATCGAGGCGCCCACGCTGGCCGAACTGGCGCGCCGCCTCGGTGTGCCACCCGATGCCCTCGAAGCCACAGTGCGGCGTTTCGACGACAGCGCCGTGCACGGCAGCGATCCCGAGTTCGGCAAGGGCGCCGACGCGCATTCGCGCTTCCGTGGCGACCAGACGCACACGCCCAACCCCAGCGTGGCACCGGTGGGTGAAGGACCGTACTGCGCCGTGGCGCTGCACCCCGGCGACCTGAGCACGGTGGGTGGACTGGCGGCCAACGGCAAGGCCCAGGTGCTCGACGCTCGCGGCCAACCCGTGCCTGGCCTCTACGCCGCCGGCCTGGACATGAACTCCATGATGCGTGGCCTCTACCCCGGTGGCGGCTCGAGCATCGGCCCGGCCATGACCTTCGGCTACATCGCGGCGCACCAGATGGCCGCAGCGATCGTGCCGGCCAGCGCACGCCCCGTCGCGGAGGTCGCGTGATGGACTACGGACTGCAGGGCCGTGTGCTCTTCATCACGGGCGGTGGCTCGGGCATCGGCCGCGCGATTGCGCTGGAAGCGGCTCGGGGCGGCGCGCACGTGGCGGTGGCGGATGCCGTGGGCGAGCGCGCCGACGCGGTCGCCGCGGAACTGCGGGCGCTGGGCGTGCGCGCAATGGCCTGCACGCTGGACGTGCGCGATGCCTTGGCCTGCGAGACCACGGTGGCGAAGGTCGAGGCTGGACTCGGGCCGATCGACGGCATGGTGGCCTGCGCCGGCATCTCGCCGCCGCAGCCCGCCGCCACCATGCCCGACGAGGTGTGGACGCGCTGCCTGGACGTGAACCTCAGCGGCATGTTCCGCTCCATCCAGCCCGTGGGTCAGCGCATGCTGGCGCGCCAGCGCGGCGCGATCGTGACGATCTCATCGGTCGATGGCCTGGGCGGCCACGCCGGTCGCGCGCACTACAGCGCGTCCAAGCACGGCGTGATCGGTCTCACGCGGGCGCTGTCGATCGAATGGGGACGCCACGGCGTGCGCGTCAACAGCGTGGCGCCGGGTGTGGTGGACACGCCGCTGGTGCGCGCCAACATTCCACCCGATCACATGCAGCACGCCATGATGGACCGCGTGCCGATGGCGCGCCTGGCGCGCGCCGACGAGCAGGCCGGCCCCACCCTCTTCCTGCTCTCCGATGGGGCGAGCTTCGTCAATGGCGCGGTGCTGTCGGTGGACGGCGGCACCACGGCCGGCTATTTCACGCGCTGGAACGGAGCCGACCTGGGCTCGCGCGCGCTCCTTGAAGGCGGCGTGTATGCCGAGCCGCCGCCCCCTTCCTCCTGACCTCGGTCTTCCAACGACATGAACCTCAAGAACCACTTCGACCTGCGCGGCCAGCGCGTCTTCCTCACCGGCGCCGGTGGCGCCATCGGCGGCGCCACGGCGCGCGTGTTCGCCACCCTGGGCGCTGAGCTCTACATCGCCGATCTGAAAGCCCCCACCGAGCTGGCCGGGGAGATCGGCGCACGGGCTGCCTTCGCACTGGACAACACGAAGCGCGACGACGTGGATGCGGTGGTGCGCGACATCGGGGTTGAACTGGACTCGCTGGTGGACACCAGCGGCTACTACGTCAAGGGCGACTGGCTCAACGGCGGAGACGAGTGGGAAGACCTCTTCGCCCGCACCATGGACATCAACGTCAAGGGCCCGGTCAACCTGATTCGCGCGGTGCTGCCCGGCATGATGGAGCGAAAGCGCGGCCGCATCGTGCTGACCAGTTCCATGGGTGCGCGCAATGCCGGGTCGACGCTGGCCATCGAGCCGGCGTACGCCGCATCCAAGGGCGCGTTGTCGACGCTGGTGCGCTACTACGCACGCCAGGCCGCCGCCAGTGGCGTGGTGGTCAATGGCGTGGCACCGGGCGCGATCTTCACACCGCTGCTGGTTTCGGCCAACCAGCCGTTCGCGCTCGACAGCTACCCCATGAAGCGTTTCGGCCAGCCCGAGGAGATCGGCTGGCCCTGCGCTTTTCTCGCCTCCGAGGGCGCCACCTTCACGACCGGCGCGGTGCTGGACGTGAACGGCGGTGTGTGCTTCTCGTGAGCGATCTCGACGTCCTCTGGCAGCCGGTCCGCATCGGCCATGTGCAGGCCCGCAACCGCATCTACCTGCCGGCCCACCAGCCCACCTACGACGCGCCCACCTACGGCGCCTACCTGCGTGAGCGGGCGCGCGGCGGCCTGGGCCTGATCGTCACGCACGGCTTTCATGTGCACGCCAGCAGCGCGGCCGCCGGTGTCTCGCCCTGGGAGCCTGGCTGGTCCGATGCGGTGCGCCAGTTCGTCACGCCGGCCCGGGCCGAGGGCGTTCCCGTGTTCGTGCAGATCACGCACATGGGGGCCAGTGGCCGCCGCCGCACGGACCGCCTGGACCTGTGGGGTTCCGTGCTGGCGCCTTCGGCCATTCCGTCGCCGGTGCACCGCGCCATGCCCAAGCCCATGGAGGAGCCCGACATCCAGGACGTGATCGCCGGCTTTGCCGCCACCGCCGCCAACGTGCAGGCGGGCGGTGGCGACGGCGTGGAGATCCACGGTTCGCACGGCTACCTGCTCTCCAACTTTTTGTCGCCCTACTGGAACCGCCGCGACGACGCCTGGGGCGGTGACACCGAGCGGCGTGCGCAGCTGGCACTGGCCATCGGCCGGGCCGTGCGCGCGCGCTGCGGCAAGGACTTCGTGATGGGCATCAAGCTGAGCCTGGACGAGTACCTGGGCGAAGCGGGCACGCACCCGCAGGAGACCGCGCGCATCGTGCAGGTGCTCGAACGCGAGGCCCTGTTCGACTACGTGTGCCTCTCGCACACCGACTACCACTTCAACCACAAACTGGTTCCACCCGCTTCGAGCGGTGAGACCGCACCGCTGGCGACCCACGCCAGGGAAGTGCGCGACGCGATCGGCGGTCGCATCCCGCTGCTGATCCAGGGCTCGGTGCGCGACCTGGCCACCGCCGCGCAGATCGTGGCGCGCGGCCAGTCCGACCTGGTCGGCCTGGTGCGTGCGCACATCGCCGATCCCGACATCGTGAACAAGACGCGGGAAGGCCGCACCGACGAGATCCGCCGCTGCGTGGGCGCCAACCAAGGCTGCTGGCGACGGCTGGGCCAGAACCTGAGCTGCACCGTGAACCCCGCCACCGGCCGCGAAGCGACGGTGGGCCTGTCGACCATGAAGTCTGCGAAAAGTCCGCGCCGCGTGCTGGTGATCGGCGGCGGACCGGCCGGCCTGAAAGCGGCGGACACCGCTGCGCAACGCGGCCACACCGTCACGCTATGGGAACGCGGCACGCAACTGGGTGGCCAGGTGCGCGAGGCCGCCCGCCTGCCCGACTACGGCTCATGGAGTTTTCTGGTGGACGACCTGGAGGCCTCGATCCGACGCCGCCAGGTGACGATCGAAACCGGCAAGACCGCCACGGCCGACGACGTGGCCGCGTTCGGCGCCGACGAAGTCATCATCGCCACCGGTGCGCGCTGGCAGACCAGCGGCTTCAGCACCTTCCGCCCCGACCGCGATGCGATTCCGCAGGCTGCGGGCGCGCGCGTGGTGGACCCGCTGTCCGCGCTGGCGGACCCCGCTTCCTGCGGCGCCAAGGTAGTGGTGGTGGACGACAACGGCGACTACCTGCCGCTGGGCCTGGCGCGTCTGCTGGCGGGATCGGGCCGGCAGGTCACGGTGGTCACCAGCGACGCCATGGCCGGCCGCAAGCTCGAAGCGACGCTGGACTGGCCCTGGATCATGCCGCGCGTGGTGGCGGCCGGTGTGCAGGTACGCACCTCGACCTTCGTGGAGCGCATCGGCGCTGGCGAGGTCGAGCTGCGCAGCGCCCTCGGCGGCGCGCCCGAGGTGATCGCCGCCGACACCGTGGTGCTGAGCATGATGCGCGAGAGCGAGGACGGCCTGTACCAGCAGCTCAAGGCGCGCGGCGTGGCCGTGCGGCGCATCGGCGACGCCGTGGCGCCGCGCGAGGTGGACGACGCGGTGCTGGAAGGTTTCCGCGAAGGGTTGGCGGTCTAGGGCAACACGCGCGCCGTCGCTTCGCCCAAACCGATGCGCGCGCGTCCCGGTGTTTCGCACCAGCCCACGAGCGTGACTTCATCGCCATCTTTAAGGAAGGTGCGCGTTTCACCCCCGGGCAGCGCAAAGGGCTGTCGACCACCTTCGGTCAGCTCCATCAGGCAGGCCCGCGATTCATCGGTCGGCCCCGACAGCGTGCCCGAGCCGATCAGGTCACCCGCGTCGATGGCCGCGCCGTTCGACGTCTGGTGCGCAATCATCTGCCCCACGGTCCAGAACGAGGTGGCGCAGTTGCTCACCGAGACGCGGTGACGGGGCAGGCCTTGCTGGCGCATGCGTTCGCTGCGGATGTGGACTTCCACAGTGATGTTGAGCGCACCGCGCGCACGCTCGGCAGCGCCGTCCAGATGCGGCAGCAAGGTGTGCTGCGCATCGTCGCCCCAGGGTGGCGCGGTCCAGAACGGCTCCAGCGCCTCGCGCGTGACCACCCAGGCGCCCAGCGTGGTGGCAAAGCTCTTGCCCAGGAACGGACCCAGCGGCGCGTATTCCCAGAACTGGATGTCGCGCGCGGACCAGTCGTTGAGCAGCGCCACGCCGAACAGGTGTCCACGCGCCTGCGTCAGCGGCACCGTCTCGCCGGCGGCGCTGGGTGCCCCGACCAGGAAGCCGAGCTCGGCCTCGTAGTCCAGTTTTTCACTTGGCGCATAGACCACCTGCCGCTCGGTGCCCTGCACGATCTGACCGTGTGGGCGCCGGAAGTCCTGCCCACCGGGAAACACCGAGGTCGTGCGGCCGTGGTAGCCCACCGGCAGGTGCCTGTAGTTGGGCAACAGCGGTGCGTCGGGCCGCACCAGCGAACCGATGCGGATCGCGTGGTGGATGGACGAATAGAAATCGGTGAAGGTCGGTGGCCGGCACGGCAGCAGCAATGACAGGCCGTCGATGGACAGCAGGTGCGCCGAGGCCAGGTCGCGCTGCGCCTGCGTCGCGTGGCTGCCCAGCAGATCGAACAGCGCGCGCCGCAGGGAGCGGCTGGCCTTTGGCCCGGCCGCCATGAGGCTCTGCAACGAACCGCCCGCCACCGGTTGCAGCGCCTGCGCGAGATCACCGGGCAAGCCCGGCGCCTGCGCCAGCGTGGTCAGGTCCAGCGCGTGTTCGCCAATGGCCGTGACGACATGCTCGCTCCCCTCGCGGGCGATGCGCGCCAACGGGAGGTTCTGGATCGGAAAACCGGCATGGCCGTTGGCACTGGTCACCCAACTCGTGGCGGCGGGGTCGTGCGTGTGATCAATCAGGTCGCCCATCTCAGGCCACCTGGAGCGACTGGCGAAGCACGGAGCGAAACACCGTCTTCAATTGCGACTCGGGGTCGGCATGTCCCTGCAGGGTGCGCCACGCAATGATCTGGTCGGGCCGCACCAGCAGCACGCCGTCGTCGCCCACCTCGCGGATGCGGCGCCATTCGTGGCGCACATCCTGCACATCGCCGCCGTCGCAGATCGACACCACGTCGATGCGCACGCCGAGCGCCTGCGCGGCGCGCGCGGCCGCTTCGACCCAGGGCGAAGCCTGGCGAGCGGTGAGCAGCACGAACGCGTCGCGCGGCACCAGGTCCTGGGTGGAGATGTCCTTCCCATCGCGCTGCAGCCAGGCATGCGGCAGGCGCGCGCCGGGTCGGGTTGAAGGCACGTAGTGGCGGCCCGTGGGGTCGCGTCGAGGCAGTGGTGTGCCATCGGACACCAGTGCGCCCAGTTCGTACTGCACACCGATCTCCAGGTCGTTGGCCTGGTACTCGGTGTTGTGCAGCTTCATCACCTCGCGGAAGCGGTGGCGACGCGACTCGCCGTCGTCGCTGTCGGCCAGCAGCGCTTCGAAGTTGGTCCGGCTGCGCTGCGGATCGCCCGGCACGAGGCCGATGGCCGCGCCGGTGAGCTGGTGGTTGGAGAACGTGAACAACGCCCAGTTGACGTTGCGCTCGGCGGCGGGGCGGCGCTCGCTTTCATACGTATCGAGCAGCGCATCGCTGGCCTGGCCGCCGATCACCAGCGCCAGTTTCCAGGCGAGGTTGTGCGCGTCGTGGATGGCCGAGTTCAACCCCAGCCCGGTGGTGGGCGTGTGGCGGTGGGCGGCATCGCCACCCAGAAAAACGCGGCCGAAGCGGTAGCGATCGGCCAGCACGCCCTGCACGATCCAGTGCCCGACGCCCAGCACCTGCGGCTGCAGGTCGGGGATCTTCATGAGCGCTCGCATGCGCGGGATCAGCTTGTCCTCGTTGAAACGTTCCGGGTCGTCGGACTTGAAGCTGAAGTGGAACATCCACTCCTCGGAGTGCCGGTCGCCCGTGGGGCCGAGCTTGCCCAGCACGCCCGTGCCCCACGACCCGGTGTCGCCACCGGGCGCGGCCATCCAGTAGGCAAAGGAATCGTCGTTGTCCAGGTAGGCGGAGAGGTCGGCGCGGAAGTACATCGTCACCATGTCGATGAGTTCGGGCGTGCCTTCCAGCTTCACACCCACCGCCGGCCCGACCGTCTTGCCGCCGTCGGCGGCGACCATGTAGCGCGCGCGCACGGTGTGGGTCTCGCCGGTGCCGCGGTCTTCCACCTGCGCCGTCACGCCCTGGTCGTCCTGCTCGAAGGACAGCAGCGAGCAATTGAACATGAGCTTGCCATGGGGCAGGGTCTCGGCGTGGTCGCGCATCAGCGGCTCCAGCCGCACCTGCGGATAGATCGTGCTCTCGCACGGGCTGTTGGCCTTGTAGTGCGCACTCAGCGAGCCGCCCCCGAAGGTCTCCATCTCATACAGCACCTTGCGGTCGTGCTCGCCATCGCCGCCCAGGCTGGTGACCCAGCGCGTGGTGGACACGTGGCGGATTGGCAGCGCCTTGGCGTAGATGGTGTCGGCCACGCCATGCTGGCGGAAGATCTCCATGGTGCGCTGGTTGAGGTAGCGCGCCTTGGGCATGGGCGAAGGCGTGGCGTGGCGCTCGATCAGCAGCGAAGGCACGCCCAGGTTGGACAGGAACATGGAGGTGGCCAGGCCGAAGCCGCCACCCCCCACGATGAAGACCGGGGTCTCGAACGTTGCCATTGAAATCCCTTACTCGGCCTTGATGTTGCGATCGCGGATCACGTTGCGCCAGCGCACCGTCTCGGCCTGGATGTGGGCAGCGAACTGGCCCGGTGTGGAGGTGACGGTGTCGATGCCGGCGTCGGACAGCTTCTTTTTCAGCTCGGGTGACGAGACCGCTTTTGCATAGGCCGCGGCGATCGCCTGGATCACCGGCTCGGGCGTGCCGGCGCGCACCGTGAGACCCTGCCAGCCTTCGACGTTGAAGTCCTTGACGCCCGATTCGGCCATGGTCGGCACGTTGGGGTAGAGCGCGATGCGCGTGGCACCGGCGGCCGCGATGGGCCGCAGCTTGCCCGATTCCAGGTGCGGCCTGGCGGTGGCGCGATCGAGGAACATCACGCCCACTTGCCCGCCCAGGAGGTCCTGCACGGCGGGGCCACCGCCCTTGTAGGTGATGGCGACCAGACGGGCCTTGGCCTCGCGGGCAAACATCTCCATGGCCAGGTGGTGGGTGGTCCCGATGCTGGGCGACGCGTAGTTCAGGCCGCTGGGCGACGCCGCGGCAGCGGCCACCACGTCCGCCACACTGGTGCCCGGGATCACGGCCGGGTTGGTCACCAGCAGGAAGTCGAACCGGGCCGCCATCGTGACCGGTGCGAGGTCCTTCTGCACGTCGTACTGCTGCTGCTTCTCGAACATGGTGGGGTTGACCGCATACGTCGTCATGTCGCCCAGCAGGATGGTGTGGCCATCGGCCGGAGCTCTCTGGGCCACGTATTGCGCGCCGATCATGCCGCTGGCACCCGGGCGGTTGTCCACGATCACCTGCTGGCCAAGCGCTTCGCCCATGCCGGGAGCGATGGAGCGGGCGAAGAAATCGGTGCCGCCGCCGGCCGGGTACGGCACGATGAGCCGGATCGGCTGGTTGGGGAACCCCTGGGCCAGCGAGGCCGGTGCCCAGGTGGTGGCGAGAGCGGCCAGGGCCGCGACCAGGATATGGCGCTTGTTCATGCTTGTCTCCTTCAGAATAGGGGTGTGATGTCGACTCTAGCTCCCGGTGCGTGCAATTTCATTCCCCCTGCGGGGGGATCGGCTGCGCCCGCGCGCTCGCTGGTGAACGCACTGGAAGCCACCGGCACGGACCGCTTCGGTGCGACGCTCCTGAACCTCCTGCAGGAAACCTGCGACGCCGACTATTGCGCGGTGTTCCGGCTCGGGCCCGACGCGCCCAGCGAACTCGTGACCGGCAGCCACGACGGCTCGGCCACCGCGCATGCCCGCGTTTCGACCTACCTGCAACGCCAGACCTGGGCCAGAGACCCGGCCATGGTGTACGCACAGACCCGGCTGCCCGCCCACCAGACCCTGCTGATGCGCGTGGACCTGAGCGACATTCACGATGAGGACCTGCGCGAGGCGGTCTGGCCCCGCATCCGCGACCGGGTGGTGATTGCCGGGCGAAGTGGCCGCTCGGCCTACAGCGTGAGCATCCTGCGGGAAGGGCGGGGCCGCTTCACGCCCGATGGCCTTGGCCGGATCGCGGAGTCGGCCCAGGTGCTGATCTCGGTGCTGGCCAAGCACGCAGACCTCTCTGGCGCGGCCTCGCAGCGCACCGCCCCGTCCGATGCCTTCCGCTCGCTGGCCGACACGCAGGCGTGCCTGGGCGCCCTGTCTGCCCTGGCGCGGCGCGAGGCCGAGGTCTGTGCGCGCATCCTCCATGGCCTTTCGACGCGCCGCATCGCGCAGGACCTGGGCGTGGGCGCGGAAACGGTGAAGACCTTCCGCAAGCTGGCCTACCGGCGCCTGGGCATCGGCAGCGAGCGCGAACTGCTGGGCTGGTACCTCGGCCTGCAGGCGCGCTGGCGCGCATCGCATGCCGGTGCCTGATGCCGCACACGCCGCGTCCCCGTCGAGGGGACAGACGCATGGGCCAGGGGGTCGCAAGATGGCAAGGCTGAACACCGAGGAGCCTTGATGAGCCTGATTGCCGAAAACGAACTGCAGGAAGTTCCTGTCCTGGACATCGATCCCTATGCGATGGATGTGCTGCGCGACCCCTATGCGTTCCACGCCGCGCTGCGCGACACAGGCCCCGTGGTGCTGATCAAGCCGCATGGCGTGTACGCCACGGGTCGGCATGCCGAGGCCAAGGCGGTGCTCGCCGATCACACCCGTTTCATCACCGGCGCGGGCATCGGCATCCAGGACATCCGGCAGCCAGGCGAGTTCCGCATTCCCAGCCGCCTGCTGGAAGTGGACCCGCCGGACCACACCCAGGTGCGCGCGGCCGTCACGCGCGTGCTCTCGCCGGTGGCGATCCGTCGTTTCAAGGAGAGCTTCACGGAGAAGGCCCAGGCGCTGGTGCAGAAGCTGATCGACCTGCGCGAGTTCGATGCCGTCGAACAAGGCGTGGAGGCCTTCGTGCTGGACGCCTTTCCGGCGGCCGTGGGCGTGCGCCTGCCGCGCACCGAAACCCTGGCCATCGGCGAGATGCGCTTCAACCAGAGCGGCCCGAAGAACGCCCTGTACCACGCCGCGATGGCGCGCGCCCAGCCGTACCTGGAGTGGTTCGAGCAGACGGTGCAGCGCGACGCGGTGCTGCCTGGCTCCATCGCCGAGATGCTGTTCCAGGCCGAGGACAAGGGCGACTTCGATCCGGGCGTGGCCTCCAACATCATCCGCAGCTTCGTGGGTGGCGGCACCGACTCCACCATCGCCGGCATGGGCTTCACGCTGCACCAGCTCGCGCTGCATCCCGATCAGTGGGCCAAGGTGCACGCCGACCCGACGCGGGTGAAGGCGGCCTTCGAAGAGGGCATTCGCCACGAGGCGCCCTTCCAGGTCACCTACCGCACCACCGTGGGCCCCACGAGCGTCTCGGGCATCCGGCTCGACGGCGACATGAAGCTGGGCGTGTTCATGGGTGCGGCCAACCGCGATCCCCGGCACTGGGAACGACCCGATGAATTCGACATCGAGCGCCCCCAGCTCGCGGGCAACCACCTGGCCATGGGCACCGGCGCACACGCCTGCATCGGCCAGATGATCGCGCGCGGCGAGTCCGAGGCTTTCCTGGGCGAGATGGCGCGGCGGATCAAGGCCATCGAACTCACGGACACTCCCACCTACCGCCCGATCAACCAGATGCGCATGCTCGACAAACTGCCCCTGCGCGTGACGCCCGCCTGACGAATGCCCGACACCCCAGCACCCGCCACCCCCGCCCACGGCCCGCTCTCGGGCCTCAAGGTCCTCGAGATGGGTCAGCTCATCGCCGGCCCGTTCGCCGCCAAGACCCTCGCCGATTTCGGGGCCGACGTCATCAAGATCGAGCCGCCCGGCGCAGGCGACCCCTTGCGCAAATGGCGGCTGCTCAAGGACGGCACCTCGGTCTGGTGGCAGGTGCAGTCGCGCAACAAGCGTTCCGTCGCGCTCAACCTGAACGAACCTTCGGCGCAGGACATCGTGCGCAAGCTGGTCTCCGAATGCGATGTGCTGATCGAGAACTTCCGGCCCGGTGCCCTGGAAGGCTGGGGACTCTCGCCCGACGTGTTGCTGCAGGCCAACCCGCGCCTGATCGTGCTGCGCGTGAGCGGCTACGGGCAGACCGGGCCGTACCGCGACCGACCAGGCTTCGGCGTCGTGGCCGAAGCCATGGGCGGCCTGCGCCACCTCACCGCCGAGCCCGGGCGTGTGCCCGTGCGCGTGGGCGTGTCCATCGGCGACACGCTGGCCGCGCTGCACGGCGTGATCGGCATCCTGCTGGCCTTGCAGGAGCGGCAACGGTCCGGCCAGGGGCAGGTGATCGATGTGGCGCTGTACGAAGCGGTGTTCAACTGCATGGAGAGCCTGCTGCCGGAGTACAGCGCCTTTGGCGCGGTGCGCGGTGCCGCCGGCAGTGCCTTGCCGGGTATCGCACCGAGCAACGCCTACCGCTGCAAGGACGGCAACTACGCCCTGGTGGCCGGCAATGGCGACAGCATCTTCAAGCGCCTGATGGCCGCGGTGGGTCGGCCGGATCTGGCGTCCGACCCCGCCCTGGCGGACAACGCGGGACGGGTGGCGCGCGTGACCGAGCTCGATGCCGCCATCGGCGAATGGGCCGCCCGGCACGACGTGGCCGAGGTGCTGGCCGCGCTGGACGCGGCGTCGGTGCCGGCGGGCCGCATCTACACGGTGGCCGACATCGCCGCCGACCCGCACTACCAGGCGCGCGGCATGCTGGAGACGGTGCGCATGGCCGATGGCAGCGAGCTCACCGTGCCCGGCGTCGTGCCCAAGCTCTCGCGCACGCCCGGTGGCCACCGCCGCAACGCGCCCGACGTGGGCCAGGACACCGACGCGGTGCTGCGCGAGATCGGCCTCACGCCGGAACAGATCGCCGAGCTTCGGCGGCGTGGTGTGGTCGCCGGAGGAGCCGAATGAACCGCATCTACTTCAACGAAGTCGTCACGCGGGACGGCTTCCAGATGGAACCCGACTTCGTGCCCACCGACGCCAAGGTGGCGCTGGTGGATGCGCTTTCCGCTTGCGGCTACGCCAAGATCGAAGTGACCTCGTTCACCTCCGCCAGGGCCATCCCCATGCTGCGCGATGCCGAAGCCGTGATGGGGCGCATCCGCCGTGTGCCGGGCGTGGAGTACGCGGTGCTGGTGCCCAATCTGCGCGGTGCCGAGCGTGCGCTGGAATCGAAGGCCGACGAGCTCAACCTGGTGATGTCGTGTTCCGAGTCGCACAACCAGGCCAACCTGCGCATGAGCCGCGCGCAAAGTATCGCGGCCCTGTCGGAAGTGATCCGTGTGGTGGGCGACCAGGCGGCGGTCAACGTGTCGCTGTCCACCGCCTTCGGCTGCCCGATGGAGGGCGACGTGCCGCAGGCCACCGTGCGCGAGTTGGCGCAGCGCTTTGCCGACCTGGGTGTTCGTGGCGTCACCGTGTGCGACACCACGGGCATGGCCAACCCCGTGCAGGTGCAGGCCATGGCCGAGTCACTGCAGCGCGAGCTGCCCGACGGGCTCCAGCTCATCATGCATTTCCACAACACGCGCGGCATGGGACTGGCCAACGTGCTGGCGGCGGTGCAGGCCGGCATCGTGCGGTTCGACGGATCGCTCGGCGGGCTCGGCGGCTGCCCGTTTGCGCCGGGCGCCAGCGGCAACATCGCCAGCGAGGACGCCGTGCACATGCTGCAGACCATGGGACACGACACCGGCGTCGATCTCGAACGGCTGCTGGCCGTCTCGCGCGGCCTGCCCACCGTGGTGGGACACGACGTGCCGGCCCAGGTGAGCAAGGCCGGGCCGGTATGGCAGCTTCATCCGGCGCCTCAGCAGGCTGGCTGAAACTTTTTTTCTGAAAGCACCATGCGCGCCGCTTACTACACACAGCAGGGCCCTGCGCCCGAGGTCTTCACCGTCGGTGAGCAGCCGACGCCCCAGCCCGGACCGGGCGAAGTCCGCGTGCGCCTGCGCTGGTCGGGCGTCAATCCCTCCGACTGGAAGACGCGCAAGGGCGGCCCTGGGCGCAAGCTGATGGCGCCGCTGATCGTTCCGCACAGCGATGGCGCAGGCGTGATCGACGCGGTGGGCGAGGGTGTGCAGGCGTCCCGCATCGGCGAGCGCGTGTGGATCTGGAACGGGCAATGGAAGCGCCCCTTCGGCACCGCAGCGCAGTGGATCGCACTGCCTTCTGCCCAGGCGGTGAAGCTGCCCGATGGCGTGGATGAGGAATCCGGCGCCTGCCTGGGCATACCCGCCTTCACGGCCCTGCATGCGGTGCGCCTGGCAGCCCCGCGCCCCGGCACCACGGTGCTGGTCGCTGGTGGTGCCGGTTCGGTCGGCCACTATGCCATCCAGATGGCCAAGGCGCGTGGCGCCATGGTGATCGCCAGCGCCAGTTCACCCGACAAGGCGCGGCACGCGCAGGCTGCCGGTGCGGACCACGTGTTCGACTACCGCGCGAGCGACTTCACCGCCCAGGTGCAGGCGGCCACCGGGGGTGCCGGTGTGGACGCGCTGATCGAAGTCAACCTCACCGCCAACGCATCGCTCTACCCCGGCCTTCTGAAGGCACATGGCCAGGTCATCGTCTACGGCATCACGGGCGCCGAGGCTTCACTGCCCGCGCTGTGGCTCATGCAGAACAGCGTGGCGCTGAAGTTCTTCATGATCTACGACATTCCCCAGGCCGACCGCGAAGCCGCGCTCACCGAACTGGACGCGCTCCTGCGCACGCAGCGCCTGCAGCACACGGTGGCCCTGCGGTTTCCCCTGGAGCGCATCGCCGAAGCACACGACATCGTGGAACGCGGCGAGCCGATGGGGCACGTGCTGCTGGAGGTCTAGCGACCGCGAAACACCGGCTTGCGGCGCTCCCCGAACGCCCGCATGCCCTCGGCAAAGCTCTCGCCATCGATCAGCCTTTCCTGGCGCTCCCGCTCCAGGGCGAGCTGGCTGGCCAGATCGTTGGTTTCTGCGGCGTCGAAAAGCGCGCGCGTCTCGCCAATGGCGTGGGCCGGCAATTCGGCCAGCCGCCTGGCCAGTCGCATGGCCTCGCCTGGCAAGTCCTCGTCGTTCACGCAGTCCCAGATCATCCCCCACTGCGCGGCCTTGTCGGCCGACAGCTTCTCACCCATCAGCGTGAGAGCCACGGCCCGAGCACGCCCGATCGAGCGCGTGAGAAACCACGCAGCGCCCATGTCGGGCACGACACCCAGTGCCGGCACGAAGGGCAGGTAGAAGATGGCCGACCGCGCAGCGATGACGACATCGGCCGCCAATGCAAGACCGAAACCGCCGCCTGCCGCAGCACCATTGACGGCGCACACCACCGGCACCGGCAGCGTGGCCAGCCCATGAACAATGGCATTGCCACCGTTCTCCATCATGCGGCCCACGTAGCGCCCCAGCGAATCGCCAGCGGGCAGGTCCGCCGCGCGACGGCTGAAGTCCTTGAGGTCCGCGCCCACGCAGAAGCCACGGCCTCGCGCCGTGAGCAACATGGCGCGGATCGATGACTCTGCGCGCACCCGCTCCATGGCTTCGAGCAGGCCAGCCTGCACACCTTCCGTGAGCGGGTTCATGCGCTCACCTTCGTTCAGCGTGACCACGGCGACCTGGTCGACGATTTCAAACTGCACGGATTCGCGCGTCATGGGGCTGGGTCCTTGAGGTGCTCGGGGAAGTAGGTTCGCACGATGTGGCCGTCGAAGCGCAACGCGTGGCAGCCGCCCAGGGGAGACGCGCGTTCGGCGCCCTCCTGCGGCGGGGCCACGGCGGTGAAGTCGCTGTCGCCCCACAGCACCTGGTAGGCGGTGCTGGCCATGAGCGGCAGCAGCTCGGTCATGTGCGAACACCCTTGCGTGCCACGGAACAGGCGCTTGGCTTCCCGGGTGAAGCCAGGTTCGAGGCGCATGCCCACGAGCCGTCGGTAGCCAGCTTCCACCTCCATGCATTCCGGGTAGGGGTTGTGTTCGCTGTAGGCGCTGGCATCGACGATGCGACGCTCGCCATCGATCATCAGGCGCACCCGCATCTGGTGGATGGGCTCCTCGGGTGGTACCTCCTTGTTCACCAGGCGCAGCTGCGCAGGTCGGGTGTCGACCAGCAGCCCTTCGACCTCGAGCAGCCCGTCGTCGCGCAGAAATCCCTCGCAGCTGATGCGGCGCCGATGCAGCAGCCGGCGGGCGGCGGGAGGGGGCGCCAGGCTCATGGAATGTCCCGGTGCGCGACGCGCGCGCCCAGCAGGTCCTCGATCTCGGTGGCCGAGAACCCTGCCTGCGCCAACAATTCCGCAGTGTGCTCGCCGGTGCGCGGCGCTTTCGGCGGCAAGGTGGATGGTGTGCGGTCAAAACGCGGCGCTGGCGCCGGCTGAAGCACGCCGTCCTGCCGAACGAAGGTGCCGCGCGCCGCGTTGTGGGGATGGTCGACGGCCTCGCTCATGGACAGCACGGGCGCGAAGCAGGCGTCCGTTCCCTCCAGCAACTGGCACCACTGGGCGCGCGTGCGGGTGCGGAACAACGCGGCCAGCTTTTCACGCAGGGCCGGCCATTGACCCTGCTCCCACTGCTGCTCGAAGTGAGGGTCGGTGATGCCGCACAAGGCGAGCAACTGCCGGTAGAACTGCGGCTCGATCGCGCCGATGGCCACGTGCCCACCATCCAGGCAGGCGTAGGTGCCGTAAAAATGGGCCGCGCCGTCCAGGAAATTGCTTTCGCGCTGGTCCTGCCAGAAGCCCTTGGCCATCAAGCCGTACTGTGCGGCCATGAGCAACGCCGCGCCGTCGGTCATGGCGGCATCCACCACCTGGCCTTCGCCGCTGTGCCGGGCCTGGTGCGCGGCGGCCAGCACGCCCAGGGCGAGCAGCATGCCACCGCCACCGTAGTCACCCACCAGGTTGAGCGGTGGCATCGGCTGGTCGGCCTTGCCGATGGCGTGCAGCGCACCCGACAGTGCCACGTAGTTGATGTCGTGCCCCGCCGCCTGCGCCAGCGGCCCGGTCTGGCCCCAGCCGGTCATGCGGCCGTAGACCAGCTTCGGGTTGTGGGCCTGGCAATGGGCTGGGCCCAGGCCGAGCTTTTCAGCCACGCCCGGCCGGAACCCTTCCACGAGGATGTCGGCCTTTTGGACCAGGCGCAGGACCACGCTCACCGCGCGCGGGTCTTTCAGGTCCAGCGAGAGCGACTGGCGCCCGCGATCCACCACGCTGTCGTTGCGCATCAGCGCCTCCAGACCGCCGCGCGCCGGCACGGGCGGGCGGTCGATGCGGATCACGCGCGCGCCCATGTCGGCCAGCAGCATGCAGGCAAAGGGTCCCGGGCCGATGCCGGCCAGCTCGATGACGGTGAGGTGGGACAAAGGTCCGGGCATGGGTCAAAGGCCTTTCACATCGAGGGGGTCGCGCTCACCGTCCCAGAGGCTGGACGGGTAGTAGCCGCGCCAGTCGTCTTCGATGCGCGGGTAGGGCACGTCGGACCACACGCCGTGGTCGCGCAGGTATTCCATGTGCACCGAACCGTCTTCCTTGTACTGCTGCAACACGGCGTCGTGCACCCCATCGAAATCCGTGGGCGGAACGCGCATCAGCGCGCACAGCTCCTTGTTGAACGCGGGCACCGCCTTGACCCAGCGGCCCTCGATGTGCAGCGCAGCCCAGCCGTGGTGCATGAAGACCTCGCGGTGGCCCATGATCTGCTGGAGCCGGGGCGTGCTGAAGTGGTTCACCACGTCAGACAGGCCCAGCGCCGCCGGGATGCCCAGCCGCCGCGCGCCAGCGACCAGCAGCACCGCCTTGGGGATGCAGAACGCGCCGCGCTCGCGCACCACGGTGCTGGCGCGGAAGCACTCCGGCGTCATGCGCATGCCGTAGGCTTCGTAGCGCACCTGGTCGCGCACCGCCAGAAACAGGCGCACGGCCTGATCGCGCGGGGTGGTGGCGCCGGCGGCGGCCTCGTCCACAAAGTCCGCCACCTCCGGTCGATCGAAATCGAAGAAGGAGGTCGGCGAGAGGTACAGCGGTCCCGGCTCGGGCCAGCCGTACGGCGTGAACACCTGGTCGGGCGATGCCATCGCCTACATCCGCTTGGCGACTTCTTCCAGCATCACCTCGGTGGCGCCGCCACCGATGGTCAGGATGCGGGAATCGCGCGCCATGCGTTCCACCGGCGTGCCGATGATGTAGCCGGTTCCACCGTGCAGTTGCAGGCAGGTGTGCACCACTTCCTGCAGCGTCTCGGCGCCGAACGCCTTGAGCATGGACACCTCGCGCACCGTATCCTTGCCCTCCTCGATCATCTGGGCGCACTGGTAGGTGAGTGCGCGCACGGCGGCGGCCTTGGCCGCGATCCACGCCACCTTGTTGCGCACCACCGGCTGGTCCCACAGGGACTTGCCGAAGGCCTGCCGGTTTCGCATGTAGTCCACGGTCAGCTCGATCGCCTTGGAGCTGGCACCCGAGACCAGCGCGCCCACCACCAGCCGCTCGTTCTGGAAGGTGCTCATGATGTAGTAGAAGCCCTTGCCTTCTTCGCCCAGCAGGGCGTCGTGGGGCAGCTTCAGGTCGTCCAGGAAGAGTTCGGCGGTGTCGGACGAACGCCAGCCGTGCTTCTCGAACTTGCGCGCGATCTTCAGCCCCGGGTTGCCCTTGTCCACGATGAACAGCGAGATGCCGCGGCTGCCCTTGGCCTCGGGATCGGTGCGAGCGGCCACGATGTAGATGTCGCCGTACACGCCGTTGGTGATGAAGGTCTTGGAGCCGTTGAGCACCCAGCCGTCGTCCGTCTTCACGGCGCGCGTCTTGAGGCCGGCCACGTCCGAACCGGCGTGCGGCTCGGTCACACAGACCGCGCCGACCTGCGTGCCCGCGCAGGCCGCCGGCAGGTACTTCTGTTTCTGCTCGTGGGTGCCGCGGTGGGCAATGTGCGAGATCGACATGTCGCTGTGCACCGTGAGGGCCGACGCCACGCCCCCGAAGGTGGAACGGGCGAGCTCTTCACCGAGCACCACGGAGGCGAGCGCACCCAGGCCGCCACCGCCGTATTCGACCGGATGGCGCATGCCGAGAAACCCCATTTCGCCCAGCTCGCGAAACACGCTGCGCGGGATTTCGCCCGAGGCTTCCCAGGCATCGCCGTGGGGCACGATCTTTTCATTGACGAAGCGGCGCACCTGCTGGCGCACCATGCGCAGGTCTTCGTCAAGGATGTCGGGTTCGCTGAATTCGAATTCGGTCATGGCGTGCGATGGGGTTGATGTGCGTCAAGGTGCAACGGTGGAAATTAATTATAGTCCGGCGCGTCGGTTTATTTATTTTATGCGCGTGAGACGCCCTCCACAAGGGCGTTGCTACACTCGCGTCCGTCAGGAGAAACCATGCCCCGTGTACGTTCGGACGACTACGAAGCCAAAAGCCAGGCCATCATGGACTGCGCCGCCGCGCTGTTTGCCAAAGAAGGCTATCCGTCCGCCAAGATGCAGGACGTGGCGGCGGCCTGCGGCGCGACGAAGTCGATGCTCTACCACTACTTCCCCACGAAGGACGACCTGCTCTTCGCGATGCTGATGGAGCACCTGGAGCGCGTGCTGCAGGGCGTCGAGGAAGCGATCGCCAGCCGCGGCACCACCCGCGAAAGGCTGCTGGTGCTGGTCGAGGCCTACACCCAGAAATCTGCCCAGTCGCGGCGACGCCACATGATCGCCATGCAGGACGTGAAGTACCTGCCCAAACCCAAGCAGGCGCCGCTCATCGAATTGCAGCGCAAGCTCACCGACCGGTTCACGGACCTTCTGAAGGAACTGAACCCGAATCTGCCTGAAGACGTCTACAAGCCCTACACCATGATGCTCATCGGCATGCTGAACTGGACCGACATGTGGTACCGGACCGGCGGCACCATGAAACCCCAGGAACTGTGCGACCGCATGTCGCGGCTGTTCCTCAAGGGCTTCATGGCCGAGAAGGGCTGAGGCCGCTGCCTCCCGCTTACTCGATGGTCTTGTAGGTCGCCGCCGCCGGATCGGCCTTCAGCAGGAACAGCTTGGGCGCAGCCAGGTGGTTGGTGGCGCTGAAGCTGATCGGGGTCATGGCGCCGGTCTCGAGGTTGCGCACCTTCTCCAGCTCCGCCTTGGTGCAATCCCAGGTCAGGGCCTTGCCGCAGCGGCCCATGGCATCGAACAGGGCGCGGGTGGCCGAGTAGCCGGTGAAGGTGTAGCGGTTCACGCGCGCCAGTTCCTCAGGCGACAGGAACTTGCCCAGCTTGTCCTGGAAGTCCTTGGCCTGCGGCGAACCCTCGAGGTACACATAGTCCACGGTGTACACGTTCTCGGCGGCCGTGCCCATCATCTTGGCGCTGGCCGGCACGCGCGACACGTAGGTCACGCCGGTCGGGATCTTGTGGCCGATGCGCTCGAGCTCCTTGGTCATGGTGACGTTCTCACCCAGCACGCCACCGGCCATCAGCGCTTCGGCGCCGGCCTGCTTGACCTTCAGGATTTCCGACGAGAAGTCCTGCTGGCCCTTCTTGTAGATCTGCGTGGAGACCACCTGCAGGTTCTTGGCCTTGACCGCGCGGTCGAAGCCGGCGCGCACGTTTTCGCCGTAGTCGTCGTCCTGGGAGATCAGCGCCCACTTCTTGCCAGGGTAGCGGTCGGCCATGCGCGACACCAGTTCGGCCACGGCATCCGTCATGTCGTAGCCCACGGCGAACACGTTCTTGATGACCGGCTTGTACAGGCCTTCAAAGGTCGTGATCGGGGCCATCGCAGGCAGGCCGGACTGCTGGATCAGCGGCATCGCCGCCTGGGCCTGCGCAGTGCCCGACACCGAGGTCAGTGCAAAGACCTTGTCGCTGTTGATGAGCTTGCGCACGCCCTGCACGGTGCGCGAGGGCACATAGCCATCGTCTTCGGAAATCAGGCGCAGCTTGCGGCCGTTGATGCCACCGGCTGCATTGACCTCGGCCACCGCGGCCTTCACGCCCAGGTTGTGTGCCACGCCCAGCAGGGCGGGAGGACCGGTCAGCGGCAGGATGTCGCCGATCACGATCTCCGTGTCCGTGACGCCTTGCTGCTGCGCCATGGCTTGCCCGCAGGCCAAGGCGGTCAACAGGCTGAGGAAAGCGAATTTGGGAAGTCTCCGGTTCATGCTAGCTCCTTGTGATGATGGCAACCGCCACCGTGAAAAAAGGGAAGGGTCAATAGCGCAGGGGCCACAGGACCCAGGCGTGTCGCACGTCGTGCCAGATGCCGCGCAGGCCGCGCGGGTCGAAACGCAGGAAACCGATGATGGCGAGGCCATACAGCACGCTCTTGATCTCGTGCGCACTGGTGGTCATGACGTCCTGCAGGCGCCCACCCACCACCGACACCAGCGAGCTGAAGACCTCGGGCAGCAGAACGATGAAGATGGTGCCGAAGACCGCACCCAGCACCGAGCCCAGACCGCCCACGATCACGATGGCCAGGGCCTCGATGGACAGCAGGAAGGGAAAGCTCTCAACGCTGACGATGCTGAGGTACATGCCCATCAGCGCGCCGGCAAGTCCGGTCAATGCGGCGCTGACCAGGAAGGCAAGCAGCTTGAAGCGCACCAGGTTGATGCCCATGGTGCGTGCCGCGATGTCGTTGTCGCGAATGGCCACGAGCGCCCGGCCGATGTAGGAGCGCCGGAAGTTCAGCGTCACGAGCACGCACAGGACGCACACGACGAGGCAGAACCAGTAGAACTTCTGGTCGCTCGACAGATCGACGCCCAGCATCGTGGGCCGCTCGATCAGGATGCCGCGGCCCGCACCGGTGAACTTGCCACCGGCCAGGATGGACGCGGACACGATGTAGCTGAAGGCCAGCGTCGTGATCGCCAGGTACAGGCCGTGCAGGCGCAGCGAGGGGATGCCGACGAGCAGGCCGAACACCGCCGGCACCACCGCCGACATCACCAGCGCCAGTTCGGGCGGCAGGCCAAGCCGTGTCACACCGATGGCATAGGCATAGGCGCCGAGCATGAGAAATCCCACATGACCGAGCGAGATCAGACCGGTGAAGCCGGTCAGCACCGTGAGGCCGAGCACGCCCACCAGCGTGAACAGGATGATGGTCACGTACGACAGCACGAAGCTGCTCAGCAGCATGGGCGCTGCGGCCAGCGCCACCAGCAGCAGCAGGGTCCAGACCTTGACCGCCGGTGAGTCCGTGAGGACGAGCAGGTCGCTGTAACGTTGTTTGAAGTATCCGCTTCGCATCAGACTCTTTCGATTCGTTTTTCACCGAACAGCCCGAAAGGCCGCACCATCAGCACCACGAGGATCAACACGAAACCCGCGATTTCCTTCAGCGTGCTGGGCAGGTAGCCGCCCACCAGGTTTTCGAAGACGCCGATGATCAGACCGCTGAAGCCGGAGCCGAGCACCGAGTCGAAGCCACCCAGCACGGTCGCGGGGAAGGCCTTGAGGCCCAGTTCGAACACGGTGGGGGTCAGGCCGTAGATGACAGCGAACATGGCGCCCGCCAGGCCGGCCAGGGCCGAGGCCGAGGCCCAGGCCACCGCCTGCACACGCGCGGTGGACACGCCCATCAACCGGGCCGTCTTCTCGTCGGCCGCCACGGCCCGCATGGCCACGCCGAAGCGGCTGTGGCGCAGGAAGAACCAGAAGCCGGCCAGCGCCAGCAGCAACGCCGCGATCACGCTCAACTGACTCACCCGCATGCCGATGCCGGCGATGTCGACGATGGTGTCGGCCCCGGCCACCTCGAACTTGTGCGGCGAGGCACCCCAGATGATGGTGACGATGGAGCGCAGCACGACGGCCAGGCCAACCGTGACGAGCACCACGGAGAGCACCGGTTCGCCCAGCATGGGCCGCATGATGAGTCGTTCGCAGATCAGTCCGAGAAGGGCGCCCACCACGATGGCGATGAACACCGTGGCAATGCCGCCAGTGCCCAGGGTGATGGCCAGCGACCAGGTGGTATAGGCACTGAGCATCCCCATCTCGCCCTGGGAGAAGTTGACGATGCCCGTGGCCTTGTAGATGACGGCAAAGCTCATGGCGACCAGGCCGTAGATCGCCCCGACCGCGAGGCCGGAGACGACCAGCTCGATGAAGTAGTTCATGCCCCTGTCCCGTAGATCTGCTCGAGCTCGCGCGCGAACTTCTTGTTGATGAGCCCGCGACGGACCTTCTGCGTGGCGGTGAGTTCCCCGTCGTCGTGGTCCAGCTCCTTTTCGAGCAGCACGAACTTGCGGATGTTCTCCACGCGGGCAAACTTCGCGTTGACTTCGTCGACCACACCCTGGATCAGCTCCTGCACTTCGCCCATCTGCGTGAGCGATTTGAAGGTCGTGTACTGCAGGTCGCGTTCACCGGCCCAGCGGCCGACGCTGTCGAAGTCGATCTGGATCAGGCCACCCAGGAATTTCTTCCCTTCACCCACCACGATCGCCTCGCGCACGAAGGGACTGTCCTTGAGCGCGTTCTCGATCTCCGAGGGCGCAATGTTCTTGCCACCGCTCGTGATGATGATGGCCTTCTTGCGGTCGACCACGGCCAGCTCGCCCTGACCCCGCCTCTCGACAATGTCGCCGGTGGCGAGCCAGCCCTCGGGCGAAAGGATGTCGGCGGTGCCCTTGTCGTCGAACAGGTAGCCTTTGAAGACGCCGGGCGAGCGCACGATGACCTCGCCGTCGTCGGCCATCTTCCATTCCACCCCTTCCATGGCCGGCCCGCAACTGCCGGAGATGAAGGGGCGGCCCGGCACCTGCACGAAGCACAGGCCCCCGGCTTCCGTGAGGCCGTAACCCTGCCCGACGGGCAGGCCGATGATGTCGAAGAACCGCAGCGTCTCCGGCGAGACCGAGGCGCCACCGCACATGCGGGTGTGGGTGCGGTTCAGGCCCATGTGCCGCTGCATGTTGCGGTACAGCAGCAGGTACCACAGCGCGAACTCGGCGCGGTCGCCCCAGCCCACCAGGCGCCCGTGTTCGGCGCGCCGGTCCGAGAGCGCGCGCCCTCGCTTCATGCCCAGCCGGTACAGCCAGCGCTGCACACGCCCGCTGTCCTTCATGCGGAACTCGAAGCCCTGCTGCAGCTTTTCCCAGATCCGCGGCACGCCGAGGAAGAAGGTGGGCGCGATCTCGCGGATGTTGGTGGCGACCGTGTCGATGGACTCGGCGAAGTTCACGCAGCCGCCCGAGATGAGGTGCTGCACCGTGGAGTAAGTGCGCTCGGCCACGTGGCACAGCGGGAGGTAGCACACGGACTCGAACGGCTTGTCGACCATCTGGCGCGCCACCATGTAGGCGTAGGCGCCGTACACGAAGTTGCGGTGCGTGAGCATGGCGCCCTTCGGTGGCCCGGTGGTGCCCGAGGTGTAGACGAGGATGTTCACGTCGTCGGGGATCAACTGGTCGATGGCGGCGTCCAGCCAGGCTTCGGCCTGCGGGTTCTGCTTCACATGCTCATCGCCCAACTCCATGAGGTGGGTGAAACCATGCGGGCGGCCCGGTGTGTAGCGGCGCAGGCCCTTCATGTCCACGCAGAAGATGTGCTCCAAGTGGGGCAGGCCGTTGCCGTTGGCCATGGCGTCGAGCACCTTGTCGGTCTGCTCCTGGTCCCCGGTGATCGCCAGCCTCGCCTGGCAGTGCCCCGCGATGTACTGCACCTCGGGCCAGGGATTGGTCGGGTAGATGCCGACCACCTGCACGCCGATCATCTGCGCGCCCAGGTCGGCGTAGAACCATTCCGGCACGTCCTCGGCCGCGATGATGATGCGGTCGCCGCGCTGGAGGCCCAGCTGGGTCAGGCCGAAGGCCACGCGCCGCGCATCGCGGTAGTAGTCCGCCCAGGTGCGGCCGCGCCAGATGCCCTGCACCTTCTCGCGCAACGCCACTTTGCCGCCGATCTGCCCGGCCTGGTGGCGCAACAGGCCCGGCATCGTGGCCTCGCCCCGGATGAGTTGGTCGTGTTCAAGCATGGGCCGCCTCCTCGCCGAGGTAGGCCTTGAGAACCACCGGGTTCGCTGCGATCTCCGCAGGTGTTCCCTCCGCAATGAGCGAGCCGAAGTCCAGCACGTAGACGCGATCGGAAAGGTCCATCACGACCTGCATGTCGTGCTCGATCATCAGCACCGCGATGCCGAACTCGTCCCGGATGTCCAGCGTGAACCGGGCGATGTCTTCCTTCTCCTCACGGTTCATGCCGGCGACGATCTCGTCCAGCAGCAACAGCCGGGGTTCGCAAGCCAGGGCGCGGCCGAGTTCCACGCGCTTCTGCTGCCCATAGGCAAGCTGCGACACGGTCTTGTCCCGCAACTCCTCGATCTCCAGGAATTCGATGATCCGCTCGACCTTCTCGCGCGCGGCGATTTCCTCGCGGCGCGGGCGACCGAAGTAGAGCAGCGACTCCAGCACCGAGTAGCGGAAGTGGATGTGGCGGCCCACCAGCAGGTTCTCCACCACCGTGCCGTGACGGAACAGCGCCAGGTTCTGGAAGGTTCGGCCGATGCCCAGGCCGGCGAAGTCGGACGACTTCAGGCCTGCCACGTCCTTCCCCTCGAACAGGATCTGGCCCTCGCTGGGCGGGAGCACGCCACTGATCAGGTTGAAGGTGGTGGTCTTGCCGGCGCCGTTGGGACCGATCAGGCTCACGATCTCGCCGGGCATGACCCGCAGGCTCACTTCGTTCACGGCCTTCACGCCGCCGAATCGCTTGGAGACCTTGCGGACCTCCAGCACGGGTTGTGCGTTGGTGTTCATGACAGCCACCTCTTGCGGCGCTTGTAGTGCTTGACGTCTTTCATGTGGGTGCGACCCGCCTGGGACGACAGGCCGAGATAGAACTCGCGCACGTCCTGGTTGCGGCGCAGCTGGTCGCTGGTGCCATCGAGCACGACGCGGCCGTTCTCCAGGATGTAGGCGTAGTCGGCAATGGCCAGCGCGCGGCTGGCGTTCTGCTCGACCAGAAGAATCGTGATCCCCGCGGTCTCGCGCAGGCGGCGGATGCTGTTGAAGATCTCCGTGACGATCAGCGGCGCGAGGCCGAGCGACGGCTCGTCGAGCGCGAGCACCTTCGGCCGGCTCATCAGTGCCCGGCCGATGGCCACCATCTGCTGTTCGCCACCGGAGAGGTATCCCGCGATCTGCTTGCGCCGGTCCGCCAGGCGGGGAAACAGCTCGTACACGGTGTCGCGCGTCTCGGCCAGGTGAGCCGCACCCTGCAGGTGAGCGCCCACGACCAGGTTCTCGTCCACCGTGAGCGTGGCAAAGAGCCGCCGGCCTTCCGGCACCTGCACCATGCCCCGCTGGACGATGGAGGGTGCCTCCGCGCGTTCGATGGACTGGCCGAACAACTGGATGGAGCCCTTTTCAATCTCACCGTCTTCGGCATCCAGCACGCCGGAAATGGCCTTGAGCACGCTGGACTTGCCAGCACCGTTGGAGCCGAGCAGCGCCACGATCTGGCCTTGGTGAACCTCCAGCGAGACGTCGCGCACGGCCTCGATCGCACCGCCGTAAACGATCTGGATGTTGTGCACGGCCAGCGCGGGCGGCGGTGCGGAATTCGCATCGGGTGGAGTCGTCATCGTCTTAATAATTAGTCCGTCGCGTCGGTCTTTGAATTGGGCGGATTATGGGGCGATTGGGTTGAACGCGACCACCTAGGGCTTACCCGTAACCACGGCCGTTCCGGCGAGGAGGTCCTTGAGCGGAATGGATTCGTCCGACAGGCGGTCGACATCGACACTCGGCGTTTGCGCGAGCGCGCGGCGCACCTGCATGAAGTCAGCGGGTCGGTTGACGGCATCGATCGCCAGCACACGTTGCCCCAGAAGGTAGAACGCGCAGAAGCTGCGCGCCTCGGGGTTGCCACGCACCACGCAGCGGTCGTGGCCCTGCGACAGGCCGGCCATCTGCAGCTTGAGTTCGTACTGATCGGACCAGAACCAGGGCACCGAGTGGTTGGGCTTGGGCTTGCCGCACAGCCACGATGCGGCCGCGCGCGCCTGCTCCAGCGCGTTGGGCACGGACTCCAGCCGCAGTTGCCGGCCGTACAGCGCATGGTGCTGCACCGTGCAGTCGCCAGCGGCCACGATGTCGGGATCGGCGGTGCGCGACAACTCGTCCACCAGAATGCCGCCCTGCTCGACCAGGCCCGCATCGCGCGCCGCCTCGATGTTCGCCAGCATGCCGATGCCGGCAACGACCAGATCGGCCTCCAGGCGCTGCCCGGTGCTGCATTGCACGGCGACGATGCGCCCACCTTCGCACTCGACACGGGCAAGGCCTGTGCCCGTCAGGATCTCCACGCCGGCATCGCGGTGCACGGATTCGTAGAAGCGCGAAACCTCGGGCCCCGCCACCCGGGCCAGCACGCGCGGCTGGGCTTCCAGCACGGTGACCACCGCGCCCTGACCACGCGCAGACGCGGCCACTTCCAGGCCCACGTAGCCGCCACCCACCACCACCACCCGCGCGCCGGGACGCAGCGCCGTGCGCATGCCATCCGCATCGGCCAGGGTGCGCAGGTAGAACAGGTTGGTCGGTGGATGCGCAGCGTCGATGCCCTCGCACACCAGAGGCCGGGGCCGGCCGCCCGTGCACAGCGCCAGCTTCTCGTAGACCAGCGTGCTGCCATCGGCCAGCGTCACGCGGTGCGCCGCACGGTCGATGGCCACGAGGCGCGCGCCCTGCACGCGTTCGATGTTTGCCGCTTCGTAGGCAGAGGCCGGCCGCAACGCCAGCGAGTCCACGTCCGACTTGCCCAGCAGGTAGGCCTTGGACAGGGGTGGGCGCTGGTACGGCACGCCGGCCTCCTCGCCCAGCAGGACAATGCGCCCCGTCCAGCCGCCCTGGCGCGCGGCAACGGCGAGCTCGCTGCCCGCGTGTCCGGCACCGACAATGAGCAATCCGCAGTGTGGTGTCTCCATGCTTACCCTAATCTGTTTCAGCCAGATGTGTTTTATAGTCCGACTCGTCGGTCTAACTATAAAGACATTGAGACCGGCGCGCAAGGGCGGCCGACGCAGGTCCGGCAAATCAGGGAACATGGGGCCGCCAAGGCCACAGGAGCAGAAGATGACGCGTGCACGCGCCGACGACTACGAGGACAAGAAGCAGGCGATTCTCGACAAGGCCGCTGCGCTGATCGCCCGCAAGGGGTTCGAGGTCGCGACCATGATGGACGTCGCCAAGGCCTGCGGCACATCGAAGTCGCACCTCTACCATTACTTCCCCAGCAAGGAAGACCTGCTGTACGCCATCGTGCACGAATACATCACGCGGCAGGCCGCCGAACTCGCGCGCATCGTGGCGCTGCCGCTGCCCGCAGAGCAGCGGTTCGAACAGTTCGTGAACAGCTTCATACAAGGCGCGGCCCGCGCCCGCAACGAGCACCTGATCCTGATGAACGACATCAAGCTGCTGCCCAAGCTGCAGCTCGAGAAGGTCCGCCGGATGGAGGTCGAAATGACCGAACTCATGGAGACCCTGTTGCGGGAGATCAACCCCGAGTACATGGCCGAGGTCCAGCTGAACAAGCCCTATGCCTTGTTGCTGTTCGGCATGATGATCTGGACCTTTTCCTGGTACCGGCGCACGGGATCCATCACGCCGCGCGAACTGGCGCAGCACATCTCGACCTTGTTCATCCACGGGTTCAAGGCGCTGCCGCAGACTTGACCTCTGCCGCGCCGGGCAGTCACACGCAGCGGGGCGAGGTGCGCATCAATCTGCGACAAGGTGCCGGTGAACCCGCATCAGCCGGTCACGGCTGATGCCCGCGGCGTGACGAAGGTAGGCATCCAGGGAGCCATGGGCGGCATCAATTTCCGCCAGGGCCGCATCGAGATAGGCTGGATACACGGTCATCACTTCCTTCAAGGCGGCCATCGCACGCTCTGGCGTGTCGCCGCTCAACAGCTGCTGCGCAATATGGCTGTCGGGCGTCAGTACATAGCGCTCCGCACTCTGCAGGTAGTCGGCCAGGACCACCTCTTTCGAGACACCCAGCGAGAGCAGCAGCACGGCACAGACGAACCCCGTCCGGTCCTTGCCAGCCTCGCAGTGAATCAGCAGCGGCCCACTGCCTTCATCGGCCAGATAGGCAAACAGCTCGGCCATGTGGCGCGCGAAGAGCCGGGGCAGCAGCCTGTACAAGGCGAGCATTTCGTCCCGGGCCTGTGCAGGACCGAAAGCCGGGTCGTCCAGCCTGTTCCGCCAGTACTGGGGCGTCGCCGCCTCGGCGCCCCGGTCGGTTTCCAGGACGATCGTGCGCAGCAGCCGGCCGTCCGGCCATTCGTTGGGCCTCCTGGCCAGGTCGGTGGGAGTCCTCAGATCGCAGACCGTGACGATACCGGACTGGTCGAGCCACAGCCGGTCGCCCTGGCTGAGACCTGCGAGACGCTGGGACCGGAACACCCTGCCACGCCGAATGGCCTGGCCCGAGGGTGTCAGGCAGCCACCCAGGTCGCGAAAGTTCGGAGCGCCTTGCAGGATTGCCATCAACCCGCGTCAATTCACCGAGCGCTGCTTGCCCTGCCAGTAGGGTTCGCGCAGCACGTTCTTCATGATTTTCCCGGCACCGGACAGTGGCAATTCGTCGCGAAATTCGACGCGCCGCGGGCACTTGTAGTTCGCGATCAGCTGGTGGCAGTGCGCGATGATGTCCTCGGCCGTGACATGCGAGCCGGTTTTCAGGGTGACCACCGCGAGCACGGCCTCGCCCCATTTCTCGTCGGGCACACCGATCACGGCACACTCGCGAACCGCAGGGTGCGCGTGTACCGCGTTCTCCACCTCGCGCGAGTAGATGTTCTCGCCGCCGCTGATGATCATGTCCTTCACGCGGTCAACGATGTAGATGAAGCCTTCCTCGTCCATCCAGGCGCCGTCGCCCGTGTGCATCCAGCCGTTCCGGATGGCAGCCGCAGTCGCCTCGGGTTTGTTCCAGTAGCCCAGCATCACCTGCGCCCCTCGCACCGCGATCTCGCCCGGTGTGCCACGCGGCAGCTCCTGGCCATCCGGGTCGACGATCCTCACATCCACGCCGTACGCAGCGCGCCCCGCGGCAAGGCGCTTGTGCGGGCCGTGGTCACCGTCGAAATGGAAGCGCCAGGGCAGGCTCACCGTGAGCGCGGCGGTCTCCGTCATGCCATAGCCCTGAATGAACTCCCAGCTCGGCAGCTTCTCGATCGCCCTCGCCAGCACAGCGTCGGGAATCGGCGAGGCGCCGTACTCGCAGTAGCGCACGCTCGTGAGGTCGTAGCGGTCGAAATCCGGGTGGTTCAACATCATGTTGATCATGGTCGGCACGAACAGCACGTAGTTGACCTTGTGCTTCTGGATCGCCTCGAAGGCCAGCACGGCCTCGAACTTCGGCAGACACACGTGCGTGCCACCGGCCAGCGTGAGCGCGAACGCTGGAGAGGCACCGGCCAGGTGGAACAGACCGGCCGAGTGCATGTAGTTGGTCTGATCCGAGAAGTGCAGCGTCGCGATCCAGTTGATGGAGGCCGCGATGAAGTTCTTGTGCGAGAGCATCACACCCTTGGGGTGACCCGTGGTGCCGCCCGTGTAGTAGATGCCGCACAGCGCATCGTCGCAGCCACACTCGTCGGCCATCGGGGGCGTCTGTGCGATCAGCACTTCGTAGCTGTGCATTCCCCTGGGCGCGGGCTGATCGCCCATGTGAACCACGTGCGCCATGGTGTGCCCCTTGAGCAGGTCGCCGGCCTGGGGCGCAAAGTCATCGTCCAGCACCAGGCCGGCACAGCCCGCGTCCTTCAAGCTGTAGATGTTCTCCGGAATGGCCCAGCGCGTGTTCAGCGGCACGATCACCAGGTTGGCCCAGGCGGCGGCGAAGAACAGTTCGATGTAGTTGTCGCTGTTGAAGGCCAGCACGGCCAGGCGGTCACCGGGCTGCAGACCCAGGCTGCGCAGGCCAGCGGCCAGGCGCGGTACGCGTTCGCCCACCTCGGCCCATGTGCGCTGGCGGTTCTGGTAAATGGTGGCGGTGTGGCGGTGCCGGGTCTGCACCGCCCGCGTGAGTGTCTGCGTCAATTGCATGGAAATCGCCTCGCACTTCCGACTTTACAGCGCCGGGTGTTTTTGCGGCGAAGGATAACGGGGATAGCCCGCGGCCACGCCGTACTCGCTGATGCCGATGCCGCTTTCGCTGCCTTTCGGTCCATCGGTGTGCACACGCAGCACGTGATCGCCCAGGGTGCGGGCGCGTTCGCGCGTGAGCGGGTCGTCCAGGTCCCATACGTCGTGCCCTTCGGCGTAAGCGCCTTTGTCGTCACCGTGGTTCCAGCCACCAAAACCGCCATAGAGACCGCCCTTGAGGTAGAAGCGCGTGGGCAGGGGCTCCAGGCGCAGCACGCGCGGCGCACCATCCTCGAAGCTCAGGCGCAGTTCGCCGCCCGCCAGGGTCTGGCCCAGGGGGTCATCGGCCCATTGCAGCTCGTGCTCGACGCCTGTGATGTCGCGTTGCAGCACGCTGCCGTTGGCCTGACGCTCGAAGGCCGCGCCTGAGAGGTAGAAAGGCTTGCCCGGTTCGCGCTCCTTGAGGAACATGCAAACACCCACGCTCTCGGTCTGCAGCATGGTCCAGGTCCAGAAGAACTTCTTGTGCGTCTGCATGGGCGGTGCAGCCCAATCGGTGCGCATCTCGGAGCGCACGCCCCATGAGCGGTCTCGCTGGCCCCACCAGGTGGCGGGCGTGAGTTCATGGCGCTGGCCGTCCACGATCAGCCAGCCGCGCCAGCGGCCAAACTGCGTGACGCGCGCGAGGTCTTCCTCCAGCACACCATCGCGCTCACGCCGGCTTTGTTTTTCCTGCGCAGCGGGCAGCCAGGCCTCGAACGCGAGCTCGAAGGAAACGCCCGAAGCGTTGTCTCGCAAGCGCAGGTGGTGCAGGCCTTTCCTGGGCTCGATGTCCAGGCTCAACGGACCGACGTCCAGGTCCAGCGGGTTGTTGCCCAGTTGCCGCGAGGCACGGAAGTTGTGCTGCGCACGGCCCACGGTGACGCCCGCGAAGGCGTCCATCACGCCGCGGTTGGGGTAGTAGCCGAAGCCGATGTCGAGCAGCAGCGGGCTGCCATCGATCGGGTGTGCGGTGTACCACCAGCGTTCGGTGAAACGGGGGTCGCCGCTGCCGGCTTGTGCAAAGGTGCCGGACGTCTGGTGGCCGGGCAGGTCGTCTTGGGGAGTCAGCATGGGTTCAGTCCTTCCTGTCTTGGGATGCGCCGGAGGTCATGGCACTGAAGTCGGTCAGCGGGATGCGCTTGCGCTCGATCCGCAGTTGCTCGCGCAGGGCCTGGCGCAGGATGGCATCGAGCTCGGCCGCGAGCGGCGCAGGCACATGGGGCTCCTGCTGGTCGAGCCAGTCGGTGAGTTGGCGATTGCGGGCTTCTTCGCTGGTCAGATCGGTGCCGGCGTTGTCCGCAGCGGGCACGGTCAGGCCGGCTTGCGCGGCATGCGCGGCAAAGCGTTCATGACCCTCACGCAAGGCCTGGGCTTGCGCTTCCAGGGCCCGCGGGTCCCACACCGTCATGCCGGCCAGTTTGCCCAGGATGTCGTGCACGGCAGCCAGTTGCCCGCGCGCGTGGTCGCTGCTCAGCTCGGGTGCGACCGCGTCGTTGAGTGCGCGGCGCAGGGCTTCGATCAGCTTGGCCAGGTCCGTGTTCATTCGAAAGCCTCCGAGCCCTGCACGGCGGTGTTCATGCAGCCTCCGTCATCAGGCGATTCAGTTCCAGCAGGGTGGAGGTCACCTGGAAGCCCATGGAGGCCATGCGCACATCGCGCCCTCGCCCACTTTCCACACGCTGCGCTGCGCCGAGCAACATCGACGCACTCTTGAACAGACCCAGCACTTCGTAGTAGCGCAGCACATCCGCATCAGGCATGAAGCCCGCCTGCTGCGCGTAGCGCTCGAAGAAGGCTTCGCGTTCCATGATGCCCCCCACGCGGCCCGTGCCACCCGAGAAGACGCGCAACGCTGCCCACGCCAGGTCCTCGTGCGGGTCACCCGGGTGCACCAGTTCCCAGTCCAGCACGGCCGTGATGCGACCGTCCACCTGCAGGAAGTTGCCGACGCGGTAGTCGCCGTGCACGATGGTCACACGCGGAGCCGCTGGTGCATGCCGGCGCAGCCAGCGCATGGCATGGTGCATCTGCGGCGGCGCTTGCGAGGCTTCGTCGGCAAAACCAGCGTGGCGCCACCAGAAGTCGATCTGTTCGTGCGCCACCGTGCCGCGGTCCACATCACCCCACAGGCGGTGCAGGCCAGTCTGCGTCCAGTCCACCGCATGCAGTGCAGCGAGGCCATCGGCGAAGTCGTCGCCCAGGCTGGCGTTCTGCGCCTCGCCACGCGCTTCGGCCTCGCCCTTCCAGGGCATGGGCGTGTCGCCCTCCACGCGGCCGCTGATGAGAAAGGGTGCGCCGATCACGCCGGGGTCGTCGCTGAAACCGAATACATGCGGAACCGGCAGCGCGGCCAGGCTCTGCAGCGCCTCCATGGCACGGTACTCGGGCTCGGCCCGGTAGGGCGCGAGCAGACCCTGCGGATCACCGATGCGCAGGATGAGTTCGAGCGGATCACCGCCCTCCTGCGGTGTGGCCTGGAAGCCGATGGTGATCCAGGAGAAGCCGGCCGCAAAACGGCGCCAGCCATCCAGGCGCAGGGGCCGTTTCAAGGTTGCCGAGAGAAAGGGCGAGAGGCGGCGGCTCAAGTGCTCCGCCGACAGATCGATGCACGCTTCGGTCATCCGCCAGCACTTTTGAACAGAAGGTTGGGCAGCCACAGGCTCAGGGCCGGCACGGCGGCGATCAGCAGCACCCGGACGAGATCGGCCGTGATGAACGGCAACACGCCGCGCACGATGGCCCCCATGGGAATGTCCGGCGTCACCGACCGGATCACGAACAGGTTGACACCGATGGGGGGGGTGATGAGACCGATCTCGACCACGACCACGATCAGGATGCCGAACCACACCGGGTCGAAGCCGAGCGCCACGACGATGGGAAAGAAGATAGGCACCGTGAGCAGGATCATGGACAGGCTCTCGAGCACACAGCCGAGCACCAGGTAGATCGCGATCATCACCAGGATCACACCGAAGGGCGAGAGACCGCTGCCCTGCACCATGGCGAGCAGGCCTTCGTGCACGCCGGTGATGTTGACGAACTCACCGAACAGCGCTGCGCCCAGGATGATGGCAAACATCATGGCGGAGGTGCGTGCGCTGTCCGCGAAGATCTCGCGGATCTGCGCGAGGCTGAGGTTGTGGCGCGTGAGCGCGAACAGCAGTGCGGCGGCGGCACCGATGCCGGACGCCTCGACCGAGGTGAACAGGCCGCCGTAGATGCCGCCCATCACGATGCCGAAGATCGCCGCCACCGGCCACAGCGTTCGCAGCAGCGAGCGGCCATCCATCTTCACGCGTTCGGTATTGCGTGGCGCCTGCGATGGATCGCGCCAGACCATGTAGCGCACCGCGAGCATGTAGCCCACCACCGCAATCAAACCCGGCACGATGCCGGCCGCGAACAGCTTGCCGATGTGCGTTTGCGTGGCCACCCCATAGACGACCATGATCACCGAGGGCGGAATCAGGATGCCCAGCGTCCCGCCCGCGGCCACCGCGGCGCTGGCCAGCTTGTCGCCATAGCCCAGGCGGCGCATCTCGGGGATCGCGACCTTGCCCATCGTGGCCGCGGTGGCAACGCTGGAGCCACAGATGGCACCGAAGGCGCCGCACGCGGCCACCGTCGCCATGGCCACACCGCCGCGGCGGCGGCCGATCATGGCCTGCGCGGCCCGGAACAGGTCGCCCGAGATGCCGGCGCCGGCTACCAGGTTGCCCATCAACACGAAGAGCGGCAGCACGATCAGCGTGTAGACCAGCGTGCTGTCGCGCGTGATCGTGGCTACCATGCTGAGCCCGGGCGTCCAGCCGTTGAGCACCACCACGCCACCAAAGCCCACGAGGCCGAGCGCAGTGGCGATCGGCACCTGCAGAAAGATCAGCGCGAAGGCGATCAGAAAACCCAGGGACACCGCGAGCATTTCAATCTCCGTGGCCACCGGGGGCGGCCGACTCACCCAACATACCCAGGGCCTGGCCCACGAACACCAGCGCGCTCAGGCCCGCCAGCGCCGTCATGCCCCATAGCACCCAGGCTGTGGGCAGCCCGAGGATGGCCGACGCATCGCCGTATTCCGCCGAGCGCAGCGCCTGACGCCCACAACACAAGGCCACGATGCCGAACAGGGCCGCGCCCACACCACCCGCCAGCACACGCTGCGCCACCCGCGTGGCGCGCGGCACCGGAATCAGGTCGACCACGATGTGGCCACCGCGCCGCGCCAGCACGGGGTAGAAGACAAAGACCATCACGGCAAGCAACACCTCGGCCAGTTCCGTTCCCCACAGCAGCGGGCTGTTGAAGAGGTTGCGCCCCAGCACATCAACAAACACGATGGCCATCAGCGCCAGCAGGCTCAGGGTGCCCAGGTACGTCAGAGCGCGCTCGATGCGGCCCGGTGTTGCTTGAACCATGCGTTTACTTTCCGGCGGCCACGTCGGCGCGCAGCTGGTCCAGCAGCTTCTGCGGATCGGCCACGCCCTTTTTCTTCGCCTTCTCGATCCAGTCTTTCTCGACCGGCGCGATCACCTTCTTCATCTCGGCGACCAGTGCGGGCGGGGCGATCTCCACGCTTTTGCCGGCGGCCTTCAGGCCGTCGAACGCGGCGCGGTCGCCCTTGGCATAGGCGGCACCGATCTTGGCCGCGAACACGTCGCCGCTGATCTTCGTGATCGCTTCGCGGTCGACGGCACTGATCGAGTTCCACTTGGCTTCGTTGATGCCGAACACCAGCACGGTGTTGTAGATCGCGCCCGGCACGATGGTCGAGTAAGGCACCAGGTCGTTGAGCTTGAAGGCAGGGATGGACTCGGGCGGCATCAGCGTGCCATCGAGCACCCCGGAGGACATCAGCTCGTAGGTTTCGCTCACGGGCTTGCTCACTGGCACCGCGCCCAGCAGCGACAGCGCCTGCGTGGCGCTGGGCTGCGGGCTGCGCAACTTCAGACCCTTGAAATCGGCGATGCTGCGCAGCGGGCGCTTGTTGTTGAAGATCTGGCCTGGCGACACGACGTACACCGACAGTGGATGCACACCCTTGAACTCGCCGTAGCTGGCGAGGTGCTTGCGGAAGAAGCGGTCGGCAATCGGTGCAAGCACTTCGGGGTTGTCGCTCACGAAGGGCATCTGCAGCGCTTCAAGGATGTCGAAGCGGTTGGGTGTGTAGCCCGGAATGAAGACCACGAGATCGGCCTGTCCATCGCGCGCCACATCGAACTGCGCGGGCAGCGTGCCCACCACTTTGGGCAAGGTGTCGATCTTCACGCGGCCGGCCGTGACCTTCTCAACCTCGGTGATCCATGGCTCGATCACCTCGACGCGCATGGCCTGGCCTGCGGGCAGCCAGTTGGAGTACTTCACAACGGTGGTCTGGGCCATGGCGGGTGCGCCAGCGGCGAAGGCACTGGCAAGAGCCAGGGCTGCGGTGAGCCTGTGGAGGGATATGCGCATGCTTGTCTCCTGGGTTGGGTTGACGGGAATGATCATCGGATGGCAGACCGTATAATAGACCGACGGGACGGTTTAACAAAGAACGGTGTCTGGAAAATATCTAGGGATTTCCCCTTACGTCCTCGTGCGTGGCAGATTTCGCACACACCCCACCCGTTACAAAACCGACTCATATGGTGGTTTTTGCCGCAACCGATCCACATGGGAGAGGCGCAAAAGCCCGCCACCGCCGGCACATGGACGGCGGCGGCCAGCTCAGGCTGTCACCCGAAGCGCGTGTGCAGTGCTATCTGTAGCCCGGCGGATGGTCACCGCCGTCAAAGCCGTTGAGAAACAGCTCCGTCATCCGATCGGCCAACTCATGCGGCGTCATGCCACCCTTCTTGCGGAACCAGGTGGCTGTCGAAATCATCGAGCCGTAGAGGAACAGGGCGTAGGCCGCCCGCTCACGGCGGCGCCGCATGAGAGGTGGATTGATCTCCCTCAGGAGTTCCACCACGAAGTCCAGCGCCTGCGCCTGCGCCAGTTTGATCTCCTGCTGCTGCAGCGTCGGGAGAAATTTCAGGTCATGGGTCAACACCATGTGCTCATGCCGCTTGTCGATGGCACGCTTCACCATCGCGCGAACAAACTGCGTCAACCGCTCCTTCGGCGCCCCCGGCCCGCGCGCGATCGCCTCCAGCTCACGCACCGCGCTCATGATGTGCTCGCTGATCATCACGTACAGCAGGTCTTCCTTGCGGGGGAAGTAGTGGTAGAGGGCCGACTTGGACGTGTTGCATGCCGCCGCAACGTCCTGCAGCCGGGCGCTTTCGAAACCCGCGCTGGCGAAAAGGACGGCTGCTTCCTCCAGGATCTTTTGGCGTTTGTCGTCGTGGTTGCTTGCAAGCGATCTGGCCATCGTGTTCCGCTCAGGTATTGAGCTGGGTATTCTGACGCAACTACCGCGCAGCCAGACCTCGATCGACCATCCCGCCATACTGGGCCTGCGTGATACCCAGAATCTCCGACAGCACCTCGGCGGTGTGTTGTCCCAACGTCGGGGCCACGCCCACCGGCACCCGCTCCAAGCCCGAGAAATTCAGTGGCAGCCCCGCCGCCAGGTACTTCCCGGCACCCGGCTGATCGATCAGACCGAACATGGGATTGGCCACTGAGCAGGCTTCGTCCTGCGTCACCAGCTCCGCGAGCGTCTGGTACCTGCCCCAACAGGCCCCCTGCTTCGTCAACGACGCAGCGACTTCCACATAAGTGTGGCGAGCCATCCAGCCCTCCACCATCGCACCCAGCTCCTTGCGCGCCCTGAAGCGGTCACCTTCCAGGTTCAGGTCCAGTCCCAGGCGTTCACCCAGCGCACTGACGGCCTCGTTCAGGCCCATGGCATCGCACAGGGCCTGCCATTGCTTGAGGGTCAGGCCGACAACGATCACGCGCTCGCCGTCCGCTGTCTTGAAGTCGCGGCCGAAAGCGCCGAACAGCTCGTTGCCGTGGCGTTCGCGTTGCTGGCCGAGCTGGGCTTCGGCGATCAGGCCCAGGTGGCTCACAGCCGCCAGCGCCACGTCCTCGAGCGCGAGCTTCACATGCTGGCCCTGACCGGTCTTCAGGCGGTGACGTTCGGCCGCCAGCAGGCCAACCGCCACCATCTGGCCCGTGATGAGGTCCCAGGCGGGCAACACGTGATTGACGGCCTCGTTGGTGGCTGCACCGCGTTCGTCGCCCGTGATGTACGGGATGCCGACGCGTGAGTTGATGGTGTAATCCACCGCCGAGCCGCCGTGCCGGTCACCCTGTACGGTGAGCTGGATGAGGTCTTCGCGCCGTGCTCTGAGCTTGTCATGGTCGAGCCAGCCGCGCGGCGGGAAATTGGTCAGGAACAGGCCGGCGTCCTCGCCCGGTGCGGTGATCAGCGCCATCGCCAGTTCGCGCCCTTCGGCCGAGGCCAGGTCCAGCGCCACGGAACGCTTGGATTTGTTCAGACCGCACCAGAACAGGCTGGTGTTGTCCGCCGTCACGGGCCAGCGGCGGTGGTCGAGCCCACCGCCGAGCGGGTCGATGCGGATCACGTCCGCGCCCATCTGCGCCAGCGTCATGCCGCCCAGCGGCGCGGCCACGAAGGCGGATGCCTCGATCACGCGCATGCCTGACAGGATGCCTTTGCTCATGCCGTCATTCTCCCGCCTGCTGGACACCCATGGCGCGCTCCATCAGGCTGCGCGCGATCACCTTGAGCGCGAGCGTCTCCTCAGCGCCCTCGAAAATCGAGAGCACGCGCGCATCCACGAAGTAGCGGCTTACGGGGGTCTCTTCTGCGTAGCCCATGCCACCGTGCAATTGCAGGGCTTCGCGGGTGATGATTTCGGCCGAGCGGCAGGCCAGCAGCTTGACCAGGCTGGCCTCCATGCGGCCATTGCCGCTGTCGACGATGCCGGCCACGGTGTACGCGAGGCGCCGGCACGCGGCGTGGCGCGCGGCCATGCGCGCGATCTTGGCCTGCGTGAGGGCCAGGTCGGCGAGCGGCGCGCCGAACACCTTGCGGTCCTGTGTGTAGCGCACCGCGGCGCGCAGCGCTGCGCGCATGACGCCACAGGCGCGGGCGGATGTCTGCATGCGCCCACCGACCATGCCGGCCAGCGTGTAGTAGAAGCCCTTGCCCAGTCCCGCTTCGCCACCGACCACGTTCGCGTCGGGCACAAAGTAGTCCTGGAAGGCCAGATCGAAGGAGTGCATGCCGCGGTAGCCGATGGTGGGGATGGCGCGGCCGCTGAGCTTGCCGCCACCGTCCTGCACCACCTCGAATTCGTGCGTGTCGAAGGACGGTTTCTCGGCCAGCAACACGGACAGACCCTTGTGGCCCAGCGAGCGGTCAGGGTCGGTGCGCGTCACCACCATCAGCACGCTGGCCTTGCCCGCAAAGGTGCACCAGGTCTTGGCACCGTTGAGTACCCAGCCACCGGGCACGCGTGTGCCCTTGAGCACGCACGCCGCGAGGTCGGAGCCGTAGTCGGGCTCGGTCATGGCGATGGCGCACAGCGAATCGCCGGAGGCCAGGCGCGGCAGCCAGTGGTGCTTCTGTTCGTCGGTGCCGCCCGCCAGCAGCGCGCGGGTAAGAATTTCGGGGCGCGTGATCAAACTGCCGGCAGCGGCCAGCGAACCTTCGGACAAGGCCTCGGTGACCACCACCATCAGCAGCGTGTCGTCGTGGTCGTTGGGGGCGCTGCCGCCATGTTCTTCGGGAATGGCCAGGCCGAACACGCCCATCTCGCGCATGGGCTGCAACAGGGATTCGGGCACGGTGAGATCGTGGCGGTGAATGGCCTCGGCTTGCGGCGCGACGACCTCCTGCGCGAAGCGGCGGAAGGCGTCCTGTGCCATGGCGTGCTGCTCGTCCAGCGCCACCTCGCCCACGATGCCTTGCGCGTCGATCACGCCGCGGCCCGCGGCCCGCAGGGCCTCGCTGCCGCCCGCGGCCTGGCGCAGCGCGCGCCACGCGGGCAGAGTGCGCAGCGCATCGACAGCGGCCGGGTCCTGCCCGGTATCGGCCAGCATCACGTCCAGGCGATCAAGCAGCGCCACCACCGCGTCCACGGTGAAGACCAGCGCCAGGCGCGCGTCCAGCGGAACGCTGGCCGGTGTGAGCGCGGCGATGGCGGTCTCGGCAGCCAGCAACTCCGCACCGGCCCAGGCCATCTCGAAGCTGGCCACCTGCTGCTCGTCCAGGCGCTTGGCGTTCAGGCGCCCGCCTTCCTGGCAGCGTTGCGCGAGCGCCAGCACGCTGGCATCGAACAGAGCGCGCACACGCGCCAGAACGGCAGACGCATTCGCGAGTTCTTGTTGCATGGGTTCGGCCATGTCGGACATCAAGCCACCTTGCCCACGCCAAGCACGCTCAGGGCCATGTGCGCGGCTTCGCGGCCCGTGTCCACGCAGGCCTGCGTGCCACCACCGCCGTAGTCTTTCACCGCGTCGCCCACGTTCCACAGGTTGGGCAGCGGCGTTTCCTGCGGCATGTCGTAGCCGGCGCAGGAGCGCTGGGCGGGCCACTCGTCGCGCATCACGCGGATGGAGAGGATCTTTGCCTCGGCGAACCCCGGGAACTCGTTGCGCAAATCCTGCAGGCCCAGCTCGGTTTCGGCCTTCTCGTCAAAATCGCTCAGCGCGGGCTTGGGCACCACGTAGGCCACGTACAGGTACCAGCCGGCCGGTGCCATCTCGGGGCAGGTGGCCGTGAGTTCGCCCAGGTTGCACAGACGCTCGGTGTTGGCGAAGGTGATGAGGCCGGGCTGGTCGATCAGACGCTGTTGCGTGGCGAAGTTGACCACGATGTTCGCGGCCGGGCGCAGCACCTTGCGCGCCTTCGCCACGTAAGCCTCGCCCAGGGCGTCCTCACCCGCGAGTTTGATGGTGGCCGACGGGCCGACGTTGCTGATCACCACGCGCGCGTCGATGCGCTGCGTAACGCCGTTGCGCACCACATCCACCCCGGTCGCGCGACCATCGGCCACGTGGATCTTGCTCACCGGCGTGTCGAGCCAGATCTCGCCGCCCTTGGCGCGGATGCCGGCGCCCAGGTCGTTCCACAGACCGAGGGTGCCGCGCGGGCAGAAGCCGAAGCGCTTGAAGGCGCCCTTGAAAGCGAAGTAGGTGAGGAAGGCGCGCGCGGGCAGCTCGTCCGCGTTGGCGGCCCAGATGGCGGCGCAGAAGTTGCGGAACAGGCGGTGCACCGTTGCGTTCTTGGTGAACTTCTTCAGCCAGTCCTCGGTGCTCAGCGTTTCCTCGGGCAGCTCGGCGTTGCCCTTGCGCACATCGCCGAAGCTCGCACCGATCTTCGCGGCGGCCTTGGTCAGCCCACCGAGGATGAGGTTCCAGCCGCCGCCCTTGCTGGGGTCGATGATCTTGCCGTCGATGCGGAACACGGTGGCGGGCTGCGGCTCGCGCACGTCCAGTGGCACCCCCAGCAGGTCGAAGGTCTGTTCGAAACCGCTGCCGCGCTCGATCGCGATGGCGCCGCGGTTGACGATGAAGCCGTCGATCTCTTCGCTGGACGCGCGACCACCGAGGCGATCCAGCGATTCCACCAGCAGCACCTTGCGCCCGGCGGCCACCAGGTGGGCCGCAGCGCTCATGCCACCGGCGCCGGCACCGATGACGATCGCGTCGTAGTGGGTTTGGGTCATCTTGTCTCCTGTTGCGTTCTGTTGAATGGGTTGGGCTCAGCGCCAGCGCAGTTGCGCCGTCATGCCGATGGCACCGCTCGGGTCGGCCGTCCAGAGCGCGGCGCCGCCGTCATCGGGGCGGCCACACAGACGCAGTGCATCGGTGTCAAAGGCGGGCCGCTGTGCACGGAAGCTGAAGTGCGCCACGGCCGCATCGGCTTTCTCGCGCGCGGCCAGGTCGAGCAGCAACGTGGCCAGCAGCGGGCCGTGCACGACCAGCCCGGGATAGAACTCCACCTGCGTGGCGTAGTCGCGGTCGTAGTGGATGCGGTGTCCGTTGTAGGTGAGCGCGGAGTAGCGGAACAGCAGGGGGGTGTCAGGCAACAGTTCGCGCGACCATTCGGCCGCCGTGGGCGCGGTCTCGCCCGGCGGCAGCGGCGCAGGTGCGGCAGGCGCCTCGCGGTAGACGATGTGCTGCAGCTCGCTGATGCAGGCACGGTCGTCCTGTGCCAGCTCGTGCGCCACCGTCACGAACACCAGCGCGCCGGCCTTGCCCTGCTTGAGGTCCACGCTGCGCACGGTGGATGTCTTTCGCGCGCTGCGACCCAGGCGCAGCGGCCGGTGCAGCGTGAGTTCGCCCGCGGCCCACATGCGGCGCGGCAACGGGACCGGCGGCAGGAAGCCACCGCGCTTCGGATGGCCATCCACGCCGGTGCCGGCGCGGCTCGGTGCTTCCAGGAAATAGAGCCAGTGCCACAGCAACGGCAGCGCGTCGCCCTCGCCGGGCGCATCGGTGCGATCGAGCAGACCCGCCAGGGCACGCGCCGCAAACGGCTCCAGGTGCTGCTCCTGCGTCGCCGAGCGGCCCACCCACTGCCGCAGGTGGTCGAGGTCGATGGTGACGCCGTCGCTCATCGCACGGCCTCCGGCACGACCAGCGCCTGCCCCAGCGCAACACGGCGCACCAGCCAGGGGCTGGGGCGGTAGCGTGGGTCGCCGGTGGCGTCCTGCTGGGCGCGCAGGATCGCCAGGATGCGTGCAGGCCCGATGAGGTCTCCCCAGGCCAGTGGCCCGTGTGGATAGCCCAGGCCCAGCTTCACCGCGTCCTCGAGATCGGCCACGCTGGCGATGCCGCGCTGGGCGATGTTGGCGGCGATGTTGACGATGGTCGCCATCACACGCTGCGCGATGAAGCCGCCCGAGTCGTTGATCACCGTCACCGCCACGCCATCGCTGGCGAGCAGGCCGTGCGCGGCGTCGCGGACGGCCACCGCCGTCACCGAGGTGAGCATCAGCGTGCGGCGCAGCCCAAACGGCGTGAGCGGGTCCATGGCCACCGTCCTGGCCGGGTCCAGGCCGAGCTGGAGCGCGGTGGTGGTAGCGTCCATGCCCCATGGCTGCACGATGCAAAGATCGGCATCCGCATCCTGCGGGACCAGCACCAGGCCCCCACCGGTGGCCAGGGCCTTCAGCCCTTCGGCATGCTCGGCCTGCGGGTCCACCCACACGCGCAAGCCTGCGGGCAGCGCCGGCACCGGGCGTGCCGCTGGTCTTTGCTGTTGGCCAGCGTCGTAGCGGTACCAGCCCTCGCCGCTCTTGCGTCCGAACAGGCCGGCCGCCACACGCGGTGGCACCAGCGCGGAAGGACGAAAGCGCGGCTCCTGCTGGAACTGTTCGTAGATGGAGGCCATCACCCGGGACGACACGTCCAGGCCAGTGAGGTCGAGCAGTTCGAACGGGCCCATGCGAAAGCCCATGCCCTCGCGCAGCACGTCGTCCACGTCGGCGGGCGTGGCCACCTGCTCTTCGACCACGCGCAGGCCTTCGGTGTAGAGGCCGCGGCCCGCGTGGTTCACCAGGAAACCGGGCTGGTCGGCCGTCACCACCGCGCGGTGGCCCGCGCCCTCGGTCAGGGTCTGCAGCAAACGGACGGTGGCGGGCTCGGTGCGAACGGCCGCAATGACCTCGGCGACCTTCATCAAAGGCACCGGGTTGAAGAAGTGCAGGCCGGCCACGCGCCCCGGCCTCGCACAGCCTGCAGCGATCTCGGACACCGTGAGCGAAGACGTGTTGGTGGCCAGCACGGCTTCCTCGCTCAGGATGGCCTCCAGGCTGCGGAACAGCTCGCGCTTGACGCCCAGGTCTTCGACGATCGCTTCGATCACGACGCCACAACCGGCCAACGCCGGCAGGTCCGGGGCCACGCTGATATTGGAGCGAATGCGGTTGAAGGCGTCGGCAGCCAGCCGGCCCTTCTCCACGTTGCGCTGAAGCATGCCCACGACATGTTGCACCGCCGCTTCGGCCGCACCAGCCTGCGCGTCGAAGCAGCGCACGGCATGACCGGCTTGCGCGAACAGCTGCACGATGCCGCGCCCCATGGTGCCGGCGCCCACGACGCCGATGGTGATCTTCTCCGCCATGCTCAGGATCCCTTGAATTCGGGCTTGCGTTTGTCCAGGAAGGCGCGCATGCCTTCGGTCTTGTCGGCGGTGTCGAACAGCAGCAGGAACTCGCGGTTCTCCAGCGCCAGCGCAGCGTCCAGCGGCAGGTCGGCACCCTGGCGCAAGGTGCGCCGCGTGGCCGCCACGGCCTTGGGCGGCATGCGAGCCACTTTCTTCGCCAGCTCCATCGCGCGCAGCAGCGTCTGGCCAGGATCCGCCAGGTCGGCCACCAGGCCCAGCTGGAACGCACGCGTGCCGGTGATCTGCTCGCCCGCGAGCAGCATCAGGCCCGCCACCTGCTTGCCCAGGCTGCGCACCAGCCGCTGCGTGCCACCAGCGCCCGGCATGATGCCCACGGCCAGCTCCGGTTGTCCGAATCGTGCGCTCTCGTCGGCCACGATGAAATCGCACATCAGCGCGAGTTCGCAGCCCGCACCGAGCGCGAAGCCGCTGACCGCCGCAATGACGGGCTTGCCGCAGTTCGCCACCGGCGCCCAGTACTGGCCGAGATCGATGTCGGCGACGTCCTGCGCCCCTTTGTCGACCAGCAGGTTGAGGTCGGCACCGGCGGCGAAGACCGTCTCGCTGCCGGTGATGACCAGGACACGGACGCTCCCATCGCGGGCGAGCTCCTCCACGGCAGCGGCAATCGCGGCGCGCATGGTCAGGTCCAGCGCATTCCTTTTTTCGGGCCGGTTCAGGGTCACCAGGCCCACCGCACCTTCGCGGCGCACCAGCACCGGGGGCGGGGTTGTCTCGGTCGTCATCGGGCACCTCCCGGTCGAACGAAGTCAGGGGCGCGCTTTTCGCGAAACGCCGCAAAGCCTTCCCGGAAGTCGTCGCCGAGCAGGCAGACGGCCTGGTCCGTTTCCTCGCGCGCCAGTTCTTCCGCCAGGGAACCGGAGACGTTGTTGAGGCGCTGCTTCATGCGGCTGTAGGCGGCCTGGGGCAGGCGCGCCAGTTCGGAGGCCTTGCGCACGGCAGCGCCCATGACGTCGTCGTCCGCCACCAGTTCATCGAGCAGGCCGATGCGCAGGGCTTCGTCGCCGCCCACGGCCTCGCCGCGGGTGAGGATGCGGCGGGCATTGCCGATGCCGACCTTGCGCGGCAGCGTGAGCAGTTGGCCCCAGTCGGGCGCCAGGCCCAGGCGCAGGAAGGGAAACATCACGCGCGTGCCCGGACCGCCCACCACATGGTCCCCCAGCAACGCCAGGCCGACCACGGCGCCCGCCGCGATGCCTTCCATGGCGCTGACCACCGGGAACCGCGCGCCGGCCACCAGCTGGCAGAGGACGTGGATGTGCTGCATCCTGGCGCGCGCCTGCGCCTCGTCCAGGCCTTGCATGCTGTCCACGTCACCGCCGGCCGAGAAAATCCCGCCCACGCCGCCGAGCACCAGGGCGCGCGTCGATGTGTCGTCCAGCAGTTGGCGCAGGTGCACGGTCATCTGCTCGCGCACGTCGAAGTCGATCGCGTTGCGCTTCTGCGGACGGTTGATGAGCAGCCGCGCCACGTGCGGTGACGGCTGGTCGAGCAGGACGACAGGCTCCGTCACGCTCAGACCCCTTCCAGGCCGACGATGGAGATCGAGCACACGTTCTGCGAGGGTTGACCACCGAGGTTGTGGATCAGCCCGGTCTTCGGGTCCGCGAGCTGGCGCGGGCCGGCGCGGCCCTGCAGTTGCAGGTAGATCTCGTAGAGCATGCGGATGCCGCTGGCGCCCACCGGGTGGCCGAAGCACTTGAGGCCGCCGTCGATCTGGCAGGGCACCTCACCATCGGCGTCGAACACGCCATCGAGCACGTCGCGCACCGCCTGGCCTTCGCCGGACAGACCCAGGTCTTCCATGGTCACCAGTTCGGTGATGGAGAAGCAGTCATGCACTTCGGTCATGCTGAGTTCCTTGCGCGGATCGCGGATACCGGCTTCCCTGTACGCATTCTTCGCGGCGACGCGCGCGGTGTGCACGTAGCTGCCATCCCATTCGCTGGACTGGAGTTCCCAGCCATTGGATACGGCCAGTTGCAGCGCCTTGAAAGTGACCAGATCGGTCTTGCCGAGCGCACGCGCGATCTCGGGCGTGGTGACGATCACCGCCGCTGCCCCATCGGACACGCCGCAGCAATCGAACAGCCCCAGCGGCGCCGCGATGGTGGGCGCCTTCATGCATTGCTCTTCGGTGATCGGCTTCTGCAGGTGGGCCTTGGGGTTTTTGGCACCGTTGGCGTGGCTCTTGATCGACACGTGCGAGATGGCGCGCTTGAGCAGCGCGGCGTCGATGCCGTGTTTGGTGCGGTAAGCGCTCGCCAGTTGTGCAAAGTTGGCCGGTGCCACCGCGTTCGGGTACCACTGGGGAATGTAGGTGCCGACCTGCGCCATCGGCAGCCCGCCGTAGCCGGTGTCCTTGAGTTTCTCCACGCCGAGCGCCAGCGCGATGTCGCAGGCGCCAGCGGCCACGGCGTACACCGCAGCGCGCGTGGCTTCGGAGCCACCGGCGCAAAAATTCTCCACCCGGGTGACGCCGATGTTGGGCAGGCGCAGCGCGATGCTCATCGGCGTGCCGCCGCGCCCCGTTCCCACATCGTCCATGTGGGTGGAATACCAGGCCGCGTCGAGTTGCTCCGGCGAGATGCCCGCGTCGGCCATGGCCTCGTTGTAGGCCTCCAGCATGAGGTCTTCGGGACTGGCGTCCCAGCGCTCACCGAACTTGCTGCAACCCATCCCGAGGATGGCGACCTTGTCCTTGATGCCCGTGGCCATGCTGGTTCCTTTCAAGCGTTGGTGGAAGCGGCACGCACCGGCGTGGCTTTCCAGAAATAGCGGGTGAAACCCCGGCGCTCGTCCACGTCCTTGACGCGGAACACCATCTCCATCACCGTGCCGGAATCGACCTCGCCGACATCGAGGTCGGTGAAGTCCATCAGGATGCGGCCACCACCATCGAAGTCGATCTGGCCGTAGTGGTGCGGTGGTGCCGGGTGGTAGGAGAGGTACTCCGCCGACCACGAGAGGATGCGCGCCTGACGATCGGCGAGCTTGTGGGGTTTCTGCGTGTCCTGCAAGGGCTTGCCCTGGTCGTACGACAGGCGCGACGGCGGGAAATGCACGCTGCCGGTCACTTCGCAGCGACCTGCCACCAGCCCCATCAGCGCCTCGCGGTGGCGCCAGGCGGTGGACAGCGCGGTCTTCTTGTCCTGCTCACCACGCATCCCGCGCTCCAGCTGAAGCTGGCCCTTGAAGGCGAGGAACTTGGTGTAGCTGCGTTCCTCGACGCCGCGCGCGAGCCACTGGCCCACGCCGCGCACCGGCTGGAACGAGCCAATGGCCTCGGTGACGCGAAACACCAGCGCCTGCGCGCCGCTGCCGAACTGCGCCACCACGATCACCTGGCCAGGCTGCGCGCGCTCGAGCACATGCGCAAGCATGAGAAGACCGTGCGGCAGACCGCTGTCGCCCACGCGGTCGAGCAAGGCGTCGGCCACCGCTTCGGCGCGCACGCCACAGGTCTTCGCGAGCTGCGCATCCATCTTGGCGAAGCTGGACGGAAAGATGAAGTGATCGACCTGCGCGGCAGTGACCTGGGCCTGAGCCAACGCCGCGGCAATGGCGCAGGGCATCAGCTTGCCGATGCCCTCGTCGCGCACCCATCGCTCTTCCCAGTGGTAGTCCACCTCCTCGCCACTGGCGCGGAAGTGGTCCACGAAATCCACGGAGAGTGTGCTGGAGCCCAGGTACTCGGCCAGCACCTTGTCCTGGCCGATCAGCAGCGCGGCGGCGGCGTCGCCATACTCCAGCTCCTGCTGGCTGGCCGCGCGCGTCCTGCGGTCATCGGCGGCGAGAACGAGCACGTCGCCCGAACCCGACTGCACGCGCGCCACGGCCTGCGCCACGGCCGAGAGCGCCGCGCGCTGCGAGCCGCCCATGTCGATGGCCTCGATGTCTTCGGCCAGCGTAAGGGCGCCGGCCACGACGCCTGCGTTGAGCCTCTCGGCGAAGGGCAGCGTGTCCGACGCCAGGAACACGGCGCGGACATGCTGCCGGTCTTCAGCCGGACCCAGGCAGTCCCGCGCGGCGGCCACAGCCATGGTGATGCTGTCTTCGTCCCAGTTGGTCATGCTGCGCGTGCCCTTGCGGCCCGCGAAGCCGGGGGTGTACCACGCGTTGGCCTGTGCCACGGCTTGCCGCGACAGTCGCAGGCGCGGCAGGTAGCCGCCGAATCCCGTGATTCCGATCATGGAGGTCTCTCTCAGGTGGATGCGGCGTCGAACTGCGCCGCAAGAAACTGGCCGCCGGCCTCCAGCGCCTCGCGCGCCTCGGGAAGTTCGGCGGGAAATTGCTGGAAGACGTGAATCATTCCGGGCCAGACCTGGAGCTCGGCCCGTGCGCCGGCCAAGCGCGCCTTGACCACGAAGTCTTCCGAGTCGCTGACCACGGTTTCCCGCTCGCCCACCTGCAGCAGCATCGGCGGCAGTGCGCCCAGTTGCGCTGGCGAGGCCAGCAGCGGGGAGACCATGGGGTCTTTCGCGTCGCCTTCAGTGCCCAGGTAGTTCCGGGCCATCGCGACGATCATGGGACGCTGATGAATGGGGTCGAGGGCGGCCCGCGTCTCGTAGCTGGAGCCCGACACGGTGAGGTCGGTCCAGGCGGACAAGCCCCAGCAAGCCACGGGCAACGACTCGCCCCGGGCCTGCAAGGCCAGCAGCAGGGACAGTGCCAGTCCACCACCGGCGGAGTCGCCCGCCACGGCCACCTGCGAAGGCCGCATGCCCTGGGCCAGCAGCCACCGCCAGGCGGCCAGGGCGTCTTCCAGGGCTGCGGGGTACCAATGCTCCGGCGCGAGCCGGTAGTCCACCCCCAGCACGCGGGCCTGCGCGGCACTGGAGATGCAGGCCATGAGCTCCGCGTGCGAAGCGAGCGAGCCCACCTGGAATCCCCCGCCATGGAAATAGACCACGACGCGGTTTTCGCGAGCGCCCGGTGCGCAGATCCACTGGCACGGCACGCTGTTCGCATCCACCGGCTCGACGAGCGCATCGGCGCGCGAGCTGAAGAGCGCGTCCCAGTCGGCGCGCATCTGCGCCACCGGGGTGTCACGGCGCCAGCGGCGATAGGTCTGGCCAACGCGCTCGACGATGGCTTGCACGGCCGGGTTCATGCCCCACACCCCATGCCACCGGACACGCCCAGCACTTCGCCGGTGACGAAGCCCGCCGCTTCCGACGCAAGGAACGCCACGGCCGCCGCCACTTCGTCGGGTGTGCCCAGGCGCCCGGCCAGCGTGGCACCGGTCATGGCCTCCATGATCTTCTCGCCCGCGTGCTCCACCGCCTTGCGCAGCAGCGGCGTGTCGATCGGGCCGGGGGCGACCACATTGGCCGTGATGCCCTTGCGGCCGTTCTCGCGCGCGATGGAGCGAGTGAACGCAATGACCCCGCCCTTGGCAGCCGCGTAGACCGAGCCACCCCGCGAACCCAGGCGACCGGCTTCGGACGCCACGTTGACGATGCGACCGTAGCCCGCCGCCTGCATGGCGGGCAGCACCGCGTGGGTGGTGTTCAGCACCGACTCCAGGTTCACCGCCAGCAGGCGGTGCCAGTCGGCGGGGGTGGTCTTGGTGAAGAAGGCATGCTGGTCCACGCCCGCGCTGTTGACCAGGATGTGGAAGGGGCCGTGTTCGCGCACGACGGCCTGCACGCGATCGAAATCGACCACGTCGAGCTGCACGCTGGTCGCGCCGATCTCGGCGGCCAGGCGTGCGGCGGCGTCACCCTGCAGATCGGCAATGAGCACACTCGCGCCGTCGGCGGCCAGGCGCCGTGCGATGGCCGCGCCGATGCCACTGGCACCGCCCGTGACGATGGCGCGCCGTCCCGCCAGGGGGCTTGCTGCGGTCGCGCTCATCACCGGCCCACGAAGCGCGGTGCGCGCTTCTCGATCACGGCCGAGAGGCCCTCGCGCGCATCGGCCATGCCGCTGAGCACGGCCTGGGTCTGGTTCTCTTCGGGCATCACGGCTTCCACGCCCTGGCCAATGCCGCTCCACAGCAGGCGTTTGGTGTTGGCCAGCGCGGCCGGTGCACCTGCGGCCAGCTGGCGCGCCAGGGCCAGCGCCTCCTCGGCCAGGCGGTCGTCGGGAACCACGCGGGTGATGAGACCCATCTCTTTGGCCTCGGATGCCGTGATCACGGGGTTGAGCATCAGGATTTCGGTGGCGCGGCGCAGGCCGACGAGCTGGGTGAGCGTGACCGACACCCCCGCGTCCGGCACCATGGCCACGCGCGTGGCGCCGGCCAGGAACCTGGCGGACTCGGCCGCCATGACGAAATCGGACGAACACACCAGCCCCATGCCGCCACCGCCGGCCGCAAAGCCGTGCACCGCCGACACCACCGGCGGATTCAGCCGCATCAGACCCGCCGCGACCAGTTGCAGGTACGAGGTGGCCACGCGGATGTAGTGCGGCAGGTCTTCGCCCTTGGAGAGGAAGGTGTGCACATCACCCCCCGCACAGAAGTTCTTGCCCTCGCCGGTGATCAGCACGGCGCGCACGCGGGCATGGCCATGCACCTGCATGACCACCTCGTGCAGCGCCTTGAGCAGTTCGATGTTCAGGCCGTTGGCCGACTCGGGACGGTTCAGGCGGATGTGCGCCACGCCATCGGCGTGGATCTCGAGCAGCGCCGGCCCTTCGGCGATCAGCACCTCGGGTGCGGCGTTGGGGGAAGAAGGGTTCATGGCGTGTGCCTCAGATCAGGAAGGCCATGGAGTGCAGGGCCGTGTGGTTGTTGACCAGCATCACCTTCTTGAAGGCGATGCGCAAGCCACTGCCTTCACGGCGCAGCGTGTATTCGTTGCGCGATGCCCAGACCACGTCGCCGCGCGTGCGCGATTCGAACACCATGGCGTTGGCCGCCACGCGCAGTTCAGTGCCCTCGTCGGACAGAATCTCCACGTTGGACACCAGGCGGCGCAGGCGCGACTGCGGCGTCTGGCTGAAGCGCTTGCCGGTGTGGTACTGGCGGATGCGCAGGGCGATGCGCGAGCGGTTGTCGTAGAGGATCGACATCTTCTGCTCCGGATCGATGTCGTCGCCGTTGGCGGGCACCCAGTAGACGCCGTCGTCGGTCCACAGGCTTTCCCATTCGTCGTACTGGTGCTCGTCCTGCAGCCGCGCTTCGCGGTAGATGAACTGCGTGACGTCCTGGAGCGTTTCCCGTTGTTCGGGTGTCATGGCCATCAGTCGGCCTCCATCATCGATTTGTAATGGCGCCAGATGCCACGGGTCGGGACCTCGTCGGTGTTGTCGCCAATCAGGAAGCCGTTTTCGTCGCGCCGCTCGCGGTGCTTGCCGCGGCCGAGGTACAGCCATTCGGGGTTGCGCATCTGCACGCCCATCTGCGTGCGCTCGTACATCTCGGCATCGTCGGCCAGCAGGAAGCCGGCCGGGCCCACCGAGCCCATGGTCTGCTGGCGCAGGCGGCGGTTGAGGTCGGGAGCGCCCTTGAACTGCAGGGCGGTCACGTGCTGCACCGTTTCGTCCACCCCGAGCGGCTGGATCACGAAGATCTGGATCTCCGCGATGAACAGGTTGGGGAAGATCATGATGTGCGGCGTGCCGTCGATCATGACCTGGCGGGCCTTCTCCTGGCCATGCGCCGCGTTCATCTTCTCCACGTAGTCAGGCAGCTTGTCGGCTGTGGTGCCGAACCAGGACATCGGCACGTCGCGCTTGCGGAACTCCGGGCGCAGGTCGTTCTCTGTGTGCCCGTTGCCGAAGTCGCGCGAGACCGCGGTAGATTCGGCGCTGTAGAGCGTACCGATGCCACTTTGTGCCACCTCGAAGATGGACGCGTGGACGAACGAAGGGTGGTAGCCATCGGTTTCGTTCTCCACCAGGAACTTCCAGTTGGCCTTGACCTTGTGCTTGAGGAAGCCGGCGGTGATCTCGACCTCGCCTTCGGGCGAGGTGTCGCACAGCGCATCGATGGCACCCGCGGCCGCACCCAGGTGTTCTCCGAGGGTGGGCCCCTCTGCCGCCATGGACCCGAAGATGAAGCCTCGGTAGTTGCCCACGCGCGCCACACGGCCCAGGCCCAGCTCGCGACGATCGACGCCCTCATAGCCCGAGGGGAAGGGATAGCCCTTGAGGTCCCCATCGTTCGCAAAGGTCCAGCCGTGGTAAGGGCAGGTGAACGAACGGGCGTTGCCCTGCTCGCTCATGCACACGCGGTTGCCACGGTGCGCGCAGCGGTTGTGCAGCAGGTGGATGGTGCCCGTCTTGTCGCGCGTCATGATCACCGGCTCGGGGCCGATGGACTTCATCACGTAGTCGTTGGCGTTGGGTATCTCGCTTTCGTGGCCCACGTAGACCCAGGTTCGAAACCAGATCTTGCGCAGTTCTTCCTGGTAGATCACGGGGTCCGTGTAAAGCGAGCCATGGACCTGATCGGTCCGCACGAGGTGGTCCCAGGCGGGCGCCGACGAGGACCTCGAAGGCGCGATCGAGATGGTGGCGCTGTGTTCCAAATGCTGTCTCCCGAAAGGGTTGTTGGAGCGAATCGTTGGTGCAATAATAGTCCGACGGGACGGACTATGTCAACGTATTCTGCCGTCTCGTGCATCAAAGAAAGTACATCGCATGCCCACCGTCGTCTTCATCGATCACGCCGGCGCCACCTACCAGGTCCAGGCGCCGCTCAACAAAAGCCTGATGCAGGTCGCGCTCGACAACGCCGTCCCCGGCATCCTGGGCGATTGCGGGGGGTCGTGCAGTTGCGCCACCTGCCATGGCTACGTGGACCAGCCCTGGGCAGCGGCGTTGCCGGCCCGCTCGGAGACCGAGGTGTTCATGCTGGAAGGCGTGCCGGAACTGCGCGAGAACAGCCGGCTGTGCTGCCAGATCCGCATGACACCCGAGCTCGACGGCGTGGTGGTGCATCTGCCACAAGAGCAGGTGTGATGCCGCCGCCGGTCGTTCGGGATCAGTCGGCGTAGGCCATCAGGCATTCCTGCGTGAGGGTCGCCAGCGACCGGCCCTGCACATCGTGCACCGCGCCCATGGAGAGGCTGCGGCCGCTGGCACCAGCCGGGCTCACGCAGTCCACGTGGAGCCACTGATCGACGCGCAACGGCCGGTGCAGCCAGATCGCGTGGTTCAGGCTGGAGATGTAGAGCCGGCGCTCACCCAGGTCTCGCAGGTGCAGACCCAGCGAGCTGAAATTGAGCCACCAGTCTGATAGGTAGGCGAACACCGCCGCATGAATGCGCGTGTCCTCCGGCACGGGGCGCGCTGCACGCATCCAGAAGCGGAAGCGCCCGTTCATGGTATCGGGCGCGAGTTGTCGACCGGCATCCGGGATGCGGAATTCGATGCTGGGCTTGCGGTCTTCGGAGTAGCCGCCCAGGCGCCGGATGCCTCGCATCAGAGCGGGGTCGACCTCGTCGAGCGTGGCCAGGTCCTCGGGTCGTTCCCCCACCGGCGCCGTGCTGGGCTGGCCGTGGGTGGGCGACTCCATCGGCAGGGCGCAGGTGACCTGCGCATCGAGCACCAGACGGCCGTTGTCCTGTCTGCCGCGCACGTGCCTTGAACTGAACCGCTTGCCTTCCTGCAGTTCCGTGACCTGCAGGTCCACGGTGTCCTGCGGCATCGCGCCTTGCAGGAAGAGGAATTGCATCATGGTGGGCTCGCGCCCCGCGGGCACGTCCATCAAGCCCGCCATCATGGCCTGTCCGAGGAGCTGGCCACCGTAGGAACGACCGTTGAGGTTGGCGTCGCCATGGCGCGTGCGCCAGAGGCCCGGCGCCACCGCGTCCAGGGCCAGCAGTTGAGGGATGTCGAGTTCGTTCCAGGGCGTGCTTGGCATGCATCACCCTTGCTGAGTGGAACGGCGATGGCCCGCCGTTCGAGGCTCGATCCCGGGCTTGAGCCGCCAGTCGGGACCGAACTCGGTCAATGTGTGCGTGGGCATGGTGTCTTCATGCTCGATGTGGCGCAGGCGCGCCTCATACGCATCCAGGTAGTCCTTGCGCTTGTCGACGTCCGTGTACTGGATCGACCAGCCCACGAAGGGCTCCAGCACCTGCAGTCCGCTGTAGCCGAAAGTGCCATGGTGAAGGTGCCAGAGGATCACATCGCGCTGACCCAGCAGCCCGTCGGACTCCATCATCTCGGGAAAGCACCCCGTGGTGAGAGCCAGCATGGCCTTGCGCCCCTTGAGACCGCCCTGATCGAAGCGCATGCCACCGGCGCCATAGACGGTGCCATTGACGAACACGCGATCAATCCAGCCTTTGAGGATGGCGGGCACCGAGAACCACCAGAGCGGGAACTGAAGGATCAGCAGATCGCAGGCCAGCAGCTTGTCCAGCTCGGTCTGGATGTCCGGCGAAAACGTGTTCCGTTGCGACGACAGTTTCTGTTCCCGGTCGTACTGCAAGGCATCCGGAAAGCGTCGCTGCGTGAAATCGTCACCGGTGGCCACGGGGTTGAAACCCATGGCGTACAGGTCGGAAACCACCACCTCGTGCCCGCAATCCATGAGGGTCGCGACCGAGCGATCCAGCAGCGCGCGTCCGAACGAGAGGGGCTCGGGATGGGCATAGACAATCAGGATTTTCATCGCACTCCGTTCTTGGGTCAGGTCCTTATAATAATCCGTCCTGACGGTTTATTTATGGAAAATTCCGCCACCTCTGCACGCACCTTCCTCTTTCTGCCAGCCGACCGGCTGGAACGGCTGGCCAAGGCCCTGGCATGCGGCGCGCACATGGTGGTTCTCGACCTGGAAGACGCCGTGGCACCGGCGGCCAAGGCGCAGGCCCGCGCGGCACTGGACGGGCACTGGCAGCAGCTGGACGAGGCCACGCGCGCACGCATCGCCATTCGCATCAACGCAGCAAGCAGCCCGTGGCACGCCGACGATGTGGCCTGGCTCTCGCGACAAATGCCCGCCGGCCCGGGCGCCGTGATGCTGGCCAAGACGGAGTCGGGCGCGCAGCTTGATGCGCTGGCGCTTCAGACCGGTGACACCGCTCTGCTGGCGCTGGTGGAGTCGGCCGAAGGACTGGCCGCGCTGGACACCATTGCGCGCGCTCCGGCCGTGACGCGCCTGGTCTTCGGCCATCTCGATTTCCAGGGTGATCTCGGCATGCAATGCGATGCGGAGGAGCGCGAGCTCGACGCCGTGCGACTCGCATTCGTTTCCGCCTCGCGGCGCGCCGGCCTGCCCGGCCCCGTGGACGGTGTGACGGTCGACCTCCACGATCCGGACCGCCTGGCGCAGGATGCCCAGCGGAGCCGGCGGTTCGGTTTCACGGGCAAGCTGTGCATCCATCCAAGCCAGGTCGACCCGGTGAACGTGGCACTGGGTCCGACCTCTGCCCAGGTCGACTGGGCGCGGCGCGTGCTGGCGGCCGCGAGCGCACAGCGGGCCGGCGCGTTCCAGTTCGAAGGCGCCATGGTGGATGCGCCCGTGCTCGCACGCGCCCGCAGCTATCTGCAAGTTGCCTCTTGAATCGGCTCTTTGAAGATGCCCCGCCCCAGGGCCAACACCGCTAGGCCTATCGCGCCTGGTATGCACCCACCTTCGGCGGCTCGGGAACTTTGAAGTAGTCATTTGTCGAGTACGCCGCGAGGGCCAAGGCGATGGCGGCCCATATTGCCAAAGAGAACTGAGCCCCATGCTTCACCAGCTCAAACTTTTCTGGAGAATGATGTTCGGGTAAATGAAGAAAAACTCGAACCACCACCAGAGAGGGGTACAACGCCCCACAGGACTGCCAGGACGAGCAGATTGCTCTCACCGCGACGTAGGATTCAAACTCACGAATCTGGTGTGAACCAGTCGGCAACCACTGGTTCACGGTCGTCGGCGGCGTCGGGTGTTCCCTGGAGGAACAGAAGTCTTCTCGCGCAATGCAAACCCTTCCAAGAACTGGCAAAAGGTCTGAGCGCCTTCTCCCATATCAACCTCTGGATGGAGCATGCCGATCGGCTCGAACGGGATTTCCTCTTCCAGCTTTACTTCGAAGATTTCACCGGCATCAACAAGTTGCCTGGCGAAGCTGGCAGGCAGGATGGCAAGTAGCTCTTCCTGGCAAAGCATTGCCCAGAACATTGCCGGGACGCTTGTAATGACCTGAGAGGAAGCCGGCATTGCGTCATCGCTTCCAAAGAGGCGATCGAATGCCTCTCGTGCTGCGGTAGATGCAGGCGCAATCAGCCATGTGGCTTGCCTCAGTGCAGCCATTCCAACACGTGATTTGCTCAACAAAGGATGCCCCGACCCTGCAACGACAGCAAAACGGTCCTCGATGAGAGGAACGAATCGCCAGCCTGCAGGCGTCACGGAGGGAGCACGGCAGAAGGAAACATCGATGTCAGAGCGGGAGACAAGGTCGGCCTGTCTGAATGGATCGGCCTCCTGAAGCTGAACGACTATCCCCGGGTGCTTCTTCCGGAACGCCGGCACACTCCTGACCAGGAATCCTGCGATGGCTGCCGTGATTGCTGCCACTCGCACAACGCCAGAACCGTTTCGCGCAACGGCTGCAATTTGCTCGGCGCCATCGTCTATCGCGGCAAGGATTCGTCTTGCGACGGGCAGTAGGGCTTGTCCAGCTGGTGTCAGATTCATGCCGCGAGCATGTCGAAAAAACAGCGGCGTTCCCAGCATCTCCTCAAGGTCTGCCAGCGCATGCGTAACGGCGGGCTGCGTCACGCCAATCGCCTGCGCCGCGCGGGTGACGGTTCCAAACTCAGCGACGCGCATCAGCACTTGAAGATGCCGTATCCGAGCGTGGCTGACCAGCCGATTTCTCAGAACGACAGAACTGGGTGCGCTCATTGCCATTACCAATGATTATTGATAGGAGGAATATTCTATTAGATATTTATCGCATGCCGGCGCACAGTAGCTTCTTCGAAGTACTCATACGGAGACAAAAAATGAACCTTCAGCATCCCCTTCTCCTGCGGCGTGGAGTCCTTGCCATGTTCGTAGCGATGGCTGTGACATCGACACCGCTACAAGCGCAGAGCTATCCCGAGAAGCCAGTAACGCTGGTGGTCCCCTTTCCTCCTGGGGCTGTGACAGACCGCGTTGGTCGCGCACTGGCACTTGAAATGAGCAAGCGTCTGGGCCAGCCAGTCGTGGTCGAAAACGTGGGTGGAGCGTCCGGGACGCTGGCCGGTCAGAAGGTGCTGCGGGCTCAACCAGACGGATACACGCTGCTGCTGGGCACCGTCAACGACATGATGATGGCTCCGATCGCCATGAAACAGGCAGGCTATGCCGCGAAGGACTTCACCCCCATCGCCCGTTTGTTCTCGGTTCCGACCATTCTTGTTGCGCATCCCTCTTTCCCTGCCAACAACTCGGACGAGCTGGTGGAATATGCCAAGAAGAACAACGGTGTGATCCCGCTGGGTGCGACCGGCATGGCAACGTTGCAGACTTTCGGCGGGATCATGTTCGCCAACGCCGCCGGCTTCAAATTCAACGTCATTGCCTACAAAGGAGGCGGGCCGTTGATGACGGACCTCGTCGGTGGTCACGTCCAGGTAGGAACCATCGCACTGTCCTCTGCGCTTTCTCTGATTCGTCAGGGAAAGTTGAAGTCGCTCGGTGTCATTTCGCTCAAACGCGACCCCACTGCGCCTGAAATTGCCACCGTCAATGAAGGCAAGGTGGTGAAGGGGGTTGAAGCTGACTTGTGGGGTGGCTTGGCTGCACCTCCCAACCTGCCTCCGGCCATCGTTGCCAAGCTTTCTGCCGTCATGCGCGAGGTTCTCGCCGATCAGGCGTTTCGGGAAACTGAGGCCCGCAATGGCAACGTGCTTGTGGAATATGCAGATCCCAACGCATTCCGGCAATTTCTGGTGAAGGACGACGTAAAGCTTCGGGCCATCGCCGCTACCGTCACCATCGAATAACCTGAAATGCACCCGTCACGACTCAAGCGAATCCAACTCCGCAGCGGCAACGAATTTCACTACCTTTCTGAGGGCGAAGGCCCTCCCCTTGTCTTCGTGCATGGGGGTTTCGGAGATTGGCGATCCTGGGAGCCGCAATGGCCTGTATTCGTTGAAAGATATCGATGCATCACGTACAGCCGCAGGTACAGCGTCCCGAATGCAAACGAGCTTGCAAGGGGCTACAAATCTGTCCGAGATGAGGCAGCAGATCTTGGCGAGCTGCTCGAAAACTGGTGTTCGGAGCCAGCTATCCTGGTGGGAACATCCTATGGAGCGTACACCGCTTTGATGTTGGCTCTACGATCGCCGGAGGCCGTGTCCGCCTTGGCAATCGCAGAGCCACCGCTCATGCATCTTGCGGACCGACTCCTGGGTGGCAAGCAAGTGCGGCGCAAGTTCGAGCTGGAGGTTCTATTTCCTGCAGACGCAGCATTCAAGGCAGGTGATACGGAACAGGCCGTCAAGCTGCTGGTGGAAGGCATCAACGGCACTACCCCGAACTTTGCCACTTCGAAAATAGGGATGGCGCGGCGCCTCGAGAACGCTCGGGCAATGCGCTGCCTTCTCGCCTCGGAAGAACCCTTTCCGCAATTGGACGAAGAGCACCTTCGAACCCTTGAAGTCCCGACATTGCTGTTGGCGGGAGAGAGAACGGAGCCGATTCACGACGCGATCTTCAAGGCGCTCAGCCAGGTCATGACGCAAGCAGCCCCTGTCCGTATTCCCGCTTGCGGGCATGGCGCGCATCGGGACAACCCAAATGCCTTCAACGAAGTCGTCATGGGTTTCGTTTCGAGCAACACGCAAAACAGTGCCGGATTCCGTTCCACGTTCGAAAATCAGAAGAAGAGTGGGCAGTAGAAATGAGTGCCCCTCCGTACGGCAGCGCACGAAGTTCGCCGAAAGGAACCGGCGCAAGGTATCCAGCCTCAACGTCCATGTAGCAAACAGGTGAGTTGAAACATGCATGCGCAATGCTCAGCCAGTGCCTGAGACCAGGTCAGGAACATCCAGCTTTTCATACCGCCGATCCTCCGAAAAGATGCATGGCACTTTCATCTAACGGAGATATCCATGCCTCTTTTCGTTTCACGATTTCACCTTGGGTCCGGCGCGTTCGCGCTTTCCATGTGGCTCTGCGCGGCAACCTTCGCTGCGACCGCATCGGCCACTCCCCATATGGTTCCAACGCCGGAGCAGAACCTTCAGATGGGCCTCGAGGCACAGAGCGCTCGCGAGTACCGCACCATGCTCAACCGGCTCCGTGAATCGGCGTCGCACGGCAATGTCGAAGCGCAAGAGATGTTGGGCATGGCTCTGCTCGTCGGCCCGACGCTGTATGGGCCCACCGTGAAGGCCAACCGCTGCGAGGCCGGTCTCTGGCTTCGCAAGGCGGCGGCGCAGGGGAGTGCGGTGGGCAAGATGCAACTCGATTTCCTGAACCGGCTGCGACAGGCGCCCAGCGGTCAGGACGTCTGCGCGGCATGGGGAGGCTGAGATGTCCGACGACGCGTCAGGTGCCGGGCCGTGGGCCAAGCACGTGCTGCACCATCTGTTGGGCATGCGCAGGCAATTGATCCAGACGCCGCACACACAGAACGAGATTGCGGACTGCCCATGGATCGGCCAGCGCAATGCGCTTGACGCGGGCTGAACGCGAGCAGCGAGCGGCTACCGCCTGGGGGACGATCCCCACACCGATGCCAAGTCCGACCATGCGGCAGATCGATTCGAAGCTGCGCAGGCGGAGCCGGTAATGCAGCCGCTTGCCGAGACGGCGCGCGTGGTGCGACACGTGTTCTTGCAACGCGCTGCCCTCGGCCAATCCGACGAAGGCGCAGTCGACAAGATCGACCAGGAAAACCCGGGAGCGATGTGCCAGGGGGTGGTCGCGTGGGACAACCACCGACAGGGGATCCTCCCGAAAAGGGAAAACTTCCAGGCCCTCGAGATCGGCCGCATCGGACACGACGCCGATGTCGCAGAGGCTGTTGCGCACGGCATCGACGATTTCATGGCTTGTGCGCTCCTCCAGATCCACCGAGATGCCGGGATGAGTGGTGAGAAATCCGCTCAGCACCTCTGGCAGATGTTCGCTCAGCGCTGAGGTGTTGCAAAGCACGCGGACGTGTCCCTTGAGTCCCATGCCATAGTCGCCCAGGTCGCCTTGCATGCGGTCCACCTGCAGGAGAACGAGCCGCGCATGGTGCGCGAGGGTGCGGCCGGCGGGGGTGAGCTGCACGCCGCGACGGTCGCGCAACAGCAGCGGCGAGCCCAGCGTGTCCTCCATGCCGCGAATGCGTTCACTGGCGGAGGCAAGGGTCATGTGGGTGCTCTCGGCCCCACCGGTGATGGTTCCTGCCTCAAGGACATTGAGGAAGAGTCGCAGATCGGTGAGGTCGAAACGCATGGCATAAAACTACCACGTTTCCCGAGAATCAGCCTCTGGCCACGCCTGAGGCTCGCTCCGTCAAATCCGGATGCGGGCGGTGCACGGGATTCCGGAGAATCGTGCATCTGCCGAACCTCGAGAACCCATGTCCTTGATCGAAACCTTTTCCGCCACGATGGCGGGCGCTCCGCCTGTACTGGTCATTGGCGTCTTCTTGCTGGCCGGCATCGTCAAAGGCGTCGTGGGTCTGGGGCTGCCCACGATCTCGATCGCCTTGCTGGCATTGATGATGGCACCCGTGCAAGCCGTGGCACTTCTGATCATTCCCTCGCTGATCACCAACGTCTGGCAGATCCGGCCCTGGACAACGGCGTGGCCGATGGTGCGGCGGCTTGCCCCCATGCAGGTCGGCGTCTTCACGGGCACGTTGGGCGGCGCATGGTGGCTGGGCGCACCGGCAGGGGCCTGGGCCATGGTTTCCTTGGGCGCCGCGCTGATCGCCTACGCCTTGTGGAGCCTGAGCGGCAAAGGCTTCACGGTGCCTGTGGCATCTCAGCGATGGTTGGGGCCGATGGTTGGCCTCATCACCGGGTTCGTGACGTCGGCCACTGGGGTGTTCGCGATTCCTGCGGTTCCGTATCTGCAGGGCCTGGGCTTGCAGCGCGACGAACTCATCCAGGCGATGGGGATTTCGTTCACCGTGTCGACACTGGCGCTGGCCATGGGCCTGTACGTCAACTCGAGCTACCCGGTGGCAACGCTCGGTGTCTCAACCCTGATGCTGCTGCCTGCCATTGCCGGCATGCAGCTGGGGGAATACCTGCGCGACAGGTTGTCTCCCCTGGTCTTCAAACGAGTTTTTCTCAGCTGCCTGGCCCTGCTCGGGGTGCACATGATTGCGCGAGAGTGGTTGTTCAACTGATTGGATTCTCAAGAGAGTTCGGCTCCGAGCTCACGCGCACGCACGAGCGCGGCGCGCGCAGCTGCCATGACGGCGTCTCTTGTTCCACGTGCGTCGAGCACATCAAGTGCCGCAGCTGTGGTTCCGCCGCGTGATGTCACCTGCTGCCGCAAGACACCGAACGCGACGGGTTGATCCTGGGCCAGACGGGCTGTCCCCAGAACGGTCGCCAGTACCATTCGGCGCGCCAGCTCAGGTTCGAATCCGGACTGCACGGCAGCCTCGCTCAGGCTTTCCATGAAGTGATGCACATAGGCTGGGCCACTGCCCGTGATGGCGGTGACCGCATCCATGGCTTCGTCCGAAGACACCCAGAAGATCTCACCCGTCGGCTCCAGGATGTTCTCGACCTGTATCCGGTCTTCGTCCGTGACCGCCGCGCCTGCGAGCAAGCCGCAGATGCCGGCGCCAACAAGCGCCGGCGTGTTGGGCATGGCGCGGACGATGCGCGAGCTGCCGAACCACCGCGCCAGGTCCAGGAGCCGGACTCCTGCTGCAATGCTCAGGTGCAAGGCATCCCTCGTCTTGCTTGCATGCTCAGCCGCGACTGCCGGCAGGACTTGAGGCTTGACAGCCCAGATCACGACATCGGCGCCACACAAGGCCTCAGCCGCATTGGCACTGACAGAAGCGCCAGAAACCGACGCCGTGAACCGGGCGCGCTGGGAATCGTCAGGATCGGTCGCTGCAATGGACCAGTCGATCTTCGAGTCGGAACGCTGAAGCCCGCGTGCCAGGGCCGTGGCCATGTTGCCGGCGCCTATGAACGCAATTCTGGTCTTTTTGGACATAGGGTTTGAACCAGCCATGCGCTGGTCATGAAGCGGATCTAGCCAAGCGACACCACGGTCGGTGGATGATCAAATGCGGTGACCTGGGGAGGGGACCCGTGGTACTTCTCGATCTCGACCAGCACAGTTTGCGCAGTGGACGATTGTCCGAGCCTGGATGTGCCCTTGCCCAGCGTCACGACGTTCGGGTTCCCGTGCTTTTCAAGGCTCCCCGGGACGCCTTGCTCCGCAGGGTCGAACCACGCGCCTGTCGCGATCTGCACCACCCCTTGCATCAGTCCTTCATCGACTGCCGCACCTGCGAGGAAAGCGCCGCGCGAGTTGAATACGCAGACAATGTCGCCCGCGCAAATGCCCCGGCTTTCAGCATCAGCAGCAGAAAGATGGATCGGCTCGCGATCCGCCACTTTTGAACTGCGGCTGACCGTGGCCATGTCATTCTGGCTATGCAACCGTGTGCCCGGCTGGTTGGACAGCAGATGCAGCGGATACTGGTCCGCGAGCGCGCTTCCGAGCCACTCGGCCGGCTCCATCCATACAGGATGTGGTGGGCAATCCTCATAACCAAAAGAGGCGATCTTTGCACTGTAGATCTCGATGCGACCCGAGGGGGTCTGCAACGGGTGCTTCACGGGTTGGGCGACGAACTCGCCTAGCAGGGGCCCGCTCGGCTGCGAGACCGGGAATTCGTAGATGCCCGTTTGCCAGAACTCGTCGAATGAAGGTGGTGCATACCCACGCGCGATGGCAATCACGCGCGCCTCTTCGTACATGTGGCGCAGCCAGCCCATCTCACTGCGGCCTTCGGTGAATTGCGACTCGAACCCCATCCTGGCCGAGAGATCCGCAAGGATGTCAAAGTCGTTGCGGGACTGATGGACGGGCGCAATGACCTGATGCATCGAGACCCAGTCGCGACCGAGCTCCGCGGCCATGATGTCATTGCGCTCGAACGACGTGGTGGACGGCAACACGATGTCTGCATGACGAGACACCGGGTTCCACCACGGCTCATGCACGATGACGGTCTCCGGCCGCTGCCAGCCCGGAAGGAACATGTTGAGGTTGGTGTTGTGATGAAATGGATTGCCGCCCATCGAGTGGATGATGCGAATATCGGGATAGGTGAGCTTCGACCCGTTGTAGTCGATGACCTTGCCGGGATGGCTGAGCATGTCTCCCACCATCGCGACGGGCACATGCTGCTGGACGGCATTGCTCCCCAGGGAGATCTTGGGGCGCGGAATGTCGCTGTTCCGAGGGGAAGTGATGTTGCTGTTGGCCCCGAATCCGAAACTGAAGCCTCCCCCCGGCAAGCCGATCTGCCCGAGCATCGCGGCCAGCACGACCGTCATCCAGTACGGTTGCTCGCCATGATCGGCACGCTGGATTGACCAGCTGGTGGTGATCATTGTCCGAGTGGACGCCATACGGCGCGCGAGCGTGGCAATGGTTTCCATGGAGACGCCGCAAATGGCCGCTGCCCATGCCGCATCCTTGGGCGTGCGATCCTGGTGGCCGAGCAGATACCGGGAGAACTCTTCAAAGCCGACGCAGTACCTGGCCAGGAACTCGCGGTCGTGCAAGCCCTCGGTGAGCAGCGTGTGAGCCAGCGCCAGCATCAGCGCCACATCGGTATTCGGGCGAATCGGCAGCCACTGGGCATCGAGGCTCTGCATTGCATCGCTGCGCGCCGGACTGATGTTGACGAACTCGATGCCTTCCTCTTTGGCGCGGGCCAGCCATTCACGGCTTTCGTGGCGCACCTCGCCACCATTGGCGATCTCGGCATTCTTGATCGGCGCACCGCCGAACATCACGATGAGACGGCAGGCCCCGAGCACCGCCGGCCAAGCCGTCGTCAACTGGCTGATGTCGGCCCGGCCAATCACGTAGGGCATGATGTGATATGCCGCGCCCCAGCTGTGATTGCCACGCTTGTCTACGTAGCCACCATGCAGCCCGAGAAATCGTTTGAGCAAGCTCGGCGCGTGATGCAGGCGGCCCGCGCTCGCCCAACCGTATGAGCCTCCGTATATGGCCTCGTTCCCATGCTCCGCTTTCACGCGCACCAGTTCCTGTGCCACCAGGTCAAGTGCAAGCTCCCAGCTCACGGGCACGAACGCCTCTGAACCCCGTTTGACCTGTGTTCGATGACCGTGCTTCAGATAGCTGTGACGGACATGCGGCTGCGTGATCCGCAGTGGGCTGTGAACGGCCTCCACCATGCCTGAGTTCAACGGTGAAGGATGCGGATCCTGGCGATGTCCTCCAACTTCAATCAGACGACCTTGCGCATCGACTGCAACGTTGTAGACACCCCAGTGCGAAGCCGTCTGGCGTGGCGGTGTGTGATGTCCGCTGGGGGTTTCAAACATAGGCGATCCGACTCAGCGTGGCAGCCATGTCCCGATGCCTGCATTCCGCGCGCTGTGATAGGCAAGGCTGGCAATCACAAGGTCTCCCAGCGCGAACCCCGGGAAAAGCAACAACGTCTTCTGCCTTGCGTCCTGGCGGCCTGTGCCTGAGTTGGACACAAGTTCAGCCAGATCGGCGTCAAAGCGTCCCTTGAAAGCCAGTTTGGACCGGTTGGCAGGATCGTCGGCCTGGCTACGGTCGTCGGTGACCTTGAGATCAAACTGGTCGAGCGTCTCCGGTCGCCATGACCGCCCCAGATCCACAGCCGCAACGAATGCGCCTGGGCGCACCCTGGACGCATCCAGGAAGGGCTTGAGTGCCGGTCCTCCGGAAACTGAGGTCACGATCACATCGCACCCGAGCACTTCTTCGCTGTCCAGCGTCGCGCGTGCAGACATGCCCAGCTGCGTGGCGCATCGCGCGAGGCCTTGTGCGCTTGCGCTCGATGCCGAATACGTGACGGCGTGCTCCAGACCGGGCAGCACGTCGCTCAGCGCCAGCAGGTTACCTCTGGCCTGCTGGCCGCAACCGACGAAGCCGATGCTCTTGCTGTCGGCGCGCGCGAGATACCGCGCCCCGAGTGCCGACATGCCAGCCGTCCGGGCGACAGTGAGCAGATTGGCATCCATGACGGCAAGAGGCACGCCAGTCTCGACATCACTCAGAACGATCAGGCCATTGACATTGGCAAGACCACGCGCAGCATTGCCAGGTGACAGGCCCACCCATTTCGTTGCGGCATGACCTCCTTCGTTTCCAGTCACCGAGAGTGACTGGAAAAAGTGCCCAGGCCCCAGCACCAGACTCTGCTTGGGCGGCAGGTTGAACCGGCCGGCGGCGTGGTTTGCAAACCCCTCCGCAAGCGCATCGCAAACGACTCGCGGCGTGAGTGCCAGCGCCTGGATATCCCGCGTTCCCAGGTATAGAAGTCGTTGTTCTTCTGTCGATGCCATCACTTGGGGCTTTCAATGAACCGGTATTGCCTATGCGCGCGCGGGGGCAGCGTCCCATGCGCCTTCGACCGAACGCGGCAGCAGGGACTTTCGGATGCGTTCGCTCGGCGTGACTTCAAAAGCCTGTACACGAAGATAGTAGCGGGGCACCTGATAGCTGGGCAGGTGGTTGCGCGACCACTGCAGCAGCTCATCCCAGTCGAGTGGCGCTCCCTCGCGGACCTGCACATACAGCAGAATGTCCTGCTCACCGATCTCACCGTCCACGCCAACGGCCGCACACGCCTGGATGGCGGGATGAAGGGCCAGGACGCGTTCGATCTCCCAGGCCGAAACATTTTCTCCGCGCACGCGCATGCTGTCGGTGCCCCGGCCCACGAAGAACAGGTCACCATCGGCATCGCGCCGTGCGAAATCCCCCGTGTGCAGCCGGCCGTTGCGGATGGTCTTTGCCGTCGCTTCCGGGTTATCGAGATAACCCGCCAGGAAGATGCCATCCACTTCGCTCGACAGCACTATCTCGCCGGCCTCTCCCTGCTGCGCCGGGTGACCCGCGCCATCCAGCAACTCCACGCGCAGCCAAGGGAGCGCCTGGCCGATGGAGCCAGGTTTTCCCGTTTCGTTCACCGTGGCAAAGCTGGAGCATTCGGTCATGCCATAGCACTCGCGGATCGACAGACCGAACATTTCATCCACTTTGCGCCAGGTCTGCGCCGTGAGACCGGCACCCCATACCGTGCGCAGCAGGTGGCTGCTGGGTTCTGGTGTGGGAACCCGCATGAGGATCTCGAGCACGCCGCCGAGGTAATGGAGGTGTGTTGCGCGCGCGCCGCGCACCTGATCCCAGAACCTCCCGACTGAAAAGCGCTCCACGACATGGAGCCTGACATCCGCAAGGAATGGCGCCAGCAGCATCTGCGCCCCCCCGATGTGGCACAGGGGTTCCCAGAGAAAAAGGCAGTCACCCGGCAGCACGTCGGCTACGCGCAAGGCAGCCTCGCTTGCCACGCGCATCATGCGATGCGTGAAGAGCACTCCCTTCGGCGCACCCGTTGTTCCGGATGTGTAGATGATGCAGAGCACGTCGTCTGGACGGACCTCTGCGCGCAAGGGGGTATCTGCATCCTGTTCTGCGGGGGAAGGTATGTCGGTCACCTGGAGATTGTGCGAACTGATCCCCAGGGCCTCTTGCCACAGCGGTGCATAAGCACTTCCGGCAATCGCGAGATCCGGCTTGCAGTGATCAATGACATATTGCAGGCCGGTGGCTTTCAATCGCGTGTTGATGGGAACCCACACGATGCCACCGAGCATGAGGGCGGCAATCAGTGCGATGTGATCAGGCGTGTTGTCGAGCATGACCGCAACACGCTGCCCAGGCTTCAGGCCATGCCCGCGAAGCCAGTCCTGCAGCCCGGCGACCCGGCGCGCAAAACGGTCGACGGCCCACACGTCGTCGCCGAATTCATAGAGCGTGCGCACATCGCCTGCAACGAGTGCTCCATGGAGCAGCGGGACGATGTCCAGACCGTCTTCCGGACATCGGACCGGGAATAGATGGGGGTAACGATGCATGGGTCAGGCGAACTTCACTTTCCCACCACGCTTCTGGAAGAACTCTTCCATCATGCGTGCCGGCTCACCCGACAGGTAGGACTCCACATGGATGCGGATACCCGCATCGATGGCATCACGGAATCCTGCCTCGCTCACCTCGCGGAACCGTTGTTTGTTCAGGCGCATGGCGACAGGCGGTTTGGCAGCAAGCCCCGATGCAACGGCCATCGCCCGGCCAAGCACCTCGCCCTCCGGCACGATCTCATGCAGCAGACCCACGCGGTGGCATTCATCCGCATCCATGAGCCGGCCCGTCAGCGTCAGCTCAATGGTGCGCGAGAGGCCCAGCATGGCGTTCATGATCCATGGACCCGTCACGCTGCAGATGCCTGCGTTGATTTCCGGCTGGCCCATGCGCACGCCCGTGTGGCCAATACGAATGTCGCCCAGCAGCGCGACCTGGAAAGCGGAGCCCGCTGCCGTGCCGTTGAGCGCCATCACCAACGGCTTGCGCAGACTGCGCAGCGCGTCGTAGAACCGCTCCCACCCACGCATCCAGGCTTCGACGCGTTCTGTGTCGAAATCGTGGGCTTCCTCGAGATCCTGGCCCGCGCTGAAGGCGCGATTGCCGGCTCCCGTCATGACGATGGAGCGGACATCGTCGCGCGCATCGAAGTCGGCCAACGTGGCCATGATTTCCTCGCGCATTTCAATGGTCCAGGCGTTGAGCTTCTCCGGACGGTTGAGGCGGATGAGCCCGACACCTGAGGTGTCGACGCGGACTTCAATGTACTGGGGCATGAGATCTTCCTTGAGTAATTTTTTGATGATGTTTTTTTGCTCCGGGCACCTGCATTGCTTCATGCAGGCACACGCATCGGCGCACGCATTTGCGCTTGATTTCCGTGCGTCAAACGGATCAGTCGAGCTTGATGTTGGCCGCCTTGATCACGCGCGCCCATTTGGTGGTGTCTTGCGCGATGAGCTGATCGAACTGCTCTGGGGTCATCGGTTGCGTGACGGCACCCATCTCCTTGAATCGATCGACAAGTTTCGGGTCTTTCAAAGCCAGATTGGCTTCGCAATTGATGCGATCGACAATCGAATTGGGCGTGCCCGCCGGTGCAACGACGCCCCACCACGCACTCACCTCATAACCTGGAATCGTTTCACCCACTGTGGGCACATTGGGCAACAACGGGCTGCGCGTCGCTGTTGTCACACCCAGGGCGCGCAGATCGCCGCGCTGGATATGAGGCAGTGCTGTGGTCACCGAATCCACCATGAACTCCACCTGCCCCCCAAGGACGTCCACCAACGCAGGTGCGTTGCCGCGGTATTGGACGCCCTGCATCTGGATTCCGGCCATGCTCTCGAACAACGCTGAAGACAAGTGGGGGCTGGTGCCGCTGCCAGGCAGCGCGATGTTGATGTTGCGTGCATTGGCCTTGGCTTCGGCCTGCAGCTCACCCATCGTCTTCACGGGTGACGAAGCACGCGCAACAAAGACGTTTGGCGCATTGATGACATAGGCAACACCACGGAAATCGCGCAAGTGGTCGTATGGGAGCTTCGGATACAACGAGGCATTGATGGCGTGCGTTCCCATGGTCGCCATGAAAAGCGTGTACCCGTCGGCAGGTGCTTTTGCAACCACGGCGGCACCAATCGTCCCACCGGCGCCGCTGCGGCTGTCAACAATCACCGACTGGCCGAGCCGGGCTGTCAGCGCGTCAGCCATCATGCGGGCGATTTGACCGCTCTGACCTCCAGGCGGAAAGCCGACCACCATGGTGATGGTGCGTGAGGGAAATCCCGGTGCAAGCTGTTTGCATTGGGCGTCGATGTTGGCATGTGCAGATTGACCAACCATCGCGCACAAACCACCTGCCAGGGTCAGCACCCAGCGGCACACCGGCCGGCCAGTGATCAAACGATCGGAGAAACTCATTGCTATTACTCCTGAAGTCGGGTGGAGATGCGGGAAGATCGATGGCTGGAAGCTAGTTCTTCTCGAACACGCGAGGTTGCAGGCCGGCCTGGAACCAGACGATGAATGAGTACAGGTCGTAGACGGGCAGGCCAACCGCCTTGGACAGCGCAGCTGCGTAGGGCGCCATGTTGTGGCACTCCGTGACGATCGCGCCGATGTCCGGATGGCGCTTCACCAGCCGAAGTCCAGCTTGCACCACGTCGTTCTCGGCCTTCTCCAGGTCCAGGCGTGTCTCACCCTTCAACAACACGCGCGTCAGTTCATCACCCGTTTCCGTTCCTTCCACAGGCGTGTCGCCTGGCGCTCCTGCGGCAATCAGGTGATCGGGGCCCAGGCGCGGACCGTGCACCGTCACCACGCCCACTCGCTTGCCCTTGGGCAGGAGCTTCTGCACCAGAGGAATTTGCATGAGGGAAGAACTCGCCACAGGCACGCCGCATTCAGCCGAAAGCTCGTCCTGAAACAGCGAAAGGAAGCCACCCGTGGTTGTGATGCCCCGCGCACCCGACGCCACAAGTTCTTTGGCCGTGTCCACCAGGATTTTGTTGAGCCCCTGCCCGCGCTCGTGCACGACAACATGCGGCGATGCGCCACGCGCCACGCGGTACAGCATGGGAAAAGGCCAGGTTCGGGCATTGGCCACGTCACCGTGTGCCCGCGGAAGCTTGGTGTCCAGCGTGATGACGCCTACTGCGGCGTTGTAGACGTTGATTCCGCCTTCAATGATGGTCATGTGTGTGCTTTCTGTGTGACGGGGTTTAGTCTTCCATTCCGACCTTGGCGCGGATTTCGCTCAGAGTCGTGAGGTTGCTGCGCAGGTGTTGGTCGTATTGCGGACCGCTCTGGTAACTTGGCTCCGCACCGCCTTCGGCCAGTGATGCCTTGACCTTCGGGTCATTGAGAATCTTTTCAAACGCGCTGCGCAACACGGCCACGCGGTCGGCCGGTACCTTGGCGCCAGTGACAAAGCCTTCAAAGGACACGTAGACCGCGTTCGGGTAACCGAGGGTCTTGATCGATTCCACGTTGGGAAAGTCGGCAAGCTTGTAGTCGGTGCTGACGAAGAGTCCCATCAGTTGGCCGCTGTTGATGCTGGCCTTTGCCGTGGCTGCAGTGGCGACAGCGATGTCGATCTGACCGGCCAATGCGGCAAGCATCGCTTTCGAGCCGCTGTCATACGGGATGTGCCGCAACTTGCCCCCGATGCTGTCGCCGATCATCTCGCCATAGAAATGTGCGGGTGAACGCGGGCCCCAGGTTCCAAACGTGATGGTGTCGGGCTTTTCTCGTGCCTCTTTCACAAAAGCCTCGAAGCTGGCGAATCGGCCCTTCTTGGCCACGAACAACAGCGGGTTGATGGTTGCGCGCGCCAGCGAGCTGACATCATCCAGCGTGTAGCTGGGCTTGTCGCGCGCAATCAGCCCCGGACCAAGGTTGGAGTTACCGGCTGCGATGATGCGGTACCCGTCGCTCGTTGCAAGGCCATACGCGGTGCCGATGGCACCGGCAGCGCCCGCGCGGTTCATCACAACCACGGGCGACTTGAGGATTTCCTGCAGCCTGGGCGCAATCATCCGCGCCATCGCGTCCGTCGATCCACCGGGCGCGTAAGGCACGATCAACTCGATGTTGCGATTGGGATCAGGAAAGGCCTGGGCACCAGCTTTCGGTGCGAAGGCCAGCAGGGGCACGCAGGCAACAAGCGCCAGCAGCGATCGGAAGCGCGACTCAAACATCATGAAACTCCTTGACAGTGGTAGTAACCGGAATGGGCATGTTCATCAGCGGCACATGTTGCTGCGCCCCGTAAACGTCGGTCTCCCCCTCGCCACACTGAGCGTGCGGTCGTATGAAAGTGACTTTGAATGCTCGGGCGACGGCGATTTCAAAGAATGACGACACCTGCTGTCGGTCGATGCCATACACCGTAGCAATGGATTCGGCGTTGAGCGCCTTGCTGCTCGACACAGCCTGGTAGTTCTCGTCGCAGTCGAACAGCACATCGAAAGTCACGCGATAAGGCCCAGCGTTCTTGCTGCGAACAATGGCTGCGAGGTTGCCGAGTTTGATGTTTCGTACTTCCGGCATGGTCAGACCTCTTCTACGGAGACGGGAAAGCATTCGTGTGCAGACGCCACTTTCATGAGGTGGTAGGCGGCAAACTCGTACTGCATGCCCAGCGACTGCGCGCGAGGCGAGTAGGGAAACGCCACGTTCCCGGATGTGTTCTTCTGTCCTGGGTAGGCAGCATGCAGAAGCTTGGCGCCCATGGCATTGCAGGCGTCGTAGGCCGCCTGCTGCGTTGCGGCGGTTGTCTCCAGCAGAAGGCCTATTTCGTGCGGCAGAGCCTTGTCGGGTTCGAGCTCGCGCATCACGGCGTCCATGCCGTACTTGCGGAACGTGATGCGCAGCGAGGGATCGCTGATCCGCGTGTGCGTGGCCGCCTTGACCTGATTCAGTACGCCGTCGATGTTGCGGATCATGGTGGGGCACCGCACACCGGCGATGGTCATGGCGCGGTAGCCCACAGGTCTCGCGCCTTCGAGCTTGACCCAGTATTCGTCGGTCCGCTTTCCTTGCGTGCCTGTCACACGCACGCGGCGCTCATCGAGCTGCTCGAACTGGCAGCGGGACAGGTCCAGCACGCGTCCGGGACCGTGCTGCTCGAAGGGATCTTCGCGCTCATACAACGAGTGTGCCGAAACCGACTTGAGCGAGGCACGGCGGCTCTCGCTGCCCGGCTCCAGCACAAATCCAGCCTCATCCACCGTGCCCACCATCACGTCCATGGCAAATGGTTCGGCACTGAATGCCCCACATTCCAGAATCTTGCCCATGTGGATGGCCAACGCCTCATTGGCACCTCGCCAGATCGCATAGGCAGCAATCGCGCTGTCATCGCAAGCACGGCCTGCGATCACGACATCAGCACCCTCATCCAGCGCCTTGCGGATGGGCTCGTCTCCCATCTGGGCGACCAGCCCCGAGCAAGCGACTACGGCCTCCTTCGTGAGCTCGAAGCCGGCCTCGAAATCACGCACCTCTGCGCGCTCGATCGCCTGCACTACGCGCTCGCGCGGTATGTCGGAGTAGATCCTGGCAAGTTTGAAATGCAGACCCAGTTCGCCCGCGACCTCCCTCACCAGCTCACATACGCGGTCTACCTGTGCATTGGTTCCGGCCCCACCTGCGCTCCCAACGATGAAGGGGACGCCCGCTGCGCGAGCCATCGGCAGCAGCGCCTGAATTTCTCGCTTGATGACGTCATCTGAGTACAGCGGGACGCTCGACCCCAAGTGATACGGGCCAGGATCTGTTGAGCCGGCATCGACAGCGATAGCGTCAGGCCGCATCGACATGCCGCGCTCCAGCGCCTCTTTGCCGAAGCCTGCACCCAGCATGCCGGTGGGCGCGAGAATTTTGATCGAAGCCATGGTTTTACCGTTCCTACACATGCCTTAAAGTATTTCAATAAAATACTAAAGAGTTTTATGCAGTTTACGCTCATAGCTCCGCTGATGCAAGAAGTTTTCCTGCATCACGTCGAGCGCGCGGAGCTGCTTATCGATCCAGGGAGAAGCTGGCGAGGCGCGAAGAGTGGCGCAGAGCCACTGCCTGGTTCAGCAGCAATGCGGGTTTTTGCTGCTTTTCAATGGAGATGCGCGACCCGCAAGACGGATACGGGACGGCAATCCCAAGGAATTTCTCGCTTGTCGTTGCGACAGGGAGCGTCAGATGCGGATGGACTTCGCTGCCGCCACAACCACCTTGGCGTACTTCGCCTCTGCTTCCTTCGGTGTGTAGCGATCGCTGGAGACGGCAAGTGAAATGGCGCCAATCATCTGGCCCGTTTGCGAGACCAGCGGCGCGCCCAGCGAGATATCGTTGGCGAAGTAGTCAGCAACACTCACCACGTACCCCTTCTCCCGGATCTGCGCCAACCGTTCGAGAATCTGCGCCGGCAGGTACACGGTTTTGGGTGTGATCGGCCGCAGGTCGCTCATGCGCAGCACCTGCTCCACATCCTCTTCAGACAGCGCCGACAGCATTGCAAGCCCCGAAGCGCTTGCGTAGGCGGGTAGGCGGGTGCCGATCATGACGCCGGTCGACAGCAAGTGATTTCCGACCACACGCGACACAAAAACAGAGGACGCGCCGTCAAGCACAGTGAGATTGATGGTCTCGCCGGTCTCGCCATTCAGGTGCATGAGATACGGCATCGCAACCGCCACCAGCGGATTGGTCGTGAGGTAGATGTGCGCCAGGTCGAGCATTCTTACCGTCACGCCAAGCGTCCGCGTCACCGGATCTTTGTCCAGATATCCCATGACCAGCAACGTGTGCGTGAAGCGCTGCGCCGTGCTCTTGTCGATCTCCAGCTTGTCGCAAATCTGCTTGAGCGTCAGTCGCGGTTCGGTGCGGCTGAATGCAGTCAGCACGCGGAACGCTTTCTGCACGGAATTGACCATGAGCGGGCTCTCTGCGCCCGGCTCGATCGATTGCTGCGCCTTCTTCTGGACCATGGCGGCAATTATCGCTCGCGGGCACTTCTTATCCTGTTGGCACCAGCATGAGTTCAAAAGGCTCTCCGCATGGTTCCAAGCCAAGGCCAGTAGAGGCAGTTTGCTCGATCAGCACCTGAGTCAGCTTGTGAACTGGGTGCACATGGCGCGTCTATGAAACCCCAAAACCGTATGAATTGCAGAAGCCGAACCTGAATGTAGAAACGCCCCAGAACCCGAATCGGGCGCTGGGGCGCATGAATGCTGGTGGCCTGGGGCGGAATCGAACCACCGACACGCGGATTTTCAATCCGCTGCTCTACCAACTGAGCTACCGGGCCTTTGGAAGAAGCGAGATTGTAGCAGCTTCCCTACCCGCTTTCCGGGGCTGGCCAGGGCTCAAACCGCGTTGCGTTTGCTGCGCGCCAGGTCCACACCGAGCTGCTTGAGCTTGCGGTAGAGGTGGGTGCGTTCCAGGCCGGTTTTCTCGGCCACGCGGGTCATGGAGCCGGACTCTTTGGCCAGGTGGTATTCGAAGTACGCCTTCTCGAATTCATCGCGGGCTTCGCGCAGCGGACCTTCGAGGTTGAACGATTGCGAGGACTGCGGACCAAGGTCGAGCATGGGCTCAAGCATCACGCCCCCAGTCATGACGGATTCGACCGTGAGTTCGCTGGTGGTGACGATGCCGCCGATGCGCATGGGCGGCATCGCAGCGGCGTTGTTGCTGGGTTTGGGGGGCGCCTTGTTGAGACCCTGATCCACCGCCTTGAGCAGTTTCTGCAAGGTGATGGGTTTTTCGAGGAAGGCGGTGGCGCCGATGCGCGTGGCTTCAACGGCGGTGTCGATGGTGGCGTGGCCGCTCATCATGATCACGGGCATGGACAGCATCCCGGTGCTGGCCCACTCCTTGAGCAGGGTCACGCCATCGGTGTCGGGCATCCAGATGTCGAGCAGCACGAGGTCAGGCCGCAACTGGGAACGCACGGCGCGCGCCTGCGCGGCGTTCTCGGCCAGTTCGACCGTGTGGCCTTCGTCGTTGAGGATCTCGGAGAGCAGATCCCGGATGCCCAATTCGTCGTCTACGACCAGAATAGTTGCCATGGCTCGGTGTGGCTCCCTTGGAGCGTGTTGTCAATTCGCAACTGCGAATGATAACGACACTTGGGCGCCGCTCACCTTGCCTTCGGTCAAACGATTGGCCAGATCGACCCGGCCGCCATGTTCATCCATGATTTTCTTGACCACCGCCAGCCCGAGGCCAGTGCCTTTGGTCTTGGTGGTGACGTAAGGCTCGAAGGCGCGCTTGAGGATGTGCTCCGCGAAGCCGGGGCCTTGATCGAGCACGGACAGGCGCACCCACTGCCCGGTGTCGGAGCGCCGGGTGCGCAGCACCACCTGGGCGCCAGGCAGGCCGGCCATGGCGTCCTGTGCGTTCTGGACCAGGTTGTGCAGCGTCTGGCGCACCTGCTGCCCGTCGGCCAGCGCCAGCGGCAGGTCGTCGGCGAGTTCCAGGCGCACCGGCACGGCGGCGTGGTCGTACAGCACGAGGATGTCGCGCACCAGGGCGTTGAGGTCGGTGGGCACGAGGCGCGCGGCGGGAAGGCGGGCGTAGTCGCGGAATTCGTTCACCAGCCGCTTCATGGCATCGACCTGGTCGACGATGGTGCGAACCGATTTGTTGAGGATGGCCTGCTCGGCCGGCTGCACCTTGCCGTCGAGCTTCATGGCCAGCCGCTCTGCGGAGAGCTGGATGGGAGTGAGCGGGTTCTTGATTTCGTGCGCCAGCCGGCGCGCGACCTCGCCCCAGGCCTTGGCACGCTGGGCCGACACCATTTCGGACACGTCGTCGAACACCAGCAGGCGCTGGTTGTGCGGCAGCAATGCACCGCGCGCGATCAGCGTGATGCCTTCGTCGAACGGGGTGCTGCCGTCGGCGCTGAGCTCGAACGACTGTTGCCAGTGGCCCCCCTCGTGCAGGGCCTGCTCCGACAGAAAGCGTTCGAATTGCTGCAGCACGCCGGAAGCGAAGGCCTCCAGGCCGGGCACGGCAGCCAGCGTCTGCCCCATGTGCAGCGTGAGCGGCGTGCGCAGGATGCGGGCCGCGCCGGGGTTGACGCTCTGCAGGCGGCCCTGTTCGTCGAGCACCACCACGCCGGCGGTGAGGTTGTCGAGAATGGTCTGCAGGTTGTCGCGCGCGGCGTCCACCTGCTCCATGCTTTTCTGCACCGCCCCGCGCGCGTCAGCGAGGTCTTGCGTCATATGGGCAAAGGTGCGCGTGAGGCTGGCGAGTTCATCGCGCGAGGTCAGCGCGGTCTTGGGCGCGAGGTTGCCAGCGGCCACTTCGCGCATGCCCTCGGCCAGCACCAGCAGCGGGCGCACCAGCTGGTTGCCGAGCAGCACGGCCAGCAGCACCGCGCCAAAAACGGCCAGGAACAGCGCCAGCGTGAGGGTGCCGATGTACATGCGCCGCAAGCCTTCACGGGTGAGCGCCCGCTCCTGGTACTCGCGATTCGCCACCTGCACGGCCAGCGCGTCGGTCACCAGCGCGCTGGGCAGCGGCACCACCACCTGCAGGTAGCGCGGCTCGGCATTCAGCCCGAAGCTGGGCGGGCTCACCAGCGCCAGCACCTTGATGCGAGCCTGGCTGACGGCGATAAGCGCCTCGATGTCGTTCTCGGCGCCCTCTTCCAGCCCTTCGATCTGCGCCACCACGCGCGCGTTGCGTGCGCTGCGCAACTGGGCGGGCGTGGGTCGCTCGGGATTGATGTCGAAACGCGAGAGACCCGAGCTGCCCAGCGCCTGGCCACTGGCGCTCCAGAGCACCAGGTCGGTCACACCGAGTTGTTCGCGCAGGCGCTCCAGGGCGAACACCGCCGACGAGTTGGGCACACGCGAAAGGCTTTCGGCGGCCACCCGGGTCTTGCTGCTGAGGTCGGCGGTGAGGGTTTCCAGCGTGGTGCGGCCCAGGTTCAGGCCGGCGGTGAGCGCCGATTCCACGCGCACGTCGAACCAGCTCTCGATGGAGCGCGAGACAAACTGGTAGGACACGGTGTAGATGAGCACACCGGGCAGGATGCCGACCAGACCGATGATGGCCGCCAGCTTGATGAGCAGCCGGCTGCCGAACTTGCCGCGCTTGAGGCGCAGGGCCAGGCGCAGCGCCAGCCAGAGAATGACCAGCAGCAGGAAGGCGGCCACTGCCACATTGATGCCGACCAGCCAGGTGAAGTTCTGTTCGTAGAGCGCGCGGTTGTTGGTGGCCAGCGTGAGCAGGAACAACAGCACCATGCCCACACCGGCCATGAAGACCAGACCAGCGCCCACCGCCCAGCGCACGGCGGCGGTCTTTCGACGGGGGGGGTGAAGTTCGCTGGAAGGTGTCACGGTGTCTGCGGCCAGGCGGGATGAGCCGCCAGCGTATCAGCGTGCAGGCTCGACCCTGGGCGACTCGCCCGTGACTTCCACGGCGTGCGCGCCATCGACCAGCGGTGGCTTCTCGGGCTCGGCGCCCTCCGGCACGGCGAGCGAGCGTTGCAGTTCGATGGCCCATTCGGGCTGGTTGGCCATGCCGATCTGGAACGGGCGGGGCAGCAGGGAGAGGTCAAGGCGGAACGCGAATTCGACCCGATGGGAGGCGCCGGGTTCCAGCCGGTCTGCGCCGGCGATGCGCCAGCGCGACACACGGGCCACGCCGGCCAACGCTTCCGAGAGGGTGTCGAAGTTCTGGTGAAGGGCGTACTGCAGGCCAGCACCGCTGTTGGAATTGCCGGTGTCATTGGAGAGGCTCACCCGCCAGCGGCGCGTCAGAGGCTGGTAGGCCAGGCGCAGGGTGCGATAGGCGCTGGTGACGCGTTTGTCGGTCCAGTACCAGCGGTAGCGGTAGACGTCGGCGCGCCAGACAAAATACAGGGGCACGGCCTTGAGCAGCGCGTCTTCCACCACGGAAGAGGGGTTGATCTCCATGCGCGCCGAGAGGTACAGCGCCTCGGTGGTGCGCTGCAGGGTGAGCTGGTCAAGCAGCGGCCCCTGCGCCTGCGCCGGCCACAGGGCCAGCCAGATCAACGTCAGGCCGAGGCCCAGGCTTCGCAAATGGCGGATTGCCCGGATCAACACCGGGCTCCAGAACCGGGTACGGGAAGGACTTTCAAGGCGTGGCCTTGTCGATCCGGGTGTAAAAAAAGCCGTCTTGTCCACCCGAATGATTGTCGTTGAACTCCCCGGAGGCGACAGACAAACCCGGCAGCAAATGCCCCACGGAGGGGCGAACGATTGCATCAGTGTGGTGCTCAAGGAACGCCTGGACCTGTTCCGAGCCTTCGGCGCGAAAGACCGAGCAGGTGGCGTACAACAAATGGCCTCCTGGCTTGAGCAGGGGCCACAGGGCTTTCAGCAGGGTGCGCTGCACAGCCACCAGCGCGGCCACGTCGGCCTCGCGGCGCAGCCAGCGCACATCCGGGTGGCGCCGCACGATGCCCGAGGCGGTGCACGGGGCATCGAGCAGGATGGCATCGAAGGGCCGGCCATCCCACCAGGTGGGCGGGCGGGCGGCGTCGGCACAGCGCACCTCGGCCGCCAGACCCAGGCGGCCCAGGGTCTCCTGGATGCGCTCGCAGCGTTCCGGATCCACATCGAGCGCAAGCAGGTCGACGTCGGCGCGTTCGAGCAGGTGGGCGGTCTTTCCACCGGGTGCTGCGCAGGCGTCGAGCACACGGTCGGCACGGCTCCAGTCGCGGCCTTCGAGCAGCAGGTCGGCGGCCATCTGGGCCGCAGCGTCCTGCACCGAGCAGTGGCCTTGCGCGAATCCGGGCAGGCGTTCCACCGGCTGCGGCGTGGCCAGCTCCAGGCCATCGCTGCCCACCGCAGTGGACACCAGACCCACGGCCTGCAACGCCTGCTGGTAGCTGGCGCGGTCGGTGCGGCGGCGGTTCACACGCAGCGTCATCGGGCCGGGCTGGTTGTTGGCCATCAGGATGGCTTGCCAGTGTTCGGGGTGGTCGCGCCGCAGGCGCTCGATCCACCAGAGAGGGTGGTTCCAGCGGGCCACCGGATCGCGCTCGACCTCGGCCAGCAGATCGGCCTGCTCGCGCAGGAAGCGGCGCAGACAGGCATTGACAAAAGGGGCCTGGCGCTCGGTGGCGCGGTCGGCACGGGCCGCCTCCACCGCCTGGTTCACCACGGTGTGGGGTGCGTAGCGCACGCCGTCGGTGGGCTCCAGCAAAAGGGCAACGGCGCTATGCAGGAGGCCAAGCACTGCCGCCTGTGGTTTTCGCTCGGCCAGCAGCGCCACCAGGGCGCGCGCCATGCCGAGGTGGCGCAAGACGTGAAAGGTGAGGGCCTGCACACCCGGACGAAGCGCAGGCGACACCTCGGGCAGGACATCGCTGAGCGAGCGGCCTTCTCCCACCGCGCGCACGCAGCGCGCCGTGGCGCGCAACTGGGTGGACAGGCTGGGGGCGAGCGAAGGCGAAGCAGGAGCGGTCAACAGCGGGTTCCGGAAACAGGCCTGGCGGCGAGACCGCCAAGTGTCACACAGCGACGGTGGCGGGCGCCTCTTCACGCGAGAGCGGCAGCGGACCCATGTCGCGACCATAGATGCGCCGGATGCGCTGTGAAATCGGTGGGTGCGAGTCGAGCCAGTGCGCGACCTGGCCACTCTCGTTGGCCACCAGCAGCATGTGCTGAACGAGCGAACCGGTGGATCGCGCCTCGATGCCTTCTCGCCGCTGGGTGAGCACCTTGCGCAGCACACCGCCCAGGCCGTCACGGCTGCGGGTCCATTGCACGGCGCGGGCATCGGCCAAATACTCGCGCTGGCGCGACACCGCGGCCTGCAAGGCATGGCCGGCGAGCCAGCCCAGCCAGCCTGCGGCCATGATGGCCAGCCCGATCAGGGCGGCGGCCATGCGGCGGTCGCGCGTGTCGGGCTCGAACAGGTGCTGGCCCATGCGGTAGAGCATCTCCAGCCCGAACACCATGCCCACCAGTCGCATGTTCAGGCGCGTGTCTCCTTCGCCGATGTGGCTCAGTTCATGCGCCACCAGGCCTTGCAACTCCTCGCGCGTGAGGTGGTCGAGCGCGCCTCGCGTCACGGCCACCACTGCGTCGTCCTCGTCCCACCCTGTGGCAAAGGCGTTGATGCCCTGGTCACGCGCCAGCACCATCGCCTGCGGCCGTTTCAGGTTGGAGGAAATCGCCATTTCGTCGACGATGTTGCAGAAGCGCTGTTCATCGAAATCGCCCGAGGGCTGCGCCAGCCGCGCGCCCATCTGCTCGGCCAGCCGCTGGCCACCGCCTTCGGCCAGTCGCGAGGTTTCCACCCACCAGCCGCCCAGCACGAAGAGCAAAGTGACAGCCGTATTCACGGCGAAGTAATGGCGTGGATAGGTCAGGTCACCGGGCATCCAGAAGCCCCAGGTGAGCCCCCAGGCCAGGGCGAGCGCTGCGTTGACGGCCACCACCAGCAACACCACAGTCAGCGCGAAGGCGAACAGGAGGCGCCGGGTCTCGCCTCGGGCATCGCGCTGGAATTCGAAGAAGCGCACCCGCGTGCTCCGGAGTCAGCCGCGCGCTCACATCTGAATTCGCAAGGTCTGGCGCTCGGCTTCGGAAGTCGTGGACTCCAGCATGCTCTGCGGCATGAAACCGAACAGCCTCGCGATGATGAGCGTGGGGAACTGCGCAGCGGCGTCGTTGAATTCGAGCACCTGGTCGTTGTAGGCCTGCCGCGCAAAGCCGACCCGGTTCTCGGTGCTGGCCAATTCTTCGCTGAGTTCGCGCATGTTCTGGTCTGCCTTGAGGTCTGGGTAAGCCTCCACCACGGCAAACAGCTTGCCCAGCGCGCCCCCGAGCAATTGCTCGGCACCGGCCAGCGCACCGAGCGCGCTGGCGTTGAGCGGATTGCCGGCTGCCGTCTGCTCGGCCGTGCGCGCCTGGTTGCGCGCGGCGATCACGGCCTCCAGGGTCTGGGCTTCGTGAGCCAGGTAGCGGCGCGCCACCTCCACCAGATTGGGAATGAGGTCGTAGCGGCGCTTGAGTTGCACATCGATCTGGCCAAAGGCATTGGCGATCGCGTTCTTCAGCCGCACCAGACGGTTGTAGGCACCCACGGCCCAGAAAAACACCCCCAGGCCCAAAGCCAGAAAGACCCACAGAGAGACGGACATGTTCGGAACTCCTTGTTGGTTTGCGCACAGCCCGCTCCCCGGCAGGCGCGGCCAATATACCCCAGCGTTTCCAGGGGTCAGCGCATGCTTTGACCGCGCCACAACGAAAAACGCCCCCGGTCAGATGACCGGGGGCGTCTGCAGATTCAGCGGCGCGCGAGGCGCTGCTTCAAGCCTTATTCAGAAGCTTCATTGGTGCTCGCTGCATCGGCTTGATCGGCCTGGTCGGCGGCCAGCGAGATCGCGTCGGCTTCGGCGATGGCACGGCGTTCCTCGTCGTCCATCTTCTCCTTGACCTTGCGCGCCTCGTGGTAGGCCATACCGGTACCGGCCGGGATCAGACGACCCACGATCACGTTTTCCTTCAGGCCACGCAGCTCGTCGCGCTTGCCCATGATGGCCGCCTCGGTCAGCACGCGGGTGGTTTCCTGGAAGGAAGCCGCCGAGATGAACGAGTCGGTAGACAGCGAGGCCTTGGTGATACCGAGCAGGATGTTGCTGTAGGTCGCGGGGATCTTGCCTTCGGTGCGCAAGGCATCGTTGGTGTTGAGGATCTCCGAACGCTCGACCTGCTCGCCAGCGATGTAGCTCGAATCGCCCACGCCTTCGACGACCACGCGGCGCAGCATCTGGCGAACGATCACCTCGATGTGCTTGTCGTTGATCTTCACACCCTGCAGGCGGTAGACGTCCTGCACTTCATCGACGATGTAGCGCGAGAGTTCCTCGATGCCCAGCAGGCGCAGGATGTCCTGCGGGTCGGCCGGCCCGTCCACGATGCTCTCGCCCTTGTTGACCACCTGGCCTTCGTGCACCAGGATGTTCTTTTCCTTGGGGATGAGCTCGTCCCACACCTTGCCTTCGGGGTCGGTGATCTGCAGGCGGACCTTGCCTTTGGTTTCCTTGCCGAACGACACGGTACCGGTCATCTCGGCCAGCATGCCCTTGTCCTTGGGGCTGCGGGCTTCGAACAGCTCGGCCACCCGCGGCAGACCGCCGGTGATGTCGCGCGTCTTCTGGCCTTCAACCGGGATGCGGGCGAGCACGTGGCCAGGGCCGACGTCCTGGCCGTCGCGCACTTCGAGCAGCGCGCCGACCTGGAAGCCCACCGTCACCGAGTGGTCGGTGCCGGGGATCTTCACTTCGTTGCCGGCCGCATCGAGCAGCTTGACCAGCGGACGAACCACCTTGGCCGAGCCACGGTGCTTGGGATCGATCACCACCAGCGAAGAGAGACCGGTCACGTCGTTGACCTGCTTGGCCACGGTGAGACCTTCCTCGACGTTCTCGAACTTCACCTGACCAGCAAATTCCGTGATGATCGGGCGCGTCAGCGGATCCCAGTTGGCGAGGACGGCACCAGCCTTGATCTGCTGGTCGGCCTTGACCGACAGCGTGGCGCCGTACGGCACCTTGTGGCGCTCGCGCTCGCGGCCATGTTCGTCGTGAATGATGATCTCGCCGGAACGAGCGATCACCACCAGTTCGCCCTTGGTGTTGGTCACGTAGCGCATCGTGGCGTTGAAGCCGATCGAGCCGCTGGACTTGGCTTCCACGCTGGAGGCCACCGCCGCACGCGACGCCGCACCACCGATGTGGAAAGTGCGCATGGTCAGCTGCGTGCCGGGTTCGCCGATCGACTGGGCTGCGATCACACCCACCGCTTCGCCGATGTTCACCAGGCCACCGCGACCCAGGTCGCGGCCGTAGCACTTGGCGCAGATGCCGAAGCGGGTTTCGCAGGTCAGCGCGGTGCGCACCTTGACCTCGTCCACGCCCGCCACCTCGAGTTCGTCGAGCATGTCCTCGTCGAGCATTTCGCCCGCCGGCACCAGCACCGAACGCGTTTCGGGGTGGATCACTTCCTCGGCCGTGGTGCGGCCCAGGATGCGGTCGCGCAGCGATTCGATGACTTCACCGCCTTCGACGATGGCGCGCATCAGGGTGCCATTGGACGTACCGCAGTCTTGCTGGTTGACCACCAGATCCTGCGTCACATCCACCAGGCGGCGGGTGAGGTAGCCGGAGTTGGCCGTCTTCAGCGCCGTGTCGGCCAGGCCCTTTCGGGCGCCGTGGGTGGAGATGAAGTACTGCAACACGTTGAGGCCTTCACGGAAGTTCGCCGTGATGGGGGTCTCGATGATGGAGCCGTCAGGCTTGGCCATCAGGCCGCGCATGCCGGCCAGCTGGCGAATCTGCGCTGCGGAACCGCGAGCACCGGAATCGGCCATCATGTAGATGGAGTTGAACGACTCCTGGTCCACTTCCTTGCCGCTGCGATCGGTCACCTTCTGCTTGGCCAGCTGGGCCATCATGACCTTGGAGATTTCGTCCCCGGCCTTGCCCCAGATGTCCACCACCTTGTTGTAGCGCTCGCCGGCGGTCACGAGACCGGAGGCGTACTGCTGGGCGATTTCCTTCACCTCGTTCTCGGCGCGATCGATGATGGCCGGCTTTTCCTTGGGCACCAGCATGTCGTCCACCGCGATGGAGATGCCGGCGCGCGTGGCCAGACGGAAACCGTTCTGGAGCAGCTTGTCGGCGAACACCACGGTTTCCTTCAGGCCGCACTTGCGGAAGGACGTGTTGATCAGGCGCGAGATTTCCTTCTTCTTCAGCGCCTTGTTCAGCACGTCGAAAGGCAGGCCCTTGGGCAGGATTTCGGAGAGCAGCGCGCGGCCCACGGTGGTGTCCACCAGCGTGGTGGACGACACCCACTCACCCGTGGCCTTGTCCAGCGTCTGCTGGGTCAGGCGCACGCTGATGCGGGCGGTGATTTCCACCACGGCGTTGTCCAGCGCGCGTTGCAACTCGGCCAGATCGGCAAAGATCATGCCTTCGCCCTTGGCGTTGGTGCGCTCGCGGGTGGCGTAGTAAAGGCCCAGCACCACGTCTTGCGACGGCACGATGGAGGGCTCGCCGTTGGCCGGGAACAGGATGTTGTTCGAGGCCAGCATCAGGGTGCGCGCTTCGATCTGCGCTTCCACGGACAGCGGCACGTGAACGGCCATCTGGTCACCGTCGAAGTCGGCGTTGAAGGCCGCGCACACCAGCGGGTGCAGCTGGATCGCCTTGCCTTCGATCAGGATCGGCTCGAAGGCCTGGATGCCCAGGCGGTGCAGCGTCGGTGCGCGGTTGAGCATCACCGGGTGTTCCTTGATCACCTCTTCCAGGATGTCCCACACCACCGGCGTGCCGGCTTCCACTTCCTTCTTCGCGGCCTTGATGGTGGTCGCGATGCCCATGGCTTCCAGGCGCGAGAAGATGAAAGGCTTGAACAGCTCGAGGGCCATCAGCTTGGGCAGGCCGCACTGGTGCAGCTTGAGCGTGGGGCCGACCACGATGACCGAACGGCCCGAGTAGTCGACGCGCTTGCCCAGCAAGTTCTGGCGGAAACGGCCGCTCTTGCCCTTGATCATGTCGGCCAGCGACTTGAGTGCGCGCTTGTTGGCGCCCGTCATGGCCTTGCCACGGCGGCCGTTGTCCAGCAGCGAGTCCACGGCTTCCTGGAGCATACGCTTCTCGTTGCGCGCGATGATCTCGGGCGCCTTGAGTTCGAGCAGGCGACGCAGGCGGCTGTTGCGGTTGATGACGCGGCGGTACAGGTCGTTCAGGTCGGAGGTCGCGAAGCGGCCACCGTCCAGCGGCACCAGCGGACGCAGGTCCGGCGGCAGCACGGGCAGCACGTCGAGCACCATCCACTCCGGCTTGATGCCGGACTTCTTGAAGGCTTCCAGCACTTTCAGGCGCTTGGCGTTCTTCTTGATCTTGAGTTCGGAGCCGGTCAGGTCGTTGCGCAGCTTCTCGATCTCGATGTCGAGGTCGATGGCCTGCAGCAGTTCCTTGATGCCCTCGGCGCCCATCTTGGCAATGAATTCGTCGCCGAATTCCTTGCGCTTGGCGTCGTAATCGTCCTCGCTCATGATCGCGAACTTCTTCAGCGGGGTCATGCCGGGATCGACGATCACATACGCTTCGAAGTACAGCACGCGTTCGATGTCGCGCAGCGTCATGTCCAGGATCAGGCCCAGACGTGACGGCAGCGACTTCAGGAACCAGATGTGGGCGCAGGGCGCGGCCAGGTCGATGTGGCCCATGCGCTCGCGGCGCACCTTGGTCTGCGTGACTTCAACGCCGCACTTCTCGCAGATGACGCCGCGGTGCTTGAGGCGCTTGTACTTGCCGCACAGGCATTCGTAGTCCTTGATGGGACCGAAGATCTTGGCGCAGAACAGACCGTCGCGCTCGGGCTTGAACGTGCGGTAGTTGATGGTCTCGGGCTTCTTGACTTCACCGAAGGACCACGAGCGGATTTTTTCCGGCGAAGCCAGGCCGATGCGGATCGCATCGAAGTGCTCGTCGGGCGTGAACTGCTTGAACAGGTCGAGCAAAGATTTCATGGGTTGCTTTCCTTATCGGTGAATTAGGAACGTTCGAGTTCGATGTCGATACCGAGCGAACGGATTTCCTTGACCAGCACGTTGAACGACTCGGGCATGCCCGCATCGATCGTGTGCTCGCCCTTGACGATGGATTCGTACACCTTGGTGCGGCCCTGCACGTCGTCCGACTTGACGGTGAGCATTTCCTGCAGGATGTAGGAAGCGCCGTAGGCTTCCAGCGCCCACACCTCCATCTCGCCGAAACGCTGACCACCAAACTGCGCCTTGCCGCCCAGCGGCTGCTGGGTGACCAGGGAGTACGGGCCAGTGGAACGGGCGTGCATCTTGTCGTCGACCAGGTGGTGCAGCTTCAGGAAGTGCATGTAGCCCACGGTGGTCTTGCGCTCGAAAGCGTCACCCGTGCGGCCGTCGTACAGCTGCGCCTGGGTGCGGGTATCCGTCAGGCCCTTGAGCTGGGCGATGTCGTCCGGGTAGGCCAGCTTCAGCATGGCGCGGATCTCGTCTTCCGAGGCGCCATCGAACACCGGGGTGGCAAACGGCACACCGTGCTGCAGGTTGTCGGCCATCTCGAACACGTCGGCGTCGCTGAGCGCGCCGAGGGTTTCCTTCTTGCCGGCCTGGTTGTAGATCTGCTCGAGGAACTGGCGCAGCTCGGTCGCCTTGGCTTCTGCCTGCAGCATGTCGCCGATGCGCTGACCCAGACCCTTGGCGGCCCAGCCCAGGTGGACTTCGAGCACCTGGCCCACGTTCATGCGCGAAGGCACGCCCAGCGGGTTCAGCACGATGTCGGCAGGGGTGCCGTCGGCCATGTAGGGCATGTCTTCCACGGGCACGATCTTGGAGACCACACCCTTGTTGCCGTGACGGCCGGCCATCTTGTCACCGGGTTGCAGGCGGCGTTTGACGGCCAGGTAGACCTTGACCATTTTCAGCACGCCCGCTGGCAGCTCGTCGCCCTGCGTGAGCTTCTTGCGCTTTTCTTCGAACGCGAGGTCGAAGCTGTGGCGCGTCTGCTCCATCGAGTTCTTGATGGACTCGAGCTGGGCGGCCACGTTGTCGTCGGCTGGGCGGATGTCGAACCAGTGGTACTTCTCGACTTCGTCCAGGTAGGCCTTGTCGATGGTCGTGCCCTTGGCCAGCTTCTTCGGGCCACCGTTGGCGGCCTTGCCGATCAGCAGCTTCTCGATGCGGTCGAACGCGTCGGCCTCCACAATGCGCAACTGGTCGTTCAGGTCCAGGCGGAAGCGCTTGAGCTCGTCGTCGATGATCTGCTGGGCGCGCTTGTCGCGCGTGATGCCTTCGCGGGTGAAGACCTGCACGTCGATCACGGTGCCTTGCGAGCCCTGGTCCACGCGCAGCGAGGTGTCCTTCACGTCCGAAGCCTTCTCGCCGAAGATCGCGCGCAGCAGCTTTTCTTCCGGCGTCAGCGTGGTCTCGCCCTTCGGCGTGACCTTGCCCACCAGCACGTCGCCGGGCAGCACTTCAGCGCCCACGTAGATGATGCCGGAGTCGTCCAGGCGGTTGAGTTGCTGCTCGGCCAGGTTGGGGATGTCGCGGGTGATTTCTTCCGCGCCCAGCTTGGTGTCGCGCGCCATCACCACCAGTTCCTCGATGTGGATCGAGGTGTAGCGGTCGTCGGCCACCACGCGTTCGGAGATCAGGATCGAATCTTCGAAGTTGTAGCCGTTCCAGGGCATGAAGGCGATCAGCATGTTCTGGCCGATCGAGATCTCACCCAGGTCGGTGGAAGCGCCGTCGGCGATCACGTCACCCGCTGCCAGCTTGTCGCCCTTCTTGACGATGGGGCGCTGGTGGATGTTGGTGTTCTGGTTGGAACGCTGGTACTTGATGAGGTTGTAGATGTCCACACCCACTTCACCGGCCACGGCTTCGGCGTCGTTCACGCGGATCACGATGCGGGTCGCGTCCACGTAGTCGACCACGCCACCGCGCTTGGCGGTGACGACGGTGCCGGAGTCGATCGCGGCGACGCGCTCGATGCCGGTGCCCACGAGCGGCTTTTCGGGACGCAGCACGGGCACGGCCTGGCGCGACATGTTGGCGCCCATCAGTGCGCGGTTCGCGTCGTCGTGCTCCAGGAACGGCACCAGCGAGGCGGCTACCGAGACGATCTGCGCAGGCGACACGTCCATGTACTGGATGGTGTCGGCCGGTGTCAGGATCGATTCACCCTTTTCACGCGCGGAAATCAGGTCGCCGGTCAGGCGGCCTTCGGCGTCGAGCGCGGCGTTGGCCTGCGCAATGACGTACTTGCCTTCCTCGATGGCGGACAGGTAATCGATCTGGTTCGTCACCTTGCCATCGATCACCCGGCGGTACGGCGTCTCGATGAAGCCGTATTCGTTCAGGCGCGCGTACAGGGCGAGCGAGTTGATCAGACCGATGTTCGGGCCTTCCGGCGTTTCGATCGGGCAGACGCGACCATAGTGGGTCACGTGCACGTCGCGCACTTCAAAGCCGGCACGTTCGCGGGTCAAACCGCCCGGGCCAAGAGCCGACACGCGGCGCTTGTGGGTGATTTCGGCCAGCGGGTTGGTCTGATCCATGAACTGCGATAGCTGCGACGCACCGAAGAACTCCTTGAGGGCCGCAGAGATCGGCTTGGAGTTGATCAGGTCGTGTGGCATCAGCGGCTCTTGCTCGGCCTGGCCGAGGCGTTCCTTCACGGCCTTCTCGATGCGGGCCAGGCCGGTGCGGTACTGGTTTTCGGCGAGTTCGCCCACGCAGCGCACGCGGCGGTTGCCCAGGTGGTCGATGTCGTCGACTTCGCCACGGCCATTGCGCAGGTCCACCAGGATCTTGACCACGGCCAGGATGTCCTCGTTGGACAGCACCATCGCGCCGGTGGATTCGTCGCGACCCACGCGGGCGTTGAACTTCATGCGGCCCACGCGCGAGAGGTCGTACGTGTCCGGGTTGTAGAACAGGCGGTGGAACAGGGCCTGCACGGCGTCTTCGGTCGGCGGCTCGCCGGGGCGCATCATGCGGTAGATGGCCACGCGCGCGGCGAACTCGTCGGCGGTTTCGTCAATGCGCAGGGTCTGCGAGATGTACGCGCCCTGGTCGAGTTCGTTGGTGTAGAGGCACTGCAAGTCCTGCACGCCGGCGGTGCGCAGCTTCTTCAGCAGGGCTTCGGTCAGTTCTTCGTTGGCCTTGGCGATGATTTCACCGGTGTCGGCGTCCACGATGTTGCGGGCCACCACGCGGCCGATCATGAAGTCTTCCGGCACGCTGATGTGCGTGGTGCCCGACTGCTCCAGTTCGCGGGTGTGGCGCACAGTGATGCGCTTGTCCTTGGCCACCACCACCTTGCCGCTCTTGTCGGTGATGTCGAAACGGGCCACTTCACCGCGCAGGCGCTCGGGCACGAAGGCCATCTGCGCGCCGCTGTCCATCACACGGAAGTGGTCGTTGACGAAGAAGTTGGCCAGGATGGTTTCCGGCGTCAGGCCGATGGCCTTGAGCAGGATGGTGACCGGCATCTTGCGGCGACGGTCGACGCGGAAGAACAGCACGTCCTTGGGGTCGAATTCGAAGTCGAGCCACGAGCCGCGGTAGGGAATGATGCGTGCGGAGAACAACAGCTTGCCCGAGCTGTGGGTCTTGCCCTTGTCGTGCTCGAAGAACACGCCTGGCGAACGGTGAAGCTGCGAGACGATCACGCGCTCTGTGCCGTTGATGATGAAGGAGCCTTTCTCGGTCATCAGGGGCACTTCGCCCATGTAGACCTCTTGTTCCTTCACTTCCTTGATCACCTTGGATTGCGCGGTCGAGGACTCGCGGTCGTAGATGATGAGTTGCACGCGCGCACGCACGGCCGACGCGAAGGTCAGGCCACGGGTCTGGCATTCGCGCACGTCGAAGGCGGGCTTGGCCAGGTTGTATTCGACGAACTTCATCTCCACGAAACCATTGTGGGAGACGATGGGGAACGCGGCCTCGAAAGCGGCCTGCAGGCCTTCGTTGGTGCGTTTCTTTGGCGCGTTGTCGGCCTGCAGGAACGCGGTGTAGGCGTCCTTCTGCATCTGGAGCAGGTAGGGAATCGCGAGAACGTTTTCGCGGGTACCAAAGCTCTTGCGGATGCGCTTGCGTTCGGTGTAGGAATATTTCGATGCTGAGGCCATGAGATCTCCGGGCTTGAGGTCTGCGGCGACTGTCTTGCCTACCAGGGCTGAACTCCTGGTGGCTTTCTTGGTGGCTGGCCTCTACCAACCATTGGCGGACGGCCTGTGCATTGCACACAGGCCCGAACCAAGTCGTCTTCTGCAGTCGGGGTCAGAAGACACTCAAAAGCAGGGTCATTGACCGGGCTTGTGGGTGCGCTCTGAAAGCACAGAAGGCTGGAGGCCCTTTCGGGCACTCCAGCCTCGGGAGGCGAGCGGATTACTTCAGCTCGGCCTTGGCGCCGGCTTCCACCAGCTTCTTCACGGCAGCTTCGGCGTCGGCCTTGGCGATCGCTTCCTTGACGTTCTTCGGTGCGCCGTCGACCAGGTCCTTGGCTTCCTTGAGGCCCAGACCGGTGATTTCGCGCACGGCCTTGATGACCGAGACCTTGTTGGCGCCGGCTTCGAGCAGCACGACGTTGAACTCGGTCTTTTCTTCAGCGGCCGCAGCGGCACCGCCGCCACCGCCACCTGCGGCCGGAGCGGCCATGGCCGCTGCGCTCACGCCAAACTTCTCTTCGATGGCTTTCACCAGTTCGTTGAGTTCCATGACCGTCATGCTGTCCAGCGAGGTCAGAAATGCGTCTTTATCGAATGCCATTTTGATTTCCTAACAATTGGTTTGAACGAACGTGCTGTGCCACTCAGGCAGCAGCCGCTTCTTCTGCTGCCGGTGCGGCAGCGCCTTCGCCTTTTTTGGCCGCCAGCGCGCCCAGCACCACGGCCGTGCGCGAGATGGGGGACATCAGCAAGCCACACAGCTGAGCCAGCAACACTTCCTTCGAAGGGATGTTGGCAAGCGTCTTCACGCCGTTGACGTCCAGGACTTTGCCTCCGTACACACCACCGCGAATCACCAGCTTGTCGTTGGTCTTCGCGAAATCGGCCACCACTTTCGCGGCGGCCACGGCGTCTTCAGAGAAGCCATAGATCAGCGGACCGGTCATCTGGTCGGCGGCCACTTCAAACGAGCTGCCAGCCACCGCACGGCGGGCCAGGGTGTTCTTCAACACACTCAGGCTCACACCATTGCTGCGGGCTGTCACGCGCAGTTTGTCCATGTTCGCGACCGTGATGCCACGGTATTCCGCCATCACGAGCGTTTGAGCTTTAGCGGCGAGGCTGGTCACTTCGGTAATGACCGCTTCTTTCTCACTGCGATTCAGACTCAAGGTCTACTCCTTAAATGTGCCTTCGGTTCTTGAGAACCTCCGGCACGCCTCATTGCAGCGACCAACTGTTTCGGAACTTGTTCCATCTGCAGCGGGATCGCCATCTGCGTTGGCTTGTCACAATTAAGCCGGTTTGCACCAGCACCAACGGTCTTGGATGGCCCCCGGACCGGCTTGCGCCAGCCCCGGGCCCACCACACCCGGGCCCCGAAGGACCCGAATTCCTTGCGATTACGCCGAGATGGACTGGGTGTCCACGCGGACGCCCACACCCATCGTCGACGACACGGCCACCTTGCGCAGGTACACACCCTTGCTGGTGGCCGGCTTGGCCTTGGTCAACGCGTCCAGCAGCGCCACCAGGTTGCCCTGAAGCTTGTCGGCGTCAAACGAACGGCGACCGATGGTGCCGTGGATGATGCCGGCCTTGTCGACGCGGAACTGAACCTGACCGGCCTTGGCGTTGCGCACGGCTTGTGCCACATCGGGCGTCACGGTACCCACCTTGGGGTTCGGCATCAGGCCACGGGGGCCGAGCACCTGGCCCAGGGTACCGACGATGCGCATGGCGTCCGGCGAGGCGATGACCACGTCGAAGTTCATGTTGCCCGCCTTGATGTCGGCGGCGAGGTCGTCCATGCCGACAATGTCGGCGCCAGCGGCCTTGGCTTCTTCAGCCTTGGCGCCCTGGGCGAACACGGCCACGCGCTTGGTCTTGCCGGTGCCGTTGGGCATCACGACGGCGCCACGCACCACCTGATCGGACTTCTTGGCGTCCACGCCGAGCTGGATGGCCACATCGATGGACTCGTCGAACTTGGCGTTCGCGCATTCCTTGATGATCGCCAGCGCGTCGGTCAGGCTGTACAGCTTGTTGCTGTCGACCTTGCCTTCGAAGGCTTTCTGCTTTTTGGTCAGCTTGGCCATTTACACGCCCTCCACAATCACGCCCATCGAGCGGGCCGAACCGGCGATGGTGCGCACAGCGGCGTCCACATCGGCAGCGGTCATGTCTTTCATCTTGGTTTTGGCGATTTCCTCGAGCTGCGCACGGGTGATCTTGCCGACCTTGTTCTTGTTGGGCACCGAAGAGCCCTTGTCGAGCTTGATGGCCTTCTTGATCAGGGTCGTCGCGGGCGGCGTCTTGATGATGAAGGTGAAGCTCTTGTCCGCGAAGGCCGTGATCACCACGGGCAGCGGCAGACCGGGCTCGACGCCCTGGGTCTGGGCGTTGAACGCCTTGCAGAACTCCATGATGTTCAGGCCGCGCTGACCCAGCGCCGGACCGATCGGGGGAGAGGGGTTGGCCTTACCAGCTGGCACTTGCAGCTTGATGAAGCCGACGATTTTTTTCGCCATTTTTTAGCTCCTGCGAGTGCAGACGGTTGCCACATGGACAACCTCCTCGCGGTTGAGGACCCGGGAAAGATCAGATGGCGCAGGCGTCGGGCCGACCCGCCTGTGCCACGAAAAAGGATCAGGTCTTCTCGACCTGGCTGAATTCCAGCTCCACGGGCGTGGCACGACCAAAGATGGTCACCGACACGCGCATCTTGTTCTTCTCGTAGTTGACTTCCTCGACAGTGCCGTTGAAGTCGGTGAACGGGCCTTCCTTCACGCGGACGTACTCGCCCACCACGAACTCGACCTTGTGGCGCGGCTTGTCCGTGCCTTCCTGCATCTGGTTGACGATCTTCTGAACATCTTCCTCGGAGATCGGTGCCGGGCGATTCTTGGCACCACCCACAAAGCCGGTGACCTTGTTGGTGTGCTTGACCAGGTGCCAGGTGTCGTCGTCCATCACCATTTCCACCAGCACATAGCCGGGGAAGAACTTGCGTTCGGTGGTGCGCTTCTGGCCGTTCTTCATCTCCACCACTTCTTCGGTGGGGACCAGGATGCGGCCGAACTTGTCCTGCATGCCAGCACGGGTGATTCGCTCGATGATGTTGCGCTCGGCGGCTTTCTCCATGCCGGAGTAGGCATGCACCACATACCAGCGCATGCCTTCGGCGGCGGTCAAGGGACTGTTCTGCTCGGTCATCATTTTCTCCAGCCCAGGATCAGGTCGTAAAACACCCATTCGACGGTCTTGTCGGTGAGCCACAGGAACAGGGCCATCACGAACACGAACGCGAACACGTAAGCCGTCATCTGGATGGCTTCCTTGCGAGCCGGCCAAACCACCTTCTTGACTTCTCGCCAGGCATCCCGGCCGAAGGCCAGCAACTGCTTGCCGGACTCGGAAACAGCGAACACCACCACCGCCGCCGCCAGCAGCACGATCAGAGCGCCCCATTGCGCCAGAGCGCCCTGGGCCGACAGCAGGTAGAACGCCACGAATGAGCCCAGCAGGAGCGCAATGGCGACCGCCAGCTTGGCCTTGTCGGCGCCGGTGTGGACGGTTTGAACTTCAGAAGTGGCCATGACGATCCAGACAATACTTTTCAAAACGCGTGAAAAAAGCCAAAAGCTTGAGACACGCAAGCCCACCAGAGGTCTTTACGACTTCGGTGGGCTTGTGACACCACAAAACAGGGTGGATTCAGTTTCCGGCTGATCCTGTTGGGTGGCAGGGGCAGTAGGAATCGAACCTACAACCTTCGGTTTTGGAGACCGACGCTCTGCCAATTGAGCTATACCCCTACTGGCGATGCCCCACTGCGGGCGGTTAATCGGTTGAGTCAGACCACGCGCCAAGCGAGTGCGTCTGACTCAGGGTTCTCAAGCGATGATCTTGGCGACCACGCCGGCGCCGACGGTGCGGCCGCCTTCGCGGATGGCAAAGCGCAGGCCTTCTTCCATGGCGATCGGCGCGATCAGCTTGACCGTGATCGACACGTTGTCACCGGGCATCACCATTTCCTTGCCTTCGGGCAGCTCGATCGAGCCGGTCACGTCG
>NZ_JBIMLB010000013.1:0-140736 GCF_051860785.1 Hydrogenophaga sp.
TGCGGGCGTGATCTCCATGCCCAATATTGTCCAGCGCAAACGACACGATCGGTATTAGTGTTAACACGCCCTAGTGGCCGTATGCGGGGAAGGCGCGTTCGTAATTGCGAACCGAGAAGCTGCCTTGCACAGCTTTTTTCCTTGCCGGGGCGAAATAAGGATGCACCCAAAGGAGATAGATGGGCCTGCCAGCCTCGTTCACCCGCTCTTGAACTCCTCTGCCCGATGGTGTTCCATATAGTTCTGGTGCTCGGGCTTTAGCCCGATCTTCATCGAAGGCGTGATCCCGAGTTTGTCGGCCTCCGTCAGAAGTGGTGAGAGGCGAATAGACCCATCCTGCTCGAACGTGATGAAACCCTTGTCGAATGCCTTGTCCAGGTTTGGCGAGAGTAGGAGCCCGTTCCATTGGTCTAGCCGCTCGCTATTCGTTGACTTCCTCCATGGCTTTATGTGAGAGGCAACAAGGAGGCTGGTATCGCTGAACCCTGTAACGGCACAGCCGTTCCAATGAAGCAGAACCTTGTCTCGGAACGTGCCTTGGCCGATTCGTGATTTGATCAGTGCTGTCTTCTCAGTCGCCGTGGTGGTCGGATCGCTGATGATCTGTTCGAGATCGGCTTGCACATCGTCGCCTCCGTTGCTTGTGAGGTATGCGGCAAATTGCGACAGCGTGGCACTGTACATGTGATGCCCACGCGCGTTACGCTCTTTGAAAATCGGGAGTTCCTGGATGCTCGGGGACAAGGCGCTCAAGGCCGAAGGGCTGGTCAATGCAGTCAGAGGTCCTGATATTAGCCCGCTACTCATTGCCCACTCAGAAAGTGAGCCGCGAAGCGCCCCGTCGTAGCTTCTAGCTGAGGACTGCGATAGCCCTTTGTGGATCATCCAGTCGTAGAAGTTCATGCAGTAGTCTAGCCCCTACGCTGACGGACAGCGAATGCGCAATGCGACCCAGATTTCCTCAATCATCAGTCCTGAATTCCTGATCTGAGGATGGGATCTTCTGCAGTTCGCGTGCGCATCTTCACGGCATGTATCGATACGCGATGTGATGCATGTACTGATGCCGTCGAGGGCCATCCCATTCGGGTATTCAGGATGTGATTTTGTGCCGCAGGCGTCAATGCATGCGCGATGGCTCTCATCGACCATGCATTGATGTGCGCCATCTGATGATGTGATGTATCACTTGCTGCGTCCATCCGCTGCCCGTGGTGCCGCAGGCGGTTATGTGTATCCGTGGCCTTTGCCTATTGTTAGGAATCCCATGGTCTTCCTTCTGCCGACGTCTGTCTTTGCGCTGGGCCTAGCGCATTGGATGAGGTTCGGCCAGCGGGGTGGTGCAGCAGGCGGTATGTGTATTCACTGGCATTACCGATGGTCAGGGGTGGCCGCTGTCATTCTTCTTCCCATGCTTATCCGTAGGGTTCATCTATTGCATGGTTGAGGTCGGGCCGGAGTGCCGCAGGCGGTTATGGGGGGGCTGGGTATCCTGCGGATCTATGGGCTAACAGAGACTTGGAGCCCGACGAACGGTAATCCTGTGCACTGCTAGCGACCAAGAACTTGCTTGGTCATTATATGTCCAGGATTAAATCTTGCCTTGATTTTTAGTTCATAAGCATTAACAAAAGACAAATGCCTATGTAACTGAATTGGCATGGGCGTCTCTGGCCCGCATCACTGTTTGGCGACTAGTGCCAAGGTCCCGAGCCACGGAAGCCACGGAATCGCCCTTTGAGAGCCTTTTTAGAACCTCCGCCTCCATATCCCCATCAAGGCTGCGCGGACGTCCTATGGGAGCTCCTGACGCCTTGGCGCGGGCCATTCCTGCTTGCGTTCTCTCAATCAGTAAGTCTCGCTCAAACTCCGCGACCGCAGCAATCACGCCCATCGTCATCTTCCCAGCGGGGCTGGTCAGGTCCATCCCTCCAAGCGCAAGGCAGTGCACACGGACGCCGGCAACGCCAAGGGCCTCCACGGTCGCCCGCACGTCCATGGCGTTGCGCCCCAATCTGTCCAATTTAGTCACAACCAAAACATCCCCTGCTTCAAGCCGATCCATGAGGCGGGCGAAACCGGGGCGTTCTGAGGCCATTACAGACCCCGAGACGGTCTCCGCAATGATCCTCTGAGGGGTCACCTTAAATCCAGCTTGAACGATCTCATCAGCTTGGTTATCGGTGTTCTGGTCAATGGTGCTGACGCGGCAGTAAGCAAAGACTCGACTCATGTGCACATCCTTCGTGTCCAAAATGGATGTCCGAATTGTCGGGCCTGTTCAGAACCATGTCAAGCTAGGTTCTGGACATGCCAGTTCCGGATGTTCAGAACCGGTCCCTTTTGGTCGGTAGAGCTTCCAAGACTGTTACCCTACGGCAGCGCACCCATAGCGGCTAGCAATCCGTGAAATGCGCACGCTTTAGGATGCAAGATTTTGCGGCCGAAGCAGCCAACATCAACTATAAGCAGGGGCAACGGGGGGAACTAGCGTCGGCTTCATGAGAGATAGCCTCGCGCAAGTGAAGAAAATTTTCCTATCACAGATGGAAAGGGCGGCGAGACACGAACTTAGCACCTTCGTACATTGCAACCATCTAAAAATCGTTTCACAAGAATTGAATTTGCTGCAAAGATTCCGCAGCAAATTCCATAATATATCTGCATCCAAGAGAGGGCTCTCCCAATGGAGACAACAACAAGCTGCAATAAGCAAGCACCTCCTTTTCTCAAGTGGGCGGGGGGCAAACGCTGGCTCACATCGAGGGATTCAATGCTGCCGAACAATATTACTGGCAAATATATTGAGCCTTTTTTGGGCAGCGGAGCCGTCTTCTTTCATCTTCGCCCAAAATCATCGATTCTATCTGACGCCAATGAAGCACTGATTGAATCCTATTTGGCGATTAAATCGGACTACAAAAGAGTCGCAGACCATCTTAGAGCGCATGCAACCAAGCACAGTGCGGAGTATTACTACAAGATACGAGCAATGAAGTGCCGTAACGAATATAGCCGCGCCGCCCAGTTTATCTATTTAAATCGAACATGCTGGAACGGTCTATATCGAGTTAACCGCCAGGGAGAATTCAATGTTCCCATTGGCACAAAGACCAAAGTAATTCTTGACGATGATGATTTTGAGAACATCTCGAGTGCATTGCAAAACTCCGAGATCACTGCCGCGGACTTCGAAACTCAGATAGATCGATCAGGCGCGGGGGATTTTGTTTTTGCAGACCCGCCTTACACGGTGCGACACAAACACAATGGTTTCATTAAATACAATGAAACCTTGTTTCACTGGGATGATCAAGTTAGATTGAGAGATGCGCTCCTTCGCGCTAAAAATCGAGGCGTGCGAATACTGCTTACAAATGCAGACCACGAGAGCATTCGCACACTATTCCGAGACGATTTCTCAATTTCCGAGCTGAGCAGATACAGCGCAATCTCAGGCGTATCAAGTAGTCGCGGCAGTTACTCAGAACTGATAATCGAGTAGGTGAGGCATGGACATTAGAAAGATCGCGAGTCGAGTACTGGAACCAGTTCGTCACTGTTTTTCCCAGTTACCCGTTGTTGGACCGCTTGTGTACTGCAAATGGGAGGATCACAAGTCGGCCATAAAGGAAATGATAACCATTTTGCTATTCGCAACTGCGGCATTTTGGCTAACATCGCTTATCCTCATGGGAGCCGAATCAGCCCGCTCCCTAGGATACATTCACGTCCTACTCACAACCGTAAATCGAGGAGAGCTATTTATCTTCACGGTAGGTTTCATAGGGCCGATTCTTCTTCAAACTTCGGAAGACAAGCCGAATGAGAGAACATTCCCCGGCCGGCATTGGCATTTACTAGCCCTAATGCTTCTTGCACTCATCGCTTCAGCCTATCACTCGCAAATAAAGTCAGCACAACTTAGCGGGACACTTGTCCAAAACGATCTAGACTACCTATTTCAAGTTTCAGCCGGATTAGCGCTGTTTGTGATCGTATTACGATATCTAGCAATGGTCTACAGAAAATCCAACTTTTCTCCAAGAATCGAGATAAAGGATAAAGAGATCGATTTCCTCAAGGAGTATGCCAAGCATAGAGGTGAGAGCGGAGTCATTGACGAGACGAAAGGGACCGGCGAATGAAACAGCGAAGCATCACCGACGAGCACTACGAGATCGTCTTACCTTGCATTAAGGTTCAGCAGCCGCTTGGAGTCTTCTTTGTAGCCTCTATAGACCACAAATTTTTAAGGGAAATCACCTTCAGTGATATTAGAAGAATGACTGGAGATAGAGAAATGGATACCTATCTCGGAATTCAGCGGGAAGTTGACAAGAACCGAGTGAAAGATCTAAAGCGTTACGTAAACACCGTAGACGCCTGCTTTCCCACCTCAGTAATATTAGCGGTAAGCGGCGAATGCGCAGAGTTTAATGAAGGCAAGAATACCCTCACCTTACGCTCTGTTCACGATGAAAATGATGAGCCTATCATCAATAGAATGGAGATTGCCAAGGTTTTGGACGGCCAGCATCGGATTGAGGGACTGGGGGGTCTAGAAGGCGGCACATTTCAGATAAATGTTAGCATCTTCGTTGACATGGATATTGCCGATCAAGCATATCTATTCTCCGTGGTCAATCTTGCCCAAACAAAAGTCAAAAAGAGTTTGGTATACGATCTTTTTGAATACTCACGTGCACGGAGCCCGCAAAAATCTGCGCACAACATCGCTATCGCACTCGATCAGATTCCCAGCAGCCCTTTCTATCGACGAATTAAGCGATTGGGCTCTGCTACTCCCGGCAGGACTGGAGAAACGCTCACACAAGCAGCATTTGTGGAGGCTCTTTTGGAGTATTTATCAAAAGATCCTATCGCTGACCGTGATCTATATCAACGCGGCCGACGACCATCAAAGCCCTCATCTACAGAAGCTCAAAAACTTATTTTCAGAGAGCTTTTTCTTGAAGAAGAGGATATGAAGATTGCGGATGTCCTTATTTCTTTTTTTGAGGCAGTACAAAAAAAATGGCCTGCGGCTTGGAATAATCCGGACAGAGGCTACATTCTTCCGAAGACCAATGGATTCAAAGGGTTGATGAGGCTTCTTAGGCCAGCATACCTTAGCGCTTTGAGAAGTGAGAGGGTTAGCTTTTCACAGCACTTTTATGATCTACTGGATAAGTCAAAATTGAAGGATTCAGATTTTGTAAACACCGAATTCCTGCCAGGCACCGGCGGTGAAGCACGATTGTTCCGATCACTGTACGATGAGATTTTCCCATTAGACACTTCAAATCACCTGCTGCCGCATTCACGCATTTAAAGACACTACCCGTCCATCATTCGTAATACTTCTGCAGGCGACTCATTACCTGAGGGAAACTTAGAAGCTCAACAACAGATCGAAGCCGCTCTGCCTGACGTCGGATAGTTGCTGCATAGACTTGCCGACCGATTCCGTTGCCAGCATGACCAGTAATAGCATCTGCCTGCGCGTCTGTTGCGCCCAACAAACGTAGCTCTGTAGCGACTAGATGGCGAAATGAATGGAACGATTTAGCTGGCGAGGTAAACCCCTTCCGCTGCTTGAATGCACCAAACCACTGTGAGAATTGACCCCCTGCACCGTTTTGGCCGTCTTTAGGCAAAGCAGGAAACAGAGGTCCTTTGGGAAGGGAGTCAATGTAGCGGCAGAGACCCAGTTGCACTAACTGGCTATGCATGGGCACTGCCCGCCAGGAGCCAGCATTTTTGAGCTTCTGATCCCTCTCTCGGTCGGCGGTGAACTCAAAGACCTGCAGGCCCTGCTCAGTTGACACGTCATCAGTCCAAAGCTGGGCTATTTCTGTCACACGTGCGCCTGTGTAGCAGGCGATGAGAGGAATCCAGTATGCGGCCTCGCCGCCAGCTTTACGATCAGATGGCAAGGCGTGCTTTGTCCAGATCTCATCGTTAAAAAGCTGAAGAAGATCTTCGTGCGTCCATGGCTCGCGCCCCTCAGACTCCTTGCCTCCAATGTCGATGGCTAAACGCTCTAGGGGGTTGCTCTGCAGCCATCCTTTGTCCCGGGCCACATTGAACAAGGCTCGCGTGCTCACGAGGACGTTGTCTGCGGTCGTCGCAGTTTTCTTTTCGGTGATTGCCCAAGCCTGAAGCTTGTCGCGAAACTCAATGGCCATAGGCTTGTCCACCTCCGACAGCCATGGGTCACCCATCATGTCGCTGAACTGCTTCGAGTGCCGAAGGAATGTGACCCGCGTCTTGTCAGCCGGTTGCTTTGTCGTCACCCATGCCTCGAAGGCATGCGCAATCTTTTTCCCATCAACGGGTACGGGCTTCACGAGAACTATCGGCGCAGCGAGACCTTGCTCCATCGCCTCCATCGCCTCCATCGCCTCCATCGCCTCCATTGCTTGCTCGCGCTCACGCTGATAGCGAACTCTCAGCGGAAAGGTTCGACGCTCGTCAGATGCTGCTTCGTGCATCACTTCGTGCAACATCAAAAGATGAGCCCCAAACTCAGTCACGATGGATGGATTGGTGGGGTCGCCATACCGCTTTGCCTGATCCTCGGCCCAGAGCGGCAGACATCCGTCTCGCAAGTGGTCTCGTAGGTCAGCGACTTGCCACGCACTCATCTCCGCACGCTCGTCCCGCTGCGCCTTGGGTAGAACCGAATACGTCGAATCCAGCCGAGCAAGTGTCCTTTGCCACATGGCAAACAGCTTCCGACGCAACGCGACTATGTCTACAGGTTGCGGTTTCCCCGACCTCAGCGCGTCGAATCGCTTGGCCCAGTCGGCTTGGAGTGCTTTCGCCTTTTCGTTGGCAACTCTGAGGTCAGCAGTCTTCAAAGAACAGCGCACAGCCCATCCGCTGGGAAAGTGCACAGCTAGGTCCACGGGGGACCGCAAGCCGAACTGATAGATGCCTGAATCGGCACGTCGATGCACGCCGGGAAACTTGGTCAATTTCTCTTGGATCACACGGCATCATTACACGGTTTACTTGCTGCACCTCCTGACGCTACGCCTCGTTTTCAGAGGGAGCGCCATAGAAAAAGGGCTAGCAGCTAAGTAACTGCTAACCCTTTTGGATGGTGGCGGAGTGGACGGGGCTCGAACCCGCGACCCCCGGCGTGACAGGCCGGTATTCTAACCAACTGAACTACCACTCCTGGTAGATGGCGTTCGCTCTTGCGAGCCAAGTGCCAACCACTTGTTTGCCTACTTGCCTTGCGGCTTGTTTGGCGACCCTACGGGGATTCGAACCCCGGTACTCACCGTGAAAGGGTGATGTCCTAGGCCTCTAGACGATAGGGTCAAAACCTTGGGACTAACCGAACCGCGAATTCTAGCATCGGGTGACCGGTGCTCTTCTTCGCAACTGAAAAACTTTGGTGGAGGTAAGCGGGATCGAACCGCTGACCTCTTGCATGCCATGCAAGCGCTCTCCCAGCTGAGCTATACCCCCACGCGGGTTGCTGATCAGAACCTGTGAATCGCTTCACCGGTGCATTTCAGCAAGCCTCAGATTATAGGCGATATTTTCAGGCACTCTGCAAACGCGCGAGCACGGTCTTGCGATCCTGCAACTCCAGCACGGCGTCCAGCGAAGGCGTCTGGGCGGTGCCCATGACAAGCACACGCACCGGCATCGCAAGTTGCGGCATCTTCAGTCCATGGGCCGCCAGCGTCTCCTTGATGGCAGCAGCAATGGCGGCCTTGTCCCATGCACAGTCGGCGAGCTTGCCCGCCAGCGTGGCGAGCACGGGACGCACGGCATCGGTGATGTGTTGCGTGCGCTCTTCGGCATTCGGGACGACATCGGCGTAGAACGCCCTGGCCCATTGCGCCAGCGCCACGGTGGTGTCGCAGCGATCCTTGAACAGCGCGCAGATGCGAGGCAGTCGAGCATCGGCAACGACACCCAGCTTCTCGAGTTGCGCGGCCACCAGCGGCGCGAGTGCGTCGTCGGCCATGGCCTTGAGGTGCTGGGCGTTCACCCAGCGCAGCTTGGCTTCGTCGAACTGCGCGGCACTGCGGCCGAGGTGGTCCAGGTTGAACCACTCGAGGAACTGCGCGCGGCTGAAGATCTCGTCGTCGCCGTGGCTCCAGCCCAGGCGCGCCAGGTAGTTCACCATCGCATCGGGCAGGTAGCCTTCATCGCGGTACTGCGTGACCGGCTTGGCGCCGTTGCGCTTGCTCATCTTCTCGCCCTGCTCGTTGAGCACCGTGGGCAAGTGGGCGTACACCGGTGGTTCCTTGCCGAGCGCGCGGAAGATGTTGATCTGGCGCGGTGTGTTGTTCACGTGGTCATCGCCCCGGATCACGTGCGTGATGTCCATGTCGATGTCGTCGACCACCACGCAGAAGTTGTAGGTGGGCGTGCCATCGGGGCGAGCGATCACGAGGTCGTCGAGTTCGTCGTTGGCAATCTCGATGCGGCCCTTCACCTTGTCGTCCCACGCCACCACACCGCCCTGCGGGTTCTTGAAGCGCAGCACGGGCTTGACGCCTTCGGGCACCGCCGGCAGCGTCTTGCCCGGCTCGGGGCGCCAGGTGCCGTCGTAGCGCGGCTTCTCTTTCGCCGCCATCTGCTTTTCGCGCAACTCATCAAGTTGGGTCATGCTCATGTAGCAGGGATAGACCAGGCCGGCAGCGGCCATGTCGGCGAGCACCGCCTTGTAGCGGTCCATGCGCTGCATCTGGTAGAACGGTCCTTCATCGTGATCAAGGCCGAGCCACTTCATGCCCTCGATGATCACGTCCACCGCAGCCTGCGACGAGCGTTCCAGGTCGGTGTCTTCAATGCGCAGGATGAAGACGCCGCCGGTGGAGCGCGCGAAAGCCCAGGGATAAAGCGCCGAGCGGATGTTGCCCAGGTGGATGAAGCCGGTGGGCGAGGGAGCGAAACGGGTTCTGACTGTGCTCATGAAAGGGTGTCCAGGCCGTGCGACAGGTCGGCCTTCAAATCGTCAAGGTGCTCCAGGCCGACCGCGACGCGGATCAGGCCCTGGCCAATGCCGGCCGCCTGCCTCTGCGCCTCGGCCAGCTTGCCGTGTGATGTGCTGGCCGGGTGGGTCAACAAGGTCTTGGTATCCCCCAGGTTGGTACACAGCGACAGCACCTGCAAGGCGTCGAGCACATGAAATGCGCGCGCCCGTGCCTGCGTGGGACCGTCGGCCTTCAGATCGAACGACAGCACCGCACCGCCGATGCCGGACATCTGGCGCATGGCCAGCGCATGCTGGGGGTGACTGGCCAGACCCGGGTAGTAAACGCGCGCCACTGCGGGATGCTGCTCCAGCCAGTGCGCCAGCGTCAGCGTGGCGGCACTTTGCGCATTCATGCGCAGGCTCAGCGTTTCCAGTCCCTTGAGCACCACCCAGGCGTTGAAGGGCGAAAGCACCATGCCGGCATTCTTCTGCACGGGCAGGAATTTCTCGCGCACCATGGCTTCGGTCGCACACAGCGCGCCAGCCATCACACGCCCCTGGCCGTCCAGAAACTTGGTGCCCGAGTGCATCACGATGTCAGCACCCAGCGCCACGGGGCGCTGCAACGCCGGTGTGGCGAAGCAGTTGTCCACGCACAGCAGGGCGCCTGCACTGTGCGCGATGTCGGCCAGCGCAGCGATGTCGCAGACCTCGGTCAGTGGGTTGGTGGGTGTTTCCGCGAAAAGCAGTTTCGTGCCGGGCCGCACGGCAGCGCGCCAGGCGTCAATGTCGGATTGGGGGACGATGGTGGATTCGACGCCAAAGCGCGCGAATTCGGTGCCGATCAGTTTGATGGTCGAGCCAAACATCGACTGCGAAAACACCACATGGTCACCCGAGCGCAACAGGCTGAAGCACATGAGCATGATGGCCGCCATGCCGGATGCGGTGGCCATTGCGGCTTCCGTGCCTTCCATCGCAGCCAGGCGCTGCTCGAGGCTGGTGACGGTGGGGTTGCCGGTGCGACCGTAGGTGTAACCGTCCTCCTCACCCGCGAAGCGGCGCGCCGATGCCTCGGCACTCGGCTGCACGTAACCGCTGGTGAGGTAGAGGGCCTCCGAGTTTTCGCCGTACTGGCTGCGCGCCACGGCTTCGCGCACGGCCAGCGTGTCGCGGTGCAGGGTGGGCGCGGTTTTTTTCTGGGTCATGGTCGAAGGTTCCTGGGGATCACGCGACCTGCGCGTTGGGCAGCGCCAGGCGCGAGGTGTCTTCCTCGCCCTCCTCGCTCTGGTCGCGGCCAGCGTTCAGACGGGCGATGTCGTCGGGCGTGATGTCACCTGTGACGTACACGCCATCGAAGCACGAGGCATCGAAACCGTCGAGCTTCTGGTTCAATGAACCGATGGCCTGTTTCATCGCGTCCACGTCCTGGTAGATCAACGCATCGCAGCCGATGCTCTCGCGCACCTCGTCCACCGTGCGGCCGTGGGCCACCAACTCGTCTGGCGTGGGCATGTCGATGCCGTAGACGTTGGGATAGCGCACTGGCGGCGCAGCGCTGGCCAGGTAGACCTTGCGGGCCCCGGCATCGCGCGCCATCTGCACGATCTCGCGGCTGGTGGTGCCGCGCACGATGGAGTCGTCCACCAGCAGCACGTTGCGGCCCTTGAATTCGCTGCCGATCACGTTGAGCTTCTGGCGCACCGATTTCTTGCGCACGCCCTGCCCCGGCATGATGAAGGTGCGGCCCACATAGCGGTTTTTCACGAAGCCTTCGCGGTACGGCAGGCCCAGCAGTTGAGCCAGTTCCATGGCACTGGGGCGGGACGATTCAGGGATGGGAATGACGACGTCGATCTCGTTCGGCGGCACGGTGGAGACCACGCGCTTGGCCAGGGTGACGCCCAGGTTCAGTCGAGCCTGGTAGACCGAGATGCCGTCGAGGACGGAATCGGGCCTGGCGAGGTACACGAATTCGAAGATGCACGGGTGGTGGCTGACCTTGTCCGCGCACTGCTGGAAGTGCATCTGGCCTTCGAGGTCGACGAACACCGCTTCGCCGGGCTGCAGGTCGCGATCGAGCACGTAGCCCGTGCCTTCGAGCGCCACAGACTCGCTGGCCACCATCACACCGCCCTGGTCGTTGTGCCCCACGCAGAGGGGGCGGATGCCATGCGGATCGCGGAACGCGAGCAGGCCATGACCAGCAATGAGCGCCACCACCGCATACGAACCCTTCACGCGCTGGTGCACACCGCGCACGGCGGCGAAAACGTCGACCGGCTTGAGGGTGATGCCGCGCGTGACCTTCTCCAATTCGTGCGCCAGCACGTTGAGCAACACCTCAGAGTCGCTGTCGGTGTTCACATGGCGGTGGTCGGTCTGGAACAGCTCCTGCGCCAGCGCCTTGGCGTTGGTCAGGTTGCCGTTGTGCACCAGAACCAGGCCAAACGGCGCGTTCACGTAGAACGGCTGCGCCTCTTCCTCGCTGAAGGCGTTGCCCGCCGTGGGGTAGCGCACCTGGCCCAGGCCACAGAGGCCTGGAAGCGCGCGCATGTTGCGGGTGCGAAAGACGTCACGCACCATGCCCTTGGCCTTGTGCATGAAGAACTTGCGCCCCTGCTGCGTCACGATGCCGGCGGCATCCTGGCCCCGGTGTTGCAGGAGCAGCAAGGCGTCGTAAATGAGCTGATTGACCGGCGTCTTGTTCACCACGCCCACGATTCCACACATGATTTGAACCCTCTGGAAAAACTAACGGATATGTCGGGCCACGGGCTCGGGTAACAAGGGGCGGATCTCCAGCAACGTGGCCGACAGCATGCCTGCGGTGCTCGAACCCCGCCACCAGGCAGCCTGCTGCATCTGCAGCACGCTCACCACCACCGCCACGCCCAGCAGCATCACCAGTGCGCGCGCCAGCCCGAAAGCACCGCCGAGCACGCGATCGACCGGCCGCAGACCCACCGTGGCCACCAGCTTCTGAACCAGCCAGGCCACGAGGCCCCCGGCAAAAGCCACCAGAACGAACACCAGAACGAAGGCCACAGCCAGTTTCAGGGCGGGCGACAAGCCGTCCATCGGCAACCACGTGGCGACATCGTCGGCAAATGCCTGGGCGAGGATGAAGGCCAGCACCCATCCGGCCAGCGACAACACCTCGTACATCAAGCCCCGCCAGAGCCCCAGCAGCACGGACAGCAGCAACACCGCCAGCAGCACCCAGTCGGTCGTCACCATGACCAGCGCCCCGCGTGGATCACAGCGTGAGCACGCTGGCGCTCACGCCCAGCGCTTTCACGCGAGCGGCCACCTTCTCGGCCTCCGCACGGCTTTCATAAGGTCCCAGCCGCACCCGGATGCGGCGGCCGTCCGCCGTCTGGGCCACCTGGGTGTAGGTCTTGAGTCCGGCTGCTTCGAGCTTCTGCCGCACGGCGCGGGCCCCAGCCTCTTCGGCGAATGCACCCACCTGCACCACGAGGCGCTCGGAGGCGCTGGCCGCCGCAGGCGCCGTGGCGGTGGTGGGCGGTGCGGGTTTGCCCTCCAGCAGCGCACGGGCGCGCTCGGCATCGGCGGGAGCAGGCACCTTGGCCGGTGCGGGCGTCGGCGCGGGGGCAGGCGTTGGCCTGGATTCCACCACCTCTTCCTTGGCGCCCAGGGCTTCGCGGGCGGTCACGCTCTCGGCCGGCGGACGGGCTGCCGGAGCAACGCTGGGCGCCGAAGCGGTGGCGGCAGGTGGTTTGGCCGGCACGGCGGGCAAGGTCTTGGCGGGAATTTCGATGGGAATGTCCACCGGAATCGGGCGCGGCTGGGTGTCGAAGAGCAACGGGAAGCCGACCACCCCCAGCAGCACCAGAACACTCGCGCCAATCAGGCGGTGGCGGGCACGCCGGCGCACGGCCTCAATGCTCTGGGGTGGCGGTGTCGAGGGGTTGCCCTGGGAACCTGAACGGGATTTGAACATTCGGGGTGGGACCGTGGCGCCATGAAAGGCCTGGCGGGGGGCGCGGCAGGGGGAGCGCTCGGGGCGTGGGAGGCGGCTAGGCGGAGAGGTGTTTCGCCGACATTCGGGGCACACCGTCCTGCAAAACGCCACCCACGGTGTAGAACGATCCGAAGACGACGATTCTATCAGCGGGGTCTGCAGCGGACACCGCAGCGCGCAGGGCGTCCATGGGGCTGGCGTGGATGCCTGCAACCCGGGTTTTGCCACCCGGCGCCGTGGCGGCATGGGCGTCCAGCATGTTGGCCAGCGCCCTGCCGGTGCTGGCGCGCGGCAGCGGCAGGTCGGTCACGTGCCAATGGTCGATCAGCGGCGCGATGCGCTCGAGCATGGCTGGCAGGTCCTTGTCGGCCATGGCGCCAAAGACCGCATGGGTGCCGGGATAGAAGCCCATGGCGTCCAGGTTCTCCGCCAGCGCGGCCACCGAATGCGGGTTGTGCGCCACGTCCAGCACCAGCGTGGGTGTTCCCGGCACGATCTGGAAACGCCCGGGCAACTCCACCAGGGCCAGACCGTTGCGCACCGCCTGCGCCGTCACCGGCAGGCGCGCACGCAACGCCTCCACCGCTGCCAGCACACCCGAGGCGTTCACCAACTGATTGGCGCCGCGCAGCGCCGGGTAGGCGAGGCCGGCATAGCGGCGGCCACCGTGCGAGGGGTGCATGGCCCAGCCCCACTGCTGCTGGTCGCCAGCGAAGTGGAAGTCCTTGCCCAGGCGCCAGAGGTTCGCGCCGATCTCCACCGCGCGATCGAGCACGCTTTGCGGCGGCACCGGATCGCTCACCACCACGGCGCGGCCGGTGCGCATGATGCCGGCCTTCTCGAAGCCGATGGCCTCGCGGTCGTTGCCCAGCAGGGCCATGTGGTCCAGCGCGATGCTGGTGATGACGGCGCAGTCGGCATCGATGATGTTCACCGCGTCCAGCCGCCCGCCCAGGCCCACTTCGAGAATGGCCACATCCAGGCCGGCGCGCGACAGCGTGCGCAGAATGGCCAGCGTGGTGAATTCGAAATAGCTCAGGCTGATCTCGCCAGCGCCGTCGTCGCCCGGCTGCCCTTTGCGCGCCACCTCCACCTCGGCCAGTGCGGGCAGCAGTTCTGCCTGCTCCACGGAAGCGCCGGCAACGCGGCACCGCTCCTCGAAATGCACCAGGTGCGGCGAGGTGTACACGCCCGTGCGGTAGCCCGACTGGGTGTAGATGGCTTCCAGCATGGCACAGGTGGAGCCCTTGCCGTTGGTGCCGGCCACGGTGATCACCGGGCAATCCAGCGCCAGCCCCATGCGCTGCGCGACGCGCTGCACGCGCTCCAGCCCCATGTCGATGGTGACCGGGTGCAGGCGTTCGGCGTGGGCCAGCCAGTCGGCCAGGGTGGTGGGATGGTCGGGAACGGGGATGTCGAGCATGGGCGGGATTGTCCCATCGTCGACAATGGCGGACATGATCACCGTTCATGGCATCCCCAACTGCGACACCGTCAAGAAGGCCCGCGCCTGGTTGACCGAACACGGCGTCGAACACCAGTTCCACGACTTCAAGAAACAAGGCGTGCCCGAGGCCGCGCTCGACCGGTGGCTGGCCGCCGCCGGTTGGGAAACGGTCATCAACCGCAAGGGCACCACCTGGCGCCAACTCGACGAGGGCGCGCGCGCCCGCGTGACCGATGCGGCCAGTGCGCGGGCGCTGGCGCTGGCAAACCCGAGCGTGATCAAGCGGCCAGTGGTGCACTGGGCCGACGGCGGCATCACCGTCGGTTTCGATCCCGCCGGCTGGCAACAGCGCATCTGACGCACTGGGTTGCTCGCAGGGCGCCAGCCTAAAATCGCGGTTTCGCCCTTTTTTTTCCACCTCATGACCACCACCCAATTCGACGGCGTGTCCGTCAACACCCAGGCCAGCGTGTATTTCGACGGCAAGTGCGTCAGCCACGGCATCACCTTCGCCGACGGCACGAAAAAATCGGTGGGTGTGGTGCTTCCCGCCACCCTTACCTTCAAGACCGGCGCCCCCGAGGTCATGGAATGCGTGGCCGGCGGCTGCGAATACAAGCTCGCGGGCAGCGATGCCTGGGTCAAGTCCGGCCCTGGTGAGAAGTTCAGCGTGCCCGGCAACAGCAGCTTCGACATCCGCGTGACCGAGCCCTACCACTACATCTGCCACTTCGGCTGAACCCTCATGGCCACCATCCTCCAGAACCTTCCCACAAAACAGAAAGTCGGCATCGCCTTCTCCGGCGGCCTGGACACCTCGGCCGCGCTGCTGTGGATGAAGCAGAAGGGTGCCATTCCCTACGCCTACACCGCCAACCTGGGCCAGCCCGACGAGCCCGACTACGACGAGATTCCGCGCAAGGCGCTGGCCTATGGCGCCGAAAAGGCGCGCCTGGTCGACTGTCGCACGCAGCTCGCGCACGAAGGCATCGCCGCGCTGCAGTGCGGTGCGTTCCACATCAGCACCGCCGGCGTGACCTACTTCAACACCACGCCGCTGGGCCGTGCCGTCACCGGCACCATGCTGGTGGCTGCCATGAAGGAGGACGACGTCAACATCTGGGGCGATGGCTCGACCTTCAAGGGCAACGACATCGAGCGCTTCTACCGCTACGGCCTGCTGACCAACCCGAGCCTGAAGATCTACAAGCCCTGGCTGGACCAGCTGTTCATCGACGAACTGGGCGGCCGCGCCGAGATGAGCGCCTTCATGACGGCCAATGGCTTCGGCTACAAGATGAGCGCCGAGAAGGCCTACAGCACCGACAGCAACATGCTGGGGGCCACGCACGAGGCCAAGGACCTGGAAAACCTGAACAGCGGCATCCGCATCGTCAACCCCATCATGGGCGTGCCGTTCTGGCGCGAGGACTGTGTGGTGAAGGCCGAAGAGATCACGGTGCGCTTCGAGGAAGGCCAGCCGGTCGCGCTGAACGGCCAGACTTTCGACAACCCGGTGGAACTGATCCTGAAGGCCAATGAGATCGGCGGGCGCCACGGACTGGGCATGAGCGACCAGATCGAGAACCGCATCATCGAAGCCAAGAGCCGCGGCATCTACGAAGCCCCTGGGCTGGCGCTCCTGTTCATCGCCTACGAGCGCCTGGTCACCGGCATCCACAACGAGGACACGATCGAGCAGTACCGCATCAACGGCCTGCGCCTGGGCCGTCTGCTCTACCAGGGCCGCTGGTTCGACCCGCAGGCCATCATGCTGCGCGAAACGGCACAGCGCTGGGTGGCGCGCGCGGTGACTGGCGAAGTGACGGTGGAACTGCGTCGTGGCAACGACTATTCGATCCTGAACACGGAAAGCCCGAACCTGACCTATGCGCCGGAGCGCCTGAGCATGGAGAAGGTGGAAGACGCACCGTTCTCGCCGCTGGACCGCATCGGTCAGCTGACCATGCGAAACCTCGACATCACCGACACGCGGGCCAAGCTGGGCATCTACGCCAAATCGGGCTTGCTGTCGTTGGGTGAGGGGTCGCAGATGTTGAAGCTTGAGGGCGAAGGGAAGTAAGCCCTTTGCCCGTGAACCTCGCGGGATCGGGGCGCCCAGCCGCTCTGCGCAGCGAAATAAAGGAGGAGCCGGCACCAGCCGGCGGGGGACATTCGCGGAGCAGAGCGGCTGGGCGCCCCGATCTGCACGGATCTCAGACGACCACTGGCTCAGGCTCCAGCAGGATGCCGAATCGCTCGTACACACTGGTCTGAATCGCCTTCGCCAGTGTCATCACCTCGCCGCCGGTAGCCCCGCCCCGGTTCACCAGCACCAGAGCCTGCTTTTCATACACACCCGCATTGCCCACACCCCGGCCCTTCCAGCCACAGGCATCGATCAGCCAGCCCGCCGCCAGCTTGATGCTGCCGTCGGCCATCGGGTAGTGAACCACCTTCGGGTCGCGCGCAATGATGTCCGCGCACTGCTCCACGCTCACCGTGGGGTTCTTGAAGAAACTGCCCGCGTTGCCGATCACCGACGGATCGGGCAGCTTGGCGCGGCGGATCGTGCAGATCCAGTCGAAGATCTGGCGCGCATCGGGCTGGCGGATGCCGGTCTCAGCGACCTTGCGCTCCAGATCCGCATAGCCCAGCACCGGCTTCCAGGGTTTCGGCAACCAGAAGCGAACTCGCGTGATGAGCGCCCGCCCCGCCAGACCCATGCCCTTCTCACCCGAGGGCGCGTGCTTGAACACCGAATCGCGGTAACCGAATCCGCACTGCGCGGCATCCAGCGTGAACGAGCGCCCCGTTTGCAGGTCGATCGCGTCCAGTGCGCTGAAACGGTCCTGCAGTTCCACGCCGTAGGCGCCAATGTTTTGCACCGGCGACGCGCCCACGCTGCCCGGAATCAGCGCCAGGTTTTCCAGCCCCGGCCAGCCCTGCTCCAGCGTCCAGCGCACGAAATCGTGCCAGTTCTCGCCGGCCCCCGCCTCCACCAGCCAACCTCTGGTTGTTTCTTCCACGAGGCGTCGTCCACCGATCTCCACTTTGATCACCAGCGGCTTGATGTCCCCCGTGATCACCAGGTTGCTGCCCCCGCCCAGCACGAACGGCGGCGATTCTTGCGTGAGCGTGGCCCAGTGTTTGCTGGCCATGAGGGCAGCCACGTCCGCCTCGCTCTTCACCCGGGCCAGATGCAGCGCGCGCGCCACGATGCCGAAGCTGTTGTGGACCTGTAGAGGAACCTGGTTCTCGACTATCATCCGGCGATTGTCTCACCCGCTTGGCGCCCGTACCGGGCTCGAAGCATGCCCGTCAGCCCATGAATCCAGCCACCCCGACGCCCGGCAATTCGCCCACCTGGCAATGCGTGCTGGTGTGCTGGGGCACGAAGTACCCGGTGACGCTGATCAACCACCTGATCGAGCGCATTGCCGCGCACAGCCGCAACGTGCCACGCTTCGTGCTCATCTGCGACGAACCCAAGGCAGGCTTGCTCCCCTTCGTGCAGACCAGCATCTTCCCAACCTTCTACATGCAGAAGCCGTTCAAGTCGGTGGGCTGCCAGGCCAAGCTCGCCATGTTCGAAGAAGGCCTGCTGCCGCAGGACCTGCCGGCGGTCTACATCGATCTGGACACGGTGGTGATGGGCGACATGGGTGAAGCCGTGGGCTTCATGAAAGACCAGGACACGGTGCTCATGCTCCAGAGCGCCATCATCCCCTTCGGTCGCATCGGCCGGGCCATCTGGCGTGCCACCAAGGGGCGCAAGTATGCGCGCGGCAATTCGTCGGTGGTGGTGTTCCACCCGGCGCGATGCACCTACATCGCTCGACGCTTCCGGGAGCTCGAGCAGCAATATCCCGATTTCGGATTTCGACCGATGGCCGCCGACGAGCGCTTCATCAGTTGGGCGGCGCAGCCGCACATGGAACGCATTCCGAAGTCCTTCGCGGTCAAATTCCCCAACGAGTTCATGTTCCACCTGCCCGGCTGGCTGTATGTGAAAGCACTCTTTCCCTGGGTGCGGGCGCGGCGCGAGAAACTCGCGGCCATCACGCTCTGTGGCATGGACATCAAGCCCGAAAAACTGCTGGCACTCGAAGATGCCGAAGTGATCGCCGACAACAAGGACCGCAAGCTGGTCTGGAGTTCGCGCGTCATGGGCTCGTCCAAGCAGAAGATCATCGATTTCTACCGCGACATCATTCCCCTTTCCTCCTGAGCGAAGCACACCACCATGCCCTCTTTTGACACCGTCCTTGAAGCCGATTTTGTAGAAGTGAAGAACGCGGTCGACCAGGTCGCCCGCGAGATCGGCACGCGCTTCGACTTCAAAGGCACGGGCGCTGCCATCGAACTCAAGGAGAAAGACAAGGAAATCATCCTGCACGGCGACGCCGAGTTCCAGCTCCAGCAGATCGACGACGTGCTGCGTGGCAAGCTCACCAAGCGCGGCGTGGACGCGCGCTTCCTCGACGTGGGCAAGGTTGAAAAAGTCGGCGGCGACAAGGTCAAGCAGGTCGTGAAGGTGAGGAACGGTGTCAGCACCGAAGATGGCAAGAAGATCCAGCAAGTGCTCAAGGGCAGCAAGCTCAAGGTGCAGGGCGCCATCCAGGGCGATGCGGTGCGGGTCACCGGCGGCAAGCGCGACGACCTTCAGGCTGCAATGGCGCTGATCCGCAGCGAGTTGAAAGACCTGCCTCTTTCGTTCAACAACTTCAGGGATTGATGCGCCTCGCCGCCACCGTGCTCCTGGCCTGCGCTGGCTGGCTGCTTGCGGCCACGCCGGTGCTGGCACAGCAGGTGGCGCTCTCCGGCCTTTCCAACGGCCGTGCGCTGCTGGTGATCGACGGCGCGAAGCCACGTTTTCTGCTGCCCGGGCAGACCCACAACGGCGTTCGCCTGCTCAGTGCACAAGGCGATTCGGCGGTGATTGAAGTCAGCGGCCAGCGCCAGACCTTGCGCGTGGGTGACGCACCGGTCAGCGTGGGCAAGGCCGCCACGGAGAGCGGTGCACAGCGCATCGTCCTCACCGCCGACACGCAAGGCCACTTCATGCCGCCGGGCCAGATCAACGGCCGTGAAGTGCAGTTCATGGTGGACACCGGCGCGACCCTCGTCATTCTCAGCGAGTCCGACGCCAGGCGCATCAACCTCGCTTACGACAAGGGTCGCAAGGTGAAGGTGAGCACCGCCAACGGCGCAGTGGCCGGCTACGAGGTGCGACTGGCATCGATCAAGGTGGGCGAAGCCCAGGTGTACGACGTACCCGCCATCGTGCTGCCGCAAAGCATGCCCTTCGTTCTGCTGGGCAACAGCTTCCTCACGCGCTTCCAGATGCAGCGCAACAACGATCAGCTCACACTCGAACGCCGGTTCTGATCACGCCTGTTTCTGTGCCGCGGTGACGACGATCTCGATGCGGTAGCTCGCCTGCGCCAGTGCCGCCTGCACGGTGGCGCGCGGTGGCGCGGTGCCGGGCACCACCCAGGCATCCCACACCTCGTTCATCACACCGATCTCGTCGATGTCGGTCAGGAAGATCTGGGCACGCAGGATGCGCGACTTGTCGCTTCCCGCTTCCAGCAGTCGCTGCTGCACCTGCTCCAGCACGTCCTCGGTCTGGCCACGGATGTCGGTGTCACCGCGCTCGGGCACCATGCCGGCGAGGTACACCACGCCGTTGAACACCGCCGCCTCGCTGTAGCGGGCGGCCACGCCAATGCGGGTGATGTGTGTCGATGGGTTCATTTCTTCTTCGCTCCCAATTTGCTTTCCTTGCCGGCGATCAGCCGGTTGATGTTTTCCTGGTGGCGCCACACCAGCAGCATGCCCATGGCCCCCAGCGCAAGCACCTGCACGCCGGGTGCGTCCCAGGCCACACGCTGGCCGAGCAGGAAATAGGCCGGCGCAAACACCGCCGTGACGATGGATGCCAGCGACGAGTAGCGAAAGAAGAACGCGATGATGACCCAGGTGGCCAGCGAAGCCAGGCCCAGCCAGGGCTGGAAACCGAAGATGACACCCGCCGCCGTGGCCACGCCCTTGCCACCCTGAAAGCGGAAGAACACCGGATACAGGTGGCCGAGGAAAGCCGCCAGGCCCACCAGCGCCACCGTGCCATCGCCCAGGCCCCAGGCTTCGCCCCAACACTTCACCGCCACCACCGGCACCCAGCCCTTGAGGGCATCCAGCAGCAGCGTGACGATGGCCGCGGCCTTGCTGCCGGAACGCAGCACGTTGGTGGCACCCGGGTTCTTGCTGCCGTAGGTGCGCGGATCGGCCAGGCCCATGGTGCGGCTCACCAGCACGGCGAACGACAACGAGCCGATGAGGTAGGCGACCAGTGTGGCCAGCAGGGGATAGATCGTTGCCATGGGCATCTCCTCTTTGTTGTTCGTGCGTCGCCGTGTGGGACCGGCGGCAGGCTGGCTATTCTGCCAGCGCGCAGTTCACGGGCTTCGCACCCAGCGGGGCGCTGAGTACCGCAGGATCGACACCCACCAGGTAGCCCCGGCGCCCACCATTGATCCAGATGCGCGGCAGTGCCAGCACGGTCGCTTCCACATACACCGGCATCGCCCGCTTCAGGCCGAAAGGCGAGGTGCCACCCACCAGGAAGCCGCTGTGCCGGTTGGCCACCTTGGGCTTGCAGGGTTCGACCGATTTCGCGCCGATCTGCCTCGAGAGGTTCTTCGTGGACACGGTGCGGTTGCCGTGCATGAGCACCGCCAGTGGTTTGGCGGTGTCGTCCTGCATGATCAGCGTCTTCACCACCGAGAAAGGGTCCAGGCCCAGCACCTGCGCGCTGTGCTGCGCGCCACCGTGCTCCAGGTACTCGTAGGGATGCTCGGTGAAGGCAACGCCATGCGCCTTGAGCCATGCGGTGGCAGGGGTTTCGCTGACGTGGGGCTTCTTCGCCACGCTTCAACTCACTGGGCGGGGTCGCGGTGCTCGAACCGGATCTTGTCGACCTCCGCCAGAAGCTCAGGGGAGAGTTTTGTGTCCCAGGCGTCCAGGCATTCATCGAGCTGCGCCATGGTGGTCACGCCGATGATGGTGCTGGCCACGCGCCAGTTGGTGTAGCAGAAGGCCAGCGCCAGCTGCGTGGGCGTGAGACCGTGCGCGCGCGCCAGTGCGTTGTAGCGGCGCGATACGTCCAGCGACTCGGGTCGGCCCCAGCGCTGCTTGCGCATGGATTCGAACAGCGCCAGGCGCCCGGCCTCGCCCACCAGACCGGTTTCGTCGTATTTGCCCGTCAACAGGCCAAACCCCAGCGGCGAATAGGCCAGCAGCGACACACCGAGTCGGTGACAGGTTTCGTCGAGCCCATTCTCGTAGCTGCGGTTGATCAGGCAGTAGGGGTTCTGCACCGTGGCCACGCGGGGCAGGCCATGCTGCTCGGCGACGCGCACGAACTCGTGCACGCCATACGGCGACTCGTTGGACAGCCCGATCTCGCGCACCTTGCCCGCCCGCACGAGCTCGGCCATGGCCTCCAGCTGCTCATGGATCGATGCGCACGGCCGGTCTTTCGTCGGGTCAAAAGCCGTCGCGCCAAACACCGGCACATTGCGCGCGGGCCAGTGAATCTGATAAAGGTCGATGGTGTCGGTCTGCAGGCGGCGAAGGCTGTTCTCGCAGGCCAGGATGACCTCGGCCTTGGTGACGCCTGCCGACTCACCGCGCACCCACGGCATGCCGCGCGATGGGCCCGCCACCTTGGAAGCCAGCACCACCTTCTGGCGCAGGCCGGGATGGCGTGCAAACCAGGTACCGATGATGGTTTCGGTCGCACCGTAGGTTTCCGCGCGGGCCGGCACCGAATACATCTCGGCAGTGTCCAGGAAATTCAGGCCGCTCTCCAGGGCGCGGTCCAGGATACGGTGAGAGGTGGCTTCATCAACCTGCTGACCGAAGGTCATGGTGCCCATGCAGATGGGTGAAACCGTCAGGCTGCTGGCGCCGAGTGGAATGGTTTTCATGAAAATCTTTGTAAAGTCGGACGACTCCTACTGCGAAAGTCGGCAGGAGGCGTATAAGTTTAGAGTGCCTCGGCCAGCCAGGGCGGCATCTTCAAATAACCCGTTGATCCCTATCCAAAACACAGTGGAGCTAAAAACCATGAACTCGATCACCTCCCGAATCACGCGTGGCCTGACTGTCAGCACCCTGGTCGGCGCCATGGCGCTTGCCGGTTGCGCCAACATGAGCGAAACCCAGTCCGACTCGGCCAAGGGGGCCGGCATCGGAGCGCTGGGCGGCGCCATCCTGGGCGGCCTCACCGGCGGCTCCAAGGGTGCCACGCAAGGCGCCGTCATCGGTGCCGGAGCAGGCGCGCTGGGCGGCTACATCTGGTCGACCCGCATGCAGGAGCAGAAGAAGGCCATGGAGCAGGCCACCCAGGGCACCGGCATCGGGGTGAGCCAGACCGCCGACAACCGCCTGAAGCTCGACGTGCCGGCCGACGCAGGCTTTGCCACCGGCCGCTCTGCCGTCAATCCCACGCTGGGGCGCGTGCTGGGCCAGTTCGCCACCACGTTGCAAAGCAACCAGGTCACCACCGTGTCCATCATCGGTCACACCGACAGCACCGGCAGCGACGCCGTGAACAATCCGCTGTCGTTCGACCGCGCCAACGCCACGCGCGACTACCTTGTGGCCCGCGGCGTATCTCCCGCCCGCTTCGCCACCGACGGCCGCGGCTCACGCGAACCCATTGCAGACAACGGCACGGCGCAAGGCCGAGCCGCCAACCGCCGCGTGGAGATCTACGTCGCCGAGCCGGCACAGACCGCCGCTCGCTGATCCGTCAACTTCGCATCAAAAATCCCGGCACTGCCGGGATTTTTCTTTACAGCTTCAGCATCACGTGCCGGGCCACCGTGTAGTCCTCCAGCGCGTACATCGACATGTCCTTGCCATAGCCGCTGGCCTTCATGCCACCATGCGGCATTTCATTCACCAGCATGAAGTGGGTGTTGATCCAGGTGCAGCCGTATTGAAGCTTGCGCGCCACCTTGAACGCACGCGAGACGTCCTGCGTCCACACCGATGACGCCAGTCCGTATTCCGAATCGTTGGCCCAGGTCACCGCTTCCTCGGGATCGGTGAAGCGGGTCACCGACACCACCGGGCCAAACACCTCGCGGCGCACGATCTCGTCGTCCTGACGGGCACCGGCGATCACCGTGGGTTCGTAGAAGAAGCCGCTGCCGGTTCGCACCTTGCCGCCGGCCGTCACCTCCATGTGCCCCACCATCTGCGCGCGTTCCACGAAACTGGCCACGCGATCGCGCTGGCGGTCGCTGATGAGCGGGCCGAGTTCCGCGCCAGCCTCGTCCTGCGTGCCCATCTGGATGGTCTTCACCGCGCCGCTGAGGTCGGCCACCAGGCGGTCGTATACCTTGGCGCCGGCGTACAGGCGGCAGGCGGCGGTGCAATCCTGTCCGGCGTTGTAGTAGCCGAAGGTGCGGATACCCTCGACCACGGCCTCGATGTCGGCATCGTCGAAGACCAGCACCGGCGCCTTGCCGCCAAGCTCGAGGTGCGTGCGCTTCAAGGTGCCGGTGGCGGCCTGCAGGATCTTGCGGCCGGTGGAGACGTCGCCAGTCAGCGAGACCATGCGCACCAGCGGGTGCTCCACCAGCGGCTGGCCCACGCTCGGGCCTCGGCCGCAAACCACATTGAATACGCCCTTGGGCAGGATGTCGGCCACCACGCGCGCCAGCAGGAGCGTGGTCAGCGGCGTCTGCTCGCTGGGCTTGAGCACCACGGTGTTGCCCGCCGCCAGGGCTGGTGCACATTTCCACGCGGCCATCATGAGCGGGTAGTTCCAGGGTGCGATCGATCCCACCACGCCCACGGGGTCGCGCCGGATCATGCTGGTGTGGCCGGCCAGGTACTCGCTGGCCACCGAGCCCGTCATGCAGCGCGCCGCGCCAGCGAAGAACCGGAAGCAGTCGACGATGGCCGGGATCTCGTCTTCCAGGGCGCGCGCATACGGCTTGCCGCAATTGAGCGACTCCAGGCGTGCGAACTGCTCGGCGCGCTGTTCGATCGCATCGGCGACCTTGAGCAGCAGGCGCGAGCGCTCCATGGGCGTGGTCTCGCTCCAGCTGTCGAAAGCCCGGCTCGCGCCCAGCACCGCCTTGTGGATCTGCTCGAAGGAGGCCTCGGGCACCTTGACGATGACCTCGCCCGTGGCCGGGTTGAGCACGCGCTCGGCCTCGCCTTCGCCGATCACGAACTGGCCGTCGATGAACAACTCGGTGTGCAGGGCCGGGGCCTGGAAGTCGGGGGTCTTTCCCATGGTGGTCTCCGTTGGGTGAAAGGGTTCGGATTCAGCGGGCGCCCGGCTGCTCGTCGGCGCGCGTGAGGTAGTACGCCGCCAGGATGGGCACGAAGGTGAGCGCGATGATGACGACGGCCACCACGTTGGTCACTGGCCGCTGGCGCGGGCGGATCAGTTCCTGCAGCATCCAGATCGGCAACGTGGTCTGCTGGCCTGCGGTGAAGGTGGTCACGATGACTTCATCGAAGCTCAGCGCAAATGCCAACAGGCCGCCCGCGAGCAAGGCCGAGCCCAGCTGCGGCAGGATCACGTAGCGGATGGTCTGGAAGCTGTCGGCGCCGAGGTCCATCGAGGCCTCGATCAGCGAAGGGCTGGTGCGCCGCAGCCGCGCCACCGCGTTGTTGTAGACCACCACGACGCAGAAAGTGGCGTGGCCGACCACGATGGTCCAGAAGCTGAACGGGATCTCCGCCGTGTGGTACGCGGTGCGCAGTGCAATGCCGGTGACGATGCCGGGCAGCGCGATCGGCAGGATCAGCAGCAGTGAGATCGCGTCGCGGCCGAAGAAGCGCGTGCGCGCCAGGCCCGCTGCCGCCAGCGTGCCCAGCACCATGGCCAGCGCGGTCGAGACCAGCGCCACGCGGAACGACAGGCCGATGGCCGCCCAAACGTCTTCGCGTTCCCAGGCAGCAGCAAACCATTGCGTGGTGAGTGCCGGTGGCGGGAACACGTAGCTTTTGTCTTCGGCGCTGAAGGCGTAGAGGATGATGAGCGCGAGCGGGATGTGCAGGAACAGCACGCCCGCCCAGGTGGCCGCCTTCAGGCCCCAGCCGGCGCGGGATGGGTCAGAGCGCATCGAAAGCTCCCAGCCGCTTGGCGATCCACAGGTAGATGCCGATCACCACAATGGGCACGAGCGAGAACGCGGCAGCAAAGGGCACGTTGCCTGCCACACCCTGCTGGCGATAGACGACCTGCCCGATGAACAGCGTGGAGTCGCCGATCACCTGCGGAATGATGTAGTCGCCCAGCGTGAGCGAGAAGGTGAAGATGGAGCCGGCCGCGATGCCCGGCATGGCGAGCGGGAAGATCACTTTCCAGAACGTGGTGCCGCTGCGTGCGCCCAGGTCGCTGGAGGCTTCGAGCAGCGAACCGGGGATGCGCTCGATCGCGGCCTGGATCGGCAGGATCATGAAGGGCAACCACATGTAGACGAACACGATGAAGGTGCCCAGGCGCGAGAACGAGAGCGAGTTCCCGCCAATGCCCGGCGTGGACAGCAAGGCGTCCAGCAGCCAGGTCATGTGAACCTCGGCCAGCACCCAGGAGATGGCGCCCTCCTTGGCCAGCAACAGCTTCCACGCATAAAGCCGCACCAGATAGCTCGACCACAACGGCAGCATGACCGCGATGTAGAGCAAAGCCTTCTGCGAGCCGCGTGCGTAACGCGCCATGTAGTACGCAATGGGAAAGGCGATCAGTCCGCAGGCCAGCGTGACGCTGACCGCCATCGCCACGGTGCGCAGCACCACATCGACGTTCGCGGGATCGGTCATCTCGCGGAAGTTGTGCAACGTGAAGGTCGAGCGGTCGACCACACCCGAGAACTCGTCGAGCGCAAAGAAGCTGTTGGCCAGCAGCGCGAACAGCGAGCCCAGGTAGATCACACCGAACCACAGGAGCGGCGGACCGAGCAGCGCCAGCAGCAACAGGTCGCGCCGCATGTACAGCAGGTCGGAAAGCCGGCGCAACGCCCCGCCGCGCGGCACGGTGGCGGGCGCGGACATGGCCAGGTTCATGGCAATACCGCCCGAGGGCCTGCCAGCGCATGCACCGCATCGGCCTGCCAGTGCAGGTGCACGGTGTCACCGGTGTTGGGCAGCAGGGGGTGCAGCTCGGGATTGAGGTCCACCGCCACGACGCCGCCCGACCAGTCCACCCGCACGCGCGAGAAAGACCCGAAGTACTGCGCGTCGATCACGGCGCCACTGATGCGGGCTTCGGGCGCCGCGCCCAGGCGAATGCGCTCGGGCCTCAGCATCACGCTGTCCACCCCGGCGATCTCGCGGGCCCGCGCGCCGTCGAACACATTGGCCGCGCCCACGAACTCGGCCACGAAGCGCGTGGCCGGCCGGTTGTAGATCGCCTGCGGCGCCCCCACCTGCTCCAGCCTGCCGTTGTTGAACACGCCGATGCGGTCGCTCATGGACAGCGCCTCGTGCTGGTCGTGCGTGATGAAGAGGAAGGTGATGCCCAGTTGCCGCTGCAGCGCCTTCAACTCCGTCTGCATCTGCTCACGCAGCTTGAGGTCCAGCGCACCCAGGGGTTCGTCGAGCAGCAGCACCTGCGGCTGGTTGATCAGCGCGCGCGCCAGTGCCACGCGCTGCCGCTGTCCACCGGAGAGCTGCCCCGGCCGGCGAATGCCCACGCCTGAAAGCCGAACCAGATCCAGCATCTGCTCCGCACGCGCGTGGCGCTGCGCCTTCTCCACGCCCTGCACCATCAGGCCGTAGGCCACGTTGTCGCGGATGTTCATGTGCGGGAACAGCGCGTAGTCCTGGAACACCGTGTTCACCGGCCTCGCGTAGGGCGGCAGGTGCGACACATCCTGCCCCCCGATCAGGATGCGCCCCGACGTCGGCAAGGTGAAGCCACCGATCATCCGCAGGCAAGTCGTCTTGCCGGAGCCCGAAGGCCCCAGCAAGGTGAAGAACTCCCCTCCTTCGATGGTCAGGTCCACGTGATCGACAGCGCGCACCATCTGTGCGCCGCTGCCGAACACGCAGGACACCCCCTCCAGCGTGACAGCAACCGTCATGTGATCAGCGGCCCCCGAGGACAGCGATGTAGTCGGAGACCCACTTGTGATAAGGCACGCAAGCGTTGTTCTGCGAGGCGCACTTGCTGGTGGGCGTCTTCCAGAACGAGATCTTCTCGAAGCTGTTGAAGCCCTGGTTGGCGCAGCCCTGGTCGCCCAGCAGCTTGTTGCCCTTGCAGGCCGCCGGCACCGAAGGCACCGAGCCGAACCAGGCCGAAAGATCGCCCTGCAGCTTGGTGTTGAGCGAGTGCTCCATCCACATGTAGGCGCAGTTCGGGTTCTTGGCGTCAACATGCATCATGGTCGTGTCGGCCCAGCCCGTGGCGCCCTCGGCGGGCACCACGGTGGCCACCGGGCGGTTCTTGCTCTTGAGGATGTTGGCCATGAACTGCCAGCTGCTGGAAGCGACCACGCCTTCGTTGGTGAAGTCGTCGATCTGCACGAAGGCGTCGTGCCAGTACTTGCCCACGAGCTTGCGCTGGCCGCGCAGCAGGTCGAGTGCGGCCTTGTACTGCGCCTCATTGAGTTCATACGGGTCCTTGATGCCCAGGGCCGGGTTCTTCTTCATCAGGTAGAGCGCGGCATCGGCGATGTAGATCGGGCCATCGAAGGCCTGAACGCGGCCCTTGTTGCTCTTGCCATCGGGCAGCGTGGTCTCCTCGAACACCACGCTCCAGCTGGTGGGCGGCTTGTCCTTGAACACCGTGGTGTTGTACATGAGCACGTTCCAGCCCCACTGATACGGCGTGCCGTAGTGGGTGTTGTTCACGTAGTGCCAGGGCGCCTTCTGCAGGCGCTGATCCACGGTCTTGTAGCTCGGGATCAGGTCCACGTTGACGGGCTGCACACGCTTGCCTGCAATGAGGCGCATGCTGGCGTCGCCCGAAGCGGTCACGAGATCGAAGCCGCCCTCGTTCATCAACGCCACCATCTCGTCCGAAGTGCCCGCGGTCTTCACGTTGACCTTGCAGCCGGTTTTCTTTTCGAACTCGGTCACCCAGTCGAAGTTCTTGTCGGTCTGGCCGCGCTCGATGTAGCCCGCCCAGGCGACGATGTCGACCTGGCCTTCGCCTTTGCCCAGTTTCTTCAAGGCCGATTGCGCATGCGCAGCCGGTGCGAGGGTGGCCAGCGCCAGGGCCGTCGTCACGAGACCTGCGACGGTGCGGGCTAGGGGGCGTTGTGCGAGTTTCATGGGTCGATCACCTTCCAGGTTGAGAACGGTTTCAACAAACACGGCCCACCGCCCGGCAGGCCGACTGCAGCGCATCGTAGGAAGCGTCGACCGGCTTTCAAAATTCAATATTGCTGCGGTAAGCTATCTCGAAAATAGAGATCAAGGGTTTACCCATATCTTTTTTGCACCGCAACAGGGCGCTGCTCTGCCTCGGTGCGCACCAGCATGAACCGCCACATCACGCTCAAGCAGTTCCGCTATTTCCTGGCCGTGGCCGAATCGGACTCCGTAGCCGCCGCGTCGCGCATGCTCAACATCGCGCAGTCGGCCATCACCAAAAGCGTGCTGGAACTGGAGGACGAGCTTGGGCTGGTGCTGTTCGAGCGCAGCCCCAAGGGCATGCGGCTCACGCCCGAAGGACATCGATTCCAGGTGAAGGCCTTGCGCGTGATCGGGGCGGTGGCCGATGCGACGCGGGGTGTGTCTCCCGGCGCCACGCCGCTGGCCGGCACCATCACCATCGGCGTGACCAGCCTGGTGGCGGGCTATTACCTCTCGGAAGTGTTCGCGCGTTTCCGGCGTACCTGCCCGGGTGTGGATCTGCAGGTGGTGGAGGACGCGCCGCCTTTCCTCGAGCACCTGCTGATCAATGGCGAACTGGACATCGCGATCATGGTGAGCAACGCCCTGGGCGAACCGCAGGCACTGGTGGCAGAGACGCTGACGCGTTCGCCCAACCGCGTGTGGATGGCGGCCGACCACCCATTGGCTTCACAAGCGGAGGTGGGGCTGGCCGAATGTGTGCAGCACGATCTGGTGGTGCTGCAGGCGGACCGCATCGAGTTGCTGATGCGCAGCGTGTGGGCGCGCCACCAGCTCAAGCCACGCACGGTGTTGCGCACGTCGTCGCTGGAGGCGGTGCGTTCGCTGGTGGGGGTGGGCGCGGGGCTGGCGGTGCTGCCAGACTTCCTCTACCGGCCCTGGACACTGGACGCGGAGCACGTGGAGGTGCGCACCCTGCGCGACGCCGTGCCGACGGTGGATGTGGGGCTGGTGTGGCGGCGTGGTTCGCAACCGCGCGCGGAGGTTCTGGAATTCATCGAGGTGGCGCGGGATCAATCGCGGTCTCGGCGGTCGGCTGCCTGAGTCCTTCTTCGGTTGCGGCGGTCATCGGAGTCGGGGTGAACGGCTCCGCGAATGTCCCCCGAGTCGGCTTCGCCGCCTCTCCTCCTTTATTTCGCTGCGCCGTTCACCCCGACTTCGATGACCTCGTTGGCATTTGGAAGGTTGGCGCGCCACCAGCACCTTCAGCTCATGGGTTCAAGGCGATCTGTGGAGCGAAATAAAGGAGGAGGCGGCCTCCCGCCGCCGGGGGACATTCGCGGAACAGAGCGCCTTGAACCCATGAGCCCGCGAGGTTCAGGAGCGACGCAAGCCAAGAGAAGCCAGATGCTCCTCCTGCAACCGCAAAACCCGCCGCTGAACCTTCCCCGTCGTGGTCATGGGCAAGGCGGCGATGAACTCGATCTCCTTCGGGTACTCGTAAGGCGCCAGCATGCCTTTTACATGCGCCTGCAGAGTTTTCACCAGCGCCTCATCGCCCACATGCCCGGGCGCCAGCACCACATAAGCCTTGACCAATGCCCCGCGCTCGGCATCGGGCTTGGGCACCACCGCCGCGTTGGCCACCGCCGGGTGTTTCACAAGACAGTTCTCGATCTCGCTCGGCCCGATGCGGTAGCCCGCCGACTTGAACACGTCGTCGGCTCGGCCCTGGTACCAGAGATAGCCGTCGGCATCGCGAACGGCCAGATCGCCCGTGCGGCACCAACTGCCGGTGGGATCACCCGTGTACTTGGAACGCGTGGCCGCCTCGTTCTTCCAGTAACCAAGGAAGAAAACCGGGTCGGGTTGGCCGTGGCGATCGAGCCGGTGCACCGCTATCTCGCCGGGCGTACCCACCGCACTCTCGCGCCCGTCATCATCGATCACCGCCACGCGATGACCCGGGTAGGCCTTGCCCATGCTGCCAGGCCTGGCCGGCCAGAACATGGAGCAGTTGCCCACGACGTAGTTGATCTCGGTCTGGCCGAATATCTCGTTGACCGTCACGCCGAGCTGCTCGTGGCACCAGGCGAACACCGCGTCGCCCACCGCCTCGCCCCCGCTCATGAGCGCCTGCAGCTTCAAGCGGTACTGCGCTCGCACATCGGGCACCGCCTTCATCATCGCCTTGAGCGCGGTGGGGAACAGGAAGCTGTGCGTGACACCGTGGCGCTGCATCAGTTCGAACGCCGTGTGCGGCGCGAACCGGCCGTTCCAGGCCACGATGGGGCAGCCGAAATACAGCGTGGGCAACAGCGCATCCATGAGGCCGCCGGTCCAGGCCCAGTCCGCCGGCGACCAGAACACCGCCCTTGTTTGCACCTTTGCGTTGAACGGATCGAAACCAAACCAGTTCTGGCTGCACACGAACCCGGGCAGGTTGCCGATGAGCGCGCGGTGCGGAATGAGAGCGCCTTTGGGATTGCCCGTGGTGCCACTGGTGTAGATGAGCACAGCGGCCTCTTCGGCCAGCGTGTTCACCGCATGGAACTCGGCACTCTCCTGCGCCAGCAGCGAGGTCCAGTCCAGGTCGGCACGCATGCCCCTGGGTGTGCCATCGCCATCGATGCCGATCACGCAACGCAGCAGCGGGCAGTTCTCGCGCACATCCAGCAGCGCGGGCAAGGAGGCGGCGTCGCAGATGGCCACCACGGCCTCGCTGTCGTGCAGCCGGTATTCGAGCGCGTCCGGGCCGAACAGCTGCGACAGCGGCATGCCCACCGCACCCATCTGCAACACCGCCATGTAGGCCACCGCCGTCTCGAAGCGTTGCGGCAGCACGATGGCCACGCGGTCGCCGCGCTGCACACCCAGCGCGGCCAGCGCCTGAGAAAGACGGTTGGCCTGGTCCAGGAGTTCGGTATAGCTGTGACGCTGATTGGGCCGCGCGGGTGCGCAGGCGATTACCGCTGTTTGTGCCGCGCGCGTGGCATCGGCCGCCCAGCGGCGCATGCAGACCTGCGCGATATTGAAATGGTCGGGCACCTGCCAGCCAAAGCCCCGATGCAAAGCCTCATAGGCATTCACCACCGGGCCCGCCTGCTTGTCTCTGGCTTGACTCTGGCGCATGTGTTGTCTCCAGCCCGTTCTTTATGATGGATCGAATGTACCAAGCCCAGAAGTCCTCGCGCAGCGAGTTTTTCCAGATCCGTGAGCTCCATTGCCACCTGCGAAGCTGGGGCCAGCCCGACGTCACGCGAGCGCCACTGGTGCTGGTGCACGGCTGGATGGACGTGGCGGCTTCGTGGCAGTTCGTGGTGGACGCCATGACCACCGAGCGCTGGATTCTCGCGCCCGACTGGCGCGGATTCGGCCTCACCAAAGCCAAAGGCGGGCCCCCCGACAACTACTGGTTCCCGGACTACATGGCCGACCTGGATGCCCTGCTCGACGAGGTGGTGGGCGATCGGCCCGTGGACCTGGTGGGCCACAGCATGGGCGGCAACGTGGCCATGATCTACGCGGGGGTGCGGCCGCAGCGCATCCGCCGCCTGGTCAACCTCGAAGGCTTCGGCATGCCCGAAACCCGGCCATCACAGGCCCCCGGGCGCTACGCGCAGTGGCTCGACGAACTCAAAGCCCTGCGACGAGGCGAACATGCGCTGAAAAGCTACAGCTCACCCGATGGCGTGGCACGCCGCCTGATGAAGACCAATCCCCGCCTGCCGCAGGACAAGGCCGACTGGCTCGCACGCCAATGGGCCGCTCCCAATGCAAAAGGCGAGTGGGAAATTCTGGGCGATGCCGCCCACAAAGTGGTGAGCGCGCAGCTCTACCGCCTGGACGAAACGCTGGAGCTCTACCGCCGCATCAGCGCACCGGTGCTGTCGGTCACGGCCAGCGACGACAGCCTGTCGTTGTGGTGGAAAGGCCGGTTCACGATCGAGCAGTACCACGAACGTCTGCAGGCGGTGCCCGACCTGCGCAACGCCGTGGTGAACGATGCGGGCCACATGATGCACCACGACCAGCCCGCCGAGCTGGCGCGCCTGATCGAGGATTTCCTGATCGATCGCGACGGCTAGCGCGAGGCCCTTGCCAACAACGAGCGCGCACGCTCGACAATGGGTTTGTCCAGCATGCGGCCGTTGTGCTGGACCGCGCCGAGACCCTGGGCCATGGCCGCGTCAAACGCCGCCACGATGGCTGCCGCCTCCATCGCTTCCTGCTCGGAGGCCCCAAAGGCTTCGTTCAGCACTTTCACCTGGCTGGGATGGATGGCCAGTGCGCCGGTGTAGCCGGCATGCCTTGCCGTGCGTGCCATGCGACCCAGAAGCTCCAGATCCCCGATCTCCGCCAGACTGCCCACCACGCCCCAGGCAGCCCGGCCGTTCGCTCGCGCCGCCAGCGCCACCGCGCTGGCGGGATACTGCATGGACTCGATGGTGGGCACCACGCCGAGACAGTTCGCGTAGTCCTCGCTGCCGAACACCAGTGCCACCACGTCGTCGCTGCATGCCGCCAGTTCGGCCGCACGCAGCACGGCCACTGGCGACTCCAGCAACAACACCAGCGCGGTCCCAGCCGCGCGCGTCCGGGCGGCCACCTGGCTGACCTGCTCGGGGTCCTCCGCCTTGGGGAAAAAGATGCCGGCCAATGGCGTGGCAAGGGCGGCGTCCAGATCGGCATGGAGCAGTTCGGGATCGTTGTTGACCCGCACGAACACCGGAACACCTCTGGCCGAGATGCGTTGCACAACGCCGGACAGCGCCCGGCGTGCGTCCTGCTTGGCCGCGGGTGCCACCGCATCCTCCAGGTCCACAATGATGGCGTCCGCACCTCGCGTGTGGGCCTTGTCGACGAACTGCTCGGACAACGCCGGGACAAACAGCTGCGACCGCAACGCGTGGGCTTGCTGGACATTCATGAGGCAATGACCTTTCTGTCGATGAGTTCCTGGAGGGTGGCTTCGCTCACACCTGCGCTGCGCAGCACCTCCTGCGAGTGCTGACCCAGGCGAGGCGCGGGCCGCATGAGGCCGCCCGGGGTCTGGGAGAGTCGGGGAATGACGGCGTGCATGGGCAGCGTGCCGATGTCGGCGTCGGGCAGCTGCACCATGATGCCGCGCTCCACCACATGTTCGTCGGCGACGATCTGGCCGATGTCGTACACCGGTCCCACCGTCACTTCAAGCGATCGGAAGTGGCTGAGATTTTCTTCCAGCGTGCGCGCGCCAATGAAGGCGCCGACCACCTCGTCGAGGGCCTCGACGTGGGTCAGACGGTCCGCATTGGTGCGGAAGCGGGGATCGGCGATCAGGTCTTCCCGGCCGATGGCGCGAAACAGTCGCTCCGTCATGCCCTGCGTCGATGCCGACAACGCCACCCACTCGCCCTCTTTGGTGCCGTAGATGTTGCGGGGCGCCGAGATGGACGTCCGGTTGCCAGTGCGTGCAGGCACCTTGCCGCTGACGTGGTGAGCCGCCGCGTCGGGTCCCATGATGGACAGCAGCGGCTCGATCAGCGAAAGATCGATCACCTGCCCCTTCCCCCCCTGCGTCTCCACCTCCCGCACGGCGGCAGCCACGGCAAAGGCGCCATAGAGGCCCGCCACCATGTCGGCCAGCGCCATGTTGGGCAGCATGGGCGGCTGGTCGGGGGCGCCGTTCTTGGCTGCGAAGCCCGACATGGCTTCCACCAGACTGCCAAAACCAGGCTGCTGATGGTAGGGACCGGTCTGACCCCACCCCGTCAGACGCAGAACGACCAAGCCTGGGTTCAGGGCCAGCAAGGTCTCGGGGCCGAGCCCCATCTTCTCCAGCGTTCCTGGCCGGAAGCTCTCCATGAACACCTGTGCGGTGCACACCAGGTGCTTCAACACCTCGCGGCCGGACTCGCTGCGAAGGTCGATTGCCAGGCTTTTCTTGTTGCGGGCGTAAACCTTCCACCACACATCGACACCCTCGGGATGCGCCGGTCCTCGCTCTCGCCAATGGCGCAGCGTATCGCCGCCATCGGGATCCTCCACCTTGATCACGTCGGCACCAAAGTCGGCCAGCTGCAACGAGAGCATGTTGCCGGCGACCAGTCGCGTCAGATCCAGCACCCGCAGACCGCGAAGGGGGCCGACATGCCCAGGATCAAATGTGGCGTTACGCATGAAGCACGGGCGCCATGCGAAGGTGGTGTTCGGTCACACCTTGGTAGGCATGGCCCAGACGCAGCAGGTCCGGTTCTTTGAACCAGGCGCCGGCGAGTTCCAGCGACATCGGCAAACCTTCCCGGCTCAAACCGCAGGGAACGGCGAGGCTGGGAATGCCCGCGATCGGCCAGGCACAGCTGAAGCGGGGAATCCGGCGAATGGCCTGCGCAAAATCGAGCCCCTGCGCGGCTGGCGCCGTGGAAGGCGTGGTGGGCGACAGGATGGCATCCACGCGCTGGAACACGCCTCGAAGGCGGTGCCGCCAGCCTTCCATCCACCGCATGGACTGGGCGTACTGAACGCCGCTCACCTTCTCGCCCAGGCGCATGCGCATGAGCACATCCGCACCGTAATCCGCCTCGCGTTCGGCAATGCGCTCGGCATGCAGGCGCATGGCATCGGCCGGGATCATGCTGAACGTCAGCATCTGCTGCGCGTTCTCAACGTCGCCCAGATCGACATCCACGAACTCCACGCCCAGCGAGACGAACACCGCGATGGCGGCCTCCATGGCAGCGGCGACGTCTGGGTCCAGGTCATCGAAGAACCAACGGCGCTGGAGACCTATGCGCATGCCCGCCACCGATTCGTTCAGCGTCGAAAGGAAGTTGGGCACCGGCTGATCCACCGAGATCGGGTCCTGCGGGTCGTGTCCGGCGATGGCCGCGAACACGCGGGCCACGTCGCTCACCCGCCTGGCGAGCGGACCCAGCGTGTCAAACGGCGGACTGACCGGCAAGGCGCCGCTGGACGAGATGCGACCCACCGTGGGCCTCAGGCCGGCCACGCCATTGAAAGAAGCCGGTAGCCGGATGGAGCCTGCCGTGTCACTGCCGATGGATGCCACGCACATGCCAGCGGCCACCGAGGCGCCGGATCCACCACTGGAACCACCGGCAATGTGCGCCGTATTCCACGGATTGCGAACCGGCCCGAAATGCAGGCTCTGGCTCGTCGGCCCGAACACCCATTCGTGCAGATTGGCTTTGCCCACGATCACGGCGCCATTGCGAACCAGTCGATCCACCACAAAGGCGTTGGTGCTGGCGACGTTGTTGCGCAGCATGCCCGACGCTGCGGTGGTGGGCACACCGGCCACATCCACGTTGTCCTTCACGCTGACCGTCATGCCGTGCAACAGGCCGCGCCACTCGCCCGCCGCAGCGGCGCGATCCAGGCCTTGTGCGCTGTCGAGCGCCTCATCGCGCGTGGTGCAGATCATGGCGTTGATGCTGGGGTTCAGACGCTCGATGCGGTCGAGCGCCTGACGCGTGGCATGCAAGGAGCTCCCAACCTCTGAGGGAGCGCGTTGGATCATGGTTTGGCTCATGGTGTCTCTCAAATCATGTTAAAGATTTTTTGCTCAGTCTATCTCATTTAATTGTGATAGCATTTCACCGATCGATATGAAATTGACTGTTTTCAGTTTTAAGTAGATTTCATCTCATTTAATGAGACATAACTTAAGTATTATGGAAAATCTCCTGGAAGCCGAATCCGACATCGCAGCCACCCAGGCATCGCTGACGCAAAGCCTCGACCGGGCCATGGGGCTGTTGGAGGAAGTGGTCAACCACGCCGCTGAAGGCGCCGCCCTTGGCCCTCTGGCCGAGAAGGCACGGCTCTCCAAGCCCACAGCCCATCGCCTGCTCACCGGACTCAGGAAGCTGGGCATGGTCGAGTACGACGAGAAATCGCGCCTGTTCTTTCCGGGGCTCAAGCTGTACCGAATGGGGCTGGCGTCCGCCGCACGTTTCGACCTGGTGCAACTGGCCCAGCCTTGCATGACCTTGCTGGCCCAGGAAACGGGGGACACCGTCTACCTGTCACTGCGAGCGGGAGACAGTGCGCTTTGCGCGGCGCGGCAGGTTGGTTCGTTTCCCATCCGCACGCTCACGCTGGAAGTGGGCGACTACCGCCCGCTGGGTCTGGGCGCGGGCAGCCTGGCGCTGCTGTCAGCCCTGCCGGATGCCGAGGTGGATCAGGTGATCGCCCGCAACCGGGACAAGCTCGCGCCACACCCCAACTTCGATGCCGCCAACCTGCGCACCATGGTGAGGCAGACACGCGTGCAAGGCTTCGCGCTCAACGATGGGCTGATGCTGCCAGAGATGGCCGCCATCGGCGTGATCGTGCGCGACCTCACGGGACGTCCCGCCGCAGCCCTGTCGATTGCCAGCATCACCAGCCGCATGCATCCGCAGCGCCGCGAATCGATCGTCGCCCTGCTCACGCGCCAGGCACGCGCCCTGGAACAGGCCCTGGGCCTCACGCCCTCGCCCGAGGCCACGGCGTGAAAGCCAGTGCGAAGTTCAAGGCTCGCCTTCGGGCAGGCGAGCCGGTGTCGGTCATCAACGTCGACTACGTCAGCGCGGGGCTGGTGGAGTTTCTGGCGAAGCCCGAGCTTGGCGTCGATGCCGTGATGCTCGATGCCGAACAAGGCAGCCCGGACATGGAGAGCATCGAAAACATGGCGCGAGCGGCCCGGCTGAGTGGCCTGTGCGTTCTAGTGCGGTTGTTTTCCCCGGAGCCCTGGGTCATTGAACGCATGCTGCTGCGCGGCATCGACGGCATCATTGTTCCGCGACTCGATTCCGCCGAGCAGGCGCGCGCCGTGGTGGACTGCGTGCGCTACTGCCATCCGCACGACGCCGACGACAAGATCGTCGTGGTCCAGATCGAGAGTGCCGCTGCCCACGCCGACCTGGACGCCTTCCTGGCTGTCGAGGGCATCGACGCGTACTTCATCGGCCCGGTAGACCTCTCACGCAGCATGGGCCACCAGGGAGACTACGCGGTGGCGCCTGTGCAGGCGGCGGTCGACGACATCCTGGCACGCACGCGAGCTGCGGGCCGCTGCGTCGGCACCATGGTCAAGCCCGGCGACGCTGACCAGTGGGTCGAGCGTGGTGCGCAGTTTCTCTATTTCCACGTCAACGACTGGCTCAGGATCGGTGCTCGATCTTTTCCGCTGGCCCGATCTTGACCCCTTTGAGCCAAAGAGAACACACATGGACATGAGCACGCCCGACGCCGGCCAACCCGCATCGGTTTACCAGCCTTCCCAGCAAGGCCTGCATTTTCCCAAACCGCCCGTGTTCAACACGGTCGCCGAGGAGCGCCTGCATCGCAAACAGCGCCTGGCTGCGGTCTGCAGGGTGTTCGCGCGCTACCGCTACGAATACGGCTTTGCCGGCCATGTGACGGTGCGCGATCCCGAGTTCCCCGATTGCTTCTGGACCAACCCGTTCGCGATGGACTTCGGACGCGTGCGCGTATCCGATCTTCTCCTGGTCGCGCACGATGGGACCGTGCTGGAGGGCAACTGGGCGGTCAATCGCGCCGGCTTCGTCCTGCATTCCGCGATCCACATGCAGCACCCTCACGTGCTGGCTTCCTGTCACATGCACACGTCAAACGGCATGGCATGGGCCGCGCTCGGTCGGCCGCTGGACCCCATCACACAGACGGCCTGCGGCTTCTATGGCGACCACGCGGTCATCACCGAGCAGGCGGGCGCTGTGGTGGTCGATGGCGATGCGGGCCAGGCCGTGGCTGCGGCCATGGGCAACAACAAGGCCGCCATTCACCAGAACCACGGATTGTTCACGGTAGGCCGCGAAAGCGTGGACGAGGCCGCCTGGTGGTTCATTGCACTGGAGCGCGCCTGCGAAATCCAGCTCAAGGCAGAAGCCACAGGTCATCCACTCAAGCTGGTGAGCCCCGAGGCCGCCGAGCACTCGCGCAAGCACCTGGCCACGCCGTTCATGGCCTGGCTGCATTTCCAGCCGATCTACGACGCGATCGCCCGCTCGGATCCGGACCTCTTCGACTGACACCCTGGTTTCCCCCACCCTGCAACCTACTGGAAGAAGCACCCATGAAAACTCTCGGACGAATCTTCAAAGGCGCGCTGATCGCCACCTTTGCGGTCACCGCCATCAGCGCGGCAGCCCAGCAGCAGCCGCGCAAGCTGACCTACGCCACGTTCTACGGCTCCAACGAGTTCTACGAGATGTCGGCCAAGTACTTCATGGAAGAAGTCAGCAAGCGGACCAATGGCAACATCACCTTCCAGCCCTACTACGGTGGCACCCTTCTGAAGACGGCAGAGATGAGCACCGGCCTGGCGAAGGGCGCAGCCGATGTAGCCGCCGCGGTGCCTGCCGCGTTCAACCCACGCGAGTTCCCTCTGACCGGCGTGATCATGCCGTTCATCTCCGAGAACCCGATCGCGGTGACTTACGCCTTCGCCGAACTGGTGAAGACAACCCCCGAGCTGCAACAGGAATACCAGCGCAACAACCAGAAGCTGCTGTGGGCGCTGGCCTCCGGCGAAAACTCGCTGTGGACCAACAAGCCCATCCGCACCGCAGCCGACCTCAAGGGTTCGCGCATTCGCGCCATCATCGGCGTGGCGGACGGCATCAAGGCCCTCGGGGGAACGCCGATCAGCATTCCCTGGGTCGAGGCCCTTGAACTCGTGCAGCGCGGTGGCGCTGAAGGCGTCAGTGGCACGCCATTCAACCAGGCAGTGGTCACCAAGGTCTTCGACATGGCGCCCTATGCCTCCCACGCGGGCCGCATGGGCGTGTACACCCCGGTCACCTGGTCCATCAACCTGGACACCTGGAAGTCGCTCGACGCGGCCAGCCAGCGGGTGATCGAGGAAGTGGCTGCAGAAGTGCCAGGCAAGTATTTCGACGCCTACAAGGTCGAACTGGAGCGCGCGGTACAACTGGCCCGCGGCTCGAAGATGACCTACGTGGCCATGGATGAAGCCGAGGTCAAGCGCTGGCAAGCCGTGGCGCAGCCAGAAGTTCAGAAGAAGTGGATGGACACCGCACGCCCGCGCATCAAGGATCCGCAGCAACTCATCGACCGCTTCACCACCCTGACGCGCAAGTACGAGGCGCAGCACCCCTACGTCACCGGCTTCGACCAGCTGTCGAAGAAGTAAGCCCTCGTCCTGAACGGCTCTCCCCACCGCGGGAGAGCCAGGAGATCCATCGTGTACCTACGCATTTCGGGCGCCATCCGGCGCCTCAGTCTTCTGCTGGGCGCCATCGCGGGCGCGGGAACCGCCTTGTTGATGCTCACCGTGGTGCCCGACCTGATCGCGCGCAGCTTCTTTGGTGAAGCGGTGTACGGCATGTCGGAGACCGGCATCTTCCTGCTGGTCCTCATCGTCTACCTGGCCCTGTCCACAGCGCAGGTGCGCAAGGAGCATTTCCACGTGGGGGTGCTGGATTCCGTGGTGAGCCGAAGCACGGTGCGATGGCTATGGATCGGACGGCACGCGCTTTCGGCGCTGATATGTGGCGTGTTCTCCTGGTACGCGACGGTCGGCGCGGTGTCGTCCACGCTGGCCCGGGAGCAGTCCTATGCAGTCGTTGAGTACCCGATCTGGCCCGCCAAGATCGTCGTGGCGGTCGGGCTCATCCTCCTGACCGTGCAGTTCCTCATGGACATGACCGACGCCATCATGAATCCGCAATACCTTCCCAACGCCGCGCACAGCGGCTCGCAAGAATCCGCAGGCGCCCTATGACTCCCCTGGAAATTGGCTACCTGATGGTGGCTGCCGTGATCCTCCTGTTGGCAATGGGCCTGCCCGTTGCCCTTTGCCTGCTGTCGGTGGGCGCGACGGGCCTGTTCGCCATTCGTGGCGTGCGCGGCACCGAATTCCTGCTCGAGAGCCTGCCCTACACCAGCGTGGCCAACCTGGCGCTGATCGTGATTCCCCTGTTCATCCTGATGGGGCACTTCGCATTCTCGGCCGGGCTCTCTGAAAAGGCCTACAAGGCCGCCAAGAGCTGGGTCGGGCACGTCGCGGGCGGCCTGCCCATTGCCACGGTCTTCGCATGCGCCGGCTTTGCCACGGTGTGCGGATCGAGCGTGGCCACCGCCGCCACCATCTCCAAGGTCACCATCCCCGAGATGCTGCGGGCTGGCTACAACCAGCGCATGGCCGCCGGACCCGTGGCCATCGCCGGCGCGCTGGGCATCCTGATCCCGCCCAGCGGCATCCTGGTGATCTATTCGATCGCCACCAACGTGTCGGTGAGCGACCTTTTCATCGGTGCGCTGATTCCCGGCGTGCTCACTGCCATCGTGTATGCGTTCGGCATCTACTTCATGGTCAAGCGCGACCCCGAACTGGTGCGTCGCACGCGCATCCCGAAGGCCACGTGGGCCGAACGCGGTCGCGCCACGGCGGCGGCGTGGGAAGTCGTGGTGCTGTTCCTGGTGGTGATCGGCTGCATCTACACCGGCGTGGCAACCGCCACGGAAGCCGCCGGCATCGGTGCCGCGCTCGCCCTGATCTTCGCGCTCATGCGCAAGGGCCAGAAAGGCTCGATCTGGAAAGGCCTGGTCGAAACCGGCTCCAGCACCGCATCGATCTTTCTGCTGATGATTGCCTCTGCGGTGTTCAGCGTTGCACTGGGCACGACGCAGTTGCCCAGCGAACTGGCCAATGCCGTGACCGGGCTGAACCTTTCGCCCACGGTGCTCTTGCTGCTGCTGATCATCCCGTACCTCATCCTGGGTTGCCTGATCGACGGCATTTCGATGATCTTCATCACCATGCCCGTGGTGTTTCCCATCATCGAAGCGGCCGGCATCAACCCGGTGCTCTTCGGCATCTTCGTGACCAAGCTGGTGGAGATCGGCGCAGTGACACCGCCGGTAGGCATCAACGTGTTCGTGGTGCAGGGCTCGGTGCCCGGCCTGCAACTGGGACAGATCTTTCGTGGCGTGATTCCCTTCATCTTCATGGAACTGGGTCTGATCGCCCTGATGATCTTCTTTCCCCAGATCGTGACGATCGCTTTGCCATGACCGACCTGTTGCGCATGAGCGCCTCCGAACTGCGCCATGCATTCGGAAAAGGCGAGCTATCTCCGGTGGAGGTGACCCGCTCCTATCTGGATCGGATCGCCAACCACAATCCACGTCTGCACGCGTACCTCGAGGTGTTTTCTGAAGGCGCGATGCGCCAGGCGCAGGCCAGCGAGCAACGCCTGGCCAGTGGTCTCCCGGTCGGCATCCTCGAAGGCGTGCCCCTGGCCCTGAAGGACCTGATTCACATCCAGGGCCGCCGCACGACCTCCGGCTCGACCGTGCATGCACAACGTGCGCCGAGCGCCATCACCGCCACCGTGGCGAACAGGCTGATGGCTGCCGGTGCCGTGGTGCTGGGCAAGGCCAATCTGGTGGAGTTTGCCTATGGCGGGTGGGGAACGAATGCGGGCCTGCAATCGCCCGTCAATCCCTGGGATTCCCAGCGCGCGCGCTGCGTGGGCGGATCCAGCAGCGGATCGGCGGTGGCGGTCTCAGCCGGCCTCGCCGCTGCGGCCATCGGTACAGACACGGGTGGCTCGGTGCGCATTCCTTCTGCGTTCTGCGGGCTCACCGGCCTGAAGACAACGCAAGGCAGGGTCAGCAACCACGGTTTCGATCTGGTCAGTCACACGCTGGACACGGTGGGGCCCATGGCGTGGTCCGCGCATGACGCGGCGCTTCTCCTGCAGGCCATGCATGGCCCTGACCCGCAAGACCCGGCCACCTTGAATCACGCGCCTGAAGACTTCATCTCGCGCATGGGCGAACCTCTCAAAGGCTTGCGCATCAGCATGGCACCTGACGACATCCTGGGTGATGTGGATCCCTGGGTGCGGGTCGCGGTGCAGGAGGCCGTGTGCGTGATGCAGTCGTTGGGCTGGCAGCGCCGGGATGAGGCGTTCGCGGGCATCGATTTCGTCGCTGATCAGGCCGAGACAGGTGTGATCATCTCGAGCGAAGCCCACGCCGCACATGGCCGGCTGCTGGCGGATGAACCGCCAGCGGGCGACTCCGCATCCCGGGCGCGCCTGATGAGCGGCGCCACCATTTCGGCGCAGCGGTATGTGCAAGCGCTGCGCAGCCGCGAGCTGCGCAGCCAGGCTTTCGCGCGCGTGTTCGACCACACCGACCTGCTGGTGCTGCCGACCCTGCCCATCACGGCTCGACCGCTCGACGCGCTCGACGAAAACGATCTGTCCCCGAGCCGCCTCACCCGCTTCGTCGGCTACTACGGACTGAGCGCCATTGCCCTGCCTTGCGGCCTTTCACCCGAGGGCTTGCCGATTTCCGTGCAGTTGGTGGCACCCGCCTTCCATGAAGGCCTTCTGCTGCGCGCCGGCGCAGCGTTCCAGTCGCTCACGAATTTTCATCGTGCACGTCCTTCCGATCACTGAATTCCATCCATGACACAAGCCCGACAAGACGCCGAGACAACACCCATCACCACCGCCATGTCCGGCGGCGAGGCCGTCGCACGCATGATCCGCGCGTTCGGAGGCGGCCCCATGTTCGGCATGGGTGGCTTCCAGGTGCTGCCCCTGTACGAGGCCGCCCGCAAGCTGAACATGCCTCACCACCTGATCCACGACGAACGCAACGCGGTCTTCGTGGCCGATGCCTACGCCAAAGTCAGTGGCCGTGTCGGACTGGCGGATGCCACTGTGGGTCCCGGTGCGACCAACATGCTCACGGCCCTGGCCGAAGCATTGAATGCAGGCTCACCGGTGGTGTGCGTGGTCGGCGACACCCACCGCGACCATTCCTGGAAGAACATGACCCAGGAAAGCCGTCAGGTGGAAGTGCTGCGACCCATGTGCAAGGAGCTCATCCGTGTGGAGTCCATCAAGCGCATACCCGAGCTGATGCGACGTGCCTTCGCGGTGGCCACCACGGGACGGCCGGGCCCAGTGGTGGTGGACGTCCCCGAAGACATCATGCACGACACCCACGACTTCGCGGAGGAAGAGTTCACGGTAAACGCCGTGTATGAAAGTGCCCCGGCATTGCGCAGCCGGCCCGACGGCGCTTCGATTGCGCGTGCTGTCGAACTGCTGGCGGCCGCAAACCACCCGATCATCCTGGCGGGGGGAGGAGTCCATTTGTCCGGCGCCGCCCAGGCCCTGACAGACTTCGCACGTGCCACCAACATACCGGTGGCCCACACGCTCACCGGCAAGGGCGCCATTCCCTGCGTAGACCCGCTCAGCGCGGGTCTCTTCGGTCGCTATGACCGCATCGCCAACAAGCTCATCGAGGCCAGCGACGTCGTGTTGGTGGTCGGTTGCAAGCTCGGCGAAATCGCCACCAAGCGCTACACCGTACCCTCCCCCGGGAAGACCATCATTCACCTGGACATTGTTGCGGAAGAGTTCGGTCGCACCTTGCAGCCCGAGGTGATGTTGTGGGGCGACGTGAAGCTGGGTCTGCAGGACCTGCACGCCGCGCTCGGTCTGCAAGCCCCGGCGTTGAAGGCGAGGCTGCAGTCGCTGGCCGACAGCGTGCCGCGCCTCATGTCTGGCTGGCGCGACGAAGTCTCTGCCCGGCTCTATTCGGAAGAAAAGCCCATCTCCGTTGCACGCCTGATCACGGAGATCAACAAGGTGCTTCCGGAAGACGGCATTCTGGTCGCCGACGGGGGCTTTGCCGCACACTGGGCCGGCCTGCTGTATGACACCAAGCGAGCCGGCCGGGGGTTTGTGCCCGACCGCGGATTCGCGTCCATCGGCTACGGCTTGCCGGGTGCGATCGGTGCATCGCTCGCGGCGCCAGGGCGTCCCGTGTTCAGCCTGACTGGTGACAGTGGCTTCTGCATGGTGCTGGGCGATCTGGAGACCGCTGCAAGGCTGAAGCTGGACTTCACCATCATCGTGGTCAACAATGCCGCGTCCGGGTACGTCAAAGCCTTGCAGCACCTGGTCTACGGCCCGGGGAAACACATCAGCGCGGATCTCAACGAAGTGAACTTCGCCAAGGTGGCTCAAGCTTTCGATTGCACCGGCATCCGCGTCGAAGACCCGGCCGAGCTGGAGTCCGCCCTGCGCCAGGCCCTCAAGACCAAAGGTCCGGTGGTGCTGGACGTGGTGGTCACTCGCGATCCCGCCAAGATGTTGCCCGGTGTGGACAGCCGCGCGGCGGTAATCAAGAAGGGTGACCGCATTGCGTGAATCTGCCCCGACACCCGGTGCGCGACGCCGAGCTGCGGTGATCGGGCTGGGCAAGATGGGCGGGGCGATGGCGCTGCGCCTGCTGGAGGCCGGTCACTCGGTGACGGGCTTCGATGTGGACCAGACCTCACTCGCACGTTTTGTGGCATTGGGTGGAAAGGCGTGCGATTCGCCCGCCATGGCCGCTCGAGACGCCGAAGTGCTGCTGGTGATGGTGCACGAGTCCACGCAGGTCGATCGCGTGTTTTTCGGAGAATCCGGCGCAGCAGACGGCATGCCCCGCGGATGCGTGGCCTGGCTGGGCAGCACGGTGTCGCCGGCTTACGCCAGGCAGTTGGCCGAGAAACTGGGTGCGCGGGGCATCGCCTTCATTGATGGCCCGGTGAGTGGTGGCGCCACAGGCGCCGAAGACGGCAACCTCGTCGCCATCTGCGGCGCAGCACCCGAGGCGCTGGCCGCGGCAGGCTTTGCGCTCGATGCCTGCACGCAGCGCGTCTACGCCGTCGGCCCTCCCGGCGCAGGCTCCACGGTGAAGATGATCAATCAGTTGCTGGTGGCGGCGCATTCGGCGCTGACCAGCGAAGCCATGGCGCTGACCGCGCTGGCCGGCGTGAACCCGGCGCAGTTGATTGAAGTGATCACCCACAGCGCAGGCAGTTCGCGCATCTTCGAAAAGCGGGCACCCCGCATAGCCGATGGCGATCATGCGGTGCATGTCACGATCGACACCCTTCGAAAGGACCTGCAGATCGCCATCGACACCGCGGCACAACTGGGGCTCGACCCGTTGATCGCACGCAGCGTTCACACCTTGCTGACAGCGGCGGTGGAGGCTGGACATGGCGGACGGAGCGACACCACGCTGGTGGATGACTACCTGGGTCTGAAGTTACGATGAGCGATTGAATTCAGACCGCGGCCAACCGATGTACGGGATGTTTCAGGAAGCTACCCGCTGCAGGGTCACATGCATGCATACTTGGGCGCCATGCTCCTGAAGAAAAAACACGCACTTGGCCCCGGGCTGTGCGCCGCGCTTTTGTGCGCCGCACTCACCGGCCCCGTTCATGCCGCTGGTCGCATGCAGGAGACGCTTTGCCCCGGCTTCGACCAGCCGGCTGACAGCGCAGGCGAGAAGTACCAACTCTTCTTCTCACCCTACACCCACCACTGGTCCTACGATGAAGAACACAGGCAGGTCTACGCCCTCAGCCTGAGCCGCCTGCTGCCCAACGACCGCTTCTGCGGCTTCAGCCTGTTCAACAACTCTTTCGGCCAACCTTCGGCCTATGCCTACATCGGCAAGACCTGGCCCGGCTTGTTGCCCAGCCATCCGCAGATCTACGTCTCGGCCACTGCCGGCATCATCTACGGCTACGTTGGGAAATACAAGAACAAGGTCCCGCTCAACGTGGGTGGCTTTGCGCCCGCCATCATCCCCGCCATCGGCTACCGCCTCTCACCCAGCGCCACCGTGGAAGTCCAGCTCCTCGGCACCGCTGCCTTCATGCTGGGCGCCACCTGGCGCTTCTGATCGGGCACTGGGCAGCCCGCCATGAGAAAATCGCGGTTTTGATTCACGCACCGCAGGAAAAGACCCATGGACGCCGAACGCAGCAACACCATCCGCAGCAAGCTCGAAGACCTGACCACCCGGGTGGCCGAGCTCCGGAGGTATCTTTGACTACGATGCCAAAGCATCGAAGCTGAAAGAGGTCGAGTCCGCGCTGGAGGATCCCACAGTCTGGAACGACCCCAAGCGTGCCCAGGACCTGGGCCGCGAAAAGAAGTCGCTGGAGGACGTGGTGCTGGTGCTGGACCGGCTCACGAGCGAACTCTCTGACAACACCGAGCTGTTCGAGATGTCGAGCGAGGATGGCGACGACGCCGGCCTGCTCACCATCGAAGCCGAAGCGGCCAAGCTGGCGGCCGAGGTGGAGAAGCTCGAATTCCGCCGCATGTTCAACAACCCGGCCGACCCACTGAACTGCTTTGTCGACATCCAGGCCGGCGCCGGGGGCACCGAAGCCTGTGACTGGGCCAGCATGCTGCTGCGCCAGTACCTGCGCTATGCGGAACGCAAGGGCTTCAAGACCACGCTGGAAGACGAAACCGAGGGCGACACCGCCGGCATCAAGAGCGCCACCATCAAGGTGGAGGGCGAATACGCCTTCGGCCTGCTGCGCACCGAGACCGGCGTGCACCGCCTGGTGCGCAAGAGCCCGTTCGATTCTTCTGGGGGGCGCCACACCTCGTTCGCATCGATCTTCGTCTACCCCGAGATCGACGACTCGATCGAGATCGACATCAACCCGGCCGACGTGCGCGTGGACACCTACCGTGCCAGCGGCGCGGGTGGCCAGCACATCAACAAGACCGACTCGGCCGTGCGACTCACGCACATCCCGACCGGCATCGTGGTGCAGTGCCAGGACGGCCGCAGCCAGCACAGCAACCGCGACGTGGCGTGGAAACGCCTGCGCTCGCGCCTGTACGACCACGAACTGCGCAAGCGCCAGGAAGAGCAGCAGAAGCTCGAGGACACCAAGACCGACGTGGGCTGGGGCCATCAAATCCGTTCCTACGTGCTGGACAACAGTCGCATCAAGGACCTGCGCACCAACGTCGAGATCTCCGCCACGCAGAAAGTGCTTGACGGCGACCTCGATCCTTTCATCGAAGCTTCCCTTAAACAAGGGGTCTAGGCATGAGGCCCCCACGCTCCACCGCTGCGCGGGTCGCTGCCCCCCGAGGGGGCTGCTCCGCCTTGGGGCGGCCCGGCGGCGGAGCGACTTCCCAATACAAGGAACCTGCATGAGCTCACTGCGCGAAGGCCCCACCACCGTGGTTCGCCGCGAAGACTACGCGGCCCCTGCTTACTGGATCGAAACGGTGGATCTGTGCTTCGATCTGGATGCCGCCAAGACGCGCGTGCTCAACAAGATGCGCCTGCGCCGCAACCCGGACGTGCCGGCCCAGGCACTGAAGCTGGACGGGGAGGATTTGAATCTGGCACGCGTGCTGGTCAATGGCGCCGGTTGTTCTTTCAAGATCGATGGCGTACAGCTCGTGCTGGAGAGCCTGCCCGAAGGCCCCGAACCCTTCGATCTGGAAATCTTCACCACCTGTGCGCCCGAGAAGAACACGCAGTTGATGGGCCTGTACGTGAGCCAGGGCACCTTCTTCACGCAGTGCGAAGCCGAGGGTTTCCGGCGCATCACCTACTTCCTGGACCGCCCGGACGTGATGGCCAGCTACACGGTGACGCTGCGCGCCGACAAGGCGAAGTACCCGGTGCTGCTCTCCAACGGCAACCTCGTGGAGGAAGGCGCATTGCCCGATGGCCGGCATTTCGCCAGATGGGTCGATCCGCACAAGAAGCCGTGTTATCTGTTCGCGCTTGTTGCCGGCCAACTGGTGGCGCGCGAGCAGCGCATCACCGCCCGCAGCGGCAACCAGCACCTTCTGCAGGTCTACGTGCGCCCGGGCGACATGGACAAGACCGAGCACGCCATGAACTCGCTGATCGCCAGCGTGGCCTGGGACGAAGCCCGCTTCGGCCTACCGCTCGATCTCGAGCGCTTCATGATCGTGGCCACCGCCGACTTCAACATGGGCGCGATGGAGAACAAGGGCCTCAATATCTTCAACACGAAGTACGTGCTGGCCAACGCTGCCACTGCCACCGACACCGATTTCGCCAACATCGAGTCGGTGGTGGGCCACGAGTACTTCCACAACTGGACCGGCAACCGCGTCACCTGCCGCGACTGGTTCCAGCTCAGTTTGAAGGAAGGCCTGACCGTTTTCCGCGACCAGGAATTCAGCATGGACCTGTGCGCCGAACCGTCGGCGCGCGCGGTCAAGCGCATTGAAGATGTGCGCGTGCTGCGTACCGCGCAATTCCCTGAAGATGCCGGCCCCATGGCCCATCCGGTACGGCCCGACAGCTACGCCGAGATCAACAACTTCTACACCGTCACGGTCTACGAAAAAGGCGCCGAGGTGGTGCGCATGATGCAGACCCTGGTGGGACGCGCCGGCTTCGCAAGAGGCATGAAGCTCTATTTCGAGCGACACGATGGCCAGGCCGTCACATGCGACGATTTCGCCCAGGCCATCGCCGACGCGAACCCCGACACCGAGCTCGCCCGCCGGCTGCCGCAGTTCAAACGCTGGTACAGCCAGGCCGGCACGCCCCACGTGCTCGCCGAAGGCCGCTACGACGCCGACACGCGCAGCTTCACGCTCACGCTCACCCAGAGTTGCACGCCCACGCCTGGCCAGGCCATCAAGGAACCCTTCGTGATCCCGGTCTCGCTCGGCCTGCTCGACACGCAGGGTGCGGAGCTGCCGCTGCAACTGGCGCACTGGAGCCAGCCCGAGACCGGTAGCCGCACCTTCGTGCTCACGCAGACGAGCGAGAGTTTTACCTTCGTCGGCCTCGAAGCCGCGCCCGTGCTGTCATTGCTGCGGGGCTTCTCGGCGCCGGTGGTGCTCGACTGTTCCTACACCGACGCCGAGCTCATGACATTGCTGGCGCACGACACCGACCCGTTCAACCGCTGGGAAGCGGGCCAGCGCCTCGCGTTGCGCCGCGCGCTCAAGGCCATCCTGGCCGATGGTCCGGTGACCCACGAGCCTCTGGATGGCGCCTTCCTTGGCGCGATGCGCGATGTGTTGCGGCACCACCAGCTGGATGCCGCCTTCAAGGAACTCGTGCTCACCCTGCCCAGTGAAACCTATATCTCAGAACAGCTGGCAGAGGTGGACCCGCAGCGCGTGCACGCCGTGCGCGAAGCCATGCGCGCCCAACTCGCCAGCGCCTTGCAGGACGACTGGGTCTGGGCATTCGAAAACCACAAGGACAACGGTTCCTACCGCCCCGACCCCCGCAGCACCGGCCGCCGCGCGCTGGCCGGTCTGGCACTCATCATGTTGTGCCTGGCTTCGCGCGACGATGCGCGACCGGGCTGGCCCGAAAAGGCCTGGCACCACTTCCAGGTCGCGGCCAACATGACCGACCGCTTCAACGCCCTCACCGCCCTCGTGACGAGCGAACACGCCCTCGCGCGGCAAGCGCTGGAACATTTCCATGCCCTGTTCCGGCATGAAGCGCTTGTCATCGACAAGTGGTTCGCCCTGCAGGCCGGCGCGAGCGATCGCGGTGGCAACGTGCTGCCTGCAGTGCGCCAGTTGCTGACCCACCCGGACTTCAATCTCAAGAATCCCAACCGCGCGCGCAGCGTCATCTTCAGCTTCTGCAGTGCCAACCCCGGTGCCTTTCACCGGGCCGACGCGGCGGGCTACCGATTCTGGAGCGATCGCGTGGTCGAACTCGACGCCTTCAACCCCCAGGTGGCCGCCCGCCTCGCCCGCGCGCTGGACCGCTGGAAGAAGCTCGCCGAACCCTACCGCAGCGCGGCCCGCGAAGCCATCGCCCGCGTGGCCGCCAAGCCCGACCTGAGCAACGACTTGCGCGAGGTGGTCACCCGATCGCTCGCTGACTGAACGAAAGCCACCATGTCCAAACGCATCTCCCTCACCCGATACCTCGTCGAACAACAGCGCGTCGACGGCCACATCCCTTCCCAGTTGCGCCTGCTGCTCGAAGTGGTGGCCCGCGCCTGCAAGAGCATCAGCCAGGCCGTGAACAAGGGCGACCTCGGCGGTGTGCTCGGCGTGGCCAGCACCGAGAACGTGCAGGGCGAAGTGCAGAAGCAGCTCGACATCATTGCCAACGAAGTGCTGATCGAGGCCAACGAGTGGGGCGGCCACCTCGCGGCCATGGCCAGCGAGGAAATGGACAGCATCTACGTGGTGCCCAATCGCTATCCGCAAGGCGAATACCTGCTGCTGTTCGATCCGCTCGACGGCTCGTCCAACATCGATGTCAACGTCAGCATCGGCACCATCTTCAGCGTGCTCAAGAAGCCGGAAGGCAGCACCGGCGTCAGCGAACAGGACTTCCTGCAGCGCGGTGCGCAGCAGGTGGCCGCCGGCTACTGCGTGTATGGCCCGCAAACCACCCTGGTGCTCACCGTGGGCGATGGCGTGGCCATGTTCACGCTGGACCGCGAGCAAGGCTCCTTCGTGCTCACGAAAGAGAACGTGCAGATTCCGGCCGACACCAGGGAATTCGCCATCAACATGAGCAACATGCGCCACTGGGACGAGCCCGTGAAGCGCTACGTGGACGAATGCCTGGCCGGCAAGGACGGCCCGCGCGGCAAGGACTTCAACATGCGCTGGATCGCCAGCATGGTGGCCGACGTGCACCGCATCCTCACGCGCGGCGGCATCTTCATGTACCCATGGGACAGGCGTGAACCCAACAAGCCCGGCAAGCTGCGCCTGATGTACGAGGCCAACCCCATGGGATGGCTGGTCGAACAGGCCGGCGGCGCCGCCACGAACGGCAAGGAACGCATTCTCGACATCCAGCCCGGCAAGCTGCACGAGCGCGTGAGCGTGATCCTGGGCTCGAAGAACGAGGTCGACCGGGTAACCGGTTATCACACCGGGCTATAATCTCGGGCGTTGCCGGTGTAGCTCAGTCGGTAGAGCAGCTCATTCGTAATGAGAAGGTCGGGTGTTCGATTCATCTCTCCGGCACCACATTCAAAACCCCGCACGCTGTCATGGTGTGCGGGGTTTTTCTTCGCGAGCCAGCGCTACCCGAACCGCTCCGGCGAAAACGGCCTGACATCCACGCGAGGTGTCGCCCCGGTCATCATCGCGGCCAGCATCTCCCCGGTCACCGGTCCCAAGGTGAATCCCTGGTGACCGTGCCCAAAGGCGCACCACATGCCGGGCACTGAGGGCACCGCGCCGAAGACCGGTTTCATATCCGGCATGCAGGGGCGCGTGCCCATCCAGGGTTCGGGGTCGACGCGCTGCCCGAGTGGAAAGCTCTGGCGGGCGATCTTTTCGGCAGCGTCGATCTGCGTTGACGTGCGTGGGGCATCCACGTTGGCGAGTTCGGCACCGGTGGTGAGACGCAGGCCCTTCTGCATGGGTGCGATGACGTAGCCGTATTCGGCGTCGATGACGGTGCTGTTCAGGGGCTGGCCGGGCATGGGCGCGTAGTGCATGTGGTAACCGCGCTTGGGAATGACGGGCGCGGTGTAGCCAAAGCGTGAGGTGAGCTGCACGCTCCAGGGGCCCAGCGCGACGACGACTTGGCTCGCTGCCAGCGTCTGGCCATTCGCCGTGTCCACCTGCCAGCCACCCGAGTCGCTCCGGCGCAGGGTCATGGCATCGCCCAGGTGCGTGTCGCCGCCCCGCCGTCCGAAGAGTTGCGCATAGCGCTGCACCAGATCGCCCGGGCTGCGGATGGCCACGGGGTCGGTCCAGCGAACCGCACCGGCGAAGCGACCCCGGAGCGACGGTTCTTCTCGTGCCACGTCGGCACCGGTGAGTTTGACGTGGTGCACGCCATGCCGCGCGCGTTCGTCGGCAACCCGGAAGAAGCTGTCCAGCTCGCGCTCGGTGCGGTAGAGCATGAGATAGCCCTGCCCCGCGATCAGATCGTTCGCATCGGCTTCGTTCATCAGTTTCTGGTGCGTCTCCAGCGACAACGCGATCAGGGTTTCGTACTCGGCGGAGATCTTGTGGAAGGGACCGGGTGCGGAGTTCCGGTAGTACGACCACAGCGGCCCCAGCATGCGGGCGGCATCGGCCGCGTGGTAACGCACGTCGACGCGCCGGTTGGTGGCACCTGACAGCAGGAAACCGAGGTCGCGCGGCAACGCGTAAGGTTCGATGGCCTCGCGCTGGATGATGCCCGCGTTCCCGTAGGAGGTTTCAAGGCCTGGCGCGCGCCGGTCCACCATCGCAACGGTCTGGCCTCTGGCCTGCAGGTGGAGCGCACAGCCCACGCCCACCATGCCCGCGCCGAGAACGATGATGTCATGTGTCATGGTGCAAGGCATTCTAGTTGCTACGATTTTGATGGCATGGTGATGACAGGCTGAGCGACCTGCAGGGTCATGTGTGGTATCTCAGGGCAAACCCCGTTGTGGCGGCCATGTGTCACGAAGCATTCGCCGCGCCTCGATGAAATGGATACCACTTCCTGCATGGTGCAGGAAGCAGGGGCGTCCAGCCCTGCATCCCTTTCATCGGAGCATTCACATGAAGAAGAGCCTCATCGCTCTGGCCGCACTGGCCACCCTGGCCGCCGCGGGCAACGCATCGGCCCAGTCCACCGTCACCATCTACGGCCGCATGGACGCATCGGTCGGCAGCAACAAGGTCGACACCACCAGCACCACGCAACTGTTCAGCGGCAACCTGACCACCAGCCGCCTCGGCTTTCGTGGCACCGAAGACCTGGGTGGCGGTCTCAAGGCCAACTTCCAGCTCGAAAGCGCCTTGACGGTGGACGACGGCACTGCCGCAGGTCTGCGGTTCGGTCGCGCCTCCTGGGTGGGGCTCAGCGGTGGCTTCGGCGCCGTGCGCCTGGGCCTGATGGACAGCCCTTACAAGGACATCTACGACATGGGCGTGTCGAACAACCTGTACGACTCGGAGTTCACGCCGACCAAGATCGCTTACCTGAGCGGTGCGGTGGGCACCGCATCGGGCGTGAGCGATTTCACCAGCCGCCCGAGCAACATGGTTCGCTACGACTCGCCCAGCTTCGGTGGCTTCAGCGGCAGCGTGGGCTACGCCTTCGACGAAAACGTGGCCCCGGTCACGACCAACTCCGAGATCACGGCTCTGAATCTGCGCTACCGCAGCGGCCCGCTGGACGTGGGCCTCGCCTACCAGGACCAGAAGAACGCCACCGCGACGCTCGACCGCAACTTCACCGTGCTGGCGGCGTCCTACAACTTTGACGTGGTTCGCGTTTCAGGCCAGTACCAGATCACCGATCAGTCCAACGGCCTGGAAGACCGCGACTACTCCTTCGGCGTGACCGTTCCCCTGGGCAGCTTCGACGTGTCTGCCGGCTTTGCCAGCGGCAAGTCAAAACTCAACGGGGTGACCACCGGCGAAGGCAAGGCCTTTGCGCTGGGCGCCACGTACGCGCTGTCCAAACGGACCCGCCTGTATGGTGGCCTGATGGATGGCGATGTGGAGAATGGTGCGGGTGCCACGGCACGCGAACGCCGCCTTTACGCCGTGGGTGTTCGCCACGACTTCTGATCCTTCGCGGCAGCGATTTCCAAGGTTGTTCAAACCCGCCACCTTCACAGGTGGCGGGTTTTTTTACGTGCGCTGCGCACCAAGACTGTCACAGATGGCTCGATTGGAGCACCTCGTTCTACCCAGCCCTACGCACATTCCATACCCCTCCGCTCGCAACAGATGCCGCTACTGTCTCCACCAGCCCAATGCGTTGCGCCGTGCTGATGCCGCATTGCGTCAAAACGAAGCAGCTGAAATGAAAGCCAAGATGGATACCGAAGCACGCGCCCCCCTTGAAACTGCAGTTGCCGATACACATGCATCGGGATTGGCAATCCCAATCTCGATTGCCCTGAGCACCATGCTTGCGGCTTGCGGAGGCGGGGGTGGGGGCGACAGCCCCGGCACTGGCTCTGGCCCTGGCACAGACCCCGGTCCAGGTCCGGGCACCGTTATCACCGGGCCGCATACCGATGCCGAGGCGGCGCGCTTTCTACAGCGAGCGCAGTTTTCCTCAACGACCCAGGAAATCAGCGATCTTCGTGCCGTCGGCTACACGCAGTGGCTGACCAATCAGATCACTAGCCCCAGAAGCGGCATTACAGGATGGGATTGGTTGGAAGCACGCGGCTACGGCGTCGTGGACAGCCACCAGTACTTTCTTCAGTTCTACCCGATCGATTACATGATCGGAAACCAGTTGCTCAGTGGCCCGGACATGATGCGCAAGCGCATGGCGTTGGCGCTGTCGGAGTTGTTCGTCGCCTCCTTTGTGAACACTTCCTTTACCTGGTACAGCCATGCCTATGCGGACTGGTGGGACATGCTCATGCGCAACGCATCCGGCAACTTTCGTCAATTGCTGGAGGACGTCACCCTGCACCCAGCCATGGGCGTGTTCCTCAACACGAGAGGTAACCAGAAGGAGGACCCTGCCACCGGGCGCATGCCGGACGAAAACTATGCGCGCGAAGTGATGCAGTTGTTCAGCTTGGGCGTGCACGAGCTGAACCTGGATGGAACGCCCAAGACCGATGGCAACGGGCAGCCTGTGGATACCTACACTCAAGACGACGTCACGAATCTTGCCCGTGTGTTCACCGGCTGGGATCTTGACCTCTCCGACGGGCAAGGCTTCATCGATCCCGTGCTGAATCGCTACTACTGGTCGAAAGACTTCGCTTGCAAACCCATGGCTTTGAATGCCAGCCGTCACTCCAATCTGGAAGCAACCTTTCTGGGTGTCACGGTCCCAGCGAACACCCCCGGGCTGGAAGCGCTTCGCATTGCAATGGACACCTTGTTCAACCACCCCAACGTGGGTCCATTCTTCTCGCGCCAGATGATCCAGCGACTGGTGACGGGAAATCCGAGTCCATCCTATGTAGCTCGGGTGGCCTCCAAGTTCAACGACAACGGGTCTGGTGTGCGCGGCGACCTGCGTGCTGTGTGGGCGGCCATCCTGCTGGACGAAGAAGCGCTCGGTGCGCAGTCTTTGCAAAGCCCCACGTTCGGCAAACTGCGCGAGCCCATGGTGCGCTTCATCCAGTGGGCACGCACCTTTGGAGTCACATCGATCGCTGGCTCCTGGAAATTCCGCGGTGGCACATTGCAAACGGAACTTGCCCAGGGTCCATTGCGCGCCCCCTCCGTGTTCAACTTCTTTCGGCCCGGTTATGTGCCGCCTGGTACCGCACTTTCGGCGTTGGGAGCAACCTCACCCGAGTTCCAGTTGATCAACGAGATCACCGTTTGCAACTACATCAACGTCATGGCGTTCTATATCCGAAACGGGATGAACGTAGCCGACCCCAACCAGACACACTTGACGCTGGGATCAACCAATTGGGTGTTCGACATCGTCCCCGACTACCAGCAGGAGCTGTCACTGGTGACAGACGCCACGGCCTTGGTCAATCACCTTTCGTTGGTGCTGTGCGCAAACCAGCTCTCCAGTGCCAACAAGCAGGTGATGGTGACCGCATTGGAGGCCTCGCCCGTCACCACCGCGAGCAGCGAGGAGATCAAGCTTGATCGCATCGCCGCTGCCATCCTGATGATCATGGCCTCGGCCGAATACATCGTCCAGAAGTAAGAGGTACGCCATGCACTTCCTTCAAATCGACAAACACACGCGCCGCGCCTTTCTGCGCCGCGCCGGCCAGTTCGCTTTCACAGGTGCGGCGCTGCCCACCGCCCTCAACCTCGCCGCCATGGCCGATGCGGCAGCGTTCGACGCCACGGACTACAAGGCCCTGGTCTGCGTTTTCCTCATCGGAGGCAACGATTACGCCAATACCGTGGTCACGTACGACAACGACAGCTACGACCGGTACAGCGCCATTCGAGGCGGCGGCACTGGCCGCACCGCAGGCGGCGTCGCACTCGCACAGTCGGCTCTTGCGCCCACGCTGCTCAACCCCACGACGCCACTGCCTGGGGGACGGCAATACGCGTTGCACCCCGCCATGACCGGCATGGCTGGCCTGTTCAACAGCGGCGCTGCAGCGGTGCAGCTCAATGTCGGTCCACTGGTCATGCCGATCACACGCCAGCAGTACAACATCGGCAACGCTTTGCTGTACCCCGTCCCACCCAAGCTGTTCTCGCACAACGACCAGCAATCGGTCTGGCAGTCCTCCGAGCCCGAAGGCGCGGCCACGGGCTGGGGCGGACACCTCGGCGATCTCGCACTTTCGTCCAACACCGAGCGGGCGATGACATGCATCTCCGTCAGCGGCAACTCGGCCTACCTGACCGGGCATTCCGCACGTCCCTATGGCATCAGCACCAGTGGTGCAGTGAGGATCGCCGCGCTCAACAACAGCATTACGTACGGCTCCACGGCCATCCGCGCGGCCATGAGGGAATTGGTCCTCCAAAATCGCACGCACGTCCTGGAGAACGAATACAACCTGGTGACCGCGCGCGCCGTAAGTTCCGAGGGCATGGTCTCATCGGCGCTGGCTCAATATCCAGCCAGCCATTCGGCCTTCAGCGCCTTTCCAACCGGGAACGGTCTGGCCGATCAGCTGAAAATGGTGGCGCGCATGATCGCAGCACGCAATATCCTCGGCAACCGCCGTCAGGTGTTCTTCGTTTCCATGGGAGGCTTCGATCTCCATGACAACCTGGTTGCGACTCAGGCCGAACTCATGAGCCAGTTGAGTTCGGCGCTCACCGCTTTCCACGCCTCCACTGTGGCAATGGGCGTCGCCAACCAGGTGACCGCGTTCACCGCGTCGGACTTTGGCCGCACGCTCACTTCGAACGGCGACGGATCGGACCATGGCTGGGGCGGTCATCACTTCATTGTCGGAGGCGCGGTTCGTGGCAAGGCCTTCTACGGAACAGCGCCCCCCGTGAGCGTGACGAACTCCCATACCGACGCCCACGACCAGTGGCACGTGGGTCAGGGCCGCCTGTTACCCAGCACCTCGGTGGACCAGTACGCAGCAACACTGGCCACGTGGTTCGGGGTGCAGAACACGGAGTTGAACGGCATCCTGCCCAACCTGTACCACTTCGGTGGCGCTGACTACCCCATCAACCTGGGCTTCATGACCTGATCAGGCAGCCAACCCGGGATTGCCCTGCACGCCCACCAGGCGTGGTGTGTTGATCTTCACGCCTTTGACCACCTTGCGGTCTCGTAGGTAGCCAGAAACCACGTCCCAGATGGGCTCGCCCCGGGCACCTTCCTGCACCGACGCCCAGCCCGCCACCTTGTAGATCTTGCCGGCCTCGATCGGCTTGCCCTTGAGCATCATGTTGTTGATGCGCTGACCCATGGGCGCGGTGGGCGTCATGGTGTACTGCATGCCGCCCACGCGCACCATGTCACCGCCCTGCTGGTAATACGGGTCGGGATTGAAGATGTTGTCGGCCACGTCTTCCAGAATGGTCTTGATCTGCTCGCCGCTGAACTCGTTGAGCGTGGTGGCCGGGTACGTCAGGGCCATCTGGTCCATCATGCGTTCGTAGGTGATGGTGTCGCCGGGCAGCAGCGAAGTGCCCCAGCGCACGCCGGGGGAGAACGCAATGTCGGCGCCCTTGTTCTGCATCAAGGCGTCGCAGATGAGCTGGTCCCACGAACCGTTGAAGTTGCCACGGCGATAGAGCAGGTCCTCGGTGACCGCGAGTTTTTCTTCGAGTTTGTCCTTGTAGGGCGCGCGCACTTTGTCGATGTGCGCCTGCATGGCGGCATCGGCCGGCAAAAGATTGGAGAAGATGGGCAGCAGCTTGTAGCGGAAGTCCTGCACCTTGCCGTCGCGCACGTCGAAATCGAGCACGCCAAGGAACTTGCTGTTGGAGCCCGCGTTGGTCACCAGGGTCTGGCCGCCGCCGTTCTTCACGATGGTGGGCGCGGGCATGCCGTCGTGCGTGTGGCCACCGAGGATGGCGTCGATGCCGCGCACGCGCGAGGCCATCTTGATGTCCACGTCCATGCCGTTGTGCGAGAGCACGACGACGACCTGTGCGCCTTTGCCGCGCGCTTCGTCCACCACCTTCTGCATGTGCTCTTCCTGGATGCCGAAAGTCCAGTCCGGCACCAGGTAGCGCGGGTTGGCGATGGGGGTGTAGGGGAATGCCTGGCCGATCACGGCCACCTGCACACCGTTCATTTCGCGCAGCGCGTATGGCTTGAAGACCATGTCCTCGAAGTCGGTGGTCTTGATGTTCTGCGCGAGGAACTCCATGTTCCCCTTCAAGTCCTTCTCCACGATTTCCTGCACGCGTTTGGCGCCAAACGTGTGCTCCCAGTGCGAGGTCATCATGTTCACGCCGAGCAGCTTGCAGGCATCCACCATGTCCTGGCCATGGGTCCACAGCGAGGTGGCCGAGCCCTGCCAGGTGTCTCCCCCATCGAGCAGCAGGGCATGTGGCCGGCTGGCCTTGAGTTGCCTGACCAGCGTGGCCAGGTGCGCGAAGCCGCCGACCTTGCCGTAAGTCTTCGCGGCCTGGCTGAAATTCAGGTACGAGAACGCATGTGCGCTGGCCGTGCCGGGCTTGATGTTGAAGTGCCGCAGCAGCTTTTCGCCCACGATGTGCGGCGCTTTGCCGAGGGCATCGGCAACGCCGAGGTTGACGTTGGGCTCGCGAAAATAGATCGGCTGCAATTGCGCGTGGCAATCCGTGAAATGCAGAAAGCTCACGTTGCCGAAGGTCGGCACGTCGTACAGCTTTTCGCCGGCACCGGGCGCAGCGGCCAGCACATCGCGGTGGTTCAGGGCCATGCCGGTGGCGCTGGCCACGGCAAGCACCTGCATGAATTCACGGCGACTGAAGCTCATCGGGGTCCTCGGTAGATAACTGTTTGCTGATATTTGAGGGAAATTTTTTTGACACTGCCCCGACCCTCACCAGGCCGGGGCAGATCGCTCATTTGTTCACGGGCGAGGCCGGGTCCAGCAGCAGGGCCATCACATCCTTGAGCTGCTTCTCATTGAGGATGGCCATGTGGCCCACGCGCGGCATCTGGGAGCAGGCGTTGTAGGCGCGCGAGTTCCAGAGCTTGCCCCAGGTGTATTCCACGATGGCTTTGCCTGCGGGGCTGTTGGGATCCGTGACGCCGCGCAGCTTGCCGTAGTTGTAGAGGCTCGGGCCGAGCGTGCCGAAGGAGATTTCTTCCTTGCTGATCTGGTGGCAGTTGTAGCAATTGCCGCCGTTGGCGGTGGTGGCGGTGTCCGTCCAGGTCAGTCCTCGGCCGCTTTGCGCGATGGCTTCACCGGCTTTCCAGTCACCGATGAACTTGCCATCGGACGGCCACTTCACGGTTTTCATGTTGGCCGCCTCGATGGCCTTGGCGAGTTTCTCGTCGATCGGTTTGCCGGCCACGTCGGCCGCAGCGCATTCGCGGTTGGCGTCGTCCTGTGCCAGACGGTCCAGCTTGGCGATGCCGCGCTCCTGGAAAGAGTTCTTGAGCATCTCGGCAGTGGCCTTGTCCATGTCGGCGGCCGAGGGCGAGGACGTGCAGCCGGAGAGCGCGAACGCAGCAACGGGCAGCAAGGCAAACATCAGCTTGTTCTTGTTCATGTAGGTGTCTCCGGTTCAGCGCTTGATGGCGGGCACGATGGACTCGGCGCTCTTGGCGTTCACACCCATGTAGGTGCTCAGCGCGATGGTCGCATCGCTGCCGAACTTGGGCTCAGGCCAGCGCATCTGGCGGAAACAGTCGTTCAGTCGAAGCTGCATGCCCCACATCTGCGAGTTGGACACGCGGTAGGCCGGCCATGCGGCAAAGCCGATGCCGTTGCCCGGGTTCTTGGTGAGATTGGGCAGGTCCTGCAGACGGATGCGCTTGTCGCTCTCGCCATGGCACGACGCACACGAGAAATCGTGCGTACCGCCGCGCGTGAAGAACAGGCGTTTGCCGGTTTCATACATGGCTCGTTCGCTGGCGTGTGACTGCGGCAGGTTGAACTTCATGCCTTTGGATGCCGTGGCTACATAGGTCGCCAGCGCGGTCACGTTGGCCATCTCCGCACGGCCAAACGGGGTCTTCATGATGTCGGTACCGTTGAAACCCTGCAGCGTCTCCATGCAGGTGACCAGGCGCGACTCCAGGTCCTGCACGCGGCCCGTGTCCTTGAAGAAGCGAGGCAGCTCCACGAACACGCCATTGATCACGCCCGGGCCCTTGCCCAGGTCGCACTGCTCGAGAGACGCATTCTTCGGCCCCCGCTTCTGTTTCCAGAGCTCCTCACCCTTCATCTCGAACAGTTCGGCGGGGTTGCCGTCCTGCAGCATCTCGCGGTACTTGGCGATGCCTTCGGCCGTTGCGTCCTGAGCGTGCGCAGCGCCTGCGGCCATCAGGCCACTGAGCAACAACGCAGCGGGAACAAGCTGGAATTTCATGGGGTGTCTCCTCGTTGTTATCGAATCTTGAAAACGCGTGTCTCGATCCAGAGTCACCGCAGAACCGGCTCTGCCGGGCCGCTGGTGACGCCCCCTTGAGGGGGTCGCGCGAAGCGCGGCGGGGGTGGGTCAGGCCACTACTGCTTCGTCGGTGCGTGTGTCGCCCTTGCTGTCGACCCATTTCACGACGATTTTGTCTCCCTTGGCTGCGCCCTTGAACTTGAACGACAGGAAGGGGTTCTGCGCCACCGAGCCAGTGAACAGCGAGCTCAGCACGACCTTGCCGTTGTGCGTGGCTTCCACTTCCTTGATGAAGTGGGCAGGAATGAGGGCGCCGGCCGCATCGCGGCGCGTACCGGGCTCCATGACGTGGGACATGAGGATGCGAACGGTGGTTTCGTCACCGGCGAGTGCGGCGCGGATGCGCATCGGATCGGCCATGATGGACTCCTGAAATTCTGTGGGTAAGTGCGATGGAAACGTGGGGTGCGGGCGATCAGCCGCCGCAACCACCCAGCGTGACCTTGGTTTCCTTGGTGGCGGAGTACAGCTTGCCGTCGGCCTTGACGACCGCGATCACGTTGCTGCTCTGGCCCATCTTCAAGCGCGTCTGCACTTCGGGCGCCGTACCGGCCGGAATGATGAAACCGGCCGAGAGTGGCATCGGGTTCTTTTCCACGATGAGGTAGATCTCGGTCGTGTTGGGCAGCTTGCTGGAGGCGCCGATCGGTACCACCGCGCCGTTCTCGGCGATGTCGGGCGCGACCACGGTGACCTGGTCGCTGTTGGCCGGCGTGCCACCGACGGCCTTGAGGGCGTCGGCCAGCGTCTTCACTTCGAAGCCGGCGCGGTCCACGGCGGCAAGGGCCTGGCCCTGGGTGATGAGGCCCAGCGAAACCAGCGAAGCGAACGCCCCCGTGGTCTTGAGGGCGACTCGGCGTGAGTTGTTCATGTGGAGCTCCTGGTGAGAATGAAAAAAACGGGGCGAAGTTTACTTGTCGGGTGCACCGGCGAGGATCCAGCCTGCCAGAAGTTTGAGCTCGTCGTCCTTCAAATTCGGCTGTGGGGGCATTGGCACCGGGCCGTACATGCCAGACCCACCCGACTTGATGCGCGCCGCCACGGCTTCCAGCGCGCCTGCCTGCCCCTTGTGCCTGGCGGCCACGTCCTTGTACGACGGGCCAACCATCTTCTTGTCCACCGCATGGCAGGCCAGGCAGGCGTTCTTGGAGGCCAGGGCCTTGGCGGCAGCGGCATCCTGGGCATGGGCACCTGCGCCCCAGAAGGCGCCAGTTGCTGCCAGGCACAGCAGGATCGGTTTCATGGGCATAGCGTACGGTCTCCTTGTCGTGGGGGAAATGGGGTTTACGAGTAAATGCCAATATTTAGAAGGATGCTTTAACAGCAGATCACTTCGCGCCGTCGACGATCCATTTCGCAATGGAGCGCGCATCAGCTTCGCTGAGCTGGGGCTGCGGCGGCATGGGCACGGCGCCGAACACGCCCGAACCACCGCTCTGGATGCGCCCCGTCAGGTAGGCCTCCAGGTCGGCCCGGCCCTTGTGCTTGGCCAGGATCTCGGTGAAACCGGGGCCGACGATCTTGTTGGTCATGCCGTGGCACGCGGTGCAGCTGTTGGCAGCCAGCAAGGCCTTGGTGTCCTTCACCCCAGGTGCGGCGGGAGCCACCACCGGTGCGGGCGGGGGCGTGCTGCCCACCGGCCCCTTGGGTGGGGGCCTGGTGGTGTCGGCACCACGAACCGGGCCGATGACGCGGTTCTGCTCGGCGATGTTGCCGTGCGCATCGCGCGCGAAATCGGGCAGGAAAGAGCGAATGGTGGTCTCCACCGGGCAGTCCTTCATGCAGGCCACGTTCTTTACATCGCCCTTGCCTTCCAGCTTCCAGAGCGGCTCATGGAACACCATGCCGTTGCGGTTGGGCATGCGCTTCTGCACATCGGCCATGTTCTGGTCGCTCAGCTTGAAATCCGCGGGCACCACCTCGGCCAGGTTCAGGATGTAGGCGGTGACGGCATACACCTCGTCCGTGGTCAGCGTCTTGGGCGCGTTCCACGGCATGGCGCGGTTGATGTAGTCCCACAGCGTGGACAGCGTGGCCACCTTCATCATGGTCGTCTTCTGCGGGAAGCTGCTGCCGGGCTCCAGGTTCTTCACGCGACCGCGCTCGATGTCGGCCTTGGTGGTGCCACCCACGATAGGGGTGAAGACTTCGTTGGATTCGCCAAAGCTGCCGTGGCAGGACGCGCACTGCGCCTCCCAGATCTGCTCACCCTGCGGCACGGTGCCCGAGCCCTTGGGCAGGCCCTTGAAATCAGGCCGCACGTCGATGTCCCAGGCTCTCACTTCGGCCTTCGTGGCGTCGCGGCCGATCTCGTGCCACGGTTTGGCCTGCGCAAAGGCAGGGCCTGCGACGAAGGCGGCGGCCAACAGGATCAGGGGTCTCATAGAGCGCTGCATCAAAAGACTTGCACGTTGGAAACCTCGCCGTTCTCGGCGACTTTCCACGACTGAATGGCGTTCTGGTGGTAGATCGAGCGCGTGCCGCGCACGGCGCGCAGCTGGTTGATCTTCGGTTGTACGTAGCCGGTGCTGTCGATCGCGCGGCTCTGCAGGATCGCGGGCTTCCCGTCCCACACCCAGTCGATGTTGAAGCGGGTCAGCGCCTTCGACAGCACGGGGCCTTCGAGCCGAGCGGTGCGCCAGTTGCGTCCGCCGTCCACGCTCACGTCCACGCGCTTGATGCTGCCGCGCCCCGACCACGCCAGGCCGGTGACGTTGTAGTAGCCCTTGTCGAGCAAGGTCTGGCTGCCCGAGGGCGTGGTGATGACGCTCTTGCATTCCTGGATGCCGGTGTACTGGCGGTGCGTGCCGTCGGGCATGTGGTCGATGTAGTGGATGGCCTCGTCCTTGGTGGCCCACTTCATGTCGCCCACTTCGAGACGACGCAGGTACTTCACCCAGCTCACGCCCTGAACGCCCGGCACCACCAGGCGCAGCGGGTACCCGTTTTCCGGTCGCAGCATCTCGCCATTCATGGCCCAGGCGACGATGCAGTCGTCCATGGCGCGTTCGATGGACAGCGTGCGCGTCATGGAAGAGCCGTCGGCCCCCTCGGCCAGTACGTACTTGCCTTTCTGCTTGTCGTAGCCGCACATCTCCAGCAAGGTGGAGAGCAGCACGCCGGTGTATTCGCAGCAGCTCAGCATGCCGTGCGTGTACTGCACCGACGGCAAGGCCACGTTGCCCCACTCCGGCGCCGAATTGGCGCCGCACTCGATGAAGTGGATGCGCGAGACGCTGGGCAGGCGCATGAGGTCGTCCATGGTGAACACGCGCTCGCGTTTCACCAGGCCATTGACCATGAGCCTGTGCTTCGAGGGATCGATGTCCCACCAGCCCTGGTGGTGCCGTTCGAAGTGCAGCCCGTTGGGCGTGATGATGCCGAACAAGCCTTGCAGTGGAGCGAAGCTCACCGAGGCCTGCGGCACGCGGGTGAGCCCCGGGCTCTGGCGGCGCTGCAGGTTGATTTCCCATTGGCTGGGCGCACCATAGCCCGGCGTGGCCACGGGCTGGCCCAGGCCTTTGGTGTGTGTGGGCAGTTCAAGAATGGCGCTCTCGCCGTCAGCGGCCAACGCCCGCGTGGACGCTGCGGCGCCGGCCACCGCCCCCGCGCCCATGGCCAGCGCCTTGCCCATGAAGCTGCGCCGCGCCTTGCGAGCCTGCTCCAGCTTCTCGGCGCTCAGGTGGTTTTCTGGCGCGGGCAGCACGCGCCCGATCGCTTGGCTCAGGTCTTCTGACACAGTGGTTTTCTGGAGGGTTGGATCACCAGAGAACTATATGAGTGTTTGCTGATATTCGGATTGGTAAAAACCCCGATGCATTTCTGATGGCAAGCCCACTCCCCTCCGGCGGCCTCTGCTACATTTTTCGTCGCAATTCCTTACAACCAATCGAATGGAGACCACGATGGGGAAATCGATCAAATGGCTGGCAGGGGGCGTGCTGTGCGCCGCCGCCCTGGGTGCACAGGCCCAGGTCAATCAGATCAAGGTGTGGGCTGCCGCCTGCGCCAACTGCCACGGCACCGATGGCCGGGCCGAGCCGGGTGCCATTTCGCTCGCGGGTCAGGGCAAGGACGACCTGCTGCAGAAACTGCTCGATTTCAAGGCCGGCAAACGGCCCGCGACCATCATGCACCAGCTCTCCAAGGGCTACACCGACGAGCAGCTGGCGCAGATTTCCGCCTACTTCGCCGCCCAGAAAAAATAAGGAGCCCAAGCCATGAAACGTCGTCAATTCGTTCAAACGCTGGGCGCGGGTTCGGCCGTTGCCAGCCTGGGTCTCCTGGGTGGCTGCGCCACCACGGGCAGTGGTGCCAAGGTCGTCGTCGTCGGTGGAGGCTACGGTGGTGCCACCGCCGCCAAGTACGTGCGCCTGTTTTCCGACCACAGCATCGACGTGACGCTGGTCGAACCCAACGCCTCCTTCGTCTCCTGCCCCATCTCCAACCTGGTGCTCGGTGGCCACAAGACCATGGCCGACATCACCACGCCCTACGACAACCTGAGCAAGCGCCACGGCATCAAGGTGGTGCGCGACATGGTCGCCAGCATCGACCCGGCCAAGCGCACGGTGAAGCTCGCCAGCGGCGGTGAACTGCCCTACGACCGACTGATCCTCTCGCCCGGCATCGACTTCATGATGGACACGCTGCCCGGCATGGCCAAGGCAGGCGCTGCCGACAAGGTGCTGCACGCCTGGAAGGCCGGCCCGCAGACGCTGGCGCTGCGCCGCCAGCTCGAAGCCATGCCCGATGGCGGTGTGTACGCGCTGTCCATCCCGCTGGCGCCCTACCGCTGCCCGCCCGGCCCCTACGAACGCGCCTGCATGGTGGCGAGTTACTTCAAGGTGGCCAAGCCGAAGAGCAAGGTCATCATCTTCGACGCCAACGACGACATCACCTCGAAGAAGGGCCTGTTCATGAAGGCCTGGGACGACCACTACAAGGGCCTCATCGAATACCGCCCGAAGCACAAGCTGGTGGACGTGGACGCAGCCACCAACACCCTGAAGTTCGAGTTCAACGACGACTTCAAGGCTGGCGTGGCCAACGTGATTCCGACGCAGCGCGCGGGTGACATCGCGGTGAAAACCGGTCTGGCCACGGCCAATGCACGCTGGTGCGAAGTGGACTTCCTCACCTTCGAATCGAAGGCGCAGAAGAACATCCACGTGCTGGGCGACGCGATCCAGATCGCGCCGGGCATGCCGAAGTCGGGCCACATGGCCAACCAGCACGGCAAGACCTGCGCGGCCGCGGTGGTCTCATTGCTGCAGGGCAAGGAAGCGCCTTCGTTGCCGATCTACGCCAACACCTGCTACAGCTTCGTCACCGCCACCGACGTGGTGCACGTGGCCAGCGTGCACCGCTACGACGCCGCGCAGAAGACCATGCTGACGGTGCCCGGCTCGGGCGGCCTGTCCACCGCGGCCAGCGCGCTCGAAGGCGAGTACGCGATGGCCTGGGCGCGCAACATCTGGGCCGACTCGCTGGCCTGACTGCCACGCCCTCGTGCACGCATGAAGCCCCGCCACTGGCGGGGCTTTTTCTTGTGTCCGATGCAACCGCTTGACTCTGGAGCCGCTACAGGGATTTCAATACAGCATCCCTGAAGGAATTCGCATGTCTGCCTCGCATCAACACGATCACGATCATGACCACGCCAACCACTGCGGTGGTGGCGCGTGTTCGCCCACCTCCACCGTCGAATCACCGGCCACCTCATTCGCCGCAGACGCCCTGCTGCTGCGCATCCCGACCATGGATTGCCCGGTGGAAGAAGGTCAGATCCGGCGTGCGCTGGAAGGGTTTGAACGCGTGCGCGGGCTCCGTTTCGATCTGCCGGCGCGCATGCTCGGCATCGACGCGCCGTCCGCAGCGTGGCCCCCCATCCTGGCCGCCATCGAAGCCGCCGGGTTCAAGACCGAACGGGTCTCGGCACCACCGCCCGCCGAGGACACGGCGCGGGCGCAACGGGTTGAACTCGCGCGCCTGATCGCGGCGCTGGTGGTGGCGCTGCTCTCCGAGCTCATCCACTTCTTCACACCCGAGACCACGGCCTGGAAACTGGCAGGCATGGGTGTGGCGGCGGTGGCCATCGCGCTGGCGGGAACGGCCGTCTTCCGCAAGGGCTTCTCGGCGCTGGTTCGCGGCCAGCTGAACATCAACGCGCTCATGACGGTTGCGGTCACCGGTGCGTTCCTCATCGGGCAATGGCCGGAGGCCGCGATGGTGATGGCGCTGTATTCGCTGGCCGAGCTGATCGAGGCGCGTTCGGTGGAGCGCGCGCGCAACGCCATCGCCGGCCTGCTCGCGCTCACACCACCGCAGGCCGAAGTGCGGCAGGCGGACGGCCGCTGGCTGCTGGTGGAGGCGAAGGCCGTGGCGGTGGGTTCGAGCGTGCGCATCAAGCCCGGTGAACGCTTCGCGCTCGACGGCCGCGTGACCGAGGGCCACAGCGCGGTGGACCAGTCGCCCGTCACCGGTGAAAGCATCCCGGTCGACAAGGCCCCGGGCGACGAGGTGTTTGCCGGCACCGTCAACCAGCAGGGCGAGCTGGTGTTCGAAGTGACGCGGCCGGCGAGCGACACCGTGCTCGCGCGCATCATCCACGCGGTGGAGCAGGCGCAGGGCAAACGCGCACCCACGCAGCGGTTCGTGGACCGCTTCGCCGCCATCTACACGCCCGCCGTGTTCTTCCTCGCGCTGGCGGTGGCCATCGGCACGCCGCTGCTGCTGGGCTGGCCCTGGCTCGATGCCATCTACAAGGCACTGGTGCTGCTGGTGATCGCCTGCCCGTGTGCGCTCGTGATCTCAACACCGGTGACGGTGGTCAGCGGCCTCGCAGCGGCCGCTCGCCGCGGCATCCTCATCAAGGGCGGCGTCTACCTGGAGGAAGCGCGCAAGCTGCGGACCGTGGCCGTGGACAAGACCGGCACCGTGACCGAGGGCAAACCGCGCCTGGTGGCGCGGGAGGTGATCGGCGAACGCGTGCCCGCCGATGCCGCGCTGAGCATCGCAGGCAGCCTGGCGGGCCGTTCGGACCACCCGGTTTCGCAGGCCATCGCTCTGGGGCTGCAGGTGCAACCGCGCGACGTTCAGGGCTTTGCCGCCGAGGTCGGGCGCGGTGTGCGCGGAGAACTCGAAGGCCAGATCCATGTGCTGGGCAACCACCGCTGGATCGAGGAGCGCGGTCAGTGCTCACCCGAACTCGAAGCGCGCATGCGGGTTCACGAGGCGCAGGGCCGCACCGTCACGCTGCTGGCGGACGCGCAGGGTGTAATCGCGCTCTTTGCCGTAGCCGACACCACCAAGGCCACGAGCCAGGAAGCCATTGCCGAACTCAGCGCCATGGGCATCACCACCGTGATGCTCACGGGCGACAACCCCGCCACCGCCCGCAGCATCGCGGATCAGGTCGGCATCACCGAAGTGCGTGCCAACCTGCTGCCGCAGGACAAGCTGGACACCATCGAAGCGCTGCGCCAGCAGGGTGCCGTGGCCATGGTGGGTGACGGCATCAACGACGGACCCGCGCTGAGCGCGGCCACCATCGGCTTCGGCATGGGTGGCGCAGGCAGCGACACGGCCATGGAAGCGGCAGACGTGATCATCATGAACGACGACCTGCGCAAAGTGCCGGAGACGATTCGCCTGTCGCGGCGCACGCACGCGGTGCTGTGGCAGAACATCGCGCTGGCGCTGGGCATCAAGGCCGTGTTCCTGGTGATGGCCCTGTTCGACAACGCATCGATGTGGATGGCCGTGTTCGCCGACATGGGTGCGAGCCTGCTGGTGGTGTTCAACGGGCTGCGATTGCTGCGTTTTCCGCCCGGAAGATGAATCACAGCACTGGGCCGCGACCTCCAGGTGGGCTGGATCGCACCGCGCCTGCACGCGCAAGGATGTCGGGATATTGCGTGCTGTTGCCGGCGTTTGTACTGGTGCTGGAAAGCGCGCCGGGATGGCCATGCGCCCCCTCCTTGCTCCGGACGGCTTCGACCTCCTTCAGCCAGCACTGCACTCTTTCGCTTTCTCTCATCTGGCCAAGCGCTTTCTGGTCCACGCCCGCCAGGATCAGCGCCTTGAAGGCGGCTCCACGGCCCAGGTAGGCGGCTCGCAGCAATGGCGTAAAGCCTTCCCTAGGATGCGGCGCTTCAAGGCTGTTCAGGACCTCGGGGCACCTTGTGGCTGCCAGCGCAGTCAGGAAACTGGCGCAGTCCAGTTGGACCGCTCGCTGCGCGGGCGTGTAGCCGTCCACTGGGTGAATGGCGGCAAGGCTGTTGACCACGGTCGGATCATTGGAGAGTGCCGCTGCTGCCACGAGATTGGTGTGCCGATCCCCAACGGACTTCGCGATCAGACCGATCCAGTCCACGCCCCACTGCGCAGGGCCGGGTTCCGGCCTGCCCTGCTCTGTCCAAGTGCGCAGCCGATCCACGATGGAATCGGGATCGCCCGCACGTTCATCGGCAATCACTCGCAATTCTCCCAACATCGCTATTTCCTCCTTATGACCGGATGCATTCTGCGGACTTGACACCGACAGGGTGCGCAATGGAAACAGGATGACGGACATACTGCACGAAGCCGGGCCTGGGCCATTCCAGATGCCGGCGAACGTATACTCGCGTCCGTGCCGCAAGGCATATCCGCTAGGGGTGTTGCCCCGGGTCCGACGACCCGGGTGCGACTGAGAGAGTCCCTTTGAACCTGACTGAGGTAATCCTCGCGCAGGGAAGCAGGCCGGAATCCGTGGACCGTCTATCGGTGTCTGCAGGACTACGGCCCAGCCCACCTGCCTCAACGTTGCATGGAGCACATTGATGGCGTCCCCACTGTCTTCTTCTCCCGCCAACCAGGCGCTGACACCCGTCGCGCCCGGCAACCGGGTCTTTCATTTCCACGAGCACGCTGCGCTCTGGTTCAGCCTGGGCACCGGCCTGCTGGTGATGCAGATCGGCGCCTACCTGGTGCCGGCCGTGGGCACGCGCGACGCGGTCATTGCCATCGTGCTGGGCTCGCTCATCGGCGCCGGGCTCCTGGGCTGGACCGCGCGGCTGGGTTGCCAGACCGGGCTGGCCAGCGCCGGGCTGATGCACGCCACCTATGGCAGCGCCTTTGCCAAGCTGCCAGTGCTGCTCAACATCGCTCAACTGATCGGCTGGACCACCTTCGAACTGGTCATCATGCAGGAGGGCACGGTGGCGATCGCCACGCAAACGCTGGGCATCGAGCTCGATGGCTTTACCGGCAAGGTGGTGGCCACGCTGCTTTGGGGTTCGGTGCTGATCGCCCTCATGGCCGGCTCCATGCTCACGCTGGTGCGCCGCTTCGTGAGCCGCTTCGCGCTGCCGCTGGTGATTGCCTCGCTGGCCTGGCTCACCTGGCAATTCGGCACGCGCCTGGTGGCGCAGGGCTTCGAAGGTTTCTGGAATCGCCCCGGCACCGGTGGCATGGGCCTGTTCTCGGCCATGGATCTCGTGATCGCGATGCCGGTTTCCTGGCTGCCGCTGGTGGCCGACTACGCGCGCCACGGCAAGCGCACCGCCACCACGTTCGGTGGGACCTGGCTGGGCTACGCGCTGGCCAACATCTGGTGCTATGCGCTCGGCGTGCTGGTGGTGAGCACCGTGGAGCCGGGCACCAACCTCGTCAGTGCCTTGCTGCTCGCGCAGGGCGGTTTGATCGCACTCGGCCTGATCCTGCTGGACGAGATGGACAACGCCTACGGCGATGCGCACTCGGGCGCGGTCTCGGTGCACAGCCTGCGCCCGCGCTGGAGCATCCGCGCGGCCGGGCTGGGCTTCGCCGCGGTCTGCACCGCGCTCGCGCTGGTGCTGCCCATCCACACGCTGGAGCCGTTCCTGTTGCTGCTGAGCTCGGTGTTCGTGCCGTTGTACGGCGTGATTCTGGGCCGCCTGGGCAGCGGCACGGTGGTGCCGAGCCTGAGCGCGCGACCGGTGGACTGGAGTGCGGCGGCGCTGTGGCTGGCCGGCATCGCCACCTACCACCTGCTCAAGCAGTACGCGCCCGATCTCGGCTCCGCCCTGCCCACGCTGGCCTTGACCTTCGTGCTAGCCGCGCTCACGAGGCCGCGCAACACCACGGGCTTGGCGACGGCCGGCGCCTGAGGCCTATGCGTTCATGCCCGCACCTGCGTCTGCTGAACCTTGGGCGCATGTCCGTGGTTCAGCGGACCGTGGCCGGCGCCGGTGTAGACGTCTGCACCGTGGGCGATCGCCTGCAGGATGTATTCACGGGCGAGTGCCACGGCGCGATCCAGCGGCTCACCCAGCGCGAGATGCGCCGCGATGGCCGAGGACAGCGTGCAACCCGTGCCGTGCGTGTTGCGGCTGGCGATGCGCGGCGAGCTCAGGCGCACAGCCGCATCGGCGCCCGTGACCAGCAGGTCGGTCACTTCGTCGCCGGGCAGGTGCCCCCCCTTGAGCAACACAGCCTGCGCGCCCATGGCCAGCAGATCGCGCGCGGCGCCCTCCAGCTCGTGCGCGGCGGTGATGGGCCGGCCCAGCAACAGCGCCGCTTCGTCCAGGTTGGGGGTGATCACCGCGGCCTGCGGGAACAGCTCGTCCACCAGCACCTGCACCGTTTCGGGTGCGATGAGTCGATCACCCGACGTCGCCACCATCACCGGGTCGAGCACCACGCGCTGCACCTGGTAGTGCTTCAGCGCCCAGGCCACGGTGCGCACGATCTCGGGCGCGTGCAGCATGCCGATCTTCACCGCGTCCACGCCGATGTCGTCGAGCACCGCGCTCAGTTGTGCCTTGAGCATGTCCGGCGGCACGCCGTGGATGCCGCTCACGCCCAGCGTGTTCTGCGCGGTGAGTGCGGTGATGGCGGTCATGCCGTAGCAGCCCAGCGCCGCAAAGGTCTTGAGGTCGGCCTGGATGCCGGCGCCACCGCCGCTGTCGGAGCCAGCGATGGACAGGACTCGGGTGTAGCGAAACGGTTCTTCGTTTTTCATCATGGCGCGCATTGTGGCAGCGCCGAAGGTCGCTCATGCTGAAACCCCATGCCGTGGTACTGGGCGCCGGCCTCATGGGCCGGCTGCTGGCCTGCGCGCTCGCGCAGCGCGGACACCGGGTGGAGGTGTTCGATGCGGGTGGCCCCGAGGCCGAGCACGCCGCCGCGCGCGTGGCCGCCGCCATGCTGGCGCCCCTGGCCGAATCGGCCGTGACCGAACTGGCGGTGGTGCGCATGGGCCAGCACGCGCTGGCGCGCTGGCCGCAGTTGCTGGCCGCGCTGGAGCGCCCGGTGTTCTTCCAGCAGAGCGGCACGCTGGTGCTGTGGCATCGGCAGGATGCGGCCGAGGCCGAGCGCTTCGCGGGCCAGCTCGCGCGCACCAGCGCCGCCTTGTCCTCGCTGCCACAGGCGCAGCGCATCGACACCACTGCCATTGCAGCGCTCGAACCCGCGCTGGACCACCGTTTTGCACAAGGCCTGTACCTGCCTGAAGAAGGCCAGCTCGACAACCGCGAACTGCTGGCTGCGCTGGCGCACCAGATGCAGGTGCTGGGCGTCCGCGTGCACTGGCACACGCCGCGCTCGCCCGCCGACTTGGACCCCGGGCCAGAGGGCTGGCTGTTCGATTGCCGGGGCCTGGGCGCGCAGCCGCAATGGAACGCACTGCGCGGCGTGCGCGGCGAGGTGGCCCGCGTGCACGCGCCGGGTGTGAACCTCTCGCGCCCCACACGCCTGGTGCACCCGCGCTACCCGCTCTACATCGCACCCAAGCCGGGCGGTCTCTTCGTCATCGGCGCCACCGAGATCGAGTCCGACGACCTGAGCCCGGCCAGCGTGCGCTCCACTCTGGAGCTGCTGAGCGCCGCCTACACCGTGCACCCCGGTTTCGGCGAAGCACGCATCGTCGAACTGGGCGTTCAGCTGCGCCCCACCCTGCCCGACAACCTACCCGCGCTGCGCATGGACGCTCCGCGCAGAATGTCGATCAATGGCCTGTACCGCCATGGATTCATGATCGCCCCCGCCGTGCTCGACGCGGTGCTGGAGATCGTGGACCACGACCACTCGCCGCTGGCTTCCGTCCTGGGCTTGCCGGTGGTCCGATAAAGGAAACTTCCGCATGAACATCTTCATCAACCAGGAAACCCGCCAGCTGCCCGAAGGCGCCACGCTGGCCGACGCCCTGCAGGCCTGGGACGCGCCCGCCGTGTTCGCCGCCGCCGTCAACCTGCAGTTCGTGCCGCGCACCGCCTACGCGCAACACCGGCTCGCCGAGGGCGACCGCATCGAGATCATTGCGCCCATCACCGGCGGCTGAGAAAGCGACACCACCATGGACATGACCACGCCCCTCACCCACGAAGACCCGCTGGTGCTCTACGGCGAGACCTTCACCAGCCGCCTGCTGCTCGGCACCTCGCGCTACCCCTCGCCCGCCACGCTGGAGGCGGCGGTGAAACGCGCGCAGCCCGCCATGCTCACGGCCTCGCTGCGCCGGCAGGGCGCAGCGCAACCCGAAGCCGGGGCCGCGTTCTGGAAGCTGCTGCAGGAACTCGCCGTGCCGGTGCTGCCCAACACCGCGGGCTGCCACACCACGCAAGAGGTCATCACCACTGCGCAGATGGCACGCGAGGTGTTCAACACCCCCTGGATCAAGCTCGAACTCATCGGCGACGACTACAGCCTGCAGCCCGACACACTCAACCTGGTGGACTGCGCACGCCAGCTCGTCAACGATGGCTTCAAGGTGCTGCCGTATTGCACCGAAGACCTGGTGCTCTGCCAGCGCCTGGTGGACGCAGGTTGCCAGGCGGTGATGCCCTGGGCCGCACCCATCGGCACGGGGCGGGGGCCCGTGAACCCGTACGCCATGCGCCTGCTGCGCGAGCGGCTGGCCGTGCCGCTGATCGTGGACGCCGGCCTGGGCCTGCCCTCGCACGCCTGCACCGTCATGGAATGGGGCTATGACGCCGTGCTGCTCAACACCGCGGTGGCGCTGGCGCAGTCGCCCGTGGACATGGCCGGTGCATTCGCCGACGCGGTGCGCGCCGGGCGCGCCGCCTTCCGCTCGGGCGCCATGCAGCCGCAGGACAGCGCCCAGCCCAGCACGCCCGTGATGGGCACCCCTTTCTGGCACCACACCCCATGAACAGCAGCCTGAATGCCGAACAGATGGCCCGCGCCATCGTCGATGCCCACCGCGAAGCGCTGGCGCTGCCCGTGGAGCCACACGCCGAGCCCATGTCGGTACAGACCGGCGATGCCGTGTTCACGGCGGCGCTGCAAGCCGCCCAGTCGCTGGGTTTCGTGCCCGACGACGCGTTGTGTGTGGCACGCGCGTGGTCGCGCCAGGTGCAACGCACCGGGCAATTCGACCCACTGCAATGGCCCGACGAACCCGCCGATTTCGGCATGGCGCCGTTCCCGCGCGCCGAGGCGTTCGCCGCCTGCCCGAACGCCTTGGGCCTGTACGCCGTGATGCCCGATGCGGCTTGGACCATCCGCATGGCGCGCGCGGGCGTGCCTACGGTGCAATTGCGTTTCAAATCCACCGATGCCGACGCCATTCGGGCCGAGGTGCGTGCCACCGTGGCCGGCGTGCAGGGCACCGGCGCGCGCCTGTTCATCAACGACCACTGGCAGGAAGCCATCGACGCGGGTGCCTACGGCGTGCACCTGGGCCAGGAAGACCTGCAGGCCATGACCACGACAGGCCTGAACGCCATCCGCCACGCCGGCCTGCGCCTGGGCCTGAGCACACACGGCTACGCCGAGATGATGATTGCCGAGCGCCACAGCCCGAGCTACATCGCGATGGGCGCCGTGTTCCCCACCACGCTCAAGCAGATGGCCACCGCGCCGCAGGGGCCGGGTCGCCTCGCCGCGTATGCGCGCCTGCTGCGCGACGTGCCGCGCGTGGCGATTGGTGGCATCGACCTGGATCGGCTGCCCGGCGTGCTGGCCAGCGGTGTGGGTTCGGTGGGCGTGGTGCGTGCGCTGATGGCGGCGTCCGATCTGGACGCGACGGTGGCCACCTGGAACGCGGCGATCGCGGCCACCTGAGCGCCACCGCACGGTGCCTTGGTGCCGTGGCGCACAGACCTGCACACCTGCCCGCCGTAAAAAGTCCTCAGGCGGGCCATGTCGCGCTCGCCCCAACGCAAAGGACATCACATGAACTGGGACACCATTCAAGGGAACTGGAAGCAGCTCACCGGCCGCGCCAAGCAGCAATGGGGCAAGCTCACCGACGACGACCTGCAAGTGGTCGAGGGTCACCGTGACATGCTCTCGGGCAAGATCCAGGAACGCTACGGCATCGCCAAGGACGAAGCCGAGAAGCAACTCAGCGCCTGGGAGCGGAGTGCCGACGACAGCTGGCTGGACACACCTGCGAAAACTCGACGCGACTGAGTCTCGACCAGCCGGCAATGAGCCTTTCAGGCTCGTTGCCGGCCGACTTCGACGCGGGTGAAGTCGCCCTGGTGCACCTTGCGCAGGCGGTTCATCCGCTCACCCAGTTCCTGGGTGTCCACCAGTGCTTCGCGAGCCAGCGAACGCAACAGGGACATTTCGCCGTCCATGCAGGGCATCACACAATCGGCGATGTCGCCCACGGCGTCGTCGTAACCCGCATCTCCCGGTTCCAGCTCGTCGAGCTGCGCGATCAATTGAACCAGATGCCGGTGGTCGCACTGCGTTGAGAAGGCCGCCGGATCCGAGCTCGCCTGCAAGCGGCTCAAGGGTTCGAAGAGCTCTTCTCCGATCCGCACATGCAGGCTGAGGGCGTCGCAAAGACCATCCACAACCTCGGCTTTCTCCTCGCTGCGGTCTTCGTTCGCCAGTCGAAGGCGATCGAATTCGCGCAGAAGGCGACGAATGGCCTCGTGTTCCAGTTGCAACTGGTACAGCGCATCGCGCGCGCGGCCCGGGCCTCGAACTCGCATCATGTTTCAGCTCCTGGTTGAATTCCTCATGTCGGCTTTGTAACGACTCGCGGCCCGGCCTTCTGTTCGGCAGCGCACACGGCAACCCACGCCGCCATCACCGGTCCTTCAACGGCACGACGAAGCAGCTTCGTTCGGGCAGCTCACGCCAGCGCAGTCGCTCTCCCACCTGGAGAACACGCGCCCCTTCGCTCGCCCAGCGCGCGAGGGCCTCTGGGGGTTCCGCACGCACCAGCACGAAGCGCATCGACCGCCCGTCGCGATGCAGGCAGATCTCGGCCTCGGGCCAGTGCGAGGGCAGGCAGGGCTGGAAGCAGAGCTCTTGCGCGTCCAGCCGCAGCCCCAGAATCGATTCGTGCGCCGCACGGTGCAGCCAGCCGGCCGCACCGGTGTACCAGCTCCAGCCGCCCCGCCCCACATAGGGTGGCTGGCTGTAGACATCGGCTGACATGGCGTACGGCTCGACGCCATACGCCGCACCGCGCTGCGGGTGCGCGGCGCGATGCGCGGGGCTGAGGTAGGTGAAGTAGCGGTAAGGCGCGTCGCGCGCTTCGCGGTCCGCACCCTCACGCGTGGCCAGGGCGGCAACGGCCATCAGAGCCCAGACCCCTGCATGCGAATACTGACCACCGTTCTCACGCACCCCGGGCGGGTAAGCCTGTATGTAGCCCGCGCTGGGCATGGCATGCGCCAACGGCGGTGTGAGCAACTGCAGCAGGCCTGCCTCGGCATCCACCAGGCAGGCTTCCGCGGCCTCCATGGCCTGCACCTGACGCGCGGGCGGTGCCTGGCCCGAGAGCACCGACCAGGCCTGGGCAATCAGGTCGATGCGGGCCTCAGGCTGCGTGTGCGAACCCAGCGGACTGCCATCGTCGAAGAACGCACGCTTGTACCAGTCACCGTCCCAGGCCTCGTCCTGCAGCGCACGTTGCCAGCCCTGCAGCGCCTCTTCCCAGCGCCGCACACGGGCCGCGTCGTCGCGCTGGCGCGCCAGTGGCAGCCAGTCGGTCACGATGGCGCACAGGAACCACGCCAGCCACACGGACTCGCCCCGGCCCTCGATGCCCACGCGGTTCATGCCGTCGTTCCAGTCGCCCCCGCCCATCAAGGGCAGTCCGTGCACGCCCACGGCCAGGCTGCGGTCGATGGTGCGAGCGGCGTGTTCGTACACAGTGGCCTGCACCTCGCTCACGCGCGGTGTGTCGTAGATGTCTTCTGCGCCCTCGGCCAGCAGGCTGCCCTCGAGGAACGGCGCCGTCACCTCCAGCACGCCCGCATCGCCGGTGGCGCGCAGGTAGTGCGAACAGGCAAATGGCAACCAGAGCAGATCGTCGGAGAACCGGGTGCGCACACCGGCACCGCCAGGTGCATGCCACCAGTGCTGCACATCGCCTTCGGCGAACTGGCGCGAGGCGCAGAGCACGATCTGCTCGCGCAGCAGCGCCGGCCTGGCCCACACCAGCGCCATGGTGTCCTGCAACTGGTCGCGGTAGCCGGTAGCGCCTCCCGCTTGGTAAAAGCCCGCCTTGGCCCACAGCCGCGACGACACGGTCTGGTACAGCAACCAGCGGTTGACGATCACGTCGAACAAGGGGTCGGGGGTGCGGACCGCGCTGGTGCCCAGCAAGCTGTCCCAGCGCGAGCGGCTGGATTTTTCGCGCGCCAGCGGCGCGGTGCCAATGGCGCGCAGCGCCAGGGCCCGCGCGGCGCCGGGGCTCTCGGCATAGCCGATCAGAAACACCTGCTCCAGGCTGGCGCCGGGCCGCAGCGTGATGGGGCGTGACAGCGCGGCACAGGGGTCCAGGCCGAAGCCACTGCGACGCCCCAGGTGCTCGGGCAGCACGAGCTGCCCACGCGGATCGAAGAACTCGCGCCGGTCGCAGGTCCAGTCCAGGCCCTCGCTGTCCTGCGCGCCCACCTGCGCTTCGGCCAGGAAAGCGGTGCCACCGCCAAAGCCGCCGGCGGCGTCGGTCTGCGTGCACATCAGGCCAACCAGTCCGTCGGCCACATCCCCGGCGGGCGCGGGTTCGGTGTACAGCGTGGACCGATTGCTGCGTTTCTCGCCCATCATCCATTCCACCAGGCCCACCGCGCGCAGGTGCGCCTTGCCGTTGCCATGATTGCTCAGGCGGATGCGCACCTGCTGCACGGAGGTGTCGGGGTCGACGCACCAGCGCACCGAGACCTGCAGCGTGCCGCGCTGGTGTTCGATGGTGGTGTGTCCCTGGCCGTGCGACACACGGTACTGCACATCGCTCGCGCCCCAGGCCGATGGGGCCACACTCCACGCCTCACGGGTGCGGCGGTCCTGCAGCAGGAACCACTGCGACGGGGTGTCCGCCACCGGGTCGTTGGACCAGGCGGTGAGCTGGTTCATGCGGCTGTTGATGGCCCAGCTGTGGCCTGCACCGCTTTCAGAGACCATGGTGCCGAAACCGGGATTGGCCAGCACGTTGGTCCACGGCCGCCGGGGCCGCAGGCCCACGCCGACCTCGAAAGTGAAATCGCCCGAACCGGTGTCGAACGCGCCCACCGAGGTGGCCGGGCACCGTTCAAGCACATGAGTCGGCACGGCTTCGATGCGGCCTGAACGGTCACTGGAACCGGCCAGCGTGCCCTGCCGCTGCGCCCAGGCCCGAACCTGCTGCACCCAGGGCGGCCCATCGGCTTGCAGTTGGATGCGCGCCAGCGATTCCAGCGTGGCGAGTTGCGTGGCCGAAAGCGTGTCCGGCCGCAGCACGTGCAACCCCGTCACCGACCCTCGCTGGTTTGCATCGGTACCCGCCTGCTGCTCTGTCAGCAGGGTGAGTTCACGCTGCAGTGGCATCTGGTAGGAGTGCACCTCGCTGCTCAGCACCACAAGATCGCAGGGCACACCGCAGCGCGACCATTCGCGCAAAGCCTGCGCCAGGATGCGCAGCAAACCCATGCCCTGCGCCGAACCGGCTTCCACCAGCAACACCGGCCGGTCTCCCGAGATGCCCAGTGGCCACAACGAACGCCGGTCGCATTCGCGCGGCAGCGTGGCTCCGTCATGGACAGGCAGAGGGTCTCTGGGCACGGTGAGCACCAGCGCGGTGGTGAGGGCCTGCAGCGCGGGCAGGTACTCGGGCAAGGGGCGGTGCGACACCGCCTGCACACCGGCCAGTGTGGACGACATCACCGAAGCGCGTTCCACCGTGCTCGGCTGGCGGTACTTGTCGACGATGGCGCGCAAGGTCGCCGCGTCGTCGCTCGCCGCCGTGGCGAAAGTGACGCTGGCCTGCGCACCCGGTGCCAGACGCAGCGTCACACCCAGCACCGCCACCGGATCGAGACCGGTGTCCAGCGGGCCCGACTGCTCGGGCACCGCGTGCAGGGTGGCGAGCGGTTGTGCCGCGGTGTGGTTGCGCCCCAGCCAGTGCTGGCGATCGGTCTGGCAGCGCCAGACCGAGACCATGCCTTCGGTGGCGGCCACGAAGTGCGCGGCCTGCAACGTGCGCTCGGTGTGCAGGCGCGGCCGGCGTTCGAAATGCAGCGCCTGCTGGTCGGCCAGCCACTGCGCGGAGACGAACAGGTTGGAAAACGCGGGGTGGGCCTCGTCGGCCGCCGGGCTGGCCAGCGTCACCTCGAAGGCCGAGATCAGTTCGAGTTCGACCACCTGTTCGCTGCGGTTGACGAGCACCACCTTGCGCAACTCGACGTCGTCCTCGGGACTCACCCACACCGTCGCGCTGGCGCGCAATTCAGGCCAGTTAGCCTCGAAGCACACCCGGTCGGTGTGGTAGGTGCACTGGTACAGCGCGTTGGGATCGGGTGCGGGATGGCTGGTGATCGACACCGGTGTGTCCTGCTGCCCCAGCCGCAGGTAGATGAAGCTGCCGCTGGCGTCGCGCAAGGCGTCGTCGCGCCAGCGCGTGATCCCGATGCCGTCCCAGCGGCTCCAGCCGCCGCCATGCGGCCGCAGCGTGACGCTGTAGCGGCCGTTGGACATGAGATGCGTCGGCGCCAGCGACTGGGCGTCGGGCGGGACCGGGCGAACGTGATCGGGCGCACGGCGTTGCAGCGCGTGCAGCGGCAGGCTCGTTGGAGCCAGGGCGGGCAATCGGGGCGGGTCGCGCGGCGAAGCTTCGTGCAACAGCGCGGCCACGGCCTCCAGGCGTGGGTGCGCCATGCCCCAGCGCCGGGCCACGCCTTCGCGCAGCACATTGGCAAGGGCCACGATGCTCATGCCCTGGTGATGTGCCATGCAGGTGCTCACCAGCGTGTACCGCCCACCCTCGGTCTGGCGCGAAGGCGTGAAGTCCAGTGCCTCGAAGAAACCGTAGCGTCCGCGCGCACCCAGCTCGGTGAGCGCGCGCAGATTGCGGCAGGCCAGGTGGACGTCGATCTGCGTGGCCAGCACCGTGGCATACGGTGCGATGACGCGCTCCTGCAGTGGCGTGCGGCGCAGGGCCAGGCGCGGCACGCCCTGCGGCGCGTACTGGTAAGCCAGCGTGTGGTCGCGACCCGCGTAAGCGCACTCGGAAATGCCCCAGGGCATGGCCTGGCCCTGAACAAAGGCCACATGCTCGTGCAATGCGGTGCAGGCCGCCTCCTGCATCAGGCTGCCATGTGGTTCGGCGGTCAGCAGCGTGGGCATGAGGTACTCGAACATCGAGCCGGACCACGAACGCAGCAACGCACGCGGGCCGCTGGCAAAGAGCGGTCGGCCCAGGGCCGACCAGTGCCGCACCGGGAGATCTCCCTTGGCGATGGCGAGCAGACTGGTGGTTCGCGACTCCGAAGCCAGCAGGTCGTAAAACGATTTGTCGAGTTGCTGCTCGTCCAGGCGGTAACCAATGTGCAGCAGGTGGCGCCGCGTGTCGTAGAGAAAGCCGAACTCGGCCTCCCACGCCATGCGCTCGAACTCGGCAGCGAGCGAGAGCAGCCGCTGCCTGGCACGCTCGCCGGTGCTCTCGGCCGCTGCTGCCCGGTCCAGGCTGGCCGAGCGCAACGTGGCCAGGTGATCGGCCAGCAGCCAGGGCATTTCCTCGCCTTGCGGCACCGGCTGCCGCACGTTGGCCGGCCCCGGCGTCATGCCGTGAAGCTCGGTGGCGGCGTCCTTCATCAGCGTCTGGAACCGCGCAAAGTTCGTCGCATCGTGCGGGTCGGGCAAGGTCAGGCGCAGCAGTTGACCGATGGCTGTGTATCTGACGGGCCGGTGCAACAGGCTCTGCACCACCTCCATGTGCGGTTCGATGCGTTCGCGCGACCGCTCGATGGCCTGCTGCATGGCCTGCGTCGCATGGGGGTCGCGTGAGAGCTCGGTACAGGCCTGCGCCACCGCAAGCAGTTCGGCGCTGAGATTGCCACTGTCCACGGTGGACACGTACCGCGGCAGCAAGGGCTGCAGGGTCCGCGTGTCGTACCAGTTGAGAAAATGTCCCCGGTGACGCTCCATGCGCTGAAGGCTTGCCAGCGTTGCTTCCAGGCGCGCCAGCAGATCCTGCGTACCGATCCAGCCGAACTGGCGTGCGCAGGCCACGCTAAGCAGGTACAGGCCGATGTTGGTGGGCGAGGTGCGGTGGGCCACCGCGTCGAAGGGCAGGGTCTGAAGGTTGTCGGGCGGCAGGTGGTGGTTCTGCGCGTCCACGCAGCGCTCGAACAAGCGCCAGGTGTCACGCGCCACGCCTTCCAGCAGATCGCGGTCTTGCGCGGCAATGGCATGAAGACGAGGCCGCGACCACGGCTTGTTGGCCCACCAGGACAGCAACGGGCCACACACCCACACACCGAGCACGATCAACGCCAGCGGGTCCGGCGAAGGGCGAAGGCTCAGCAGCGCCAACAGCAGCCCCATTGAGAGCGCGCTCGCCGGGCCATGCCGGCGAATCGCGGCCTCCCAGCGGTGGTCGTGCGCAGCGCGGGCGGCATCGGCGGTGGTCCATTGCAGCAGATGGCGCCGACTGACCGCCAGCCGGTACAGCGTTCGCCCGGTGGCGTCCACGGACAGAAGCGCATGTTGTGGCAACAGCACCAGATGCCAAAGGCCACCGGCCAGCGCGCGCGTCAGGCCGGTGAGTGCGGCGCGCAGGAAACGTTCGCCAACCTGAATGAAACGCCGCGGAACGCTGCCCGCGAAGGCGCCGAGCAGCGGCGCGGCGGCCTGAGCGGCGGCACTCAGCAGCAAGGCCAGCGGCAGAGACAACCCGTGCCCGAACAGCGCCAGCACGATCAGGCCGAACGACGCCGGCGCCACCAGCGAGCGGCGCAGGTTGTCGGCCAGCTTCCAGCGGTTGATGTCCGACAGCGGCCAGCGCACCAGGAAAGGCAACAACTGCCAGTCGCCTCGCATCCAGCGGTGCAGGCGGGCGGCAGCCACATCGGCGTGCGCCGGTTCATCCTCGATCAGGGTGATGTCACTCACCACGGCACAACGCGCGATCGCACCTTCGAGCAGATCGTGGCTGAGCACCTGTTCGGTCGGCAGCCGCCCGCCCAGCACGGCGTGCAGGGTGTCTACATGGAGCAGGCCCTTGCCGGTGAAACTGCCTTCGCCGAACAGGTCCTGATAGACGTCCGAAGACATCGCGCTGTAAGGATCGAGTCCGCGCTGGCCGTCGTGCAGCCACTGGTGCGGCGTCGGTATGCCCTCGTCGCGCAAGGGTGCCACCACGCGGGGCTGCAGGATGCCGTAGCCGTGCACCACACGCAGGCCATCGGCATCGAGCACGGGGCGGTTCTGGGGATGTTCGGCCACGCCGACCAGTGCGCGCAGCCGGCCCGGCGGCAATTGAGTGTCGCTGTCGAGTGTGAGGATGTACCGGGTGTGCTCGGCCATGCGCGAGACTTCGCCGAGGTCGAGAAACGGGCCGGGAGTGCCAGTGGCCAGCGCAGCCACCAGTTGCTCGATCTTGCCGCGCTTGCGTTCCCAGCCCAGCCAGAGGCCTTCGGTTTCGCTCGGGCTGCGCTCGCGGTGCAGCAGCAGGAACCGGGGCGCCTCGCCTGCGGTGGCGGGATGTCGCTCATTCAGCGCCGCCACGAGGCCCTTCGCCTGGCGCAACAAAGTCGCGTCCTCGGCTCGCTCAGGTGTGTCGGCGTCAGCCCAGTCGCTGAGCAGCGCGAACTGCGCAGAGGGTTCAGGGTTGGCCAGGTAGTGCAGGTGCAGGCGGTGAACCAGCGCGGTGATACCAGCCGCGCTGGTGAGCAGCGCCGGAATCACCACCAGCGTACGAGCCGAATCGGGCAAGCCCTCGGCCATGAGAAATCGAGGCAGGTGCATCGGCTTGGCCGACTCGCTGATCAGGCGGTTGATCAACGCAATCACGGTCTCCGATGCGGGGAACAGCATGAGCACCAGGGCCAGACCTGCGGCGGCCTGGTCGACCCAACCCACGGCCGGATCGCCCCAGCGCAGCAGCAGCCACATCACGAGCCACAGCGTGCCGGCCAGCAAGGCGCTGAAATACAGCGGTGTGCGGGAGAGTCGAAGGCCGACCTGCCAGCGCGGCGAGAGCAGGCGGCGCGCGCCGAGCTGGTGTTCCAGTTCGGCACGTCCTTCCCCTTCGAGCCAGTAACCCGCCAGCGACGCGGCACCCGTGCCAGCCGTCATGGCCCTCAGCAGCGTCTGAGCAACCTCCGATTCGGACCGTGTGCCGCTCGCCGAGAGGCGCTCGATGCCGTGCAACGTGGTGTTGCGCGTGGCGTCGTCCTCGGCCGCGAAGATGGGCGATGCCAGCATCACCCGCATGACGCGGCTGGTGTGGGCAACGATCTCGGTCCAGTCGGCCGCGCCGATGAGCCGCAGCGACGTCACCGCGTTGCCCATGCTCAGGTGATCGGCCGCCTGGTCCGCGTGGAGTTGGGACTGCAGCGCCGCCAGATCGGGCGCCATCTTTCGAAGCCAGTCGCGCACCTGCGGCAGGGCAGAGCCTGCGCGCGCGGCGCGCGGGCCTGCCAGGCTTTGCGTCAGATGCACCAGGAACACGCCGCGCACCCCGCGCTGTTCAGCCAGCGCATACAGCGCCTGCGTTTCCTGCAGCGTGATCTGGTCGATGCGACCGGCGCACTGCGCGGCGAGTTCGCGCGCGGCTTTCTGGCTGGCGATGCGATCGACCAGACGCCGCAGGTTTTCCACCAGAACCACACGCAAGGTGGTGGGCAGCGCCCACAGCTCGCCCTGGCCGAGTTCTCGCGCCTCCTGGTAGGCGTTGAGAAAGTGCTCCAGCAGGGTTTCATCGAACGCGCCGTCGGTGTGCGCAACGAAGGCCCACGCAATGCCGTAGACCCGCGGCAGGCCTGCCAGCGGCGCATCCTGCAGCACCGGCAGTGACCGGTAATAGCGCGCGGGCAACCCTTCGCGGATCTCGCGCAACTGGTCTTCGATCAGATGGAAATTGTCAAACAGCCACTCCGCCGCTGGGCTGATGTCGCGCTCTTCCAGCGAATGCGAGGCCAGCGCCTGGTACGAAGCCCGAAGGCTGCGGATGTTGCTCTGAAGGCGCGGGTAGAAGGTGGCCTGGCCGAATGTGGCGCGGCCCGCGCGATGAGACTCGCCCAGGCTTCGACCATGCCGCTCGAATCGGGCAATGCCGAAGACTTCCGAGCGAATAGGCTCCTGTGCGGGTCCCAGGCGCTTCAACGCCTTGCGCGGCATTGACTCAGATCACGATCCATGCGGCGCTGGCCAGCACGATGATCATCAAGGCGGCCGTGACAGTTCGTTCGGACATCCAGCCCACCAACCCCGACACCGCTCCCCACGCCGCCTGCACAGGACTGCGCAAGGCTCCGCACAAGTTGAGGTGCTCGCTCAGGGCCAGACGGTTGAGCGCGGATATCTCAGCCGGCTCCCCATACGACGAGGTATCCCAATTGGGTTGCAGAGAGGCAGATTTGGGCATGACAGCTCCTGATGAACGGTTAAGGGGCTGGTGAGTCACAGCGTGTGGGGGTTGTAGCCCTGAGAGGTGTTAAGCGTCTGTTCGTTGACGCACGCACTCAATGGCTTGACGGATGGGCGCTGGAATGAGCGCCAGCGCACAGACCCCGGCGTACCCGGGGAGCAAATTCGGTGCATCGATTCCCCACCCTGGAGAGACACACATGCACAACTTCAAATCCCTCCTCAGCCTTCGCCAACGAGGTGCCTTGATGGTGACCATCGCTGCCATCGGTCTGGCAGGTTGCGCAGCCCCAGCGTACCAGACTGCGCCAGAAGGCTATCCCTACCCCGACGCGCGGGCCTCCCCCGGCCAGCCGGTGGCGCAACCCGACTACCGGCGTCGGCCGAACGAAACCCTGTATGAAGCCAACGTCACGTCCATGCGCGCCGTGGTCGCGCCAGGTCCCCAGCGGTGCTGGATCGAACGCGAACCCGTTGCGCAACCCCGCGCCAATGTGCCCGGCGCGATTGCCGGTGGCCTCATCGGCGGCATCCTCGGCCACCAGATCGGTCGCGGCACGGGTCAGGACATCGCGACCGTGGGTGGGGCTGTGGCCGGCGCGGCCGTGGGCTCGAACGTGGGCCGCAACAACAGCCCGCAGACGCAGGACGTGCAACGCTGCACCACCGACACCAGTGCCGCCACCGAATACTGGGAAGTGACGTACAACTTCCGTGGCACGACCCACTACGTGCAGATGACCTCGCCACCGGGACGCACCATCCTGGTGAATGGCAACGGCGAACCACGCATCTAAACGCATTGCACCGATCTCCCCCCTTTCCACGCCAAACGCAGGTATGACCTGCGAGAGGCGTGGATTTTTTTTGCTTCGCGCCTGGGCGCAAGGATCATGGACATGTTGAAGAAAAAAGTCGTGCTGGTCACCGGCGCCGGATCCGGCATTGGCCGTGCGGTGGCGCTGGTGTGTGCCCGCGAGGGCGCTGCGGTGCTGGTCAGCGACATCGACGCTGCCAGCGCGCAGGCCACTGCTGCCATGGTGCGTGAGCTGGGCACCGAGGTGCTGCCGGTGGTGGCCGACGTGGGCCGCGCCAGTGATTGCAAGAACCTGGTGGAACGCTGTTGCGCCCACTTCGGCCGGCTGGACGTGGCGTGCAACAACGCCGGCGTCGGCGGCGCCAGCCTGCCCACGGCCGACTATCCACTCGAAGAGTGGGCGCGCGTGATCCGGGTGAATCTCAGCGGTGTGTTCTACGGCATGAAATACCAGATCGAGGCGATGCTGCGCAACCAAGCCAGCGCGTGTGGTGCGCGCGGCTCGGTGGTCAACGTGGCCTCCATCCTTGGCGCGGTGGGCTTTGCCACGGCGCCGGCCTACGCCGCCGCCAAACACGGCGTGGTGGGGCTCACCCACAGCGCGGCGCTGGAATACAGCGCCAAAGGTGTGCGGGTGAACGCGGTCGGCCCTGGCTTCATTCGCACGCCCATGATCGAGTCGCTGGAAGGCGATGCCGCCGCGGTCGCCATGCTGGTCGCGGCGCACCCGATCGGACGCCTGGGCGAGGCGGAGGAAGTGGCCGAGCTGGTGGCCTGGCTGGCGTCTGATCGAGCCTCATTCGTGACCGGGTCCTACCACCCGGTGGACGGCGGGTACCTGGCCCGCTGAACCAGATCAGAATCCGACGGCCACGAACCGGTCGCTGCGCGCGGCCTGGCGCACGGCCTGCAAATCAGTGTGCATGACCCGCTCAGGGTAGGCCCCGGCGAGCCAGTTGTTTCTGGTCACGAACCACAGCGCAAGTTCGGCGTCATCGAAAGCACCACGCAGTTCGGAAAGCAACGGACGCATGCCCGCATGCACCGCGGCGCGCGGCAGGTCGAATTGAAACAGCGGCAACATGCGGCCCCAGGGGCTGTCAAGGGTGATGACGGAGTGCGTGACGATCCAGCGCGCCACCAGCGAGACGGGCTGCACAGTCGGGATACCTTCGCTGCTCTCACACCGACGTCTCAAAAGCTCGGCCAGCTCATCGCCACTCACCAGACCGCCGCTCTCGGCAAATGCACGGGCAGTGGCGGACCAGTGTTCGTATGGGGAAGCGACGGGGACCTCTATCGCGACGTCGTCATGGAAGGGAGAGGCTTCGAAAGCGTTCGGCATGGAATTGGTTGGCATGCGGGTGCTCCAGGAAAGGAGGGTATGGCATCCACGATGCCTGGTAGCCCATGCAGCATGAGCGCGCGCAAGAAGCTGGTCTGTGCGGCAGCAGACATTGAGGTCCAATACGTCCTTATGCCCACGACCAAAGCCACCCCCCTACCATCGCCGCGAAACGACGTGGAGCAACGGCTCACCGAGCTGGAAATCAAGGCCAGCTACGCCGACGACCTGCTCGATACCCTCAATCACCAAGTGGCGCGCCAGCAGGATCAGATCGAGTTGCTGCTGCGCGAGGTCAGCCGCCTGCGCCAGCGAGGCGAAGGCGATCCCGGCACAGGGACACGCGACCCGCGCGACGAACTACCGCCGCACTATTGACCAAGGCGCAGCCACAGCGGCTGCGCCTCAGGCCAGACCCCGAGAAATGGAAGCCTTCCGCGGGCATGACCGGGGAAGCACGTCCCGAACCCGATGCCCTCGCCGTCTGGCGACGGCAAAGCATTCTCACGGCCGCTCGATGCGCACCGGAACAGGGCCGGGTCATGCACCAATGCAGGTCAAAAACCAGACCAAACACAATATTTGCATTACACAATTAAACGAGATATTATTTTCTCTCCCACCCTCACCCCACGGAGAACCTCCCATGATGAAACTCTTTCGACATCTGCTCGCGATGACGTTGCTGTCCGTGTCCACGCTCGGTTTCGCTCAGGATGCGTTCCCCACAAAGCCCATCACGCTCGTCGTGCCCTTTCCCCCGGGGGGTTCAGTGGACGCGGTCGCCCGCCGCGTTGCTCAAGGACTGTCGTCAGCGCTGGGTCAAACGGTTGTTGTCGACAACAAATCAGGCGCAGGTGGCACCATCGGTTCGACCTATGTCGCTCGATCGCCCGCAGACGGTCACACGCTCATGTTCGCCACGTCCAGTGCGCTGGTGGTGTCACCGGCTCTGTACAAGGCGATCTCGTACGACATTCATTCGTTTCAACCCATCATCGAAGTCACGCGAGGGCCCTTCATCCTCACCGTTCAGCAGGGTTTCCCGGTCAACAACGTGAAGGAACTGTTGGCCTACGGGCAGCAGAACCCGGGAAAGCTCACCTATGGGTCAGCGGGCTCCGGCAGCGCACACCATCTGGCCATGGAGGGGTTCAAACAGGTCTCCGGCCTTGAGGCACTTCACGTGCCCTACCGCGGAGGCGCACCGGCCTGGACTGCGCTGCTCGGTGGGGAGATCCATCTCTTGTTCGACAGCATGCCCGGACCGCTGCTCTATCCCGGCCGGGTCAAGCCGATCGCAGTGACAGGGGAAACACGCCTGTCCAAGCTGCCAGACGTTCCGACCTTCTTGGAACAAGGTCTCAAGGGCGTCGACAACGTGTTCTTTTTCGGCGTGGTGGGCCCAGCAGGCATGCCCCGCAGCACGGTGAACACGCTTCACGCAGCGCTGTCCAAGTCCCTTCAGGATCCCGAAGTCAAGGCCGCCCTTGAATCTCAAGGACTGACACCATCTCCAGGCACGCCCGAAGCATTTGGTGCGCTGCTCGCCAAGGAAGCACCTCGGTTCAAGGCGCTCGTTGACAAGATCGGACTCAAGCTTGACTGACCGTCTTCCTGCGCTGTGGTGTGGTCGCCGGCTGTGCAGGCTCCTTCTTCCGGGCGCCTGACTGGGCACGGGGCGCGGTCCTTTTTCCACCGGCCGACTGCGCGCTGCCGCGCCGCGCAGGTTCTTTCATGAAATGCTTCTCGCCAGCCTCGGGGGTGAAGAGCGCCCGGGCTTGCGCGTCCAGCTTTTCCATGACGGCACCGAACAGGCGACTCTCCTCTGCCGTCAACACGCTGCGCCATCTGGCATCCATCTCCTGGCTGACTTCCTCCACCTCTTCATACACGGAGCGTCCGCGCGATGTCAGGCAGAGGATGACGCGGCGGCGATCTGCCGCATCGGTGTTGCGGATGACGTATCCGATGTCGACAAGCCGATCCACTGCGCGAGTCACCTTGTCGGCATCCATCGTGCTCAACTGGGCAGCAACGCCCGGAAAAATCGGCTCATAACGCCCAATGATCGAAAGGATGCGCCACCCGGCGAGAGTCAAGCCGAACTTCTTGTTGTAGAGACTCGCGATGCATCGCACGTTGAGCGTCGAGAGGATGGAGAAGCGGTAAGCGAGGCGGTGTTCTATGCTGAATTGCGGGTTCAAGTTGATCTCCAGCCAACCGCTCGGAGGGCGGTTCAGCGGTTTTCAGTCTAACAACAAAATCCATGTTGTCGACTTTCGTTTTTAATTGCATAATACAAATATTATTGCGGCGAAGGGACAACGATGAAACAAAGCTGGATCCAGATCGCCTCGGCTGACAAGCTGACCGAAGGCAGCATGCTCGAAGTGTCCTGCAACGACCGAACGTATTGCCTGTACAGGGTCGAGGGCAACATCTATGCGACAGACGCACAGTGCACCCACGGAAACGCCAGTCTTTCAGACGGATTCATCATCGGCGACGAGGTTGAATGCCCATTTCATCAGGGGTTGTTCCACATCCCGACCGGTCGTGCGACGGGTGCTCCGTGCACCGAGGATCTGCGCACCTATCCCGTTCGTGTCGAAGGAGACGTGGTATCCGTGCAGGTCCCATCCACACAGTCAACGGGTCAGTAGTTCACCCACTCCAGATTGTTGCCTTTTGAAATCAATACACCACCATCGATGAACCAGACTCCACATTCTCCCGTTTCCGACCGGCTGCGGATCGACCCGGAAAAGAAGCTGTTCCGGGTTGCGCGATCGAACTACGTCGACCCCCGAATCTTCGAGCTCGAGATGGAAGGCATCTTCTCGAAATGCTGGCTCTATGTGGGGCACCAGTCAGAGTTGAAGGGAAATGACACCTTCGAAATGCGCCGCGTGGGCGGACGCTCCGTGATCTTTCTGCGCGACAAGGGCGGCGTGATCCGATGCTTCCTCAACGTCTGCCCACATCGCGGGGCGCAGATCACGCGCCATCGTTGTGGAAAGGCCCGCAACTTCACTTGCATCTACCACGGCTGGACGTTCGAGAACACCGGCAAGGTCAAGCTCGTGAGCGAAGCCGACACGTACCCCGAGTCCTTTCACGCTGAAGGCAACGATCTGGTCGCCGTACCGCGCTTCGAGGAATACCGCGGATTCTGGTTTCTCAACTTCGACAGCGGGGCCATTTCCCTCGAAGAGTTCCTCGGCGATGCGCGCGAGTACATCGACATGGTGGTCGACCAGGCTGAAGAGGAAATGTGCGTCGTCGACGGCGTTCAGGAATACAGCGCACGCGCCAACTGGAAGATGTTGTCGGAAAACAGCACCGACGTGCTGCACGTTGAAACGCTTCATCCCACTTACCTGGACCTCATCCGGACCAACTCCGGCGGAACCATTGTCCGGGGCAAGCTCAATGGCGGTGGTGTGTCGCTGGGCAATGGCCACAGCGTGGTCGAGCGCGAGGCGACCTATGGCCGCCCTGTGGCTCAGTGGATTTCCCTCTGGGGAGAAGAAGCCAAGGCGGAAATCGAACAGGTCTATGCGCGCCTGGTCAGCAAGTTCGGCGCCGAGCGCGCCGAACGGATGGCCAAACGCAGCCGCAACCTGCTGATTTTTCCGAACCTCGTCATCAACGACATCATGTCGGTCACGGTGCGGACATTCCAGCCGATCTCCCCCGACTACATGGAAGTCAGTGTCTGGTCGCTTGCTCCGAAGGAGGAGTTCGGCAAGCCCGCGCTCGAGCGCCGGCTCACCAACTTCTTCGAATTCCTGGGCCCCGGCGGTTTCGCCACGCCAGACGACATCGAGGCACTGGAGTCGTGCCAACGAGCCTTTGCATCCTGGAGAGAAGCGCCCTGGAACGATCTCTCCAAAGGCTTTGGTGCGGAGAAAAGCCATCCGACCGACGAATTGACGCAGAGAAGTTTCTGGATCGAATGGGAGAAGTGGATCTCCCGGGGAAGCAAGCCATGATGGATCTGCTCGCTCGCCAGACACGCTCCGACATCGAGGACTTTCTCTACAGAGAGGCCGATCTTCTGGACACCTGGGACCTGGTCACCTGGCGCCAGCTGTTCACAGCGGAGTGCCTGTATGTCGTGCCCAATCTGGCGCTTCCATCCGATGCGCCCGTCGAGAGCACTCTGCACCTGGTGGTGGACGACGGTCACCACCTCACCGAACGCGTCAAACGGCTGGGGAAGAAGACCGCCCACGCGGAATACCCCCGCTCGCGGGGGCGGCGCCTCATCAGCAATGTGATGATCGTTGAGAGAGGCGACCAGTACCTGCGCGCGCAATGCAATTTCGTGACCTACCGCACCAGCCAGCAGACCACGGACACCTACTTCGGTCAGCACCAGTACCGCTTCGTGGTCGATGGGGGCGTGATGAAGATCCAGGAGAAACGGACCATTCTGGACATTGGCTCACTTCGCCCTCAGGGCCGTCTGTCCATCATCGTTTGAAGAAGGAAACGCCATGGAAGGCATCGACGGAAAAGTGGCGATCGTGACGGGGGGATCGAGCGGCTGCGGCGTCGGCATCGCACGCCGGTTCGTGCGCGCAGGCGCGAAAGTGGTGTTGGCCGACATTCTGGATGAGCCCGGTCAGGCACTGGCTGCGGACCTCGGTCACGCTTGCCGGTACGTGCATGCCGACCTGCGCAGTGACTCGGAGCTTCAGGCGCTCGTCGACTTCACCGTGCGCACCTACGGCGGCATCGATTTCCTCATCAATTCGGCCTGCACGTATGCCGACCGGGGCGAGGAAGCCACCCGGGAAGAATGGCTCGATGCCTACAACATCAACGTGTTCGGACACGTGGTGCTGCTGCAGATGTCACGGCCTCACCTGGTGAAGTCTGCCAACGCGAGTGTGGTCAACTTCACCACCGAGGCGGCACACGCCGGGCTCGCGGGTCGATGGGTCTACCCTTCCAGCAAGGCCAGCATCGAGCAATTGACCAAGAGTCAGGCGCTGGACCTCGCACCCGAAGGCATCCGGGTGAACTCGGTCCTGCCGGGCTGGGTGCGCAAGCCCATGCACGACACGGCGCCACCCGAGGTGCAGAAGGCGTATGCGAACTGGGGTGACCGGCTGCACATGCTGGGCAGGCTGGGCACACTTGATGAGGTCGCGGACACCGTGCTCTTTCTCTGCTCCAGCCACGCCACCTTCACCACTGGCAGTTGCATGTATGTGGACGGCGGCCACAGCGCCATGGGACCACAGGGTCGCGAGAAGGTGCTACCGACCGCGCTGCGCAAGGCGGGTGGGGCCACTAGCCCCTGAGCAACATCCTTCGCGCACCTGGAGAGACGACATGAATGGATCGGACCTGCTGCTGAAGGGCACTGCACGAGACATCGGCTTTGCCATCGCACAAGGCCATCTTTCCTCGCTCGAGGCGGTGCGCTGGTACATCGCCCGGATCGAAGAGCACGACAAGGGGCCCGGTGGCATCAACGCCATCCGCACCATCTCCCCCCAGGCGATCGCGCAGGCGGCGGCCGCAGACGAGGAACTGCGAACCTCAGGACCCAGAAGTCTCTTGCACGGCGTGCCCTTCCTGATCAAGGACAACATCCTCTCCACGGACGGCTCGCCCGCCAGTGCCGGCTCGGCCGCTCTCAAGGACTTCATGCCCTCGCACGAAGCCACGCTGGTGGCCAGGCTGCGCAAGGCAGGTGCCGTGTTGCTCGGCAAGACCAACATGACCGAGTTCGCCGACTTCGTCTCGGATGTCATGCCGGCGGAGTTCAGCGGTGCTGGCGGGGTGGTGCGAAACCCGCTGGGGCTGCGGTACGACCGGGGACAGGGCTCCAGCGTGGGCTCGGCAGCGGCGGTGGCGGCGCGCTTTTGCGCTTTTGCCATCGGCTCCGAAACGCAGAATTCCATTCAGACACCCGCTATCTTTTCCTCCGTGTTCGGGTTCAAGCCCACCGTGGGTCGCGTCAGCCGCCACGGCATCGTTCCCCTGGTTCCCAGCCAGGACACCGCCGGTCCTCTCACGGTGTGCGCCAGCGACGCGATGCTGGTGCTGGAGGCCATGGCAGGCCCGGACATGCACGACACCGCCACCCTCGTTCCGCTCCCGGCATTGACACGCTTTCCGCTTTCTGGAGGCGGACTGGAGGAGATGGCATTTGGAATTCCCCGGCGCACGATCGAAGCCGCCCAGCTCTCGCCCGAATGCACACAGGCTTTCGAACGCGTATTGAGCAGGCTTTCATCCGCTGGAGCCCTCATCATCGACCCGTGCGACATGCCCAGTGCGGAGCAAATCCACGAAGTGCGCTCGTCGGTCTTCCGCACCGAATTCAAGGCCTCCCTCAACGCCTTTCTGGGGAGCTGCTCCCCATGCGGGTTCACCGAACTCGAACAGTTGATCGAGTGGAACGCCCGCCACGCGAAAGCCATTCCGTATGGACAGAGCCTGCTGGAGGCAGCGAACAAGACTGAAGGGTTGAGGTCTCCCGGATACCAGGCCGATCGCCGACGCGATCTGGCCTTGAGCCTGGACGGTGGCATTCTGGCGGCGTTGCGGGCGAGCAGCGCCGATGTGCTGCTGGTTCCGATGTCGGTGGCCGCCAAGTGCACGGGCAAGGCCGGCGCCCCGGTCGCAGCGATTCCCGTCGGTCAGGCCAGCAACGGCATGCCTTTCGGGGTCACCCTATTCGCAGAGCCGGGGCAGGACATGAAACTCCTGAGGATCGCCGCCGCCATCGAGCACTGCGTCGGCGAACGGCTCCTTCCCGCGCTGACGTAGGTAGGTTGGCCGTCAAAGGCCCGTGCGCTACCTCGTCAAGGCACCGCGCAAATCGAATTGGGTGTCCGCTGCCTCCTCCGGGGAAAGCCTGGAAGCAGTGGCCAGCATCTTTCGGGCAACCATGTGCTCGCCGGGCCTGTTGATGGAGTCGACCCCCACCAGAGCGCCTGCACGAAAGTAGAACACCGAGAACGCCGGCTCTTCCATCGAACCTCGCACCGCGCACTGGTCGAACCCTCGCGAGAGACCAACGCCCTGCAGCTTCATGTCGTATTGATCGGACCAGAACCAGGGCGGCGCGTTGTAGCGGGTCGACCCACCCGCTGCGTTGGTGCCGGCGATGCGACCTTGGTCCACCGCGTTCTGCACGCATTCCAGCCGCGCCATTCCCCCTGCGAAGGCATTGGGATGAAGGGTGCAATCTCCGGCGGCAAAGACGTCCGGGTCGTTGGTGCGGGCAAATTCATCGACCACGATGCCATTGCCGCAAACGATGCCTGCCGTCTGGGCGAATTCCTGGTTCGGAATGGCGCCGATACCCACGAGCGCCAGGTCGGCAGAAAGCTCGGTACCGTCGGACAGCACCACGGCCGTCAACCGACCACCCTCCGAGCGAAAGGCGTTCACCTGCGCATCGAAATGCAATCGGACGCCTTCTTTCCGGTGGCGCGCCGCCACATGCTCCGACAGCATGGTGGGGAGAACACGCAGCAGCAGCCCCGACTGGGATTCCACGACCGTCACCTCCTTGCCCATGGCACAAAGGGAGGCCGCCATCTCCAGACCGATGAACCCGCCACCGACGATGACCGCATGCCTGACGGATGCCACCGATGAGGCGATCCGCACAGCGTCATCCCTCGTCCTGAGCGCATGGATTCCCTGTGCGTCCGCGCCCGGAATCTCCAGCATCCGGGGGCGACAACCCGTTGCCAGCACCAACCGGTCATAAGGCAGGCACTCACCGCCCGCCAGCTCCAGATGCTTGCGCTCACGATCGAGGCCGCACACGCGGTGGTTGACGAGCAGTTCGATGGCCTGGTCCTCGAAGAATTTCTGCGGTCTGATCGGGAGATGCGTGGCGTCGAAGTCGCCGCGCAGAAAATCCTTGGAAAGCGGTGGGCGCTGATAGGGCAGATGCGGCTCTTCTCCCAACAGCACAATGCGCCCCTGGTAGCCTGCGGTGCGCGCAGCTGCGGCGGCATTCAGTCCCGCATAGGAAGCCCCCACGATCACCAGGCCCGCGCTCATGTCTGCAACTCGGGCAAGTGAACCGGCATCTCGTCCATGCTGGCATCGATCACGATCTGGCATCCCAGCCTGCTGGTCGGCCGGCGCTCGGCCGCGACGGCCTCCAGCATCTCAAGCTCCATCTGATCGGCTGGCGCCAGGCGACCCGCCCACTCGGCGTCGAGGTAGACGTGGCAGGTGGCGCAGGAGAGACAGCCCCCACACTCGCCATCGATCCCCGGCACGTTGTTGTGCACAGCGCCAAGCATGAGGTTGCTGCCATCGGGCACATCCACGCGCGTGCGCGTGCCGTCCGCAGACACGTAGGTGATCCAGGCCATCAGAGCGATCGCTCCTTGTCGCCGGCAGGTTGCGCCTCCCCCGCTTCCTGCGCCTCTATCCACTTCACAGCTTCCTGCCATGGTGCGTCCGAAGGCATGTAAACGGATGCCGCTCGCTGATCGAAGTTCGTTCCAGGCGCGGTGCCCGGCAACTCCAGGCCTTGCTCCATCTCGCGCAGCTTTCGAAGGATGAGGCGCCGGTAGAAAATCACGGCCTTGTCGCTGGTACCGAGATGCTCCTGCGTCCGGTCGAAGATGGGCCCCATGCTCTCCTGCACCGCACGGTCCTGGATGGCTGCGCCGGTCACGCCCGAGAAGTTACCATCGACCATCATCTTGCGATCCTGAAGGTGCATATTCGCGACGGTGTGCGGGGTCCGGTACAGGGGAGGATCGGCGCGATGTCCCCAGTTGGCGTAGATCGCCGGTACATCGAGCGACTTTCGCGCATCGTGATGGATGTAGAAGGTGAAGCACGACTCGTCATCGATCGGCAGCCAGGCCTTGAACAGTTGGGATTCGTGAGGACCGGTGGCGATGTGCGTGTAGAAGGGGGCAATCCACTCGGTGGTCCGCACGTAGGCCATGGCGGGATCTGCCGTCTTGCGCACCGCACCCACGCGCATGAGCTGCGGCGTTTCCTCCACGTGGATGGCCGGAGCCCCATCAGACATCAGGTCGCTGATCGACTGCCATCCTGCGCCCGTCCAGCTCTGCCGGGCGATGGCCTCGTCGAAGTCGCGGTGCAGGTAATTGGGATGCGCGGGATCCAGGTCACCCTCCAGTCCCTGGAGATAGTTGGAATCCTGGTACATCTTGACCACCAGCAACTTCTCGGGAGGCAGGTTGGTCCAGGGAAATTCCGGAAAGGGGGGCATCTTGTCGGCAGGCCCCATGTAGGTCCACAGAATGCCGCCAGCCTCTTTCACGGGGTACGAGCCATGGGTCAGCATGATCTTCATGCGGGTGTCCGCCGGTTCGGCGGGCATGTCCAGGATCTTGCCGCAGGTCCCCATCTTCCAACCGTGGTACAGGCAACGCAGGCCCCCGACCTCGTTGCGACCGTAGGCCAGCGACGCTCCACGATGAGGGCAATGCTCCTTCATCAGGCCAGGTTTTCCATCCGGATCGCGGTAGGCCACCAGCTTCTCTCCCAGAAGCCCCACGCGAACCGGCGCGCCGCCGGGTTCCTTGATTTCTTCCAGCACCGCAGCGGGTATCCAGTAGCGGCGGAAGAAGTTGCCCAGAGGGGTCCCTGGACCCACCTGTGTCAAACGCTTGTTGTCTTCACTTGTCAGCATGCCTTTTCCTTTTTGGAACTGTCTCGCCAGGACGGGGTGTCGTCGACCCGGGTGCCGGGGTCGGATGCCTGCAATTTTAATTGCATTTCGCAATATTTGCAAAACGTCTTTTTAAGGCGTTTGAAAGATACAATCTTTTTGTCGCGAGTGAGGTGGTCTCCCCGCCGAGCCCAATTCCCGAACGGACAGGACACTCATGCAGCAGTACGCCTACCACCCCTCACCTCCACCGACCCGGCGTGTCCGCAGCAGCCAGCAGTGGCTCGCCTACAGCCCCGTGCACGCACGCCCACCCCTGGAGTGGCCCGGCAAGGCGCGCCTGGCGCTCTGGATCTGCCCCAATGTGCTGCACTACGAATACGATCCGCCAGCCGATCCCTGGATCAACGCCTGGGCTCGCATGCCAGCACCGGATGTGCTCATGTATGGTCGGCAGGACTTCGCCAACCGCGTCGGCTTCTGGCGCATGCTTGAAGCCATCGACCGGTTCGACCTGCGCTGCACCGCTGTGCTGAACGCGCAGGCCCTGGAGAAAAACCCCAGCATCCGGGACGCCATGGTCGAGCGGCATTGGGACTATCTTGGCCATGGCCTGAACAACACCCGCTTCGTGCACGGGATGTCGCGCGAGGAGGAGCGTCGCTACTACCTCGAAATGATGGAGACGGTGCATGATCAGACCGGCATCGCGCTTGTCGGCACCGGTGGCCCCGGCCCGCAGGCTTCCACGGAAGACACGCCGGACATCCTGGCCGAAATCGGCATGCTCTATCACAGCGACTGGTTCCAGGATGATGTGCCGTTCCCACTGAAGGTTCGCCAAGGTCGCCTGATTTCCATGCCGTACGCCATGGACACGAACGATGCGCCCTACCTGGGCCAGGCCTTCGAGGCAGAAGGTTTTGTCGATGTGATTCGCAGGCAGTTTGACCAGCTGTATGCGGAGGGCGCACAGAGCGGGAAGGTGATGTGCATTTCCCTGCACCCCGCTCTTTTCGGGCAGGCGCACCGCATCAAGTACCTGCACGAGATGTTCGACTACCTGCGCTCGCACGAACACGTCTGGCACGCGAGCGGACAGGAGATCGCCACCCACTACATGAATCACTACCACGACACCATGCTTGCCCTTTTGAACGAGCAAGGCCAGAAGGACGCCCGTCGTGCGTGACGACACCGAACACGATTTTTATCCGCGCGATGGCGCCCTTGCGATGCAGCGAGAGCACTGGCCGGATGGAAAACCGTTGGCCGTGGCGTTCGTGGTGAGTGCGGAGTACTACGATCTGTATCCCTCGGCAGAAGCCTTCACACCACCCTCTGTTCCTGGTGGTTTCGGCCGAGGACCCTACCCGGACTACCGCGCCTTTTCGATGCGCGAGTACGGCAACCGGGTCGGTGCTTTCCGGTTGATGGACTTGTTCTCCCGGCACGGATTGCGGGCGACGCTCGCCGCAGATGCCTTCGTTGCACAACATCGCAGACCCGTCATCGAACGCGCGCTGAACCTGGGCTGGGATCTCGCGGGTCATGGCCTGAGCGTCACCGACGTCATCTCCTCCCGCATGTCAGAGGAGCGCGAACGCGACTACGTGGCGGAATCCTTGCGCGCACTGCAAAGCGCCTCTGGCCGCACCGTCAAGGGCTGGCATGGTCCGGAATACGGCGAGTCCGCGAGAACGCCCCGGCTGCTTGCGGAGGCCGGTGTGCGCTACCTGATGGATTGGCCGCACGACGAGCGCCCTGTGCCGCTCGACACGGGTTCAGGCGTGGTGCTTTCTCTGCCCATGTCTGCCGATCTGGACGACGTGATGGCCCACTGGCACCGCAGAATTCCCATGCATCGATGGGTTCAATGCGTGATCGACGCGGTGGAGCGCCTCGCCATGGACGGTGCGCACGGAGGTCGGCTCCTGCTTCTCAACCTGCATCCCTGGCTTTCCGGCCAGCCGTATCGAGTCTCTTACCTGAATGAGTTGCTCGGCCAGCTCACGCGCCGCACCGACATCTGGTTCACGACCACCGATGAAGTGGCGGCACGCAGCGTCGTTGCACCGGTTGCTACAACGGGCGGACACTGACGACGTGGGGCTCCATGTAGTGGCGCAATCCCAGCAAGGAGTTCTCGCGCCCGATACCGGACTCCTTGGTGCCACCAAAAGGCACGCAAGGATCACTTCCGACATGGTGATTGACCCACGCAGTTCCCACGTCCATCCGCTGGGCCAGATCGGTGGCCCGCGCGAGATCGCCCGTCCACACGGAGCCACTCAAACCGTAGCGTGTGGAGTTCGCCTTTTCGATCACTTCGTCGACATCGTCGAACTTCAACACCGGCAACAAGGGACCGAAGGTTTCTTCGGTCACAACCCGCGAGGTCTGTGCAGGCTGTGCGATGACCCGGGGCGCCACGAAGTAGCCTTGAGCCGGAATCTGCTGCGTCCCACCCAGCACCTGGGCTTGCGGGTCTCTCAACACCTCATCCAGCACTTCATGAACGATGCGGTACTGCATGGCGTTCTGGACCGGCCCCATGGTCACCTCGGGATCGAATCCATCACCGACCGTCACCTCCTTCGCCAGACGCGCGAGTTCGGCGCACAAAGGTTCGAACACCGGTGCTTCGACATACAAACGCTTGATCGCCATGCAGACCTGGCCACTGTTGACGAACGCGCCTGCGAACAGGCGAGGTGCAATGGCCACCGGATCCACATCCTTCAGCACGATGGCCGCGTCATTGCCGCCCAGTTCCAGCGTCACGCGTTTCAGGGTTTCAGCCGCACTTGCCATCACTTTCTTGCCCGTGCGCACGGAGCCTGTGAACGTGATTTTCGAAATGGTCGCATGCTCCGTCATCCATCGACCCAGTTCGTCCGGCCCAGCAAGAACATTGAGCACACCTGGCGGGAAGATGCCGATGCCGAGCTGCCCCAACCGCAACGTGGCCAGTGGCGTATAGGGAGAGGGCTTCAGCACCAGCGTGTTTCCCGTGTACAGGGCATGGCTGATCTTCGACATCGCGAGGATGATCGGCATGTTCCATGGCGTGATGGCGCCCACCACCCCCATGGGACGGTATTGAACGTCGAATGGGCGGCCCGCTGAGTCCTGCAGCGTCTCTGTCGGCATGTCGATCAACGACAACCTGCGCATCTGCTCGGCCGCACGGCTGATTTCATCGCGGGCACGGTTCAGCGGCTTTCCTTGTTCCATGGTCAGGACGGCGGAAAGCCCATCCTGTTCGGCATCCACCGCATCGGCGAACCGGTGCAACGCTGCACGGCGCACCTGGACATCCGCATCTCTCCACGCAGGGAATGCCCGGCTGGCGGCGGCCACCGCACGATCGAGTTCTTCCTTCGATGCGCTTGGGCAATCGGCGAACGGCACCCCCGTGGCCGGATTGATGACCGGGTACGAGGCTTCGCTGAAAACCGCAGCACCATCGATGGTCTGGGCGTAGCCTGAGTGCGACACGGAAGGACGAACGACAGTCATGATCGCCCTGCCCTCATTCAGGCTTGAATCCCGACTCAGCCACGATGCGCTTCCAGCGCTGGCCTTCGCTGACCATCAGCGCCTTGAACGCCTCGGGCGTGCCTGGACTGGGCTCGAGATCCTGCTTGTCCAGCAGCGCCTTCATCTCCGGATTGGCCAACGCGCGGTGCATCGCGGCGTTGAGCTTGGCGATCACGGCCGGTGGCGTGCCCGCTGGCGCGACCACACCGTACATGAAACCCACATCCACGCCAGGAAAGCCTTGCTCTGTGAATGTGGGAACGTCAGGGTAGGACTTCAGCCGTTTCGGGCCAGTGACTGCGATCGGCCGCACCTTGCCCGACTGGGCAAACATCTGTGGTCCGGGCATGGTGTCGAACAGCGCGTGAACGTCACCGGCCATCAGGGCCGGATAAGACTGGCCGCCGCCACGGTAGGGAATGTGCGTCAGGGAAACGCCACCGGCCCGATTCAGCAACTCACCGGCAAAGTGCTGGACACTCCCGGGCCCGGAGGAGCCGTAGTTCAATTTGCCGGGGTTCTTTCGCGCGTAATCGAAGAGCTCCGCCACGTTGCGCACCGGCAAGTCGCCGTTGGCCACCAGCACGTAGGGCCCTCGCGCAACCTCGGAGACCGCGTCGAACGAGGTCACCGGGTCGTAGCCCACATTCTTCATGGTGGCAGGGGCGACCACCAGGTTGCCCGCGACGCCGAACAGGAGCGTGTACCCGTCTGCGGGCGCCCGCGCCACCGAGGCGGCCGCAATGGTCCCGGTCGCACCAGCCCGGTTCTCCACCACAACGGATTGGCCGAGCTCCTTGCCCAGATGGATGGCCACCAGACGAACGACCGCATCCAGCGAGCCACCCGCGGCAAATCCGTTCACGAGCACGACGGGTTTGGAAGGATAGGTTTGGGCCCAACCCAGATTGAAGCCGAACAACAGGAAGAGAATGGCAACGAAGCGCATGGCAACTCCTTGAATGAACTCAACTCGCACAAATGACGTCCAGAACCACCTGGCGCCTCTCGGTCTTCACCATCGCGATGGCACGGGCCAGCGCGTCGGGAAGCGCAGCGGGATCCGTGACGCGTTCGCCATACCCACCCGTCGCCTCGACGACTTTCTGCAAGGCCAGGGCCGGATGGAAATGCGTCAACGCTTCAAACGCACCGTCCTGGGCGGCCACACCGTCTGGATACACGTGCCGCGTGGCGGCTCGCACTTCGTTCCAGCGCTGGTTGTTGAAGATCACCGTCAGGAAGGGCAGGCCTTGCTCCAGCGCGACGTAGTGGGCAGAAACCGGCTCGCAGAACATGTAGGAGCCGTCCCCTTCCACGGCGATGACCAGGCGATCGGGCGCCGCCAGCTTTGCCCCCAGCGCCACACCCAGTCCCCAGCCCAGTCCACCGGCCGCGCCGGCCGAAAACATCGAACTGGTCTGCTTGAAATCCTGCTGCGCCAGGGAGAGTTGGGGCGCTTCCTTCACCAGGATCGCGTCCTCTCCTTTCGCCTCATTGATGCAATGGCTGAACCACGCAGGGTGGATGGGCGTCTGGTGCTTCACCGACTCGACAAGATCTTTCAGGGTTGAGCGGGATTCGGCAATGCGCTTCAGGGTGACCTGACGACGGGCCTCCACGGTGTCACGGTCGGGCGCGTGCGCTGCCTCGAGTTCCTGAGCGATCGCCTTCAACGCCAACACGGGCGAACTGGCAATCGCCAGATCGCATTCGAAACCACGGATCGGAATCTCCCCATGCAGCGGATCCGCTGCGATCTGGATGACCTTGGCTGCTGACAGATCCGCACGGTCCTTGATCCAGGGCACCACGCTGTCCAGCACCAGCACCAGATCGGCATCCTTGATCCATGGCAGTGGGTCGTAACCCGCATGCATCGGATGGGCGCTGGGCAGATTTGCGCAACGCGGCACGAACTGAGCGACCGGTATGGCGAAGCGGTCTGCGAACTCGGCCAGGGCATCGAATCCACCTTCTTCCAGGCCGATCGACGTGGTGATGATCAGCGGTGACCGCGCTTCACTCAGCATCGCCGCCGCTTCACGCACGGCCAGTGAAGATGGACCTGGCGGTGTAGCGGTGCCGTGGCGCGATGAAGGGAACGACGGCGCCTCGTCCATTTTCCCGGCCAGCACTTCTCGCGGAAGGGTGAGATAGACCGGCCCTTTGGGTGTGCTGTTGGCGATGCCGATCGCGCGGTCCACCACCGTCAGCAGTTGTGCGCCTGTCCGAAGCTCGTATTCCCACTTCACCGCCTCGCGAACCATGGCGGCCTGATCGAACATCTCCTGCGTCCAGTGGATATGGATGTTCCGCGATCCGGGTTCGCCCTGCTCGGTGATGGGTGTGCGGCCGGCGGTGAAAAACACCGGTATGTGCGCACGAGCCGCATTGAGCACGCCGCAAACCGCGTTGGCGGTTCCCACGTTCACGTGCACCATCACCGCCTGCATGCGGCCGCTCACAAGCCAGTGCCCCATGGCCATGTGGATAGCGACGTTTTCATGGGGCACCGTCACGGGCACTGGCGCCTGCGAGCGATCCATGGAAGCGTAGGCCTCGATGATGGATGCGAAGTCGGTGCCCGCATTGGCGAAGAGATAGTTCACGCCTCGATCGGCCAGCAGACGCAGGTAGTTCTTGCCGACGGTGACCGTGGCTGTCGCAGATTCATTCACTCTCTTCTCCAGCAGATTTCGCAGTAGCGCGTTTCTGCAAATTTAATTGCAATTCGCGATTATTGCAATTAAAAAATAGAGAGCAGGTAAAAATTTATCCGCGGCGGGGCACGTGCCGCTCCTTGCCCTGGGGGCCGAGCGCGGTGTAACCCCCATCGACGGCGAGGCAGGCGCCCGTGATGAAACGTGCGTGGGATGAGCAGAGGAATAGCGCCGCCTCCGCCACCTCCTCCGCGGTCTGCAAGCGCGAGAACATGTTGAAGCGATCCGCCAGGCCCGCGATTCGTTGCGCGGCTTCTTCCGAGGCGTACTCATGGCTCGGCTTGCCGATCAAACCCGGCAGGATGGCATTGACGCGGATGCCCTGGTCGGCCAGCTCCAGCGCCGCACTGCGCGTCATCTGCTCGATCGCCGCCTTCGTGGCCGGGTAGACCCAACGTCCCATCTGGGCGATGTGCCCGCTCGCGCTGGAAAAATTGACGATCGATGCCGCCTGAGAATGCACCAGATACGGGAGCGCCTTCTGAATGAGAAGCGCGTGGCCGAACAGGTTGATGTCGAACACTTGGTGCCAACCCGAGCGGGACGTCTGCAAGCCCTCTTCCGCATACGAACATGCGACGTTGAACAGGAAGTCGAGCCCCGCGAATCGCTGCTGCGCGGTGGCCAGGAGTGCGTCCAGGTCTTCGTCAGACCGCAGGTCGGTGCGCTGGAAGATGCAGGCGGGACCGAGCTCGTCCGCCAGCAACCGGCCTTGGCGTTCCAGCACGTCGGCAACCACCACTTTCAAGCCAGCGGCAACGAACGAACGAACCATGCCGGCGCCAAGCCCGCTGGCGCCGCCCGTCACAACCGCCACTTTCCCGGTGAGACCTTCCACAGCGATCCTCCTTTGCCGGCATCAAGCCGAAGAAAATCGCCATCTTATTAAATGTAATTTCCATTTGCAATTAAATATCGTGCGACCGGCCTCGCACGACGAACGACCGGCGCACTGCGAAAGTGCGCCGCCTACTGCCGCACCAGCTTGATCGCACGCCCGTTGTCGAAGCTGCCTTCCAGCGTCTTGTCGTCGGTGCGCTGCAGCGTGGCCTTGCGGTCGCGGCAACCGGCGATGGCACTGGAGGCATCGAGCCGCAGGTCGAGCTTGCCCGCAGCGGGGTCGCCAGCAATGGACAGGGGCAGGGGTCGCCCCACGCAGGGGTCTTTCTTGTCCTTGTCGCTGCGGGCGTAGGTGGTCCACGTACCGGTACCGCCCTTGAGTTCCACCGTGGCCTCGCGGCCCTCCGCGCCCTCGGTGGCAAAGGTGACGCGCCAGTGGCCATCGAGCGTGGATTGAGACCAGACGGGAAAGGCAACCAGGCAGGCCACCAGAACCAGAGGAAGGCGGAGGATGTTCTTCATGGCACCCATTCTCCAACCACCCGGGCGGTTGCGCCAGTGTGGCTTTTCCCGCTTCAGGCGATGTCTTTGTCCGGCACCGGCGCGCGCATGCCCACGCAAACGCGGTTCCACGCGTTGATCTGCGCGATGGTCCAGCACAGTTCGACGATTTCCTGGTCGCTGAACTGACCCTGGAGCGCCGTGAATTCGGTGTCTCGGCTGCCGTGCTGTTCCACGAGTCGGGTCAGAGATTCCGCCCAGTCCAGCGCGGCACGCTCGCGCGGGCTGTAGAGGTCGGCCTCGCGCCAGGTGACGAGGCTGTTGATGCGCTGCCAGGTCTCGCCGTGCTTGCGCAGGTCGCGCACGTGCATGTCGACGCAGAAGGCGCAGCCGTTGAGCTGTGAAACGCGCGTTTTCACCAGCTCCATGAGCGGCAGGCCCAGCGAAGAGGTGGCTGTGGTGACGCCCACAGCGGCCATGGCCTGGAAGGCCTTGGGAGCGATGTCGGTCCAGGGAAGTCTTGCGGTTTTCATGGTTCTCCTTGATGAGGTGGTCGGGATGGATTCACCTCACAAGACGGTCAGGCCGGCGGTTTTGTGACAGACCCTTCGCGACCGAGCGCCGCGACGATGCGCGCCAGCTTGTCGGGGTTGCGCTGCACGTGCAGACGCAGGATGCGCTGGCCGTCCGTCACGAACGATTGCGCCGATTCCAGCACGCCATCGATGAAGCGCAGCAGGCCCCATTGGCCGTTGAGCACCACGACCTCGAAGCGCACGGCGTCGCCGAAGCGCCGGTGGGTGGCGTAGAAAAGCTGGGCGATGCGCCGGTCGCCCACGATGGGCACGCCGAAAGTCGGCACCTTGCCGCCACCGTCGCCCACCAACTGGGCGTCCTCGGCCAGCAGATTCTTGAGCTCGTCGAAACGCCCGCTGGAAGCGGCTTCGGCGAATCCGCGCAGCAGCCGGAGCTGGTCCTCGCGCGAGACGATGTGACGCGGTCGCTCGTCCTTCAGTTGTTCCCGGGCGCGATGCACGATCTGGCGGCAGGCACTCTCGGTCTTGCCCAGGGCCTGGGCCACTTCGCCGTAGTCGGCATCGAACACCTCGCGCAACAGGAAGGCCGCCCGCGCTTCAGGCGCCAGGCGCTCGAGCAGGACCAGAAAGGCCACCGAGACGTCGTCGGCACGTTCGACCCATTGCTCCGGGGTGACCGGCGACTCCGACATCAGCGGCTCGGGCAGCCAGGTGCCGATGTAGTGCTCGCGCTGGACTTTGGCGCTGCGCAGCCGGTCGATGGCCAGGCGCGTGGTCACGGTGACCAGCCAGGCTTCGGCGCTGTCGATCTCCGTCGGACGGCTCTCGTGCCAGCGCAGCCAGGCATCCTGCACCACCTCTTCGGCTTCGGCGGAGGAACCGAGCATGCGGTAGGCCATGCCATGCAGGCGCGGGCGCAGACGGTTGAAGGTGTCGGTGGGCATGTTCATCAGACGTTCCAGCTTCTCATTTTGTGACAGCCATCACAATCGCTTCGTGCCGGTCGGAGGGACTGCACCGCCTGTCCCGACCGCGTGCGGCCGAGCACGGCGTACCGCGACAATGCCAGGAGGCGACAGGCGCCCCCAACGAAGGAATTTTTCAGGTGTCTTGCATCCATGGGAACCCCGATGATCGAACAGCAGTTCGGTAAGGAGCCCTATACCGCCGGCCTGGGCGACCCGCCGGGCTACCAGCCCCCGCGGCGCATGAGCCGTCGGCAACGCATGGTCTGGATGATCCTGCTCACCGTGATGGCGGCGCTCGCTCTGCTGATCTGGCACGAAGTGCAGACCTCCTACTGGCAGGCCCGGGAGCTCAACAGCTACGCGGCCGGCCTGCGCCACCACGTGGCGCCGGGTCCGGCGGACCACATCCGCTTCCCGGCCGAGGGGCCCTTCGACGAACGGCTGGGTTACGTCGCCATTCCGGGCTTCGCCGAGCGTCTGCAGGCGCGGGGCTTTCACGTCACCGCGCAAGCGCGCCAGAGCGATGCCCTGCAGGCCCACCTGTCGCGTGGCTGGTTCGCGCCGTATGCGGAGAAAACGCACACCGGCCTGACCGTGCTGGATTGCAGCCGCGAACCGTTGCACGCGTTCCGCTACCCCTACCGGCGCTTCGATCGCTTCGAGAGCCTGCCACCCGTGGTGGTGCAGGCCTTGCTCTTTATCGAGAACCGCGACCTGCTCGACCCCGAACGCCCCGAGATGAACCCGGCGGTGGACTGGGTGCGCTTCACGCGCGCGGTGATTTCCCAACTGGGCAGCCAGATCGATCCGGACATCGACACCCACGGCGGCAGCACGTTGTCCACGCAGATCGAGAAATACCGCCATTCGCCCGGTGGCATCACCCACGACGCGCGCGAAAAACTGCGGCAGATGATCTCGGCCTCGGTGCGGGCCTACCAGCAGGGAACGCAGACCATGCCGGCGCGCCGCCAGCTGGTGCTGGACTACATGAACACCGTCCCGCTGTCGGCCGCGCCGCGCCACGGCGAGGTGCACGGTCTGGGCGACGGCCTGTGGGTGTGGTTCGGGACCGATTTCGATCGTGCGCAAAGTCTGCTCACCGGCCAGTCCGGCGATGCCGACGCGAGGGCGCAGGTGCTGCGCCAGGCGGTGGCTCTGATGATTGCGCATCGCCGACCTTCGTACTATCTCGGGCAGGGCCGCAAGGACCTCGACCACAGCACCGACGCCCACCTGCGCCTGCTGGCCACAGCCGGCATCATCGACACCGCCTGGCGCGACGCCGCGCTCCAGCAGACGCTGGTGTTCCGCGACATGGAAAAAGACCCGCCGCTGCTGCCCCAGACCGCGAGCAAGGGCACCACGGCCGTGCGCACCCGGCTGGCCGGCATGCTTGGCACCTCCCTTTACAGCCTGGACCGGCTTGACGCGGAAGCCAGCACCACCTTGAACGGCAAGCTGCAGGACGCCGTGAGCGACTACCTCGGCCGCCTGAGCGAACCCGACTTCGTCGCCTCGCAACAGCTCATGGGCGATCGTCTGCTGCAACCAGCCACGCTCTCCGAAGTGCGCTACAGCTTCACGCTGGTGGAAAGCACCCAGCAGGGCAACCTGGTGCGCGTTCAGACCGACACCACGCAACAGCCGCTGGACATCAACGAGGGCAGCAAACTCGAACTGGGCTCCACCGCCAAACTGCGGGTGCTCGCCACCTACCTGGAACTCGTCGCCGAACTGCACGGCAGGCTCGCCACCCTGGAGCCGGCAGCGCTGCGGGCCACCGAGGTGAGCCGCCAGGACACCCTGAGCCGCTGGGCCGTGGACTACCTGAGCGGCCCTCACGACACCAGCCTGGGCGCGATGCTCGAAGCCGCCATGGACCGGCGCTTCTCCGCCAACCCGGGCGAGCAGTTCTTCACCGGGGGTGGCCTGCACAGCTTCAACAACTTCAATCGCTCGGACAATGACCGGGACCCGACCCTGCGCGAATCGATGCAGGCCTCCATCAACCTGCCCTTCGTGCGCCTCATGCGCGAGGTGGTGCGCCACACCATGTACCAGGTGCCCGGCAGCACCGCCAGGCTGCTGAAAGACGATCTCGATCCGCGCCGCGAGACCTACCTGGCGCTGTTTGCCGACCGCGAAGGCCAGGCCTTCCTGCGCCGCTTCTGGCGCAAGACAGACAACCGCACCCCACAGGAACTGCGCGCCATGCTGCTCGACGGCCTCACGCCCAACGCCGACCGCCTGAGCGCCGTGTTCCGCTACCTGGACCCCGAGGCTTCGGCCGAAGCACTGGGCGCCTTCCTGGCCACGCGCCTGGGCGACAAGGCACCTGATGCCAACCGCCTGGCCAGCCTGCACGAGCGCTTCGCACTCGACGCCTTCGACCTGCCCGACCGGGGCTATGTGGCCCGCGTGCACCCGCTGGAACTCTGGCTGGTGGCCTACCGCCTGCGCCATCCCGAAGCCACGCTGACCGAGGCCATCGGCGCCAGCGCCGCCGAACGCCAGGCGGTCTACCGCTGGTTGTTCCGCACGCGCGCCAAGGACGCGCAGGACACCCGCATCTACACCATGCTCGAGGTGGAAGCCTTCCTGGAAATCCACCGCCGCTGGACCCGCCTGGGCTATCCCTTCAGCCACCTCGTGCCTTCGCTGGCCACCGCCCTGGGCAGTTCGGGTGACCGCCCCGCCGCGCTGGCCGAGCTGATGGGCATCATCGTCAACGGCGGGATGCGCCGGCCCACACACCGCATCGCCGATGTGAAGTTTGCCCAGAACACGCCGTGGGAAACCGAGCTGCGGCCCGTGCCGTCCGAGGGTGAGCGCGTGATGGCTCCGGAAGTGGCCCAGGCGTTGAAAAAAGCCTTGTCGGAAGTGGTGGAGGCGGGCACCGCCCGGCGGCTGGCCGGCAGCTTCCAGAGCAAGACCGGCGAAGACCTGTCACCAGGTGGCAAGACCGGTACCGGCGACAACCGGGTGGTGATCAAGGGTCGCAGTGGGCAGGCGATGAACCGCACCGCCACCTTCGTCTTCTACCTCGGCCCGCGGCACTTCGGCACCATCACCGCCTATGTGGTGGGGCCTGATGCCGCGCAGTACCGCTTCACCTCCGGCCTGCCGGTGCAGATCCTGCGGTCGATGGGCCCCGTGCTGCTGGCCCACCTCGATGGCAGTCCCGGCAGCGGGTGTCCCCGGGAACCATAGGTCTGAACCGCGCGGGCTAAACTGGCCCGGATGGCCACCCCACCCGACATCGACCCCTCCAGCACGCTGCGGTTCATCCTCAACGGCCACTCCGGCAGCCAGGATGGCGAGGGCACGCGTGAGGCCATCGAGTCCACGCTCAAGTCCACTGGCCGGACCGGAGAACTCATCTATTGCCAGCCCGGCGAACTGCCGCATGCGGCAGCGAAAGCCGCCAGGCAGGCGCTGGCCGAGCGCTCGGCCATCGTGGCCGTGGGAGGCGACGGCACCATCAACGCCGTGGCGCAGGCCGCGCATGCCTCGGGCTGTGCCCTAGGGGTGATTCCACGCGGCACGTTCAACTACTTCGCCCGCACGCACGGTTTGCCACTGGACGTGGCCGAGGCCACCGCGCAACTGCTCGCCGCGCAGCCCATGCCGGTGCAGGTCGGGGCCATCAACGATCAGGTGTTCCTCGTCAATGCCAGCGTGGGCCTCTATCCCCGGTTGCTGGAGGATCGCGAGGCCTGGAAATCGCGCTTCGGGCGCAACCGGCTGGTCGCACTGGGGGCGGCCTTCGCCACCTTGATGCGCACGCCGAACCGGCTGAAGCTGAGCATCGAGCTCGACGGCGTCAAGCGCGAACTGCGCACGCTCACCCTGTTCGTGGGCAACAACCGGCTGCAGCTGGAGCAGGTTGGCGTGGCCGGGCCCCCCCCTGGCCAGGCGCCCCGGGACAACGGTCGCGTCACGGCCGTGGTGCTCAAGCCCATCGGCACACTGGGCATGCTCGGCCTCATGCTGCGCGGTGCACTGGGTTCGCTCGGCGAAGCCGAAGGCATCGAGCACTTCGAATTCGACGAGATGGTGGTGAAGCCACCGAGCGTGATGCGCCTGCGCCGGCTGAAGGTGGCGTTCGATGGCGAGGTAGCGCGCATGAAGCCGCCGCTGCGGTTTCGCGTGATGCCCGAGCCGCTGTACCTGCTCAAGACCGGAACCTCCGCGAAGGAAGCGGTTTGAGCGTGGTCCTGCAGATTTCCGATCCGCATTTCGGTACCGAGGTGCCTGAGGTGGTGGAAGCGCTGGCGCGCCTGGCCAGCGCACTCGGGCCCGATCTGGTGGTGCTTTCGGGGGACATCACCCAGCGCGCCCGCGCTAGGCAATTCGAGGCCGCCAGAGCGTTCACGGATCGCATCGGCGCCCCGCTGCTGGCGGTGCCCGGCAACCACGACATTCCACTGATGAATTTGTGGGCTCGCCTGACGCGGCCCTACTCCCACCACTGTGCGTCTTTTGGAGAATCGCTGGAGCCCTCCTTCGAGAACCGCGAATTGCTGGTGCTCGGCGTGAACACCACGCGCTCGCGCCGGCACAAGAACGGTGAGGTGGACGCGGCCCAGGTTCGGCGCGTGTCCGATCGGTTGAGTCGAGCCGGCACCCATCAGCTTCGCGTGGTGGTGGTGCACCAGCCCATCGAAGTGAAACGCCCGCAGGACGAACCCGATCGACTGATCGGCCACGCGGCCGCACAGCACGCCTGGGCCGTGGCTGGTGCCGACATCGTCATGGGAGGGCACATCCACCTGCCCTACGTGATGCCGCTTCCCGGTCTGGCGCGCCCGATGTGGGCCGTGCAGGCCGGCACCGCGGTTTCCAGCCGCGTCCGGCGCGGCGTGCCCAATTCGGTCAACGTGTTGCGCTGGTCGGCAGGTGATGGCACCTGCGTTGTCGAGCAGTGGGATCACGCCGGGCCGAAACAGGCCTTCGAGCTTCGACAGGCGACGCGCCTGAACATGGCGCGCAACAACTGAGTCGTCTGGCTCAGCCGAACATCATCGATCGATGTGCCGACGCGCCTGCCATGGCGCCGGCCCCCACCGAGATCGCCACGTTGCCGGCCGCGCGCGCGGCATCGCCACACGCGAACACACCGGGCACGCTGGTAGCCTGCATGGCGTCGGTGCGAACGAACTCGCCCGTCGGGCCTTCGTCCATGGCGCAGCCGAGCTGGGCTGCCACCGGGCTCGACACGCGCGTGCGAGTCACGGAGAAAAGCCCGTCCATGACCAGGCGCCGGCCATCGCGCATTTCCACCGTGGCCGTCTCCACAAGCCGCGCCACCGAACCCGACTCCACGACGACCCCGCGCGCAGCCAGTGCCGCACGCTGCTCGTCGTCCGGCACGAAGGCATCGTTAAGGAACAGGGTGGTCGGGCCCCAGTCGGGCAGCATCAGCGCGTGGTGCATCGAGAGGGCGCTCGATGCGAGCACACCGATGCGACCCTCATCGAGTTCATAGCCGTGGCAGTAAGGGCAATGAAACACGCTCACGCCCCAGCGCTGCGCCAGGCCATCGATGGCGGGCAGCTCATCCACCACACCGGTGGCCAGAACCAGCTTGCTGGCGTGTTCGACACCGCCGTCGGCCACCGACACGCGAAAAGCGTCGCCCTCGCGCTCGGCCTGCGTGGCCGTACCGTCGAGCCACCGCACGTTGGGATACGCCAGCAACTGCGCTTTGGCTTCGGCAGCAATGACCTGCGGCGCACGCCCATCGAAGCCCAGGAACCCGTGCGAAGCGCTGGCGAAGCGATTGCGGCGCAGGTTCGCATCGATCACCAGCACACGGCGCCGAGCACGCGCCAGTTGCAGGGCGGCGGACATGCCGGCGTAGCTGCCGCCGATCACGATGGCGTCATGGGTTGTGGTGGAGGTGTTCATGGTGATTCCTGGCATGAGGATGTTCGGCGAAGCGGCGGCTGAAATCGGCCGCGAGGTCAGCGAGCGTGACCCGACCCAGACGCTGGACCAGCAGCGCCTGCGCTTCCTGCAGCGCGCCCGACAAGGCCTCGTTGACGGCCTGCTCGACCAGACAGTCGGGCTTTTCGGACCGGTGCCCCATGGCGAACACCGACGGTGCACCCACCGCGTCGTACACGTCGCGCAATGTCACCGTCTTCAGATTGCAGGCCAGCACCCAGCCGCCGCCATGGCCCTTTTCGGAGCTGACGAAACCCGCGTCGCGAAGCCCGGCCAGCGTGCGGCGCACCACCACGGGGCTGCCTTGCAGGCAGGCGGCCAGCGCCTCTGACGTCATGGGGCCGTTGCTGTGCGCCATGTGCAGCAACAGGTGAAGGATGGAGGAAAGACGGCTATCGAGTTTCATGTAACTTATAAAGTTACATGAAATTCATATCACCCTCTGCCCTCAGGGGTTTTGACTGCCCGGCTCACCCCGGACGTTGAAGGCGGGGTGGTAGTTCACCTCACCAGAGGCCGCCGCGCCCGTCCAGTGCAGCGCCTGGAAGTACTCGGGCGGCACACCCGGCAGCACCAGCTTCGGATCGACACGAAAACCAAAGCGGCCGTAGTAGCCAGGCTCTCCCAGCACCACGCAACCGGCCGCACCCTGCCCTCGCAACCTGTGAAGCGCCGCACGCACGAGCCCGCTGCCCACGCCACGCCCCTGGTACACGAGTGACACGGAGATGGGACCGAGGCCGAACCAGCCGGTGGTGCCGTCGGAAACGGTGACCGGCGAAAGCGCCACATGGCCGCGCAGCAAACCGTCCTGCTCGTCGACCAGGGAAAGCGTCAGGGCACCCGCCGCGCGCAAGGCGTCGACGATGAAGTGTTCGGTGTGGTCGGTGTGCGGCGCGTGCTCGAACGCGTCCCGCGTGAGGGCATGGATGGCGGGGGCGTCTGCCGGGGCCTCGGGCCGGATCATTTCGCCAGCGCACGCCCCGAATGCACCGCGCCCGAGCGCGACTCGATCACCGCTTCCACCTCGCGGCGCAGACCCAGCAGGAAACCGAACTCGGCCACCACGAACAGCGGTCCGATGATCAGGCCCATGATGTCATCGACGAAGGCCGGTTTGCGGCCTTCGAAGATGTGGCCCACGAACTGGATCACCCAGCCCACCACGAACAGGCCCACGCCCAGCGTAGCCCAGGCGCCGGTGGACAGGCCCGCCGTGGCGTTGGCAAACGCCAGGCAGGCCGCGAGCAGCAAGCCCATGGCCACGCCGTAGCGCAGGTCCAGCCGCAGGTAGTAAAGCGTGGCGATGATCACGGCCAGCGTGGCGGGTGTCAGCGACAGCCCTGCCACCTCGAATGCCGGTCGCGCGAGCAGCACCACGACGGCGAGCACGATCATGGGGATGCCGACGAAATGCGTGAGGATGTTGCGCCGGTCGCGGTGGTAGGCGGCGTAGTTGCTCAATTGGTCGTTGAGGGTTTTCATGGCTTGTCTCCTGAAATCTCGGTCCAGGTGAACATCATCGCCAGAGTCGCCCGAGCGCGCCAGCGGAAATGCACCAACGCCCGTCACAACAGCGACTGCGCATCGTCCTCCAGGCGCACGGCCGGCCCGGTGCGCGCCAGCGCCATCCACACGTGGAACGGCAGTTGCGCCATCGCACGGCGCGGCGCTTCGCGCGCCACCACCAGCCGCTCGCCTTCGAGCTGCAGCACGCCGCATTCGGGGGGGACCTCTTCCGGTTGCGCGATCGGCCGGCCCTTGGCGTCCTGACCCAGCACGTACCAGCAGGCACTGGCCAGGCCCAGGTAGGCGGCGCGTTTGGCGGGCCGCCGCAGGTCACCCAGCAGATCGGCGCGACTGACCTTGATCTCGTGCACCACTGGTTCCAGGTAAGCCTCCACCGTGGTGTGCCGCACCGAGAACACATCGGGGCAGGCCATGCACCAGATGTGGCCCGGCGCGGGGGCCACCGGTTCGGATTCGAAGGCGGCTAGCTGGGGCAAGGGCGATTCCTCGGTCTCGACCTCGAACAGTTCGCGCGGCAAGGGCACCCGAAGCATCAGGCCACGCCATGGGAGCCGCCCGGCCCGGGCCATGGCAATGGCCACCCGCTCCACCAGCGCCTCGTGCGGTGTGCGCACCGCCTTGTTGTGGGCGAACACTTCGGCCAGGCAATGGATGCCCGCGTCGGTCACGCGCAGCGTCTCGCAACCCTCGGGCGAAAGCTGGCGCTCGAGCAGGCCGGCGGCGAGCAATTCCACTTCCAGCATGTCGTGGCAGGGCCAACCTGCCGAGCGGTGAATCTCGCGCAGGCGCCGATGGTGGTGGCGGGTTAGAGGGGTAACGCTGACGTCCATCCACTGACTATATATCCAGTACCATGCCGTGTGATGCCTCCCGCCCCGCTGCCCGACGAAACGCCTGCGCCTGCCCGGGTGGCGGTGCGCGTGCTGTGCGCGTTTGCAGCCAAGACGGGCGACCTGGATCTGCGCTTCACGCCCTCGCCGAGCGCGCAGGACGGCATGCAGGGGCACACCACAGTCACCAGCCGGCGCAGTGCGGGCTACCAGCGCGAGGTTGCGCTCAGCGCGCGTTGCGGCGAGTTGATCGTTCAGGGCCGCGCCGACGGCTTCGACCCCGCCACCCCACGCCTGGAGGAAATCAAGACCCACCGTGGCGAAGCGGATCACATCCCCGACAACCACCGCGCCCTGCACTGGGCGCAAGCCCGCGTGTACGGCTGGATGCTGTGCGAGCAGCTCGGCCTGGATCGCATCGAAGTGGCATTGGTGTACTTCAACATCGACACGGCGCAAGAGACCGTGCTGCCGGTGTGGCACAGCGCGCTGGAGCTGAAGACCTTCTTCGAATCGCTGTGCGAACGCTACGCCGACTGGGCACGCGCCGAGCGCCAGCACCGCACCGCGCGTGATGCCGCGTTGCAGGCGCTCGCGTTTCCGTTCGAAGCATTCCGGCCTGGCCAGCGTGAGATGGCGGCCGCTGTGTACCGCGCGCATGGCGCTGCCCGCCACTTGCTCGCGCAGGCACCCACCGGCATCGGCAAGACCATGGCCACGCTGTTCGCCGCGCTGCGCGCTGCGCCCGCACAAGGAACGCACAAGCTGTTCTACCTGACCGCCAAGACCCCCGGCCGCCAGCTCGCCCTGCATGCGTTGCAGCGCATGCAGGTGAAGCCCCTGCGCGTGCTCGAACTCGTGGCACGCGAAAAAGCCTGCGAACACCCCGACAAGGCGTGCCACGGCGAGTCCTGCCCGCTCGCGCGCGGCTTCTACGACCGTCTGCCCCAGGCTCGCGAAGACGCTGCACACACCGGCTGGCTCGACAAGCCCGCACTGCGCAACATCGCGCTCAAGCACGACGTCTGCCCCTACTACCTGGGCCAGGACCTGCTGCGCTGGAGCGACGTGGTCGTGGGTGACTTCAACCACTTCTTCGACCTGAGCGCGAGCGCCTGGAACCTCACTGTGAACGAAGACCTGCGCGTGGGTCTGCTGGTAGATGAAGCGCACAACCTGATCGAGCGCGCCCGCCTGATGTACAGCGCCGAGTTGCGCCCCATGGCCTTTCAGGCCGTGCGCAAGACCGCGCCTGCGGCGCTGAAGAAATCCATGGAACGGCTGCACCGCCAGTGGGGCGCGCTGGCCCGCTCACAGACGCAGGACCACGAGGTGCTGCCCGAGCTGCCCGGCGCTTTCATCGACGCCCTGCAACGCCACAGCGCCGAACTCTCGGACCACCTAGCGCACGAGCCGAGGGATGCACATGGCGACCTGCAGGCCTGGCTGTTCGAAGTGCTGCACTTCCTGCGCGTGGCCGAGGTGTTCGCCGACCACTCCATGGTCGATCTCACCCGCGCGCCCGCAACACGAAGCCGTGTGCGCCACCCGGTGCTGAACATCCGCAACCTCGATCCCGGCCCGCTGCTCAAGCCGCGGTGGGAGGCCGCACACAGCGCCACGCTGTTCTCGGCCACGCTGCGCCCCATGGACTACGTGAGCCAGCTCCTCGGCCTGCCCGAGGACACCGCGCGGCTGGAAGTGCCCTCGCCTTTTGACCCTTCGCAACTGCGCGTGCTCGTGACACCGCACATTTCCACCCGCTACAACGACCGCCTCGAATCGCTGGAGCGCCTCGTGGCGGTGATGGCCACGCAATACACCGAACGCCCAGGCAACTACCTCGCCTTCTTCAGCAGCTTCCAGTATTTGCGCCAGTCATTCGACCGAATGCAGGAGCAGCACCCAACCATTCCCGTGTGGGCCCAGTCGCGCGGCATGAGCGAGCCTGAGCGCGATGCCTTCGTGGCCCGTTTCACCGAAGAGAGTCAGGGCATCGGCTTCGCGGTGCTCGGCGGCGCCTTCGGCGAGGGCATCGATCTGCCAGGCCGGCGTCTCATCGGCGCCTTCATCGCCACGCTCGGCATGCCGCAGGTGAATCCGGTGAACGAGCACCTGCGCCAGCGGCTGCAGACGCGATTCGGCGAGGGCTACGACTATGCCTATCTGTTTCCCGGTATCCAGAAGGTGGTGCAGGCGGCGGGCCGCGTGATTCGCGGACCCAGCGACGACGGCGTGGTGGTGCTGATGGACGATCGATTCAACCGCGCGGAGGTGCGGCGACTGCTGCCCGGGTGGTGGCGCTTCTGAGTGTCAGATCCCCGCGTCGATGGCCGGCTCGAGATCCGGCAGACGCGAAATCAGCACCTGGTCGATGCGCCGGCCGTCGAGCACCAGCACCTCGAAGCGCCAGCCAGCGCAGTCCACGCTGTCGCCCTTCTCCAGCAGGTCGCCCGCCACGGTCTGCATGAGGCCGGCCACGGTGTTGTAGCGGCCTTTGTCCTCGTCCGGCAGTTCCTCGATGTCCAGCCGCGACTTGAGTTCGGCCACCGGCATGGCACCGTCCACCAGCCAGGCGCCGTCTTCGCGCTGTGTGGCCCAGGCGTCCACCGCTGCGCGCGGTGAAAGCTCACCCGTGATGGCTTCGAGCATGTCCAGCGGCGTGAGCAGGCCCTGCACCACGCCGTACTCGTCCACCACGAACACCATGCGTGTGGCGCGCTCGCGGAACTGCTCCAGCAACTCCATGCCAGTGAGCGTTTCAGGCACGAACACGGCTGGCTGCACGTGGCGCATCAGGGGCTCGTTGTCGCCATCGGCCTGCAGGGCCAGCATGCGCGGCAGGTGGATCACGCCAACCACATCTTCAAGCCCGCCCCGGCACACCGGGTACCAGGAATGCCCGGTGGTCCAGGCCTTCTGCACGGCGACATCGATGCTGTCCTGCGCATCCAGCCATTCGATCTCCGAGTGCGGCACCATGATGGAGGTGAGCTGGCGGTCGTCGAGCAGGAACACGTTGCGTACCATCTGGTGCTCGTGTTCCTCGATGATGCCGGCGTCCACGCCCTCCTCCAGGCTGGCGTTGATCTCTTCCTCGGTCACGTGCTGCACGGCGTTGGTGTCGATGCGCAGCAGCTTGAGCACCCATTGCGTGGTGTGCGTGAGCAGCCACACAAAAGGCTTGGCGGCCTTGGCCACGAAGGCCATGGGGCGCGAGACCCAGCGCGACACAGCCTCTGGATAGAGCTGGCCGATGCGCTTGGGCACGAGCTCGCCGAACACGATGGTGATGAAGGTGATCACCAACACCACGATGGCGGTCGAGAGCACATTCGCGGTGGCTTCCGTCAGCCCTTTGGTAACCATCCAGAGGCCCAGATCGTCGCTGAAGGCGGCCTCGCCCACGATGCCGTTTAGCATGCCGATGGACGTGATGCCCACCTGCACCGAAGACAGGAACTGCGTGGGGTTCTCCAGCAGCTTCAGCGCCGTGACCGAACCCTTGTCGCCGGCCTCGGCCATCGCCGTCAGGCGCGCCTTGCGGCTGGAAGCCAGCGCCAGCTCGGACATGGCGAATGCGCCATTGAGCAGCGTGAGAAAGACGATGAGGACGATATCCATAATGCGGGGATGTCAATTTACATGATCGGTGATGTGCAGGGCTGCGACACCGCACTGGGCCGCCTCCTCGACGAGATCGGCTTCTCACCCAGCCGCGATACGCTGTACCTGCTAGGCGACCTGGTCAACCGGGGCCCGGAATCGCTGGCAGTGATGCGCCGGCTGATGGCGCTCGGCACCTCGGCGCACTGCCTGCTGGGCAACCACGATCTGTTCCTGCTGTCGGTGGCGCACGGCGTGCGCAAGCTGCACCGCACCGACACCCTGGACGACATCCTGAATGCGCGCGATCGCGATGCGCTGCTGGACTGGTTGCGCACGCGGCGCATGGCCCTGCACGCGCACGGCTGGCTCATGGTGCATGCTGGCGTGCTGCCGCAATGGGACGTGGGCCGCACCCTGGCGCTGGCAGACGAGCTGCATGCCGTTCTGCAGGGTCCGGACTGGGTGGATTTCCTGCGCACGATGTATGGCAACGAACCTGCCCAGTGGAGTGAATCGCTCACCGGCGCGGCGCGCCTGCGCGTGGTTGTCAATGCGCTCACCCGGTTGCGGTTCTGCACGGCACAGGGCGTGATGGAGTTCGACACCAAGAGCAGCGCAGCCATCCCGCCAGAGGGCTTCAGGCCCTGGTTCGACGTGCCGGGCCGACGGACCGAAGGGGTGCCGATCGCCTTCGGGCACTGGTCCACACTGGGCACGGTGGACCGGGACGATCTGCAGGCGCTGGACACGGGCTGCGTCTGGGGGGGCTGCCTCACGGCGGCCCGCATCGGTGCGCAACCGGGCCAGGTGGAGAGAATTTCCTTGCGTTGCGAGCAAGCCCGCAAGCCCGGCAAGTCCTGAAACAAAGGCGGCGAGGGTCGCCTGGCAGGGTCAGGCAAGGGCGCAGCCCTCAGCTTTCTTCCGGCACCGGTGCGGGTGCGGGTGCGCTCTTGAACAGCGCCGGCACCTTCTTGCGGGTCTTGATGTTGGGGGAGGCGGTGCGCGTGGTTGCGCGCTGCGCGACTTCCCACGACGGCGGCGCATCGCTGGCAGCCGTTGGTTCGTACGGCTTGTCGAACAGCGGATCGGCCGGTGCGCGCGGCGCGCGTGCGGGCGGGCGGCCCGGCGCAGCCGTGCGCTCCGGGCGCTCGCGGCTGGCGCGCGCCTCACGGCGTTCGGCGTCGTCGTCGGGCGTCTGCCATGCGCGCTGCCCATCGTTGAAGCGGCCAGCGGGGCGGCGATCGGCCTCGAATTCCAGCGCCTCGAGCTCCAGCTTCTTGCCCAGCAGCTTTTCCAGGTCGCCCATCAGGCGCGCGTCGCGCCCGCTCACGAACGACACCGCCAGGCCTGAAGCCCCGGCACGGCCGGTGCGGCCGATGCGGTGCACGTAGTCTTCGGCGTTGAACGGGATGTCGAAGTTGAAGACCGCCGGCACGTCCTTGATGTCGAGGCCGCGCGCGGCCACGTCGGTGCAGACCAGCAGGTCGACCGCGCCGGTCTTGAAGGCTTCGAGTGCCTTCAGGCGCTCGTCCTGGCTCTTGTCGCCGTGCAGCGCGGTGGTGTTGAGCCCTTCGCGCTCCAGCGAACGCGCCAGACGCGCGCAGCCGAGCTTGCTGTTGACGAACACGAAGGCCTGCTTGAGGCCGCGCTCGCGCAGGATCTGCTTGAGCACCGCGCGCTTGTCGTCGTCTTCCACGCGGTAGAAATGCTGTTCCACGGTGGAGGCGGTGGCGTTGGAGCGTGCCACCTCGATCGTCACCGGGTCCTGCAGGTAGCTGTTGGCCAGGCGTTTGATCTCGGGCGAGAAGGTGGCCGAGAACAGCAGCGTGGTGCGCTGCTTGGGCAGATAGGACAGGATGCGCTGCAGGTCGGGCAGGAAGCCGATGTCGAGCATGCGGTCGGCTTCATCGAGCACCACATATTCCACCTGGTTGAGCACGCAGTTCTTGGCCTCGATGTGGTCCAGCAGGCGCCCCGGTGTGGCCACCAGCACTTCCACACCCTTCTTGAGCTCGGCGGTCTGCGGCTTCATGTCCATGCCGCCAAACACCACCGTGCTGCGCAGGTTGGTGTATTTGGCGTAGAGCTTGACCTGGTCGGCCACCTGATCGGCCAGCTCGCGCGTGGGCAGCAGCACCAGCGCGCGCACAGGATGGCGCGCGGGCGAGGTGGAAGCGTTCTCGTGCTTGAGCATGCGCTGCAACAGCGGCAGCGTGAACGCGGCGGTCTTGCCGGTGCCGGTCTGGGCGGCGCCCATCACATCGCGGCCTTCCAGCACCACCGGAATCGCCTGCGCCTGGATCGGCGTCATGGTCTCGTAGCCCATTTCGGCCACGGCTCGCTCAATGGCAGGCGAGAGGGAAAGTTCGGAAAAGGATTGGGTCATGGACTTCAAAGTTAGCCGGCTATTGTCTCACTTTGACGACTTTTGGCCCAAAAGTGCCCTCCGGGGCTCAAAGCGTGGCCGCTTTGAACGTGTCACAAGACTGCACCTGACCGCTCTGCAGACCGGTGTTGAACCAGCGCTGGCGCTGCGCGCTGGTGCCATGGGTGAAGCTGTCGGGCACCACCTGGCCCTGGCTTTTGCGCTGCAGGGCGTCGTCGCCGATGGCGGCGGCGGCCGTCAGCGCCTCTTCCACATCGCCCGGCTCCAGAATGGCCTTGCTCTTGTGGTTGTGGTGCGCCCAAAGGCCGGCAAAACAGTCGGCCTGCAGTTCCAGCCGCACCGACATGGCGTTGTATTCACGTTCGCTCACGCGCGAACGCATCTTCTCCATCTGGTCGGTCAGCCCCATGAGGTTCTGGACGTGGTGGCCGACTTCGTGCGCGATCACGTAGGCCTGAGCGAAGTCGCCCGGCGCGCCGAGCTGGCGGCGCAGGGTTTCGTAGAAGCTCAGGTCGATGTAGACCTTCTGGTCACCCGGGCAGTAGAACGGCCCCATGGCCGACTGGCCCGTGCCACAGGCCGTGGGCGTGGCGCCGCGAAACAGCACCAGGCGCGGCTTCTGGTATTGCGCGCCCGCTTGCTGGAAGACCTGAGTCCAGACGTCCTCGGTGCCGCCGAGCACGGAAGCCACGAAGCGACCCATGTCGTCGGTGGGCGCCTGCGCCGGGCCCTGAGACTGCTCCATCTGCGCGGTGGGCGCCATGTCGCCGCCGCTCAGGGCGCCCAGGATGGTCAGGGGATTGATGCCGAAGATCCAGCCCGCCACCAGCGCCACCGCGATGGTGCCGATACCGATGCCGCGCCCTCGCCCGCCGCCACCCAGCCCACCGAAACCGCCTCCGGGTTGCGATCGACGGTCCTCCACCTGGTCGGACTCGCGGTTGTTTTCCCATTTCATGCATGGCTCCTCAGCGGCACGAATACGGCCACAGGTATCCGCATTATGGGGCGCTCGATGGGCTGTCAGGCCCTGGGAAGGGTCACGCCGACCTGGCCCTGGTACTTGCCGCCTCGGTCCTTGTAGCTGACCTCGCAGACGTCGTCCTTGTCGCTCTCGAAGAACAGCACCTGCGCGCAACCCTCGCCCGCGTAGATCTTGGCGGGCAGCGGGGTGGTGTTGCTGAACTCGAGCGTCACATAACCTTCCCACTCGGGCTCGAACGGAGTGACGTTGACGATGATGCCGCAGCGCGCATAGGTGCTCTTGCCCAGGCAGATGGTGAGCACGTTGCGCGGGATGCGGAAGTACTCCATGGTGCGCGCCAGCGCGAAGCTGTTGGGCGGGATGACGCACACGTCCTTGTTGATGTCGACGAAGCTGTTCTCGTCGAAATTCTTCGGGTCCACCACGGTGCTGTGGATGTTGGTGAACACCTTGAATTCGGGCGCGCAGCGGATGTCGTAGCCGTAGCTGCTGGTGCCGTAGCTGATCACTTTCCTGCCATCGACCTCGCGCACCTGGCGCGGCTCGAAGGGTTCGATAAGGCCGTGTTGCTCGGCCATGCGGCGGATCCACTTGTCGCTTTTGATGCTCATGGGGCGCGATTGTATGCATAGGGCCCCCACGCTCCGCCGCTGCGCGGGTCGCCGCCCCCGGGAGCTGATCCGCCTTGGGGCGGCCCGGCGGCGGACATAGTGCCCCCACGCTCCGCCGCTGCGCGGGTCGCTGCCCCCGGGAGCTGATCCGCCTTGGGGCGGCCCGGCGGCGGATCATGCTCAGCTGAATAACCCCGCGAAGTTTGCGAATTTTCAGTAATTACTGAAAATTCAAGCAGAAACGACTACAGTCTCGACCATGCCGCTGCAAGACCACCTCCCCCCGCTCAACCGCGAATTCGTCGCCCACTTCGGGGAGATGGGCAGCCGTTGGGGCATCAACCGCACCGTGGGGCAGATTTATGCCCTCCTCTTCATCTCGCCCAACGCGCTCAACGCCGACGAGATCGCCGAGACGCTGGAGTTCTCGCGCTCGAACGTGAGCATGGGGCTGAAGGAATTGCAGGCCTGGCGGCTGGTGCGGCTGCGCCACCAGCCGGGCGACCGGCGCGAGTACTTCGAGGCACCGGCCGATGTGTGGGAAATCTTTCGCGTGCTGGCGGAGGAACGGCGTCGGCGCGAGGTGGAACCCACGTTGTCGATGCTGCGCACCGCGCTTCTGGAAACACCCGGGACCGATGCTGAACGCCATGCCCAGGAACGCATGCGCGAGATGCACGATCTGATCGACCGGCTCATGACCTGGTTCGACGACGTGCAGAAGCTCGCACCGGAAACTGCCCTGCAACTCATGGGCATGGGCAGCACCGTCACCCGCGTGCTCGAACTCAAGGATCGCCTGACCGGCAAGGGCGCGCGCGGCGCGCGGCCCGAGAAGCTGCCCGACGCCGCCTGACACGAGGAAAAAACCATGGACGCCCTGATCCTCTCCCGCATCCAGTTCGCAGCCAACATCAGCTTCCACATCCTGTTCCCCACCATCACCATTGCGCTGTGCTGGTTCCTGCTGTTCTTCCGCTTGCGCTTCCTCAAGACGCGCGACCCGGCCTGGGAAGAGGCTTACTACTTCTGGACCAAGGTGTTCGCACTGACCTTCGCCCTGGGCGTGGTCTCGGGCATCGTGATGAGCTTTCAGTTCGGCACCAACTGGCCTGGTTTCATGGAAAAGACCGGCAACATCTCCGGCCCGCTGCTGGGCTACGAGGTGCTCACCGCGTTCTTTCTGGAGGCCAGCTTCCTCGGCATCATGCTGTTCGGCCGAGGTCGTGTCTCTGAGCGCGTGCACCTGGCCGCCACCTTCCTCGTGGCCTTCGGCACCACCATGTCGGCGTTCTGGATCCTGAGCCTGAACTCGTGGATGCAGACACCCGCCGGCTTCGAGATCGTGGACGGCAAGTTCATACCGGTCGACTGGCTGGCCGTGGTGTTCAACCCTTCGTTCCCGTACCGCTTCGCGCACAAGCTGCTGGCCTCCACGCTCACCGCGTCGTTCCTCATCGCCGGGTTGTGCGCGTGGCAACTGCTCAAGGGCAGCGCCACCCACGGCACGCACAAAGCCCTGCGCACGGCCTTGATCGCCGCTTCCGTGGCCATGCCGCTGCAGTTCGTGGCGGGCGACATGCACGGTCTGAACACGCTGGAGCACCAACCTGCCAAAATCGCCGCGCTCGAAGGCATCTGGCACACCGAGAAGAGCGCGCCACTCACGCTCTTCGGCATTCCCGACGAAGCGGCGGGCACCACGCACTACGCGGTGAAGATTCCCAAGATGGCCAGCCTGATCCTGGCGCACGACATGGACGCCGAGCTCAAGGGCCTGAACGAATTTCCTGGCGCGCATCCGCCTGTGGCGCCAATCTTCTGGGCGTTTCGCGTGATGGTGGGCGTGGGCTCGCTGATGCTGGCCGTGGCCTGGTGGGGTGCCTGGATGCTGTGGCGCCAGCGCAGACAGGGCGCTCGTTCCGATGACCCGGTGAAGCTGCCGCGCCCCTTGCTGTGGACCCTCGCAGGCATGACCTTCTCCGGCTGGCTGGCCACGCTGTCGGGCTGGTACGTCACCGAGATCGGCCGCCAGCCTTTCATCGTGTATGGCCACCTGCGCACCGCCGACGTGGCCACCACGCTGCCTTCGCCCATGATCGCGGTCACGCTCACCGCCTACCTCATCGTCTATGGGCTGCTGCTCATCACGTATGTGGGCGTGCTCAAGTACATGGCCGAGCATCCGTTCAAGCACGCGCCCGAAGCACCCGCCGGAGCCGCGCTGGGCAAGGCTGGCGTTTGATCCAAGGGAGCACCACATGACCACCTGGGCAGAAATCCTTCCCCTGATCTTCCTGGCGGTGATGGGCCTGGCGCTGCTGGCCTACGTCGTCCTCGACGGCTACGACCTCGGTGTCGGCCTTCTGCTCCCCCTGGCCGAAAGCAAGGAAGAGAAAGACACCATGATCTCCAGCATCGGCCCGTTCTGGGACGCGAACGAGACCTGGCTGGTGCTGGGGGTGGGCGTGCTGCTGGTCGCTTTTCCGATGGCGCACGGCCTGGTGCTGCAGGCGCTGTACCTGCCAGTGGCGGTGATGCTGATTGGCCTGATTCTGCGCGGTGTGGCGTTCGACTTCCGCGTGAAGGCGCCTACCAGGTACGTGCCGTTCTGGAACCGCTCCTTCTTCGTGGGCTCGCTGCTGGCCAGCACCTCGCAGGGCTGGATGCTGGGCAGCTACATCACCGGCTTCGACAGCGGCTGGATCGGCCTGGCGTTCAGCCTGGGCATCGCGATCACGCTGCCTGCCGCCTATGTGCTGCTGGGCGCGGGCTGGCTGATCATGAAGACCGAGGGCGAATTGCAGACGCACGCCGTGCGATGGGCATCGCGCGTGTTGTGGCCCATGGGCTTTGCACTGGTGGCCATATCGGCGGCCACGCCGCTGGTGAACCCGGGCGTGGTGGCGAAGTGGTTCCATGTACCCGAGGTGTTCGGCTTGATGCCGATTCCATTGAGCTGCGCGATCGCCTTCTTCGCGGTGCGCTGGGTGGTGACACACCCGAACGTGGTGAAGGCCGGCTACGGCTGGGTGGTGTTCGCCGCCACCGTGCTGATCTTCATCCTGGCCTTCTTCGGCCTGGCCTACAGCATCTTCCCGGACATCGTGATCGGCCGCATGACGGTGTGGGAAGCCGCCATCTCCACCGAGTCGCTCACCGTGGTGTTCGTGGGTGTGGCGATCACCTTGCCGGTGATCATCGTCTACACGATCTACATGTACCGGGTGTTCTGGGGGAAAGCGCGCGCGCTTTCTTATAACTAGGAACACCCCCCTGCGCCGCTGACGCGGCTTCCCCCCTCTCTGGCGCGCCTTCGGCGCTTGGAGTGGGGACGGCATCTCGGGCCGGCGGAGCCGGACCCTTGATGCCTCTGGCTTGAGAAGCCTTCGTGCGCCGCGGCTGTCAGGCGATCACCGTGCGTTCGATCACCCGGTCATCCCCAAGAACAATCAACGCAAACAGCAACTCATCCAGACTGCGCGCCTGCGAGGTCTTGCGGTCCAGCAGGGGTGTGGCCTTGGGATCGAGCACCACGAAGTCGGCCTCGTTGCCTGCTTGCAGATTCCCCACCACGCCCTCAAGGCCGAGCGCCCGCGCGGCCCCCGCCGTGTGCTGCCACCACAGTTGCCCCGGCGTGAGGCTCAGGCCGGCCTTGGTCTGGCCTTCGCGGCCCACGCTGTAAGCCGCCAGCATCGTGTGGAAAGGCGAGAAGCTGGTGCCGCCGCCCACGTCGCTCGCCAGGCCGTAGCCCATGCCCGCGGCGTCGGCCGCCAGGTAGTCAAAGAAGCCGCTGCCCAGGAAGAGGTTGCTCGTCGGGCTCACCGCCGCCACCGTGCCGGTGCGCGCCATCAGCTCGCGGTCGACCTGGTCCAGGTGGATGCAGTGCGCGTACACCGCGCGCTCGCGCAGCAGGCCGAAATCGCCGTACACGCCCAGGTAGCTGCGCGATTCGGGAAACAGCTCGGCCGCCCAGCGCACCTCGTCGCGGTTCTCCGCCACGTGCGACTGGATCCACACATCACCGTACTTCGCCGCCAGTTCGCCCGCGCCACGCAACTGCGCCGGTGTGCTGGTGGGCGCGAAGCGCGGCGTGATCGCATAGCCCAGCCGGTCCACGCCATGCCAGCGCTGGATCAGCGATTCGGTGTCGACCAGGCTCTGCTCGGTCTCGTCGCGCACGCCGTCGGGGCTGTGTCGGTCCTGCAGCACCTTGCCGGTGATGAAGCGCAAGCCACGCGCACGGGCTTCCTCGAACGCCGCATCCACCGAGGCGGGGTGTGAGGTGGCGAACGTGAGCGCCGTGGTCACGCCATGGCGCGCGAGTTCGTCGAAGAAAAATCGGGCCACTTCGCGCGCATGAGCCGGGTCGGAGAAACGCGTCTCGTGCGGAAACGTGTAGTTCTCCAACCAGGGCAGGAGACCCGCGGCCGGCGCGCCGATCACGTCGGTCTGCGGGTAGTGCACGTGCATGTCGACGAAGCCCGGCGCGATGAGCTTGCCACGCAGGTCTTCCACGGCCACGCCGGGGTAGTTGCCAATCAGCGCCGCATGGTCGCCCACGGCGCGCACCACGCGACGACCTTGCGCATCAGGGCCGACCACTAGCAGGCCATCGGCCTCGTAAACGGGTGTCTGGTCGTCGGCGAAACGGAGGATGGCGGCGCGGTAGGCTCTCATGCGGGCGAGCTTACCGCGTCGCGCGCGCTGCGGCATAACGCCCTGCCGATAGGGCCCATACCGCAGCCGCGGGTCAGCGGTCCACCGAGCCCTGCACGCCTTCCACCAGCCAGTTCATGCCCAGGATCTGTGCGTCACTCAGGGCCTGGCCGGCTTCAATCACCGTTCTGCCCTGGTTGTCGCGCACCGGCGCTGTGCGCGCAGCAGCAAACACCGGCAACCGGCCCGCCGCCATGTCGGCCTGGCGTGCCTGCACCTCGTCGCGCACGGCGGCAGGCACCTTGCTGCCGAAGGCCTCCACGCGGATCATTCCTTCCTTCACGCCACCCCATACGCTGGCGCTCTGCCAGGTGCCATCCAGCACGGCCTGCACGCGGCGCGTGTAGTAGTCACCCCAGAGGTGCGTCACCGCCACCACCTGCGCGTCGGGCGCCATGCGGCGCATGTCGGAGTGGTAGGCCACGGCCAGCCTGCCGCGCTCCTGGGCGGCGGTCATCACAGCGGTGGAGCCGGTGTGGAAGGCCAGCACCTCGGCACCCTGGTTCATCAGCGTCATGGCCGCGTCGCGCTCACGCGGCGGGTTGAACCATTCGCCCAGCCACACCACCTTCACGGTGGCGCGTGGGTTCACCGAGCGCATGCCGAGCGTGAACGCATTGATGCCCTGGATCACCTCGGGAATGGGAAAGCCCGCCACGTAGCCCGCCTGCGTGGCCATGCGGCCTGCCGCCACGCCGGCCAGGTAGCGGCCTTCGTAGTAGCGCGCATTGGCCGTGGCCACATTGGGCGCCGTCTTGTAGCCGGTGATGGACTCGAACTTCACATCCGGAAACTCGCGCGCCACCTTCAGCGTGGGTTCCATGTAGCCGAAGCTGGGCGTGAAGATGATGCGGGCACCCTGCTGCGCCAGATCGCGGATCACGCGCTCGGCGTCGGCTCCTTCAGGCACGTTCTCCACATAACGCGTCTCGACGCGGTTGCCCAGCGCGGCCTGCACCGCCAGGCGTCCTTGCTCGTGCTGGCGCACCCAGCCGGCGTCGGTGAGCGGCGCCACATAGACGAAGGCAGCCCGCACGGGTGCAGGCGTCTGCGCATGGGCGGTTGAAATCGGGGATAAAAAGCTGGCGACCGCCAGCGCGCTCAGAGCGCACCGGGCCACGAGGTTTTTGTACATGGTGTTCCTCTACATGGCTTCCGTGAATGAAAAAGCGAGCCGGGGAAGCACCAGGCTCGCTGGGGACGGATTTTACCTGCGTGGCGACCCGTCGAAGAGATCGCCCTGCTGGGGTGGCTGCAGTGGCCATCGATCCATCACGTCGTAGACGAAGCGGCCTTTGACGGCACGCCCTTCCACCAGCAGGATCTCATCGATGGTCCAGAGAATGGGGCGATGGATGCGTCGCGTGGGAAGCGCAAACGGCGCGCTGTAGCTGATGGTGAGGTGCGGTTGGTGTCCATGAGGCACCTTCAGGCCTTCGGCCAGCTGCGCGGCCTTCATGTCTGCGAGAAGGGCTTTGAAGCAGGCGGGCTTTCCCAGCGCATGGAAGGCCCAGTGAATGGAGTTGCTCGGCCCGTCGCCCCGGATGCGGTTCAACGCGAGCGTGCACACAGAAGCGCGCACGCGCGAGCAGGCGCGTCTCAAGGGCTCAACGTCCGATCGCTCGAAGGACGGAACCGTCAGCGACTGGTGCCAGTTCGCCGGATCGAACATGGTTCCCTGCAGCAGGGTCTTCAGGTCTTGCGCCTCTCGCTCGCATTCCTCGCGCACCGCCAATGGCGGTTTGGCCATCACCAGGAAGCGCGACGCGTTCATGATGAAGGTGGCTTTTCAACTCGTGATGGCCTGATCGAGCAAGGCCGTCATCTCCGCACGCCGCAATTCGCTCACGAAACTGGCCTCCATGCTGTTGCGCGCGAGCGCAACCACGTCCTCGCGCGAGAGCTGCAGCGCCTGCACCGTCTGCACGAAGTTGGCGTTCATGTAACCGCCGAAGTAGGCCGGGTCGTCGCTGTTGACCGTGGCGCACAGGCCAGCATCGAGCAGGCGCTTCATCGGGTGATCTCTCAGGTCGTCCACCACACAGAGCTTGAGGTTGGAGAGCGGGCACACCGTCAGCGGCATGCGGCGGCGGGCCAGTTCGGCCACCAGCTTCGGGTCTTCGAGGCTGCGCACACCGTGGTCGATGCGCTCGGTCTTCAGGTCGTCCAGCGCTTCCCAGATGTATTCGGGCGGGCCTTCCTCGCCCGCGTGGGCCACGACGCGCAGGTCGAGCTCGCGGCAGCGCGCGAACACGCGCGAGAACTTGGAAGGCGGATGACCGACTTCGCTGGAATCCAGGCCCACGCCAATGAAATGCGCGCGGTAAGGCATGGCCGCCTCCAGGGTGGCGAACGCGTCTTCTTCGCTGAGGTGCCGCAGGAAACACAGGATGAGTTCGGCGCTCATGCCGAGCTCGCCACGCGCTCGCTCGCACGCGCTGGCCAGTCCCTGGATCACAGTGGCCATGGGAACGCCGCGCGCGGTGTGGGTCTGCGGATCGAAGAAGATCTCGCTGTGCACCACGTTGTCGGCCTTGGCGCGCAGGAAGTAGGCCCAGGCCATGTCGTGAAAGTCGGCCTCGTGCAGCAGCACACTGGCGCCGGCGTAGTAGATGTCCAGAAAACTCTGCAGGTCGGTAAAGGCGTAGGCCGCACGCAGGTCTTCGACGCTGGCGTAGGGCAATGCGAGACCGTTGCGCTCGGCCAGCGCGAAGATGAGTTCGGGCTCGAGCGAGCCTTCGATATGGATGTGCAGCTCGGCCTTGGGAATGGCGGCGGCCAGTTCGGCGGCGGTGGTCATGGTGCTCTTTCTTCGATTCAGCAGGTGCCCAGTTCGATGCCCAGGCGTTTCAGGTAGCGGCGGTACGCGCTGGACACGCGGTCGGCCGGGCCATGGACCTCGGTGACCGCGCCCAGCCGGCCGATCGGCAAGGCGCGCGGCAACTGGGATTCCACCACAGGCCGGTCCTGCGCGAACACGGCGTCCTGAAACTCGCGCAGGGCTTCGTCGCTGGCGGGATCGCCCTGCGTGGCCATGGCGAACCAGGCCGTGCAGCTTTCTTGCCCATCGGGTCGCACGAAGAGCGCAATGGCGTTGCTCACCGGGTCGCCAACCGCCGCGTCCTTGCGCAGGATGGCGGCATAGGGGTGTGGCACGGTGTAGCGGTAGGCAATCCACGCGCCGCCTTCGGCATGGGCGTAAGCGCGCGGTTGCCAGGCGCGCGCGCCGTTCACCTGCAGGCCGTGGTCGCCCTCTTCCACCTGGCCGATGTCCACCTGCGCGTGGCTGCGTTCGCCGAGCCAGCCTTCGTGCACGAAGCCGAAGTGGCTGAGATCGAGGAAGTTTTCCACCAGGCGAGGTGCGCTGGTGCTGAGTTCGTAGGGACCGCAGAGCACCTGTCGCCATGCGGCGCTGTCGCCAGGTTCGAAGGCCGGCAGATCGGGCGTCGGCTGCTCTGGTTCCTGCAAGCGCACCCACACCAGGCCATAGCGCTCGCGCGCCTCGTGCACCGTGGCCGCGTGACTAGCGGGCGGATTGAAATCCGGCGCGGCGGGCACGTGGCGGCAACGCCCACCACCCTCGAATTGCCAGCCGTGGTACGGACACTCCAGCCGGGCACCATGCAACCCGATGAGCACGCGCCCGAGCGAAAGGCTGGCGCCCCGGTGCGGGCATTGGTCGGCCCAGGCGTGCACCCGGCTGCCCGCGTGCACATGCTCTCGCCAGAGCACGAGCCGCTGACCGAGCAGCGAGCACGCCAAGGGATCGGCGCGCAGTTCGTGCGCGGCGATGACGGGATGCCAGAGCTGCGGTTCGATCATCATGACCTCATTCCAACAAGAAAGCCGCCTGGCGGCGGCTTTCTTTTCCAGGGCATGGCGGGTCCGGCTCCGCCGGCCCGCACATGCCGCCCCCTTGAGGGGGTCGCGCAAAGCGCGGCGGGGGTGGGCTTAGTTCGGCACCTTGCCTTCGACGCCCTTGACGTAGAACTTCACGCCACCCAGGAATTTGTCGTCGGCGACCGCGTCCTTGGCCAGCACTTCCTTGCCGTCCTGACCCACGATCGGGCCCTTCCAGATGTTGTAGGTGCCGGCCTTCAGGCCCGCACGCACTTCGTCCACCTTGGCCTTGGCTTCGGCAGGCACGTCTTCGGCCACGGAGACCATGTCGATCGCGCCTTCCTTCACGCCCCACCACACGCCGCCGGTGGACCAGGTGCCTTCCAGCGCGTCCTTGGTGGCCTTGATGTAGTACGGCGCCCAGTTGATCACGGCAGAGCCCAGGTGGGCCTTGGGGCCGTAGGCGGTCATGTCCGAGTCCCAGCCGAAGGCGCGCTTGCCCATCTTCTCGGCGGTCTGCAGCACGGCCGACGAGTCGGTGTTCTGGAACAGGACGTCGGCACCACCGTTGATCAGCGAGGTGGCGGCTTCGGTTTCCTTCGGCGGATCGAACCAGCCATTCACCCACACCACCTTGGTCTTGACCTTGGGGTTCACGGATTGCGCGCCCAGGGTGAAGCTGTTGATGTTGCGGATCACTTCCGGAATTGGAATCGAGGCCACCACGCCCAGCGTGCCGGTCTTGCTCATGCTGCCGGCAATGATGCCGGCCATGTACGCGCCTTCGTAGGTGCGGCTGTCGTAGGTGCGCATGTTGTCAGCGGTCTTGTAGCCAGTGGCGTGCTCGAACTTCACATCCTTGAAGTCGGCCGCGACCTTGAGCATGGGCTCCATGTAGCCGAAGGTGGTGCCGAACACCAGCTTGTTGCCCTGGCTGGCCATGTCGCGCAGCACGCGCTCGGCGTCGGCGCTCTCGGGCACGTTCTCCACGTAGCTGGTGGTGATCTTGTCGCCGAATTCCTTCTCCAGCGCCTTGCGGCCGTTGTCATGGGCAAAGGTCCAGCCACCATCGCCCACCGGGCCGACGTAGGCAAACGCGATCTTCAGCGGCTCGGGCTTCGGCGCTTCAGCGGCGGCTGGTGCCGGTGCGGGCGCAGCGGCTGGCGCCGCAGCCTCTTCCTTCTTGCCGCAGCCAATCAGCACGGCACTGGTCAACGCGGTCAGCGCGGCAACCTTGATCAGGGAGCGTTTGTTCAGGTCTGTCATGGATGTCCTCGGTGTGAGCAGGGTGGTGGGAAAACGAAATGAGGGGGGATTGAATACAGGTCTGAGTACCGTACCTTATCGGTAAATTATGCACCCGGGTAGAAGGGTTTTCCGATGGAGGTGGGCATGTTGATGCGAATCCACGTGGGGTTGCGCGAGATCAGCACCAGCACGACGATGGTGGCCACGTACGGCATCATCGTCAGGAACTGGCTGGGCACATTCACGCCGATCCCTTGCAGGTGGAACTGCAGCATGGTCACCCCGCCGAACAGGTAGGCACCCAGCAGCACTCGTGCCGGCCGCCAGGTGGCAAACGTGGTGAGCGCCAGCGCAATCCAGCCCTTGCCGGCGATCATGCCCTCCACCCACAGCGGCGTGTACACGGTGGACACGTAGGCGCCCGCCAGCCCGCAGAGCGCGCCACCCGCCATCACCGCCATCAGGCGGATGCGGCGCACCGGGTAGCCCAGCGCATGGGCCGACTCGGGGCTCTCGCCCACGCTGCGCAGCACCAGGCCGGAGCGCGTGCGGTAGAGGAACCAGATCAGCCCGATCACCAGCGCCACGCAGACATACACCATGGGATGGTGGCGAAACAGCGCCGGGCCGATGAGCGGGATGTCGCTCAGGATCGGAATGGCGAAGCGGGTCTGCTCGGGCAGTTTTTCCTGCACGTAGCTGCTGCCGGCAAAGGCCGAGAAGCCCGCGCCGAACAGGCTGAGCGCCAGGCCCGTGGCGTACTGGTTGGTGTTGAGCCAGATCACCAGCCCGCCGAAGATGGCCGCCAGCAAAGCGCCGGCGCCCATGCCCGCCAAAAAACCCAGCATGGTGCTGCCGGTGTGCACCACGGTGGCGAAACCGGCCAGCGCGGCACAGAGCATCATGCCCTCGGCACCCAGGTTGACGATGCCGGCCTTCTCGTTGATCAGGAGGCCCAGCGAGGCAATGGCCAGCACGGTGCCTGCGTTGAGCGAGGCGGCGAAAAGCAGTGCGATGGATTCCATGGTGCGTGGTCCTGATGAATTACTTTTTCCACACGAGGCGGTAGGCGATGAGCGTGTCGCAAGCGAGCAGCGCAAACAGCAGCAGCCCCTGGAACACCCCGGTAATCGACTTGGGCAGCCCCAGGCGCGACTGCGCCAGCTCGCCGCCGATGTAGAACATGCTCATGAGAATGGCCGAGAACACGATGCCCACCGGGTGCAGCCGCCCCACGAAGGCGACGATGATGGCCGCGAAGCCGTAGCCCGCCGGCACATACGGCGTGAGCTGGCCGATGGGCCCGGCCACTTCCAGCGCGCCCGCCAGGCCGGCCGCGCCGCCCGAGGTGAGCAGCGCGATCCACAGCGCCTTGCGCGACGAGAAGCCCGCGTAGCGCGCTGCGGCCGGCGCCAGGCCGCCCACCAGTTGCGCGTAGCCCGAGTAGGTGCGGAACAGGAACACCCACACGGCCGCCACGCCGGCCAACGCCAGCAGCAGGCCGATGTTCACCCGCGAGCCCGTCATCAGGCGCGGGATCTGCGTCACCGATTCGAAGGTCTTGGTCTGCGGAAAATTGTAGCCCTGCGGGTCCTTCCACGGTCCATACACCAGGAAGTTCAGCACCTGAACGGCCACATACACCAGCATCAGGCTCACCAGGATCTCGTTGGCGTTGAAGCGGTCGCGCAGCAACGCGGTGATGCCGGCCCACAGCATGCCGCCCAGCACACCGGCGGCCAGCACCGCGGGGATGATCCACACGCCGGTTTCCTTGGTGGCCAGCAGCGCCACGCCACCGGCGCAGATGGCACCAATGATGTACTGGCCTTCGGCGCCGATGTTCCACACGTTGGAGCGAAAACACACCGCCAGGCCGAGCGCGATGATGAGCAGCGGCGTGGCCTTGACCATCAGCTCCGAGAGCGCGTAGGTGCTCTTGATCGGCTCCCAGAAAAACACCTGCAGGCCCCGCACCGGGTCCTTGCCGAGCACGGCGAACAGGATGACGCCGATCACCACCGTGATCAGCAGCGCCAGCAAAGGCGATGCATAGCCCCAGCGCGCCGAGGGCTGGGGACGGACTTCAAGCCGCAACATGGGCGGTCTCCTTTTCTTCGTTGTTGTTCTGGTGCGATGAAGCGTCCCACAGGCCCGACATCCATTCGCCGATGCGCTCAATGGTCGCGTCCTTGCGGTCCATGCTGGGCGAGAGGCGGCCCTTGGCGATGACGTGCAGGCGGTCGCTGATCTCGAACAGCTCGTCGAGCTCTTCGCTCACCACCAGCACGGCGCAACCGGCGTCGCGCAGCGCGAGGATCTGGCCACGAATCTGCGCCGAGGCGCCCACGTCCACACCCCAGGTGGGCTGGCTCACGATCAGCAGCTTGGGTTTCGCTTCGATCTCGCGGCCCACGATGAACTTCTGCAGGTTGCCGCCCGAGAGCGACTTGGCCGCGGCGTCCGGCCCGTTGGCCTTCACGTTGTAGCGGGCGATCACGTCTGCCGCCTGTTTCTTCAGCGCGTCCACCTTGATCCAGCCGCCAGCGCCCAGCGCGTCGCGGCGCGAAAGCAGCAGGTTGTGCGCCAGCGAGAGCGTGGGCACCGCGCCACGCCCCAGGCGTTCCTCGGGCACGAAGTGCAGGCCCAGTGCGCGCCGCTTGCCGGGTGCGTAGCGCGAAGCGTCGTGCCCGCCCACGCGGATGCTGCCGGCCGGTGCGCGCCGGTCTTCGCCCGAGAGCGTGTAGAGCAGCTCGCTCTGCCCGTTGCCGGACACACCGGCGATGCCCACCACCTCGCCCGCGCGCACGGTCAGCGCGATGTCGTTGAGTTGGGTGCCGAACGGGTCGTCGCTCGCCAGCGTGAGGCCGCTCACCTCGAGCACCACCGCACCCGCGTGAAGCTCGCGCACGTCCAGCGCAGGCGGCTCCGCGCCGATCATCAGGCGCGAGAGCGATGCATTGCTTTCCTGGCGCGGGTCGCACACCCCGGTGACCTTGCCGCCGCGCAGCACCGTGCAGGCGTTGCACAGTTCGCGGATCTCGTGCAGCTTGTGGCTGATGTAGAGGATGCTGCAGCCTTCCGATGCGAGCTTGCGCAGCACCACGAAGAGCTTTTCCACCGCCTGCGGCGTGAGCACCGAGGTGGGCTCATCCAGGATCAGCAGCTGCGGGTTCGTCAGCAGCGCGCGGATGATCTCCACCCGCTGCATTTCGCCCACGGAGAGCGTGTGCACCGGTCGATCGGGGTCGATGTCGAGCCCGTACTCGGTCGCCTTCGCGGTGATGCTGGCGGCCACCGCGGGCAGCGTGAGCGACTTGTCCAGCCCCAGCCAGACGTTCTCGGCCACGGTGAGCGTGTCGAACAGGCTGAAGTGCTGGAACACCATGCTGATGCCCAGCGCGCGCGCCTCCTGCGGGTTGCGGATGTGCGCCGGTTTGCCGTTGAACATCACCGAGCCCTCGTCGGGCTTGACCGAGCCGTAGATGATCTTCATCAGCGTCGATTTTCCGGCACCGTTCTCGCCCAGCACGGCATGCACCTCGCCGGGCTGCACGGTGAGCGAGACATCGCTGTTGGCCACTACACCGGGATAGCGCTTGGTGATGCCGCTCAATTGAAGTCGTGGGGTGGTCATGGGTCTCCTTCTTGTGTGTGTAGGGTCAGGACTCGGCGTCCGGGCGCTTGAGCGAAGCGGCCACGCCTTTGATCTGCTCGCGCAGCCAGCGCGCCGCGTTCGATGCGTGGGTGCGCTCATGCCAGAGCTGGTAATACATCATCCGGGGGAACGCCACCGGGCTGGGCATCACCTTCACCGGCAGCACGCTGGTGAAGCGCTCGCAATACTGGCGCCCGCTGGTCAGCACCAGCAGGCTGCCCGCCACCATGGCCGGGATCAGCCCGAAATGCGGGCAGCGCGCGGTGATGTTGCGCACCAGGCCGAGGCTGGCCAGGTGGTCGTCGATGAAGCCGCGCGCGCCGGGGTGGGTGGGCGTGGGCGCGATGTGCTCGGCGCCCAGCCAGGCCTCCACGTCCCAGCCGCGCCGCGCCGCCGGGTGCTGGTTGGACACCAGGCACACCACCTCGTCGCCGAACAGGCGGCCCAGGTGCAGGTCGTCCGGCGGCTGCGCCCAGTTGCCGATCACCACGTCCACGTCGCCCTGGGCCAGGTGGCTGCGGTAGTCGGAATCGCGCGAGAGGGGGTGAATGTCGATCGGGCAGTGCGGCGCCAGGCTCTTGATCTGCGTGACCAGCTGCGGCAGGAACAGCGGGTCCAGGTAGTCGCTGGCGGCCAGGCTGAAGCTGTGTTGCGCGGTCGCGGGGTCGAAGCTGCGGGCGTCGGAGAACAGCACCTCGGCGCTGCGCAGGATGTCGGCGGCCGGTTCGATCATGCGCAGCCCCGCCACGGTAGGCACCATGCCCGAGCCCGAACGCACCAGAAGGGGGTCCCCGGCCAGTTCGCGCAGGCGCTTGAGCGACGCACTTACCGCCGGCTGGTACATGCCCAGCCGGATCGCTGCACGCGAGACACTGCGCTCGGTGAGCACGGTGTGCAGCACACGAATCAGGTGCAGGTCAATCTTGTCGAACATGGTGGCGTATTTCATACCCATGTCATATGCAGCTGGATGGTGTTTTGGGCATTCTGGACATATGGCTGAGCATATGTTGTGCCAAAGGGTCGGCGCTATGCTGGCATGCATGAGCACCGACACATCCGCACAAACCCTGACTTTCCTGCGGCGCGGCCAGGCCGTGACGCTGGACCATGTGGCACCCGACCGCACGCTGCTGGAGGTGCTTCGAGAGGACCTGCACTGCACCGGCACCAAGGAAGGCTGCGGCGAAGGCGACTGCGGAGCCTGCACCGTGGTGCTGGGCGAGGCGGTGGGCGGCCAGCTGGAATACAAGGCCATCAACAGCTGCATCCGACTGGCGCACTCGGTGCAGGGCCTGGCGGTGTGGACCGCTGAAGACCTGGCAGCGCCCGGCGGTGAACTGCATCCGGTGCAAGAGGCCATGGTGCAGTGCCACGGCAGCCAGTGCGGCTTCTGCACGCCGGGTTTCGTGATGAGCCTGTTCGGGATGTACCAGAACACGAAGGGCGGCAAGGGCATCGACCGCACGCAGGCCCAGGTGGAGCTGTCAGGCAACCTCTGCCGCTGCACCGGCTACCGCCCCATTCTGGATGCCGCTCGGCAGATGGGCTCGCTGCCCCTGCCCGCCGGCTGCGGCGTGAACGAAGCCGCCACTGTGGCGGCGCTGAAAAAGCTGCAGCCTGCCACCGGCGAGCACTACCTGAGCCCCACCACCCTGCCCGCCCTGCTGCAGGCCCGCGCCGCGCACCCGAAAGCCCAGGTGGTGGCCGGCTGCACCGACGTGGGGCTGTGGGTCACCAAGATGCACAAGCGGTTTGCCCAGGTGCTGGACGTGACCACCGCGCAAGAGCTGAGGCGCGTGGAAACGTATCCGCACCACATCGCGATTGGCGCCGCCGTGACGCTGACCGACGCCTACGCCGCGCTGGTGAGCGAGCGCCCACAACTCAAGGCCTTCGCCCAGCGCTTCGCGGGCCTGCCGGTGCGCAATTCCGGCACGCTGGGCGGCAACGTGGCCAACGGCTCGCCCATCGGCGATTCCATGCCACTGCTGATCGCCCTGGGCGCCAACGTGGTGCTGATGCGCTGGGATGCGAAACGCAAGCAGATCGCCCACCGCGAGATCCGGCTGGAAGACCTGTACACCGGCTACCGGCAGAACGTGATGAAGCCGGACGAACTGCTGTGCTGGATCAAGGTGCCCCGGCCGGTGAAGGGTGAAACGGCCACCGTTTACAAGATCAGCAAGCGCTTCGACGACGACATCTCCGCCGTCTGCCTCGCCATCCGCATGACGGTGGAAGACGGTACCGTGAAGGCCGTGTCCATCGGTGCCGGTGGCGTGGCAGCCACACCCGTGCGCGCCCGCCAGACCGAAGCCGCGCTGCTCGGCCAGCCCTGGACGGCCGACACGGTGATGGCCGCCACCGCCGCGCTGCGCGCCGAGTTCCAGCCCATTTCCGACATGCGCGCCAGCGCCGGCTACCGCCACACGGTGCTGGGCAACCTGCTGCAGCGCTTCTGGCTGGAAAGCCAGGGCCTGCAGCGCATCAACCTGGAAAGCCTGACTGCATCCGACCTGGAGGCTGTGGCATGAACGCACGCGACAAAAACACGGCCGATACGCCGGTGGTGATCTCGTCCCGGGCCGACGCCGAAATCGCGCCCGAGACGCCCATCCCCACCACCCCCAAAAAGCGCCCGGCCGAACTTGCCGCCGGCGTCTCGCGCTTCCACGAAAGCGCGCGCGCCCAGGTGGCCGGGGGCGCCACCTATATTGACGACATTCCCGAGGTGCGCGGCACGCTGCACGCCGCGCCGGTGTGCTCGCCCGTGGCACACGGCAAGCTGCGCGGGCTGGACACCGCAGCCGCGCTGGCCGTGCCCGGTGTGCGCGGCGTCTTCACCGCCGCCGACATCCCCGGCGACCCCATGCTCGCCGCCTTCGCGCACGACGAACCCGTGTTCGCCACCGACACCGTGCAGTTCATCGGCCAGGTCGCCGCGCTTGTGGTGGCCGACGACGTGATGACCGCACGCCGCGCTGCCCGGCTGGTGAAGTTCGACATCGAACCCCTGCCCGCCGTCATCAGCGTGCACGAGGCGCACGCGCTGCAAAGCTATGTTCTGCCACCGGTGCACGTGAAACGCGGCAACGCCGCCGCCGCGCTGGCGCGTGCAGCCCACGTGATTGAAGGCAGCTTCGACATCGGCGGGCAGGAACACTTCTACCTGGAAGGCCAGGTGGCCTATGTGCTGCCGCTGGAGCAGGACCAGTGGTGGGTGTACTCCAGCACCCAGCACCCTGGCGAGGTGCAGCACTGGGTTTCGCACGCACTCGGGCTGGACAACCACGCCGTGACGGTGGAATGCCGGCGCATGGGCGGCGGCTTCGGAGGCAAGGAAACGCAGGCCGGCCACCTGGCGGTGTGGGCCGCCATCGCCGCGAACAAGCTCAAGCGCCCGGTGAAGCTGCGGCTGGACCGCGACGACGACTTCATGATCACCGGCAAGCGCCATCCCTTCGCCTACCACTACCGCGCCGGCTTTGACGCCACCGGCCTGCTCTGCGGGCTCGAACTGGAAATGCTCGCCAACTGCGGGTTCAGCGCGGACCTCTCCGGCCCCGTGGCCGACCGCGCCATCTTCCACGCCGACAACGCCTACTTCCTGGAAGACGTGGTCATCTCCAGCTACCGCTGCAAGACCAACATCCAGAGCCACACCGCTTTCCGCGGCTTCGGCGGCCCGCAGGGCGTCATCGTCATCGAACGCATCCTGAGCGACATCGCCCGCACGCTGGACCTGGATCCACTGGACGTGCGGATGCGCAACCTGTATGGCATCGACACACGCAACGTCACGCACTACCAGATGAAGGTGGAGGACAACATCCTCGAACCGCTCATGACCACGCTGGCGCAGACCAGCCAATACCGCCAGCGCCGCGAGCAGATCGCTGAGTGGAATGCGCAGAGCCCTGTCCTCAAGAAAGGCATTGCGCTCACGCCGGTGAAGTTCGGCATCAGCTTTACCGCCACGCTGTTCAACCAGGCCGGCGCGCTGGTGCACGTGTACACCGACGGCAGCGTGCAGGTGAATCACGGCGGCACCGAAATGGGCCAGGGCCTGAACACCAAGGTGGCCGCCATCGTGGCCGACGAGCTGGGCGTGCCGTTTGAAAAAGTGCTCTCCACCGCTTCAGACACCAGCAAGGTGCCCAACGCCAGCGCCACCGCCGCCAGCAGCGGCACCGACCTGAACGGCCGCGCCGCCCAGTTCGCTGCCCGCCACGTGCGCGACAACCTGGCGGCCTTCGTCTCTGGCCTCGATGGCTGCGGCGCGGGCGCGGTGCGCTTCGAGAATGGCCAGGTCATCACGCCCACCACCACGCGCAAGTTCGAAGACGTGGTGAGCGCCGCGTACACCAACCGCATCCAGCTCTGGAGCGACGGCTTCTACCGCACGCCCAAGATCCACTACGACAAGACCACGCTCACCGGCCGGCCCTTCTACTACTTCGCCTACGGCGCGGCTGTGACCGAAGTCGCCATCGACACCCTCACCGGCGAAAGCCGCGTGCTCAAGGTCGACATCCTTCACGACGTGGGCCGCAGCATCAACCCCGCCATCGACATCGGCCAGATCGAAGGCGGCTTCGTGCAGGGCATGGGCTGGCTCACCACCGAGCAACTGGTGTGGAACGACAAGGGCTACCTGCAGACCCACGCCCCCAGCACCTACAAGATCCCCGCCACCGGCGACGTGCCCGAACACTTCAAGACCGACCTCTGGCCCGAAGCCAACCGCGAAGACAACGTGCATGGCAGCAAGGCCGTGGGCGAACCGCCGTTCATGCTGGCCATCAGCGTGTTTGAAGCGCTGCGGGATGCGGTGGCGCAGGCGGGCGGAAATGCAGAGGCCATGAATGCGCCGGGGACGGCGGAGGAAGTTTTGAAGGCGGTGGGAGCGTAGGTTGGACACATGCTGGTAGCCTCACAAGGTCGGCAAGGCCTCTGCCCTGCCAGCCCAGGCGATCGTGCCACATCAAAAAGTGAATTCATCCATCATGACCAGCCCCCTGTACAACGCCTCCGTTCCCGTCCTGCAGCAGATGCTGAAGGCCTTGTCGGATGTGCTCAAGAAAGCCGAAGACCACGCCACGCAAAAGAACATCGATCCCAATGCGCTGCTCCAGGCGCGGCTGTTTCCCGACATGCTCCCGCTGATCCGTCAGGTACAGATCGCCGCAGACTTCTCCAAGGGCATTTCCTCTCGCCTGGCGGGTGCCGAGGTGCCGTCCTGGCCCGACACCGAGGCCAGCTTCTCGGACCTGCAGGCATTGATCACCAAGACTTTGGCCCATGTCGGCTCCTTCAAGCCGGATCAGTTTGATTCAAGTGAGAGCCGCGAGATCGTGCTGCGCCCCGGCACGCCGAAGGAAAAGAAGCTGATGGCCAGCGCCTACCTGCTGCACTACGGCCTGCCACAGTTTTTCTTCCACGTGACCACCGCCTATGCCATCTTGCGCCACAACGGCGTTGAGATCGGTAAACGCGACTACATGGGTGCTTATTAAGACTTAGGCAACCCTGGATTCATGCGTTGATCTCCCGCACAAGCCCTGGCACGGCCTGGAAGAGATCGGCCTCCAGGCCGTAGTCGGCCACCGAGAAGATCGGCGCTTCGGGATCCTTGTTGAT
>NZ_JBIMLB010000014.1:0-134023 GCF_051860785.1 Hydrogenophaga sp.
AGGATAGAGCGGCAACGTGGCTCAGATTTCAACGTGAAAGCGTCCCGAAATGGCCCAGCTTTGGAAATGAATCAACACTCTATCGCGCTTACCGCGACTTCTACGTAGGTGAGTACTACCTGGACCTCATGAGCCGAGATAACCGTTGGTAGTTGCTGCTGCCCAGCCCATGCAGGCACTTCTTCCACGAAGCCAGCGTGCTGTTGGTCCAGTCGCCTACGCCCGGCACACCGTGTCGCGCCGCCAAGTCTCGCGCCGTGCTCTTATGCAGACTGAATGGCCCGCAGCGTCGCCTCGTCAGGAGTAGTCGAGCGTGAAGCGGCCACGCGGGCCGTCATAGTGCAATATGCCTAGCTTGAGAACATCACGGCCCAGCATGCCGTCTGTACCCTGGTTCTCAAGCGAGCGGGCCAAGACTTCGAGCGTTGAAAGACGCCAGGGCTGCTGCGTCGGGTTACCTAGTATCGTTAGCTCAACGCCATAGATATCAACGAGCTCTGGCACACCGCGAGAGGCTGAGGTGAGTACCCGAGTCTGACCGGTAGGCTCGATACCTAAACTTCGCATTAGCTGACTACTGAGCATCGTGCTGTCTGCGCCAGTATCAATAATGAGAGAGATTGGGATTGCATGTCCCACTTCATGCTGACGCCCGCGTTGAAAAAGCGCAGCTCGCCGCTGAGGACTCATCCACACCGTCGCATCGACGATGAGCCCGTTACCGCGAGCCTCAAGACTCAGCTGTTGCGGCACGGACCTAAATCGCGGGTGAAGTGCACCGTGCTCAGCTCAGCAGGTGAGACTCGCTTAACAAAAAAGGAGTCAAGGTCCAAAGTGGAGTACGCCCAATCCAACGCATCCCCGTAAGTGCTGAAAAACTTCAACAAATGCTGCCCCTGAATTACGACGTACTCGCCCTCATGTTGAGGAAGGATGCGAGGCAAGGCATCTTCAAAAGTTAAGAGCTCAGCTCTTGGCAAAACGTGTGTTGCTTCAACCATATAGGACCTCCTGTGCAGAGGTAAAACGCTAGACACCGTTTTACCTCGAATCTTTGCTCTAGCCACCTGCGCGCGTCAGCCTGTTGCAGCTTTTTGTTCCATCAAATCGACAACTTCGCGTCGAACTTGTTCAAGCTCAACCACAAACGCAAAAGCGTATTGACCGTCGGTTGCACGCTCCAAAGAGTCAGAAGCGCCCCTTAAGTACACATACTCACCGTCAGTCACCAGATGGGTCGCTGGCAGAGAAGTAAGCGTGATTCGGGGTTGATGGGCCCGAAGGTACTCGAGTCCCTTACGCATCCTGAGCGGGGAGATCCCAGCGTTGGACAAACGTGCAACCAACCTTAGGGCCACCACGTCGCCAAAAGAGTAGTGCCTTGGAATGCCATGACCGCGAGGGCAGTCACAAGACGGCAACACCAAGCCAGAGCGACACAAGTAGTTCAACATAGCCTTTGACAACCCAGCCAAGCGAGCAGCTTGAGTGGCAGAAAACCACTCGGTCGGGTTGTGTCGAGCAACCGGCGACATTTTAAAAAAAGTTTAGCGTCATACTGTGTTTATAGTGCAAAACTTCTCAAAGAATCAACCGCTTATCCACTTTATATACACAGGGTTTTCCACAGCCTCACTCTGAAGTTAGGAGCCGCTGGATCAAGCCATCGCTTCCTTTTCGAGCCCTCGACCGGGAGCACTAAGCAAGGGAGTTGGATCAAAGTGCGCGGTCTTCGCAAATCTGCAAGATCATCTTCCAATCCGATCGCCACACCGGCAACCCAGTTTCCACCCCCAAATCCCCAACCTTCCTCGCTGCGCCAATCCCCGCGCCACACACCAACAAAAACAACAACTTAACCGCGCCCCATAGGGTATTCCCGTGCCTTGATCAGGCTGGCTCACGAATTGCGATGCAGCCCCGGCCCCCCGATCAAAAGCACTGGAGACCACCCGTCATGGAAACCTTCTACGAGGTCATGCGCCGCAAAGGCCTTTCGCGCCGCAGCTTTCTCAAATAGGGCTCGCTCACGGCCACCTCGCTGGGGTTGGCGCCTTCTTTTGTGCCGCAGATGGCGCACGCCATGGAAAACAGGCCGCGCACGCCGGTGCTGTGGCTGCATGGGCTGGAATGCATCCGCAGCGCGCCATGAAGTGTCTCTGTGGGGTGCCGAACAGTCAAAACGGTGCATCGCCCCGCACCATGCAGGCATGAACCTGCTCGATCTCATGCAATGGCCGGCCATGGTGGTGACCTTGGTCGCCTCCTGGCTGGTGGCTTCGCGCAGCGCGGTGCGGCGCAACGTGGGCTTCTGGGTGTTTCTGGCGAGCAATGTGCTGTGGGTGGTATGGGGCTTGCATGCGGGGGCGTACGCACTGATCGCGCTGCAGGTGGGGCTGGCGGCGATGAACATCCGCGGCGCCATCAAGACCGACGCGCAAGCGAAGCACTGATGGGGGGCGGTGCCGTTGGCCGTTTTGAAGGTGCTGTCGTGAGAATTGGCACGCGTCCTACAAACCGTTCGCGCCGGGCGTCATATTCTTGCCTCGCAGCGGTGGCAGCATGTGAGTACAAAGTTTGAAGTCCATGTCGTTGGCCCCATTCGTTGATCTGTTTTCTGGAGGGCGTTCATGTTGGCGTACAAGATTTTTGGAGTGCAACCCGGCTTTGATGAAGGCTTGCTGTTCCACAGTTGCGTGCAGGATCTGCAGAGCCACCCCGACCTGTGGCTGGATGAGTGTCCGTACCTCGATCCGCGCCTGCCTGCCAGCTTGTTGTCGGGCTTTCGTGTGGAGCTGGTGAACGACGAAGAGCGGGCATTTGAGCACCGGGTGCCCGCACCGCAGAATCAGCAACCACAGGCTATGTCGATGGCGGCCTGACGGGCGGCAGGATCTGGCGGAGTTTTTCCAGGCTGACGGGCTTGGTGAAGTAGTGGTCCACCAGCCCGGCAGCCTCTGCCACCCGGGTGTGGGTGATGTCCTGGCCGGTGACCATGACGATCACGATGGCGTTGCCGTGCAGGGCGCGCACTTCCTTGACGATGTCCAGGCCGTCCATGTCGGGCAGGCCGAAATCCATGAGCACACACAGCGGAAAGTCCCGCGCGATGCAGGCCAGCGCGCTCGCGCCGCTGTGGCAGGTGCGCACACGGTAGCCGTCCATGGTGAGCGCCATGGCCAGGGTCTCGGCGGCTTCCGGCGAGTCGTCGACGACCAGCACGTCGAGTCCGTCGGCAGGCTGCGGCGCGGTATCGGTCAACGGGTCCATGTGGCGAGTTTCCAGTGGCGGTCTGACGGCGAAGGATTTCGACCGTTCAGCGGCCCATGTCGGTATTCTCGCGGCTGATGCGTCCTTCGGGGAAAGCGCCCCGCAACACCGCCGACGCCATGAACGACTCCGCCTGGATCACCGAGAGCCTGAAAGACAGCCGCGCCCGGGCGCTGGCGGCGCTGCTGCGCTATTTCCGCGATCTCGACACCGCCGAAGACGCCTTGCAGGAAGCCTGCGTGCAGGCCATCCGCGTGTGGTCTGCAGACGGGCCGCCTCGCGATCCGGTAGCCTGGCTGGTGCTGGTGGGCCGCAACGCGGGCATCGATGAGCTGCGGCGGCGCGCCCGCAACGAACCCCTGCCGGCCGAAGACATGATGTCCGACACGGACGACGCCGACCCCGCGCTGATCGACCGGCTGGAACGCTCGAGGTACCGCGACGACGTGCTTCGCCTGCTGTTCGTCTGCTGCCACTCGGCCTTGCCGCTCCCGCAGCAGCTGGCGCTGGCGCTGCGCGTGGTCTCGGGGCTTTCGCTGGCCGAACTGGCCAGCGCCTTTCTGGTGAGCGAAGACGCGATGGAACAGCGCATCACGCGGGCCAAGCGGCGCATTGGCGAACTGCGCGTGCCGTTCGAGGCGCCTGGCCGCATCGAAACCGGGCGCCGGCTTTCAGCGGTGCTGTCGACGCTGTACCTGGTGTTCAACGAGGGCTATGCGGCCAGTGGCGGCGAACAGCATCTGCGCCCGGCGCTTTGCGAAGAGGCGATTCGCCTGGTGCGCCTGCTGCACCAGCTCTTTGACGACGATGCCGAAGTGGGCGGGCTGGTGGCGCTGATGCTGTTGCAGCATGCCCGCGCAGCGGCCCGGCTGGACGCGGCGGGCGACATCGTGCTGCTGGAGGCGCAGGACCGCACGCGCTGGGACCCTGCCCAGATCGAACTGGGCCTGGCCTACCTGCACGACGCGCTGGCCCGGCAGGCGCCCGGGCCCTACCAGTTGCAGGCCGCCATTGCCGCCACGCACGCACGCGCGCCGTGCGCGGAGCTCACCGACTGGGGGGAGATCGATCGGCTCTATGCCGCGCTGGAAGCGCTGCAGCCTTCGCCGGTGGTGACGCTGAACCGGGCGGTGGCGGTGTCGAAGCTGCGCGGGCCTGCTGCGGCGCTTCGCCTGGTCGATCCACTGACGCAGAGCCTGGCCGGGTACTTCCATTTTCACGGCTTGCGCGGCGCGCTGCTGCACGAGCTGGACCGCCCTGAAGAAGCGCGGGCCGCGCTCGACTGCGCGCTGGCGATGGCCCGCACACCCGCCGAGAGGCGGCACATCCATGCCCGCCTGGACGCCTTGCGCGGCCGGGAACCTGATCGCAACTGAAGAAAGAGAAAGAGGCGTTCCGATGCTGTACTCGATCCTGATCTATGGCTCGGAAGCCGCCGTGGCGGCGTGGTCTGAACGCGAGGAGGCGGAGGTGATGGGCCGACACGCCGAGCTGCGCCGCGAGTTGCTGGCGCGGCACCAGCTGGGTCCGGTGATGCGGCTGGCGCCACCGGTCACGGATGGCCCCTTTGCCGAAACCAAGGAGCAGCTGATGGGCATCTACGTGATCGACTGTGCCTCGCCAGCCGATGCGCACGCGGCCGCTCAACGCCTCACGTTCGACACGGCACGCTTCGTGGTGCGCCCCATCGTGGCCTTTGCGCCCGGCGTGCTGCCCGTGCAGGGGATGGAGCCGGACTGATCGACGCGCCTGATCGATGCGCGGAGCAGTGTCGGAAAACACGGCGCACGCACGTCCTTGTGGAGCGACCGGCGGCAGGTTCGCCAGCCGGCGCGCAAGACAAGGAGTTCCTCATGGTTCTGGAAGGACGCACGGCCATCGTGTATGGCGGTGGTGGCGCTTTGGGTGGCGCGGCTGCACGCGCTTTCGCGCGCGCCGGCGCTCAGGTGTTTCTGGCGGGGCGTTCCGCGCCTCGCCTGGAGGCGGTGGCACGGGACATTGCCGCCGCTGGCGGATCGGCGCACTGGGACACGGTGGACGCACTGGACGCGGCGGCCGTCGAGCAGCACGCCGCCCGCGTGGCCGGGCGCGCCCCGGGCATTCACATCGCCTTCAATGCCATTGGCGTGGTGCACGTGCAGGGCGTGCCGCTGGAAGGGCTGTCGCTGGATGACTTCGCGCTGCCGGTGGACACCTACATCCGCAGCAGCTTCAACATCGCCAAGGCGGTGGCGCCGCACATGGTGCGCCAGCGCCGTGGCGTGGTGCTCTCGCTCACCACGCCAGCCTCGCGCATGGTGGGGCCGGGTTTTCTGGGCCACAGCGTGGCCTGCGCGGGCGTGGAGGCGTTTTCAAGGCACCTGGCCGGCGAGCTCGGCGCCAGCGATGTCCGCAGCGTGTGCGTTCGCTCGCATGCCATTCCGCAAACGCTGCCGCTGGGTTCGCACGCAGGGCCGGTGTTCGCCACCGAAGCGCGGCGCCTGGGGCTGACGGTGGACCAGATGCTGGAGGGTGCGGCTACCACCACCTTGCTCAAGCGCCTGCCCACGCTGGACGACCTGACCGCCACGCTCGTGTTCCTCGCGTCCGATGGCGCGGCGGCGATTTCGGGTGTCGTGGTGAACATGAGCGGGCTGGTGCTGGACTGATCACACCCCTCAAACGCAGCGCGGGCTGGAGCCGTTCCAAACACTCCATGTCGAAATTCAGCATTTGGTGACGCCCAAAATGCATTTGATGCCTTTCGTACTTCCATAAGCATCGGCTTCATTAGCCTTCCGACTAGGCCATGAAAAACTTGAACCTCCTGTTCAAGTCCGCATGCGCCGCTGAACCTTGGAAGGAATCATCATGCTCAGCCTGCGCCAGTTGTCGATCTTCACCGCCTGCCTCCTGGGCGCCTACGGTGCCCATGCCGCATCGGACACCGCCAACCTGACCGTCAAGGTGACCATCACAGCCACCTGCAACATCCACTCGGTGAGCCCGACGGATGTGGACTTCGGCAGCATCCAGTCCACCGCCATCGATACCGACGCGGCCGGTGCGCTCAGCGTCAACTGCACGCCGGGTACGGACTACACCATCGGCCTGGACGGCGGTGAGAACTTCAGCGGCGGCGAGCGCCGCATGGCCAAGGGCACCGACTACGTTGCCTACGAGCTCTACCGCGACGCGGGACGCTCGCAGGTCTGGGGCAACGACCTGGCCGGCTCGCTGGCCGGTACGGGCTCGGGCTCGGCCCAGACCATCCCGGTGTACGGTCGGATCGCCTCGGCGAACTCACCGGCCGGTGACTACACGGATGTGGTCATCGCCACGGTGACCTACTGATCCCGATGTCGGGTCGTGTGGCCACCCCCGCGCCACGCGGGGGTGCATGGGCACGCTGGCGCGTGGCCCTGTGGGCATCCGTGGCGCTGGGCTCTGGCCTGCCATTCGGCTCCGCCTGCGCGAGCGGCCTTCAGGTCACGCCCGTGCTGCTGGAGTTCGCCCCCGGTCAACGGGCGCAGGCGGTCTGGCTCAGCAATTCCGCCACGCATCCCGTCAAGGCCCAGGTCCGTGTGATGGCCTGGCGCCAGGTGGATGGCGAGGAAGCGCTCGAACGCACGACCGAGCTCGTGGCAAGCCCTCCGCTGGTGGAAATACCGCCGGGACAAACCCAGATCGTGCGGATCGTCCGTACGCCAGCCAGCAGCCCTCTGTCGGAGGCAGCCTACCGCCTGCTGGTCGATCAGCTGCCCGAGTCGCCCCACGTGGCCTCGCCCCAGGCGACCGTGCGCCCCGGCGGCGTGCAGTTCCTTTTTCGCTACCTGATCCCGGTCTTCGTCGCGCCACAGGAAAGGGCGGACAAAAGCCCTCCCGGCGCCGCGACCGGGTCCGCTCCCGCATCCCACGTCACCGCCCGGCTGACGCTCGCGGGAGACCAGAAGGTCTTGCTGACGATCCGCAACAACGGCCCCAGGCGCGTCAAGTTCAGCGGCCTGTCGTATGTCGATGCGGCCAGCGGCGAGAGCCAGGTGTTCAGTGCGGGCCTGTTTGGCTACGTCCTCTCCGGCACGGCAAGGCAATGGAGCCTGCCGGTGCCGGCCTCGCTCCAGCGGATCGACGGCACCCTCAAGGCGAGGATCAACGAGGACGACCATGAGACGGTCTTGGTGCAGGTCCCTGGTCAGCCCTGACGTCGCCGCTGCACTCCTGTTCGTGTCTGCGCTGTCCTGTGTCACGTTGGCTCAGGCCAGTGCACCGGACGCCTCCGCTCAGGTGCTCTACCTCGAAGCCCGGGTCAACCAGGTCCCGGCTCAGGGCCTCGTCCGCCTGACGATCTCGGGTGGACAGGTGTGGGCAGACCGCCAGGCCATGCACGACCTCGGCCTGAATCCGGACGGGCTGCCCGCAGGGCTCTGGCAACAGGAACAGATCCGGCTCGATCTGCTACACGACGTTCAGGTGCACTACGACGCACCCCACCAACGGGTGAGCGTTCTGGCGCCCGTGCATCTGCTGGAACGCAGCACCACCCACACCACGGGCCTCCAGCAGAAGACCCCGCTCCCGCTGGTGGACACTGCTTCATCAGGCCTGCTGCTGAACTACGACCTGTACCTGCAACGCTCGGCGCGCAGCGGGGGCGCATCCACGCACCTGAATGCATGGACCGAGTGGCGCCACTTCCAGCCGCTGGGGGTGTTCAGCCACACCATGCTCAGTCAGTGGTCGCAACGGGCGTCCGGTCCGGGCGCGGGGTCTTCGCACCTGCGGCTGGACACCAGCTGGCGCAGCGACTTTGCAGACAAGGGCCTTTCGCTGGTCCTGGGCGACACCGTGAGTTCGGCGCTGTCGTGGTTGCGCCCCGTGCGCTTGGGTGGCCTTCGCCTGGGGACGGACTTCGGCCTGCAGCCCTACCGCTCCACCAGTCCGCTGACCCGCTATGAAGGGCAGGCGGTGCTGCCGTCCACCGTGGACCTGTATGTCGATGGCCTGTTGAAGGAGCAACTGCAGGTTCTGCCCGGTGCCTTCACCATTGAAAGCCTCACCACCGTCAACGGCGCGGGCATGGCCCAGCTCGTCATCACGGACGCCACCGGCCAGCGGCGCACGCTGGACGTGCCCATCTACGGCACGGTGGAGCTGCTTCGCGAGGGGCTGGTGGAGGGGTCGTTCGAAGTCGGCGCAATGCGCCAGGCCTATGGACGCGAGTCTTTCTCGTACGCATCCGGAGCGGTGGCCAGCGGTTCCTGGCGCTACGGTTGGAGCGATGCCTTCACGGTGGAAGGCCAGGCGCAGTGGGGCCAAGGCGTCAGGCTGATCGGCTTCGGCGGCGTGGGCCGGCTCGGTGCGCAGGGTGGTGTGCTCAACGCGTCGCTCGCGGCCAGCGACGCGGCGGGTGGACCCACCGGCCAGCAGGCCAGCGCCGGCTTTCAGTGGCAGGCACGGCCGTGGCGATTCTCGGTGCGCAGCCAGCGCGCCTCGCCGCATTTCCGGGATCTGGCGCTGGTCGGTGGCACACCTTCGCCGCGCAGCAGCGACCGGGTGTTCTTCGGCTTCAGCCAGTCGGGGTGGGACATCGGAGCCACGGCGATGCGACAGCAGGAAGTTCACGGGCAGGCGCTGCGTCTGGCGAGCGTGGCATTGACACGGCAGCACACCGGCGGGCTGCGCTGGACGGTCGGTCTCTCCGAAACCCGATCGACCCGGAAAGACGCGCGCCTGAGTTTCCTGCTCAGCGTTCCGCTCGATCAGGGCGTCACGCTGTCGACCTCGGCGCAGCGACACGACGGCCAGCTTTCCGGAGGCTGGCAGGCCAGCCGGTCCGCCCTGCAGGACGGCGACTGGTCGTGGCGCATTGCGCAGAACGGGCCCAAGGGCTCGGCCCACCTGAACCTGAACCAGACCACACCCTATGGGCAGTGGGCCGGTTCGGTCGACCGGTACAACGGCGTGGGGACGGTGGGCTCAACCACCTCGTTCAGCACGTCGTTTGGCGGCGCGGTGGCGCTCATGGACCGCAGGGCGTTCCTCACCCGGCGCATCGACGATGCCTTCGCCCTGGTATCCACCCACGGACTCGAGGGCATTCCGGTGAAGCTGGAGAACCGGCCCATCGGGCGCACGGATTCGAACGGCCACCTGCTGGTGAACCGGCTGAACGCCAACCAGCGCAACCAGATCTCGGTGGACCTGCTGGACCTGGCATACGACGTGTCCGCCGCGCCCACCACCCTCCATGCCGTGCCGCAACGCTACAGCGGCGTGAGAGTGGACTTCGCTTTCCGGCGGGTGGTCTCGGCACGGGTGGCATTGCGCGATGCACTGGGTCGCCCCATTCCCATGGGCAGCACCGTGGTGGTGGAAAGCACCCACCGCGCCACGCCGGTTCAGGAACCCGCCATGACCCTCTTTCCGCACGTCGGCTACGACGGAGAAATCCTCATGGAGAACCCGGCGCCGGAGACCGTGCTCCGGGTCGACCTGCCGGGCGGCGCCAGCTGCCGCGTCCGGTTGCCCGAGACCGCACCCGATCCATCCGGTCAGATTCACCTGGGAGAAATGGCATGCAGATGACCTTCGTTCATCGAATCGGGCTGTGGGCTCTGGTGGCGGGTGGTGGCCTCTTCATGCCAGGACTTGCGCAGGCACAGAACTGCTGGGTCAGTGGCGGCATCGGCCTGAATTTCGGTGCCATCAGCGCCGTGAACCCGACGGACACGCAGACCACGTTGCCCTTCACCTGCGGAAGCGGGTCCACGCCGGCCTACGTGCGCGCGTGCCTGTACATCGCGGGCGGTTCGCCGGTGCCGGACGTCGATCCGCGCCAGATGACCAACTACAACGGCGCCTACCTTCGGTACAACCTGTTCTCCGATGCCGCGCGCACACAGATCATCGGGCCCCAGGGTGGCGGGTACCCGGAATACACGTGGACACTGCTGATCCCCGGCTCGGGCGGGTATGGACAGGCATCGGGTTCCATGCCGATCCATGGTCGGGTGTTCGCCGGGCAAGGCGCCCTGCCTGCCGGCAACTACCAGGCCCAGATACCCGATGGGCAACTCCGCTACGCCTTTGGGAGTGGCGGCTACCCGGCCAACTGTTCCAGCGGCACGAACATCGGCCTGGGGTTCTCGGGCAACCACGCCAATGTGCCTTCCGGATGCCAGATCACCGCCGTGACGGAGCTGGACTTCGGCACGCTGGCGTCCTCGCTCACGAGCTCGCACGACCAGTCCGCTTCGGTGACGCTGCGCTGCCCCAGTGGAACGCCCTGGCAGATCGGCATGGACAACGGCCAGCACCACGCCGGCAGCCGCCGCATGCACAACGGCGCGGGCGGGTATGTCGGCTACGGAATCTTTCGCGATGCCGCCCGGTCGCTCGCCTGGGGCAACAGCCTGGGCGCGAACACCGTCTCCGGCACCGGCACGGGCTCGCCCACCCCTGTCCCCATCCACGGTCGCATCCCGGCACAAGGCGGCGTGTCTTCGGGTTCGTACACGGACACCGTGATCGTGACCCTGACCTACTAGGGAGAAAAGAGCGAAGAGGGGGAAAACCAGATTTGCATGATGGTCATCATATGATGATCGTCATATTGACGGCTACAATGCCGCCATGGAAATCGCACCCAATCGCAAGGCACAGACCCACGAGCGCATCCTGGACACGGCGGCCCGCGTGATCCGGCGCACGGGTTTCAACGGTGTGGGCGTGGCCGACATCATGAAAGAGGCCGGCCTCACGCACGGTGGCTTCTATGCCCACTTTGCTTCGCGCGACGCGCTGCTGGCCGAGGCGCTGGCGCATGCGGGCCGGCAAAGCGCCGAGCGCATCGCCAAAGGCAATGCCACGCGCGAGGCGCGCGGCGCCAGCCCGTTTCGCGCGCTCGTCGAAGGCTATCTCTCGGACCGGCATCTGAGCGGCACCGAGAACGGTTGCGCGGTGGCTGCGCTGGCATCAGAGATGCCACGCCAGTCGCCCGAGGTGCGTGCCGCCGCTGCGCAACGCGTGCGCAGCCTCATCAAGCTGGTGGAAGGCGCGCTGCCTGCCGGTACCGAAGCCGCCCGTGCGCCTGCCATTGCCAGCCAGATGGTGGGTGCGCTGCAGCTCGCGAGGGCCCTGGGCGACAACACTGAGGGCAAGGCGCTGCTGGCCACCAACCGCAACGCCTTGCTGGCGCTTTTCGACACACCGTCCGACCACTGAGCGGCCACCAGTCTCCCTGTCGATCGACCGAAATTATGACGATCATCATATTCAACAACACGGAAGTCCCATCATGAAAATCCACGGCGCCACCCTTCTCATCACCGGGGCCAACCGCGGCATCGGTCTGGCCTTTGCCCGCGAGGCGCTGTCGCGCGGTGCACGCAAGGTCTACGCCGGCGCACGCGACCCCGCCAGCGTCACGCTGCCAGGCGTGGAGCCGATCGCGCTGGACGTGAACGACGACGCGCAGGTGGCCGCAGCCGCGCGGCAATGCGCTGACGTGACGCTGGTGATCAACAACGCAGGCATCGCATCGCCCGGTGGCTTCCTGGCCGACGGCGGCATCGCGTCCGCCCGCGCGCAGATGGAGACGAACTTCTTCGGCCCCTTGCGCGTGAGCCAGGCCTTTGCGCCCGTGCTGGCCGCCCACGGCGGCGGCGCGATCCTCAATGTGCTCTCGGTGGCGAGCTGGATCAACTCGCCCATGCTCTCGGTCTATGGCGCGAGCAAGTCGGCCGCCTGGGCCCTCACCAACGGTTTGCGCAACGACCTGCGCGCGCAGGGCACGCAGGTGCTGGGCCTGCACATGGGTTTCGTTGACACCGATCTCACACGGGGCATCGACATGCCGAAGACGTCGCCTGATGAGGTGGTGCGCCGCGCCTTTGACGCGCTGGAAGCCGGTGCCGAAGAAGTGCTCGGCGACGAGCTCACGCAACAGGTCAAACGGGGTCTCTCGGCCGAGCCCGGCATCTACCTGCGGGATGCCCGGGGATGAGCGCAACACTGGCCCAGACGCGCGTGCAGCAGATGCTGCATGCGCCGCTGCTGCCCACGCTGCTGCGCCTGGCCACGCCCAATGTGATGGGCCTGTTCGCCATGACGGTGGTGATCGGCTACGACGGCTACATCCTCGGACGCATCGGAGCCGATGCGCTGGCGGGCATCGCGCTGGTGTTTCCGCTCTCGATGCTGATGTTGCAGATGTCGGCCGGCGGCATTGGCGGCGCGACCACCGCCGCCGTGGCCCGCGCGCTGGGCGGCGGGCGAGGTGAGGACGCCAACCGCCTGGCTCAGCAGTCGATGTGGATCGCGTTGCTGCTGGCTGCGCTGTTCATGTTCGTGCTGCTGGGTTTCGGGCGCGGCATCTACAGCGCCATGGGTGGGCGCGGTGCGGCGCTGGAGACCGCGCTGGCGTATTCCAACGTGCTCTTCGGTGGCGCAGCGGTAATCTGGCTCACCAACGTGCTGGCCGCCGTGGTGCGCGGCGCCGGCAACATGCTGCTCCCTTCGCTGATGCTGCTCGGCACCGCCGTGCTGCACGTGATGCTTTGTCCATTGCTGGTGTTCGGCTGGGGTCCTGTGCCTGCCCTGGGTGTGGCGGGCGCTGCCGCCAGCACGCTCACCGTCAACGCGTTGTCGGCGCTGGTGATGGCCATCTACCTGCTGCGCACCGATGGCGCCGTGCACCTCAACCGCACGCCGTGGCGCGTGCACAGGCCACTGATGCGCGACATCCTGCGCGTGGGCCTGCCGGCCTCGATGAGCCCGGTGATCAGCAACGCATCGATCGCCGCTGCCACCGCCTTCGTGGGCAGCTACGGCACGGCGGCGCTGGCAGGTTATGGCGTGGCGGCACGGCTGGAATACATCCTGGTGCCGATCGCCTTCGGCTTCGGCACTGCGCTCACCGCCATGGTCGCGACCAACATGGGTGCGGGCCAATCTGCGCGCGCCTTGCGCGTGGCCTGGACGGGCGGTGCCCTGGTGGCGGCCATCACGGGCGTGATCGGGCTGGTCACCGCCATCGCACCCTCGCTGTGGATGAACCTGTTCACCAGCGACCCGGCGGTGCTGGGCTTCGGTGCGGCCTACCTGAACATCGTGGGCGCCTGCTACGCCTTCTTCGGCCTCGGCCTGGCATTGTTCTTCGCTTCGCAAGGAGCGGGGCGCATGTTCTGGCCGCTCACGGCCAGCATGGGACGCCTGGTGGTGCTGGTGGTGGGCGGCTGGCTCTGCGTGCATGTGTTCCAGGCGCCTGCCACGGTTTTCTTCGCCATCGTTGCCTTCAGCCTCGTGGTCTACGGCTCCACCCTGGCCATCGCCATCCGCCTCGGCAGCTGGACGCGATGAGCGCCATCCATTCGCACACATTCATCAAAGGAGACCCCCGTGAGCAATAACTCGGTTGAAGAATGGAACCAGCGCGGTGCCGGCGCGCTGCCCGGCCACCTGGGTCTGGTGGTCACGCACCTGAGCGCGGACGAAGTCCGTGCCGAGCTCGATGTGTGTCCCAACACCATGGCGCCCAACGGCTTCCTGCACGCGGGCAGCATCGTCACGCTGGCAGACACCTGCTCGGGCTATGGCTGCGTGGCCAACCTGCCGCAGGGTGCCAATGGCTTCACCACCATCGAACTCAAGAGCAACCATCTGGGCACCGCGCTCACGGGCACCATTGAATGCGTGGCACGGCCAGTGCACCTGGGCCGTACCACACAGGTGTGGGACGCGGTGGTGACACACCGCGAGACGGGCAAGACGATTGCGCTGTTCCGTTGCACGCAGATGGTGCTGTACCCGAAGGCCGCCGGCTGAGCCCGCGTGGCAAGTTGTCAAAAAAGGTTTCAGGCGCGAAATGAGTTGAATCCGGTGACCCGGCAAGGGCGTATTCAGTGGGCAACCCAACGCCGGCACGCCGGTATCCACTGAAAGGAAACTCTCATGAAATCCGCACGCATTTCCCTTATCGCCCTGTCCATCGCAGCCGCCAGCGCAGGCAGCGCCTTCGCCGCCGAACCCATCGCCAATGGCGAGATCGGTTCCACGATGCAAGTCAAGAAGCAGCTGATGGAAAACACCCACATGGGCAAGAGCCGCGCTGAAGTGGCAACTGAACTCCGCAACGCCAAGGCCAACGGCACGCTGATCGACAACGGTGAAATCGGCTCCACCCTGCAGGTCAAGAAGCAGCTGATGGAAAAGACCACCTTCAACAAGACGCGCGCCGATGTGGTCGGTGAACTGCGCAACGCTGAAGCCAATGGCACGCTGATGGCCAACGGCGAGCTCAGCAACCTGCAGCGCTTCAACTGATCCTCAGCCTCAGCCCACAACAGCCGCGCGTGCATCGCGCGGCTGTCGGCTGTGCGCTCAGGCCCCTTGCCCGACGGGCAAGGCCGACGCCGGCAGGCCGAACAGCCGATCGAACAACAGGTTGAACACGAAGGTGTAGATCAGGAAGAAGACGATCAGGCCGAGGTCGAGCACGAAGGCCTGCCAGAGCGAGATCTCCAGCCACCACGCAAAGAGCGGCACCAGCGTGAACACCAGGCCGCCTTCGAAACCGATGGCGTGAGCAACCCGGCGGCCCAGACTGCGGCCTTTGGTGGCTTGCCGGCTTTCCCAACGCTCGAACAGGCTGTTGAAGACCAGGTTCCACACCACCGCAATCGCGGAAGCGGCCACGGCCGCCACACCGGCGTGGCCCATGCTGGCGCCCGCCAGCAGCGCCAACCCCACGCTCGAGAAGGCGATGGCGAAGAGCTCGTAGAGCGTGACGTAGACGATTTTTCGTTTGATGCCTTGCATGCGGCGCAGTTTAGGTGCGTCTGACTGACGGTAGAAGTCAGATACTTTCAGAAATTCTGATATGTTGCGGCCCATGGCCTTCAACAGCGACAACGTGCGGGTGTTTCTGGCGGTGCTGGATACCGGCTCGTTCTCTGCCGCCGCGCGCTCACTCGGACGGGTGCCCTCGGCCGTGAGCATGACGATCGCGCAACTGGAGGCCGAGCTCGATCTGATGTTGTTCGATCGCCGCACGCGCGAGCCACGACCCACCGATGTGGCCCGGGCCCTGGAGCCCCAAGCCAGACAGATCGCCAGTCAGTTGCGGCAGTTGCAGGCCCACGCGCAGGAACTCCATCAGGGGCTTGAAAAGCGCCTCACGCTGGCGATCGCGCCCGAGCTGCTGTCGGTGCCATGGAGCCAACCGCTGGCCATCCTGGCCCAGGAATTTCCTTCGCTGGATGTGGAAGTGCTGTCAGCACCGCAGGCGGCCGCGCTGCGCATGCTGCATGCCGGAGAGGCCCAGTTGGCGCTGGTGTTCGAGCGTCCGGGCACCGACGAGCGTGAAAGCTTTCAGGAGTTGGGCCACGAGACGCTGGTGGCGGTGATGTCGCCAGAGCATCCCGATGCCAGAACCCGCCAGGACCACCTGAGCCTGAAGGACCTGCTCGACGTCCGGCAGATTGCGGTGGCCAGCCGGGATGCCCACGGCGCTGATCCGCGCCTGTTGGTCGCGCGACAGATCTGGCGCACCGACAGCCATCTGGCCACCCTCAGCCTGGTGCAGGCGGGATTGGGCTGGGCTTACCTGCCGCAGCGCCTGGTGGAGCCACTGGTGGCCTCTGGCCAACTGGTGGAAATCCGGTTCGGCAACATGAGCAACCAGCTGCGGCTCTGGGTCGATGTGGTGTGGCAGAACGATCAGCCGCTCGGGTTGGGGGCCAAGCGCTTCATCGAGCTGATGCGCCTGGCGACCTGAAGGCTCAATAGTCGCTGCGCGAGCGACCCAGCCAGCCGATCAACACTGCGGCGAGGGCGCCCAATGCAACAGCGGCCACCAGTGATTTCACGGGCTCGTCGCGCACATAGCCCACCGTCTGGTCACCGACACGAGACGCCTGGTGGCGCAGCGTGTCGATGCTGTGGTGAGCGGCGCGTGCGACGCGGTCGGAAACATCGCTGGCGGTGTCCAGCGCCTGGCGGGTGAGATCTTGCGATGGGGTCTTGAACATGTGAGGCTCCTGTGAGAAGGGTGAAGGAAAGCTCGTCGAGCTTCAGCGCTTTCGCACGAGGTCGGCCACCAGCGACACCAGCGCCAGGATGATGAACACTCCAAAGAGGATCTTGGCGATGCCTGCGGCGCCTGCGGCAATACCGCCGAAGCCGAGGACGGCAGCGACCAGGGCAATGATGAAGAAGACAACAGCGTAGTGCAGCATGAAAGCTCTCCAGATGGATTCGCAACGACCATCATTGCGATGTATCCACTGTAGGGATCGACGCTGCAGTTGCCTGCAAGCCAACACCTCACTGGCTTGTAGGACGGCACCGACTGGACCGCGCCAGCCGCTTACTGGATCAGGCCGTTCTTGAGTGCGTAATAGGTCAGGTCGCTGTTGCTGGCGAGCTTGAGCTTCTCCAGAACGCGGGTGCGGTAGGTGCTCACGGTCTTCACGCTGAGGAACATGTTCTCGGCCATGTGACCAATGGTCTCGCCCTTGGCCAGCCGCAGGAAAACCTGGAGCTCGCGCTCGGAGAGCAATTCGTGCGGCGGGCGTTCGGCTTCACCCACCGCGCCGTCGGCCAGCAACTCGGCCACCGCCGGGCTGATGTAGCGCCGGCCGCGAAAGACCGTGCGAATGGCGTTGACGATCTCCTCGGGCGCACATTCCTTGTTCAGGTAGCCGCTGGCGCCATGGCGCAGCAGGGTGGTGGCGTACTGCGCCTCGGGGAAGCCGCTGAGGATGAGAACGTGCAGATCCGGAAAGCGCGCCTTGATGGCCTGCAGCGCGTCCACGCCACCGTGCTCGGGCATGGAGATGTCCATCAGCAGCACGTCCACCTCACCCGTGCGCGCCAGGTCCAGGGCTTCGCGGCCGTTGTTGGCTTCGCCCGTGACGCGCAGGTCCACGTGCTCGGTGAGGAACTGGCGCAGTCCAGAACGCACGATGGCGTGGTCGTCGACGATTCCGACTCTGATCATGGTGACCTCTGATGGCGTGTGGCCGTGGCTGGGTGGTGGGTGAGAGCGGGCAATTTAACAGGCGCCGGGCACGGCTTGCGTCGGACAGCTCCTACAACCCTCCGCTTTCGATCGGATACGTCCTACACCGCAGCGGCGGCCTGCCCGACATCTTCCACGAGGAGGCAAACCTACAGTTCATTCACGGCAACGCGATACGAACAACGCCAGCCGGGACGGGCATACCGCCGGTCCGACACGACATCAGCAACTTTTAAGGAGATGCATATGAACTGGGATCGCATTGAAGGCAACTGGAAGCAACTCAAGGGCCGCGTGGTCGAGAAGTGGGGCAAGCTCACCGACGACGACTTCGACGTTGTTGCCGGCCGTCGCGAACAGCTCGCCGGCAAGATCCAGGAACGCTACGGCGTGGCCAAGGACGAAGCCGAGCGACAGGTCGCCGCCTGGGAGCGCAGTGCTGGCGACGACTGGTTCGACAGCCCCTCGGCGAAGCGCCCGACCGAAAAGCTCTGACTGAAAGGACATCACCATGAAAACGCAAACCCGTCACCTCACCCTGATTGCCGCTGCGGCAGCCACCATCGCGCTCGCCGCCTGCGGCAAGAACGAAGACGCCACTGTGGGTCAGCAGATCGATAGCGGCGTCAACCAGACGCAAAGCGCTGGGACCCAGATGCAGAACGACGCCAGGGAAGCAGCGAAGGACATGCAGGCCGCTGGTTCTGAAGCCGGCCAGGCCGTGGCTGAAGGCGCCAGCGACATGGCCATCACCGCCAAGGTGAATGCCGCCCTGGCTGCCGACGACAAGTTGAGTGCGCTGCAGATCAACGTCGATACCGACGGCGGTCGCGTCGCCCTCAAGGGCACCGCGCCCGATGCCGACTCGCGCGATCGCGCCACCACACTGGCCGCCGCGGTGGATGGCGTGGTTGCCGTGGACAACCGCCTGGTCGTGCAGAAGAACAGCTGATCAACCCCGGGGAGCGTCCCTGAGGAGGGCGCCGCTTCCCATCATTCCTAGGAAAACACATCATGAAGATCGCAACCGCACTGGTGGCTGTCGCCGCCACTTTCTCTCTGGTCCAGATCACGGGCTGCGCCGTCGCGCGCGACCAGCAGACGGTCGGAGCCTACGTCGACGATGCCGCCATCACCACCCGCGTGAAGGCTCGTTTCGCCGAGGACAAGACGGTGAGCGCCACGTCCATCAGCGTGGAAACGCTCAATGGCACGGTGCAGCTTTCGGGCTTTGCCAAGTCGAACGCCGAAAAATCCACCGCCGAGAACCTGGCCAAGGCGACCCCCGGCGTGAAGGGCGTGCGAAACGACATCGTGGTGCGCCCCTGAAATTCCGAGCCCGTGCTGTAGGACGAAACCTACAGACACGGCGCCGGGACTGGAGCAAGCTCGGGGCGGGGAGGCGCGGCAAGACCGCCCATACCCGCCCCGAGCCGTTTACAGTCGTTTCTTTTCACCGCTTCGAACTCCCATCCCCCTCCATGGCGTCACTGAGAACCTTCATCGTTGAGGACAACCCGGTGATCTATGAGAACCTGGTGTCCACACTGGAAGAACTCACCAACGTCGAGGTGGTGGGGCGAGCCATGGACGAGCGCAGTGCAACCCAGTGGTTGCAGGGACAGGGCAAGTCCGTCGACCTGTTGATCATCGATATCTTCCTGCTTTCTGGTTCTGGCCTGGGCGTGCTCAAGGCAGCGCAGGAAGCTGGTCTGCAGGCCAGGCGTGTGGTGCTCACCAACTACGCCACCGCCGACATCCGGCGACGCTGCGAAGTGCTCGGCGCGAACCGGGTGTTCGACAAATCCCATGAGCTGGAAGATCTCATCGACTACTGCGCCCACGTGTCTGATGGTGGTGGCACGGTGCCTGGCGACCTGAACTAGTCATGGGTCTTCAGGAACCCGGATGATCAAGTCCTCGATCGAACGCGTCGCGCGCACGCGCTACGTCATGCCCATCGTGCTGGCGCTGGCTGTGATCACGATCGTCATCAATGAATCCACGTACCAGCATTCCCGCACCACGCTGGAGAGCGGCATCCGCTTGTCTGATGCCCGTCATCAGGCCTTGCGCGCGCTGCAGGCCCTCACCGATGCCGAGACAGCCACGCGTGCCTACCTGATCAACGGACAGGAGATTTACCGGTCCGACTACCGGGAGGCCATCGAAACCCTGCGCGCGGCGCAGGAGGGCGCTTTCCAGCGCATCGCCGACGCTGACCCCCGGCGCACCGTGTCGGTGGAAGCCGTGCGGACACGAATTCAGAACCGGGTGGCGGCACTGGAGGAGTGGATTGCCTCCACGGAACGGGGTCAGCGCACGCGTGCGCACATCCTCGCGAGCAGTGACCGCAGCCGCCAGGGCTACGTGGAGCTGCGGCAGGAATTCGACCACGTCCTCGACCGGGCTGCCGCCGCGCAGCAGACGACACGGCTCTCTCTTTTCGACGCCATCATGCTCAACCGCCTGGCCCTTCACGCACTGGTTCTGGTGGCGGTGATGGCGTTGTTGATGTTCATGCGCCAGTTGCGCGAGAGCGACGAGCGCAAGGCGCGCGAGAGCCAGGTGCTGGAACTCGAGATTGCGGTTCGAACCGCCGAGCTGCGCGAACTGGCGGGCCACCTGGTGAACACCCGCGAGGACGAGCGTGGTCGCGTTGCCCGCGAACTGCACGATGAAATGGGCGGCCTGCTCACAGCCATGAAACTGGAAATGGCCCGCCTGCGCCGCGTGCCCGATCTGCCACCCGTGGCGCGAGAGCGCCTGGGCGGCATTGAACAGCGACTCAACGAGGGCATCGCCGTCAAGCGCCGCATTGTCGAGAACCTGCGGCCGTCTTCGCTGGACCAGCTCGGCCTCATCGCCGCACTGGAGGTGCTGTGCCAGGACGTCTCCAGCAGCCTGGGCATTCCTGTCGTGCCGCAGCTGGAGGCCGTGGAGCTGGATCGGGAGGCCGAACTGACGGTCTACCGCGTGGTGCAGGAATCGTTGACGAACATCAGCAAGTACGCCAATGCGCGCCATGCATGGGTCTCACTCATGCGCCAGGAAGGCCAGGCGCGCCTGCTGGTGCGCGACGATGGAAAGGGCTTCGACCCGAGCCAGGTGCGCGCAGGCCATCATGGTCTTTTGGGCATGCGGGTTCGCGTGGAGTCGCACACCGGCAAGTTGACCATCACCAGCGCGCCGGGCCAGGGCACGCGCGTGAGCGTGGAGCTGCCCTTGTTCTCGCCGCCGCCTCCCGCCCCGGTGGAACTGGCCAGCACACAGGATCAGGCGGGCGCCCCGTCCTGAGGACGGGTGCGTCGACGGCGGCGCGCCGCGGCTTCGCTCAGGCCATACGCTGGCAGCGCGAAGCACAACGGAAGCAGGTAATAGATGGCGCGGTAGACCAGCACCACGGCCAGCACCTCCGCCACCGGCAACAAGTCTCCGAGCGACGCGGCGAAGACCGCCTCCAGCACGCCCAGGCCCGCAGGCACGTGCGTAAGCACGCCAGCCACCGCCGCCAGCAGCAGGGCGCCCAGCACGTCGAGGTAGTCGATGCGGCCGGCAAACACGCTCCAGACAATCGCCCCGATGAGCAACCAGCTCGTCCCACCCAGGGCCGCCTGCAGCAGCGCCAACGGCCCGCTGGCCAACTCGAGTCGATGCTCTCGCCAGGACAGCTGGCGTCGGCGCGAGAAGAAGCACAGGGCGACGTACACCACCGTCAAAAGGATCATGGCCAGGCCAAGGGTTTGCAGCAGCAGAAGATCGCTTGAAACCCAGCTTTCGGTCAGGCGCGGCGGCGCCCACAGCAGCACCGCGCCAGCCACCCACGAATAGCCCAGCCAGTTGGTCACCATGCTGTAGGCGATGACCTTCGCCACCGTGGGCGCGGACAACCCCCATCGCGTGTACAGGCGAAGACGCATGGCCATGCCGCCCACCAGCGAGCCGAAGTTCAGGTTGAAGGCGTAGCTGATGGCCGCTGTGCCGAGGCTGCGGCCAGCGGATATGCGCGCCCGGGTGAGATGACGTCCGATCAGGTCGAAGCTGGCATAGAGCGTGTAGCTCAGTGCGGCGAGCGAGGTCGCCAGCACCAGCTGTCTGGCCGGGATCGCTTGCACCGCCGCCCACACCTCGACCCATTCCACAGCGCGTGCCTGGCGGGCCACCAGCGCCAGCACCAGCACCGCCAGCAGCCAGGGAAATGCCTTTCGGGTCCAGCCCCACAAGGTGCGCATGCGGGGACTCCTGTTCATGTGGGTTCGTCGCCCATGGGCACCACACGCGGTGGTGGTGCGGTCAGCCGCTGCATCCAGACCGGGAAGCGGCGCAGGGCGTGGAACACCACGAAGCTGCGCACGCCGATCCAGGCCGAGCGCAGTTTGCCGGGTACCGGCCGCTCCACCAGCTTGCAGTGCGATGTCATGAGTTGTTCAATGCGTTCCCGCAGATGGCGGGCGAATGCTTCGTCGCGCACGATGACGTTGGCTTCCAGGTTCAGGCTGAGGCTGGTCGGATCCAGGTTGCTGGAACCGACCGTGGCCCAGCGATCGTCGATCACCGCGACCTTGGCGTGCAGGGGCCGTTCGCAATACTGGTGCACGCGCACACCGGCGCGGATGAGGTGCCGGTAGAGCAACTCGGTGGCGCGCATGACCCACACCATGTCGGGCTGGCCCTGCATGACCAGGTCGACCTGCACGCCGCGCCGGGCTGCTCGACGCAGGTCCCGAAGCAGACGGTAGCCCGGAAAGAAGTAGGCGTTGGCGATGAGGATGCGATGGCGCGCGCTGCGGATCGCCGCGCGGTAATGGCGCTCGATGTCGCTGCGGTGCAGGTGGTTGTCGCGCGTCACGAAGGCGGCCACCGCTCCGTCTTCGACCTCGCGTTCCTCTTCGGCGCGATCGCGCATGTTCCGCCAGCGCTGCACCCATGCCCGACGTGAAGGTTGTGGTGCCTCCACGTTGGCGCGGCAGAAGGCCTGAATCTGACCCACGAGCGGCCCTTCCACCTCGACTGCGTAATCCTGCTTGGCCTGCGGGCCGAATTCGGCAATATGGTCGATGGAGTAGTTGATGCCGCCGACGAACGCATGCTGGCCATCGACCACCACGATCTTGTGGTGCATGCGACGCAGCAGGTTCACACGCGCACCGAAGAGGCGCCGTACCGGCTCGAAAGCTCGCAGGCGCACGCCGGCGTCCAGCAGTGGCTGGGTGAAGGACGGCGGCAGGTCGGGAGAGCCCCAGCCATCGATCAGCACATGCACGGTGGCACCATTCGCGGCGGCACTCAGCAAGGCCCTGTGAAGCTGACGACCCACCTTGTCGTCGAACAGGATGAAGGTCTCCAGCAGCACTTCTTCCTTTGCCTGCGAGATCGCCTCGAACACGCGCGGGTAGTAACCCTCGCCGTTTTCCAGCAGGGTGATGCGGTTGCCAGGCAGCCAATGCGAGTTCATGTCGCCTCCAGCAGATCGATCTCGGCCGCCAGCGGCGCGTGATCGGAGAGATGGGCCCAGGGGCTGTGCGGCAGGGGCAAAGGTCTTGCGGCAGCCACACCGCGTGTGTAGATGCGATCAAGCCTCAGCCAGGGCCAGCGGGCGGGAAAGGTGCGGGCATGGTGGCCGAAGGCGCCGCGAAACACCTCCCGCAAACCCGCAGGAGCCAGCGCGGCGTCGGCGCGTGAACGCCAGTCGTTGAAGTCGCCAGCGACCACCAGCGGCGAGTCGGCGGGCACCTCGCTTTGGACCATCTCGCACAGGCTGGCCATCTGGCGGGCACGATGGGACTCGCTGAGTCCCAGGTGCACGCAGATCACATGCAGCTCCGGCTCGTGTTCGTCCAGTGTGAGCGCGCAATGAAGCATGCCTCGCGGTTCAGATCCCTTGATCGACATATCGTGGTTGTGGCTGTGCCGAACGGGAAAGCGCGACAGCACCGCGTTGCCATGGTCTTTGCCCTGAGCAACGGCGTTGCGTCCATAGGCGTGATCCGACCAGATCTGATCGGCCAGGAACTCGTACTGCGCCCCCACCGACGACGCATGTGCAGGACCCGATGCACCACTGACTTCCTGCAGGAAGACAAGGTCGCTCTGTTCGGCCCGCACCGCATCCCGCAGCTCGTGCAGCACGAAGCGGTTGTTGAATGCGTTGTAGCCCTTGTGGATGTTCACGGTGAGGACGCGAATGGTTCGCGAGATTCTGGTTTCGCGCATGCAGCCAGCATGACACGCGGGTGTGGCATCAACAAGGTTCGAGCCGCAGGATAAGCTCATGTCCTACAAACGACTTCCGCCGTTCCGACACGAACCCCATCACCATGAACCGCATCGCCGTCATCGACTTCGAAACCACGGGCATCTCGCCCTCAGCGGGCGACCGCGCCACCGAGGTGGCGGTGGTGATCCTGGAGCAAGGGCGTGTGGTCGATCGCTACCAGAGCCTCATGAACGCAGGGGTGCGCGTCCCGTCGTTCATCACACAGCTCACCGGCATCACCAACGCCATGGTGGCAACCGCGCCTTCGGCCGAGCGCGTGATGCGAGAGGCCGCAGAATTCGTCGGCGACCTGCCCATGGTGGCGCACAACGCTTCCTTCGACAGGCGCTTCTGGTGTGCGGAACTGGCACTGGCCGGCCAGGCTGCGCCGCACGCCTTTGCCTGCACGGTGCTGCTGTCGCGCCGGCTCTACCCCGAAGCACCGAGCCACAGGCTGGGTACCCTGGTGGACCATTTCCGGCTGCCGCGCACAGGTCAGGCGCACCGGGCTCTGGCCGATGCCGAGATGGCGGCGGAGTTGCTCGCGCGCATCCAGCAGGATTTGCGCACGCGCCACGGCGTGGCGCAGCCCGATCACGCCTTCCTGATGGCCATGCAACGATGCACGCGCGCGGCCTTGCCCACGTTCATGCAGGCCCGGGCGAAGGGTGCGCTCAGTTCAGCCGCAGCTTGAACTGGATGATGACGGCACCATCGACTTTGCCCATCGAGGGAATCACGCCGAGGTTGATGCCGAAGTGACGGCCTTCGATGGTGGCTAGCGGCAACGCGGCAAAGAAGCTGCCGCCGTTGGCCAGGGAGGGATAGCCGTTCATCACGCCCAGTGCCGCGCCCAGCTTCACCGGGCCCAGTTGCCAGGGCTGCCAGTTCACCGCCGCGTACGATGTGGTCTTGTACACACTGTTGTAGTACGCCCCGGCCATGTAGGCGATTTCCGGACTTGTGCGGTATTCCAGGCCCAGGCCCAGGTTGTTCTCGTTGTAGCCCTTGCTGTTGGAGAAGTGGCGCGAGAAACCACCCAGATTCACCCAGAACTGCGGCTTGTAGGTGTTCCCTGTCTCAGCCACCTTGGGTGCCTCGGCCGTTGCAGCGCCCGCCACACCAGGTGCCAGGCCAAACAGGCAGGCACTGGCCAGCGAGCAGATGCAGTACAAAGTCTTCATGGGTCCCCCGAGTCGGGCGGAACCGCCGCCCGTGTGTGTCACATTCAGTTTCGGCCGTACCCAACTGCAACTTGAATCGACAGACCTCCAGAGATGGCATCCGTGTGACATTTCCACAGATTCCGGGCGCAAACACGACCCCAGTGGCCAAAAACGCACAGCAACGACCATGAAAACCCACACGCCCCACGCACCACTGTCAACCCACGACACCACCCGCATCGATGATCTGCGCATCGGCGCCGTGCGACCCCTGATCACGCCAGCCCTGCTGCAGGAATGGCAACCGGCGCCCGACGCGGCGCAAGGGCTGGTAGAGCGCAGCCGGGCCGACATTTCTCGCGTGCTGCATGGGCAGGACGACCGGCTGGTGGTCGTGGTGGGGCCATGCTCCATCCACGACCATGAGCAAGCCATGGACTACGCACGACAGCTCAAGGCCAGCGCCGATGGGCTGGCCGAAGACCTGCTGGTGGTGATGCGTGTGTACTTCGAGAAACCGCGCACCACAGTAGGCTGGAAGGGTTACATCAACGACCCGCATCTGGACGGCAGCTTCGCCATCAACGAGGGACTCGAGCTGGCGCGCGCCCTGCTGCTGGACGTGCTGGCGCTGGGCCTGCCGGTGGGCACCGAGTTCCTGGATCTGCTCAGCCCGCAGTTCATCAGCGACCTCGTGAGTTGGGGTGCCATTGGTGCTCGCACCACCGAAAGCCAGAGCCACCGCCAGCTCGCGAGTGGCCTGAGCTGTCCGGTGGGGTTCAAGAATGGCACCGATGGGGGGTGAAAGTGGCCAGCGACGCCATCCAGGCCGCACGGGCCGAACACGCCTTCATGGGCATGACCAAGATGGGGCAAGCGGCCATCTTCGAGACGCGCGGCAACGACGACTGCCACGTGATCCTGCGCGGCGGTGCCCAACCCAATTACAGCGCGGCCGACGTGGATGCGGCCTGCGCGCTGTTGAAGAAGGCTGGTCTGCGCGAACAGGTCATGGTGGACGTCTCGCACGCCAACAGCAGCAAGCAACACCTGCGGCAGATCGAGGTGGCCGCCGAAGTGGCAGCGCAAGTGGCCGCCGGCGATGGGCGCATCATGGGTCTGATGATCGAGAGCCACTTGTCCGAAGGACGCCAGGACATCGTGCCCGGTGAACCCCTGAAGCGCGGCGTGAGCGTGACCGACGCCTGCATTTCGTTCGAGCAGACTGTGCCGGTGCTCGAAGGGTTGGCCTCTGCGGTTCGCGTGCGGCGTGGGCGCAAATAGGCAACCGCATGGCCCTGAACTGGCGCAGTGCGCCCACCGTCAATCTGGCCCTGCAGGGCGGTGGTGCACACGGCGCTTTTACCTGGGGCGTGCTCGACGCCCTGCTTGAAGACGGCCGCGTGCACTTCGACGGCGTCAGCGGAACGAGTGCGGGAGCGATGAACGCAGTGGTGCTGGCGCAGGGCCTGATGGCGGATGGATCGCCAGGCGCTCGGGCCGCGCTGCGCGCCTTCTGGACCGCGGTGGCCGGGAGCACGCCATTCGAGGTGGCGGTGCCCACCTCGGACGGCAGGGACATGGTTCTCGCACCCACCATGCGCCTGATGCTGCAATGGACGCACTATTTCTCGCCAGAGCAGCTCAACCCGTTCGACCTCAACCCCTTGCGCAAGATCCTCTCGGAGCAAGTCGACTTCGAACGCCTGCGCGAGCACAGCCCCATCAAGCTGTTCATCGCCACGACCAACGCCAACACCGGCAAGCTGCGCCTGTTCCGTTCACCCGAACTCACGGCCGACGCCGTGCTGGCCTCGGCATGCCTGCCTACCATGCACCGCAGCGTGGTGATCGATGGTGAGCCGTATTGGGATGGAGGCTACGCGGCGAATCCCGCGGTGTTCCCGCTGTTCCATGAATGCAATGCAAGAGACATCCTGCTGGTGATGCTTGCGCCACTGAAGCACAGCGCGACGCCGCAATCGGCCACCGACATCCGGAACCGCATGATGGAGCTGGCGTTCAATGCCACTTTCCTGAGGGAAATGCGCATGTTTGCGCATCTGCGGGAGCGAGCGGCCCGCACGCCCTGGTGGCGCCGTGGCGACCTCGACCGGCGCCTGGCCGGCACGCAGTTTCACGTGATCGAAGCCAGCGAGGTGCTGCGCGAGCTGAGCACCGAAAGCAAGATCGCGGCGAACATGCGCTTCTTCGAAATGCTGTTCGCGCTCGGCCGCGAACGGGCCTGCGCGTGGCTGTCGGCGCACCGGGCCGACGTCGGTCGACGCAGCAGCGTCGACCTGGAAGCCTTGTTCTACTGAACGCTCAGCGCGGCTTGCGCGGCACCATCGGACCGCGGCCTTCGATGTGGCGGAAGTTGATGCGACCCTTGGTGAGGTCGTAGGGCGAGAGCTCGAGCGAGACCCGGTCACCTGCCAGGATGCGGATGTGGTTCTTCTTCATCTTGCCCGCCGAATAGGCGATCAACTGGTGACCGTTGTCCAGCGTGACGCGAAAGCGCGTGTCGGGCAGCACCTCGTTGACGATGCCCATCATGTCGATCAGTTCTTCCTTGGCCATGGTGTGTTCCTTTGCGTGAAGTGTATCGGTCAGTTAGGGCGCGCGCGCAGGCGGGTGGCGTCTTGCACCCAGTCGATGCCCTGTTCGAGGGCGTAGTCGGTTGCTGCAGCTTGCGTGGAGAAAGCGCTATCGAAGCGGATCACGCGGGCGGTGCAGGCGCTGCCCTGGCCGCTCGCAATCGAGACCTGAGCGGCAAACAGGCCGTCAGGCAACAGGCGTGGCGAAGCCGCAATGCGGTACTTGCCCAAGGTGAGAAGAGGCGGTCTCGCGGTCGTTGTAATAGGTGTTGTGTGATTCATCAAAAACATCAGGGGGCCAGAGCTTTGGCGCTTCGCCACAGCAGGGACAAGGCCCGAAAACAAAAGCAATACGGTGGCAGCCCCAAGCGCCGGGGTGCCCCACTGGTTGGTCCGGCCAGTGGCCTGGCGCAGGAATGCAACAGGCCTTGATCGGCGCACGAGCCACGGCAGGGGCATCGGCAACAGCAGGGAAGAAGAGCCACAGTGCTGTGAGAAAGCGGTGTGGCGCGCCCTGGAGGGGCTGGACCAGCGGCCCCTCTGCCGGGGGCGGTTGCGTCCTGTGTGGATCACCTGGACGCTGCTGGTCGCTCTGGGCGACCCAGTAATGTAACACGCCGGGCGAAAAAGCGCAGCTCCCTTACTTGCGATCGGGCAACTCGATCTTCACCTCGAGCACATCCAGGTTGTCCTGGCGGTCGAGCTGGACCTTGATGTCGTCCGGGTTGATCTTGATGTACTTGCCGATCACCGCCACGAGTTCGCGTTGCAGCGCCGGCAGATAGTCAGGCTCGGAGGCGCTGCGACCGCTGCGCTCGTGCGCCAGGATGATCTGCAGCCGTTCTTTGGCGACGCTGGCGGTCTTTTTCTTCTCGCCGAGCAGGAAGGAGAGCAATGACATGCCTTACTTCCCTCCAAACAGGCGTTTGAAGAAGCCCGTCTTTTCTGCCTCGATGAAGCGCAGCGGCTTGTCTGCGCCCAGGAAGCGGTCGATCACATCGCTGTAAGCCTCGGCCACGTCGGTGCCCTTGAGGTGGATGGCCGGCGTGCCCTGGTTGGAGGCAGTCAGCACGTTCTCGCTCTCCGGAATCACGCCGATCAGCTTGATGCGCAGGATGTCCTGGATGTCCTGCAGCGACAGCATCTGGCCATCGGCCACTCGCGAGGGGTTGTAGCGCGTGATGAGCAGGTGTTCCTTGATCGGGTCTTTGCCTTCGATGGCGCGCTGTGTCTTGCTGCCCAGCATGCCCAGGATGCGGTCGGAATCGCGCACGCTGGAGACTTCCGGGTTGGTCACGATGAGCGCTTCGTCGGCGTAGTGCATGGCCATGAGCGCACCGGTCTCGATGCCAGCGGGCGAATCGCAGACGATGTACTCGAAACCCATGCCGGTCAGGTCGGTCAGCACCTTGCGCACGCCTTCCTGGCTGAGGGCATCCTTGTCGCGCGTCTGGCTGGCCGCCAGCACGAACAGGTTCTCGCACTGCTTGTCCTTGATCAGCGCCTGGTTGAGGTTGGCCTCGCCCTGGATCACGTTGATCAGGTCGTAGACCACGCGCCGCTCACAACCCATGATGAGGTCCAGGTTGCGCAGACCCACGTCGAAGTCGATCACGGCGGTCTTGTGGCCACGCAGTGCCAGTCCCGTGGCGAAACTGGCGCTGGTGGTGGTCTTGCCCACACCACCCTTGCCTGAGGTGACGACAACGATCTTGGTCATGGTGAGAAATCTTTCTGATTCGGGTAAATGGGGTTCAGGAGCCAATGGCATCGACCACCAGCCGGTCGCCTTCCGGGCCTGGCACCAGGCGCACCTGGGCCGGCTTGCCCAGCAACGTGCTGGGCCAGGGGACTTCGCTGGTGCGGTAGATGCCGGCGATGGAAACCAGTTCTGGTGCCATGCCCAGCGTGAAGATGCGCGCGTCGTTGTTGCCCCTGGCGCCGGCGATGGCCTTGCCACGCAAGGGCGCGTACACGTGGACGTGTCCATCGGCAATGACTTCGGCACCCGGGTTGACCATGGCCATGACGACCAGGTCGCGACCACGCGCATAGACCTGCTGGCCCGAGCGCAAAGGCTTGTCGATCACCATGGCACCTGGAATGGGCAAGGGCTGTGGTGCAGGCTCAGTAGGCACAGCGATCTCGGTGAGAGCCGCTGCAGGTGGTGTGCGCAACACCGAAGCTTCGGGTGTGGGCGTGAGGCCGGCCGCTATGGCCAGCCTGGTCTGTTCGATGGTGCCACCCCGCACAGCCAGGGGCATCAGTCGGTATTGACGCAGCAACGTCTGCAAGGCACCAAAGTCCGGCAAGGCGTTGGCCTCGGCCACATTCAAGGGATGCAGGTCGATGACCACGGGATCGTGATCGAAAAAATCCGGCATGTCGCCAAACCGCTGGGCGAGCTCTTCGCCCAGGCGCTGCAGATCGGAAGACTTGAGCATGAGCGCCACGAGGGGCAGCTGGGCACTCTTGATTTCGAAGGTGGCGGGTGTGTTTCCTGCGAGCGCAACAGACATGGGCAAGATGATCCAGAGACGGGCTGGCCGCAGGAACACCTTGTGGGCATGACCGGCCATGAAGCGGCGCATCTTAGCAGCCACATGCGACGATTTTGATCAAGGTGGGTGTGGAGGTGTCAGCGCATGTTTCCGGGTCCATCGAACAAAGCTGTGTGTAACTTTTGAACAAGCACCTGGTTGTCCACAGCGAAATCCCGTCGTGCCAACTTGTCCCTGTTTGCAGCATTGGGCAACCGACCTGTTCACACAGGGTTTCCGGTGCCAAAAATCGTTGTAGGGCAAAGAGAAGGGGCGCTTGTCCACAACGGACAGCGCCCTCTACTACTACTGCTATCTTGTATTTAAAGATATCTATAAGAACAAGACAGACCGCTTGAACCTTGCTATCAGCTCTTCATCTCATCCTTGTGGTGAGGGTGTCCACCCGGATGACCTCTGTGGTGCATGCCAGCGCGAGGGGAGCCAACGCGGTACTTGTCGTCGAAGACTTTCTTCTGATCGGTGTCGAGGGCGGCGTAGAAGCTCTTGATGGCATCCGTGCGTTGCACCAGGCGCGCATCGCGTTCGGTCTTCATGGCCTGCATCTTGTCCAGGCGTTGCGGTGTGGTCAGCTTGGACCAGTCTTCGCGCGGGGTCTGGGATGCCGGACGGGCCTGGGGCTGGGTGCGCGCCAGGAAAGCGTTCCAGGCCGGTTCCTGGGCAGGGGTGAGTTTGAGTTCGGACTTGAGTTGTGCCTGGCGCTCGGCCACCCTTTTCTGCATGCGTTCCATGCGTTCCATGCGCTCGGCGTGGCGTTGGGTCGCCTTCTGTCCGTCGACCTTGGGGGGTGCCGTGGGGGTGGTTGTGGCATCGGCCTGAGCCAGTTGGGTGACCTGTGCGTGGTTCTGGGTCTGGACCAGGCTCTGGTCGATCGCGGTGGCGGAGACACCAACGAAGGCGGTGGCCAGGGCGGCGGCAATCAGGGCGCGTTTGGGAAGCTGTTTCATGGAAGACTCCTTTGAACGTGTTGGAGAGAACCACCACATCGCCGAAGAGCCGGTGAGTGGAGTGGCTTCAGTGTCGGCTCCGGGTGTTTCCGACCTGTGCCGCTGGTGTGGCGGCTGCGTAAAGTTTCGCGCCGCTTTTTGCATCAAATGTGGACGCAGGATGGCTTAAATCGTCAAGGATGGGACAGTCGGGCCGGTCATCGCCGGGGCACTGCGCCAGCAGGTGGTTCAGGGTGCGCTGCATGGCCTGCAGGGCTTCGATGCGTCGATGCAGTTCGTCCACATGTTTCTGAGCCACGCGCTTGACGCTTTCGCTGCTGCGTCGTCGGTTGTGCCACAGGCTCACGAGCTCGGTGATGGCGTCCAGGCTGAAACCCATGTCGCGAGAACGGCGGATGAAGCGCAGTGTGTGCACATCGGCCTGGCTGTACTGGCGGTAGTTGCTGTCGGTGCGTGGGACTGCAGCGAGCAGGCCCAGGCTCTCGTAGTGGCGCAGCATTTTGGGTGAGATACCGCTGAGTGCGGCCGCCTTGCCGATGCTCACCGGCCAGCCGTTGCGATGTCTGTGTCGTGCCATGGCAGTGGACATGATGCTCAGGCCTCGACCTGGTAACCCTCTTCGCGGATCGCTTCGGCCAATGCTTCGCGTGTTTGCATGGTGTCGACTTCCACCCGGTTGCTGGTGCGGTCGATCTGTATCTTTGCCTGAGGATCGAGTTGACGGATGGCGCTGCTCACGGCCTTCTCGCAATGGCCACAGGTCATGCCTTTGACGTCGAAGATCTGGTTCATGGTGATTCCTTTGAAGTGAAAGAAGGGAACATGTCTGCATTCTCATCCTTGACATGGTGTCAAGGTCAAGACTTTTCCAGTCCTCCCTTCATTCACAGTTGGCAACAAGGTGGCGCTTGACCTTGCCATGGTGGTAAAGCTTATGCTGACCCCATGAACACGATCGTTGCTTCCACCCGACCGGGAGACCTTCTTTCCCAGACTCCGCAGATCCAGATTGACCTGGGTATTGGCGGCATGACCTGCGCATCTTGTGTCACGCGTGTGGAGAAGGCGCTCCGGAAACAGGCGGGCGTGAGCGATGCTTCCGTGAACCTGGCCACCGAGTCGGCACGCGTGATGCTCATCACCACCGACGAGGTCGACGCGCTGGCTCGCATCAAGCGTGCGGTGCGCGATGCGGGCTACGAGCCACGGTCTCGCGAGGCGGTGGAAGACGATACCGAGCCGAACTGGCACGGCGTGCCGCACAGCTTCCTGCCGGTGTTGATCGGCGTGGTGTTGTCGTTGCCGCTGGTGGTGCCCATGGTGGGTGATCTTTTTGGTCGGCACTGGATGTTGCCGGCCTGGATCCAGTTCCTGCTGGCCACACCGGTGCAGTTCGTGTTGGGTGCCCGCTTCTACCGGGCGGGCTGGCACGCGCTCAAGGCCTTCACGGGCAACATGGAACTGCTCGTGGCCATTGGCACGACCGCAGGCTGGGCCCTGTCCACCTGGTTGTGGTGGCGGGCCGAGTCCGGCGAGATGGTGCACCTCTACTACGAGGCTTCTGCCGTTGTGATCACGCTGGTGCTGCTGGGAAAGTGGCTGGAGACGCGCGCCAAACGCCAGACCACCGTGGCCATTCGCGCGCTGCACGCCTTGCGTCCCGAACGTGCCCATCTGTTGCCCGATGGTGTGCGCCGCACCGAACCGACCGATGTGGCGGTGGACGAGTTGCTGCCTGGCGACGTGGTTCGTGTGTTGCCGGGCGAACGCTTTGCGGCCGATGGCGAAGTGGTGCAGGGCCGCACACAGGCCGACGAATCCATGCTGACAGGCGAAGCGATGCCGGTGCCCAAGGAGGTGGGCGATCCTGTGACGGGCGGCTCGCTCAATGGCGAAGGTGCGGTGGATGTGAAGGTGCAAGCGATTGGTGCGCAGAGTGTGCTCTCGCGCATCATCAGCCTGGTGCAGGATGCCCAGGCCACCAAGGCGCCGGTGCAGCGCATGGTGGACCAGGTGGCCGCTGTGTTCGTGCCGGTGGTGCTGGTGATTGCGTTGATCACACTGGTGGCCTGGTTGTGGACTGGTGCGCCACTGGAAGAAGCCCTGCTGCACGCGGTGGCGGTGCTGGTGATCGCCTGTCCCTGTGCGCTCGGCCTGGCCACACCCACCGCCATCATGGCGGGCACCGGCGTGGCCGCGCAGCACGGCATCCTGATCAAGGATGCGCAGGCGCTGGAGATCGCGCACCAGGTGGACACCGTGGCGTTCGACAAGACCGGCACGCTCACCGAAGGCCATCCGCGACTGCTTGTGATCGAAGCCGTACCGGGTGTGGACGAGATGGCTGTGCTGCACACCGCAGCCGCCTTGCAGGTGCAGAGCGCCCACCCGCTCGCCCGCGCTGTGGTGCAGGCCGCGCTCGCTCGCTCGATTCAGATCCGGCCCGACGACGCCAGCGATGTCCGGGCGGTTTCCGGCCGAGGCAGTGAAGGCCGGGTGAACGGCACTTCGCTGGCATTGGGCAGCCTGCGATGGATGGAAGAACTGGGAGCGGCCCTGGGACCGCTCGAGGAGCGCGCCCGGGCAGTGCAGGCTCAGGGCGCCACGGTGTCGGTGCTGGCCAGCCAGTCGCCCGGTGATGCCGCGGCGGCGGCCACCTGGACACCCCTGGCGCTGCTGGCCTTTGGCGATGAACCCAAGGCCGGTGCGGCGGAGGCGATTGCCGATCTGCGCGCCAGGGGCATGCGTCTCTACATGGTCTCGGGCGACAACCGGGGAGCTGCGTTCGCGATGGCCGCGCGCCTGGGACTGCGCGCCAATGAGGGTGAGGTCATTGCCGAAGTGTTGCCCGGTGACAAGGCGGCGACGGTTCGCCGGTTGAAGTCCTCGGGTGCGGGTGAATCCCTGCACACGGTGGCCATGGTGGGCGACGGCGTGAACGACGCGCCCGCACTGGCTGCGGCGGACGTGGGCATGGCGATGAGCCACGCGCAAGGTGGTGGATCGGACGTGGCCATGCACGCGGCCGGCATCACGCTCATGCGTGGCGACCCCATGCTGGTGGCCGCAGCGCTGGACATTTCGCGGCGCACGGTGAGCAAGATCCGGCAGAACCTGTTCTGGGCCTTTGCCTACAACGTGGCCGGCATTCCTCTGGCAGCCCTGGGTTTCCTGAGCCCCGTGGTGGCGGGTGCGGCCATGGCGCTGAGCTCGGTCAGTGTGGTGAGCAATGCGCTGCTGCTCAAGCGGTGGAAGCCGCCGGTGCGCTGAATTTGTTGACCCATGTCAAGGCATGGATCGCTGTCTTGCGGGATGCTTCAGGCTCCGAGGAGACAGCCCATGAACCGAGAAGCCCTGCACGTCATTCGCGACGAACATGCCGGCTTGGCCGCCATGCTGCAATCGCTGCTGCAGATGATCCAGCGCGGACCCGAGCCTGCGGGCAAGGACCAGCACGAACTGTTTTTCGACGTGCTGCGTGCCATGCTTTTCTACATCGGTGAGTTCCCCGAGAAGCTGCACCACCCCAAGGAATCGGACCTGCTGTTTCCACGCCTGGCTCGCGCGGCGCCACAGGTGATGGCCACGATCGAGCAGCTTGAACGCGACCACATGGCCGGCGAGTCGAAGGTGAAGGAACTCATGCACCTGCTGATGGCCTGGGAGTACCTGGGCGAGACGCGCCGGCCGGCCTTTGAGGCGGAAGCCCGCAGTTATGTCGCTTTCTACCTGGAGCACATGCGGCTGGAGGAAAGCGTGGTGCTGCCCGAGGCAGAACGCTCGCTCGACGATGGTGACTGGCACGCACTGGACGTAGCGTTTGCGACCAACCGGGATCCACTGAACCGCCGCATTCCACGCGACCCGCAGTTCGACCGGCTCTTCACGCGCATCGTGATGTGCGCACCCGCGCCCGTGGGTCTCGGGGAGGGTTGACCGCGGGCGGCGGGTCTGGCGCAGCCGGTGCGCCGGCTTCGCACACAATGGCCGGGCCATGGTCCGCGCCACGCCACCCACTCCGATCGTCGGTGCACCCGACACCACGCCCTATGTGCGTCTGGCGCTCGCGCTTTCGCTGGGCGCGGCTGTGTCGTTGGGCATCACGCGTTTCGCCTATGGGCTGCTGCTGCCGCCGATGCGGGAAGACCTGGGCTGGAGCTACACGCTGGCCGGCGCCATGAACACCTTCAATGCGCTGGGCTACCTCATCGGTGCGCTGGCCACGCCCTGGCTGATGCGGCGCGTGCCACCCACGCGCCTGCTGATCATCGGTTCCCTGCTGGCTTCGGTGTTCATGGCGCTGAGTGGCTTCTTCTCTGCGGCGGCGCCCCTGCTGGCCCAGCGGCTGCTGGCCGGTGTGGCCAGCGCGATGGTGCTCATTGCCGGGGGCTTGCTGGCCGCACGCCTGGGTTCGCATCAGCCTCGGCGCAGCGGTTTCCTGCTGGGGCTGTACTACGGTGGCACTGGTCTGGGGATCGTGGTCTCGGCGCTGGGTGTTCCGCCCGTGCTGGCCGCTGCGGCGCAGCAGCCACACGGCTGGGCCTGGGCCTGGTGGATGCTCGCGCTGGTGTGCCTGCTGGCGACAGCGCTCATGGCCTGGCCGGCCCGCGTGCTGGCTGGCCACCCGGCACCCCCCCAACAAGTGCTGGGCCAGGGTGCGCGGGTCTACCGCACGCGCGACTTTGCTTTCGCGCTCGCCGGCTATGCCGGGTTTGGCGTGGGCTACATTGGCTACATGACCTTCGTGATCGCGCTGTTGCACGAGCAGGGCAGCAGCGCGTCGCAGGTCACCCTGTTCTATGCGCTGCTGGGTGTGGCGGTGGTGGCTTCCTCACGCATCTGGGCCGGCCTGCTGGACCGCCATCGCAACGGCCGGCCACTCGCTTTTCTCAATGCCCTGCTGGGCCTGGCGGCGATCGTGCCCGCCATCACTTCTGCCTGGCCGCTGGTGCTGGCTTCGGGCCTGCTGTTCGGCGGGGTGTTTCTCTCGTTGGTGGCTTCCACCACCGCGCTCGTGCGCCACAACCTGCCCCCTGCGCAATGGGCTGCCGGTATCAGCGCATTCACCATCGTGTTCGCCGCCGGGCAGATCGTGGGACCGACGGTGGTCGGCTTCATTTCCGATGGCCCGGGTGGTCTGGAGCGCGGCCTGCTGTTCTCGGCCGGGGCGTTGTGGGTCGGCGCGGCGCTGGCGTGGCGCCAGCGCGCGCTTTGACGTTTTACTTCAGCAGTCCTTCGGCCTTCATGGCGGCCTGAACCGCGGGCCGTGCACCTACGCGCTCGCGGTAAGCCACCAGGTTCGCCAGGCCGGTGATGTCCACACCCACGCGCGGCGCCCAGTTGGTCACGGTGAACAGGTAACCATCGGCCACGGTGAAGGAGTCGCCCATCAGGTACTGCTGGCCAGCGAGCTGACCGTCGACCCAGGCCAGGCGCTGTGACAGCTTGGTCTTGGTGGCGGCCTTGAATTCTTCGGGCGTGGCCGGGTTGAACAGGGGCGAGAAGCCCTTGTGCACCTCGGTGCCGATGAAGGTGAGCCATTCCTGCAGGCGGTAGCGCGCCATGGTGCCGGCGGCCGGAGCCAGGTTTTTCTGAGGCACCTGGTCGGCGATGTACTGCACGATGGCCGGGCCCTCGCGCAGCCGCTCGCCGTTGTCGAGCTCGAGCAGCGGCACGTAGCCCAGCGGGTTGATGGTGTAGTAGTCGGTGCCGTCGGGCAACTGGTGCGTCTTGGTGGGCGCGGGCACCGCTTCGAAGGCCAGGCCGGCTTCGTGCAGGGCAATGTGAGGCGAGAGCGAGCAGGCGCCGGGGGAGTAGTAGAGCTTCATGGTGGTTGTGTCCTCGGATCGATGCGCTGGATTCGGCATCTGTGGCGATCCTACCGGCGCGACGGGTTTCCTGCCGGGCGGGGGCCATGCGGAAGACCCGGCCGCTACCATGCCGGCATGCCCCGCCTTGTCCGACTACTCATCATCGCGCTGTGCCTTGCCTTGCTGCTGGGTGCGGGCGTGGCGGTGGCTCTGCACCTGTGGACTGGATCCGACGGTTTTCGCCAGCGCATCGAGCGCGAAGCCAGCACCGCGCTGGGTGTGCCGGTGCGGCTGGCGCGTGTGACGGTGGATGTGTGGCCGTTGCCGGCGGTGGCGCTCGAAGGTCTCGAGATCCAGGCCAGTCCGCCGCTCACGCTGGAGCGCGTGGTGGCGCGGCCTGTGTGGGCAGCACTGCTCTCAGGCCGGCTGGAGGTGTCTACGCTGCGGGTGCGCAAGGCGGTGCTTCCGCAGGCCACGCTGGTGCTGCTGGCGGCCCGGCTCAAGGACCCTGCGCGGGAAGTCGCGCCGCCGGCTGGTGGGACCACCCGGGTGGGCGGTGGCGAAGCGCTGGACCTGGGCTGGTTGCCGCGCAGCGTGGTGCTGGACGACATCACCTGGGTCAACGAACGCGGACGCGGTACCACCGTGACCGCGACCACGCGTCTGGATGAGGACGGCTGGCCGGCTTCGGCCGATGTTGAGGTGACCGGTGGGGAGATGAAGGGCACCAAGGCCAGCCTGCAACGGGAACCGGACGGTGCGACGGCGTGGCATCTCAAGGCCGAAGTGGGCGGCGGCACGGTGCAGGGGCCGTTGAAAGCGACCTTGCCCGTGGCGGGCAACCCCAAGGCGCGCGACCTGGTGCTGGAGGGCACGTTGCAGACGCGCGGCGTGGAAGTGTCTGCCCTGACGGCGCCGAGCCGGCCGCTGACCGGCCGGGTGGATGCCGATACCCGGTTGTCGGCGCGCATCGATCCACGCGGCAGCGCGGCGGCGATCAGCGAGGCGTTGCACACGCAGACGCGGTTCACGGTGCAGGGCGCGGTGCTGCAGGGGCTGGATCTGGTGAACGCGGTGGCCTCCGTCGGTCTGTCGCGGGGTGGCGTCACGCAGCTCGACACCTTGAGCGGTGAGGTGAGCACGCGCGGCCAGACGATCCAGCTCACCGAGCTGCAGGCGAAATCAGGCCTGCTCTCGGCCACGGGCGATGTGACGGTGGCCGCCTCGCGTGCGCTTTCGGGTCGCCTGCGCGTGGACCTGACGCGCGGTGCCAGCGGCGGCGTGGTGAGCGTGCCGCTGGCCGTGGGCGGCACGCTGGACGATCCCAGCGTCACGCTCACGCGCGCAGCCCTGCTGGGCGCGGCCATCGGCACCGCCATCCTGCCTGGCGTGGGCACGGGTGCGGGCGCCAATCTGGGGGACCGCATCGGCGAAGGGCTCAAGGGCCTGCTGGGCGGCAGCGACCCCAAGCGCTGAAGCGTCAGGGCGCGTGCGATGTCGCCAGCCCGGTCAGGGCTTGCAGCAGGCGGTCGGGATCGACCGGTTTGAACAGCACGGGCACACCCGAATCGCGCACGCGCTGCAGGCGCTCGGGGGCGGTCTCGCCCGTGATGAGCAGCAGCGGCAGGCCCGGGGCGAAGCGTTCGCGCAGGCGCAGGGCGGCATCCAGGCCGTCGGCGCCATCGGCGAGACGGAAGTCGCAGAGCATGGCGTCGAAGGGGCGGCCGTTGTGTCGGGCCGCGCTCAACGCCAGGGCCGCCGAGGCTTCATCGCGCGCGGCGCGCGAAGCCACGCCCCACACCTCGAGGAAGGCACCCAGGGCATCGGTGATGTCGGTCTCGTCATCGACCAGCAGCACCCGCTGCGGCAACTGGTGGGTCTGCTCGGCGTCGGGTGGGCGAACCGGGCTCGCCGGCCGGGGTGCCACGCGCGGCACGGTGACGCGAAAGCGGCTGCCCCGCCCTGGGTGCGAGCGCAATGACACCGGGTGGTCGAGCAGGAGCGAGAGGCGCCGCACGATGGACAGGCCCATGCCCAGGCCGCGGGTGCGGTCGCGCCCGGGGTTGTCGACCTGGTAGAACTCGTCGAACACGCGGTCGGCGTGTTCAGGGCTGATGCCGATGCCGGTGTCGATCACGTCGATCCACACCTGCGCACCGCGTGCACGCGCCACCACCAGCACCCCGCCGCCAGTGGGCGTGTACTTGATGGCGTTCTCGATCAGGTTGCCCAGCAGGCGCTGCAGCAGGTGCGCATCGGTGCGCACCCACACTGGCGTGGCGCGCAGGCGCAGCTGCTGTTTGCGTTCCTCGGCGCGCGAGGCGAACGAAGGGTGCAGGGCCTGCAGCACGGCGTTGAGCGGGATATCCTGAAGTTCGGGTTCGATCACGCCAGCGTCCAGCCGGGATACGTCGAGCATGGTGTCGAGCGAGGTGCCCAGCGAACGCACCGCACCCATGAGCCTTTGCGCATGAGCGTGGGAAGGCTGGCCCTGCAACTCCTTGTCGAGCACGGCGCCGAAGAGGGCGATGGCGTGCAGCGGCTGGCGCAGGTCGTGGCTGGCGGCGGCGAAAAAGCGAGTCTTCTCTTCGCTGGCGCGCTGGGTCGCCGTCACCTGCTGCGCGAGTTGCTCGGCCAGCAGTTCCTTTTCGAACCGCATCTGCAGCGATTCGGTGAGCAGCGTGTGCTGGCGGTGCGCGAAGTGCAGCATGGCGCCGGCATAGATGCCGACGCAGACGGCGAGGAAGAAGTGGGTGGCGTCGCCTTGCCAGAGCAGGGCCGAGATGAGCCCGGTCATCATGGGCACCACCAGGGCCAGCACCGAAGGCCAGTGCGACGCCACGGCCGGTACGCCGCCGCTGACCAGGCCCAGCATGATGAGCATGAGCAGCGTGGTCATGGGCATGTTGTCGGCCGGCATGAACAGCCAGGGCGCCAGGCCCCAGGTGGCGCTGTAGTAGATCAGCTCGCGCCATTGCCGTCGCGCCCAGAAGTCGCTGCGTTCGGCGGCGTTGGGGTCTTTGTAGTAGGCCCGGATCAGCGGGTAGCGCAGCACCTGGATGGTGTGCAGCCCGAGCCAGACGAACACCAGCGGATTGCCCAGCTGCCACCAGAACAGCGCGCACACCGCCCACGCGATCACCGCGTCGGCAATGGTCGAACTCAGTGAGGTGGCATAGAGCGCGGCCACCTGCTCGCGCAGCACACGCTGCTGCGAGGTGGTCATCGCAGGGTGCTGATGAGCTGGGCGCGCGAGCGCACGCCAAAGAGCAGAAGAAGTGCGGAGACGTGGTTCTTCACCGTGCCCTCGCTCAACTGGGCGCGCTCGGCGATGTCCCGGTTGGATTCGCCGGCCAGGATGCAGTCGAGCACTTGCGCCTGGCGCTCGGTAAGTTGCAGTGTCTCGCCGCTGGTGTTGCGCACCGTGCGCAGCACGGGCTCCCTCGGCGGCGCGGTGCTGCCGAGTGCGGGCGATCCCAACATGCCCAGGGCGCGGATGTAGCTGATGACCTCCTTGAGGTCGCCGGATTTGGTGAGATAGGCGCGGGCGCCGCGCGAGAGTGCGTAGCGCATCAGCCCGGGATCGTTCACGCCGGAGAGCACCACCACGGGCGCCTGCGGAAAGGCCTTGAGGAAATTGGTGAGGCCCGTGAGGCCATGGGCATCGGGCAGGTGCAGGTCCAGCAGCACCAGGCCGATCTGTGCTTCGTGCTCGCGGTAGAGGTCCAGGGCCTCCTGCAGCGTGCGCGATTCCAGCACCGGAATGGGGCGCCCGCTGCCAGTGGCGTGTGCCTGCACCAGGGTGAGCAGGCCCAGGCGCAGCAGGTCGTGATCGTCGACCACCAGCAGCGTGGTGGCTTGCCGGATTTCGAGGGGGGATGGGGCCAGGGTGGACATGGGTGCGCGCATGTTAGAGGCTGGGCCGGCAATGTGGAAGTGCCAAAAGTCACCCCGCCCGGCCTGGGTGGACGCCGCCGGTGCAGGGCAAATGGACTCATGGGATCCGTACTCCGGCGGTATCTTCTGAGACCCGCCCCGCCCTTACCTTCCCGAGAAATCCCACCATGGCCCTGGGTCAGTTCGCCTACGCCAACAACAGCAACCGCTTCCTCGGTTGCGAACCCCTGGCGGACCAGCCGTTCGCGATCGTCGGCGTGCCTTTTGATGGCGTGGTGACCAACCGACCCGGAGCGCGCTTCGGTCCGCAGGCCATCCGCGCCGCCAGCCTGATGCTGTGCGACGGTATCCATCCGGTGTTCGATGTCTCGCCGCTGGCCCACCTGGGCGACGCGCTGGACATGCGCCTGCCCAACGCCTCGCCGTTGCCCGAGGTGCGCCGCCACATCGAAGCGCAGGCGGCAGCGCTGATGGCGAGACACCACAGCGTGTTCCTCGGTGGAGACCACTCCGTCACGCTCTCGTTGCTGCGAGCGGCCAAGGCACGGCACGGTGGCGAGCCGCTGGCGCTGGTGCATTTCGACGCGCATTGCGACACCTGGGCCGATCACTTCGGCGAGCCGTCAGGCCACGGGACCTGGACCTACGAGGCCTTGCAGGAAGGTCTGGTGAGCGCGGCGCACACGGTGCAGATCGGCATCCGTTCCAGCGGAGACCGCGCCGCGCGCGAGTACGTGGCCGACCAGGGCGGGCAGATCTTCACGGCGCGCGCGCTGCGCGGCCTCGACGGCATGGGTCTTCGGTCGGCGATCGATGCGATCCGTGGGCGCATCGGCCAGCGGCCGTGTTACCTCACGCTCGACATCGACTGCCTGGACCCCGCATTTGCACCCGGCACCGGCACGCCTGAACCCGGCGGCATGACCAGTTCGCAGGTGCTGACCTTTCTCGAGGCGCTCGCCGACCTGAACTGGATCGGCATGGATTGCGTGGAAGTGGCACCAGCCTACGACCATGCCGAACTCACCACGAACGCTGCCGCCACCTTTGTGTGGACCTACCTGAGTGGCCAGGTGGCCAAACGCATGCAGAAGGCCTGATCGTGTTCGCGCGTTCGCTCGTGGGTTCCGACACCCAGCTCAACCAGAAGAGCTACTACGAGGCCAGCGTCCAGCGGCCTGATCCCTTGCCGCCGCTGCAGGAATCGCTGGAAGCCGACGCGGTGGTGGTCGGCGCGGGCTTTTCGGGCCTGAGCGCGGCGCTGGAACTGGCCCGGCGCGGCCTCTCGGTGGTGGTGCTGGAGGCCGATCGCATCGGCAGCGGTGCGAGCGGGCGCAACGGCGGGCAGGCCATCGTGGGCTACGCGAGCGGACAGGGGCCGTTCGAAAAACAGCTCGGCGCGGCCGACGCGCAGCGCGCCTGGGACATGTCGATCGAAGCCATCGACCTGATCGACGCGCGCATTGCCGAACACGGCATCGAATGCGACCGTGTGGACGGTTATGTGTACGTGGCCGATTCGGCGCGCAAGGCGATGGCACTGCACGAGGAGATGGAAGGCCTGAAGCGGCGCGGTATTGCGGTGGACTGGGCCGAAGGCGCGGACCTGCCGCGCCTGATCAACAGCCCGCGCTACGTGGCGGCCGCGCGCGAACAGCGCTCGGGCCACCTGCACCCGCTGAAGTACGCGCTGGGCCTTGCACGTGCCGCGCAGGCGGCGGGCGTGCGCATCTTCGAGCACTCGCCGGTGACCGGCCTGCTGCGCGGCTCCACGCTGGTGGCCGGCACCCCGCAGGGCCAGGTGAAGGCGCGCTTCGGCGTGCTGGCAGGCAACTGCATGCTGCCCGAACACGGCCCGCGCGTGGCGCCCGAGGTGGCGCCGCGCATCATGCCGGTGGGCACCTACATCGTGGCCACCGCGCCGCTTGACCCCGAACTCTGCGAGCGCCTGATTCCGCGCAACGCGGCGGTGTGCGACAACAACTTCGTGCTCGACTACTTCCGCTTCAGCGCAGATCACCGCATGCTGTTCGGCGGCCGTGTGAGCTACACCACCCGCACACCGGTGAATCTGGAAGCCGTGATGCGCCAGCGCATGGCCCTGGTGTTTCCCGCGTTGCGTGAGGTGCCCACCGAATTCGTCTGGGGCGGCTTCGTCGACATCAGCATGAACCGCGCGCCCGACTTCGGCCGCCTGGGCCACAACCTCTATTACCTGCAAGGCTTCAGCGGCCACGGCGTGGCGCTCACGGGTCTTGCCGGGCAGCTCGTGGCCGAAGCGGTGGCTGGGCAAGCGGAGCGCTTCGACGTGTACGCGCGCCTCAGGCACAGCCGCTTTCCCGGCGGCCCGCTGTTGCGCACGCCCAGTCTGGCGATGGGGATGCTGTGGCACCGGCTGAGGGATGTTCTCTAAACCGGGCGGGAGCGCTAGAATTACAAATCTGAAATTCAATTTCGAATTTGTAATTCCATGATTCCACGCCTTGCCACTCCTACTCTGCAAAGGCTTGCGAAAGGTTTCCCCATCCTGGCGTTGACGGGTCCGCGTCAGTCCGGCAAGACCACGCTTGCACGCCAGCTGTTCGCGGACAAGCCTTATGTCTCGCTGGAGAATCCGGAAGAGCGGGAGTTCGCCGAGCAGGACCCTCGGCGTTTTCTGGCGAGGTTCGAGGACGGCGCCGTTCTCGACGAGGTCCAGCGATGCCCCAGCCTGTTTTCCTGGCTACAGGGGGTGGTGGACGAACGCCGGCGCATGGGCGATTTTGTGCTCACAGGATCGGCGCAATTCGATCTCATGGCGGGCATTTCACAGTCGCTCGCTGGCCGGGTGGGGCGCGTCGAGTTGTTGCCCTTTTCAGGGGCGGAGCTGGGTGTGGCGCATGCACCTTCCAGGCTGGAAGACATGCTCTTGAAAGGCGCCTACCCAGCGCTGTATGACCGGGAGCTCGATCCAGCGGACTGGTTTTCCAACTACGTGACCACCTACGTGGAGCGCGATGTGCGTCAGCTCATTGCGGTGCGTGACCTGGGTCAGTTTCAGCGGTTCATCCGCATGTGCGCGGCCCGCTCGGGGCAATTGCTCAACCTGTCGGCCCTGGGGGCCGACTGTGGCATTTCGTCCAACACGGCACGCGACTGGATTTCGGTGTTGGAAACGAGTTACCTGGTGACCCGTTTGTTGCCTCACCACCGCAACTTTGGAAAACGGCTGGTGAAAACGCCCAAGCTTTACTTTCTGGATGTGGGACTCATGGCCTGGCTGCTCGGCATACGCGACGCGAATACGCTAGACACACACGCCGCGCGAGGAGCCCTGTTTGAGACCTGGGTGGTGACCGAGCTGATCAAGCAGCGCTACAACGCGGGCCAGAGCGCCGACCTCCATTTCTGGCGCGACAGCCTGGGCCACGAGGTGGACATCGTCTTCGAGACTCCCGAGGGACTGCAGGCCATCGAGGTCAAATCAGGCAGCACGCTGGTTTCGGATTGGGCCGAGGGAGCGCGACAGTGGCAGGAACTCGCCCGACGCGACCAGACGCCGCTGCGCACGCCGGGTCTTGTATTTGGCGGATCGGGACGCTATGAGCGACAGGGCTGCGAGGTGCTGGGCTGGCGCGAATTCGCGGGCATCATTTGATGCCCAATCCCTGTCGCACAGCCGCCGCGATCAGGGGCCCACAGCGTTCGATCTCGGCCAGCGGCGCATAGCCATACCCGATCACCAAACCACGCAGGTCGGTGCGCGCGAGGCAGTAGGCCGACAGCGGCCGCGCGGTCAGGCCGTGTTGCGCCAGGCGAAGTGCCAGCGCGCGGTCGTCCACATCGGGTGGCAGGCGCAGGCACAGGTGCAGGCCCTGTTCGGCGCCGCTGATGCTGGGGCCGTCCGGTTCATCGCGCAGCACGGGCTTGAGGGCTTCCAGCAGGCACTGTCGACGTTCGCCGTAGTTCTGGCGCGCGCGCCGCAGCGCGCTGGCGAAATGGCCCATTTCGATGAACTCGGCCAGGGCCGCCTGCACCGGCATCTGGCCTGGGCGGTTGAGGTCGTAGTGGGCCTGCTTGAAGGCGGCCACCAGCGGCTTGGGCACCACGAGGTAGCCGATCTTCAGGCCCGGGTAGAGCACCTTGGAGAACGTGCCCATGTAGAACACGCGGCCATCCGTATCGAGGCCTTCGAGGCTGGAGATCGGCGGGCCGCTGAAGCGGTATTCGCTGTCGTAGTCGTCTTCCAGCACCCAGGCGTCGTGCGCGCGGGCGGTGGCCAGCAGCTGGTGGCGCCGTGGCAGCGACATCACGGCGCCTGTGGGGTACTGGTGCGAAGGCGTCACGTAGATCAGGCGCGGGGGCTTCGTGTTGTCGACCGTGCTCGGGTTGATGCCCTGTTCGTCCACCGCCACGGGATGCAGTGAGAGCCCGGTGGCCATGAAGGCCTTGACCGCGCCCCAGTAGGCCGGGTCTTCCACCCACACCGTGTCGCCGTGGTCGGCCAGCAGGCGGGCGCAGAGTTCCAGCGATTGCTGTGTTCCGGTGGTGATGACGACCTGGTCGGCCTCCAGGTGCACGCTGCGGAACACGCGCAGGTAGTCGGCCACGGCGCGGCGCAGCGGCGTGTAGCCGCCCGAGTCGTTGTAGTCCAGCATGTCCGGGTAGGTCATGCGCCAGTGCTTGTTCTGCAGGCGCTGCCAGAGCGTGACCGGGAAGGCGCTGAAGTCGACAATGCCGGGTGTGAAGGGCTGCACCTCCAGCTCGGTGGCGCAGTAGGTGGTGGCCAGCGCCTGGCCGCGTGTTGACAGGCGCCGGGCCTGCGGGCTGGCTGCCTGGCCTGCGCTGGCGCGCGCCGTTCGTCCGGGGGTGGCGCGTGGCACGTTGTCGTTCACATAGGTGCCGCTGCCCACGCGGCTCGCCAGGTAGCCCTCCACGCTGAGCTGGTTGATGGCGGCCACCACGGTGTTGCGCGAGAGGGTCAGATCCTCTGCCAGGTCGCGGCTGGAGGGCAGGCGCTCGCCCGCGCCGAGCTTGCCGTCGAGCATGGCGCGGCGCAACGCTTCGTAGAGTTGCCGGTGCAATGGCAGTGCGCCCTGGGTGCCGAGGCGGCCCATTTCGGCGAGGAGGAATTCGGAGAGCATGGGGTAAGTGGCACCCATTGGTGGGTCGAATTGGCTCTCATTGTGATCCAATTGGCCCCCCACAATGAAGGCCATTGTCTGGAGTCGTCTCATGAACAAGCCGCCGCCGTGCATGGTCTGGCTGCCCGCGGATCACCGCCTGATGGGGGATCACGGGCACCAGATGCCCTTTCTGCTGCTGGGTGACAAATACGCTCGTGCGGTCAAGGTGGGTGCCCAGGCCCAGCCGGTGATGTTCCCCCTGGCCGACACCGGCCAGATCAGCGAACTGCTTGCGCTGGTGGACGGGGTGATGCTGACCGGCTCGCCCTCCAATGTGCACCCCTCCCATTTCGATGAGGACGTGGCCGATCCCAGCCTGCCGCTGGACGCCGACCGCGATCTGCTGACGCTCGCGCTCGTGAAGGCTTGCGTGCACGAAGGCGTGCCGCTGCTCGGCATCTGCCGCGGGTTCCAGGAAATCAACGTCGCCCTGGGCGGCACGCTCCACCAAAGGGTGCACGAGGTGCCCGGCCTGATGGACCACCGCGAACCCAAGACCGCACCGCCCGACGAACAGTACGCCCCGCGCCATGCCATCCGCCTGGCACCGGGCAGCGTGTTCGAGGAATGGGCGGGTGGCCCCGAGGCCCAGGTGAATTCGCTGCACGGCCAGGGCATCAACCGGCTGGCCGCGGGGCTGGAGGCGCTGGCCCACGCGCCCGATGGTGTGGTGGAGGCCTTTGGCGTGCGCGGTGCGCGCACCTTTGCCTACGCGGTGCAGTTCCACCCCGAATGGCGGTGCTGGGAAACGCCGTTCTACGCCGCCATCTTCGAAGCTTTCGGGCGAGCCTGCCGCCAGCGCACCAGCCAGCGCCTGCAGGCCGCCGACCTCGCGCGAAGCGCGGCCAGCACCAGCGCCTGATATCACCCCAGCAACCTCACCGGAGACGGCACATGACAGCCCCCCCCAAGAAGATGAACTTCAACGACCTGGAGAACTGGCTCAACCAGAACCGGGTGACCGAGGTCGAGTGCCTGGTGCCCGACCTGACCGGCGTGGCGCGGGGCAAGATCCTGCCGCGCGAGAAGTTCACCGAGGACCGGGGCATGCGCCTGCCGCAAGCCATCGTGGCCATGGGGGTGACGGGCGAGTTTCCCGAGAGCGGGCCTTACTACGATGTGATCGAGCCGACCGATCGCGACATGCAGCTGCGCCCGGACCCGACCACGGTGCGCATCGTGCCCTGGGCCACCGACCCCACCGCGCAGGTGATCCACGACTGCTTCGACCACGCCGGCAAGCTGGTGCCGTTCGCGCCGCGCAGCGTGCTGCGCCATGTGTGCGAGCTGTTCGACGCCGAGGGCCTGGACCCAGTGGTGGCGCCCGAGCTGGAGTTCTACCTGACCGCGCGCAACACCGACCCGAACACGCTGCTCAAGCCGCCGATCGGGCGCAGCGGCCGCGCCGAGACCTCGCGCCAGGCCTACAGCATCGACGCGGTCAACGAGTTCGACCCGCTGTTCGAGGAGATTTACGACTACTGCGACAAGATGCAGCTCAACGTGGACACGCTGATCCACGAGGTGGGTGCCGGGCAGATGGAGATCAACTTCTTCCACGCCCACCCGCTGGGCCTGGCCGACGAGGTGTTCTTCTTCAAGCGCACGGTGCGCGAGGCCGCGCTGCGCCACGACATGTACGCCACTTTCATGGCCAAGCCCATCGCGGGCGAGCCGGGCTCGGCCATGCACGTGCACCAGAGCATCCTGGACAAGGCCACCGGCAAGAACATCTTCAGCAACGACGACGGCACGCCCTCCGAGGCGTTCTACCACTACATCGGCGGGTTGCAGCGCTACATTCCTGCGGCCATGGTGCTGGTGGCGCCGTATGTGAACAGCTACCGCCGCCTCTCGCGCCACACCGCCGCACCCATCAACATCGAGTGGGGCCACGACAACCGCACGGTGGGCATTCGCTCGCCGATCTCCACGCCGCAGGCGCGCCGGGTGGAGAACCGCGTGATCGGCGCCGACGCCAACCCTTATGTGGCCATGGCCATGACGCTGGCCTGCGGCTACCTGGGCCTGAAGAACAAGATCAAGCCCAAGCCGGAGATGAAGGGCGACGCCTACCTGGCGCCGTACTCGCTGCCGCGCAGCCTGGGCGAGGCGCTCGATTGGTTGCGCCGCGAGCCCGACCTGCACGAGGTGCTGGGCAAGGAATTCATCACCATCTACACCGAGATCAAGGAGCTGGAGTTCGACGAGTTCATGAAGGTGATCTCGCCCTGGGAACGCGAGCACCTCCTTCTGCATGTCTGAACACGCCATTCCTGGACGCACGCCATGAACACCTCCACCCTCATTGCTCCTCCCGCCCTGGTGCGCCGTGCCGAGCAGCACGATACCCAGGCGATCCAGGCGCTGGACAGCGCGCATTACCTTCACCCCTTCACCGACCATGGCGATCTGGCCACACGCGGTGCCCGCGTGATCACCCGGGCCGAGGACATCTACATCTGGGACTCCGAGGGCAAGAAGATCCTCGACGCGATGAGCGGGCTGTGGTGCGTCAACGCCGGCTACGGGCGCAAGGAGCTGGCCGATGCGGCGTATCAGCAGATGATGACGCTGCCCTTCTACAACAGCTTTTTCCAGACCACCAACGTGCCGGCGGTTCAGCTGGCGACCAAGCTGGCGCAGATCGCGCCGCAGGTGGGTGGCCGCAAGTTCGAGCACGTGTTCTTCAGCTCCAGCGGCAGCGAGAGCAACGACACCAACGTGCGCATGGTGCGCCGCTACTGGGACCTGCTGGGGCAGCCGCAGCGCAAGGTGATCATCAGCCGCCACAACGCCTACCACGGCAGCACCATGGCCGGCGCCTCGCTGGGCGGCATGAGCGGCATGCACGCGCAGGGCGACCTGCCGATTCCCGACATCACGCACATCGAGCAGCCGTACTTCTACGAACACGCGCAGCCGGGTGAAACGCCGGCCGCGTTCGGTGTGCGTGCGGCGCGCTGGCTGGAAGAGAAAATCCTCGCGGTGGGCGCAGGCCGGGTGGCGGCGTTCATCGCCGAGCCGGTGCAGGGCGCTGGCGGTGTGATCATTCCGCCCGAGACCTACTGGCCCGAGATCCAGCGCATCGTGGACAAGCACGGCATCCTGCTGATTGCCGACGAAGTGATCTGCGCCTTTGGCCGGCTCGGCCACTGGTTCGCCTACGAGAGGTTCGGCATTCGCCCCGACCTGGTGACCTTCGCCAAAGGCGTGACCAGTGGCTACATTCCGCTCGGCGGCGTGATGGTGGGCGACCGCGTGGCCCAGGTGCTGGTGGACAAGGGCGGCGAGTTCAACCACGGTTACACCTACAGCGGCCACCCGGTGGCCTGCGCGGTGGCGCTGGCCAACATCGAGCTCATGGAGCGCGAGAAGCTGGTGGAACGGGTGAAGGACGACACCGGCCCCTACCTGGCAGAGTGTTTTGCCCAGCTGGCCAGCCACCCCCTGGTGGGCGCGGCCGAGACCTGCGGCTTCGTGGCCGGTCTGGTGCTGGTGAAGCACAAGGGCAAGCGCGAGATGTTCGACCCGGAACTCGGGGTGGGCATGAAGTGCCGCGCGCACTGCTTCAAGAACGGCCTGATCATGCGCGCCGTGGGCGACCGCATGATCATTGCGCCGCCGCTGGTGATGACGCGCGCCCAGATCGACGAGATGATGGCGCTCATCCTGCGCTGCCTGGACGCCACGCTGGAAGAGTTGCGCGGGGCAGGGCAACTGGCTTGAATAGAATGCCCGTTGCAGCGCCCCGCTGGTCGATTCCTGGAACCTGTGGGCCCGCATTGGGTCTGGAAATTGCTAGGCTTGTCCACGCGTTTGTCAGCCCGTCCGGTTGAGTTCTAACGGTCATTAACCTCCTTGGAGTGAGCAACACCATGAAAAAGCACGTCCTGGTTCTCGCGATGTCAGCTGTTCTGCTGGCCGCCTGTGGCAAGAAAGAGGAGCCTGCAGCGGCACCTGCCGCGCCCGCCCCGGTGGCCGCCGCCCCGGCCACTCCCGCGCCGCCGCCCGGCCCGGTGCTGGACGACGAGAAGGTCCTGAACATTTACAACTGGCCGGACTACATCACCGAGACCCTGGTCGCCGACTTCGAGAAGGAGTACGGCATCAAGGTGAACTACGACACCTTCGAGAACAACGAAGCCCTGCACGCCAAGCTGGTGGCCGGCAATTCGGGCTACGACATCGTGATCCCCACCGCCGGCTTCGCCAAGAAGCAGATCGACGGTGGTCTCTACCAGCCGATCGACAAGAGCAAGCTGACCAACTACGCCAACCTCGACCCCGACTTCATGGCCAAGATCGCCGGCGTGGACCCGGAGAACAAGCACCTGGTGCCATGGGCCTGGGGCTTCACCACCGTGGGCATCAACAAGCAGAAGGTCGAGAAGGCGCTGGGCGGCATGCCCATGCCTGAAAACGCCTGGGACCTGGTGTTCAAGCCCGAGTACTCCAGCAAGCTGCGCTCCTGTGGCATCGCCTACCTCGACTCGCCCAGCGAGATCCTGCCGGTGGCGCTGCACTACGTGGGCAAGCCGGCCTACAGCGAGAACAAGGACGACTTCAAGCTCGCGGGTGACATGCTGAAGAAGGTGCGCAAGGACGTGCGCCTGTTCTCCAGCACCATGATCGACGACATCGCCGGCGGCAAGGCCTGCGCCTTCATCGGCTGGTCGGGCGACATCAACATCGCCGCCGACCGCGTGAAGGAAACCGGTGGCAAGGACGAGATCGTGCCGCTGCTGCCCACCGGCGGTGGTCTGGTGTTCATCGACACCATGGCCATCCCCAAGGACGCCAAGCACCCGAACAACGCGCACGTGTTCATGGACTACTACCTGCGCGCGGCCAACGGCGCGGCCATGGCCAACGAGCTGAACTACCCCACGGGCAACAAGGCCGCGCTCGCCGACATCAAGGATGAGGTCAAGGGCAACACGACCATCTTCCTGACCCCGGAAGACACGGCTCGCCTGATCGCCACCGGCGGGTTCTCCAACGATGTCTCCGGTGTGGTCAACGAGACCTACAACGCGTTCAAGCGCGGCAAGTAATTCACGCGCCGACGCCGCTCGGGCACACCAAGGGCTGTTCTTCCTCCGGGTCGAACAGCCCTTTTCATTGGGTACTGCGAAGAAGCGCAGAAAGGGACTTCAAGATGGCAGACACAGCGGGTTTCCTGGTGACCGAGAAACTGGTCAAACGGTTTGACGAGGCGGTGGCGGTGGACGAGGTGTCGCTGTCCATCGGCAAGGGCGAGATCTTTGCCTTGCTGGGCAGCTCGGGCTGTGGCAAGTCCACCCTGCTGCGCATGCTCGCGGGCTTCGAGAAACCCACGTCGGGGCGCATCCTGCTCGGCGGGCAGGACGTGGCGGCCATGCCGCCCTACGACCGCCCGGTGAACATGATGTTCCAGTCCTACGCGCTGTTTCCGCACCTCAACATCTGGGAGAACGTGGCCTTCGGCCTCAAGCGTGAGGGTCTGCCGAAGGCGGAAATCCAGCAGCGCACCGACGAGATGCTGGCGCTGGTGCAGCTCACGCCTTATGCCAAGCGCAAGCCGCACCAGCTCTCGGGCGGGCAGCAGCAGCGCGTGGCCCTGGCGCGCAGCCTGGCCAAGCGGCCCAAGATGCTGCTGCTCGACGAGCCCCTGGGCGCGCTGGACAAGAAGCTGCGCGAGCAGACGCAGTTCGAGCTGGTGAACATCATCGAGAAGGTGGGCGTGACGGTGGTGATGGTCACGCACGACCAGGAAGAGGCCATGACCATGGCCAGCCGCATCGCCATCATGAGCAAGGGGCGCGTGCTGCAGGTGGGCACGCCGGAAGAAATCTACGAGCACCCCACCAACCGCTTCGTTGCCGACTTCATTGGCAACGTCAATCTGTTCGAGGGCAAGCTGAGCGTCGATGAACCCGATCGTTGTGCCGCGTCCACGGCCATCGGCGAGATCCACGTCGGCCACGGCGTGAGCGGCACGCTGAACATGCCGGTGGCGATTGCCGTGCGGCCCGAGAAGCTGGAGATCAGCAAGCAGCACCCGGGCGCCGATGCCGGGCCCAATGTGTTCACCGGCAAGGTCAAGGAAATCGCCTACTTCGGTTCCTACAACACCTTCATCGTGGCCGCCAGTGACGGCACCAAGGTGAAGATCACCGAGGCCAACACCTCGCGCCACGACCTGTCCGACATCACCTGGGAAGACAACGTCTATTTCTGGTGGTCCGACAGCGCCGGCATCGTGCTGAGGGACTGATCATGGCCGCACACATCCCCGTTCCCGGCAAGCGCTTCGTCATCGGCGTGCCCTATGTGTGGCTGCTGGTGTTCTTCTTCCTGCCGTTCCTGATCCTGCTCTACATCAGCTTCGTGGACATGGGCGGCGACATCAGCCCCTTCAAACCGATCTGGGACCCGGTCACCGGCATCCTCAGCCTGAAGTACGAGAACTACCTGTCGATCTTCCGGGTGGCCGAGGGTGAGCCGCTGTTCCGCACGCTCTACATCGATGCCTACGTGCGATCGATCTGGTACGCGCTGTGCACCGCCATCCTGTGCCTGGTCATCGGCTATCCGTTTGCCTACTTCATCGCGCGCTCGCCGGCCAGCATCCGGCCAGCGCTGCTGCTCATGGTGATGCTGCCGTTCTGGACCTCGTTCCTGCTGCGCGTCTACGCCTGGAAGGGCATCCTCGCCGACCAGGGCGTGCTCAACCGGCTGTTGATGACGCTCGGGATCACCAGCGAGCCCATTCCCATGCTCTACACCAACGTGTCCATGCTGATCGGCATGACCTACGTGTACCTGCCGTTCATGGTGCTGCCGCTCTACGCCAACCTGGTGAAGATGGACTTCCGACTGCTTGAGGCCGCCTACGACCTGGGCACCTCGCCCTTCAAGGCCTTCTGGCTGGTCACCGTGCCGCTGTCCAAGGCCGGCATCATCGCTGGCTTCATGCTGGTGTTCATTCCCTGCGTGGGCGAGTTCGTGATTCCCTCGCTGCTGGGCGGGCCGGAGAACCTGATGATCGGGCGCGTGGTGTGGGACGAGATGTTCACCGCCAACGACTGGCCGCGCGCCACCGCGCTGGCGGTGGTGATGATCGCGCTGATCGTGATCCCGCTGGCGCTGTACTACCACTACACTGCCGACGCCGCCGAGCCGCGCAAGTGAACAGGGCCAGACCATGAAACAACTGCTTGAAAAACACTTCGGCAAGGCCTGGCTGGCGCTGGTGTTCGCCTTCCTGTACCTGCCGCTGCTGTTCATGATCGTGTTCTCGTTCAACAGCACCCGGCAGGACGCGCGCTTCACCGGCTTCTCGCTGCGCTGGTACGAGGCGCTCACGCGAGACACCAAGATCGTCGAAGGCTTCTGGCTCTCGCTCAAGGTGGCCACGGTCACCGGCCTGCTCTCGGCCGTGCTCGCCACGTTTGCCGCCTTCGTGCTGGTGCGCTACCGCCGCTTCCTTGGCCGCACCATCTTCAGCGGCATGGTCAACGCGCCGCTGGTGATGCCCGAGGTGATCATTGGCCTGTCGCTGCTGCTGCTGGCGGTGGGTGCGCAGAACCTGTTCGGCTGGCCGCAGCGCGGGTTGCTCACCATCATCCTGGGCCACACGCTGCTGGGCATGGCGTATGGCGTGGTGGTGATTCAGTCGCGCCTGGCCGAAATGGACCGCTCCATCGAAGACGCCGCCATGGACCTGGGAGCCAGGCCCCATCAGGTGTTCTTCCTGATCACGCTGCCCAACATCTTCCAGGCGCTGCTCGCGGCCTTCCTGCTGGCGTTCACGCTGTCGTTCGACGACGTGGTGATCGCCGAATTCCTCTCCGGCCCGGGCGTGAATACCCTGCCGCAGGTGATCTTCGGCTACGCCCGGCGCGGCATCAACCCCACCATCTACGCGGCCGCCACGCTGCTGATCACCACCGTGACCATCGTGATCGTGAGCTACGCGGTGTGGGTGGCGCGGGCGACGCGCAAGCGGGAGCGGGAGATCGCTGCAGCGGTGAGGAGTTGATCTCCACTGGATCGCTGCCAACCGGGGAAATTGGCTTTGCGGCGATGACGGTTTCGGGCGTAGCATGGGGCCACTTCCTCTGGCCCTGCACCCCGGAACCCGCCCATGACCGACCTGACTTTCGACGGCCGCGCTTTCATCAACGGCGAGCGCGTCGCCGCGCGCGACGGCCAGACCTTTGACTGCCTCTCGCCGGTGGACGGCCGGTTGCTGACGGCGGTGGCGCGCTGCGGCGAGGCCGACATCGACGCCGCCGTGACCGCTGCGCGCACCGCCTTCGAGGACCAGCGCTGGAGCGGCATGGCGCCGGCGCAGCGCAAGCGCGTGATGATCAAGTTCGCCGAGCAGCTCATCGCCCACGCCGACGAGCTCGCGCTGACCGAGACGCTGGACATGGGCAAGCCGGTCAAATACGCGCGCAGTGTGGACGTGAACAGCGCGGCCAACTGCATCCGCTGGTACGGCGAGGCGGTGGACAAGGTGTACGACGAGATTGCGCCCACTGGCCGCAACGCGCTGGCGCTGATCACGCGCGAGCCGGTCGGCGTGGTGGGCGTCATCGTGCCGTGGAACTACCCCATGATCATGGCGGCGTGGAAGATCGCGCCCGCGCTGGCGGCCGGCAATTCCGTGGTGCTCAAGCCGAGCGAAAAGAGCCCGTTGACCGCGCTGCGCCTGGCCGAGCTGGCGTTGGCCGCGGGCATTCCGCCCGGCGTGTTCAATGTGGTGCCGGGTTACGGCCCGGAAACCGGCAGCCCGCTTGCGCTCCACATGGACGTGGACTGCATCGCCTTCACCGGCAGCACGCGCGTGGGCAAGCAGATCCATGTGATGGCCGGGCAGAGCAACCTGAAGCGCGCCTGGACGGAACTGGGAGGCAAGTCGCCCAACATCGTGTTCGCAGACTGCCCTGACCTGGACAAGGCGGTGGAAGCCGCGGTGGGCAGCATCTTCTTCAACCAGGGCGAGAGCTGCAACGCGCCCTCGCGCCTGTTTGTCGAAGCGTCGATCAAGGACGCCTTCCTGGAAAAAGCCCTGAAGCTGGTGCCGCAGTACCAGCCCGGCAACCCGCTGGAGAAAAGCACGGTGATGGGCGCGATCGTCGACCGCACGCAGCTCGACACCGTGCTGCGCTACATCGACAGTGGCCAGCAGGAGGGCGCGAAGCTGCTCGCGGGTGGCGCGGCGGTGGAGCCCGTCAAGGGTGGTCTGTACGTGCAGCCGACGATCTTCGATGGTGTGACCAACACCATGACCATCGCGCGCGAGGAGATCTTCGGCCCGGTGCTTTCCGTGCTGTCTTTCACCGATGCGGCCGACGTGGTGAAGCAGGCCAACAGCAACATCTACGGCCTGCAGGCGGCGGTGTGGACGCGCGACATCAACAAGGCGCATGGTGTGGCGCGCGCGCTGCGCGCCGGCACGGTGCACGTGAACCAGTACGACGAGGACGATATCACCGTGCCCTTCGGCGGCTTCAAGCAGAGCGGCGTGGGCCGCGACAAGTCGCTGCACGCCTTCGACAAGTACACCGAGACCAAGACGACGTGGATCCGGATCGACAGCCCTGTTTAAGGAGACCGAGATGAATGCACCGCAAAAGTCCGAGCACCTGAACGCGCCCCACACCAACGCCGCCTGGCACGCGCGCCGGCTGGCCGCCACGCCGCGCGGCGTGGGCGTGATGGGTGACTTCTTCATCGAACGCGCGAAGAACGCGGAGTTCTGGGACATCGAGGGGCGCCGCTTCATCGACTTCGCGGGCGGCATCGCGGTGCTCAACACCGGGCATGTGCACCCGAAGGTGCAGGCGGCGATTGCAGCGCAGTTGCAGCGCTTCACGCACAGCTGCTATCAGGTGGTGCCGTACACCGAATACGTGGCGCTGGCCGAGCGCATCAATGAGCTGGTGCCGATCGACGGCCCGGTGAAGACGGCGTTTTTCTCCACGGGTGCCGAGGCGATCGAGAACGCGATGAAGATCGCGCGCAGCAGCACCGGCCGCAGCGGTGTCATCGCCTTCGGCGGCGCGTTCCACGGCCGCAGCATGTTCTCGGTGGCGCTCACCGGCAAGGTGCAGCCCTACAAGGCCGGCTTCGGCCCGTTCCCGCCCGAGATCTACCACGTGCCCTTCCCAGCCGACGGCACTTCGCTCGATGACACCAAGCACGCGATGGAGCAGCTCTTCAAGTGCGACATCGAACCTTCGCGCGTGGCCGCCATCGTGTTCGAGCCGGTGCAGGGCGAGGGCGGTTTCAACGTGATTCAGAAGGAGGCCGTGCAGTGGCTGCGCGGCCTCTGCGACCAGCACGGCATCCTGCTGGTGGCCGACGAGGTGCAGACCGGTTTTGCGCGCACGGGGAAGATGTTCGCGCTGGAGCACTTCGGCGTGAGCCCCGACCTGATGACCATGGCCAAGAGCATGGCCGGTGGCACCACGCTGTCGGCCGTGAGTGGCAAGGCCACCATCATGGACGGCCCCGCGCCGGGCGGCCTGGGCGGCACCTATGCGGGCAACCCGCTGGCCATCGCGGCATCGCACGCGGTGCTGGACGTGATGCTGGAAGAGAAGCTGCCCGAGCGCGCGCAGCAACTGGGCGACCGGCTCATCACCCACCTGAACTCGGCGAAGGCGAAGTACCGCCGCATCGGCGACGTGCGCGGCCTGGGCGCCATGGTGGCCTGCGAGTTCAACGACGCCGCCACTGGCGCGCCCGACGCCGACGTCACGAAGCGCGTGCAGGCCGCTGCGCTTCAGCGCGGCCTGTTGCTGCTGACCTGTGGCGTCTACGCCAACGTGATCCGCTTCCTGTTCCCGCTGACCATCGAGGACCAGGTGTTCGACGAAGCCCTGGCGGTGCTGGACGCGGCCATGGCCGAGGTGCTGGCTTGAGCCGGCAGCCCACGCCCACGCTGGACGAGCGCATCGCCGCGCTGCGCGCGCAGGGCATCCATTCGGTGCTCGCCACGTTCACCGACCTGCCGGGCGTGCCCAAGGGCAAGCTGGTGCCGCTCTCGGGCCTGGCGGGCGCGGTGGAAACCGGGGCCGGGTTTTCCGGGCCGAGCATTGCCGGCACCGGTCTGCCGCGCATGGGTGCGCGCAGCGAATACATGGGCCGCGTGCGGCCCGAAAGCCTGCGCCCGCTGCCTTTCATGCCGGGTGTGGCGCACGCGGTGTGCGACGGTTTTGCCGGCGGCGAACCGCTGGACACCTGCCCGCGCCAGGTGCTGCAACGCCAGGTGGCGCGCCTGAAGGCGCGTGGCTGGACGCTGTGGGTCGGCATCGAGCCCGAGTTCTTTCTGTTGAAGCGCCAGGCCCAAGGCGGCTGGCAGGTGGCCGACGCCGAGGACAGGCTGGCCAAGCCGTCCTACGACCTGTCGGCCATCGGCCGCAACTTCGGTTTTCTGGATGCCATGCGCCAGACGCTGGACGCGCTGGGCTTCGAGCTCCAGCAGATGGACCACGAGGACGCCATCGGCCAGTACGAGATCAACTACCGGCACGACGACGCCCTGGCTGCCGCCGACCGCTACCAGCTCTTCAAGCTTGCCACGCAGGCCGTGGCCCAGCAGCACGGGCTGGTGTTCTCCACGATGCCCAAGCCGCTGGCGCACGCACCGGGCAGTGGCCTGCACTTTCACCTGAGCCTGACCGACGAAAAGGGCAACGCCCTGATGGCCGACCCTGCCGGCACACTGGGCTTGAGCGAAACCGGCCAGCAGTTCGCCGCCGGCCTGCTGCACCACGCCGATGCGCTGGCCGCACTGTGTGCGCCCACGGTGAACAGCTACAGGCGCCTGGCCGCGAGCGCCAGCGCATCGGGCACCACCTGGTCGCCGGTGTGGAAGGCCGTGGGCGACAACAACCGCACCTGCCTCGTGCGCACGGTGGCGGGCCGGCTGGAATGGCGCCTGCCCGATCCCTCCTGCAACGTCTACGCCGCCATCGCCGGCACGCTGGCCGCCGGCCTGTCGGGCATCGACCAGGCGCTGCCGATGCCGACGCCCTGCGAAGACGACCTGTACGAACGCCACGCGCGCGGTGGACCCATGCCGGAACGTCTGCCACGCGACCTGCATGCGGCGCTGGATGCACTGGCCGGCGACACCGCATTGCGCGAAGCCGTGGGCGCTGCGTTCTGCGAGCAGTTCCTGGCGCTCAAACGCACCGAGTGGGACGCCTGGAGCCTGCAGGTCAGCGACTGGGAAATGGACCGGTACGCCGACGCTGGATAATCGGCCCCGTTGAACCCGCCCAACTCCGCCCTCAAGACCTGGACCAAGACCGCCGATCGGCCCCTGCGCAGCCTGCGCAAGTCGATGAGCATCTGGCTGTTCGCCCATTTCGTGGGCGTGCCGGTGCCGTGGCATGCGGTGCGCCAGACCGACGGCGTGGCCCTGCTGGCCTACGAGCACGAACGGCTGCTGGCGCTGGCGGCGGCCGGCGAACAGGTGCCACCCGTGCTGGCGTTCAACGGCCAGGCGCTCACCACCGGCGACGTGGGCGACACGCTGGACCACCAGCTGCACCGTCTGCCCGAGACCGAGTGGCTGGCGCTGATGTGCGCGGCCAGTGCCGATCTGGCGGCCTTCCACGCGCGGGGGCAATGGCACGGTGGGGCGCAGATCCGCAACATCACCTGGGATGGCGAGCGCTTCGCCCGGCTCGATTTCGAGGAACGCCTGCAACCCGGCATGGCCCTGGCCACGGTGCAGGTGTACGACATGCTGCAGTTGCTGCTGTCGCTGGCGCGCTACCTGCAGCCGCTGGGGCCGGGCGCGGTGCAGGCGGTGCTGCAGGCCTACGACGACGCGGCGCCCGAAGGGCACGCCTTGCGCGCCTACATCGCTCACCTGCTGCCGCGCCTGCAGCGCGTCTCGCGCCTGGCGGCCTGGTCGCGCCGGCTGGACGGCTCCCGGGAGCTGGTGCGGTTGCGAACGGTGCTCAAGGGCATGGCGGCATTTGTCGAGCCGCGCCGCTGAACGCGGACGACCCCGGTTCCAGGCCGCCGATGCTTCGTGACCGCGGGTCACGGGTCTGTGAACGGGTGGGGAAGCGGGCCATGCGACGGGCCAGAATGCGCGCCAGTTTCCCTTTGGAGTGGCGATGCCGCAGAACCCTGAACCCCAACACTCTCCTTCTCTTGCCCCGATCCAGAACCCAGAGAGGCTGAGCCGTGCCATTGACGCCATCGGGCGGATGCCTCCCGAACACCGGCCCGGAGCCTATTCCCAACTCTTCACGCCAGAACGGTTGCAGCAGGTGGCACCCTTATGCGATGCCCGGACCGTCGGATGGATCGCAGGCCAACTCGGTATGCTTCCTGAGCTGCGGAATGAGCTGGACCGGTTTTTCACGCCGCACGTGATCGAACAGCTGGCGGCTTCAGGCGACGCGCAGGCCATCGGACATGCCCTGCATGGAGCTCACGTCATGAGCGATGACGCGCAGCGGGGGGCGGTGCAGCGCAGGCTGCTGGCCACCGAAGTGCTGCAGGCGGTGGCCACGAATGGTGACATCCATGGCATTTCACTGATCGCCTCCGCCGCCACGGAGGCTCCCGAGGCCCAACAGCGCGAGGTGCAGCGCCTTTTGCTCACGCCGGATCTTCTGGACAAGGTCGCGCAAACGGACCGGGGCCTGGACATTGCCATGATGGCCGATGCCATTGACCGCCTGCCCGTTGCAGACCAGGCAACTGCCCTCGGCCACCTGTTGACACCCGGTGCGCTCAATACGGTGGTGGCCTCCGGCGGCGCTCAAGGCATTGAAGCAACGAAAAGGGCGGCGCAGCATCTGCCCCCCGAGAGAAGGGATGGGGTGATCGCAGGACTGTCGTCAGGAGCCCAGGCGACCGCCGGTCTTTCGTGGCGCGATGTCGCGAATGGAGCGACAACGGCAGCAGGAACTCCCCGCCTCTCTGGCCCGGGAGGCGCTGGGCTGTGACGGAGGAACTGATCCAGATCGTCGAGGCCTGTGAAGTAGCAGCCAGCGCGTTGGACCCTGCGGAGCGCACGGCAGCGTTGCGAGAGGCGCTCATGCCACCGGCGCTGATCACGCTCGCGCAATCGGGCGATTTCCGGGCCATCGGGCGGGTGACCAGGGCGGCCGCCACCTCGGAAAATCCCGAGTGCATTGGCTGGCTGACCCGGGTGATCTGCTCTCCTGGTTCGCTGCCTCCGTTGCTGAAGGATGGGGTGCGCGATAGGGTGATTGCGCAGCTGGCATCGAGCTCGGGTGCGCCGATGCAAAGATCCGAGATGTCCGATCCGCCGTGGAAGCGTGTGTTGAATGGGGTGGGGGACACTTCCACCATCGCACAACGGCGGCTACGGCCGCCTCGGGGTTGCGCGCTTACCTGACCATGCCGAGCCGGATCGAGGAGTTGCATGGCGATCTGAGAACAGCTCTCGGTCGCAGCGATGGCAAGCGGTCATCGGCGCTTCTCGAGCTGCTGTCTCAAGACCCTGTGGTCGATCTGATGACGGGCGGTGGCAATCTGGCGTTGATCCGCGACGTCTTCAGGGCGGCCATCTTCCTGAGCAATGAGTTGCAGAACCAGGATGTGTTGCGCCGCTTGTGCAAATCGCGGGCCTTGGGCACCGTGGCGGCTTCTGGCAACGCCGGGTTGATCGACTATGTGGTTTACGCCCTGGAAGACCTGCCCGATGCCGAGCGCGCCCCGCCATTGCTCGAGCTGCTCACGCCGGAAGCCATCGACACCGTGGCCAGGCTGGGCGAGGCGGGTGCGATCGCCCGTGTGGCCGGCGCGTGCATCGCCTTTCCAATTACCGCGCGGTTCGCGGCCATGCAAGCGTTGTTCATGGACCGTGCTGTGGACGAAGTGGCCCAGTCGGGCGACGCCGTGCTCATCGGGGATGTGGCCAACGCGATGGACGATCTGCCTCGGGAGCGGAAGGGGCACGCACTGGGTCGCTTGATCACGGACGATTCGCTGGACGCTGTGCTGCAATCAGATGACGCCAGAACCATCGGATTCGTTGCTTCGGGTGTTGGCCATCTCGACGCCGAGGCGCAAGCGGTTTTCCTGTCTCGGATCTATGCAGACGGTGTGCTGGGTGCGGTGGAGACTTCCACCGACCTGATGGGCATTGCGATCGTGGCGCAGGCGGCGCAAGCCTTGCCTCCGGACGGTTTCGCAAGGGTGGCGAATCGATTGCTCACGCTCGAATTCGTGCGGCGAGTGGCGCGAGAGGGCGACAAGGATTGCGCGGGACTGGTGATAGACGCTGCAAGGGGCCTCTCGCCAGAGCGGCAGAGCGAAGTGGTGAGTCAGCTTTGCACGCAGGCAGCGCCCGCCACTGCAGGCCATGCGACATGGAGGGGTTTCCTGGAGAAAGCACACCGTACCCGCGCCGCTTCGGCTCCGCTCCCTGAAACACGCCGCGTGCTGAACGGGCCTTGATTCAGGTCCTGTAGCCCGGGTCCATCCGCTCGGCCTTGCGCAGCAGCGCCGGCCACGCCAGCTGGGCGCCCTGGCCGGCGGTGGCCACGCGCATCACGTCGGCCATGCCGGCGAGGATGGCGGGGTTCACCTGCGTGAGTTCACCACCGCCGGCCTGCGCATCGATCTGGATGCGGCAGGTGTTCTCCAGCGTGTACATGTGCAGGAACGCGTCGGCGATGGTGCGGCCCACGGTGAGCATGCCGTGGTTGCGCAGCACGAGGTAGTTGGCCTCGCCCAGGTCGGCCTGCAGGCGCACCTTTTCCTCTGGCCGCAGCGCCACGCCTTCGTAGTCGTGGTACGCCAGCGAATGCAGCACGAAGGTGCTTTGCTGGCTGATGGGCAGGATGCCGGCCTTCTGCGCGCTCACGCCCACGCCCGCGCGGGTGTGCGTGTGCAGCACGCAGCCGGCTTCGGGCCGGGCTTCGTGCACGGCGCTGTGGATCACGAAGCCGGCCGGGTTCACGGGGAAGGGCGAGTCGTGCAGCTTGTTGCACGCCATGTCGACCTTGACCAGGCTGCTGGCCGTGATCTCGTCGAACATGAGGCCATAGGGGTTGATGAGGAACTGGTGCTCGCCGCCGGTCAAGCTGTCGGGCAGCTTGGCGCTGATGTGCGTGAACACCAGATCGGTCCAGCCGTAGGCGGCGGCCAGGCGGTAGCAGGCGGCGAGATCGCAGCGCAGCGCCCATTCCTCGGCGCTGACCACTTCCCGGAGGGACGGAATGTGCATGGCGTGTCTCCATGGCCGCCTCGAAGGTGTGCGGCCTGCCTCGCACTGTAGGCCGTTTGGGCGATCCTGTGCTGTCGCTGCATCGACAGCGCGGATGGAAGGTCAACCGAGTGGGGACGCGTACACTGGCCTGCCAACGCGACCCACGCTTTGCGCGCCTTGCCCTTGAACGCTCTCGCCCCCGAAACGCTGGTCTCCCGTCTGCGGCAGTGGCGCCTGTGGGTGTATGCCGCGCTGGCGTTGCTGCTGGGCGTGCTGGTAGTGCAGGCCGCGCACAAGGTGATGGCCGAGGTGAGTTATGCTGCTGTCGTGGCGGCGGTGCGCACCACGCCCTGGACCGCCCTGCTGCTCTCGGTGCTGGCCACGGCGCTGAGTTACCTGGCCCTTACTTATTACGACCGTTCCGCCCTGGCTTACGCGGGTGCCCGTCTGCCGCAGCGCGTGGTGGCCAAGACGGCGTTCATTGCCTACGCCCTTTCCAACACCATCGGCCTGGGTGTGCTCACCGGCGGTGCCGTGCGCATGCGGCTCTATGGCGCGGCGGGGCTGGAGGCGGGCCTGATCTCGCGCGCCATCGTCTTCAACGCCTTTGGCTTCGGCCTGGGGGTGGTGGTGGTGGGTGCGGCGGCGCTGGTGTGGGGCGCGGGCACGGTGCAGACCGTGTTCGGTGCGCCGCCCGGGCTGCTGCGGGGGCTGGCGGTGGTGGTGCTGCTGGCGGCGGGCGCGTTCATCGGCTTCTGTCGCTTCGGTGGTGTGCAGCCGGTGTTTCGCGGGGTGTCGATTCGCCTGCCCAGTGCGTCGCTCGCGTCGCAGCAGTTGCTGATCTCGGCGGTCGACGTGGTGGCCGCGGCGGCCGCCCTGTGGTTCCTGCTGCCTTCGGGTGCCATTCCCTTTCCGGCGTTTGTGGGTTTCTTCGCGCTGGCCATCGCCCTTGGAGTGATCAGCCACGTGCCCGCCGGCCTGGGCGTGTTCGAGGCGGTGATGCTGCTGGCGCTGGGCCAGCATGTGCCGGCCGAGCAACTGGCCGGCGCGCTGGTGCTCTACCGTGTGATCTACCACCTGCTGCCCCTGGCGCTGGCGGTGCTGATGCTGGCCGGGACCGAGTGGCAACGCGGTGCGGCTACGCCGGTGGTGAAGGCCGCATCGGCGCTGTCGCCGTTGCTGCTCTCTGCGTTCACCTGGGTGGTGGGCGTGGTGCTGCTGGTTTCGGGCGTCACACCGGCCACCGACGACGCCACCGAGCTGCTGTCGCGCTTCATGCCACTGCCGGTGGTGGAGGCCGCGCACTTCCTGGGCAGCATCGCCGGGCTGGCGCTGCTGTTCGTGGCACGCGGCATGTTCCTGCGGCTGGACGCGGCCTGGTGGGCCGGCCTGGGGCTGGCGCTGGTGAGCCTGGTGCTCTGCCTGCCCAAAGGCATTGCCGTGTCCGAGGCGGCGCTGCTGCTGGTGCTGGCCGGTTCGCTCGCGCTCTCGCGCAAGCACTTCAACCGGCGCGCCGCGCTGTTCGCCCAGGCCTTCACCTGGGGCTGGCTGGCGGCGGTGGCGGCGGTCGTGGTGGCGGTCACGGCGCTGCTGTTCTTTGCCTACCGCGATGTGGACTACGCGAACCAGGTCTGGTGGCAGTTCGAGTTCGACGGCCACGCACCGCGCTCGCTGCGGGCGCTGGTGGCCGTGTGCCTCATCACCCTGGTGGTGGCGCTGGGCCAGTTGCTGCGCCGACCGCGCGGCACACTGGTGAAGCCCGATGCTGGCGCGCTGGACCAGGCGTCGCGCATCGTGCGGGCGCAGCCGGTGGCGGGCGCGGGGCTGGTGATGATGGGCGACAAGAGCCTGATGGTGTCGGAGTCGCAGCGGACCTTCATCATGTTCGGGCGACGCGGGCGTTCGTGGGTGGGGCTGTACGACCCGGTGGGGCCCGTGGCCGAGTGGCCGGAACTGGTGTGGCGTTTCGTGGAGCAGGCGCGGGAGGCGGGCGGACGCGCGGCGTTCTACCAGGTGCGCCCCGAAGGCCTGCCGGTGTACCTGGACGCGGGGCTGCGCGTCTACAAGCTCGGCGAGTGCGCGCTGGTGGACCTGCCCGGCTTCAGCCTGCAGGGCAAGCAGCGCGCGAACCTGCGCCACGGGGTGGCGCGCGCGCAGCGCGAGGGCCTGAGCTTCGAGGTGCTCGAACCGGCTGCGGTGGCCAGTGGGTTCGACGAATTGCAGGTCATCTCCGACGCCTGGCTGGGCAAACACCAGACGGCGGAAAAGGCCTTTTCGCTCGGCGCGTTCCGGCGCGACTACGTGTTGCGCCAGCCGGTGGCGGTGGTGCGGCAGGGCGGGCGTATGGTGGCGTTCGCCACGCTGCTGTGCACCGACCAGAGGCTTGAGGCCAGCGTGGACCTGATGCGCCAGTTGCCGGACGCGCCGCGCAGTGCGATGGACTTTCTCTTCGCCCAGCTCATCCTGCATTTCCAGGCGCAGGGTTACCAGCGCTTCAACCTGGGCATGGTGCCGCTCTCGGGCATGGCGCAGCACCCGCTGGCGCCCAACTGGCACCGCCTGGGGCGACTGCTGTTCAACCACGGCGAGAACTTCTACAACTTCCAGGGTCTGAGGGCTTTCAAGGAAAAGTTTGATCCAGTCTGGGAGCCGCGTTACCTGGCCTCGCCCGGCGGCTTTGCGCCGTTCTTCATCCTGGCCGATGTGGCCGCACTCATCGCTGGCGGCCTGCGCCGCGTGATCACCAAATGAAGCGACTGTTCTTCACTGTTGTGATGGGTCTGGCGTTGGCCTTGGGTGGACCTGTGACCGCGCTGGCCCAGGAAAAGATCTCGCACGGCAACTTCAAGGACGTGCTGCTGTACCGGCCCAAGGGCGAAGCGAAGTCCTTCGTGCTGTTCCTCTCCGGCGACGAAGGCTGGACGCCCGCGCTCGCCACCCAGGCGCAAGCGCTGGCCGACCAGGGCGCGGCGGTGGCCGGCATTCACACCCCGCGCATGCTGGCCGCCGTGAACAAGGCCAGCGGCGACTGTCTGCTGCCCGATGGCGACCTGGAGAACCTTTCGCATTTCCTGCAGGGCTATGCGCGCCTGCCGGCGTATTTCCCGCCCGTGCTGGTGGGCCAGGGCTCGGGCGGCACGCTGGGCTACGCCATGCTTGCGCAGGCGCCGGCCGATGTGCTTGGCGGCGGCATCTCGCTGGGCTTCTGCCCTGTGCTGAATGTGCGCAAGCCGCTTTGCAAGGGCGAGGACGTGCACTTCAAGCGCAACCCGGGCGGGCGCAGCCTGACGCTGTTGCCCGCGTCGAAACTGCGCGAACCCTGGGTGGCGGTGCAGGGCGGACGGAATCCGGCCTGTGCGCCAGCGGTGGCGCAACAGTTCGTGGCGCAGGTGGGTGGCGCCGAAGGCGTGAACGTGCCGGCGGGCGAGACCCTGGCGGCCTTGCTCGCGGCGCACCGCAAGCTCACCACGGGCCTGACGGCGGCCGCAACGCCTGCTGCGCCCGAGGCCAGCCTGGCCGACCTGCCGCTGGTGCCGGTGACGTCCCCCGTGTCGTCGGACACCTTTGCCGTGCTGCTCTCGGGCGATGGCGGCTGGGCGGGCATCGACAAACAACTGGCCGCCAAGCTGTCGGCCGCGGGCGTGCCGGTGGTGGGGCTGGACTCACTGCGATATTTCTGGTCGGCGCGCACGCCCGAAGGCCTGGCGCTCGTCCTGGACCGCGTTCTGCGTGCTTATGCGGTCCAATGGAAGAAGAGCCGGGCGCTGCTGATCGGCTATTCGCAGGGTGCCGACGTGCTGCCGTTCGCCGTCACGCGCCTGTCGCCCGCATCGCGCGCGCTGGTGGCGCACACCGTGCTGATCGGGCCGGGCGAGAAGGCTTCGTTCGAGTTTCGGCTGAGCAACTGGCTCAGCCGCGACAAGGGCGGGCGCCCCCTGAAACCCGAGCTTCAGAAGCTCACCGCAGCGAACACGCTGTGCATCTACGGCACGGACGACCGCGACACGGTCTGCCCCCACGTGCCCGAGGACCAGGTCACCCGGGTGCCGATGGCCGGCGACCACCACTTCGACGGCATCTACCAGAAGCTGACCGAGCAGATCCTGCAGCGCACGCGCTCGCCGTGATGGTGGGACAATCACTGGTTGTCCGGGCGCCATTCATGCCGCCCTTCTGAGGCGATCCCCACCATGCTGTACCCCCAGGAATTCGATGTCATCGTCGTCGGCGGTGGCCACGCCGGCACCGAAGCCGCGCTGGCCGCCGCGCGCATGGGCTGCGCCACGCTGCTGCTCACGCACAACATCGAGACCCTGGGCCAGATGAGTTGCAACCCCAGCATCGGCGGCATCGGCAAGGGGCACCTGGTGAAGGAAGTGGACGCGCTCGGTGGCGCGATGGCGCTGGCCACCGACGAGGGTGGCATCCAGTTCCGCGTCCTCAACAGTTCCAAGGGCCCGGCGGTGCGCGCCACGCGCGCCCAGGCCGACCGCGTGCTCTACAAGGCGGCCATTCGCCGTACCCTGGAAAACCAGCCCAACCTGTGGCTTTTCCAGCAAGCGGTGGACGACCTGATGATCGAAGGTGACCGTGTGACGGGGGCTGTAACGCAAGTGGGCGTACGCTTCCGTGGGCGCACGGTGGTGCTGACGGCGGGTACTTTCCTCGACGGCAAGATCCATGTGGGCCTGAACAACTACGCGGCCGGGCGTGCGGGCGACCCACCGGCGGTGTCGCTGTCGGCCCGGCTGAAAGAGCTGAAGCTGCCGCAAGGCCGCCTGAAAACCGGCACACCACCGCGCCTGGACGGGCGCAGCATCGACTATTCAAAATGCACCGAGCAGCCCGGCGACGGCGTGCCCGGCGGGATGAATCCCGACCAGCCGGTGCCTGTGTTCAGCTTCATGGGCCATGCGGGCATGCACCCGCGCCAGGTGCCGTGCTGGATCACGCATACCAATGAGCGCACGCACGACATCATTCGCTCGGGCTTTGACCGCAGCCCCATGTTCACCGGCAAGATCGAGGGCGTGGGCCCGCGCTATTGCCCGAGCGTGGAAGACAAGATCAACCGCTTCGCTGACAAGGACAGCCACCAGATCTTCCTGGAGCCTGAGGGCCTGACCACGCACGAGGTGTATCCCAACGGCATTTCCACCAGCCTGCCGTTCGACATCCAGCATGCGCTGGTGCGCAGCATGGCCGGACTGGAAAACGCCCATATCCTGCGCCCGGGCTACGCCATCGAATACGACTACTTCGACCCGCGCTCGCTCAAGAGCAGCTTCGAGACGAAACAGATCCAGGGCCTGTTCTTCGCCGGCCAGATCAACGGCACCACGGGCTACGAGGAGGCGGCGGCGCAGGGTCTGTTCGCCGGGATCAACGCCGCGTTGCAATGCCGGGGGGAGGGTGCCTGGCTGCCGCGCCGCGACGAGGCTTACCTCGGCGTGCTGGTCGACGACCTCGTGACCCAGGGCGTGACCGAGCCTTACCGCATGTTCACCAGCCGCGCCGAGTTCCGACTGCAGCTGCGCGAAGACAACGCCGACATGCGCCTGACCGAAGCTGGGCGCCGCCTGGGGCTGGTGGGTGACGCGCAATGGGATGCCTTTTCCCGCAAGCGCGATGCGGTGGCACGGGAGACCGAGCGCCTCAAGGCGACCTGGGTGAGTCCGCGCAACCTCCCGGCGGAGGAAAGCGAGCGGGTGCTGGGCAAGGCCATCGAGCACGAGCACAACCTGTTCGACCTGCTGCGCCGCCCTGGCGTGGCCTATTCGGCAGTCGTGGGAATGGACGGCGGCAAGTACGCCGCACCGGACGTTTCACGTGAAACACTGGCCGACTTGCTGGAGCCGGTGGTGGAGCAGGTGGAGATCGCCGCCAAGTACGCCGGCTACATCGATCGCCAGAAAAACGAGGTGGAGCGTGCTGCCCATTACGAGGGCTTGAAACTGCCAGCCGACCTGGACTACTTGCAGGTGAAGGCCTTGTCTTTCGAGGCGCGCCAGAAGCTGGCCAAGCACCGGCCCGAGACCCTGGGCCAGGCCTCGCGCATTTCGGGCATCACCCCCGCGAGTATCTCCCTGTTGCTGATTCACCTGAAAAAGGGCGGCTTCAAGGGATTTGCGACGCTGCCGGTTGCCGCCGATATTTCCGCATGAGCGACCTGCGTTCCACCCTGCAGGCCGGGCTGCAGTCGCTTCGGCTTGAGCTCGACCCCGGCCAGGTCGATCGGCTGCTGGACTACATGGGCCTGCTCCAGAAATGGAACAAGGTCTACAACCTCACTTCGGTGAGGGATCCGGCCGAGATGATGACTCACCATCTGCTGGACAGCCTGGCGGTGATCCGCCCCTTGCTGCAACAGGTCGGCGAACGCCCGATCAAATTGCTGGACGTCGGCTCCGGCGGCGGCCTGCCGGGCGTGGTGATCGCCATCGCCTGCCCGCAGATCGACGTGACCTGCGTGGACACCGTGGCCAAGAAGGCTGCCTTCATCCAGCAGGCGGCGGCCACGCTCCGTTTGCCCAACCTGCGCGGATTGCACGCCCGTGTGGAGACGCTCAACGCCTTGTCCGGACCGGCATACGACGTGGTGGGTGCGCGGGCCTTTGCCTCGTTGCTGGACTTCACCCGCTGGTCGCGCGAGGCGTTGGGGCAGGGCGGCATGTGGATGGCCATGAAAGGCAAACACCCCGCCGATGAGCTGGCCACCCTGTCCGCCGAAGGCGGGGCGGTCGATGTGTTTCACGTGGAACCATTGCAGGTGCCCGGGCTGAATGCAGAACGATGCATTGTCTGGATGCGTCCGGGCCCGCCGTCTGTGGCCTGAGCATCACAGCGTGCGGAAAGCGGCGCAAGCCGGCAAGACCGTCACGTAAACTCGACCCTCCACATCCCAGGGGTCTTTCATGTTCGGCATTGCGGACTACGGCGCGTTCGTCGCGGCCATCATCGTGTTTTTGCTCATTCCAGGGCCGGGCAACCTGGCCCTGATCACCTCCACCAGCAAGGGTGGTGTGCGCGGCGGCCTGGCGGCGACCTTCGGTGTGATCGCTGGCGACCAGGTCCTGATGTGGCTGGCGGTGGCCGGTGTCGCGGCCTTGTTGACGGCGTACCCGGCGGCTTTCAGCGCCGTGCAGTGGTTGGGCGCTGCGTATCTGGCCTGGCTGGGCTGGAAGATGCTGACCGCCAAGGCAGGCGATACACCGGTGCTGAACATCCGCCCGCGCCAGTATTTCCAGCAAGCGGCGCTCATCACCCTGCTCAATCCCAAGGCCATCGTGTTCTACATGGCCTTCTTCCCCCTGTTTGTTGACCCGGCCCGCCACCAGGGCCTGATCACCTTCGGCGCCATGGCCGCCACCGTGGCCGTATTGACCTTTCTGTATGGCCTCACCGCTGTGCTCCTCACGCACTTCCTCGCCGAGCGCATGCGCGCGAACCCGAAGATCGGCCGGGCGCTGGAGAAGGTGGCCGGGCTGTTTCTCATCGGATTCGGCCTCAAGTTGGCCATCTCGAAGTAAACCAGATGGCCAAAATTTTCTGTGTGGCGAACCAGAAGGGTGGGGTCGGCAAGACCACCACCACCGTCAACCTCGCCGCCGGCCTCGCCAAGGTGGGGCAACGGGTGCTGATGGTCGACCTGGATCCGCAGGGCAACGCGACCATGGGTTCGGGTGTGGACAAGCGCAGCATGGCGCTCTCGGTGTACGACGTGCTGCTCGAATCCGCGTCCGTCAACGAGGCGGCGGTGTTTTCGGACAAGTGCGGCTACCACGTGCTGGGTGCCAACCGCGAACTGGCTGGGGCCGAAGTGGAGCTGGTCGAGGTGGAGCGGCGTGAACGGCGCCTGAAGACGGCGCTGGCCGAAGTGGCTGGGCAGTTCGATTTCATCCTGATCGACTGCCCACCGTCCCTGAGCATGCTCACGCTCAACGGCCTGTGCGCTGCGCACGGGGTAATCGTGCCCATGCAGTGCGAGTACTTCGCGCTCGAAGGCCTCACCGATCTGGTCAACACCATCAAGCAGGTCCACGCCAACTTGAATCCCGATCTGGCCATCATCGGTCTCTTGCGCGTGATGTTCGATCCGCGCATCACCCTGCAGCAGCAGGTGAGCGACCAGCTCAAATCGCATTTTGGCGACAAGGTGTTCGACACCGTGATCCCGCGCAACGTGCGCCTGGCCGAAGCCCCCAGCTACGGTCTGCCCGGCGTGGTGTTCGATCCCTCGGCGCGCGGCAGCCAGGCCTTCGTGGCGTTCGCGAAGGAAATGGTCGAACGCATCCACAAGCTCTGAGCCCGGATGTTTCACGTGAAACCAGAGAACGTACTCATTCTTCCCGGCTGGCAGAACAGCGGACCGGCGCACTGGCAAAGCCTGTGGGAGGCGAGCCACGGCTACCGGCGGGTCGACCAGCACGACTGGATGCGACCGAAACGTGGCGACTGGATCGCCCGGCTGGAGGATGTGCTGCTCACCTGCGATGAGCCTGCGGTGCTCGTGGCCCACAGCCTGGGTTGCCTGCACACGGCGGCGTGGGCGTCCCATTCGAAGAATCTCGATCGGGTGAAGGCCGCATTGCTGGTGGCGCCGGGCGATGCCGAGCGCAAGGAGATGCGCCCGGTGCTGCCTAGCTGGTCGCCCATCCCCATGCAACGCCTGCCGTTCCCGAGCGTGCTGGTGGGCAGCCGCAACGATCCCTATTGCAGCTTCGAGCGCGCCCAAGCCCTGGCCCTGGCCTGGGGTTCGCGCTTTGTGGACCTGGGCGAAGCCGGCCACATCAACGCCGATTCCGGGCTGGGCGACTGGCCGCAAGGCCACGCCGTGCTGGCCGAACTCATGAACCTCTGAAAGCGGAAAGACCCATGGTCACCAAGAAACCCAAGGGCCTCGGCCGCGGACTCGAAGCCCTGCTGGGTCCGAAAGTGTTCGAAGGCGCGCCGGCCGAAGCTGGCAACCAGCTTCCATCGAGCCTCAAGCTCGACCAGCTCGTGGCCGGCATCTACCAGCCGCGCACCCGCATGGACGAGGGCGCGCTGTACGAACTGGCCGAGAGCATCAAGGTGCAGGGCGTGATGCAGCCCATCCTGGTTCGCCAGCTCGCGGCCGGCCCGAACGCCGGCAAGTACGAAATCATCGCGGGTGAACGGCGCTTTCGCGCCTCACGGCTCGCGGGCCTGGACAGCGTGCCTGTGCTGGTGCGCGACGTGCCCGATGAGTCCGCCGCCGCGATGTCGTTGATCGAAAACATCCAGCGCGAAGACCTCAATCCACTGGAAGAGGCCCACGGCCTGCAACGGCTGGTGAAAGAGTTTGGACTCACTCACGAACAGGCGGCTCAGGCAGTGGGCCGCTCGCGCAGCGCCGCCAGCAACCTGCTGCGCCTGCTGCAACTGGCCGAGCCGGTGCAGACCATGCTGATGGCCGGCGACCTGGACATGGGCCACGCCCGCGCGCTGCTCGCGCTGGACAAGGCCAACCAGATCACGGCGGGCAACCAGATCGCTGCGAAGAAGATGTCGGTGCGTGAGGCCGAGAACCTGGTGAAGAAGCTGGGCGCCGAGTTCGCGCTGGCACCGCAGAAGCTCAAGAAAGAAAAGTCGCGCGACATCCGCCGCGTCGAAGAGGAACTGGCCGATCTGCTCACGGCCGAGGTCGAGGTGCGCGTGAAGAAGCGCGTGAAGCGCCATGGGCGCATGGAGGACATGGGCGAGATCGCGATCCAGTTCGGGTCGCTGGAAGCGCTCAATGGGCTGATCGACCGCTTGCGGGCAGGGCACTGAGAGGCGGTTCTCTCACAAGGCCGCGGCCACTCTCAACGGTGTTTTTGTGGCTGGGTGCGACCCCGCCTGCATCTCCACAGACCTATGGGCCGCCGCCAGCACCGCTGCGAAGGCGCTGCTGGAATCGTGCCTGCCCGCCATGGCACTCAACCCGGCTGCCGTGGTTCCATTGGGGGATGTCACCGCTCTGATCCGCTCTTCCAGCGGCTGGTGGGGGTCGCGTGTGACCACCTCGATGGCGGATTGGGCGGTGTCCACGACCAGGGATGTGGCTGTACTGGCGTGGAGCCCTGTGGCCTCTTGGGCACCGCGAATCATGGCCGCCATGTACCGAAGGGGGTCGTGAGGGCTGCCGTTTAGGTCGGCTGTGCCCGGCAGGTCTTTGAGCGCGCTGACCCACACGCCGACTGCATGAGCTCGCGCGGCATCAGGAGCCATGCCGCTCTGGATGGCTTCCGTCTCGAGGGCCCGCATGTGATGAAAGACAAAACCAATGCCAGACCCGGCGCAAGCCGTGACGCCGTGCATGTGCTCAGGGCTCTCGACCCAGGTGGCTGAACCGAATGAGCGGGCGATGTGCTCGGCCATGTCACGGTGCTCGGCGGAGACGCCCGGTGGGGCATAGAGGCCAGTTGCCGACCGCTCGACCAAGGCGCCCTGGTTGGGCATGGCCCACACGACCTGCTCGGGTGCTACACCCGTGGCTTGCGCAACGGATTGCGGCGAAACGCCGGCCATGATTGAGAAAAGCAGAGCGCGCGACCGGTTCGCCACGGACGTCTTGAGTTGTTCGCCGACCTCGCCAATGCCGCTTGGCTTGCTGCCGAGAAAGACCATATCGGGAGGGCCACCTTGGTCCTTTTCGAACGGCAGACGATGTCCAGATTGCGGAAAGCTCTTCCTCAGCTTATCGAGGCTTGATGGTCCGCTGGCAACAAAAGTGAGCTGGTCTGGGCGGATGAGCTCGGAGGAAAGCATTGCGCTGGCGATGGGGCCTCCCATGTTGCCGGTACCACCGATGAAGAGAACGCGTCCCGGAATACGAGGAAGTGGCATGGCAGAGCTCGCTGTGATGGGCCCCGCTTGCGCGCCGAGGCTGGAGGATCTGGACCGATCCGATGCATCGGATTCTTGCCGTCGCTCGAACCCTCCGGTGAATGGAGGAATACGCCGCCGGAATCGAGCCTCGAAATCGAGGTGCAACGCGCGCGAGTTCGCCCAATCGGTTGTGCGCACAATGGGGTCGCTGTCCCGCAAGCCATTTCCCGTCTTCAGGAGCCGCCATGACGATCTCGAACTCCCCCCTGTTTGCACGCCGTCCGCTGCTGGCCGCCCTGGCCGCCGGCCTGCTGATGTCGGCCTGCGCCACCCCCGCACCCACTGAACCGCCGCTCACCGTGACCGGCACCGCCCGTTTCGATGGGCAGGTGGTCTTGCCGCCGACCGCCGTGCTGGAGGTGTCGGTGGCCGATGTCTCGCGCGCCGATGCCCGTGCCACCACGCTGGCCCGTTTCACCGGCCCGGCCAGCGGACCGCAGCCTTTGCGTTTCACCCTGCCGGTGGATCGCAAGCTGGTCCAGGAGCGCGGCAGCTACTCGGTGCGAGCCGAGATCCTGGTGGACGGCAAGGCCCTGTATGTGACCGACAGCGCCTACCTGGTGCTGGGCCATTCGGGCAACACCCAGGCAGACGTGCTGCTTCGCCCGGTGGACACCCGCGCGCAACCCGCATCGCCCCGCATCGAGAACGTGCGCTGGGCGCTGGTGGCACTGGATGGGCAGCCCCTGCCGCCGCAGGACGCGGCGAGCACGCCGTACTTCGTGCTCAACGCCGAAGGCAACCGCGTGACGGGTTCGGGTGGCTGCAACGCACTGGTGGGCACCTATACCCTGAATGGTCAGGCCTTGCAGATGCTGCGCGGGCCACGCCGCGAGCTGCAGGTCTGCGCAGCCGACATGGAGCGCGAACGCGCCTTCATGTTCGCCCTGGCCACCACCGAACAATGGGCCATGCAGGGCACGCGCCTTCGCTTGCTGGACCGCCTGGGTGCGCAGGTGGCTTTGTTCGAGGCGCGTACAGCTCTCTGACGAATCCTTCAGGCCAAGGCGGGCGCCGCCACCACCGATTTGCGGTGGATGTGGTCCGCCGCACCGTTGGCCTTCGCGGTCTCGTAGTGCCACTCGATGTCCAGCACACCCGCCAGCGAGCCATCCTCGGCCAGGCCGCCGATGGGGCCGAACATGAAGCCCAGCAGGATCAAGCCATCAGGTCCGGTGAAGGGCTGATGAGTGATGCCGCCAGCTTCCACCATGTAGTCGCCCGCAAACACCTCGCCGTGCTCGTAGCCAAAACCACCCTCCACGATGTAGGCGTGCGCAGCTCCGAAGTGCTTGTGCACACCCGCCACGGTGCCCGGGTCCACCTTGAGAAGGATCACGAGCAAGCTGGACGCGTCATCGCAGTGCAGCAGCTTGAAGTGAGTGCCTGGCATGCCCCAGGGCGTCCAGGGAACTTCCCTGGTGCGAACAATGAGAGAGCCATCGGGGTAGCGCAGCGAAACGCGTGGATCGGTGCCAGTGGTTGCGTGGGTAATGGTCATGGTATCTGTCTCCTGCAGGTGATGACGGCCCGATTGACCGCCAGACGCATGCTCGGCGCCTGAGCGCTCGTACCTCTGCGGGAAACCCCTCAAAGCGGTGCGTGCGCACACGTGCAATGCCGGTTTTTCGACAGCCACCCGCATGGACGACAGCGTGCCGTTGGCCTAGCATCGCGCCATGCCGGCCACGAATCCTTCCGCCATGGACACCGCTCATTGCATCGGGCGCTTCGCCCATGCAGAGCCCGAGCGCGTGCTGCGCACTCAGACGGGTGACGTGGTGGGCGCGATCTGGTCGCATCCGCCCACACAGACTCAGGTCAAGGGGTTGGATCATCACGCGCTCGCTCTGCACCTGTCGGGCTGCACGCTGGTGGAGAAATGGTGCGATGGCCGGTCATCCGGCCACCGCTCGCGCGTCGGCAGCATCAGCCTCGTGCCTGCAGCGCGCACCACCGATTGGGTGATCGATGGCCACTGCCGGGTGGCCCACGCCTACGTGCATCCGGCGGCGCTCGCCGATGCCGCCGAGCGGCTCGGTCGACCCTGGCCGAGTGAAGGCCTGGCGGACTTTTTCGCCGATGAGGACCCTCAACTTCAACGCTTGCTGCGCTGGCTCTTTCATGAAGCGATGGAAGACGCGCTGGACCCTTTCGCGCTGGAACAGTGGCAGGCCCTGCTCTTCGCTCATCTGGTTCGACGGGATGATCGCGCCTTCGCGAAAGGTGCGGACGCAGTCGACACGCGACGGATCGCGCTCACCAGCGCCACGTTGCGCAGGCTGTTCTCGCACATCGAAGAGCACCTTTCAGGCGGCCTCAGCCTGCGCACACTTGCCGAAACCGCCCACCTTTCGCCCGATCATTTCCTGCGTGCGTTCAAGCTCGCAGTGGGAGAGACGCCTCACCAATACGTGTTGGGCCGGCGCATGGTGCATGCCCAGGAATGGCTGGTGCGAACCGACATGGCCGTGATCGACATTGCCCAACAGTGCGGGTTTCGCGGCGCCAGTCATTTTTCGGCCGCGTTTCGCCGACAGTTCGGCCTGACACCCACCGACTGGCGACAGCAGCGCCGCCGCTGACCGATTTCAGAGCGAAAAGATCTTCCCAGGATTCATGATGTTGTCCGGGTCGAGCGCGCGCTTGATGGTGCGCATCATGTCCACCGCGCCGCTGCCGGCCTCGGTGAGCAGGAAGTCCTTCTTGTGCAGACCCACGCCGTGCTCGCCGGTGCAGGTGCCCTCCAGGCGGAGGGCGCGCGCCACCAGCTGGTGGTTGAGCTGCTCGGCCAGCGTGTGCTCTTCGGGCTTGTCGGGATCGATCAGGTAGCCGAAGTGGAAGTTGCCGTCGCCCACGTGGCCGACCAGGAAGTAGGGCAGGCCGGCGGCGTCGGCTTCGCTCACCGAATCGAGCAGGCAGTCGGCCAGGCGGCTGATGGGCACGCAGGTGTCGGTGGAGATGGCGCGGCAGCCGGGCTTGCTCTGGATGGCGGCGAAGTAGGCGTTGTGCCGCGCGGTCCACAGGCGGGTGCGTTCCTCGGGCGTGTCGGCCCACTGGAAGGCATTGCCACCGAACTCGTTGGCGATCTCCTGCACCGTTTCGGCCTGCTCCTTCACGCTCGCGGGCGAGCCGTGGAACTCCATGAGCAGCATGTTTTCCTCGCGCAGGCCGAGCTTGCTGTGCGCGTTGACCATGCGCACGGTGTTGTGGTCGATCAGCTCGCAGCGCGCGATCGGCACGCCGAGCTGGATCACCTGGATGACGGTGCGCACCGCAGCCTCGATGCTCGGGAACGAGCAGGTCGCCGCTGAGATGGCTTCGGGCAGCGGATACAGCTTGAGCGTGATCTCGGTGATCACGCCCAGCGTGCCTTCGCTGCCCACCATGAGGCGCGTGAGGTCGTAGCCCGCGCTGCTCTTTTTCGCGCGCGTGCCGGTGCGGATGACCTCGCCGCTGGCGGTGACCACTTCAAGCGCCAGCACGTTCTCGCGCATGGTGCCGTAGCGCACGGCGTTGGTGCCGGAGGCGCGCGTGGCCGACATGCCACCAATCGACGCATCGGCACCAGGGTCGATCGGGAAGAACAGGCCCTCGCTCTTCACGGCCTCGTTCACGGCCTTGCGCGTCACGCCGGGCTGCACCGTCACCGTGAGGTCTTCGGCGTTGATGGCGAGCACGCTGTTCATTCGGCTCACGTCGATGCTGATGCCGCCTTCCACCGCGAGCAGGTGGCCTTCGAGCGAGGAGCCCACGCCGAACGGGATCACCGGCATGTGGTGCTGCGCGGCGAGCTTGACCGCATCGGCCACGTCCTGCGTGCTTTCAGCGAACACCACGGCCGCTGGTGGTGGCACCTGGTAGACCGACTCGTCGCGCCCATGCTGCTCGCGCACCACCAGGGCGGTGGAGCACTGCGCGCCGAAACGCGTCTGCAGGCCGTCAATGAAGCCTTCGGGAATGGCGCGCTGGTGGACGTCGGGCACCAGATGGGCGTGGGCGGTGGGGGAGTTCATGGTGGGCTGTCTCGCTGGTCAGGTTTTCAGACGGCGGTGGGAGCGGATTCATGGTAGCCGCTGCCGGCCGCCCATTGTGGCGGATGGGTCACGATTTCGCGCAATTCCGGGCGCGGCTCGCGACGCAAGGCGTCGATGTCGGGGCGGGGGCGCCCAGCAGAACCCCACCAGGTCTCCAGTGACCGGCCCATGGCCAGAAGGCGGGCATCCTGGTGCAGGGGAGCGATCAGTTGCAGGCCGAACGGCATCCCCGACTCGTCCAGGCCGCACGGCAGCGACAGCGCGGGGCAGGTCGAGAGCGTGACCAGGTAGGTGAGACTGAGCCACTCGTAGTAGTTGCGCTGCTCGACGCCGTCAATCCGCTCTGCGTACAGCTGACGCCAGGGGAAAGGCGAGAGGGGCGTGACGGGCGCCACGATCAGGTCGACGTGTTCGAAGGCGCGCTGGAACTGGCGGAAGATCCGGGTCTGAGCCAGGTGGGCCTGGGCACGCTCCGAGAGGGTGATGTGGGCTGCGAGCTCCACGTTGGCCCGCACGTTGGGCCCCAGCGTTTCGGGCTGGGTGCGGTAGATCGCTTCGAAGCCTGCCAGAAAGCTCTCGGCGCGGATGACGTCGAAGCACCGGTGACCCTCGTTCAGGCTCCACTCCAGTTCCTCGCAGTGCGCGACCGCTGACGACAGCGATTGCACACGCTGTGCGAAGGTGCGCCGGATCATGGGGTCGACCGCACAGGTCCCGAAGTCAGGGGTGAAAGCCACACGCAGCGTCGAGAGGTCCACCTCGGGCAATGGCCAGAATGCGTTGGGCCGGGTCGGAACCGCCAGCGGGTCCATTGGGTGGGGCCCTGCGCAAGCCGCCATCATCCACGCGGTATCGGACACGTCTCGGGCCATTGGCCCCAACACCGAGATGGCGGACCAGCCCAGCGTCCGCGCGTCGTTGGCGATCATCCCGGGCGAAGGCCGCAGGCCCACCACGCCACAGAGTGAGGCGGGTATGCGCAATGAACCGCCGGTGTCGGACCCGGTGCACAGCGGCAACATGTCGGTGGCGAGCGCGGCCGCAGAGCCACCGGATGAGCCCCCCGCGTTCAGGGCCGGATTGAAAGGGTTGCCCGTGGCGCCCCAGACCGGATTGCGCGTGTTTGCCCCGGCACCGGAATCCGGCACATTGGTCTTGGCCGTGACGATCGCCCCGGCCTGGCGCAGCCGAGCCACCAGCGCGTTGTCGCTGGCTGGCACATGGCTGCGAAGACGCACGTTGCCGTGCGTGGTCAACAGGTCAGCGGTGTCCTGCAGGTCTTTCACGCCCAGCGGAAGGCCGTGCAGCAAGGGCAGGTTGCCGTCGCTGCGCATCACCGCGCGTTCAGCGCTGCGGGCAGCCGCCATCGCGCGCTCGTCGTCCCTGGCGCAGATCGCATTGACTGCCGGGTTGATCGCATCGATGCGGTCCAGGCACGCCTGCATGAGCTCGACCGGTGAAATGTCCTTGCGCGCGATGCACGCGCGCAACTCGCGCGCGCTCCATGCGACCAGATCGGCGGATTCGGCAGATAGGTTTCTCACTCGGTGGCCAGCCCCAGCTTTTCAATCAGGGGTTTCCAGACCGCAATGTCGCGTTCCGCGTAGGCCGCGACATCACCGGGCTTGCTGTTGACCAGCGCCACGTTCATCGTGTTCATGCGGGTGGCGTAGGTGTTGTCGTTGCGACACTTGTTGGTGGCGTCGTTGAGCTTGGCGATCACATCGGGCGGCGTGCCCTTCTTCGCCACGATGGCAATCCATGCCGGACGCGCGAGCACGGCCGGCCCACCCGCTTCGGCGATCGTGGGCACGTCGGGCATCAGGCTGGATCGCTCACTGGCGAACACGGCCAGCGGGACCAGCTTGCCGGCCTGCACCTGTGTCGCGGCGGTGCCAATCACCAGCGTCATGGCCTGGATGTGATGGCCCATCAAAGCGTTCAGGCCTGCGGACTCACCCACGAAGGGCACATGTGTGGCAGGCCACTTCATGGCTTCGGCCAGCGCGGTGGTCAGCAGGTGCGCCGGGCTGCCTTTGCCGGGCGAGCCGAAGTTCAGGCCGCCGCTTTGCGCGTTGGCCACCCTGGTCAGGTCCGTCAGTTTCTGGATGCCCATGCCGGCAGGCACCGCAAGCACCAGTGGCGAGGTGCCGATCACCGCGATGCCGTCGAAGTCCTTGAGCGGGTCGTACGGCATCTGTTTGTGCACGAAGGGCGTGATGGTCATCTGGGACATGCCGATGGACATCACGTTGGCGCCGTCGGCGGGCTGTCCCTTGAGGTAGTTGATGGCCAGGATGCCGTTGGCACCCGGGCGGTTCATCACGACGGATGTGATGCCTGTCTGCCGCGAGGCGCACTCGGCCCAGGCGCGGGTCATGGCGTCGGAGCCGCTGCCGGGCGGCTGCTGCGCGACGACCTGCAAGGGTGGTGTCTGTGCCATGGCTTGCGCTGCACCCAGTGCCAGCGAAGCGATGGCGAGCCGCTTGAAATGAAGGGGGGTCTTGCTCATGGTTGTGTCTCCGGGGTGATCAGGAACGACTGGATGGTCTTTGAAAGCACCTTGAGCTGGGCGTCGATTACTTCGCTCGATGCAAAGGGGGCCTGCAGGCCCAGGCCGCGCAGGCAGGAAAGCACGAAGTTCACATGGGCCATGCTCTCGCGCTGTTGGCGAAGTTCGGGAAAGCTCTCGTGCATTCGCTGTGTCAGCCGCTCGCTGAGCTGGGTGCGTCGCTCGATGATGTGCGCCGTCATCACGGGGTCTTCGCGGGCGGCCAGGTACGCCGACCACGCCATGGCAAATCGCGGTTGCCCGTACAACTGCTCCCAGGCCTGCTGCACGAAATGGTCGGCGCGCTCGCGTGCCGACCACTGCGCTGGCGGCCAGAAGTGGTTGTCCTTGTCGAGCCGGTCGATCAGGTGCGCGAGCACTTCCATCATCAGCGCCGCCTTGGAGCCGAAATGGTGTTGCACTGCACCCGTGGTCATGTGTGCCACGCGTGCCACCTCATGGATGGACAACTGCCCATAGCCCCTGGACTCCAGCACTTCGATGGCGGCGTCCAGCAGACGTGTGCGCGTCTGGGTGCTCTTGAGTTGATGAAGGTTGGGTGCCATGGAATTCGAGCGTTGATTACATTATGGTTGTAATGTAATTTGACGCTGCGAGGGCAAACCCTGATGACTTCGCGGGCGGGTGACGGCGGCTGACGCCGCGTGCGGGCTACGACCGATGACTGCCCGGGCGAAACGGCGCGAGCAAGGCCTGCAGGCGCGGAGGGCGTGTCTGTGTGTTGAGTCGAGACGGTGTGAAAACGGAAAGCGCGTGTGGGGTGGGCGGAGCCACCGGCGCTGCGGCAATGCCGGCAAGGCTCAAGGCACATGCCGCCATCAGCTGGACGCTGCGCTTCTCGAAATCCGAAATGGACAGAGGGGACTGAAGTCGAAAACGGGACATCCGGCAATTCCATGTGTCTGTGGACGAAGTCGCATTACGCACGCGTCCGGTCGACGAGCCAAGCGCTTTTGCCAGCGGTTGCGCTCTTCAAGATACCTTTGCGCAAGACACATTCCCCCTCATCCGGTTACGGGTTCCCGGTGCGGTGTCCACCTCAAGGACAATCGGTGCCTGCATCCCATTTCCCAAGGACTTTCATGGGCAACCGACTCACCCAGATCGCTACCCGCACCGGCGACGCCGGCACCACCGGCCTTGGCGACAACACACGCGTGTCCAAGAACAGCCTGCGCGTGCACGCCATGGGTGAGGTGGACGAACTCAACTCCCACATCGGCGTGCTGCTGTGCGAGGACATGGCCGATGACGTGCGTGAACTGCTGGTCGAGATCCAGCATCAGCTTTTCAACCTCGGCGGCGAGCTGTCCATTCCCGGTTTCGAGTTGCTCAAACCCGAGGCTGTCCTTGCGCTCGACGAGGCGCTGGAGACCTACAACGAGAAGCTGCCTCGCCTGCAGGAATTCATCCTGCCCGCAGGCACCCGCGCGGCCAGCCTGGCGCATGTGTGCCGCACGGTGGCGCGCCGCGCCGAACGCGCCGTGGTGGCCCTGGACCACGAGGAAACGCTCAAAGAGACACCGCGCCAGTACCTCAACCGCCTGTCGGACCTGATGTTCGTGCTGGCGCGGGTGCTCAACCGCATGAACGGGGGCGACGACGTGTACTGGAAGAGCGAGCGTCTGGCCCGGGCCGACGCATCATGAGTCCAAGTGGCTGGCTGGCAGGCTTGCTCGCGCTCGCCACAGGCCTGGCGTGCGCGCAGGGAGGCAAGGGGCCGAAAGCCGAGAAGCAGAAACCGGCTCAGGAAGTGTCGCTGAACTGCGAGGTGGTCTACCTGCCCGCGCGCACCACCTGGACGCGCCTGGTGAGCATCGGCTACGACCAGCAGCGCGTGCGCACGGTGCAGATCGATGGCGTGCCGGTCTACACCTTCACGGTGCGGGACACGGTGATCCTCACCGCGGTGGACAACGAGCGCATCCAGATCGACACCGCCAGCCAGACCTGGACCAGCGATTTCCGGGGGGCGGCTACTTCACAAGGCCGCTGCGAGCGGCGCTGATCAGCGCGGTGCTAGCACCGCCATCGTGATGCGCGAAACGCAGGTGAGTTCGCCCGCGTCGTTCGTCATGTCGATCTGCCAGACCTGGGTGGTGCGGCCGATGTGCACCGGCCGTGTGACGCCGGTCACCCAGCCGCTGGTGGCGCCTTTCAGGTGATTGGCGTTGATGTCCAGCCCCACGGCGCGGTGGCCTTCCGGGCAGCTGTAGGCCGCGCCGCACGAACCCAGCGTTTCCGCCAAAACCACGCTCACGCCGCCGTGCAGCAGGCCGTAAGGCTGCTTCGTGCGCGTGTCCACCGGCACGCGCGCGGTGATGAAATCGTCACCGACTTCCAGGAACTCGATGCCCAGTTGACGCACGGCGGTGTTGTCGTGGATGCGGGTGAGTTCTTCGACCGAGATGGGTTTTTTCCAGACGCTCAATGGTGTTCTCCTGTGACCATGAGCGTCACTATAGGACGCGGCGTGCGCCTACAGACCGCAGCGCGTCGCGCGCGCACCATCGGGTCTGGAGCACACCATCCCATGACACCCGCAAACCGCCGTTGGGCCGTTGCCGCAGCCAGCCTCACAGCGCTGCTGGCCGCCGCATGGCTGGCGCTGATGGCATGGCTGCCGTCCGATGATGAGCTCGCGCGCCGCGTGGAGGCCGAGTTCGAGGCGCGCCTGGGGCAGAAGCTGGTCGTCGGCGCAGTTCAGTGGCGGGTGTTCGGCGGTGCCATGCTCGAGTTGAGGGACGCGCACACCGTGCAGCCCGAGCCCATCCGCATCCGCCGCCTGAGTGTCCACCCCGAACTCCTGCCCCTGCTTCACCGGCAACTCGTGATCGACCGCCTGGAGGTGGACGGCGCCGAGGTGCCGCGCAACGCCCTGGCCGCGTACCGAGGGAGGGAACAGGCCTCCAGGGGCAGCCTGTTGCTGCGTGAACTCTCGTTCAACGACGTCACCTACATCTCTTACAGCGGCATCCCCGTGGTGTACGCGGGCGAGATGCTATTCGGTGCCGACCGCCTGCCCGAGCGCGTGATGATCCGCCGGCCCGAGATGGAGCAGCCCACCTTGCTGGAAGCCACGCGGGAAGGCACCGCCGAGGGCGGCGCTCACACCTACCAGCTGCAACTGCAGGCGGCCGGTGGTTCGGCAGAAGGACAGGCCCGCCTGACGACCACGCCCGAAGGCCGCATGAGCCTCGAGGGCGAGCTCGCGCCACGCAACGTGGAGGTGGAATCGCTGCTCAAGGCCTTCAATCGCCGCTCGCCCATCGGTGGCTTTGCGTCCGGTAAGACCGAACTGCGCGCCGACGGCGACAGCTACGCCGAGCTCTTCCGCTCGCTGCACACGCGCAGCGTGCTGCGGGTGGAGCGCGCGAAGATCCTGCGCTTCGACATGGAAAAAGCCGTCAAGTCCCTGGGCGAAGACCGCGCGGGCGAAACCGCGCTGGAGAGCCTGACCGGCGTGATGGACACGCAGAACACCCAGCAGGGCATGAGGACCGAGTTCACGCAAGTGAAAGCTGTCTCGGGCCCCTACATGGCGCATGGCCGGGCCACGCTCTACCGCCGCCAGATCGATGCCGAGGGCAAGGTCGAGACAGGTGGCGGCGTGGTCGAGGTGCCGTTCACGGTGAAGGGCCCCACCCGTCAGCCGGATTTTGCCGTGGCCTGGGGAGCCATTGCCGGCGCGGTGGCGGGCACGGCGGTGTTGCCAGGGATCGGCACCGTGCTGGGCGCGAAAATCGGCGGCGCATTGAGCGCGCCCGCCAAGCCTCAGGCCGAGCCGCAGGCGCCCTGAGGACTTGCTAGCCTTTGCGACGGTTCAACAAGGCGTAGAGCAGGATGGCGCCAAAGGTGGCGGTGCCGATGCCGCCCAGGGCAAAGCTGCCGAACTTCAGCGTGTATTCACCGGTGCCGAGGATCAGCGTGATCGCCGCCACCAGCAGGTTTTTGTTGTCCGAGAAGTCCACCTTGTTGTCGACCCAGATCTTCGCGCCGGCAATGGCGATCAGACCGAACACCACGATGGACACGCCGCCCATCACCGCCAGTGGAATGGCCTGGATCAGTGCGCCGAACTTGGGGCTGAAGCCGAGCACGATGGCCACGCATGCGGCCACCACGAACATGGCGGTGGAATAGATCTTGGTCGCGGCCATCACGCCGATGTTTTCCGCGTAGGTGGTCACGCCGGTGCCACCCGAGGCGCCGCTGACCATGGTGGCCACGCCGTCACCGATGAAGGCCTTGCCGAGGTAGGGGTTCAGGTCGCGCCCGGTCATGGCACTCACCGCCTTGATGTGACCCAGGTTCTCGGCCACCAGGATCAGCGCCACCGGGGCAATCAGCAGCACGGCCTGGATCTCGAACACCGGTGCGGCGAACCTGGGCAGGCCGAACAGCGGTGCCGTGGCCAGCGCCGAGAGGTCGATCGGCTTGCCCAGCCCCAAGCCATTGGTGAGCACCGCGTAGATCAGGCTGGCCACGATGAGGCCGACCAAAATGAGGAGCCGCTGCGTCATGCCGCGCGTGTACACGGCGACCAGGCCCACGCTCACGAAGGTCACGGCCTGCATCCACGCATCGAAGCCGGTGGGCGCCATGTTCTTGATCGGGATGGCCGCGAGGTTCAGGCCGATCACGGCCACCACCGCACCGGTCACCACCGGTGGCATGAAGCGCTCGATCCAGTGCACGGCGACATCGTTTTCCACTTCCTCGACCTCCATGCCCTTGATGGGCGTGGTGCGCGTGTGGCGCACGTTGGTCAGGTGCACGATGAAGCCGATGAGCGTGTAGATCGCCCCGCAGGCGATGATGCCGCCCAGCGCAACGCCCAGGTTGGTGTTGAGGCCCGGGCCCGCGTAGCCGCTGGCCGCGATCACCACGCCGATGAAGGCGAAGCTCGACCCCAGGTAGCTCGGCACCTTGCCGCCGGTGATGACGAAGAAGATCAGCGTGCCGATGCCGCTCATGAGGATGGCGACGTTGGGGTCGAACCCCATGAGCAACGGCGCCAGCACGGTGGCGCCGAACATGGCAATCACATGCTGCACACCCATCACCCCGGTCTGCGGCCAGGGCAGGCGTTCGTCGGGCGCGATCACGCCGCCGCCGGCTAGCGTCGAAGCCGGTTTCTCGGTCCAGTTGAACATGCCCATGCTTGCCTCCTCGTCGTGTGTATTGGAAACGGCGCCTCTCGCGCCGACGGGCATTGTGCTCCCAATGGCATTGCGCTGCCCCAACCGTGCAAACCCTAGGCACCCTCCGCAAGGGCGCGAACTAAGCTCGGCCCATGACCGCGCCCTATGTGCCCCAGATCCGCCTCTACCAACAATGGCTCACCGAACACCGAGGCCTGCGCTTCGACAGCTACGACGCGCTGTGGCGCTGGTCCACCACCGAGCTTGATGCCTTCTGGCAAAGCATCTGGGACTATTTCGAACTGCAGTCGCCCACGCCGCACACGGCGGTGCTGGCTACTAACGTGATGCCGGGTGCGAACTGGTTTCCTGGCGCGCAGGCGAACTACGCGCAGCAGGTGATGCGCCATGCACGGCCCGCGCACGCGGCCGGTTTTGCGGCCGTGGTCAGCCGCAATGAAAAAGGCCGTCGCACCGAGCTGAGCTGGCCCGAGTTGCAGCGCCAGGTGGCATCGCTTGCGCTGCACCTGCAGGCCCAGGGCGTGAAGCCGGGCGACCGCGTGGCCGCCTACCTGCCCAACATTCCCGAGGCCATGGTGGCCTTTCTTGCCACCGTGAGCATCGGTGGCGTCTGGAGCATCTGCGCACCCGACATGGGCACGAACGCGGTGCTCGACCGATTCCGCCAGATCGAGCCGGTGGTGCTCATCGCCTGCGACGGCGTGACGTACGGCGGGCGCGATTTCGACCGGCTCGACGTGGTGGCGCAGTTGCGCGCGGCCTTGCCCACCGTGCGCCACGTGGTGCTGCACACCAACCTGGCTGAAGGCGATACGGCGCAGGCCGAGGCCCTTCAACGCGCCGCGCCCTGCACGGGGTTCACGGCTGCCACCGCGCGCGACGACGACAGCGTGCACGCCTTCGAACCCCTGTGGCTGCCGTTCAATCACCCGCTGTGGATCGTCTATTCCAGTGGCACCACCGGCCTGCCCAAGCCCATCGTGCACGGCCACGGCGGCACACTCATCGTGGGGCTGGCACTGAAGATCCTGCACAACGACATCGGCTGCAGCTACGCCCCCAACAGCTGGGGCGAGCGCTACCACTGGTACAGCTCCACCGGCTGGGTGATGTGGAACGCGCAGACCAGCGGACTGCTCAACGGCACCACCTGCGTGATCTACGACGGCAACCCGGGCGGCAGCAAGGAACGCCCGGACTGGACCACGCTCTGGCGCTTCGCCGCCGAGGAAGGCGTGACCTTTTTCGGTGCCGGCGCGGCGTTCTTCGCCAACTGCCTCAAGGCGGGTGTGGACCTCTCCACCTGCGGCGATCTCTCGGCCGTGCGCGCGCTCGGCACCACCGGCTCACCCCTGTCTGAAGACGCACAGCGCTGGGGCACGGAGCAGTTCGCCCGCATCGCGGCCCTGCGCGACGATCCGGCGCCGGGCCGCCCCAAGCCGGATCAGCCCCCTCGGGGGGCAGCGACCCGCGCAGCGGCGGAGCGTGGGGGCGAGATCTGGTGGTGCAACATCTCGGGCGGAACGGACTTCGCTGGTGCCTTCATCGGTGGCCATCGCGAACTGCCGCAGACCCCAGGCCGCATGCAGTGCCGCCTGCTCGGCTGCGCAGTCGAGGCCTGGAACGAGCAGGGGCAACCTGTCATGGACGAGGTGGGGGAACTCGTGTGCACGCAACCCATTCCCTCGATGCCGCTGTACTTTGTGGGCGACGTCGACAACCGCCGGCTGATCGGCAGCTATTTCGACACCTACCCGCCTGGCCAGGGGCGAAAGCCCGGTGGCGGTGATCTCGATGCACAGGCGGGCGCGGTCTGGCGACACGGCGACTGGCTGCGCATCCACCCGGACGGCTCCTGCGTCATCTACGGCCGCTCCGACGCCACCATCAACCGACACGGCCTGCGCATGGGCACGAGCGAGCTTTACAGCGCGGTGGAGGCCCTGCCCGAGGTGATGGACTCGATGGTGGTGGACCTGGAATACCTGGGCCGCGAGAGCTATATGCCGCTCTTCGTGGTGCTGCGCGAAGGCCACCAGCTGGACGATGCAACGCGGCAGCGCATCGTCGACCGCATCAAGACCGCGCTCTCCCCGCGCTTCGTGCCCAACGACGTGTTCCAGGTCGCCGAGATTCCACGCACGCTCTCGGGCAAGAAGCAGGAACTGCCGATCAAGAAGCTCTTGCTGGGTCAGCCGCTGGAGAAAGTCATCAACCGCGAGGCCATGGCCAATCCAGGATGCCTGGAGTGGTATGTGAGCTTCGCGGCTTCGCGGGTGTTCGGGACGCTCAGTTCGCTACCGTAAAGCGCTGGCGCACGTGCTTGGGTTTCTCGATCTCGTCCACGATCGCCACCGCCAGGTCCTGCACCGAAATGCCGGCCGGTTGTTCGCCCTGACCGGGCAGCAACTGGTCGCCACCCACGCGGTACTGGCCCGTGCGTTCGCCCGGTGCGAGCGCGATCGGCGGTGAGAGGAAGGTCCAGTCCAGCGCGGTCTCGTTGCGCAGGCGTGTGAGCAGGTCGCGCGCGGCGAGTGCGCCCTGTTTCCATTCGGCTGGGAACTCCGGCGTATCCACCAGTTGCAGGCCGGGCACCACTTCCAGGCTGCCCGCGCCGCCCACGGCCAGCACGCGTTTCACACCCGCCTGCTTCAGACCCGCCAGGATGCCGTCGTAGCCTCGGCCGAACAGGCGGAAGATGTCCGCTTCGCCCCAGCCCGGGTTGTAGGCGCTCACCACGGCGTCGTGGCCGGTGACGGCCGAAGCCACCTCCGCAGCCTGGGCGACGTCGGCCTTCACCACCTTCAGCGTGGCCTGGGCAGCCAGCTTTTCGGGGTGGCGCGCGAGTGCGGTCACAGCGTGGCCGCGGGAGAGCAATTCGGTCAGCACGGCGCTGCCGACGAAGCCGGTGCCACCGATCAGGGCGATTTTCATGATGAGGTCCTTTTCAAAGGGTTGCGATGACAGTTAGTGTCACAGCTACATAAAATCGGCGGTAGAAGGCAATTTCATCTATCTTTATGTAGAAAATCTAACGAATGAGCGAAACCACCACCTGGACCGACAAGCTCAAGCGCATGGCCCTGTTTGCCGAGATCGTGGACAGCGGCTCGATCAGCGCGGCGGCGCGCCGTGTCGGCAGCACGCCGTCGGCGCTCAGCCAGCAATTGCGACTGCTCGAGCAGGCCTTGGGCCTGGTGCTGTTGAACCGCTCCACGCGGCGCATCACGCTCACCGAGGCGGGTGAGCGCTACTACCCCGCGTGCGCGGCCATGGTGGCGCAGGCCCGCAGCGCCGATCAGGCGCTGGAACGCCTGCGCGACGAGCCCGAGGGCGAGTTGCGGCTGGCCGCGCCCATCGGCTTCGGCGAACTGCTGGCCACGGCGCTCGAGCCGCTGCGTCGGCATCCTCGCCTGCGCCTGCATCTGCTGCTGGACGACACGCGGATCGATCTGCTGGCTTCTCGCGTGGACATGGCCTTGCGCACGGGCCCGCTGCCGGATTCGTCGCAGGTGGCCCGGCCCCTGGGCCACCTGCCTCGGCAGTTGTGCGCTGCGCCACGTTACCTGGCTGAACGCGGCTGGCCGCAGCATCCCCGCGATCTCGCACAGCATGACTGGCTGGGTCTGCCGCCCCGGCAGGGCAGTGCCGAAACCCTGGAACTGACCAACGCACATGGTGAACATGAGACCGTGCGCCTGCAGGCGCGCGTGCAGGCGAGTCAGGTAGTCGCGCTGCAGGCCATGGCCGAGGCTGGTTGGGGCATCCAGATCGCCGTCACCAAGGACACCCGGGTCGCGATGACTCAGGGCAGACTGGTACCGGTGTTGCCCGGCTGGCAACTCGCGCCCATTCCGGTCTTCGCAGTCACACCCCGTCGCGACGAACTCCCGGCCAAAGTGCGCCATGCGCTGGCAGCGCTGCGCGCGCACTTCGACGCCGATCCGGCCGGCATCAGCGTCGGGACACCAGCACGATCCCCAGCGCCACACCAGTCAGAGCCACCACCAGCTGCGGGGTGAGCGGCTCGCCCAGCAGCACAATGCCGAACACCAGCGCGAAAACCGGTGTGAGGAACGTGAAGGTCGACATCTGCGTGGCCGGGTAGTGGCGCAGCATCCACATCCAGGTGAGGTAGCTGGCGAAGGCGCCCACCACGGTCTGCAACACCACCGAGCCCCACGCCAGCGCCGAATAGTTGACATCCCAGGTCTCGCCGAGCGCCACCGAGAGCAGCGGAGCCACCAGCGCGGTGACGGCCAGTTGGTAGAACAGCGTCTTTTCTGCGCTTGCGCTGGTCAGGCGAGTGGCGCGAATCGTCAGCGTGGTCAGTCCCCAGAGCACGCCGGCTGCCAGGCCCATCAGGTCGCCGCGCCACTGGCCAGCCACGGGCGAGGTGTGCAGGAAACCTTCGCTGAAGGCGATGGCCACGGCCGCAAACGCGATCACCATTCCGGCCCACTGGATGCGGCGCAGCTGTTCACCAGGCACCACGCGCGGCAGCAGGATCGCCACCACGAAAGGGCTGGTGTAGAGGAATACCGTCAGGCGCGAGGCGCTGGTGTGCATCAGGCCGAGGTAGATGAAACAGAATTCGCCCGCGAACAGCAGGCCGGCCAGGACACCAGCGCGCAAGGTGCCGTCGCGCTCGAACAGCGGCACCCCGCGCGCCGCGCACCAGGCCCAGAGCAGGGCAGTGGCGCCCCACATGCGCAGGGAGGCCTGCCACAAGGGAGGAATCTCCCGGACCGCGTACTTGATAAGGATCTGCTGGAAGCCCCAGAAGGCACAGCAGAGAATGAGCAGCGTGATGGCAAGCGCATCCAGGTGCGCCTTTCGTTGGGCAGTGGCAGCGGTCATGGGAAGGGATTGTCGGTGCTTAGTCCGGTTGCGCCAGACGGCGCAACTGCGCCTTGAGCCGGCGCACCTCGGCTGCGCTCAGGCCGGCGAGCACGGTGGTCTCATGGGCACGCGCCTGCAAGATCAGTGGCGCCACCTTCTTCTGCCCGGCTGGCGTGATGGCCACCAGCGTGCGGCGCTGGTCGGCGGGGTCGTCGCGCAGCACCACCCAGCCCTGCGCGGCCAGGCGCTGCACCAGCTTGGTCACCGTGGGTTGCAGGCTCAGCACGTCCTGCGTGAGCTGGCCCACGCTGATCGGCGCCTGGGACTCGAGCACCGCGAGCACCCGCCACTCGAGTGAGCCCAGCCCGGCTTCGCGCACGACGTCGTCGAAATCCTTGAACAGGGCGTGGTTGGCCTGGCCCAGGAGATAGCCCAGATATTCGTCGACGAAGCGGGAGCCCCCACGCTCCGCCGCTGCGCGGGTCGCTGCCCCCCGGGGGGGCTGGCCTGGCTTGGGGCGGCCCGGCACTGCGGCCTGGGAGCCCCCACGCTCCACCCCTTTGCGGATCGCTGCCCCCCGGGGGGGCTGGGCCCGCCTTGGGAGCGGCCCTGCGGCTGGCCCGGCTTTGCTCACAAGGGATGTTCAGCGTAGAAGCGGCCACCGTGAAACAGCAGCGGCGATGCGTTGGGCCGGTGGCTGCAACGCTCGACTTCACCCACAAAAATCACGTGATCACCCTCGGCGTACTGGCTGCGGTTGAAGCATTCGAAGCTGGCGGCCGCGCCATCGAGCACAGGTGCACCGCTCGGGCCGGTGCTGAAGCCCACACCGGTCCAGCGGTCGGCGCCGCGCGTGGCGAAGCGCTCGGCCAGGGCTTGCTGGTCGGCCGCGAGCACGTTGATGGCGTAGTGCCCCCCGTTGGAAAACACCGCCAGCGAGCCGGCGGCCCGGCCCAGGCTCCAGAGCACCAGCGGCGGACTCAGCGAGACCGAGTTGAACGAATTGGCCGTGAGACCCACCAGCTCTCCCGCATCGGTGCGCGCGGTCACGATGGTCACGCCTGTGGCGAACATGCCCAGGGAGGCGCGGAAATCGTGCACCGAGAAATCAGGAGGCCTGGCTTGCAGGCCAGCGGAGCGAGCGGGTGACATGGTTGGAATTTATATGAAAATTCATGAATAATGGCAACACCACCACCAAAAAGGAGACTTCATGCTGCAGGAGCGGATCGAACCCGCCTGGATTGACGCCTTCGAAACGGTGTTGCGCCGCTGCGCACTCCAGCCGGGCGACACTGTGGCCATTCTCGGTGAAACCCAGAGCCGCACGGTGCTGCTGGAGCTCGCCCGGCTCGCCGCGAGCCGCCTGGGCGTGCGGATATTCACGCTCGTGCTGCCATCTGTGTTCAGTGCCAGCGAACCGGTTTCGCGGTCCACCGGCGCCAGCCCGGCGATCCAGCAACTCGCGCCGGTGATCGCCGCGCTCGCGGGTTGCACGCTGGTGGTGGATTGCACGGTCGAGGGCCTGATGCACGCGCCCGAACTGCCTGCGATCCTCAAGGGCAACGGGACCACGCAGCCGCGCATCGTCTACGTGAGCAACGAGCACCCTGAAGCGCTGGTTCGCCTGCTGCCCGACGGCGCCACCGAAGCACGTGTGAAGGAACATGTGAAACGTGTGCGTGGTGCCAAGGCCATGCACGTAACCTCGCCTGCAGGCACCGATCTCTCGATCTCGCTCCAGGGCGCGGTGGCAGGTGGCAACTGGGGCACCACCACCCGCGCCGGCACACTGACCCACTGGCCTGGTGGCATGGTGCTGGCGTTTCCCTCCGCAGGCAGCGTCAACGGTACCCTGGTGCTGGCCGAGGGCGACGTGAACCTGACCTTCAAGCGCTACATCGAGCGTGCCATCACGCTCACCATCGAGGACGACCATGTGATGCGCATTGATGGAAGCGGCGTGGACGCCGAGCTGCTGCGCAGCCACTACGCGGCGTGGGGTGAAAAGGAGGCCTATGCCGTCAGCCACGTCGGATACGGTTTGAACGAGGCTGCGCGCTGGGACAGCATGGCGCTCTACGACAAGCGCGATTTCAACGGCACCGAACTGCGCGCCTTCGCCGGCAACTTCCTCTACAGCACCGGCGCCAACGAGGTGGCAGGGCGCCACACGCGCGGCCATTTCGATTTCCCTCTGCGCCATTGCACCGTGACGCTCGATGGCACGGCGGTGATCGACGCGGGCAAGGTGGTCGCATGAACGGCCGCCGCGCAGGGCCGCCCCAAGCAAGGCCAGCCCCCTTGGGGGACAGCGCAGTACGCGCAGCGACAAGCGTGGGGGCGTCATGACACCCGCCTTCACCATGCTCGGCAGTGGTCCCACTGTGCTCATGCTGCACGGCATCGGCGGTGGCCACCTCGCTTTCTCACCCCAGGTTGAAACGCTGGCCAACGCAGGTTTTCGTGCCGTGGCCTGGGACATGCCGGGTTACGGCCACAGCGCACCCATCGAGCCCTACACCTTCAAAGGCCTCGCGCAGAGCTGCGTGGACCTGATCGACGCTTTGCAATGCGAACACGTGACCCTGCTTGGCCACAGCATGGGCGGCATGGTGGCGCAGGAAGTGATGGCACGCCGGCCCGATCGCGTGAACCGGCTGGTGCTCTGCGGCACCTCGGCCGCATTCGGCAAGCGCACCGATGGCCGCAGTGCCGACGCCTGGGCACGCGAATTCGTGAACCAGCGCACCGCGCCGCTGGATGCCGGCAAGAGCATGGCCGATGTGGCGCAGAAGCTCGTGCCGCAGATGGTCGGTCCGGGCGCCCTGCCTGAAGGCCTGCGTCTGGCCGAGCACTGCATGTCCAGTGTGCCTGCGGCCACCTACCGCCGCGCGCTCGACTGCCTGGTGACCTTCGACCGGCAGCACGCACTGGCCGACATCCGCGTGCCCACGCTGCTCATCGGCGGCGAGTTCGACCGCGTGGGCTCGCCAGCGGTCATGAAGCAGATGGCGCAGGCCATTCCACAGGCGCGCTATGCAGAGCTGGCCGGTATTGGTCACCTGATGAACCTGGAAGCGCCCGACGAATTCGATGCGCTGCTGATTCACTTCCTGCGCGAACCCCTGCCCGTGGCCACACAGGGCACCCACTGAGCCGACGGAGACACGCCATGAACATGCCTTTGCCTGCCGCTGCCGCCACCGGCCTGGATTTCACACCCGCCGTGGGCGACCTGCCCTTCACCCCCCTGCAGCGCGAGCTGCTGGCCCGCGCCCATGCGCTGGGCCGAGACCGCTTTGCCGCGCGCGCCGCTCAGTGGGACCGCGAGGCCAGCTTTCCCTTCGAGAACTACAAGGACCTGCGTGAGGCCGGTTTCCTCAAGCTCTGCGTGCCCACTTCTCACGGAGGCCTTGGCGCCGACTACACCACCTACATGATGGTGGCGGCCGAAATCGGGCGCTTCTGCGGCGCTACCGCGCTCACCTGGAACATGCACATCTGCAGCACCATGTGGACCGGCGTGCTCGCCGACGGTATCGCCATGACCGACGCGCAGCGCGCCGAGCACCTGGCGCGGCGCGAGCTGCACTTCCGCCGCATCGTGAACGACGGTGCCATCTACGCGCAGCCTTTCAGCGAAGGCAGCGCCGCCGCCGCCGGCCGGGCGCCCTTTGGCACCACGGCAAAAAAGGTCGATGGCGGCTGGCTCGTCAACGGCCGCAAGATCTTCGCCAGCCTCTCCGGCGCGGCCGATTACTACGGCATCCTCTGCACCGAAGACAAGGGCGATGACCACCCCGACGCGCGCGACACGCTCTACATCAGCGTGCCGGCCACCAGCGAGGGCTTCTCCATCAGCGGCGAATGGGACCCGCTGGGCATGCGTGGCACCGTCAGCCGCAACCTCGCTTTCAAGGACGTGTTCGTGAGCGACGCGGAGCAGCTCATGCCGCGCGGCATCTACTTCAAGGGCGCACAGACCTGGCCGGCCATGTTCTTCACCCTTTCGCCCACCTACCTGGGCCTGGCCAATGCGGCCTACGACTTCACCGTGCAGTACCTGCGTGGCGAGGTCGAGGGCGAGCCACCGGTCAAGCGCCGGCAATACCCCACCAAACAGATCGCGGTGGCGCAGATGCGCATCCAGCTCGAAAATATGAAGAGCATCTTTGCCCGCGCCATCGCCGAGGCACGACCCAACCCGTCGAAGGACGAGAAGTTGCGCCTGTACGCCGCGCACTACAGCGTGATGGAGGGCGCCAACGACATCGCACGCCTCGCCATCCGCACCTGCGGCGGCCAGAGCATGATGAAACACCTGCCGCTGGAGCGGATGTACCGCGACAGCCGTTGCGGTGCGCTCATGCTGCCCTGGACGGCCGAGCTCATCCTGGACCGCATGGGTCGCGAGACCTTGTACGAGGCCGGTGAGCGCGATGAATGAGCTCGCCCGCAACGGGCTGTGGGCGCTGGCGCTTGGTCTGACGGCAGTGAGCATCCACGCAGCCCCGCGCGGCATGGAAACATCCTCGTCCACGCCGGATGCATCACCCTGCGATGCCTTTGTGGCCCGCCTGCCGAACCTCAAACGCCCCCTGTGCGATGCCGCCGAGTTGAAGGACACCGGCGGGCGTTCGGTGCAGGGTCGGCCTCTGTTTGCGCGCGACGTCGTCGGGCCGGACGCGCGCCTTCGTGTGCTGGTGGTGGGTGCGATGCACGGCGACGAACTGTCGTCGGCCTCGGTGGCGCTGCACTGGATCCAGCACGCCGTGCAGACACCTGTCAACGCCCACTGGCGCTTCCTGCCCGCGCTCAATCCCGACGGGCTGCTGGCCCGACCTGCGCGGCGCACCAACGCGCGCGGCGTCGATCTCAACCGCAACTTCCCCACACCGAACTGGAAGCGCGACGCCAAGGTGTACTGGGAGCAGCGCACCCGCAAGGACCCGCGCCGCTGGCCCGGTCCCAGCCCGCTGTCCGAGCCCGAGTCACGGTTCCTGCACGAAGAGATGGCGCGCTTCCAGCCCCACCTCATCGTCAGCATCCATGCGCCCTACGGCGTGCTGGACTTCGATGGCCCCGGTGTGCCGCCGCCGCAACTGGGCCGGCTCTACCTGGACCAGGTGGGCATCTTTCCGGGCAGCCTGGGCAACTATGGCGGCGTGCACCAGGGCATGCCGGTGGTCACCGTGGAACTGCCCAACGCGTTTCGCACACCGCTGGACGCAGAGATGCGGCAGATGTGGATGGACCTGTTGCGCTGGATGGGCGAGCGCATCGCGCCCACCGTGGCGCCCATGCCCGCGTTTCGACCCCACCGGCCGGGCTGAGACGCTCGTTCAGCCCCGATCGGTCTGCAGGCGCCTGGGCAATGGGCTGGATACCGGGCCGTTGCGGGAATCCATGCCGTAGAAGCCGAACTGCATGGCAGGCTGCTCGCCGCTGATGAGTTCGGCCAAGGCCTTGCCCGATCCCGCACCGTGCGTCCAACCGAGCGTGCCGTGGCCTGCGTTCACCCACAGACGGCGCAGCCTGGAGCGGCCGATCAGCGGGATGTTGGTCGGCGTGGCCGGGCGCAGGCCGCACCAGAACTTCGGATCACCGCCTTCCTCCGGCGTGCGCGTGTCGGCCACCCCGGGGAACACCTGCTCGATGCGGCGCACCAGCATTTCGCAACGCTTGCGCGCCAGCGGTGTGTTGAGCGAAAGATCGAAACCGCCCAGCTCGATGGTGCCGGCCACGCGCAGGTGGCTGCCCAGGCGCGAAACCGCGCACTTCATCTGGTCGTCGATCATGCTCACGTTCGGCGCGTGATGGGGCCGCATCAGCGGCAGCGTGGCGCTGTAGCCCTTGCCGGGGTAGATCGGCACGTTCACGCCCACCGACTTGAGCAGCGGCGTGGTGTAGGAACCGCAGGCCACCACGAAGGCGTCGGCCTTGAGCAGGCTGGCCATGCCGGTGGCACGGTCGCGCACGCGCACCTGCCGCACCTCGCTGCCGTCGCTCTCGATGCGTTCGATGTCGTGGCCGAACATCAGCCGGGCACCACGCTGGCCGCACAGGGCCGCCAGCTTCTGGGTGAACACCCGGGCATCGCCCGATTCGTCGGTCTTGGTGTAGGTGCCGCCGACGATGCGATCGGCAAACGACTTGAGCGCCGGCTCGATCGCCAGCAGCTCGTCGCGCGAGACCACGCTGCGCTGCACGCCGAAGCGCTGCATCACCGCGGCAGCGCCAGCCGCGCCGTCGAAGGATTTCTGGTCGGTGTAATAGTGCGCGATGCCGCGCTCGAGCCGGTGGTATTCGATGCCGGTCTCGCTCACCATGTCTTTGAGGGCGGCGTGGCTGTAGGCGCCGAGCGCCACCAACTGGGCCACGTTGCGCACGAACGCGGCGTCGTTGCATTCGGCGAGGAATTGCAGGCCCCAGCGCCATTGCGCCCAGTCGAGCTGTGGACGAAACAGCAACGGGGACTCGTCGGAGAACATCCACTTCAGGGTCTTGAGCGGCGCCTCCCGGTTGGCCCAGGGTTCGCAATAGCTCACCGAGATCTGAGCCGCGTTGGCGAAGCTGGTTTCCAGCGCCGCGTCCTCCTGTCGATCCACCAGGGTGACCTCGTGACCCCGCTGCAGCAGGTGCCAGGCGGTGCTGACCCCGATGATGCCCGCGCCCAATACCGTGACTTGCATGGCCTGCTCCAGAAAATGAATGGAATTGGGTACGCAGTATGGGAAAAACCCGGCTCTAAGTGAAGTGAAATTAAACTAAAATTACTGACATCAGAACGGCTTATAAGTTGTCATGAGCACATTTGATCCCGACGCCCTTGAATGCCTGGCCGCCATCATTGAGGAGGGGGGGTTCGAACGGGCTGCGCAGCGGCTTTCGATCACCCAGTCGGCCGTATCACAGCGTTTGCGCGCACTCGAGGCCCAGGTGGGCACGGTGCTGATCGTGCGCAGCCGGCCGCTCAAGCCCACGGCGGCCGGCCAGCTCATGCTCAAGCACGCGAAGATGATGCGTCTGTTGCGCGCCGATCTCGAAAAAGACCTGAAAGAACTCGCGCCCAGTTCCACCGGCGGTGGCCGGGAGGAAGAGCGCATCTCGGTGGCCATCAACGCCGACAGCATCGCCACCTGGGCACTGCCGGCGCTGCACCAACTGGCTTGCAACGGCCTGCCCATCGAAATCATCACCGACGACCAGGAGTTCACCCACGAGTGGCTGCGCGAAGGACAGGTGTTGGGCTGCGTGACCTCCCTCGGGCAGGCCTTGCGCGGATGCCGCATGGAAGCCTTGGGCACGATGGACTACGTGGCCGTGGCCCACGCCGATTACGCAGCCGTGCACTGCCCCAAAGGACTGAATGCGCACAATTTCCACAAGGTTCCCTTTGTGGCCTTCAACCGCAAGGACAACCTGCAGCACAGCTTCGTGACCAAGGCCTTTGGCCTGCCCCGGGTCATGCTCAAGCAGCTCTTCGTGCCTTCCAGCGAAGGCCAGGTGCGTGCGGTGCTGGGCGGCTGGGGCGTGAGCGTGCTGCCCGAGCTCCGGGTGCGCGACCAACTGGTCAGTGGTGAACTGGTCAACCTCGCGCCGCGCCACCAGCTCGGCGTGGCCTTGTACTGGCATTGCTGGAACCTCAGCTCGGATGTGCTGGATGGCTTGAGTGCCGCCTTGCGGGGAGCCGCTGCACAAAACCTTCGCTCCGGCGTGGCGGTGTCGGCCTGAGTCTGGACGTCAGGTATTCAAAGTGACCGATCGGTAGGAATATCGACGGACCCGTCAAACTCAGGCAGAATTCGCCTCCGATCACAAGGATGTCCATGACCAGCGCCCTCCTCAAGCCGGCCGCAGAAACGCCCCCCAAACGAAGCTTTCGCGCCCAGATGCACCTCGCCCGCGAGGACGCCATCGTTTCTGCCGTGAACCGCCTGCTGGCCGAGAAGGGCTTCGAGGCCATGACGGTGGATGAGGTGGCGGCGGAGGTCGGCATCGCCAAGGCCAGCCTCTACAAGCATTTCCCCAGCAAGGAAGATCTGGCGGCGGCGGCCATGGTTCGGGTCATGGACCGCGCCCGCGCCTTTCTCGACAGCCTGCAAGGTGGCAACGCCGATGCCCGCCCGATCGATCAGTTGCGCGCGGTCGCGCGCTGGACGCTGGAAGTGCAACTGGCCGGTGAGATGCCTTCGCTGCCCAGTGAGAATTCCAGCCTGCGCGCAGCGCTCACCACCAACAAGGCTTACGTGGACGGGCTGATGGACGTGAGCGATCGCCTCGGTGCGTGGATCACGGCCGCGCAGGCCGACGGCAGCCTGAACAAGGCGCTGCCGCCCATCGCCGTGCTCTACACCCTGTACGCGCGCGCCTGCGATCCCGTGCTCGGTTTCCTCAAGAGCCACGGCCAATACAGCAGCGAGCAGATCATCGACATGGTGCTCGGCACCTGCTTCGAAGGCCTGCGCGCCCGCTGACCGGCGCGCGTCAGCGCACCAGCAGGACCGGCACGCCGCAGTGCGCGAGCACCTGCGTGGCGACAGATCCCATCACCAGATTGCCCAGCGATCCGTGGCCGTGGGAGCCCATCATCAGCATGTCGAACTTGCCCGCGTCGGCAACCTTGGCGATCTGCTCGCCCGGCGAGCCCACCTTGTAGACGACCTTGGGCTCAATGCCGTGGCGCTTGAGGAACTTCACCACCGGCGCCGTGACCTTGCCAGCTTCTTCCGCGTAGTACTCGTTGGCCGCATCGGCACCCACTGCGGCGCGCGCGCGGGGAGGCAGAGGCGGCTGCACCGTCAACAGGGTGAAGGCGTTGGATGCGCCGAACAGTTCATCGTGCGTGGTGAGGTAGCCCAGCATTTTCTTGGTGTAGGCGCTGCCGTCGACAGCCAGCAGAATTTTCATGGAGGTCTCCTGTTCAAGGTTGGTCAAGGGGCAGTGTAAGACCTGTGCCGCGGCCCACTTTGCGCTGGCTCAAGAGACCCCTTCGTATCGGGCACGCTGATCAACTGGCGCGGCACGAAGCCAGCCTGCTCGTCCTTGTCGCTGTAGCCGAGCGGGTTGGCCACGATGCGGCAGCGCCCCACCTGGATGTCGGTCGGGCAGTGAAGGTGGCCGTGCAGCCAGAGATCGGCGCGTGGCAACCACGCGTCCAGCGCATTGCAGAACCCCGCCGTGCCAGGGCTCAGGCCGTAGCGGGGGTCCATGCTGTGCAGCGTGGGAGCGAAATGCGTGACCACCACGGTGGTGCCGTCGAATTCTTCGGTCAGCGCTTCTTTCAGCCACTGTTGGCAATCCAGCGCAAGTTCGCGCATGGCCTGGGCATCAAACAGACGGCCATCGCGCAGGCCCGCCATCTTTACCAGGTAGTGATTGGCCGCGCGGAACGCTTTTTCACGATCTCCCAAAGCGTCGTAGTCGCTCCACAAGGTGGTGCCCACGAAGCGCACACCCTGCAGCACGCGTGTCTCGCGCTCAAGCCAGATCAGCCCCAGGTGTTCGCAAGCCGCGCGCAGCTCGATGTGTGCTGCGTCCACGTCGAGGGCGTCGTACTCGTGGTTGCCCGGCACGAACAACACCGGCACGGGCCAGTCCGCAAAACGACCCAGGCCCCAGTCGGGCTCGTCCATGGTGCTGCCGTCACGGCGCTTCTGGTAGGAGCCCACGTCGCCCGCGAGCACCAGCAGGTCTGCGCCGGGTGCAGGCTCGGGACGGAAGTCGGGGTTGGCTTCGAGGTGCAGGTCGCTGAGCAACTGGATGTTCATGCGGGCATTGTCGATCAGGGCTTTTGGGCGGGGCGCTTACGGGAACGGCGCGGCGCGGGCGCGTCCGTTGGCCGCGTGGTGCGGAATCCAACGGCGGAGGCTCGCTCCACCGCCTGGCGCAGCCAGCGGTGCGCGCTGTTGTGCATGGCGTTGCGGTGCCACAGCGAATCCACATGCACGGCCGGCACGGCCAGGGGCAGCTCGCAAAGCGCCAGTTCGTGCTCGATACCCGTGGCGCCCACGAAGTGGCGCGGCAGCACGGTCAGCAGATCGGTGGTGGCGACCACGCGTCCCGCGGTGAAGAACTGGTTCACCGTCAGCACCACCCGGCGCTGGCGCGACAGGGCGGCGAGCGCCTCGTCCACGAAACCGAACGGGCGACCGGAGAAACTCACCAGCAGGTGCCGCGCCTCGCAATAGGTGTCCAGGCTCATGGTCTGGCCAGCCAGCGGATGACCGCGGCGCATGACCACCACGTACTCGCCATCGTAGAGGCGCTGGTGCAGGAAGTGCGGGTTGCGCTCCTGCAGGTGCAGCGCGCCCAGTTCGGCCAGCACGCCGGGGAAGTGGCCGATGGCCAGATCGGCCAGGCCCGATTCGAGCATGTCGCGCGGATCCCGCGTGGTCAGGGGCAGCACGCGCAGGTTGGCTCCGGGCGCCTCGCTTTCAAAGATGTCCATCAGGCCAGGGACGAGCTTGGCGGCCGTGGCGTCGGCCATGGCCAGCACGAAGGCGTTTCGCGCGCTGGCCGGGTCGAAAGTGCCGGGCGCCAGGGACTGGCGCAGCAAATGCAGCGCATCGCGCACCGTGGGCCACAGCGCCAGCGCGGTCGGCGTGGGCTCCACGCCGTAGCCGGCGCGCTGCACCAGTTCGTCGCCCAAGACCTCGCGCAGGCGACGCAGGGCGTTGCTCACCGCAGGCTGTGTCATGGCCAGGTTGTGTGCCGCGCGCGTGAGGTTGCGCTCGGCCATCACCTCGTCGAACACGCGCAACAGGTTCAGGTCGAGTGTGCGGAAATTGAGGTTATTTATCACCCGTGTGAATGTAAGGCATCACAAGAATAAATTGGCGAATAATTGGGGTTTACCCTAGTATTGCGGTGTCCAAAAGACATTTCATCCTTTTCAGGAGTCCGCCATGAGCAGTTTCGCATCCACCCATTCCTCCCCCCTGGGGCTGAGCGCCGCAGCCGGTTCGGCGCGCAACGAAGCCGGTAGCCGCTTCGCGGGTACGCGCGGGTTGGCAGGCCTTTTGCTCGCCGCCGTGGTCGCGGGTATGGTGGTGCTGGCCGATCAGGTGATCAGCACCTGGGCCGACGGGCACCTCTTCCTGGCCTGGGTCCTGCTGTGGGTGGTGGTGTTTGCAGGGTTGGCGCTGTTTGCCGGTACCGCCCGCTCCCTGGCGCGTCGCGCCGGTGTCTATCTCGACAGCTGGTCGCAGTCGATGGCCGAAGCCCGCGCCGAGATGCGCATGTGGGAAATGGCACGCCACGATCCGCGCCTGATGAGCGAACTGACGCTGGCCCGTACGCGTGCCGAGGCTGCAGAAGATGACATCGTTGCCACCACGGGTCACACCGACTTCAGCGAAGCCCTGGCACCGCTGGGCATGGAAGTGAATGTGAAGGCAGATGCCGCCGAAAGCTCGGCGTGGGACCGCTGGGTCGAATTCCGCAGCCGCCAGGCCTTGCTGCACCGCTTCGTCTGAACGTCGAGATTCGCCCATGAAAAAAGCCACCGCATGCGGTGGCTTTTTCTTTGGGTAAGTGGATCAGGCGACCAGGCGCTTTTCGATCTGTGCCTTGGTGTCCTGCAATTCGCGTGGCAGGTGGTGGGCGAGCTGCGTGAACAGTTCGCCATGGAGCTCCAGTTCCTTGGCCCAGGCGTCCCGGTCGATGTGGGTCACCGTGCGGTACTGTTCGACCGTGAAGTCCAGGCCATTCCACTGGATGTCTTCATAGCGCGGGCTCAGGCCGAAGGCATGTTCGGTGCCCTGCTGCGCACGACCTTCCAGGCGATCGATCATCCACTTGAGCACGCGCATGTTTTCACCGAAGCCTGGCCAGACGAACTTGCCGGCCTCGTCCTTGCGGAACCAGTTCACGCAGAAGATGCCGGGCAGCTTCGCGCCCTGGCTGGTGAGCTTCTGGCCCAGGTCCAGCCAGTGCTGGAAGTAGTCGCTCATGTTGTAGCCGGTGAACGGCAGCATGGCGAACGGATCGCGGCGCACCACGCCTTGCGCACCGAAGGCGGCGGCTGTCGTTTCCGAGCCCATGGTGGCGGCCATGTAGACCCCTTCGGTCCAGTTGCGGGCCTCGGTCACCAGCGGCACGGTGGTGGAACGGCGGCCACCGAAGATGAAGGCGTCGATCGGCACGCCGGCCGGATCGTCCCACGCGGGATCCAGTGCCGGGTTGTTGGTCGCGGCCACGGTGAAGCGCGCGTTCGGATGGGCCGCCTTGGCGCCGGTTTCCTTCGCGATCTGCGGCGTCCAGTCCTTGCCTTGCCAGTCGATCGCGTGCGCGGGCGCATCGCTCATGCCTTCCCACCACACGTCGCCGTCGTCGGTGAGCGCTACGTTGGTGAAGATCACGTCGCGGTCCAGGCTGGCCATGCAGTTGGGGTTGGTCTGCTGGTTGGTGCCAGGTGCCACGCCGAAGTAGCCCGCTTCCGGGTTGATGGCGTAGAGGCGGCCGTCGGCATGCGGCTTGATCCAGGCAATGTCGTCACCGATGGTGGTGACCTTCCAGCCCTCGAAGCCCTTGGGCGGAATCAGCATGGCGAAGTTGGTCTTGCCGCAGGCGCTGGGGAAAGCCGCCGCCACGTGGTACTTCCTGCCCTGGGGGTTCGTCACGCCAAGAATCAGCATGTGTTCGGCCAGCCAGCCTTGCTGGCGACCCATGGTGGAGGCGATGCGCAGCGCGAAGCACTTCTTGCCCAGCAGCGCGTTGCCGCCGTAGCCTGAGCCATAGCTCCAGATCTCGCGCGTCTCGGGATAGTGAACGATGTATTTGGTGGTCGGGTTGCAGGGCCAGCCGTTCTGGTCCTTCTCGCCATCGGCCAGCGGTGCGCCCACCGTGTGCACGCAGGGCACGAACTCACCGTCGGTGCCCAGCACATCGAACACCGCCTTGCCCATGCGGGTCATGAGCTTCATGTTCACTGCCACGTAGGCGCTGTCGGAGAGCTCGACGCCGATGTGGGCGATCGGACTGCCCAGGGGGCCCATGCTGAACGGGATCACGTACATCGTGCGCCCGCGCATGCAGCCGTCGAACAGCGGCTGCAGGGTGGCGCGCATCTCGGCAGGCGCTTTCCAGTTGTTGGTCGGGCCGGCATCTTCCTGCTTTTCCGAGCAGATGAAGGTGCGGTCTTCCACCCGGGCCACGTCCGAAGGGTCGGAGCAGGCCAGGAAGCTGTTGGGCCGCTTGACCGGGTTGAGCCGCTTCATCGTGCCCGCGTCCACCAGTTGCTGGCACAGGCGGGCGTATTCCTCATCGCTGCCGTCGCACCAGACGATGCGGTCGGGCTTGCACAGCGCGGCCATGTCGGCCACCCAGGCGACCAGCCGGGCGTTCTTGACATGCGCGGGGGTGTTGAGGGCCAGGCCCTGCATCACAGGAGAGTTCATGGATCGGCTCCAGAAGTTTGTAAAGCGGCGAGCCTCCAAGACACCAACAGCCGCAGACGTCACGCTGGGTGACGGGGCGGCTGTTTCGGAAATCCCGGGGCATAAATCTGCGGTCGGCGCCTGGCTGCAATGCGGGTGGCGCATGCAGCGGAAGAGACAAAAAACCGGGCTTGTGGACCCGGGTCTTGATCGGCGTGTCGGCCAATGAGGCGATTTTATGAAAGTGCCCGGAAGGTTACGAAGTAGTTACATGCAAAACCCGCATAACGTGATGCATTAAACGGTCTGACGGGGATGGGCGGGGGTTTTCGGGCGGCAGCCATGAAAAAAGGCCGGATCCCACCAGGGATGCCGGCCTTTTCGGCGCAACCTTGAAGAACGTTCAGGCCATGTAGATGGCGATGAAGGCCAGCAGGAACATGAGAACGGCACCGGCCACGGGCAACACGACGGGCATGTAGGGAACGATGGATTCCACCAGATCCTCGGATGCGTCGCTGGGGGTGTGGTGGTCGTGGCTGGACATGATGAGCTCCGTCGGTGGTTTCAAAACTCCGGGGATTTTAAGGGAAGCCGAATCACAGCAGCGCGTAGGTTGTGCTTGCGCGGCACACGCTCTTGCCATCGTTGGCTCCGCAGATGTCGATCTCGCCGAACACCAGGTTCTTGCCGGCGCGGATCACGCGGGCGGTGATGCGCGCGTCCTGGTTCGAAAGTGGCTTGAGGAAGCTGGAGTTGAGCTGCACCGTGGTCATCGGACGTTTAACGCCGAGCTGGGTGACGATGGCCAGCACCATGGCGGTGTCGGCGGCCGACATCATGGCCTGGCCGCACAGCATGCCGCCCACGCGCGAAAGCTGGTCGCTTTGCGGCAGGCGCAGGGTGACCTCGCCGTCGGAGAACGACTCGACCTGCAGGCCCATGGCCTGGATCCAGGGGGCGAACCAGTCGGCCAGCAGGCCCTGAAGGGATTCGACGCTGGTCGTCATGCGCTCATTCTCCCCGGCGAAAACGGGCGAGCCAGTGGTCCATCAGCTTGCCAGCCGCTTCTCGCCCGCCCAGGCCGAAGGAGAGTGCTACCGCCACCGCCACCGCACCCAGCGTGAGACCGAAGGCGAGGTTGACGATGTCGTCGGCGATGCCCATGGCGCGCAGGCCCATCGCGATGACCAGGGCGAGGATGGCGTAGCGGCCGATGCGTGCCAGGCCCTTGGTACCGGCGCCGCTGGCGCGGTCGATGGCTTCGTAGGCCACGTTGGCCAGCCAGAAACCGATCACCAGAATGGCCGAGCCGAGCAGGATGTCGCCACCGAAGCGGATGAAGCTGGCGACGATGTCGCTGACCTGCATGAAGCCGAGCTGGGCGGCGGCCTCCACGGTGGCGAACAACATGGCGAAGAACAGTGCCACGCGTCCCACCATGGCGGAGGCGCTGGTGCGTTCGAAGGCGTGCGCCATCTGGATGCGCGCAGGCAGCGAATCGAAACCCAGCGTAGCCAGCAGGGTGGCGAGCAACTGGCTGGCGAACGAGGCCACGAGCCAGGTGACCACAAGAATGAGGGCGGCGGCGATCAGGTTGGGCACGGCCTGCATCAGGGTCTGCAGCATGTCGGTGGCCGGGCGGGAAATCGCCTCGACCTTGAGCGCGTCCAGCGCGGCGATCAGCGAGGGCAGGAACACCGCCACGAACACCAGCAGCCCGATCACGCGCGAGAGCCGCACGGTGTCGCTCAGCCCGGCGCGGCTGCCCAGCTTGTCCACGCCGGCCGTGTGGCTCAGATGGGTGGTGAGGTTGCGCAGCACCGTGGCCAGGATCCAGCCCACGCCGCCGATGATCAGCGCGGCCACTGCATTGGGCAGCATGTCCAGCGTCTTGGTGACCATGGCGCGCAGCGGGTCCAGCAGACCTTCGAGCTGCAGTGCGCCCAGGATGGCGGGCACGAACAACAGGATCACCAGCCAGAACAGTGCGCCCGAGAGACTTTGCCCGATGGGCGCCATGTCGGCGTGCTCGGAGAGCTTTTCATCCAGCGTGGTCTTGTCCAGCAGCTTCTGCGAGATGGCACGCACCACGCTGGCCACCAGCCAGCCCACCAGCGCCAGCACCAGGCCGCCCAGCAGGCGCGGTGCGTATTCGAAAAGCTGGGTGGTGAAGGCCGAGAACGGCCCCGAGACCAGTGCCAGGTTCAACGAGTTGAACACCGCCACCAGCGTGAGCAGGATCACCAGCCAGAACAGCGCGAGCGCCACCGCGCCCTCGATATCCACGCCGGTGCCGGTGAGCTTGCCGAAGCGGTGGTTCACGCCGATGAAGCCCAGTGTCTTGCGCGCCGCGGCGCGCACAAGCACGGCGATCAACCAGCCCAGGATGAAGATGGCCAGCGCGCCCAGCAATTGCGGTATGTGGGTGCCGAGCGCGCTTTGCAGCGAATCCCACAAGGCATTGGTGTTCATGGTGCGTCCTCCTTGGTGCGGTTGCGATGCGGGGCATGATGTCAGAGCGCGCCGCGCCGCGTCAACCCGACGCCCTCAGGCATTTCAGAGCAACGAAGCTTCGAAGCCGGCTTCCTGGAGGCGCTCGATCACCTGTGCCACGTGTTCACGCCCACGCGTCTGCAGCACCAGTTCAATGGCCACGTTCTGCGCCGCGAGCAGCGTGAACGCGCGCTGGTGGTGCACTTCGTCGATGTTCGCGCCTGCGTCGGCCACGGTCGCGGTGATGCGCGCGAGGTTGCCCGGCACATCGCGCGCATTCACCTGGATGCGCGCAAGCCGCCCGGCGCGCACCATGCCGCGCTCGATGATGGAAGCCAGCAGCATCGGGTCGATGTTGCCGCCGCACAGCACCAGGCCGACGCGCTTGCCCGCGAAGCGCCTGGGGTGCTTGAGCAGCGCGGCCAGGCCGGCTGCGCCCGCGCCTTCCACCAGCGTCTTCTCGATCTCCAGCAGCATCACGATGGCCTGCTCGATGTCGCCTTCGTCGACCAGCACCATGTCGTCGACCAGGTTGCGAATGATGGTCTGCGTGATCTCGCCCGGCGTACCGACCGCAATGCCCTCGGCGATGGTGCTGCTGCCCTGTGCGAGGTGCGTGCCCTTGATGGCGTTGTACATGGCGGGAAAACGCTCGGTCTGCACACCCACCACTTCAATGCCCGGACGGATCGCCTTGGCGGCCGTGGCCATGCCGGAGATCAACCCGCCACCGCCCACGGCGATCACCAGCGTGTCCAGGTCGGGCTGCGCGCGCAGCATCTCCAGCGCGACCGTGCCCTGGCCGGCCACGATGGCGGCATCGTCGTAGGGATGCACGAACACCAGCCCCTGCTGCTCGGCGAGTTCGCGCGCATGGGCGCGTGCCGCTTCCAGGGTGTCGCCGTGCAAAACCACCTCGGCGCCGAAGCCGCGCGTGCGCTCCACCTTCACACCCGGCGTGAAGCGCGGCATGACGATCACCGCGCGCAGGCCCAGCCGTTGTGCGTGGTACGCCACACCTTGCGCGTGGTTGCCCGCGCTCATCGCGATCACGCCGCGTGCCCGTTCGTCGGCGTCGAGCTGCGCGAGTTTGTTGCAGGCGCCGCGTTCCTTGAACGAGGCGGTGTACTGAAGGTTCTCGAATTTCAGGAAAACCTGACAGCCGGTGAGCTGCGACAGTGTGCGGGATTCCACACAAGGCGTGTCCAGAATCTGGCCCGCCAGACGGTCGGCTGCCGCTTCGATATCGCTTTGTTGCACTTGAGTGTCAATTGGTGGCTGCATGGCGCGATTGTGAACGCGCATCGACGCCCGGTGCGCTGATAAAGCCCTACAGATTCCTCAAACGCGCATCATCAGTCACTTCCATGATTGATCAAGCTGGGTTATGGTCCGATCGACTGCCGGCCTGGGCACGGCATGGCGTCGTTGGAAAGGATGTCTGGAGGTCTGTATGAACAAGCGATCGTTGCCGCCACCGGCCGCTGCGACCCGCTCGGTGCACGACGCACGAGAGGGGCGCCAGCCCTTCGCAAGCGAAGGCCGTGTGTTCGTGCCCCCGGGTTTGCGGCAGGCGCCGGTGCTCGATCTCATGTGCTCGCACTTCGTCCTTACGCTGGCCGCGCGCCAGGGTCCGCGCTTCAACGTGCGGCGCGACCTCAACACCCTGCTTTCGCTCGCTGGCCGCCACCTGGTCTGGCCGCACACCGTGCTTTCCCGCCTGCGCGAATTCCTGCAGCGCCGGTGCAAGGAAAACGAACTCTGGCTGGGGCACGACCGCCTGACCACCAACGCGTTCATGGAGCGCTATGGTGTCTGGCGGGGCCCCTACGAGGAAGGCACGCTGTTCTTCTACCTCGACGAATACGCCAAGGAGTCGCCCAAGGACCTGCTGTCGGTGCTCGCCGTCACGGGCGAATGGCTGAGCCAGGCGCTGAAGAAACAGTCGACCCTGGTGGAGAAGAACATCGACGCCCTCGCGGGCCTGTTGCAGCTCAACCGCGCTGAAAGAGCCCTGCTGCTCTACGGCACGCTGGCGCGCTACCAGCGCGACCTGCGCTCCATCCTGGTGGAATTCAAGGTCAACAACGCGCCCGAGGCTTACGCCGCCATCGCCGATGTGGCGGGCGTGAAGGCCAGCGAGGTGGGCGAGGCCTTGCGCGCGGGCTCGCGGCTGGAGCGCATCGGCATGGTGGAGAACCTGATCTCCGAGCACAACATCACCGACCTGGCCGACCTCATGAAGGTCAGCGAGAAGCTGCCTCCGGTGCTGATGCGCGAGTACCGCACACAGAGTGAGCTCATGGCCGTGTTCACGCGGCCAGCGGCGCGGTCTGCGCTGAGCGAGAAGGATTTTGACTACGTGGGTGAAGACGTACGCCTGCTCTGCGGTCTGCTGCGCGAGGCCGTGGCGCGCAAGGAGCCCGGCGTGAATGTGCTCATGTACGGCCCGCCCGGCACCGGCAAGACCGAGCTGGCGCGCGTGGTGGCGCAGGCCGCCGGCCTCGAGCTCTTCGAGGTGGAATACGCCGACCGCGACGGCAACGCGCTGTCGGGCCGCGACCGCTACCGCTCGTTGCAGATCGCGCAGGTGTTCCTGAAAGGCACGGCGCACTCGGCGCTGCTGTTCGACGAAGTGGAGGACGTGTTCCCGCCCATCTCCAGCGAAGCGGCGCAAATCATGGCGCGTGCCGAACACGTCGCGGCCTCGCACACTGGCAGCGTCAGTGGCAAGGCCTGGGTCAACCAGATCCTGGAAACCAATGCCGTGCCCACGTTGTGGGTGACCAACCGCATCGAACAGATCGATCCGGCGTTCCGCCGCCGTTTTGCCTACCACCTGGAACTCAAGAGTCCGCCGCCCGGTGCGCGCGAGCAACTGGTGCGCAAGACGCTGGAAGATGCCCCCGTGTCCGATGCGCTGGTGGCCCGCCTGACCGAACGCAAGGGGCTCACCCCGGCCCAGATCCGCACTGCGCTGCGCTTCGCCCAGCTCGCCGCCAGCCCCCGCCCGGCCACGCGCCGCCGCAGCAAGGCCCCCGTGCCCGTGCTGGATGCGCTGATCGAGCGCCAGCTCAAGAACGCCGACCTCGCGCTGGGCCGCAAACCCGATATCGTGCAGCGGCCCAGTCCCACGCAATACAGCCTGGACATGCTCAACGTCGAGTCGCGCCACGAACTGCCGCGCATCATTGCCGCGCTCAAGGCGCGGGGCCATGGCTGCCTGTGTTTCCACGGCGCGCCGGGCACCGGCAAGACGGCGTTGGCCGAGCACCTGGCGCAGCAGCTCGAGCGCCCGCTCATGATCCGCCGCGCCAGCGACCTGGTGAGCAAGTTCGTGGGTGAAACCGAACAGCAGATGGCGGCCATGTTTCGCGAGGCGGAAGCCGAAAAGGCCGTGCTGCTGCTTGATGAGGCCGACAGCTTCCTGCAGGACCGCCGTGGCGCGCAACGCACCTACGAAGTGACCGAGGTCAACGAGATGCTGCAGGGCATGGAGCGTTTTGCCGGCATCTTCATCTGCACCACCAACTTGATGGACAGCATCGATCAGGCGGCGCTGCGGCGTTTCACCTTCAAGATCCGCTTCAAGCCGCTCACGGCGACGCAGCGTGAGACGATGTTCGTGGTGGAGGCGCTCGGTGGCGATGCGTCGCGGCTGGACGCTTCACTGGTCAACCGGCTGGCCAAGCTGGAACAGCTCTGCCCTGGCGACTTCGCCGCCGTGAAACGGCAGGTGGAGATCCTGGCTGAAACCATGGAGCCGGAGGAATTCCTGGCTCAGCTCGAGGCCGAGCACCGCATCAAGCCCGAGGTGCGGGAAGCCCGGAGCATGGGCTTCACCTGACGATCAACCCCGTTCAGTGCAACAGGGCCATGGGGCCCGAAGGCAGTTCTTCGGGGGAATAGTCGGGGTGGTTGGACACGAAGAAGCGCAGCTTCTGATCCAGCCGAGACACGCGCGTGTTGGCTTCGCTTTCGCAGTGGTGCTTGGAAATCAGGTTGAACAGCTTGCCGCGCAGGAACCACAGGTCTTTCGGCGTCTGACATGACATCAATGCAGCGTGGATGCGCGTGCGCAACGGGTCCTTGATGTCGGCCATGGCCTCATGGAACTCGTCCACGAGGAAGTCGAGTTCCAGCACTTGGGTGTCCTGATCGTGAACCGGACGGGTTTTGCCAAACCATGGCAACCTGAAAAACATGAAGCGCTCCGTTGTCTGACGTCCGGTGGATGAGAGAACTCCCCCGGCTACCTTCCATTCATCGACAGACGAACGGCGCGCTTGAGCGTGAAAAACCTCCTTAAGGTGACTGCTCCGATGGGCGGTTCGGCCTGTCAGCCGATGGTGAACAAGGCGGCTCGCCCGGCGGTTGTCTCGTCAACCAAAAGCACTCACGACCCGAACCACCTCCGCCCCGTACGCCTCGCGCTTTTTCTGGCCAATCCCGGAAATGCCGTCGAGGTCGGCCAGGCTTCGCGGCATGCGCGTGGCGATCCCGCGCAGCGTGGCATCGTGAAAGATCACGAAGGCGGGCAGGTTGTGTTCGCGTGCCACGCCCGCGCGCCAGGCTTTCAGGGCCTCGAGGCAATCACGCTCGGCCAGGCTGAGCGGCTGGCCATCGTCGTTCTTCGCGGTGGCGCGAGAGGCGCGCTGGCGGCTGCCGCGCGCAGCACCCGGCGCCTTGTCGGCCAGGGTGCGCAGCCACACCTGGCACTGGCCCTTGAGGATCTCGCGCGCGCCGTCGGCCAGGTGCAGCGTGTTGTAGGGCGCGTCGTGCACCTGCACGGCTTCGCGCGCGATGAGCTGGCGCAACAGGGCGCGCCACTGCGTTTCCGACCAGTCGGCACCAATGCCGAAGGTGGAAAGCTTGTCGTGCCCGTACTGGGTCATCTTCTCGGTGGTTTTGCCGCGCAGGATGTCCATGATGTGGCCGGCGCCGAAGGCCGTGCCGCTGGCCTGCTGCACGCGGTAGATGCACGAGAGCAGCTTGCGCGCTGATTCGGTGGCGTCGTGCAGCTCAGGCGGGTGCAGGCAGTTGTCGCAATTGCCGCAGGGCTGGCTGGTTTCGCCAAAGTACTTCAGCAGGCGCACGCGCCGGCAATCGGAGGCCTCGGCCAGGCCCAGCAGGGCATCGAGCTTGCCGCGCAGCACCTGCTTGAACTCGTCCGCCGCCGGGCTCTCGTCGATCATGCGGCGCTGGTTCACCACGTCCTGCAGGCCGTAAGCCATCCAGGCGTTGGCGGGCTCGCCGTCGCGCCCGGCACGGCCGGTCTCCTGGTAGTAGCCCTCGATGTTCTTGGGCATGTCCAGGTGAGCCACGAAGCGCACGTCGGGTTTGTCGATGCCCATGCCGAAGGCGATCGTGGCCACCATGATCAGGCCTTCCTCGCGCAGGAAGCGGTCCTGGTGGCGTTGCCGCACCGCGCCGTCCAGGCCGGCGTGGTAAGGCGCCGCCTTCAGCCCGGCTTCGTTGAGCAGCGCAGCCACTTCTTCGACACGCCGACGCGACTGGCAGTAGACGATGCCGGCATCGTGGCCATCCGGGCCAGTGTGCTCGTCGCGAATGAAGCGCAGCAACTGGCTGGTGGCGTCCTTCTTCTCCACCAGCTGGTAGCGGATGTTGGGCCGATCGAAGCTGCTGATGAAAGTGCGCGCCTGCTGCAGTTGCAGGCGTTCGACGATGTCGGCGCGCGTGAGATCGTCGGCGGTGGCGGTGAGCGCGACGCGGGGCACGCTGGCATAACGCTCGTGCAGCACCACAAGTGCGCGGTACTCCGGTCGGAAGTCGTGCCCCCACTGGCTCACGCAGTGCGCCTCGTCGATGGCGAACAGGCCGAGCTTGCCACGCTCCTGCAGCGAATCCAGCAGCGCCAGGAAGCGGGGTGTGGTCAGGCGCTCGGGTGCGGCGTACAGCAGCGTGAGCTCACCCCGGAGCATCTGCTTCTCGATCTTCAGAGCCTCTTCGCTGGACAGGCTGGAGTTGAGGAAGGCAGCGGCCACGCCGGCCTCGATCAGCGCACCCACCTGGTCGTGCATGAGCGCAATCAGCGGCGAGACCACCACCGTCAGGCCTTGCCCGGCGCGCTCGCGCACGATGGCCGGCACCTGGTAGCACAGCGACTTGCCGCCCCCCGTGGGCATGAGCACCAGCGCATCGCCACCAGCGCCCACGTGCGCCACGATCTCGGCCTGCGGGCCACGGAAGGCGTCGTAGCCGAACACCTCGTGCAGCACGCCTACGCTGTTTTCCAGGATCTCGTCCCCCGGGGAGAATTCAACGATCTCGGTCATCGGCTTACATCTGTTCCCACGGCAGGCCGTCAAAGCGCCAGCCGTTGAGGCTGGATCGCCGGAAGGACTCGTTGAGCTCGCCCTCGAACCCGTGCACCACGTGCGCGACGTCGGTGAAGCCGGCGGCTTCGAGTGCCTTGCCGGCATCCAGCGTGCGCTTGCCGCTGCGGCAGATCAACAGCACCGGGCGCTCCTTGCTGCCCGCTTCTTCTGCCACGGCCTGTGCGAAGCGCACCGGGTCGGGCGTGAGGTCGGGGTACTCGTACCACGGGATGTTCTCCACGCCGGGTGGGCGGCCCACGTAGAGCGATTCGATTTCCATGCGCACGTCCACGAACAGCGGGGGCTCTTCGCTGCGAGCGGCGCGCTGTTCGCGCTCGGCCTGCAGCCAGGCCCAGGCCTGCTGGGGCGTGAGGTGTTTCATGCCCGGTATTGTCGGGGAATTCAAAGGGCCGCCCATCTGAGCCGAGCCGGCTCGGCCAGGGTGCTTCATACAATCCCCTCATGAACGCCCCAGCCTACACCCGCGCCCAGGCGCTGCCCGCGATCCTCCAGCAACGCATCGCCATCCTCGATGGCGCCATGGGCACCATGATCCAGCGCTTCAAGCTGGGCGAGGCCGAGTACCGGGGCGAGCGCTTCAAGGACTTCCACAAGGACGTCAAGGGCAACAACGAGCTGCTCAGCCTGACGCGGCCCGACGTGATCCGCGACATCCATGAAGGCTACCTGGCTGCGGGAGCCGACCTGATCGAGACGAACACCTTCGGTGCCACCACCATCGCGCAGGACGACTACGAGATGGCGCACCTGGCGCGCGAGATGAACCTGGAGTCGGCCCGCATCGCACGCGCCGCCTGCGACAAATTCAGCACGCCCGACAAGCCACGCTTCGTGGCCGGCGCCCTTGGCCCGACCCCCAAGACCGCCAGCATCAGCCCCGACGTGAACGACGCCGGCGCGCGCAACGTCACCTTCGAGCAACTGCGCGCCGCCTACCTGGAGCAGGTGCAGGCACTGGTGGAAGGTGGTGCCGACGTGCTGCTGGTCGAGACCATCTTCGACACGCTCAACGCCAAGGCCGCGCTGTTCGCCATCGACGAGTTCTTCGAGCAGTCCGGCCAGCGCCTTCCACTCATCATCAGCGGCACCGTGACCGACGCCTCCGGCCGCATCCTCAGCGGCCAGACCGTGAGCGCCTTCTGGGCCAGCGTGCGGCATCTTCAGCCCCTGGCCGTGGGGCTGAACTGTGCGCTCGGCGCGGCGCTCATGCGGCCGTACATCCAGGAGCTGGCCAAGGTCGCGGGCGACACCTTCATCAGCTGCTACCCCAACGCCGGCCTGCCCAACCCGATGAGCGATACCGGTTTCGACGAGACACCGGAAGACACCAGCCGCCTGCTGCGCGAGTTCGCCGCCGAAGGCCTGGTCAACATCGTGGGCGGCTGCTGCGGCACCACGCCGGACCACATCGCCGCCATCCACCAGAGCGTGAACCCACTGGCGCCGCGCGGCCTGCGCAAGGATTTCTTCTACAGGGAAGCGGCGTGATTTCCCCCGACCATGCGGGGTCAATCGGCCTCGCGCACAATCGGCGTTCCCTTCAAGGGGAGTAGTCAGCTTGCCACCCGACGCCATGTCGGGCTTCGGCGAGCGGGGTTTTCGTCAATACGCAGCCAGACGGCGGCCGGAAACCCCCACCCACGCACCCGTGCGCGGCGGTGGCAAGACCTTGGGGTGTTTGTTCAACACCAACCCGAGGTTTATTCATGGAAAGCATTGCCCCGCTGTGGCTGTGGGTCGTCTTCGTCGTGTTCGTCGTCGCGGCCCTGTTTGTCGATTTTGTCGTGCTCAAGAAGCAGGGCTCTCACGCCGTGGGCGTCAGGGAAGCCCTGAACTGGTCCCTCATCTGGGTGGGCCTGAGCTTTGTGTTCAACGCCCTCTTCTGGTGGGCCGTGAAGGACACCACCGGGTCGAGTGCGCTGGCCAACGAGAAATCGCTGGAGTTCCTCACGGGCTACCTCATCGAGAAAAGCCTGGCGGTGGACAACATCTTCGTCTTCCTGCTGATCTTCACTTACTTCGCCGTGCCAGCGGAATTCCAGAAGCGCGTGCTGATGATCGGCATCGTCGGCGCCATCGTGCTGCGCACGGTGATGATCCTGGTCGGCGGCTGGCTGATCTCGGAGTTCCACTGGGTGCTGTACGTGTTTGGCGCCTTCCTGGTGCTGACCGGCATAAAGATGTGGTGGGCCGCTGGCAAGGAATCGAGCCTGGACGACAACCCCGCGCTCAAGCTGCTGCGCCGGGTGCTGCCCGTGAGCAAGGGCTTCGACGGCGAGAAGTTCTTCACCATCGAGAACGGCAAGCGCATTGCCACGCCGCTCTTCATGGTGATCTGCCTCGTGGGCCTGACCGACGTGATCTTCGCGGTGGATTCCATTCCTGCCATCTTCGCCATCACGCAGGACCCGTTCATCGTGCTCACCAGCAACGTGTTTGCCATCCTGGGCCTGCGCGCCATGTTCTTCCTGCTGCAGGCCGCTGCAGGGCGCTTTCACCTGCTCAACTACGGTCTGGCCGTGATCCTGGTCTTCATCGGCGGCAAGATGCTGCTGATCGACGTCTACAAGATTCCGGTAGCGGTGTCGCTGGGCGTGGTGTTTTCGGTCCTGGCGATCACCATGCTCTGGAGCTCCAGAACGGCTCGCCACGCCTGACGTTCAGTCCGGAATCAGCCGGTTGATCTCTTTCTGCATGGAAAGGACCAGCTGGCTGTAGAGGTGCAGTTTGATGTCGGTCTTGCGCAGGCGCGCGCTCAGGCGCTGGGCCACGGCGCTGAGCAGCTTGGCGGCGGTGGTGGGTTCCTCGCGGATCAGGGCTTCCAGCGCATCGCGGGTGAGCACTGCGCACTGCACGGCCGTGCTGGCCGTGCAGGTGGCCGAGCGGGCAGCACCGTCCATGAGCGACATTTCGCCCATGAGGCTGCCGCGCCCCAACACGTTCACGGTGAGTTTGTCCACGCGGCTGACCACGTCGGCCTCCACGGTGACCTCGCCATCGACCACCAGCGCCATGAAGCCGTCGTCGCCCGTGCCACCGCTGGCGCCCTGGCGGATGATGGCTTCGCCTTCGGCATAGCGCCGCAACTCCATGAACCCCATGGCGGTGAGCGCCTCGGCTTGGCTGAGCTGCACCAGCGCCGTGGGCGAACACAGCAGCTGCGCGGCCCGCAAGGCGGTGGCCGAGCCCGTCACGCGCGAGCGCCTCACACCCGAGGGACTCAGGCGCGAGGGACTCAGGCGCGAGGGAAACAGACGCTGGAGCAAGGCCATGACGAGGAAAGTGAAGTACGGGGAAACAGCCGCGATTGTCGTCGGTTGACGGGCATGCACCGCTTTGGCACATCCGTTGCTTGGGAGATGGTCCATGCCGTTCGAACCTTCCGCCATCGTCAGCCGCCCGGAGGCGCCCCCCACCGACGCGTGGCGCGACCCGCTGGGGCTCTTGCTGGCATCCACGGGCGAAGGGGTGTTCGGCGTGGATCTCGATGGCCTGTGCGTGTTCATCAACCACGCCGGCGCCCGCATGATCGGCTTCGTACCCGACGAGCTGCTGGGCTGCAACATGCACGAGCTCACCCACCACTCGCACGCCGACGGGCAGCACTACCCGGTAGAAGACTGTCCGATCTTCAACGCCTTCCGCCAGGGCCTGCCCTGCCGCATCGACAGCGAAGTGTTCTGGCGCCGGGACGGCACGCCGTTCCCGGTGGAGTACTCCAGCCACCCCATCGTCGACCAGGGCCAGGTGCGCGGCGCGGTGGTGACCTTCGTCGACATCACTGAGCGAAAGCGCGCGGCCGATGCGCTGCAGCGGGCCAAGGATGAGCTGGAAGAGCGCGTGCGCGAGCGCACACTCGCGCTGGAAACGGCGTTGAAGCAGGTGCGTGAACTGGCGGCCCGTTCGGAAACCGTGCGGGAGGACGAGCGCACGCGCATCGCCCGCGAGGTGCACGACGAGCTCGGCAGCCTGCTGGTGGCGCTGAAGATGGACGTGAACTGGATGGACAAGCGCCTGGCCGAGCAGGAGCAGCGGACCGCCGAGGCCGCGCACGACATGCGAGACCGCATGCGCTGCAAGTGCCAGAACATGAGCCGCCTGATCGAGAACGCGGTGGACAACGTCGGCCGCATCATCACCGACCTGCGCCCCAGCATCCTGGATCACCAGGGCCTGTGGGCCGCACTCGAGTGGCAGGCGCAGGAATTCGTGCAGTCGGCCGAAATGGCCCTGGATTGGTGCATGGCCGTGAACGACGCACCCGACCCGCCCGAGCCGCTGGCCATGGCGGTGTTCCGCATCTTCCAGGAAATGCTCAGCAACGTGGGGCGCCATGCCCGCGCCGATCGGCTGGGCGTCGACATCGTCGTGCAGGCGACGGTGCTGCGCCTGACCGTGCAGGACAATGGCGTGGGCGCGCCGGCACAGGCCTTTGAGGCCGCCGACGCCTACGGCGTGATGGGCATGCGCGAGCGGGCGCGACATTTCGGCGGCGACATTCAAATAGACAGCGCACCAGGACAGGGCACCCGCATGTGCCTCACGGTCGCGCTGCTCCCTGGAGACACGGCGTGAACACGTCCTTTGATTTGCTGGCTGAAACCATCCGCGTGCTGATTGGTGACGATCACCGCATCGTGCGTGAAGGACTCAAACAGATCCTGGCCGATGCGCCCGACGTGCAGGTGGTGGCCGAGGCCCAGACCGGTGAAGAGGTGCTGGCGCAGGTGAACGAACTCGGTGGCAGCCTGGGACTGGACCTGGTGCTGCTCGACATTGCCATGCCCGGCCTCGACGGACTGGACGTGCTGCAGACCCTCAAGCGCGAGCACCCGCGCCTGCCGGTGCTCATGCTCAGCACCTACCCGGAGAAGCAGTACGCGGTGCGCTGCATCCGCCTGGGCGCCTGCGGTTACCTGAACAAGAGCGCCGACCCCGACGACATGCTCGCGGCGGTGCGCAAGGCCGCGGGCGGTGCGGTGTTCGTGAGCCAGGCCACCGCCGAGGCGCTGGCCGCTGCGGTGGGCAGCACCGGCGCGCAGGCCGGGCCCGAAGCGCTGTCGCACCGCGAATACCAGGTCTACCGTCTGCTCACGCAGGGTCGCACCGTGAGCGAGATTGGTGCGCAGCTGGGCCTGGCGCCCAACACCGTGAGCACCTACCGCTCGCGCATCCTGGAAAAGACCGGCGCGAAGAACGACGTGGAGCTCGCGCTCTACGCCGAGCGCCACGCGCGCGCACCGAAAACCGGCTGAGCAGCGCGCATTTGTAGGGCTGCCCCTACACCGCGTCGTCTGGCGCTCTGCGAAATTCCGCCATCTTCCGCCCGACGGTTTCAATGGCACGGGTTCTGGCCCGGTGCTTGCAATGGTCACCTCGTCTTCAACTCACGAGGTGCGCCATGTCCGAATTCTTCGATCCCTACAACGCTGACCGTCCGCTCATGATGAAGTGCAGTTGCGGGCGCGACCACACCGTGGCCGACCACCACGCCGAGGTGGCCGCCGATGGCGCGGCCATCGAACTGCGCCGGCGCAGCGAGACCGCCGAGTTCGAGGCTTACAGCAACGAGTTCATCGAGGCCACGCTGGTCAAGGCGCTGTTCCCGCACGACGAGGTGCGCCGCCGCTTCCTGCGCGCGGTGGGCAAGGGCACGGCCATGGCCGCGATTGCCAGCGTGCTGCCGGTGACCAGCCTGCAGGCCATGGCGCAAGAGAAGCAGGGCGCGCTGGAGAAGACCAACCTCAAGATCGGCTTCATCCCGATCACCTGCGCCACGCCGCTGATCATGGCGCACCCGCTGGGCTTCTACAGCAAGCAGGGCCTGAACGTGGAAGTGACCAAGACGGCCGGCTGGGCCCTGGTGCGCGACAAGATGATCAACAAGGAATACGACGCCTCGCACTTCCTCTCGCCCATGCCGCTGGCGATCTCGCTGGGCCTGGGCAGCAACGCCGTGCCGATGAACGTGGCGACAGTGCAGAACATCAATGGACAGGCCATCACACTGGCGCTCAAACACAAGGACAACCGCGACCCGAAGAACTGGAAAGGCTTCAAGTTCGGTATCCCGTTCGACTACTCGATGCACAACTTCCTGTTGCGCTACTACCTCGCCGAGGCCGGGCTGAATCCCGATACCGACGTGCAACTGCGCGTGATCCCGCCGGCCGAGATGGTGGCCAACCTGCGCGCCGGCAACATCGATGGTTTCCTTGGCCCCGATCCGTTCAACCAGCGCGCGGTGTTCGATGAAGTCGGTTTCATCCACGTGCTCACCAAGGACCTGTGGAACGGCCACCCCTGCTGCGCCTTCGGCACCAGCACCGAGTTCATCCAGAAGAACCCCAACACCTTCGCCGCGCTGTACCGTGCGGTGCTCACCTCGGCCGCCATGGCGCGCGACCCGAAGAACCGCGAGCTCATCGCCAAGGTGATTGCACCCAGCCAGTACCTCAACCAGCCCGAGGCCGTGCTCACCCAGGTGCTCACCGGCCGCTTCGCCGACGGCCTCGGCAAGATCCAGACCGTGCCCGACCGCGCCGACTTTGATCCGATGCCGTGGCAGAGCATGGCGGTGTGGATGCTCACGCAGATGCAGCGCTGGGGCTACATCAAGGGCGATGTCGACTACAAGCAGGTCGCCGAAAAGGTGTTCCTGATCACCGATGCGCGCAAGTACATGAAGGATCTGGGCCAACCGTTCACACCGGGATCGGGCTACACGAAGCACACCATCATGGGCAAGCCGTTCGACGCCGCCAGGCCGGCGGAGTACCTGAAGAGCTTCGCGATCCAGAAAGCCGCCTGAGCATGAAGTCGCTCCACATGAACCTGCGCGCTGCGCTGGTGTCGTTGCTCATCTTCTTCGTGTTCGTGGGCGCGTGGCAGTTGTCCACCACGGGGCCGAGCATCGGCGGCGCTTCTACCGGCATGACGGCCGAGGAGATCGAGTACGCGAAGATGATGGGCAAGGACCCTGGTGCCGCCAAGAGCACCGGCTTCCCGCCGCCCATTGAAGTCGCGAAGGCAAGCTGGTCGCATCTGTCCGATCCGTTCTACGACAAGGGTCCGAACGACAAGGGCATCGGCATCCAGCTCGCGCATTCGCTGGCGCGCGTCGGCCTGGGTTTCCTGCTGGCCATGGCGGTGGCCATCCCGCTGGGTTTCCTCATCGGCATGTCGCCGTTGATGCGCAAGGCCTTCGATCCGTTCGTGCAGGTGCTCAAACCCATCAGCCCGCTGGCCTGGATGCCGCTGGCGCTCTACACGCTCAAGGACTCCAACGTCAGCGGCATCTTCGTCATCTTCATCTGCTCGGTCTGGCCGATGCTGATCAACACCGCGTTCGGCGTGGCCTCGGTCAAGCGCGAATGGCTCAACGTGGCCAGCACGCTGGAGGTGAACCCGATCCGCAAGGCCTTCCGTGTGATCCTGCCGGCGGCCGCGCCCACCATTCTCACCGGCATGCGCATCAGCATGGGCATCGCCTGGCTGGTGATCGTGGCCGCCGAGATGCTCGTTGGTGGCACGGGCGTGGGCTACTTCGTGTGGAACGAGTGGAACAACCTGTCGCTCACCAACGTGATCTTCGCCGTGCTGCTCATCGGCGTCGTCGGCATGCTGCTCGACCTCATGTTCGCCCAGCTCCAGAAGGTGGTGACCTATGTGGAGTGAATCCAGCGAGCGCGCACCGCGGGCCGCTGCCAAGAAAGCCCCCAAGATGACCGGTTTCCTCCAGGTAGAAAAACTCGGCAAGACCTACCAGGCCGACAAGCCGGTTTTCGCCAAAGTCTCGTTCGCCATCGACAAGGGCGAGTTCGTCTGCATCATCGGTCACAGCGGCTGCGGCAAGACCACCATCCTCAATGTGCTTGCGGGGCTGGACACCGCGAGTGCCGGCCACGCCTTCATGGACGGCCGAGAGATCGCCGGCCCGAGCCTGGAGCGCGGCGTGGTGTTCCAGGGCCACGCGCTCATGCCCTGGCTCACGGTGCGTCAGAACATCGAGTTCGCGGTGAAGTCGCGCTGGCCCGACATGCCACGCGCCGAGCTCAACGCCCACGTGGAGAAGTTCGTTGCCATGGTCGGCCTCTCGCCCGCCATCGACAAGAAACCCAGCCAGCTCTCGGGCGGGATGAAGCAGCGCGTGGGCATTGCGCGCGCCTTCTCCATCCAGCCCAAGATGCTGCTGCTTGACGAGCCCTTCGGTGCGCTGGACGCGCTTACGCGCGGCACCATTCAGGACGAGCTCATGGGCATCGTGCGCGAGACGCAGCAGACCGTCTTCATGATCACGCACGACGTGGACGAGGCCATCCTGCTGGCCGACCGCATCCTGCTCATGAGCAACGGCAGCGAAGGCCCTGAAGGCTACGTGCCCGGTGGCATGGCCGAGGTGGTCGTCAACACCCTGCCGCGCAGCCGCACGCGTGCGCAGTTGCACCACATCGACGGTTACTACGAACTCAGAAATCACATCGTCGATTTCCTGGTCACCCGCGCCAAGGTGCACTGAATTTCCCTTTCTCTCCCAACCCCTTCATCAGAAAGCAACGAGGCAAACCATGAGCCGACTCGACGTCACCGAAAAGATCATCACCACCAAAGTCACCAAAGGCCTGAGCTGGGCTGATGTGGCGAAGAAGGTGGGCCAGTCCAAGGAATGGACCACCGCACTGTGCCTCGGCCAGATGACCGCCACGCCCGCACAGGCCAAGGTGCTGGGCAAGATCTTCGGCCTGTCCACCGACGAGCAGAAGTGGCTGCAGGTCGTGCCGTACAAGGGGTCGCTGCCGACCTCGGTGCCCACCGATCCGCTGATCTACCGCTTCTACGAACTGGTCAGTGTCTACGGCACCACCTTCAAGGAACTCATCCACGAAGAGTTCGGCGACGGCATCATGAGCGCGATCGATTTCAAGATGGACATGCAGCGCCAGGCCGATCCGAACGGCGACCGCGTGAACATCGTCATGTCCGGCAAGTTCCTGCCGTACAAGCAGTACTGATGGACCCACGTCCGCCGCTGCCGCCGTTCACGCGCGAGTCGGCCATCGAAAAGGTGCGCATGGCCGAGGACGCGTGGAACTCGCGCGACCCCGACCGTGTGGTCAAGGTCTACACCGAAGACACGCGCTGGCGCAACCGCGCGGAGTTTCCGGTGGGGCGCGACGCGGTGCACGCGTTTCTGGTGCGCAAGTGGGCCAAAGAGCTGGACTACCGGCTCATCAAGGAGTTGTGGGCCTTCGAAGCGAACCGAATCGCGGTGCGCTTCGTCTACGAATGGCACGACGATTCCGGCCAGTGGTTCCGCTCGCACGGCAATGAAAACTGGCAGTTCGACGACCTGGGCTACATGGAGCAGCGCCACGCCAGCATCAACGACCAGCCCATTCGCGAGAGCGAGCGGGTATTCCACTGGCCACTGGGACCCAGGCCGGCAGAGCACCCGGGGCTGACGGAAGTGGGCGCTGGCCGTTTCAGCCGGCCCTGACGGTGGACTCCATGACGCACCGGTTGACACGCGGCGGCCCGTCGCCGAGGTGAAAGGCGAGCTTGCGGTCGCGCAGGGCGACGTCGGCAGCGGTGACGCGGTCGAAGCGCCGCAGGTGGTCGGTCCAGGATTCATCGACGATGACCTCGACGAAGCGGCCGGTCTCGTTGATGTCGTGCAGCAATTCCCAGGACAGGGCGCCATGGCGCAGGCGGCTGCGCCGGCCCTCGTTGAGCATCAGGGTGCGGAATTCCGCTGCGCGCGCGGGATCGACGAGGTATTCGATCGTCACCATCACACGGCCTTGTGCCGGCGGCCCTTCGATCACCGGTGCGGGGAAGATGCGCTTGGGCGTGAGGTCGTCCTCCAGGCCTGCATCGGGCATCCAGCGGTTGGCCAGCGCCATCATGACCAGGCCGCTTACGGCGGCGATGCCCAGGCTGACCGGCACGCTGGTCCAGGTCGCGATCTGCCCCCAGAGCGCGGCCCCCCCGGCGCTGGCGCCCATGATGGCCATCTGGTAGATCGACATACCGCGGGCACGCACCCAGTCGGGCAGACCCATCTGGATCGACACGCTGAGCGTGTTTGCGGTAGTGATCCACGCCGCGCCGCCGAGGAACATGGCGGGTACCGCAACCCAGACGGTGTTGGTCAGTGCCATGGCCGCCATGGCGGCGGCCTGCAGGGCCGCACCACGCAGCACCAGGCCGTCGCGGGAGAAACGGCGACGCAGCCGGGGCAGGAAGGCGGTGGCGGCGATGGCGCCGGCGCCCATGGAGGCGAGCAACAAGGTGAAGGTGCTGGCGTCGCCACCCTGTATGCCGCGGGCCAGCAACGCCAGCAGGGCCATCAGCGCGGTCGAGTGGAAGAAGAAGATCCAGATGCGCAGCAACACGCCTTTTAGAAGGTAGGACTGGGACACGTATTGCCAGCCCACGCGCATCGCCGTGCCCAGCCGTTCGCGGCCCAGCGGGTTCGGCTTGTGCTCGCGCTTCCACCGGCTGATGATGACGGCGGCACCCAGCGACAGCAGTGCGTTGAGCAGGAAGACCCAGGCGCTTCCCGCACTCGCGATGAGCGCGCCGGCGACCAGTGGCCCGATGATGCGGGAGGCATTCATGGACACCCCGTTGAGCGCCAGCGCCGCCGGCAACTGCGTCCTGGGCACGAGCTCGGGCACGATGGCCGAGAACACCGGCCAGCGCATCGCCAGGCCGATCCCGTTGGCGAAGGTCAGCGCCAGCAGCAGGGGCGGCGTGATCACACCGAGGAAGATGATGGCGCTCAGCAGCGTGGCCACCACCGCCACCCACAGCTGCGTGACGAGGAAGTAGCGTTTCCGGTCGAGGTTGTCGGCCAGGGCGCCGCTGGGCAGGCCCAGCAGGAACACGGGCAGCGTGGAGGCTGTCTGCACCAGCGCGACCCAGATCGGTTTCGTGGTCAGCGACGTCATCATCCACGCTGCGGCCACGTCGCTCATCCACATGCACACATTGGCCATGAGCCAGGTGATCCAGAGCATGCGGAACACCGGCAGGCGCAGGGGCGCTATGGGTGAAAGGCTGTCTTCAGTTGGCGGCATGAAGAGCAAACTGTAACGGGAGCGCCGCCGTCCTGCCCGGCATGCCGCCGAGCCGCCCTCGGGCTACGCCTGCGGCAATGGAATCCACTCCTGGTCGTCCCCCGGCGGCAGCGGAATGCGGCCGGCCTTCCAGTCGGCCTTGGCCTGCTCGATGCGCTCCTTGCGCGAGGACACGAAGTTCCAGTAGATGTGGCGCTCGCCCAGCGGCTCGCCACCGAAGATCATCAGCGTGCTCTTCTGGCGCGCGGTGATCTCGGCATCGGCGTCGTCGCCGAACACCAGCAACTGGCCGGGCAGGTAGGTCTGCCCCGCGTGTTCGATCTCGCCCCGCGCCACGTACACCGCCTGCTCCCTGTGGCCACCCGGCAGCTTCTTGCGGGCGCCGGCCTGCCATTCGGTGTGCAGGTAGAACAGCGGCGAGTGCGTGCGCACCGGGCTCTTCATGCCGTAGGCCTCACCCGCGATCAGGCGCATCCACACGCCATCGCCCTCGCTCACGGGCAGGTCGCGCGCCGGGTAGTGCGTGAAGGCCGGGTCGGTCTCCTCGTCCTTCTCGGGCAGCGCCACCCAGAGCTGCATCAGTTCCAGCCCGCCGCCTTCGAAGGACTCGGGGTGGCTGAAGCGTTCGGAGTGCGAGATGCCGCGCCCGGCGGTCATCCAGTTCACGTCACCCGGCACGATGGACTGCTTCACGCCCAGGCTGTCGCGGTGCATCACCTCGCCGCTGAGCAGGTAGCTCACGGTGGACAGGCCGATGTGCGGGTGCGGCCGCACATCGGCTCCCTTGATGTCCTCGGGTGCGAGCGTCACCGGCCCGGCGTGGTCGACGAAGATCCACGGGCCGACCATGCGGCGCTTGGCGTAAGGCAGCACGCGGCGCACCTTCAGGCCGTGACCCAGGTCGGCTTCGCGGGCGTTGATCACCATTTCAAGCATCGTGGAACTCCTTTTGGTATCGAGTGAAGTCCCCGCAACTCCAGGGCACCCACGGAACCGGCTTTGCCGGGCCGTAGGGTGCGCCCCTGGGGGTGACGCCGCAGGCGGCGCGGGGGGGTTAAATAGTTGCGGCAATGCGGCCCATCTTGCCGCTCTGGAAATCGGCGAAGGCCTGGTGGATCTCGGCCTCCGTGTTCATCACGAACGGACCATACCCCACCACGGGCTCGTCGATCGGTTCGCCGGTGAGCCACAGCACGGTGGCGTCTTCCAGCACCTCGAAGCGCACGTCTTCTCCTTCACGCGAGAACACCGGCATCTGCGCCGCACCGACCTCCTGGCCATCGGCCAGGCGCAGGCGACCCCGCAGCACCAGCGGCGCCGTGGTGTGGCCCTCGGCGGCGGGCAGCGTCACGGTGTGGCCGGCCTTCAGCCGCAGGTCCCACACCTGCATGGGCGTGAAGGTGTGCGCCGGGCCTTTGGTGCCGTTGAGGTCGCCCGCGATGACGCGGGCCACACCGGCGCCGTCGGCCAGGGCCACTTCGGGAATCTGGTCGCGCGTGATGCCCTGGTAGCCCGGCGCGGCCATCTTGTTGCGCGCCGGCAGGTTCACCCAGAGCTGGACCATCTCGAATGGCCCGCCTTCCTTCGCCAGCTTTTCGCCGTGGTATTCCTCGTGCACGATGCCAGCGGCGGCCGTCATCCATTGCACTTCACCGGGGCCGATGGTGCCGCCACCGCCGCTCGAATCGCGGTGCGAGACCTCGCCGTCGTAGACGATCGTCACGGTCTCGAAACCGCGGTGCGGGTGCTGGCCCACGCCGCGCTGCTTCGTGGTCGGCTCGAAGCGGGTCGGGCCACCGTAGTCGAGCATGAGGAAGGGCGAGAAGCGCTCGGGCCGGTCGTTGTACGAAAACATGTTGCGCACGGGAAAGCCGTCGCCGACCCAGTGGCCACCGGCATTGCGTTGAATGAAGGAAACGGTTTTCATGGGGTGTTCTCCTGTATGAGAGAGCACTGTACCGGCGTCTCGTTCCCGTGATAAGTCGGTAAGATCAAAAATCATCTTTCAATGAACTGAACAATCGTGGACCTCAACGACACCCTGGTTTTCGTTCGCGTGGCGCAGGCCGGCAGCTTCAGTGCCGCCGCGCGGCTCATGGGCATGCCGGTGTCCACGCTGAGCGTGCGCGTCTCGCGGCTGGAGCAACGCCTGGGCGTCACGCTGCTCCAGCGCACCACGCGCCGCCTGCGCCTCACCGAGGCCGGCCAGGCTTACCTGCAGCAGGCCGCGCGCGGGCTCGAAGAGATCGTGCAAGCCGAGGCGCAGATCGACGCTGGCCGGCATGAGGCGCAGGGGCTGCTGCGCATCACGCTGCCCATTGACATGGGCGACGAACCGTTGCTGGAGATCCTCAGCGGTTACCGCGCGCGCCATCCGGGCGTGTCGATCGAACTCGTGTTCTCCGATGCCCGGCTCGACCTCGTGGAGCAGGGCCTGGACGTGGCGCTGCGCGCCGGTGAACTCGCCGATTCCAGCCTGGTGGCGCGGCAGATCGGCCAGGCGCGCTGGGCGCCATTCGCGCACCCGGACTACCTGAAGCGCGCGCCGGCCTTGCGCCAGCCCAAGGACCTTGCGCAACACGCCACGCTGTGCTTCAGCCCGCTTGGCCGCGAGAGCTGGACGCTGATGCGCGGCAAGACCCGCGTGAACGTGCCGCTGCACAGCGCCTTTGCCGCCAACGACATGCGCATGATCCGACGGCTCGCGCTGGACGCGCAGGGAGTGGCCCTGCTGCCGGACTATGTGTGCCACCGGGAGGTGGACCACGGGCACCTGGTGCCGCTGCTGCCGGGCTGGTACGCGCGCACCGACCCCATCCACCTCGTCTACCCCAGCCAGCGCTACGTCCCGGCCAAGCTGCGGCACTTCATCGACGAAGTCGCACCGGTCCTTTCCGCGCTCTTTGAGCGCTAAGCTTCGTCTCCCATGCGCATTGAAACCCTCCGCCAGCGCCTGCGCGCGCTCGGCGCCAACCCCCGCCACGAACAGCGCGTGCTGCGCCTGTGGTCGCAGGCCTTGCCGCAGGACGCGGGCCGGCGCGAGATCGCGCATTTCCTGCCCTCGACCCTGGTGACGGCCTTGCCTGCGTTGAGCGAAGAGCTCGCCGGTCTGGCGCGGCTGGTGTCCGAACACCCGGGCGACGACGGCTCGGCCCGCCTGCTCGTGGCCCTGCCCGATGGCCAGGCGGTGGAGAGCGTGCTGCTGCCGCGCGATGGCTTGTGCGTGTCCACGCAGGTGGGTTGTGCCGTGGGCTGCGTGTTCTGCATGACCGGCACCACCGGTCTGATCCGCCAGGTCGGCAGCGCCGAGATCGTGGCGCAGGTGGCGCTGGCGCGCACGCGCCGCCCGGTGAAGAAGGTGGTGTTCATGGGCATGGGCGAGCCCGCGCACAACCTGGACAACGTGATGGAGGCCATCGACCTGCTCGGCACCGTGGGCAACATCGGCCACAAGAACCTGGTGTTCTCCACCGTGGGCGACCCGCGCGTGTTCGAGGCGCTGCCACAAGGCCGCGTCAAGCCCGCGCTGGCGCTCTCCCTGCACACCACCCGGGCCGATCTGCGCGAGCAATTGTTGCCGCGCGCGCCGCGCATCACGCCGGAAGAACTTGTGGATGCCGGCGAGCAATACGCCCGCGCCACCGCCTATCCCATCCAGTACCAGTGGACGCTGCTCGAAGGCATCAACGACGGCGACGACGAGATGGAAGGCATCGTGCGCCTGCTGCACGGCAAGTACGCCATCCTCAACCTGATCCCGTACAACACGGTCGACGAGCTGCCCTTCAAGCGACCCAGCTGGGAACAGGCCGCCGACATGGCACGCCGCCTGCACCGCCGGGGCATCCTCACCAAGCTGCGGCAGTCGGCCGGGCAGGACGTGGAGGGCGGCTGCGGGCAGTTGCGGGCGCGGGCCGAGCGGCCGGTGCGAGGCCGTGTGGTGCCGATCCGGGCGGAGGCCGGTGCGCCCTAGGTTGTCGCCCGTTCCGCATGCATGCCGTTCCGTGACTTGGTTTGCGGACCCATCCCTCCATGCAGAGAATCGCCGCGCTTCGCATGCTGCGGAGCTCAACTGCAACATGGGAGGAATGGTTCATGCGCCAACTTGGCTTTCTTGTACTGATGGCATTTCTGGGGGGATGCACCCAGATCGATACCGGCAACGTGGGTGTCGAACGCACGCTCGGCAACGTCAAGCAGCAGACACTGGGCCCCGGGGTCTACTTCACGGTGTTCAAGAAGGTGGATGAATTCACCGCCAAGGAAATTCCTTTGCAGATCCAGAACCTCAAGCCCAAGAGTCGGGACAACCTCACCATGACCGACGTCGATCTGGACGTCTACTTCAAGGTGAATCCCGGCAAGATGGCGGTGCTCTTCACGAAGTACCAGGGCGATGTGTCCAGGGTCATGAAACCGCAGGAAGACGGATCGCTGAGGGAAACCGGGGATGAAGTCGTGGGCATGGGGCGCGTGCTTCGCGAGGCACGAGAAGCTGTGTACCGCGCGGTCGCCACCTTCGACGCTACAACCATGCATCTCAAGCGCGACGAAATAGCAGACGCCGTGCGTCGCATCCTTCAGCGCGAACTGGACAAGACCGACCCTGATTGCTTCGAGGTCACGAACATCAATGTGCGTTCACTGGTGACCGATCCTGCGCTGGAGTCGGCGATTCGCGACCGGGCAAGGGTGGATCAGGAGATCGAGGCGAAGCGCAAGCAGAGCGAACTGGCCAAGGTGGAGGCCGAGCGCCGTCAGATCGAGGCGGAAGGAGAAGCGCGCGCGAACCGGATCATTGCCGACTCGCTCACCAGCACGCTCATGCGCGCGCGTGAAATCGAAGCCATGGCGAAGTTCGCCGGCACCGGAACGCACACCGTGATCCTGCCCTCGGGCGCCCAGCCGCTGATTCAGGTCAAGTGATACCCATGGGGCCTGCACCATGAACGCTCAGTGCAGCGTCAGCGGCCGTGACGTCGTCTTGACCCGCACCACTGCCGCGCGCGGTTCGTAGGGTGCGGGCGTGGTGCCGCAGATCTCCGCCGCAATGGCGCGGGCCTGGCGGGCGATGGGTTCGATGAAGCGGCTGGGCTGGCCGTCGATGGCGATGCAGTCGCCCATGGCGTGGATGCGTGGATCGCTGGTGCGCAGCGTGGCGGCGTCCACCGCGATGCCGTTGTTCCAGGCGAGCCCGGCGCTCTGCGCCAGGCGCGGCGGCGTCTGCAGGCCGGCGGCGGCGATCACCTGGTCGGCGGCGAAGCGCTGGCCGCAGGTGGTGGTGAGGCGGTAGCGGCCGGCGACCTGTTCGAGCGACGCCACCTGCACGCCGCCGACGAAGTGGATCGAGAGGTCTTTCCATGCATCGAGCAAAGGCGCGCCCGCCGCCTCGGCCGGCCAGCGCGCGAGCGGTGCGGTCTGCACGTCGAGCAGGGTGATGCGGTGGCCGCCGAGCGCGAGGTCGTTGGCGAGCTCGCTGCCGATCAGGCCGGCGCCGACGATGGCCACGTCCCGGGGTGTGTCGCCGAGTGCGGTGCGCAGCTGGCGGTAGGCGGCCAGGTGGTTGATGCGCCAGCACAGTTCGGCGGGCAGGGCCGCAGGCAATACGGCCCGCGCGCCGTGCGCGAGCACCAGTTGGTCGTACCTGAGGGTGCCGCGCGTGGTGCGCAGCGTGCGCGTGTCGGCGCAGATGCGCACCGCCTGTGTGTTCGCGAGCAGCCGCACGCGCAGCCGGGTGGCCGCAGCCGCGCCGCTTTCCCGCGCCAGCGATTCGGGCACGAGCCCGCGCGCCATGGCGACGGACAGCATGGGCTTGTCGTACACGTCGCCCTCGCAACTGCTCACGAGGGTGATGGGCAAGGCGGCATCGAGCGCGCGCAGGGCCTCGGCCATCTGCCAGCCGGCTCGCCCGGCGCCGACGATGATCACGCCGGCCGCACCACGCGCGGCCACCGGCGCGCTGCCCGCCATGCCGGCGCGCAGCGCGTCCAGCGTGGGCGCGGTGTAGGGCGTGAAGTCGGCCTTGGTCACGCCGCACAGCGGGCAGGCCCAGTCGTCCGGGATGTCGGCGAAGCGCGTGCCGGGCGGCAGGCCGCCATCGGGGTCGCCGTCGGCTTCGTTGTAGATGTAGCCGCAAGCCTCGCAGATGTACGACTGGTAGGGCGCGAGCGCCTGCACCGCCGCTGCCACCGGATTCAAGGCGGTCTTCATGACGGCATGACCTCGGCAGACAGCCGCGCCATCTCCTTGCGCAGGTGCTTGATGGCCGGCGTGACGATGGCGACGAAGTGCGATTCGCGCACGCGGCGCTGCACCTCCGAGCTCATGAGGTAGCCGCGCGCGCCCTGGTGCAGCAGGGCCGACTGCGCGGCGCGCAGGCAAAGCTCGGCGCCGTGGGCGCGCGCGTCGAGCACGTCGATGAAGAAGTCCACCGAGGCATCGAACGGCGTTTCGGCCAGCCTCATCACGCGCGCCGTGAGGGTGTCCAGCTCGGCCTGCAGCGCATCGGGCCGGTCTTCCAGGAACTGGTTCACGTGGCCGAGCTGCGCTTCCACCGCCCACATGGAATCGATGGCGCCTTGCGCCACGCCCACGGCCATGCCGCACTGGAGCATGACGAAGGCGGCGCGGATGCGCGCGATGTAGGGCTTGGCCGGCGCGGCCATGATCTCGTCGGCGCCGATGAACACGTCCTTCAGGCGCAGCGCGTAGGTGCCCGTGCCCTCCATGGCGGAGAAGCTCGGGCATTCGCGCAGCTCCACGCCCGGGGCGTCGCAACGCAGCAGGAACATCACCTCACGGCCCGCGAGCTGTTCGCCGTCCATCACCGCCGCGAGCACGCCGCAGGCGTGGTCGGGCCCGAGGTTGCTCACCCACGGCAGCGCGCCGTTGACGAGGTAGCCGCCTTCCACCGGTGTGGCCTTGAGCAGCAGGCTTTCGATCTGCGCGTAGCTCTTCATGGGGTTGGACATGCCGGTGCCGCCGAGCGTGGCGCCGCTGGCGTGCGCCGCGAGCGCCTCGCCCATGAGCGCCGGGTTGCCCGAGGCCTGCATGTAGAGCCCGCACACCGCCTGGCACCACACCATGAAGCCGGTGGCACCGCACACGCGCGAGACCTCGGCCATGGCGCGGATCGCCAGGCCGTAGTCGGCCCGGCCCACCGGCGCGTCCAGGTGCGCGCTGAAGGCACCCAGGGCGCCCAGCGCCTTCAACACCTCGCGCGGGTAGAAGCCTTCACGGTCGCAGGCCTCCACCACGTCGGCCAGCGGGCCCTGCGCCACGGCCCGCACCGCAGCGATCAGCTCGTCGGCCGATGTGTCGTGGGTCAGCTCGAGGGGCAGGTCGTTCGGGTTCATGCGTCCGCCAGGCCGACGGTCATGGGGATCGGGTTGCGCATGGTGTTGGCCACGGGCGAATAGAAGTTGGCGTGCTGCACGATCTCGTCGAGCACCTCGCGCGTGGCATCGCCTTCCACCAGCACCTTCACGCGGATCGCCTGGAAGCCCATTTCGGATGGCAGTTTCTCCAGCGCGCCACCGGCGCCCCACGCAGCGGGGTTGCCGATGTCGCCTTCCAGGAACACTTCCAGCTTGCTGAGCTTCACGCCCTTCCAGGTCGCCACGGCGGTGATGCCCACCGCCAGGCAGCCGCCCAGGCCCGAGAGCACGATCTCGCCCGGCGCGGGCGCGGTGTCTTCACCGAACAGGTGCAGCGGCTCGTCCACCACCACCGGCTTGTGCTGGCCCACGTAAGACAACGAACGGTACTGCCCCTCCATCACCGTGTGGACCTTGTTGGTGCCGCGGCTGGCCGGGTTGCCCTTGCCCTTGGCGGCGAAGGCGGCGAGGCCAGTGCTGTCGATCGGGCGCAGATAGGCCTTCACGGTGGTGACGGGGCTGGTGGGCTCAAAGGTGTCGGTGGCGGACATGGTGTCTCCGGGGTGTTGAAAAGAGGTGCGATGGGAAATCAGGCGGCGAGGGCGAGGCTGGGTTTCTTGCTCGACTTGGCCACCGGCAGGCCGGTCTCGATGGGCAGGCTGTCGTCGCGCGACCACTCGTTCCACGAGCCGAAGTACATGCGCACGTCGCTGAAGCCGGCCTGCTTGAGGGCGAGGAAGGTGTTGGAAGCGCGCGCGCCCTTGAAGCAGTAGAGGTACACCGTGTCGTCGGGCGCGACGCCGGCGGTGGCGCATTCGGCCTTCACCTCGTCGGGCGTCTTGAACACCGGGCCTTGTGCCGAAGGCTTCATGAAGCGGTACCACTCCACCCACTTGGCGCCGGGCAGGCGGCCCTTGCGCGGCGCGAAATCCTTGCCATAGGGCGAAGAGCTGTCGCCGATCCACTCGTCCACGTCGCGCACGTCGAGCAGCACAGTGTCGGTGCCCAGCGCGGCCTGCACGTCGGCCTGGGTCAGCATCACGTCGGCCATGGGCAGATCCGGGAAGGTGGCGGCCACGGGTGTGATGGCTTCGGTCGAGACCGGCAGGCCGGCGGCTTTCCACGCACTGAAGCCGCCGTTGAGCACCTTGATCTTGGGGTAGCCCAGCCAGGTCAGCAGGTAATAGCCTCGGCACGACTGACCGTAGCCGCTGTTCATCGCGTCTTCGTAGAACACGGCCGTCTCTTTGCCTGAGAGGCCGGCAGCACCCAGCGCCTCGGCGAAGGTGGCCTTGAGCGCCTGCAGTCCTTCGGGCGTGGAGGTGGCGAGGTAGGTGAAGACCTCGCGCAGGTTCACCGCGCCGGGAATGTGGCCGGCGGCAAAGGTGTCCGCGTCCCGGGTGTCGATGACCACGACGGGCTCGGACGACTGCAGGGCCTGCAACTGGGCGGGGGCGATCAGGATGGCGTCGATGCTCATGGCAACCTCATGAAGAAGGGGTGGTGGGCGGGATGGCCTGTGACCTTCTTTGCAACCGCCGTGCCATGAGTGACGATGAGCCGTTGATTTCCTCCAAAGCCTCAATATCAAAGAAGATGAAGCTATGAAAACAGGAGCGCTGAGGCCGCTGAATCAGGTCCACCCTCTTCAATGTGTCGACACAATGTCGACACATTGCGCGGCCTTCAACGCAAGCCTGCCTTGCGCAACCGGTAGCTGAACTGCCGCAGTGTCAGTCCAAGACTTTGTGCCGCGCGCGACTGGTTGCCCTGGTGCTGCGCCAGCGCGCCTTGCAAGGCCTGCGCGCTGTGTGAATGCGCGCTCTGGTAGTCGCGCACCTCGCCGGCCTTGCTGGCCGGTGGCGTGATGGCGCCCGACATCGCCGGCATGAAAGGCTCCAGCGTCTCGGCCGTCACCAGCGTGTGGTCGGCCAGCAGCACCAGCCGCTCGATCAGGTTGCCGAGCTCGCGGATGTTGCCGGGCCAGGGGTGGGCCTCCAGCCGCGCCAGCGCATCGGGCGCCAGGTTCACGTTGCGCTGGTGCGCCTGGTTCGCGCGGTTCACGAAATGCAGGGCCAGCGCGCGGATGTCCTCGCCGCGCTCGCGCAGGCTGGGCAGGCGGATCGGAATCACGTTGAGCCGGTAGTACAGGTCCTGCCGGAAGCGGCCCGCCTGCACCTCGGCGGCCAGTTCCCGGTTGGTCGCAGCCACCAGCCGCACGTTCACCTTCAACTCTTTCGTGCCACCCAGGCGCACCAGCGTGCCTTCCTGCAGCGTGCGCAGCAGTTTGGATTGCATCGCCAGCGGCAGCTCGCCGATCTCGTCCAGAAAGATGGTGCCGCCGTTGGCCTGCTCGAACCAGCCCGCGCGCGCCGCGTTCGCACCGGTGAAGGCGCCTTTCTCGTAGCCGAACAACTCGGATTCGAACAGCGTCTCCGGAATCGCCGAGCAGTTCACCTTGATGAAAGGCTGATCGTGTCGGCCGCTGGCCAGGTGCACCGCGCGCGCAAACAGCTCCTTGCCCGTGCCCGACTCGCCCAGCAGCAGCACCGTGGCCTGCGACTGCGACACCCGCTCCAGTTCGCTCAGCGCCTGCAGCAAGGCCGGCGAGCGGCCGATGAGCCCGTAGCGCGCACTCGCACTGTCCAGCGCACGCGCCAGCGCCGCATTGCGCGCCACCAGCTGGCGCGTCTGCTCGGCCACCAACTGTTCGAGCCGAAGCAGCTGGCCCGCGAGCGTGGCCAGGATGCGCAGCACCGCCAGGTCGTCGTTCAGGTGGCGTTGCCGGCTGCGGATGCGGTGGCAGGCCAGCACGCCGGTGGTGACGCCGTTGACCTCGATCGGCAACGCGATGAAGGCCACCGTCTGTGGCGGCAGTCGATCGCGCGGTACGGTGCGAAAGAGAAAGAGCGGCTCGGCGTCCACATCCTGCACGATGGCCGGCAGGCCCGAGGCCAGCACCCGCCCGGTGATGCCCTCGCCCCAGTGGAACACGCCGCGCTGCACCTCCTCGGCGGTGAGGCCGTAGGCATGGCGAATGGACGCCGTGCGCTCACTCACCTTGCTGCCCAGCGACGCTTCATTCGCCAGCACCATGCGCCCCCGGTTCAGCCCCAGCAGCTCGCTCATCAGGTGCAGCATCTCCCGCAACACAAAAGCCGGCGCCAGGCTTCGCCCCACCAGCTTCATCACCTCGCGCATCAGCAGCAGCTCCTGGGCGTGCCAGTCGGTGCCGGGGGGTGCGTCCGGATCGGTGCGTTGGGATTGCATGGGCGTTGAGCAAGCAAGCATCGCGCCCGAAGGATCGTTGCTATTCATGGTCTTATGGATGCGATTTGAGCCTGATTTATCGCATCTCGTGACATTGAGTATTGCTTTCTGCCTCACTGCAGAGAATCCGTCGCTTGTTTGAAGTCAGCCATGCAGCAAAGCCCCGAAGCGGGTTGCATGGCCATCACAACAAGGGGCCACTGAAGACGATCTGAATCGGACAGGCCCCTCAGCGGAGGGTTGGTCGTGGTTCTCAATGTTGCGTTGCGCCCGGGCGTTGCCCGTTGCGTGTTTCTCGCGTACCTGTTCTGTGGAGCCGCCCTGGCCCAGACCACCGTACCGGGCAAGATCCCCGGCGAGTTCGCCGTCTCCCCCAGTGGAGCGGCCACTTACCGCATCCCCATCGAAGTGCCGCCCGGCGTGGCCGGCATGCAGCCCCAGCTGGCACTGAGCTACAACAGCCAGGCCGGCAACGGCATCATGGGCATGGGCTGGAGCATCGAAGGCCTCTCGGCCATCACCCGCTGCCCCAAGACCCTGGCCACCGATGGCGTGCGAGGCAGCGTCAACTTCAACACCGAAGACCGTTTCTGCCTGGACGGGCAGCGGCTCATCAACGTTGCCGGTGCCTACGGCGCAGCGGGCAGTGAATACCGCACGGAGCTGGAGAGCTTCAGC
>NZ_JBIMLB010000015.1:0-122032 GCF_051860785.1 Hydrogenophaga sp.
AGTAGCCAGAAAACCCATCAACCCAGTGGCTCAATATTCGACGTGATCACTGGCTCAGTTGTGCTGATGAATCAACACTGGCCCGGCCTGAGTGCCGATGAAAAGGAAGAGGGCTATTGCCTGCCCTGCGTGGCCCGGCCCATGGCGGATGTGGTGATCGCCAAAGGGTGAAGGCCGAGCCACAGGCCCTAGTGATCAAGCCGGTTCAGGTGCCATGAATCGGTGCGATAGGGCTCAGGAATCTCCTGTTCCGTGGGATCGTCGAAGCCCAGAGCCCTCAACTCGGCGAACCATTGGTTGCGCCGCGACCGTGGTAGAGCGCTGCCACACCATGGACAGAACGCAATCGGAACGAAGCTTGGACCTCCATCGTGAATGATGAGTCCGTATTCATCAAACTTCGCTGAGAAGAAAACCAATGCATCTGGACAATCGAAAACATCTGGATGCTGCTCACAAGTGAACTCGACCTGATCGGTCATTTTTTGGCAACACTGCGATCGCATTTCATTTCTCCTGTTTCTATTGCCGGCCGTGGTGGGTGGCTACCACTTCAAGGGTTCGTCGTCCACGTCGGTCCTCACGGCTGCCCCCAAAGCCTTGGCAACCGCCGCCATCGTTCGAAGCATCATTCTCGTCGCTTGAATCTCCAAAGTCCTCCCCAGTGCGAAACTGCTCCGTTTCCCAGATCCCGCCGGTGCGCCTTCAGTCACGCCACGCAGGGTATTTCAGGCTTCAGCGCCCCGGGTCCACATACGGCCGCGTGCCGTAGTAATCGTGAATGCCTTTTTCCCAGGTGGTATCGGCCATGTCAGGCCAGCTGTCCTGGTTGAAGCCGGGCGCGTCCTTCAGGCGGTCCTTGCTGGCGTCGAGCACGAAGCGTTTGTTCGCGGTGTAGATGACAAGCGAGTCGCGTTCTTCGTAGTTCATGAGTTGGCTGCCTCACCCGGGTCCCAAGGTTCCCAGCCCCACCAGATGGCGGCGCAGGACGGAGAGGAAGGCGACGGCGGCAGGATTGAGTGGCCTGCTCGGGTCGGTCACGGCCACGATCTGGCGCCTCAATCGAGGTGAGACGAAGCGATGCACCTTCACTTCCGCGCGTTCGAGCAGGCCGCGCACGGCGACATGGGGCAGGAGCGTGCAGAAATCGCTCTCGCGCACCAGCTTCAGGATGGCGCTGATGGAATCGATCTCGAGGCTGGGGTTCAGATGGACGTCCTCCGCTTCGGCGAAGCTCTCGATGATCCCGCGCAGACCATGCCGGCGCGTGGGAAACACCAGCTTCAAGGCCGACATGCCGCTGAAACTCAAGGAAGCAGGCACGTCTGCGTGGGCCGGCCCCATGACCAGAAGCAGATCCTCGTCGGCGATGGTTTCGCTCTTGAGCGTCAGCGCCCGCCGCGGCTTGTTGATGACAGCGGCATCGAGTTGGCCGAGCGCCACCGCATCGATGAGGTCGCCGCTGAAGCCATCCGTCATCGACAGCTCGACCTTCGGATGGGCCGGTGAGAACTCCAGGATCGCGTCGACCAGGACGCCCTGCGCGATGGTCGCGATCATCCCGAAGCGCACCTCCCCGCTCAGCTCGCCCGTGGCTTCAACCACCTGTTCGCGCGCGCGCTGGTAACCCGTGACGACCGGCAGGAACAGGCGGTAAAGGCGGCGGCCTTCGGGGGTGGGCTGCATGCCTTGCGGCGTGCGCATGAAGAGACGCTGTCCCACCTCCGCCTCGAGCTTGGCCATCTGCATGCTGAGTGCCGACTGGACGATGTGCAGGCGGCGTGCCGCGCGGGTCACTGAACCGTCTTCGTAGAGGGTGATGAAGTACTGGATCTGCCGGAATTCCATGGTCGTCCAAGGTATCACTTAATCTGATTTTACCCATCATAAAACGTTAATTGACCTGATACCACCCGACTCCTAGACTCGCCCTCCACTGAGCAGTCCTGCCCCCGAGCGCTCTGAAAACACTCAAACAACGGAGACAACTTCCATGGTCGCAACCCCTCGCAAGGCACTGCAAATGCTCGCGGTGCTCGCCGCCTTCGGCACCGGTGCCGCCCAGGCCCAGGAGTACCCCACCAAGCCGGTGCGCATCGTCGTGCCTTATCCGGCCGGCGGCTTCAACGACACGCTCGGCCGGCTCGCGGCCAAGCACCTGGGCGACTACTGGAAGAAGCCGGTGATCGTCGACAACAAGCCGGGCGCCGGCACCATGATCGGCACCAAGGAAGTGGCCAGCGCAGCGGCCGATGGCCACACCATCCTGGTCGTGCAGTTCCCCTACGCCGCCAACCCCTGGCTGTACAAGAACATCGCTTACGACACGCAGAAGGCCTTCGCGCCGGTGCTGCTGGCGGGGCGCTCGCCCATGCTGCTGGTGACCCACGCGCAGGGTCCGTACCGCGCCGCTGCGGAGCTCCTTGCCGCAGCCCGCGCCAAGCCGAATGTGCTGACCTATGGCTCCTCGGGCGCCGGTTCCTCGAACCACCTGGCAATGGCGCTGTTCGAAACTGCCACGGGCACGCAGATGCGCCAGATTCCCTACAAGGGGAGCACCCCCATGCTGACCGACCTGGCCGGTGGCCAGTTCGATGTGGCCCTGGATCTGCTGCCTCACGCCATGCCCTTCATGCAATCGGGCCGCGTGCGCCCGCTCGCCATCGCAGCGCCGAAGCGCTCGCCCCTGCTGCCCGACGTGCCCACGGCCGCAGAAGCCGGAATCCCCGGTTACGAGGTTTCGTCCTGGCATGGCTTCGTGGTGCCGTCCGGCACCCCGCAGCCCGTCGTTGACAAGCTCAACAGCGACCTCAACCGGATGCTGCTCGAGGACGAGGTGAAGAAGGCCTTCGCCGCACAGGGCGTCGTGCCCGACGGCGGCACACCGGCGCAATTCCGCAGCTTCATCGATGGCCAGATGGCCCTGTGGAAGAAGGTCGTGAGCGACCGCAACATCACGGTGGAATGAGTGGCCGGGCACCGGTCGGATCCGCTTCCCCCATGCTTGAAACACCCACCGCTTCCCCCCACCTGGGCCGCCGCGCGCAGCGCGTCGAAGACCGCCCGCTGCTGACCGGCCGCGGTCGTTTCGGTGACGACGCGCCCGTGCGCGCCGGCACGCTGCACGCTGCGGTGCTGCGCTCGCCGCATGCCCACGCCCGGCTGCTGGCGGTTCGTGCCGACAAGGCCATGGCCCTGCCCGGCGTGCGCACCGTCCTGACCGCCGCGGACGTGCAACGCTGGTCCAAGCCCTTCATCGTTGGCGTGAAGGCGCCGATGGAACTGTGGGCCCTGGCCGTGGACAAGGTGCGCTACGTGGGAGAGCCGGTCGCGGTGGTGGTCGCCGAGAGCCGCTACCTCGCCGAGGACGCGCTGGAACTGCTGGAAGCCGAGTACGAGACCCTGCCGCCGGTCGTGGACATCCGCGCCGCGATCGCCGAAGGCGCCCCGGTGCTGCACGAGAAGGTCGGCAGCAACGTGGTGAGCGACCGCAGCTTCCGCTACGGCGACCCCGAACAGGCCTTCGCCAGCGCACCGCACCGGGTTGCGCTCACGGTCGAATACCCGCGCAACTCCTGCACCCCGATCGAATGCGCGGTGGTGGTGGCGGAGTTCCTCTCCGATCAGGAGGGCTATGACGTGCAGTCCAACTTCATGGGGCCGTTCTCGCTGCACACCGTGATGGCGATGGCGCTCAAGGTGCCGGGCAACCAGCTGCGCCACCGCACCTTCCCGGATTCGGGCGGCAGCTTCGGGGTCAAGCAGGCCGTGCTCAACCCGGCCGTGCTGATGTGCCTGGCGGCGCGCAAGGCCGGCGCTCCCGTCAAATGGGTGGAAGACCGGCTCGAGCACCTGACCGCCGCCACCTCGGCCACCGGCCGCCTGTGCCATGCGGCTGCGGCGGTGGAAGCCGACGGCCGCATCACCGCGTTGTCGCTGGATCAGCTGGACGACTGCGGCGGCTACCTGCGCGCGCCCGAGCCCGCCACCTTCTACCGCATGCACGGCTGCCTGACCGGCGCCTATGCCATCCCCAACCTCAGCGTGCGCAACCGGGTGGTGCTGACCAGCAAGACGCCCACCGGCCTGGTGCGCGGCTTCGGCGGGCCACAGGTGTACTTTGCGCTGGAGCGCCTGGTGCAGCGCATCGCGGTCGAACTGAACCTCGACCCGCTGGACGTGTACCGGCGCAACTTCATTCCCCGCGACGCGTTTCCCTACCGGGCCGCCGCCGGCGCGCTGATCGACTCCGGCGACTACCAGCTCGCCCTGGAGCTGGCGCTGCAAGAGGGCCGCCTCGACGAGCTGCGCCAGCGCCAGGCGACCGCGCGCGCCGAGGGCCGGCTGTACGGCATCGGCTTCGCAGCCATCGTGGAGCCCTCGGTCTCCAACATGGGCTACATCACGACGGTGCTGCCACGCGAGCAGCGCGCCAAGGCTGGTCCCAAGAACGGCGCCATCGCCGCCGCCACCGTGAGCATCGACCCGCTGGGTGGTCTGACCGTGGTCATCGCCTCTGCGCCGGCCGGCCAGGGCCATCGCACCGTGTGCGCCCAGCTGGCGGCCGACGTGTTCGGCGTCCATCCGGACGAGGTGTCGGTGAACACCGAATTCGACACCGCCAAGGACGCCTGGTCGGTCGCAGCCGGCAACTATTCCAGCCGCTTCGCCGGAGCCGTGGCCGGCACGCTGCACATTGCTTGCCAGCGCCTGCGCGACAAGCTCGCGCGAATCGCCGCCGCGCAGTTTGGATGCGAACCCGACCAGATTGTTTTTTCAGGCGGCAAGGTCTACCCCAAGGACGCGCCCGAGCGCGGCCAGCCCTTTGGCCGGCTGGCGGCCAGCCCGCACTGGGCGCCCGGCCTGCTGCCCGAGGGCGAGCCCGTGGGCTTGCGCGAGACGGCCTTCTGGTCGCCGCCGCAGCTGACCGCCCCGGACGAGGACGACCGCGTCAACACGTCGGCGGCCTACGGCTTCGCATTCGACATCTGCGCCGTCGAGGTGGACCGCGCCACCGGCCGCGTCCGCATCGACCGCTACGTGACCACGCACGATGCCGGCACCCTCCTGAACCCGGCCCTGGCCGACGGCCAGATCCGCGGCGCCTTCGCCCAGGGACTGGGCGCGGCGCTGATGGAAGAGTTCCGCTATGGCAGCGACGGCAGCTTCCAGTCCGGCACCTTCGCCGACTACCTGGTGCCCACCACCTGCGAGGTGCCCGACCCGGTCATCGTGCACCTGGAAACGCCCAGCCCGTTCACGCCGCTGGGCGCCAAGGGACTGGGCGAGGGCAACAACATGAGCACGCCGCCCTGCATCGCCAACGCCGTGGCCGACGCGCTCGGCGTGGCCGACGTCACGCTGCCGCTGACTCCCTCGCGCGTGATGGACCTGCTGGGCATGGACGACCCGCCGCCCTCCCGGGGCGCTGGGCCGGTCCGGCCTGCGGGCGGCAAGGCCGGCAAGGCCCTGGCGGCGCAAGGCGAGATCCTGCTGCCGGCCGAGCCCGAGGCGGTGTTCGCCGTGCTGCTGGACCCGGCAGCCCTGGCCAAGGTCATCCCCGGCTGCCATGCACTGCATCAGACCGGCCCCAACCGCTACCGCGCGGACGTGACGGTGGGTGTGGGCATGATCAAGGCGCGCTATGCGGCCGAGATCGCGCTGAGCGACCTGGAGCCGCCGCACCGCCTGCGGCTGGCCGGTTCCGGCCTGTCCAGCATGGGTGCGGCCAGGGGCAACGGCCTGGTCACGCTCGAGCCCAGGGATGGCGGCACGCTGCTGCGCTACGACTACGAGGCCGAGGTCTCTGGCAAGGTGGCAGCGGTGGGCGGCCGCATGCTGGAGGGCGCGGCCAGGATCGTGCTGCGCCAACTGTTCGAACAACTCGGCCGGCAGGCGGGCGGCAAGGGTGCCACGCCTTCGGGCTCATGGTGGGGGCGCCTGCTCGCCCGCCTGGGAGGGGCGCGATGAAGCCGGCGGCTTTCGACTACGTGCGCGCGGAAACCGCCGACGAGGCCGTGCAGCAGCTCAAGGCGCTTGGTCCCGAGGCGCGGATCCTGGCCGGCGGCCAGTCGTTGATGGCCGTGCTCAACATGCGGCTGGCGCAGCCCAGCGTGCTGATCGACATCTCGCGCACCGACGAACTGGACTTTGTGCGCAGCGAAGGCGGCATGTTGGCGGTGGGCGCGGCAGCCACGCAAGCCAGCGTGGAATGGCGCGCGACCCTGGCGAGGGAAGTGCCGCTGCTGGCGCAGGCTTTCCCCTTCATCTCGCATTTCCAGGTGCGCAACCGCGGCACCGTGTGCGGCTCGGTGGCCCACGCCGACCCGAGCGCCGAGATCCCGCTGGTGCTGCTGGCGCTGGGCGGCGAGGTGGTGCTGCGCAACGCCAGGAAGCGCCGCACACTGCCCGCGAGCGAGTTCTTCCAGGGCATGCTGATGACGGCGCGCGCGCCCGACGAACTGGTCGAGCAGGTGCGCTTCCCGCTGACCCAGCCCGGCCAGCGCAGCGCCTTCACGGAGTTCTCGGCCCGCCATGGCGACTTCGCCATTGTTTCGGCCGCCGCCGTGGTCGACGCGCGGGGCCTCTGTCTCGCCATCGGCGGCGTGGCGGACCGGCCGCGTCTGGCGCAGTGGCCGGCCGGCCTGCGCGGCGCCGAGCTGGACGCCGCCCTCAACGACTTCGCCTGGGAGCTCGAAGCCCAGGACGACGCGCATGCGAGCGCCACCTTCCGCCGCCACCTCGTGCGCCAGCTCGGCGCGCAGGTGATCGCCCAAGTCACGGAGACCTCCCGATGAAGCAGTGCAGCCACGACCGCCAGCACACCGTTCGCCTGACGCTCAACGGCGCGGCCCGCAGCGCCGCCTGCGAGCCGCGCATGCTGCTGTCGGACTTCCTGCGCGAAGGCCTGGGCGCGACCGGCACGCACGTGGGCTGCGAGCACGGCGTGTGCGGTGCCTGCACCGTGCAGATCGATGGCGTGGCCGGCCGCTCCTGCCTCACGCTGGCGCTGCAGGTCGACGGCCGCCGCGTCGACACGGTCGAAGGACTGTGCGATGCGGCCGGGCCGATGTCCGACCTGCAGGAGGCCTTCAAGCGCCACCACGCCCTGCAGTGCGGCTTCTGCACCGCCGGCATCCTCATGAGCTGCGACGACTACCTGAAGCGAGTCCCGGATCCCAGCGAAGCCCAGGTGCGCGACATGCTGTCGGGCCACCTTTGCCGCTGCACCGGCTACACGCCCATCGTGGCGGCGGTGCTCGAAACCGCGTCGCTGCGCCGCCAGGCCGCGAACGCCCCCCACATCGGAGATTGATCCATGCTCGACCTCGGTACGACCTTCCTGCAAAGCGTCGAACGCAGCCCGCGCGCGCTTGCCCTGGTGGACAGCGGCGTGCGTCTCACCTATGCGCAGTGGCACGAGCAGATCGGCCGCACCGTGGCCGGCCTGCAGCGCCTGGGACTGGGCCGGGGTGACCGGCTGCTGTCGGTGCTGCAGAACCGCCACCAGGCGGCCACGCTGCACTGGGCCTGCCAGTTCCTGGGCGTGGTGATCGTGCCGTTGAACTGGCGCGCCAAGGCCGACGAGATCGACTACTGCCTGGCCGACGCCGAGGCCAAGGCCGTGTTCTTCGACGCCTCCAGCGAGGAGGCCACCGGTGCCAGCGGCGGTGCGCGCGAGCTGCCGCGCATCGGCGTCGGCCTGCTCGAAGGCAGCGATGCCACCTGCGATTGGGAGACCCTGCTGGCCGGCCCGGCGTCGCCCCTGCAGACCGCGGCCGATGCCGAGGACCTGTCGCTGATGCTCTACACCTCGGGCACCACCGGCAAACCCAAGGGCGTGCCGCGCCGCCACCGCCAGGAGCGCGCCGCAGCGCTGGCGCATGTGGCGCAGAACCTTTACCGCCGCGGTGAACGCACGCTGGGCGTGATGCCCCTGTACCACACGATGGGCGTGCGCTCCCTGCTCGCCATGGCCCTGGTCGACGGCGTGTTCGTGTGCATGCCCCGCTTCGACACGCAGGAGGCGCTGGCCCTGATCGAGGCCGAGCGCCTGACCTGCCTGTACCTGGTGCCCACGCTCTACCACGACCTGCTGACGCAGCGCGAGCGCGCCGGGCACGGCAGCGGCCCCGGGCCCGACATTGCCTCGGTGAAGAAACTGGGCTTTGCCGGCGCCCCCATGCACGACGCGCTGCTCAAGCGCCTGCAGGCGGCCTTCGAGCCCGAACTCTTCGTGAACCACTACGGTTCCTCGGAGGTGTACACCTTCTCGATCGACCAGCAGGCGCTGGACAAGCCCGGCAGCGCCGGCCGCGCCGGCATCAACACCCGGCTGCGCGTGGTGCGCCTGGACGCATCCGGCGTCGACGACCGCGTGGCCTCCGGGGTGGAGGGCCAGATCATTGCCGACCTGCGCGGCGACGAAGCCTTCGAGGGCTACTGGAAACGCGAGGACGCCAACGCCAAGTCCCTGCGCGGCGGCTGGTACTTCACCGGCGACACCGGCTACCTCGACGAGGACGGCGACCTGTTCGTGACCGGCCGGGTGGACGACATGATCATCAGCGGCGGCGAGAACATCTCGCCGGTCGACATCGAGTCCGTCATCTCGCTGTGTCCCGGCGTCGGAGAAGTGGCCGTGGCCGGCCTGGCGGACGAGCGCTGGGGACAGCGGGTCGTGGCCTTCGTCACCACCCGCGACGGCGGCGCAGCGCTGGATGCGCAGGCGCTGGACGCGCACTGCCGCAGCTCCGACCTGCCCAACTTCAAGCGGCCGCGCGAGTACGTGTTCGTCGCCGAAATTCCCAAATCCCCCGTCGGCAAGGTGCTGCGCCGCAAGCTCGTGGCGGGTGAGTACACGCCCCTGCCGGCCGGCGAAAACCGTTCCGCCTGATCCCACTTCACCCGCACGTCCATGACCACCTCCGCCCCCGCCCTTTCCACCGACCTGCGCCACTGGCTCGCCCATCTGTCCGACACCGGCCGCCTGGCCGTCATCCGCGAAGGTGTGAAGCTCGAACACCAGCTGGCCGCCATCGCCAAGCGGCTCGACGGCCGGCAGGCGGCCTATTTCCCCCGGCCCGGCGGGCATGACATGCCGGTGGTGTCGGGCTTCATGTCGCGCCGCGGCTGGATCGCCGAAGCCATGGGCGTGACCGAGTCGCAACTGCTGCAGCGCTTCCGCGAAGCCGCCGAGAACCCGCTGCCCTGGCGGGAGGTGCCGACGGGCGAGGCACTCTGCCAGCAGGTGGTGCAAAAGGGCGTCGATCCGCGCGAGGTGCTGCCCATCCCCACCCACAGCGAGCACGACAACGGCCCCTACATCACCGCCGGCCTGGTGATCGCCCGCAACCCGAAGACGGGGGCGCAGAACGTTTCGATCAACCGGATCCAGGTCCACTCCAAGGAGCGCATGGCCATCCTGATGCTGCCGCGCCACCTCTGGGCCTTCTACAAGGAAGCCGAAGCGCGCCAGCAGCCGCTGGAAGTGGCGGTGGTGATCGGCGTCGATCCGCTCACGCTGCTGGCCTCGCAGGCCATTGCGCCGCTCGATTGCGACGAGCTGGAGATCGCCGGCGCCCTGCACGGCGCCCCGCTGCGCGTGGTCAAGTGCCTGACCAGTGATGTGCGCGTGCCGGCCGACGCCGAGGTGGTGATCGAAGGACGCATCCTGCCGGGCGTGAAGGAGCTGGAAGGCCCCTTCGGCGAGTTTCCCAAGTACTACAGCGCGCGCGAGCACCGCGAGGTGATCCAGGTGGACGCCATCACCCATCGCCGCGATCCGGTCTTCCACACGATCGTGCCCGCCGAGATGGAGCACCTCCTGCTGGGTTCCATCCCGCGCGAGGCGACGCTGCTGGCCCACCTGCAGCGCAGCTTCCCCAACGTGCTGGACGTCCATCTGTCGATAGGTGGTGTGGGCCGCTACCACCTGTTCGTCAAGATCAGGAAGACCCACGAGGGCCAGCCCAAGAACGTGATCTGCGCTGCGTTCGGCGCGCACTACGACATCAAGCAGGTGGTGGTGGTGGACGACGACGTGGAGGTGCACGACCCGCTGCAGGTGGAATGGGCGGTGGCCACGCGCTTTCAGGCGGACCGGGACCTGGTCGTGATCGCCGGGGCGCAAGGCTCGGTGCTTGATCCTTCCACCACGGTGGGCCAGGAATTCGGCGAGAACAGCGCGCCGCCGTCCCACGTGCAGGGCATGAGCGCCAAGATGGGCCTGGACGCCACCCGGCCGGTGGTCTACCACGAACATGTCTTCACCAAGGTGCGCGTGCCGGGTGAGGACACCGAGGACCTGGACGCGCTGATCGACACATCGGCCCGCGTCGACTTCGACACCGGCAAGGTGCAAAGATGACCACAAAGCGCCTGATCGTGGCGATCACCGGTGCCAGTGGCGCCATCTACGGCATCCGCCTGCTGCAGGTGCTGCGCACGCTGCCCGGCTGGGAGACGCACCTGGTGCTGTCCGCCTCCGGAGCGCTCACCGCTGCTCAGGAGGTGGACCTCAAGCGCAGCGAGATCGAGGCCCTGGCCGACGAGGTGCACAGCGTCAAGGACATCGGCGCCGCCGTCTCCAGTGGATCCTTTCACACCGCCGGCATGGTGGTGGCGCCCTGCTCGATGAAGACACTGGCCGGCATCGCGCATGGGCTGGCCGACAACCTGGTCAGTCGCGCCGCAGACGTGGTGCTGAAGGAACGGCGCCGCCTGGTGCTCCTGGCGCGCGAGACGCCCCTGAACCTGGCGCACCTGCGCAACATGGTCGCCGTGACGGAGATGGGCGCCATCGTGTTCCCGCCCGTGCCGGCGTTCTACGTCCGTCCCGCGTCGCTCGATGACATGGTCAACCACACCGTCGGCCGCGTGCTGGACCTGTTCGACGTCGAGCACAGCGATCTCGTCAAACGCTGGGAGGGCCTGCGCCAGCCTCAGCCGGCCGCCCTGGTGCGCATGCCCAATCCCTGAATCCCCTTCACCCATCGATCAACAAGAGACCTCCATGACCCAACTGACCCACCCGGCCCAAACCCTGCTCGAAAAGCTGGACGGCTTCAGCGTCCAGATCGACGCCGCGCGCGAGCGCGCAGACATCGTGCTGCACCGCCCGCCCTACAACATCATCTCCATGGCCCAGCGCGACCAGCTGCGGCTGGTGTTCGAGTCGCTGGACGAGAACCCGGCCGTGCGGGTGATCGTGCTGCGTTCGCAAGGCGAGCACTTCTCCAGTGGTGGCGACATCAAGGGCTTCCTGGAAGCCTCCCCGGAGCACGTCTCCAAGCTGGCCTGGAACATCGCCGCCCCCGCTCGTTGCAGCAAGCCGGTGATCGCCGCCAACCGGGGCTACTGCTTCGGCGTCGGCTTCGAGATTTCGCTGGCCTGCGACTTCCGCCTGGTGACCGAAACCACGCGCTACGCCTTGCCCGAACAGAAGCTGGGCCAGATCCCCGGCTCCGGCGGATCGGCACGCCTGCAGAAGATGGTGGGCATCACCCGCACGAAGGACATCGTGATGCGCTCGCGCCGAATTCCGGGCCAGCAGGCGTACGAGTGGGGCGTGGCCACCGAATGCGTGCCCGATGCCGAGCTGGAAGCGGCCACCGATCGCCTGGTGGACGAGCTGCGCGCTTTCTCGCCGATTGCGCAACGCACCGCCAAGAAGCTGCTGAACGACACCGAAGACTCGACGCTGACCGTGGCCATCGAGCTGGAAGGCCATTGCTACAGCCGGCTGCGCAGTTCCGATGACTTCCGCGAGGGCGTCGAGGCCTTCCACGGCAAGCGCAATCCCATGTTCATCGGTTCCTGAACGTCGTTCGGATTCGAAGTGCTGCCTCCCATGACCGATGTAAAGCCCGTCAGCAGGCAGGATGCGCATGGGCTGGACATCGTGCTGCATCTGTTTCAGGGGTACTCGGCCTTGCGGCTCGGACGATCACTCACGCCAGACGAAGTCGCCTCCGCTGAATCGCAGATCGCCGGTTGGCGCTTCGAAGTGATCTTGCCCCTGCGGCGATTGCATCGGGCCCTGGAAGATCCGCCCGGCTTCGCTCCAGGCCAGCCGGAAAGTGCGCAGGCACTTCGTACCCTCATTGCCCGGGCAGAACTGGAAGCCGAGCAGCCGAGTTGTACGCGCTGTGCGACTGGCTTTCTTCGATGGCGGCCCTGCAGATCCATGGCTCCGACCAGCCGCATCGGTGAAGCGACGGCCACGTTCCTTCAGGAGGATCGATGACGACAGCACTCAGGATCGCGCAGGGCGGATTCGGTCGCCTGGCACTGCTCGACATGGATACCCCGCTGGTTTCGCATGCGCACTCGCAGTGCCACGTGATCTTCAAAGCCAGCGGCGCCGATTCCGCGTTCTACGTCAGCGAGGAGCGGCTCCCGGTCACCGACCGCACCGCCATCCTGGTGAATGCCTGGGAGCCGCACTACTTCTACAGCGAGCCGGACTTTCCGCGCACCGTCTACCTGGCGCTGTACATCGAACCCAGGTGGCTGGCGACGCTGCACGACCCGCTGCGCCTGGCGGCCCATCCCCGATTCTTCCCGCGGCCCTGCGTCCAGATCACGCCCCGCATCCGCAAGCTGGCGGACGACCTGATCGGTGACCTGATGTCGCCGATCCCGATGAAGCAGGAGCGCCTGGAGATCGCGTTGTTCGACCTGATGCTGGCGGTCAGCGAACAGTTCTCGGCGTGGGAGAGCATCCAGGACCTGATGCGGCCGGAAGGGCTGCGACTGCCCGATTCGCGCATCCAGCGCGCGCTCAACCACATCGGCGATCACCTGGGCCAGGCACTGGATGCAGACCGGTTGGCTGCCTCCGCGCATCTGTCGCGCGCGCAGTTCTTCGTGCGCTTTCGCCGCTGTACCGGGATGACGCCACACGTCTACGTCAACACCTTGCGTGCCGAAACCGCCTGCCGGCGGCTGGCGCAGGCGGACGATCGCACCAGCCTCGGGCGCCTCGCGGAAGACCTGGGCTTCCCCGACCAGGGCCACTTCACGCGCTTCATCCGTGGCCAGATCGGTGTGACGCCCGGCGAGTACCGGCGCGTGGTGCAGGTGTATTGACTACGACTTCAGCTTTTCCAGTGTTCCCGCAGAAGGAGCACAGACCAGCATTGCCTCGAAGGTGTCGACGATGTTGTCCAGTGTGAATTTGCGCGTCCACAGGCGTGACGACGCGGGCGCGTCGTCAGCCGGCGCTTCCTTGATCGAGAACACCGTCGTCGTGTAGATCGCCACCAGTGACATGCGCTGTTCCAGCACCGGGGCAGGGATGTGGGCCAGCAGCTGGCGGAAATGCTCGAGGCAGCGGCGATAGCCGGTACTCCACTTGGCGCCGATGTGAGCGCGGAAAAGCTCGCGATGCGTGAGCTGCACGTTCGACAGGAAGCGCAGGTAGGTGCTGCCTTCGGCTTCCGTCACCGTCAGCTGGTACACCGGCCGGACGAAGGCGTCCAGCACATCACGCACATGGCGCGGACCACCGTCCGCGGCCATCTGGTCGAGCAGGGCCAGGCGGAAGGCATCCACCTTCTGCGCGCCGTCGACCAGCAGCTCGCCGATCAATTCGTCCTTCGATCCGAAGTGGTACTGCAGCGAAGCCTTGTTGCGCTGCCCAGCCGCCGCAACGATATCGGCCACCGTGACGCCGTCAATGCCGTGCTGTGCGAACAGGCGCTGTGCGACGGCCTTCATCCGGACCTTCGTTTCCCTTCCGTCCGAGCGCACGGGTTTCAATGTTGACATGGTTAGTTAAGTGTGTAGAATTAACTAAGGCAGTATACTTAAATCACTGCCGAAAGGCCAGTCCGGTGCGTCCGCGCCGGATTGCTGTCCGAAATGAAAGGAGCCATCATGAATCGCGAAGAGGAAATCGTTGCACGGTCCCTGTCCTACAGGAAGCAGTACGTGGAAGACACCCCCGGCTGGTACCGCGGCGAGCTGCACCTGGGCTTCACGCTGGCATTCACCATCGGTGTGGTCTGGTATTGCGCAGCGCAGCTGCAGAACACGACCTGGCAGGAATGGCTGTTCGTCGTGGTTCCGATGTTTCTGTTCGGGAACTGGGCGGAATGGGCCGGGCACCGCTACTTGTTGCACAGCCCCAAGAGCTGGATCAAGCCGGCCTACAAGCGCCACGTCGCGACCCACCACCAGTTCTTCTCCCACAAGACGCTCGATTACAACGGCCACAAGGAGTGGCGCGCGCTGCTGTTTCCGCCGTTTGCGCCCGTGCTGTTTGTGCTGGCGGCCCTGCCGGCGGCCCTGCTGATCGGCAACCTGTGGTCGGCCAACGCGGGGTACATCGCCATGCTGACGATGGCGTCGTACTTCCTGATGTACGAAGGCCTGCATACCTTGTCGCACCTCGAGCACCCGATTCTGGATCGCATGCCGCTGGTCAACACGGTACGGCGCATGCATGTACTTCATCATAACCCTGACTTCATGCACACCCGCAACTTCAACCTCACCTTCCCCATCTGCGATGCGCTGTTCGGCACCAGCGACTTGAACAAGGGCCTGCTCGGCACGCTGTTCAATGGCATGTCGGACGAGGCGCGCAACGAGGAAGACCAGGCCAGACTGCGAGCCCAGCAGATTCAGCGCGCCGGCCAGGCGCAGCCGGTCGGCAAGGACGCCGCCGACGCCGTCCCGCACGAGGCGCCCGGCTTGCAGGACGCCAGGCTCGGCTAGTCGGGTGGCCTTTTGCCCCCCGGTCGCGAACCCATGCTGCTACTGCACATCGATCCAGACTCCATGGCAAAAAGCCGGAGCTTCTGTCAATGCGGTGCGCGGCGCCGGCTCGTAGAGTGCGGCATGCGTTGCGGGTGGGCATGCAGGCATGCCCACCGGTGGCAACCATCCCAGGAAATTTGAGAGCCCCCCACACCTCGAACGAAGGAGACAACACATGAAATTCAACAAACTGCTCACCATCCTCGCCGCCACCGCCGGACTCGCCATGGGCGCGGCAGCTCATGCGAAGGAAATGCGCCTGGGCCTCATCGTGCCGGCCAGCCACGAATGGTCGAAGGCCGCTGTTGCGATGGGCGAAGAGCTCAAGCAAAAGACCAATGGCAAGTACTCGGTCACGATCTTCCCGTCTGGCCAGCTGGGCAACGAGGCGCAGATGCTGCAGCAGTTGCAGACCGGCGCGCTCGACATGGCCTTCATGACCGCCGCTGAAATCACCAACCGCGTGCCCGAATACAGCGCGCTGTTTGCGCCCTACCTCGTCAAGGACGTGAGGCAGGCCGGCGTGCTGCTGAACGGCCCGACCGCGCAGAAGATGCTCGAGCGCCTGCCGCGTGAAGTCGGGGCGGTGGGGGTTGGTTACGGCGTGGCCTCGATGCGGCTGATGCTCAATGGCTTCCCCACCAACGCCGTCACCGACCTGAAGGGCCGCAAGATGCGCATCACGCCGTTCCCGCCGGTGCGCGACTTCTACCAGTTGCTGGGAGCGGCTTCGACCCCGATGCCACTGACCGACGTCTACGACTCGCTGGCCAACGGCCAGGTGGATGGCGTGGACGCGGACATGGAACTGGTATTCCGCATGAAGTTCTACGAGCGCGGCAACACGCTGCTGCAGTCGAACCACATGATGTTCCCGGTCGTGGGCCTGGTCTCCGGCCGCCTGTGGCAGACCATGACCCCGGCCGATCGCGAACTGGTCGCAGGCGCCGCGCGCAAGCACCTCAACGGTCTGTTCGATACGTACGTCCGAGTGGAGCAGGAGATGGAGAAGAGCGTGCAGGGCACCAAGGTCAAGGTGGTGAAGGTCGGCCCCGAGTTCTTCGGCGACACGCTCAAGCAGTGGGAAGACATCTGGCTCAAGCGCACGCCGGTGCTGGCCGATCTGCGCCGCGAGGCTGCAGCCATCAAGTAAGGGCCCGAGGCAGCGTAGGGGCGCGCCGCGCCCCTGTGCCGCTTCACGCCGGAGACCTGCCGTGCTGAAAATCATTACAAACCTGAGCGACCGGATCGCCCAAGCAGAACGCGGCGTGCTGCGCCTGTTCGCCTTGGCGCTGCCGCTGATGATCCTGGCCAACGTGGCCGGTCGCGCCATGCGCAGCCCGATCTACTGGATGGACGAACTGTCCATCCTGATCATGGTGTGGCTGGCGATGATCGCCATGTCGCTGACCCTCAAGACGCGCGATGCGGTCGCCGTCACGATGCTGGTCGATGCGGTGCCGCCCTTTCTGATGAAGGCAATGAAAATCCTGATCGATCTGCTGGTGCTGGTGTTCGGCATCACGCTGCTGGTGCTGTGCCACCGCTGGTTCGACCCCATGACGCTGATGCGCCTTGGCTTCGACCTGCGCGAGTTCTCTGGCCAGACCTTCAACTTCATGTACCAGGACACCACGGCCACGCTCGGGGTCGCCAAGTTCTGGTTCTGGCTGGTCATGCCGCTGGTGGCTGTCTCCATCAGCGTGCATGCGCTCTCCAACCTGCTGCAAACCATGGCCACGCCGGCTGAGGCGGCCCTGCCGTGCGGCGTGCCGGCCCCGGCGGCCGGCGACAGGGGAGCGATCCAATGATCACGGCCGTCTTCACTGCCCTGCTGTTTCTCGGCGTCCCCATCGCGCTGGTGCTGGCGATGACCGCGCTGGCCTACATCTATGCCAGCGGCAACCTGGTGCTTTACCAGTCGTTTCCGCAGCAATTCTTTGCCAGCCTCGAAAACTACGGCTTGCTCGCCATCCCGCTGTTCCTGGCGGTGGGCGAACTGATGAACGAAGGCGGCATCACGCGCCGGCTGGTGGCGCTGGCCTCGGTGTTCGTGGGCCACCTGCGCGGCGGGCTCGCCTACATCAACATCCTGGCCAACATGTTCCTCGCCTCCATCATGGGGTCGGCCAATGCGCAGGTCGCGGTGATGGCGCAGGTACTGGTGCCGGAAATGGAAAAAAAGGGCTACTCGCGCGGCTTCGCGACGGCCACCACCTGCGCCGGCGCCCTGCTCGCCCCGGTGATACCGCCATCGATGATGTTCGTGGTCTTCGGCGTGCTGGCCCAGATCTCGATCGGCGACCTGTTCATCGCCGGCATCGTGCCCGGCCTGTTGATGACCCTTGCCTTCATCGGCGTGATCGCGCTGCTCGGCTACCGCTACAACTACCCGCCGGGCGAGCGCCTGTCACGCCAGCAGAAGCTGCGCAACATCGGGGCCGCCATCCCGTCGCTGCTGGTGCCAGTCGTCATGATCGGCGGCATCCTCGGCGGGGTCACGACGCCGACTGAAGCCGCGGCGGTGGGCGCCCTGACGGCCGTGCTGGTCGGCATCTTCGCGCACAGGGAGATCCGTTTCGATCGCACCGGTGACATGCTGCTGCGGGTGGCGCTCAACAGCGGGGTGGTGCTGGTCCTGGTGGCCGCGGCCGGCGTCTTCGGCTGGGTCATCGTGTTCGAGAAGGTTCCACAGCAACTGGCGGTGCTGCTGCAGCAGACCACCAGCGACCCCTTCGTCTTCATGCTGCTGGTGACCGCACTGCTGCTGGCGATCGGCACCGTGATCGACGGCATCGCCGCCCTGATCCTGCTGGTGCCCATCCTGCTGCCAGTGGCGACCCAGGTGTATGGCATCAACCCCTACCACTTCGGCGTGGTCATCTGCATCAACCTGACGCTGGGCCTGCTGACGCCGCCGGTCGGCACGGCCCTCTACGTGGCGTCACGCGTGACCGGCGCGACGTCGGCCGAAATCCTGCGCCCGCTGATGCCGTTCCTGGTGGCCACGCTGCTGATCCTGATCCTGCTGTGCTGGCAGCCGTATCTGGTGACCGCATTCATCGATTAACCGGTCCGGGCGTCGCCTCTGCGGCGCCCTCCATCTCCTCATTCAACGGAAGAAGTCCATGCAGAAGCTCAAAGATCGTGTCGCCATCATCACCGGCGGCGCGCAAGGGATAGGTGCTGCCTACGCGCGCGCGATGGCGGCCGAAGGCGCGTGCGTCGCCATCGCCGACATCCTCGACGGTACGTCGCTGGCCAGGGACATCGAGGCCGACGGAGGTCGTGCGATGGCGGTCCAGGTGAACGTCGCCGACGAGACGTCGGTCCTGGCGATGGCCGAGGCGGTCAACGAGCATTTCGGTCGCATCGACATCCTGGTCAACAACGCGGCGGTGTATGCCTCATTGCAGTTGAAGCCGTTTTCCGACATCGACGTGGCCGAGTGGGACAAGGTGATGGCGGTCAACGTCCGCGGGCCCTTCGTCTGCGCCAAGGCCGTGGTGCCGTTCATGCGCCGCAGAGGCTACGGACGCATCGTCAACATTTCTTCCGGCACACCGTTCAAGGGCACGCCGAACCTGCTGCACTACGTGACCTCCAAGGGTGCCATCCTGGCGCTGACCCGGGCGCTGGCACGCGAAGTCGGCGGTGACGGCATCTGCGTCAACACGCTGGCGCCCGGCCTGGTGCTCAGCGAAGGGGTGATCCAGAACACCGACATGCGCGAGAAGCTGACCGGCCCCGTGCTCGCCAGTCGCGCCATCAAGCGCGACCAGACCCCGGAAGACCTGATCGAGCCGCTGCTGTTCCTCGCCTCCGACGCCTGCGCCTTCATGACGGGCGAGACCCTGGTGGTGGACGGCGGCTCGGTCATGCACTGATGGCCGCCGGCACTTGCCTGAATCGCAATGGCCGCAGTGCGGCCTCATCGTAGAGAAAACAGACATGACCCCCATCGCGCAACCCTGGATCGACGGCCAATGGACGCCGGTCGCCAGCCGGGCCGTCGCCGACAGCATCGACCCCTCCACCGGCATGTTGCTCGGCCAGTTCGCCGACGCCGACATCGGTACCGCTGAGGCCGCCATCGGTGCCGCGCGCCGCGCCTTCGAGCACAGCGACTGGGCCCATGCGCCGCGCTTGCGTGCGGCAGTCATGCTGGAGTTCGCAAGCCGCGTCGAGCGTCGAGCCGATGAACTTGCGCTGCTCCTGGCCCAGGAAACAGGCAAGTTGTTGAAGCCGGCGCAAGCCGAGCTGGCTGGCACCGTGTCAGAGATCCGCTTCTATGCGGGGCTGGCACGCACCATCTTCGGCCGCACCACCGAGGTCGAGCCGGGCGCCCTGTCCGTGCTCAGCCGCGAAGCGGCCGGCGTGGCCGGCATCATCGTGCCCTGGAATGCCGCAGCGATCCTGCTGGTGCGCTCGCTGGCGCCGGCGATGGCTGCCGGATGCACGAGCGTGATCAAGATGGCGCCGCAGTCGGCGCTGTTCCAGACCGAACTGCTGCGCTGCCTGACCGAGGTCCCTCTCCTCCCGACGGGCGTGGTCAACTTCTACAGTTGCACCGGCAGCGAGCCGAGCGAGGCACTGGTGGTGTCCCGCGACGTCGACGTGATCAGCTTCACCGGCAGCGTGGGGGTCGGCCAGCGCATCATGGCCAGTGCCGCGCCGACGCTCAAGCGCCTCAACCTGGAACTTGGCGGCAAGGCGCCCGCCATCGTGTTTGCCGATGCGGACCCGAAAGCCATCGCTGCGCAGCTGGCGGCCGCCGCCACGATTGCCGCGGGCCAGCAGTGCACGGCGCTCGACCGGGTGCTGGCGCACGAAAGCCTGATCGAGCCCCTGCGGGAGGCGCTCTCGGCGCAGTTCCGCAGCATCAAGGTGGGACCGGCCACCGAGCCGGACAGCATGATGGGACCGCAGATCGACATTGCCAATCGCGACCGCATCGCGCGCCTGGTCGACCAAGCGCACCAGCACGGGGAAGTGATCGTGCGTGGCGAGGCTCTGGACGGCCGTCTTGCACGCGGCGCCTTCATCCGCCCCAGCCTGATCCAGGTCGACGCGCTTGATTCGCCCTTCGTGCAGGAGGAATTCTTCGGCCCGGTGCTCAACCTCGAGAGCTTCCGTGAAGAGAGCGAGGCCGTCGCCCGGGCCAACGCTACGCGGTATGGACTCTCGGCGAGCGTGTGGACGCATGACGGCGCGCGTGCGCGCCGGGTGGCGCGTGCCTTGCGCAGCGGCACAGTGTGGATCAACACCCACAACAAGCTGCTGCCCGAAGCGGAAACCGGCGGCTTCGGGGCCAGCGGCTACGGCCGCCTGCACGGGGCCGAAGCGATGCTGGAATTCCTCGAGACGAAGCACGTGTATGAAGACATCGGACGTGTGAAGCCGAGCACGGCACCGGCGTGAAGTCGTATTGACGAGGCACGTGAGGCCGCGCCGCGTCATCGCCGCTCGTGGAAGGCTTCAGCGCCCCGGGTCCACATACGGCCGCGTGCCGTAGTAGTCGTGAATGCCCTTTTCCCAGGTGGTATCGGCCATGTCAGGCCAGCTGTCCTTGTTGAAGCCGGGCGCGTCTTTCAGGCGTTCCTTGCTCGCGTCGAGCACGAAGCGCTTGTTGGCGGTGTCCAGCCTCAGGGCAGACCAAGGCACGGCGAACAGCTTTTCGCCCATGCCCAGGAAGCCACCGAACGACAGCACAGCGTACGCCACGCGGCCGCTGCGCATGTCGAGCATGATTTCCTTGATGTCGCCCAGGCTTTCTTCCTGGGTGTTGTAGACGTCGTTGCCCAGCAGGGTGTCGGCGCCCATCAGATGGGGGCCAGGTCCTTGTGGGGGAATCTTGCCTTCGAGGACTTTCCCGCGCACGTAGATGCCGAGGGAATCGCGTTCTTCGTAGTTCATGGTGGGGGTGCTCCTGCGAATGTGTGAATGGATGGATCACACAGTCTGGGCACTGGTCACGCTGCGGTCTGTTCGGCAGCACACGCGGTGTCGATATAGTCGACTCTTCCCCCTTGCGATACTCTGGATCAAGTTTTCCGAGGTGGCTTCAGCGCCTTCTTGGTCGGTGGCGCAAGGTGGTTCTCGCCTGAAACCACGCGTCGGCCAGTTTGGCTTTCAAGCTGCAGGCGTGCCCGTTTGGCAATGCCGCCACCCGCTACCGCAGCGGTCTGGTTCGCCTCCATGCCCGTGGCGTCGCTGTTCTCGGCAATCTGGCGGGTGGACAGTTCGGCCAGCGCGGTGAAGATCAGTTAGGCCTCGGTCATGTGGTCACGCAGGTTCTGGCTCTTCAGCCCCTTCATGGCCTTGTGCCCTTTGACGCTGACGCCCGACCATTCCTGGTGAATGATGTTGGTCAGAATGGCGAACTCCTGGCCTTCCTTGATGTCGTGTTCGCGCCAGTAGTCGGTCAGCTTGTTGCGGGTTTCCTGGCCTGTCATCCGCTGCTGGATCCATTTGTCGCTGCGGCCGTGCTGTTGCCAGTTCTGGCGTGCCCGGTCCATAGAGAGGGATGGGTCTGCCATTTCCTGCATGCGCTCGTAACCCACCTTGGCGAGCCACAGCTTGATGGGCTCGGCCTTGGGGCTGGGAATGCTTTGAACCACCCGCAGCAGGGTGGCTGCGTTGGCGCAGTCAGTGAGTCTTTGTTTGCCGTCTGGAGAGGGCAATTTCAACTGTACGATTTTCTCGTACGGTTGCTCTGAGCCAGCTTCTTGAGCCAGTTTGCGCTTGAGATCGGACCAGTAACGGCGGGCATTGCTGCTTTCAGTCAGTACCTGCACGACGTCAATGACGGAGAACCACCAGCTTTCGGTGTCCTCGTCATACAGACGCCGTATGTCATGACCTTCAAACTGAGTGGGTGGGGTCTTCATCCGATCGTTCTTTCAACGCATGGAAAAGATCGATTCTCGCTGCTCAAATTTCCAATACCCTCCCCAGTTCGAAACTGCTCCGCTTCCCCAGATCCCGCCGGTGCGCCTTCAACCACCCCGCCGCCGACTCACGCCCCAGCTCGTGCAGTCGAGACAAAAACGGCCACTGCGTATTCGTCTTGCTCTCCGCGCCCAGGGTGGACAGTGAAGCGCCGCCATCGATCATGTGCACGCGCAGGCGTTGCAGCTGCTTGAAGAGTTCGGGGCTGTCCTTGCCGGGTCTGTCACCGATGAGTTGCTTCATCAGCGCGAGGGTGCGCATCTCCTTGATGAGGCTGGCGTTGAAGGTGACTTCGTTGATGCGGTCGAGGATGTCGCGGGCGCTCGATGGCACGGCTTCGCGCTGGGTGGGGTTGATCTGCACGAGCAGCAGGTCGTCGGCGCGGCGTTCTTCCACCAGGGGCAGCAGCGAAGGGTTGCCGGCGTAGCCGCCGTCCCAATACGCTTCGCCATCAATCTCCACGGCCTGGAACAGCAGGGGCAGGCAGGCGGAGGCGAGCACCATGTCGGCGGTGAGCTCATGCTGGCCGAAGATGCGCAGCGCGCCGGTGCGCACCTGGGTGGCGGCCACGAAGAGTTGCGTCTTGTGGCACTGGCGCACGCGGTCGAAGTCCACCGTGTCGCGCAGGATGTCGCGCAGCGGGTTCAAGTTGAGGGGGTTGAGCTGGTATGGCGACCACTGGCTGTTCAATGCGTTGGTGGCCTGCTTGATGGGTTCGGTCCACGGCTTCATGAAGGGTGCCAGCCATTCGTTGGCGGGGCCCAGCAGGGTGCCGAGCGGGCTGGTCTGCAGGCTGTGGAAGGGCGAGAGTTCGGCCACGCGTTCCCAGAAGCGGCGCAGCACGCGGCGCGCGCCTTCGCGGCCACCGTCCATGAGGCCCGCCGCCAGGGCCACGGCGTTCATGGCGCCCGCGCTGGTGCCGCTGATGGCGGCAATCTCCAGCGTGTCGTCTTCCAGCAGGCGGTCGAGCACGCCCCAGGTGAAGGCGCCGTGCGATCCACCGCCTTGCAGGGCGAGGTCGATCGGGAGCCGGGTGGCGGAGGTGGGTTTTTTCCGGGTGCGGGGCGTGGTCTGGGTCATGGTGGTGCATTGCAGCATGAATGGCCCATCCCTTCAAACGTTCGCTAGGGCACAGACAACCGCGCTGCGGGTGTGCCTACTTGGTGCGCATGACTTGTCTACCCTCGGGCTGAGCCATGCCCTGGCTCAAGCTGCTGCACATCGGCGCCGTCATCGTGTGGTGTGGTGCATTGCTGTACCTGCCCTTGATGCTGGTGTCGGCCGCTGCGCCGGCATCGTCGACTTCACCGGCCTTGCCGCGCCTGTGGCCGCGCCAGGTGTTCATCGGGCTGGCCACGCCGGCCGCGCTGCTGGCCATTGCCTCGGGCACGCTGGTGTTTGCCACGCAGGGGCCGCTGGCGCCGTGGTTGATGTTCAAGCTGGGCTTCGTGGGCCTGCTGGTGCTGGGGCACGGGGCCTGTGGCCTGCTGGTGCTGCGCACCGAGCGCGGTGAACTGGGCGGCCTGCGCCCGGCCAGCCGCTTCATTCTGGTCTTGCTGGTGGCTTGTCTGCTGGCGGTGGCGTGGCTGGTGCTGCGCAAGCCGGCATGACCAGCCGCGCCGCGCCGTCACTGCTCGTCCGTGTGCACGCCCACGGCGTTCTCATACACGAGGCGGCCACCGAGGTAGGACGCGAGCGAGATGAACGCGGCGGTGAGCAGGCTCAGGCCCATGCCCCAGGGCATCACATGGGTGCCGGGGTCGTCGGCCAGGCGCAGCTGCCAGTTCAGCGTGGCCACGGACAGCATCATCACCGCCATGAGCGCGTGGCCCCAGGCGGTGACGAGCCGGCGGATCTGCGCCACGCTGAGCAGGTCGATCAGCCCCGCGATGCTGGCCACCCAGCCACCGAGCGCGCCCACGCCGGCCAGCCACAGGCCGGCGCGCGCCCAGAAAGGATCGCCGCCATACAGGTAGGCGGCGTCGGTGCCGACCAGCGCCAGCAGCGCGGCCACCGGGAAGTGGATCAGCATCGGGTGAATCGGATGCCCGGCAATCGCGGCGCGGCTCAGGATCGGTTCGGTGCTGGGGCGGGTGGTGCGCGACGTGCTCATGGGCGCATTGTCACGCCATCGCTGTTCGCGAGTGGCGCTGGGGTTTCATGCGCGCTGTTGTCGGGCTGCGCGGGCTCGCAGTCCATGCTCGATCCTGCCGGGCCTTCGGCGCACGCCATTGCGCAGGTGTGGTGGTGGATGCTCGGCGTTTCGGTGCTCGTCACGGTGGGTGTGGTGGTGGCGTGGATGCTGGCCATGAACGGCCGCCATGCGCGCGCTGGCGATGTGGGTGAGAACCACAACCTGCGATGGATCGTGGGTGGCGGCATCGTGCTGCCTTCGGTGGCCATCGCGGCCCTGATGGTGTTCGGCACGCCAGCGGGCATGCACCAGTTGCCGCTGCCGGCTTCATGGACGGGCGCGGGCGGGCCGGCCGTGGCGCCGCTGCGCATCGACGTCACGGCGCGGCAATGGTCGTGGGCGCTGCACTACCCGGGCAGCGACGTGCGCCTGGTCAACGAACTGCGCCTGCCGGTGGGCAAGCCGGTGGACATCCACGTGAGCAGCGACGACGTGATCCATTCCTTCTGGGTGCCGCGCCTGGGCGGCAAGATCGACGCGATACCGGGAAGGACCAACGTGGTGCGCCTGCAGGCCGACCAGCCAGGCACGTTTCGCGGCCAGTGCGCCGAGTTCTGTGGGTTGAACCACGCGCACATGGCGATGAAGGTGATCGCCATGCCGCAGGACGAGTACGACATCTGGGAAATGACGCGCGAGATTGCGCCGGGCCAGAGCGCCAGCGATGACTGAGTCCACCACCACGGTCCCCCCTCCACGCGATGCCGCCGAGCTGCATGCGGAAATGGAAGCGGTGTGGGGCAACCCCAAAGGTTGGCGTGCGCTCAGCGCGGTGAACCACACCAGCATCGCCAAGCGATTCACGGTGACGGGCGCGGTGTTCTTCCTCATCGCCGGCCTGCTGGGCATGCTGCTGCGCGCCCAGCTGGCGCAGCCAGGGCAGGGCTTCATGGGACCGGAGGCCTACAACCAGGCCTTCACCATGCACGGCACCATGATGATGTTTCTGTTTGCGGTGCCCATGCAGCAGGGCCTGGCGGCCTACCTGCTGCCCAAGATGCTGGGCTCGCGCGACCTGGTGTTTCCGCGCCTGGGGGCGTTCGGCTACTGGTGCTACCTGTTCGGCGGCATCATCTTCACCAGCAGCCTGCTGGTGGGCCTGGCTCCCGACTCGGGCTGGTTCATGTACACGCCACTCTCCAGCAACACCTACTCGCCCGGCATGGGCGCGGACTTCTGGCTGCTCGGCATCACCTTCATCGAGATCGCCACCCTGGCGGCGGCCATCGACATTGCGGTGAGCATCCTGCGCGCGCGCGCGGCCGGCATGGGCCTGCACCAGTTGCCCGTCTTCGCGTGGTCCATGCTCATCACCTCGATGATGGTCATCGTGGGCTTTCCGCCGTTGATCCTGGGCAGCCTGCTGCTGGAGCTCGAACGCGCGGCCGGCTGGTCGTTCTTCGACCCCACGCGCGGCGGCGACCCGGTGCTGTGGCAGCACCTGTTCTGGCTGTTCGGCCACCCGGAGGTCTACATCATCTTCCTGCCGGCGGCGGGCGTGGTGTCCATGCTGGTGCCGGTGTACGCGCGCCGGCCCATGGTGGGTTACCGCTGGGTGGTGGTGTCGATGATCGGCACCGGCTTCATCAGCTTCGGGCTGTGGGTGCACCACATGTTCGCCATCGGCATCCCGGCGTTGTCGCAGGCGTTCTTTGCCGTGGCCAGCATGCTGGTGGCCGTGCCCACCGGCGTGCAGCTGTTCGCGTGGATCGCCACGCTCTGGAGCGGGCGGCCGGTGTGGAGCGTGCCCATGCTGTGGATCGCCGGCTTCCTCATGATCTTCGTGGTGGGTGGCCTCACGGGTGTGATGCTGGCCTTCGTGCCGTTCAACTGGCAGGTGCACGACACGCACTTCGTGGTGGCGCATTTCCACTACGTGCTCATCGGCGGCATGCTGTTTCCGTTGATCGCGGGCATCTACCACTGGCTGCCGCATTTCAGTGGGCGCCTGCCTTCCGAGCGCTTGTCGAAGGCCGGCTTCTGGCTCACCTTCATCGGTTTCAACGGCACCTTCCTGGTGATGCACTGGACTGGCCTGCTCGGCATGCCGCGGCGCGTGTACACCTACGACGCCGGCCTGGGCTGGGACCTGCCGAACCTGATCTCGTCGGTGTTCAGCTTCGTCATGGCCTTCGGCATTGCCGCGCTGCTGCTCGACCTGGTGCTGCACTGGCGCCAGGGCCGCAAGGCGCCCCTGAACCCGTGGAACGCCGGCACGCTGGAATGGGCCAGCGGCACGCCGCCGCGCTCCTACAACTTCGCCAGCCTGCCGCGCATCACCACGCTGCACCCGCTGTGGGACTCGCCCGATCTGCCCGAGACCATCGCCACCGGCCAGCATGCGCTGCCGCACGCCACACACGGCCGGCGGGAGACCATGGGCGTGGACCCGGTGAGCGGGCGCGTGCGCGAAGTCATTCACCTGCCGGGCAACTCGTGGTGGCCGCTGGTGGCGGGTGGCGTGCTCGCGCTGCTGTGCATCTCGCTGTTGCTCAAGCAGTACCCGGCGGCGGTGGGGCTGGCGCTGGTGGCGGCGGTCGTGCTGCTGCGCTGGTCGTGGGAGAACGGCGCGCATCCCAGCGCCGTGAAGGGCGAGGCGCGCGACCTGCCGCGTGGCCTGAAGCTGCACACGCGAACCTTCGACGGACCGGGCCTGTGGGGCATGGGCATGACCATGCTCGCCGACGCGGCGCTGTATGCGTCGCTGCTGTTTGGCTGGTTGTATTTGTGGACGGTGGTGCCGGAGGGCTTTGTGACCACCGCCTCGCCGCTGGGCACCTGGCCGCTGCTGGTCGCCACCGTGCTGTTCGGCGCGGGGCTGTGGGGGTTGCGCCGCGCGGTGAAGTGCCTGCGCAGCGGCCGCGATGCGGGTTTGAAGCCGAGCCTTTGGGGTGCCGCTGCTGGTGGCGCGGCCGCCTGCGCGGTGCTGCTGTGGGTGCTGGGCACCGCCGGGCTGCAACCCACGCAGAGCGCGCACGACTCGGTGCTGGCGTTCACCTTGTTGTTCCTGTTGCTGCACGGTGCACTGGCTACGGTACTCGCGGCGCTGCAGGCCCTGCGCGTGCACCACGGCCGCGTGAGCCTGCAGGCGCCTTACGAGCCCGGCGTGGTGGCCATGCTGTGGCAGTTCTGCGTGCTCGCCACGGCACTGGCCTGGGGCGTCATGGCGATGCTGCCGCTGGCGTTTGGAGCCGCGTCGTGAAGCCGCATGCCCTGCACCTGGTGGTGGGGCTCACGGCGTGGTTCGCCTGGTTTTGCGCCACCTACGGCGGGCTCGCCGTGGCCTGTGCCATCGCGCCGCCTTCGCCCGCGCAGGGTGCGTGGACCTGGCTCAACATCGCCGTGCTGCTGCTGGCGGCTGCGTGCACCGTCGCATTTGCGTTCGCGGCCTGGTCCACATCGCGTGTGGTGACGAAGGAGGCGCGGCGGCGCTTCATCGCCCGCGCGGCCACGGCGCTCTACGCCACCGCAGCGCTGTCCACGGCATTGGTGGCGCTGCCGGCGGTGGTGATGACACCATGCATGTGAAGTCGTTTCGCGCAGTGGCGCTCGCGGGCTTGTGGAGCGCGGTGCCCATGACGGCTTTCGCACACGGCGTCGAAGCTGGTGGCATCGAGCAGGCGCCGTTGTGGTTCACGCAGACCCTGTTCCTGTTCGCCTGGCTGGCCTATGCCGTCGGGGCTTCGCGGCGGCGGCCTGCCAGTGGCGCGCGCGCGGTGTTCCATGGCGCCATGCTCATCACGGGGATCGCGCTGTTCGGCCCGCTGGACGAAATGGCCGAAAGCAGCGCCGCCTGGCACATGGTGCAGCACATGCTGCTGATCGCGGTGGTGGCGCCGCTGCTGGTGCTGGCGCGACCATTGCCGCAGTGGCGTGCGGTGTTCGGCGCACGCATCGACCGTTTGTGGCGCGGCCTGCATCGTGCCAGCCGCCGCCCCATGGCCTGCGCGCTGGTGCATGGCTTGGCCATCTGGTTCTGGCACGCACCGGGCCCGTATGTGGCCGCGCTGGAAGTGCCGCTGTGGCACGTGCTGGAACACGCCAGCTTTCTGTTCAGCGGCTGGCTGTTCTGGTGGTCGGTGCTGCGCCCGGGCCGCGCCGGCACGCTGGCCTCGGCCGGGGCGCTGCTGCTCACCGCGACACACACCGGCATGCTCGGTGCCTTGCTCGTGTTTGCGGAAGGGCCGCTGTACAGCGCAGCGCAATCGGCACTGGCCGACCAGCAGATGGCCGGCCTGCTGATGTGGGTGCCGGGCGGTTTCGTGTACCTGTTGGTGGCGGCCTGGGCAGCGTTCCGCTGGCTGGGTTCGCCGCCTCAGCCGGGTGCCGATGCGGAGGGCTCGGGCATCGACGCCGCCGGCTCCGCTGCTGGCACGGGCTCGGCACCCGGCAGTGGCGCCGGCGTGGTGGTGAGCGTGTTCGGGCCTTCCACGCGCCAGATCACGTTGCCCACGTCATCGGCCACGAGCAACGCGCCTTTGCGGTCGATGGCCACGCCCACCGGACGGCCCAGTGCCTTGCCGTTGTCGTCGAGGAAACCGGTCAGCACGTCGACTGGTGGGCCGCTAGGCAGGGCATCCGAGAAGGGCACGTAGATCACCTTGTAGCCGCTCGGTGGGTTGCGGTTCCACGAGCCATGCTGGCCGACGAACATGCCGGTGGGTGCAAAGCCGCCGCCCAGGCTGTTGCCTTGCGCCGAGCTCAGTCCCAGCGACGAGGTGTGGTTGCCCAGCGCGTAGTCGGGCTTGATGGCCTTGGCCACGAGGTCGGGGCGCGGTGGCTGCGGCCGCGTGTCCACGCGCTGGCCGTAGTAGCTGTACGGCCAGCCGTAGAAGCCGCCGTCGCGCACCGAGGTCATGTAGTCGGGCACGAGGTCGGAGCCGAGTTCGTCGCGCTCGTTGACCGATGTCCACAACACGTTGCCTTGCCAGGCCATGCCCACGGGGTTGCGCAGGCCGCTGGCAAAGACGCGTCCCTTGCCGGTGGCGCGGTCGAACTCCCAGATGGCGGCGCGGCCTTCTTCATGGTTCATGCCGTGCTCGGCCACGTTGCTGTTGGAGCCGACCGACGCATACAGGCGGCTGCCATCGGCATTCGCGATGAGGCCCTTGGTCCAGTGGTGGTTCAGGTCGCCGCCGGGCAGATCGGCCACCTTGGTCACGGGGCCGCTCGCTTTCGTGTCGCCGGTCTGGTAGGGCACCTTCACGATCGCGTCCGTGTTGGCAATGAAGAGTTCGTTGCCCACCAGTGCCATGCCGAAAGGCGAGTTCAGGTTGTCCAGAAATACCGAGCGCGTCTCGGCGGTGCCGTCGCCATCGGCGTCGCGCAGCAGGGTGATGCGGTTGGCGCTCGGCGTGGCCGCACCGGCGCGCTTCATCACGAAACCCATCACCTTGCCCTTGATGCCGAGCAGTTCATCGCGCAGGGGCCGTTTGGGCGCATTGGTCTCGGCCACCAGCACGTCGCCGTTGGGCAGCACGTGGATCCAGCGCGGGTGGTCGAGCTGCCCCGCGAACTGGCGCACGGTGGTGCCGGCAGCGGCCGTGGGCGTCTGGCCCTCGCGCCAGGGTTGTGCGGGTGCCACCTTCACGGTCGGGATCATGGTGGTGACGGGTTCGGGCAGTTGCGGGTCGGCACCGTAGCCGGTGTCCACCTGCAGCCTGGCGGTCTCGCCGCAGGCAGTGAGCAGCATCAGGGTACCGACGGCGAAGAGGACCGGGGGAAGGGACCGTGCGTGCGTGTTGTTGTGGTGGTGTGGTGGCGAGACCATCGTGTGCTCCTGGGTGGTCATGGGTGGTCATGGGGGATCGGGTTGAAACTAAGACCCTTGCCGCGCTGCGTCTGTGCGCTGAGCAACCAACGGGCCGAAGGGTGGGCGCATGGTCTGGGACAATCGCGCTTTGCCCTCTGAAGCCTGCATGTCCATCGCCCTGGAGCCCGACGCCGCCGCCACACCCCCCAACGAAGCCTTGCCCGGCGGCCCGCTGGCGCGCGAGGCCATTGCGCTGGCGGCCTTTGATCACGTGGTGGCCCGCGCGCCGGGCTACCGCGCGCGGCCCGGCCAACGCGAGATGGCGGCGCACATTGCGCACACGCTCTCGGGCGTGACGCCGGGCGACGGCGCGGTGAGTGGCGACGCGGCGCTGCCCGCGCGCGGCATCGCGGTGGTGCAGGCGGGCACAGGCGTGGGCAAGTCGGCCGCTTACGCGTCCACCGTGATCCCGCTGGCCCTGGCGCAGCAGAAGCGCGTGATCATCTCCACCGCCACCGTGGCGCTGCAGGAGCAGCTCATGGCGAAAGACCTGCCTGCGCTGGCTGCGGTGCTGCCGCAGCCCTTCAGCTTCGCGCTGGCCAAGGGGCGCGGGCGCTACGTGTGCCGGCTGAAGCTGGACCAGTTGAGCGGCGGCGACGCGGCCAGCGCCGACCTGTTCGAAGGCGATGAAAGCGCGCCGAGTGCGGATGCCAGCGCGCGCTGGAAAGAGCGCGGCGTGCAGTATGTGCAGTGGGCCAATGAGCTGGACGGCGGCACCTGGGACGGCGACCGCGACCGGCTCGACGACCCGCCCGAAGGCAGCCTGTGGGGCCCCGTGGCGGCCGAGCGCCACAGCTGCACCGCGCGCCACTGCCCGAGCTACAACAGTTGCAGCTACTACCAGGCGCGCGCGCGGCTGGCGCAGGCGCAGGTGATCGTGGTGAATCACGACCTGCTGCTCTCCACGCTGGGCCTGCACGCGCTGCCGGCGCCGCAGGATTGTTATGTGGTGTTCGACGAGGCACACCACCTGCCCGGCGTGGCGCAGGGGCAGTTCACCGCGTCCATGGACCTCATGAACGGCCGCTGGCTCGACCGCCTGCCTCGCGCGGTAGAAGAGGTGGCCGGCGCGCTGGAACACACGCCCACCGCCGACGTGGCGTCGCTTGCGAAGGAACTGAAGAGCGCGCAGACCGAGCTGGCACGGCTGGGCATGCAGCGCATGGGTTCACTGCCCGCGTGGAACGAACTCACCGGCCGCACGGCCGCGCGCACGCCGCCGCGTGCTGGCGGCTTCAACGACGCCGGTATGCCCGTGGTCGACCGCTTTGAAAGCGGCCAGCTCCCCACGGGCTGGCGCGAGACGGTGGAGAAACTGCACGTGCATGCGAGCGCGTTGCTCAAGGTGTTCGAAGCCCTGGCCACACAGCTCAAGGCCAACGCGCGCGACAACCCCGGCGATGCCGCGCGCTGCGCCAAGCTCTACAGCCGCCTGGGCGTGCTCGCGCCGCGCCTGCAGAGCGCGCAGGAAACGGCGGCGCTGTGGCTGCAGGACAGCAGCGACGGCCAGCCGCCGCTGGCCAAGTGGCTGGAAGCAGGCGTGAGCCATGGCCTGGTCACCCTCACCGCGCACGCCTGCCCGCTGCAACCCGGCAGCCTGCTGCGCAGCCACCTCTGGAGCCAGGTGCGCGCTGCGGTGGTCACCTCGGCATCGCTCGTCACCTGCGGCAATTTCGACCACTTCCTGGCCGAGTCGGGCCTGGCGTTCGACGACGCCGTGGCCGCGCGCGAGGTGCAGAGCCCGTTCGACCACGCGCGCCAGGGCCGCCTGGTGGTGGTGCAGACCGAGGCCGACCCGAAGAACGTGGATGCCTACACGCGCGAGATGCTTGCGGCGTTGATGGTCGACCTGCGCGAGGTGAAGCGCGGCGCCCTGGTGCTGTTCACCTCGCGCGTGCAGATGCGCCAGGCGCAGGCCCTGCTGGAGCGCGGCGAACACAGCGCGCTGCGCGATCAGGTGCTGGTGCAGGGCGAGTCTTCGCGCACGCTGCTGCTGCGCCGCCATGCCGAGCGCGTGCAGGCCGGCGGCGCGTCCATCCTGTTCGGGCTGCAATCGTTCGGCGAGGGGCTCGACTTGCCGGGCGAGCTGTGCGAGTGGGTGTTCATCACCAAGCTGCCGTTCGCTTCGCCCAGCGACCCGGTGGGCCAGGCGCGCGCCGACTGGCTCAAGGGCCAGGGCCGCGACCCGTTCAGCGAACTCGTGGTGCCCGCCACCGGCGCACGCCTGCTGCAATGGACCGGCCGTGCTCTGCGCAGCGAGACCGACGAAGCGGTGGTCGTTTGTTACGATGCCCGTTTGTTGCGCCAATCCTATGGACGGCGCATGCTCAAGGGCCTGCCGCCTTATCGCCTGCAGCAGCGCCGCATCGACGGCGCGCTGCTCGACGTCTGAACCCCCACGAGAAAGCCCGTCCCATGATCTTCTCCCTCCTCAAGCTCATCCATATCCTGGCCGTCGTTCTGTGGGTCGGCGGCATGGCCTTCGCGCACTTCTTCCTGCGTCCCTCGGTGCAGACGCTGGAGCCGCCGGTGCGCCTGCGCCTGCTGCACACCGTGATGAAGCGTTTCTTTTCGGTGGTGCTGTGGGCTTCGCTGGTGGTGCTGGTCACCGGCCTGTGGATGATCGGCCGCATGGCCAAGGAGACGGTGCAGGCCGGCCTCGCCTTCAACATGCCGCTGGACTGGACCATCATGGCGACGCTGGGCATCGTGATGGTCGCGATCTTTGGCCACATCCGCTTCGCGCTGTTCAAGCGCTTCACGCGCGCCGTGGATGCCAGTGACTGGCCCGCTGGTGGCGTGGCGATGGCCTCCATCCGCACCTGGGTGTTCGTCAACCTGTGCATCGGCATCGTGATCATCTGCGTGACGCTGCTGATGGCTTAGTGCGCACCGCACGGCCATGGGTGTGCATTCCATGCTTTCCCTCAGGCCAGGCCTCTGGATGATCGCGTTGCTGTCCGCCCTTTTGCAGGGCTGCGCCCTGCCCTCGCTGGAAGGGCGGTCCGAATCACATGCCCTCAAGCGGGCCGAGACCGCCGACACCGCACTGGGCCGAGCCCTGATGCCCCAGGCTCAGGCCCGGCCTGGCTTGTCCGGCATCCTGCCGCTCGCCGACGCGCGGGATGCGTTCGCCGCTCGCGTGCTGCTGGTGCGTGCCGCCGAGCGCACGCTGGACGTGCAGTACTACATCTGGCGCGAGGACATCACCGGCAACCTGCTGCTGGACGCGCTGAGCGAGGCGGCGGAACGCGGCGTGCGCGTGCGCCTGCTGCTGGACGACAACGGCGTGTCCATGGACGCGAAGCTGCTCGCGCTGGACCGGCACCCCGCCATCGAGGTGCGGCTGTTCAATCCGTTCTCTGTGCGCCGGCCCAAGGCCCTGGGCTACCTCACGCACTTCAGCCGCGCGAACCGGCGCATGCACAACAAGGCGCTGATCGCGGACGGCCAGGCCGCCATCATGGGCGGGCGCAACGTGGGTGACGAGTACTTCGGCGCCACCGACGGCGTGCTGTTCGCCGACCTCGATGTGCTGGCCACAGGTGCTGTGTTGCCGGAGCTGTCGGCCGATTTCGATCGTTACTGGGCCAGTGCGTCCGCCTATCCCATCGACCGCATCGTGGCGCCCGAAGGCACGGCACCGGCACCGGTGCCCCACGCGGAAGACGACCCGCGCGCCGCGCGCTACCTGCAGGCCTTGCGCGAATCGCGCTTCGTGGCCGACCTGCTGGCCGGGGGGCATCTGCCGCAATGGGCGAGGGTCGATATGGTGAGCGACGACCCGCGCAAGGGCCTGGGGCTGGCGGAGAAGGAAGACCTGCTGACGCACCAGCTGCAGCAGGTGCTGGCCCGCCCGCCCGTGGCCTCACTGGACCTGGTGTCGCCTTACTTCGTGCCCACCGCCGCGGGCGTGGATGTCTTCAGCCGGCTCGCAGCCCGGGGCGTGCGTGTGCGCATCCTCACCAACGCACTGGAGGCCACCGATGTGTCGGCCGTGCACTCGGGCTACGCGCGCTACCGCAAGGACCTGTTGCGCGCCGGTGTCGAGCTGCACGAGATGCGGCGGGGTGCGCAGCCACAGGGCGGCGGCGCCGGCGTGTTCGGCAGTTCCGGCTCCAGCCTGCACGCGAAGACCTTCGCCATCGATGGCCAGCGCGTGTTCGTGGGCTCGATGAACTTCGATCCGCGCTCGGCCCATCTCAACACCGAACTCGGCTTCATCATCGACAGCCCCGTGCTGGCACAGGCGGTCACCCAGGCATTCGATCGCGACATTCCGGCCAGCGCCTACGAGGTGAAGCTCGACGAAGGTGGTGGCCTGGTGTGGACCGAGCGCCGCGACGGCCAGACGCTGCGCCACAAGCGGGAGCCGGGCAGCACGCTGGTGCGCAGCGTCTGGATCGGCCTGCTCTCGGTGCTGCCGATCGAGTGGCTGCTCTGAACCCTCAGTCGTCGTGGCGATGGGCCAGCAGGGTGCGCCAGATCAGCGCGCCGAGCGCGGCACCGGCAATGGGTGCCACCCAGAACAGCCAGAGCTGATCGAGCGCGATGGAGGGGCCGAACAACGCGGTCAGCAGCACTTCGATCAGCAGCGCAGCCGCAATGCCCTAGCCGCCCGGTGAGTGCTCCAAGCCGATGCCCAGTTCGGGAAAGGCCGCTGCCAGCACCGCGCTGCCGCAGCCGCCGAACGTCAGCCAGAAAGTGCCGAGGAACTTGGCGGACCATTTTTGAAGATTGCTGTTTTCCACACCGCTCACCTTGTCGAGAGGCAGCGGACGATATGCCTGTGCGATGGGCCGCACAAGCGGCACAAGCGAATTCACAATGGATTGACGCGTCCGGCACGGCCCTGTGCAGCACCAGCGATGTGCCGGTGGCTGACAGCTTTCGCGGCGGGTGTCGGCTAGCCCGGGTTGGCTGCTGTGGCCGGCGGGCGCGGGCGGTTGCCCAGCATGCGGTGCCACAGGCCGGGCAGCGCGGTGCCGAGGTCGGGGCGCGAGCCATTCAGCGTGGGGCGGTATCCGCCGTTGGCCCGTGCCGCGTCGGTGCCCAGATCGAAACGGAAGGTGTAGTGCGGTTCCTGGCCCATGCGCAGGTCGGTTACGTACAGGTGGCCGTCGGCTTCCGACACGCTGAAGAAACCATGGGTGAAAGCCGCCATGCGCGCGAGGTAGGGTTCGTCGCGGTGTCGTGCCAGCAACTCCGCGCCGCGCTCGTGCACCGTCCACCGGATGTCGGGTGTGTCGTCCAGCAGCGAGTAGTAGCCCTCGCGGTAGTGCGTGGGCGTGGTCGCCACGAAACGCCAGAGCAGCGTGTTGAACGGCGCGGGCGTGACCAGCAGGCCCTCCGCGGCAATGCCTTCGGCCTTCAACGAAGCCTGCGCCACCTGCGCGGCGTGGTGCTGTGCCCCCACGCTCCATGCCAGGTAGAGCGTGCTGAGCACCAGACCGGCGGCGTTCCAGGCCAGGCCCCGCGCAGACTTCAACCGCAGCGCGGCGATCACGCCCACGATCAGCGGCAGCGTGTAGGCCAGATCGATGATGAAGATGCTGCCCACGCCGAAGGGGTAATCGCTGAACGGCCGCAGCAGCTGCGTGCCGTACACCGTCATGGTGTCGAGCAACGGGTGGGTGATGAGCACCAGCCACATCGCCAGCCACCAGCGCCGGAACAGCGCGGCCTCGCCATGCACGCGCGAGACGATCCAGGCCAGCACCGGCGCGAACAGCGTGAGCACGATGAGCGAATGGCTCTCGGCACGGTGCAGCGTCATGTTCAGGATGGCGTCGCCGTGGTCGACGAAGGCGTCGAGATCGGGCAGCGTGCCGCCAATGGCGCCCCACAGGGCCGCCTTCCATGCAGCGGTTCGGCGGCCCATCACGGCCACGCCCACGGCCGAGCCGAGGGCAATCTGGGTCAATGAATCCATGGCGCGAGAGCTTATCCGCGCCGGGTCACACCCTGGATGACAGGGGCTTGTTCAGGCCTGCACCACGATGGGGAAAGTGGCACGCAGCCCGTCGTTGCCTGGCGTGAACGGCACGGTCACGGCGGCGCGGGCTTCCTCGTTCATGCGCCGCCAGATGCCGTCGCGCTCGTTGCCGGGGTCGCCTTGCACATAGAGCTGGGTGGTGAGCAGTTCCATGCGGTCCAGCCGCACCTTCACGTGGATGTGCGGTGTGCGGCCGGAGTAGGGCACCGGCTTGAGGGTGCGGAAGCGGTAGCGGCCATCGCGGCCCACGGTCACCTTGCCGAAGCCCTGAAAAGCAGGGTCTGCGCGGCCACCGTCGCCAGGGTGGTGGTAGTGGCCGGCGTGGTCGCACTGCCAGATTTCCACCACCGCACCCGACACCGGCGCACCAGCGAGGTCGGTGACCGTGCCTTCCACCCAGGCGGGCTGGCCCTTGCCGTAGACCGCGTTGCCGTTCTTGAGCAGGTCGGCGTCGCTGTCGGCGGGCAGGCTCACCGGGTAGAACGGGCCTTCGGTCTGGCTGGGCGTGGGCCGCAGGTTTTTCGCCTGCGCGATGGCAGAAGGCAGCCATGTGGGCGCGGCCAGGGTGGTGGCGCTGGCGATGAGCAGGCGGCGACGGGAGGAGGTGATGAGCTTCATGGGCGGTTCCGCTGGAGGTGTGGGGTTTGGAAGGCGCCGCCGCGCGCAAGTTCCAGCGACCCGGCCTCAGGCGGTCGGGCGGTCAGGCCCCGGGGCGTCGGGACTGCGCGAGGTTGCCATCCACGCCAGCAGCGACGAGCGCATGGCTTCTTCCACCGACATGTCGATGGGCGTGATCCAGGTGCGCGGGACGAAGATGGTGTAGCCACCGATCATGTAGCCCATGGGCAGGTACACGGCGACCTGATCGAGTTCGGCCAGGCCCGGCGGCAGGCCATCCATGTTCTGGCGCGTGACCAGGCCGACGATGGACATCTCGTTGCCGGGGATGCGCAGCACCACCACCTGCTGCTGGGCTTCCTTCTTGTGCGGCGAGAAGTAGTCGGCGAAGCTCTTGAGCGAGGAATAGATGCTCTTGACCACCGGCAGGTTGGTGAATGGCAACTCGAACAAGGCCATCCAGCGCGCAATGCCGGGTTGCGAAATGAGGAAGCCCAGACCCACGATCATGGCCGCGCCCAGCACGATGCCCAGGCCCGGCAGGTAGAAATCGCCAATGAGGGGGCGGATCAGCCACATGGCGGCCGATTCCACCCAACTGACGAAGATGAACAGCACCCAGATGGTGAGCGCCACGGGCAGGAATGTGATCAGGCCACGAAAGAAATACTGGTAGATCGGTTTCATGGAAGGACCTGGATGAGGCGCGCGCAGGCTCTGCGCAGTGAGGCACGAGCATATCAGTCGGGTGTTTCTGGTGGCGCCGCTTGCAAAGCGGCAGAATGGCCGCATCTGTCTGGAACTCCTACAGGCCCAGGGCCTCTCTCATCCATGAACGAAATCCTCGACTTCTTCGGCCGCCTGGTGCGCGGCGTGCTCAAGCTGGCGCTGGGACTGGCAGCCCTGGTGTTCGTGCTGAGCCTGCTGCTGGCCACCCTGGTGGTGGTGCTGGGCGTCACGTTGTGGGCCCTGATCACCGGCCGCAAGCCGGCGCCTGCCGTGGTGTTCACCCGTTTCCGGCAGACCTCGCAGCGTTACACGCAGGGCATGTGGCCCACCGGTGGCGCCGCGCGGCGTCCCACGGGTGATGTGGTCGACGTGCAGGCCACCGAGGTGCCTGAGCCGGTGGAGGCACCGCAGCGCCGCAATGGGCCGGACCCCATGGCGCGCGTCATTCACTGAAACCTATTCGTCGCTGGCCTGGCGCCTGGCCAGCGCGGCGTCGTACAGCGCGTTGCGCGGCTGGCCGGTGATCTCCGCGCACAGGCGCACGGCGGTCTTCAAAGGCAGTTCGGCCAGCAGCAGATCGAGGGTGCGGGAGGTCGAAGCGTCCATTGCGCCCTCGGCAGCTGCATCGGGCGTCAGGGGATGCACCATCAAAACGAACTCACCGCGCGTGCGGTGCGCGCCGGCCTGCAGCCAGGTGGCGAAATCTTCAGCCGCCAACTGCGCCACTTCCTCAAACTGCTTCGTCAGCTCGCGGCCCACCGTGATCCGCCGCGCACCGAGTGCGCCGAGGTCTTTGGCCAGTGCCTCGATGCGGTGGGGTGCTTCCAGCAGCACGCAGGCGCGCGGGTCTTCACCCAGTTCACGCACCTCGCGCTGCCGCTCGGCGGCCTTGCTCGACAAAAAGCCCGCGAAGACGAAGCGCCCGTCCCAGCCGCTGTGACCGGCCACGCTGAGCAGGGCTGTGATGCTGCTCGCGCCCGGCACCGGCACGCTGCGCAGGCCGGCCGCGTTCACGGCGGCCACCAGCCGCGCGCCGGGGTCACTCACGCCAGGCGTGCCGGCGTCGCTCACATAGGCCACGCGCTGGCCTTCGCGCAGTCGCAGCAGCACGGTCTGTGCCGCCTCGGCTTCGTTGTGCTCGTGCAGGGCCAGCAGCGGCTTGTGCAGACCGTAGCCTTGCAGCAGCGACGCGGTGTGGCGCGTGTCCTCGCAGGCCACGGTGTCCACCATGGCGAGCACCTGCAGCGCGCGCAGCCCGATGTCGGCCAGGTTGCCGATGGGCGTGGCGACCATGTAGAGCGCGCCCTGCGGATAATGCTGGTGCGCCGCAGCTTCGCGCGCGGCCTGCAACAGGGATGGAGTGCTTGCCGACAATGTGGAGTTCCAGAAATCAGGGGCCGTCGCCCCAGCCCGAGTCGACCACCAAGGTACGGGGTGATGCCGCCGAAGATGCCGCCCTGGCCCACCTGAAGCGCCACGGGCTCGCCCTGGTGCAGCGCAATTTCCGGACACCCGGGCGCGGGGGCGGCGAAGTCGATTTGATTATGCGCGAGCCCGACGGCACGCTGGTGTTCGTCGAGGTGCGTCAACGGGCCAGCGCCAGCCGGGGTGGCGCGGGTGCGAGCATCACGGGCATCAAGCAGCGCCGCGTGGTGTTCGCGGCGCGGCACTTTTTGCTTCGGCTCGGCTCAGAACCTCCATGCCGCTTCGATGTGGTGCTGCTCGAAGGCGAGCGCATCGAGTGGCTGCGCGCGGCCTTTGACGCATCGGCCGCATTTTGATACATCCCCCACCGCTATGATCGCGCCATGCTCCTGCAACGCATCCAGCAACAGTTCATCGACAGTGCGGACCTGAAATACCAGTGCGCGCAAGCGCTGGCACCCCAGGTCGAGGCGGCCATCGGTGCGGTGCTCGCCAGCGTCACCGGCGGGGGCAAGGTGCTGTCGTGCGGCAATGGCGCTTCGGCGGCGGCGGCGCAGCATTTCGCGGCCAGCTTCATCGGCCGTTACGACCGCGAGCGCCCCGAACTCGCCGCCTTCTCACTTTCGTCCGATGCCGCCGTGCTCACCGGCATCGCCACCGATTTCGACGCCCGCTCGGTGTTTGCGCGCCAGGTGCGCGCGCTCGGACAGGCCGGCGACGTGCTGCTGGCACTGTCCACCAGCGGCAATTCGGCCAATGTGCTGGCCGCTGTGGAAGCCGCGCACGAGCGCGAGATGATCGTGGTGGCGCTGACCGGCGCGCGCGGCGGCCAGCTCGCCCAGCAACTGCGCGACACCGACGTGCATCTGTGCGTGCCACACGACCTGCCGGCCCGGATTCTCGAAGTGCATCACCTGGTGCTGCACTGCATTTGCGACGGTGTGGATGCCCAGTTGCTGGGCCTGCCCGACGCGTCCATTCCTCACCTGGAGAGTTCCTCATGAACCTGTTTCGCCACCAACGCTCCTTGAATCGGCTGATGGCCACCGGCCTGGCCGTGGCTGCTCTGGGCGCCACGCTGTCCGCCTGCGCACCCCTGATGGTGGCAGGCGCCGCCACCGGTGCACTCGTGGTCGTCGACCGCCGCACCTCGGGCGCACAGCTCGACGACCAGAGCATCGAATTGCGCGCAGGCAACCGCGTGAACGACCAGATCGGCGAAGGTCGGGCGCGCGTGGGCGTGACCAGCTACAACCGCCGCGTGCTGCTCACTGGCGAAGCCTCCAGCGAAGCGATCAAGACGCAGGTCGGTCAGATCGTGTCGCAGGTGGAGAACGTCAGGGAGGTGATCAACGAACTGGGCGTGACCGCCAGCCCGTCGCTCAAGGAACGCGCCACCGACACGCTGATCACCGGCCGGCTCAAGGCCAGCCTGGTGGACGCCAAGGACATCTCGGCCAGTGCGTTCAAGGTGACCACCGAACGCGGCACGGTCTATCTCATGGGCCGTGTGACGCAGCGCGAAGCCGACCGCGCCACCGACATCGCGCGCAACATCTCCGGCGTGGCACGCGTGGTGCGCGCCTTCGAGATCGTCAGCGAAGCCGAACTCGCCGGCATGCAGACGCAGCCGGCACCCGCCAAGTAAAGCGGTTACTTCAGCCTTTTGATGAGGCTGGAGGTGTCGAAGCGCTGACCGCCCATGGCCTGGACGTCGGCGTAAAACTGGTCCACCAGCGCCGTCACGGGCAGGCGCGCACCGTTGCGCTTGGCCTCGTCGAGCACCAGGCCGAGATCCTTGCGCATCCAGTCGACCGCAAAGCCGAAGTCGAACTTGTCGGCCACCATGGTCTTGCCCCGGTTGTCGAGTTGCCAGCTCTGCGCGGCACCCTTGCCGATCACATCGAGTACCTGGTTCATGTCCAGCCCGGCCTTCTGGCCGAAGGCGATGGCTTCCGACAGGCCCTGAACCAGACCGGCGATGCAGACCTGGTTCACCATCTTGGTGAGCTGGCCCGCGCCGCTCTCGCCCATGAGCGTGAAGGCGCGTGAGAACGCCATGGCGACCGGCTTCGCCGATTCGAACGCAGTGGTGTCCCCGCCGCACATCACGGTGAGTGCACCGTTCTGTGCGCCGGCCTGACCGCCCGATACTGGCGCATCCACGAACGCAATGCCCAGCGCCTTGCCCGCGCGGTGCAGTTCGCGCGCCACGTCGGCCGACGCGGTGGTGTGGTCCACGAACACGGAGCCCGGCGACATGCCCGCAAAGGCGCCGTCGGCCCCCAGCGTGATCGAGCGCAGGTCGTCGTCGTTGCCCACGCAGGCGAACACGATGTCCGCACCCTGGGCCGCCTCGCGCGGCGTGGACTTGCTCGAACCACCGAACGCTGCCACCCAGGCCACGGCCTTGCCGCCCGAGCGGTTGTAGACCGTCACCGAATGCCCGGCCCGCGCCAGATGCCCGGCCATGGGATAACCCATGACGCCCAGGCCAAGAAAAGCGACGCGGCGAGCAGGAGTGGATTCGTAAGTGCGATCAGCAATGTTGGACATGGAAGGGTCTTTCTAAAAACAGAAATGCCGCGGAACTGGCTCTGCCAGGCCGCAGGCATTGCCCCCTGAGGGGGTGACGCGCCGCAGGCGCGGCGCAGGGGGGTCACACAATCGTGAGGTGCTCGGTACCCGCGGCCAGATCGAGTGATTTTGCACGCTGGCTGTTGAGCTTGATCTGCAGGCGCAGGTCGTTGAGCGAGTCTGCGTTGCGCAGCGCGTCTTCGAGCGTGATGAGGTTGGCCTCGAAGGCGTTGAACAGCGCCTGGTCGAAGGTCTGCATGCCCATCTGCGTGCTCTTCTTCATGATCTCTTTGATCTCGGCCACATCGCCCTTGAAGATCAGGTCGGAGATGAGCGGCGAGTTCAGCATGATCTCCACCGCCGCATGGCGCCCCTTGTTGTCCTGACGCGGCACCAGGCGCTGCGAGACCAGCGCACGCAGGTTCAGCGACAGGTCCATCAGCAATTGCGCCCGGCGCTCTTCGGGGAAGAAGTTGATGATGCGGTCCAGCGCCTGGTTGGCGCTGTTGGCGTGCAGCGTGGCCAGACACAGGTGGCCGGTCTCGGAGAACTGGATCGCGTGTTCCATGGTCTCGCGGTCGCGGATCTCACCCATCAGGATCACGTCGGGCGCCTGGCGCAGCGTGTTCTTCAAGGCGGCTTCCCAACTGTCGGTGTCCAGGCCCACTTCGCGCTGCGTGACCACGCAGTTCTTGTGCGGGTGCACGAACTCCACCGGGTCTTCAATGGTGATGATGTGGCCGTGCGTGTGCTCGTTGCGCCAGTCCACCATGGCCGCAAGCGACGTCGATTTGCCCGAGCCGGTGGCGCCCACCAGGATGCAAAGGCCGCGCTTGGAGAGCACCACATCCTTGAGCACCTGGGGCAGGCCCAGCTTGTCGATGGTGGGCAGCACGGCGGGAATGGTCCGCAGCACCATGCCGACCTTGCCCTGCTGCACGAATGCGCTTACGCGGAAGCGGCCGATGGAGGGCGGTGAAATCGCGAAGTTGCATTCCTTGGTGCGCTCGAACTCGGCCGCCTGCTTGTCGTTCATGATCGCGCGCGCCAGCGACAGGGTGTGCGTGGCATTCAGCGGCTGCGGCGACACCTTGACGACCGAGCCATCGACCTTGATCGCGGGCGGAAAGTCGGCCGTGATGAAAAGGTCGCTACCGGTCCGGCTGAGCATGAGGCGCAGCAGGTCGTTGATGAATTTGGATGCCTGGTCGCGTTCCATGTGTCCTGCCCTTCCTGGCTGATCAGCCGGGGAAATTTTCCGGAATCTTCGCCTTGCTGCGCGCTTCGGCCGGACTGATCACGTTGCGCTTGACCAGCTCCGAGAGGTTCTGGTCGAGCGTCTGCATGCCCACGCTGTTGCCGGTCTGGATGGCCGAGTACATCTGTGCCACCTTGGCTTCGCGGATCAGGTTCCGGATGGCGCTGGTGCCCAGCATGATCTCGTGCGCGGCCACACGGCCCGAGCCATCCTTGTTCTTGCACAGCGTCTGCGAGATCACCGCGACCAGCGATTCGGACAACATGGCGCGCACCATGTCCTTCTCTTCTGCCGGGAACACGTCGATGATGCGGTCGATCGTCTTGGCAGCGCTCGAGGTGTGCAGCGTGCCGAACACCAGGTGGCCGGTTTCGGCGGCGGTCATGGCCAGGCGGATGGTTTCGAGGTCGCGCATTTCGCCGACGAGGATGGCGTCCGGGTCTTCACGCAGCGCCGAACGCAAGGCGTTGGCAAAGCTCAGGGTGTGCGGGCCGACCTCGCGCTGGTTCACCAGGCACTTCTTGGACTCGTGCACGAACTCCACCGGGTCTTCCACCGTGAGGATGTGGCCGTACTCGGTTTCGTTCAAGTGGTTGACCATGCCGGCCAGCGTGGTGGACTTGCCCGAGCCGGTGGGGCCGGTCACCAGCACCAGGCCACGCGGGCGCAGGGCGAGGTCGCCGAAGATCCTGGGGGCGTTGAGTTGTTCGAGCGTGAGGATCTTGCTCGGAATCGTGCGGAACACCGCGCCGGCGCCACGGTTGTGGTTGAAGGCGTTGACGCGAAAACGAGACAGCCCTTCGATCTCGAACGAGAAATCGCATTCCAGGAACTCTTCGTATTGCTTGCGCTGGCTGTCGTTCATGATGTCGTACACCATGCCGTGGACCGACTTGTGGTCCAGGGGCTCGACGTTGATGCGTCGCACGTCGCCATGCACCCGTATCATGGGTGGAAGACCCGCGGAGAGGTGAAGATCGGACGCTTTGTTCTTGACGCTGAAGGCCAGCAGTTGGGTGATGTCCATCCCGGGTTCCGTGTTGTGGTTGGGTAATGACGGCTGATTATGACGACGATTGAAGGCAATCTCCAAACCGTACGGGAGCGGGTTTCGCGCGCTTGTAGACAGGCTGGCCGCGATGTGAACGAGGTCACGCTGCTGGCCGTTTCCAAGACCTTCGGCCCCGATGCCGTTCGTCAGGCGCAGGCCGCCGGCCAGCGCGCATTTGGCGAGAACTACGTGCAGGAAGGGGTGGAAAAAATCCTCGTGCTGCGCGAGTCCCCCGCGCCCTTTTCAATCGAGTGGCATTGCATCGGGCCGATGCAGAGCAACAAGACGCGCCTGGTGGCCAGCCACTTCGATTGGGTGCAGTCGGTGGACCGCCTGAAGGTCGCAGAGCGCCTGAACGAGCAGCGCCCGACCGAGTTGCTACCCCTACAGGTATGCATTCAGGTCAACGTGGATGGCGGCTCGACGAAGTCGGGCGTCGCTCCCGATGAACTGCCTGCACTCGCTCGTGCAGTGAGCCAGCTGCCGCGCTTGCGTTTGCGCGGCCTCATGTGCATTCCCGAACCCACGGAGGACGTCGAGGCGCAGAGCCAGGTGTTCCTGCGTGCGCGTGCGCTGTGGGATGAACTGCGTGCAGGTGGCTACGAGATCGATACCTTGTCCATGGGCATGAGCGACGATCTGGAGGCCGCCATCTCGGCCGGCTCGACCATGGTTCGTGTCGGCCGCTCGATCTTTGGCAGCCGGTCGAACAAACTCACTTCAACGGCTTGACGTTGCCGCAGTTCGCCGACAACCACTTGCCCTGACCGTCCATGGTGACGTTCTGCGGCTTGCCCTGGTGGGTGGTCTTCATCAGCATCTTCATGGTGTAGGCCGTGTCGCTCTGGAACGTGTAGGTGCCCTCGCCGGTCGAAGGCGGGTTCTTGCAGACGAAGTTCATCTTCACCACATTGGCGCTGCGCGAGGTGACCGTGGTGGTGCACTCGCCTTCGGTCTGCGCCGGCAGATCCTGTTTGGCAGCCATCTCGGGCGTGATGCACATCTTCACCGTCATGCCGCCGCCGGCGGCCGGCGCGGGCATGGCCATGCCCTGCTTGGCGAGCATGTCCTGCATCATCTTGCGCTGCTCTGGCGACATCGATGCCATCTGTTGCTGCATCTGCGCCATCGCCTGATCCATCTGCGCGCTGCCACCCATCTTCTGCGTCATTTCCCAAAGGCCGGGCTTGGTGCTCTGGGCGTGGGCGAGGGTGGCCGCTAGGGCGCAGAAGAGCAGGGCAGCGTGGCGGATCATGGTGTCTCCAGAAAGGGGTACCGGGTATTTTGCGACGAGCTGGCGGCTTGTCAAAGTGGCAGCCGTGCGCTGTCCTTGACCTCTTCCATCACCGCGTAGGTGCGTGTCTCGCGCACACCGGGCAGTTGCCAGAGCACGTTGCCGGCGAATTCCCGGTAGGCGGCCATGTCGGCCATGCGGGTCTTGAGCAGGTAGTCGAAGCCGCCGGCGACCATGTGGCATTCCATGATCTCGTCGCGCACGTGCACTGCGGCCTTGAACTCGTTGAACACATTGGGTGTGGTGCGGTCCAGCAGCACCTCCACGAACACCATCATTCCGCGACCCAGTTTGAGCGGATTGAGCCGAGCCTCGTAGCCCAGGATGTAGCCGTCGCGCTGCAGCCGCTGCGTGCGCGCCAGCACGGCGGTGGGCGAGAGGGCCACCGTTTCGGCGAGCTTGAGGTTGGTGATGCGACCGTCGGCCTGCAGCAGCTTGAGCAGCTTGAGGTCGATGCGGTCCAGGTCGGCTTTCTCGAGAGTCATGGATGTTGATTATCCAGTTTTATGGCATTTCAATGGTGAAAAATTCATTGATTTCGCGTTCAGCATACGCACACTAACAACCCATGGCCATTTCCTGGAGCCTTTCATGCCACGCCCATCCGACGTCCTTCCCTCGCCCTATCGCCCGGAAACCGGGGTGCTGTCCCACCGGCTTGCCTCGCTCCAGGGGGCGCTGGACTGGTCGGCTGCCGCCGATGTGGCCGCGCCCTGGGTGCATGCCGTGCGCCGCAACCCGCCGCCGTTCTGGGCCATGGAGAGCCTGCTCAAGGAGTACCCGATCTCCAGCGCCGAGGGTCTGGCCCTGATGCGCCTGGCCGAGGCGTTGCTGCGCGTGCCCGATGCCGAGACCGCCATCGCGCTGACGGCCGACCAGCTGGGGCGGGCGGATTTCGATGGCGCGGCCGACTCGACGCTGGCGCGCCTGTCGTCCACCGCGATCGCCATGTCGAAGAAATTCCTGCCCGATGCGGGCAATGAACCGGGTCTGCTGTCCAAGCTGGGGGCACGCACGGTGGTGGCAGCCACGCTGCGTGCGGTGCAGTTGCTGGGTCGCCAGTTCGTGCTGGGGCAGACCATCGAGGAAGGCATGAAGGAGGCGGCTTCCGCGAAGAAGGCGCAACGCCAGCTGAGCTTCAGCTTCGACATGCTGGGCGAGGGCGCGCGCACCGATGAAGACGCGCTGCGCTATCTGGCGAGCTACCAGCAAGCCATTGCCGCGATTGCGCGTGAGGCGGACGCATCGCTTCACCCCAGCCAGAACGACGGCATTTCCATCAAGCTCAGCGCCCTGCACCCGCGCTACGAGGACACGCAGCACGAACGCGTGCTCGAAGAGCTGGTGCCACGCGTGTGGCCGCTGTGCGAAGCGGCCGCTGCGGCCAACCTCAACCTCACCATCGATGCGGAGGAAGTCGACCGCCTGGAGCTGTCGCTCGCGGTGTTCGAGGCACTGGCAAAGCGGGTGGCGCAGAAGTGTCCCCAATGGCAAGGTTTCGGCCCGGCCCTGCAGGCCTACCAGACGCGTGCGGTGGAACTGATCGAACACGTGACCGCGCTGGCGCGCCGGCACCAGCTCAAGTTCATGTGCCGCCTGGTCAAGGGGGCCTATTGGGATGCCGAGATCAAGCGCGCGCAGGAACTGGGCCTGGCCGCCTACCCGGTTTTCACGCGCAAGCCACACACCGACGTGAGCTACCTCGCCTGCGCGCGCGCCTTGCTGGTGGCGTCTGACGCCATCTTCCCGCAGTTCGCCACGCACAACGCGGGCACCATTGCCGCCATCCTGCAGATGGCTTCGGAGGAGCGCGTGCCTTTCGAATTGCAGCGGCTGCACGGCATGGGCGAGGGGATCTACCGCGAAGTGCTGAAGCACCCGCACGTGGGCTGCCGGGTCTATGCCCCCGTGGGCGCCCACCGCGACCTGCTGGCCTATCTGGTGCGGCGTCTGCTGGAGAACGGCGCCAACTCGTCTTTCGTGCACCAGCTCGCCGATGAGTCGGTGGGCATGGATGAGTTGCTGGTTTCGCCCATGGAACAGTCGCAGCCCGATGCGCCCGACGCCGCGTGGCTCCCGCTACCGCCCTGCCTCTACGGCGAGAGCCGACCCAACAGCCAGGGCCTGGACCTCGCCGTGGCCGCACACCGCCAGTCGCTGATGGATGCGCACGCCATGACGGCAGTGAACCGCGTGCCCGAAGCCACGATCGACGAAGTGCGGGTTGCGTGCGAGCGTGCCGTGCGCGCATTCGCGGGCTGGAACCACACGCCCGTTGCCGAGCGCGCCGCCACGATGCGCCGAGCGGCCGATGCCATGCAGCTGCAACTGCCGAGTCTGTGCGCGTTGCTGGTGAAAGAAGCGCGAAAGACATGGGGCGATGCGGTTTCCGAGGTGCGAGAAGCGATCGACTTCCTGCGTTACTACGCCAATGACGCCGAGCGCCTGATGGCACCCACTTCGTTGCCCGGACCCACGGGCGAGAGCAACACGCTGCGTCTGGAGGGGCGCGGCGCCTGGGTCTGCATCAGCCCCTGGAATTTCCCCCTGGCCATCTTCATCGGGCAGGTGGCCGCGGCGCTGGCCACCGGCAACACCGTGCTGGCCAAGCCGGCCGAACAGACACCGGCCATCGCACTCGAAGCCGTGAAGCTGCTGCACGCCGCTGGTGTGCCCGTGGGCGCGGTGCAGCTGCTGCACGGACCCGGTGAGACCGTGGGCGCGGCACTGGTGGCGCAGCCGGGCATCGCCGGCGTGGTGTTCACGGGCTCCACCCAGGTGGCCCGCATCATCCACCGCGCACTTGCCGCCAAGGACGGTCCCATCGTGCCGCTGATCGCCGAGACCGGTGGCATCAATGCCATGCTGGTCGACAGCACGGCCCTGCCCGAGCAGGTGGCCGATGCGGTGGTGCAGAGCGCGTTTCGCAGCGCGGGCCAGCGCTGTTCGGCGTTGCGCCTGCTGTGTGTGCACGAGGCGATTGCCGACGGCGTGATCGAGATGATCCAGGGTGCTGCCAAAGAGCTGGTGGTGGGCAACCCCGCCGACCTGGCCACCGACCTCGGCCCTGTGATCGATGACGAAGCCTTCACAGGCATTGGCGCTCACCTGGGGCGCCTGCATGCACAGAACCGCGCACTGCTGCCCCCTTCCAGGCTGTCGCACGCCATGCCCAACCTGATTGCCCCGCAGATGTTCGAAGTGGGGGCGATTGCCGACGTGAAGCAGGAGATCTTCGGTCCGGTGCTGCAGGTGGTGCGCTGGAGCGGCGACCCGATGGCGGTGATCGGACAGATCAACGCCCTGGGGTACGGCCTCACCCTGGGTATCCAGACCCGCATCGACAGCCGTGCCCAGGCGCTGGCCGCCGCGGCCCGGGTGGGCAATGTCTACGTGAACCGCAACATGATCGGCGCGGTGGTGGGCGTGCAACCCTTTGGTGGCGAGGGACTGAGCGGCACCGGCCCCAAGGCCGGCGGGCCGAACTACCTCATGCGCTTCTGCGCCGAACAGACGCTGACCATCAACACCACCGCCGCCGGCGGCAACGTGAGCCTGTTCACCCGCTGAGTCGGCTGAGTGCCTTGCCCTCGCGCCCGTTAACATGCTGGGCGTTGAAGCCGGCGCGGCGGGGGTTACCCGGCTTCTGGTCCTTTTTCGGGGGCGGGCAACTTGGCACAACACATTCGAGGGCCGGAGGGGGGTGACGTCCTTCCGGTCCCGGGGGGCGAATCGCGCGGCGAGCGGCCAGAGCTGCGGGCGCTGACCAGCCTGCGTTTCTTCGCCGCTCTGGCGGTGGTGATCCTGCACTACCGCGATCTGCTGGGCCCGATGCCCGACTGGCTGCGGCAACTGGTCGTCGGCGGGCAGTTCGGCGTCACATTCTTCTTCGTCCTCAGCGGCTTCATCCTCACCTACCGTTACCGCGAATGGTTCGCCGGTGGTGTCTCGGAAAAGCGGGTCTGGTGGTTCCTGCGCTTCCGGCTGGCGCGCCTGTATCCCGTCTACCTGCTGGGCCTGTTGCTCGACACCCCGTGGCACCTGCTGGAGCGGGCCTCGGCGGGCCAGCTCGGCGAAGTGGCTCACACCTACTGGGCCTCGTGGTTGCTCAACGCGGTGGGCCTGCAAGCCTGGGTGCCCTCCGTGCCCTTTGCGATGTTCTGGAACACCCCGGCATGGAGCGTGGCCGCCGAGTTCTTTTTCTACGCCACGTTTCCATGGCTTTGCGCGGTGCTGGTCAAGCCAGGACGGCGCGTGGCCTGGTACCTCTGGGCGGTGCCGGTGGCAGCGTTGATGGGCACGCTGCTCTACACGCTGGTCCTCTACGTGATGAACTACCTCTGGCGGGTGGAGGCTGGTACGCAGTACCTGGTGCTGACCTACAACCCGCTCCTGCGCTACAGCGAATTTCTCGCGGGCTGCCTGGCCGGGCATGGCTTCCTGCTGATGCAGTCCGGTGCTTCTCGCCGGGGTCTGCCGGGGTTGCAGACGGCATCGGGGCGCAATGGCTTGCTGGGCTTGTGCCTGTTGTTGATTGTGGCGCGCGTGATGAACACCGACTACAGCGGCCCAAGTGCCGCGTGGTGGCTGTTCGATGTGTCCACCAAGCACACGTCCTTCATCTTGCCGTTCGTGGGCCTGATCCTTGCGGTGGCGTCAGGGCCGACCTGGTTGAGCCCGCTTCTGGAGCATCCCAGGCTCGTTCTGCTGGGCGAAGCCAGCTACTCGCTATATATCATCCACTGGTCGGTGGTGACGGTGTTGAGCATGAGGCTTCTCGGAGACCTGGGCACCCCCTTTGTTCATGCCATCGGCCTGTTGGCGACGGTGGGGGCCTCGGTGCTTTGTTACCGCTTCGTGGAAGTGCCGTGGCGGCGCCGGTTGCGCGGGCATCCACCCTTTGTCCATCCCACATGAATTCGACCATTCCCTCTGCGCCCCGGCCCCTGGAGTCCGCGACCGTCTTTCGCCCGCTCGACGCCAGTTGGCGCCAGTGGATCGCCGAAAACCGGCTGCGCGATTGCACGCCCGAATCGATGCTCGACACCATGGTGAAGGCGGGTCTGGATCCGGTCGAATGCGAGCCAGCCATTCGTGCCATGGAAGAAGACCCGGCTTTCCTGGCCGCGCGCAAGTTCCAGCAGCTGCAGGCCAAGCTCGAATCGGTGGTGGCCAATCAGCAGCGCGTGCATGAGCTCGACCCGCTGTATGGCCACGTGGAGAAACGCAGTCGCGTGCCGCTGGGCGAGTTCCTGGACAAGTACGTGATGGGCAGCCGCCCCGTGGTGCTGACCGACGTGGCGCGCGACTGGCCGGCTCTGGCCCGCTGGTCGCCTCAGGACCTGCGCCAACGCTTTGGCCACCTCGATGTGGAGGTGCAATCCGAACGCAGTGCCGATCCGAACTACGAGGTCAACAAGTTCGATCACCGGCGCAAGTCACGGCTGGCCGATTTCGTGGACCGTGTGCTCGCTGGTGGTGAGACCAACGACTATTACCTCACCGCCAACAACGAAATGCTCAGCCAACCCGGCTTCGCGCCGTTGCTGCAGGACATCGGCACCCTGCCCGAGTTCTGCGACCGATCGCAGCTCGTGCAGCGTGCGTCGTTCTGGTTCGGGCCGGCCGGCACCGTCACCCCGTTGCACCACGACACCATCATGCTGTGCCACACGCAGATCGTGGGCCGCAAGCGCTGGCGCTTCATCTCACCGCTGCAGACACCGCTGCTCTACAACCATTTCGACGTCTACAGCCCGGTGGACCTGGACCAGCCCGACCTGGCGCGCTACCCGCTCTTTGCGCAGGCCACCGTGCTCGACGTCGTGGTGGAACCCGGCGAGACCGTGTTCCTGCCGCTGGGCTGGTGGCATCAGGTGCGTTCGCTCGACGTGAGCCTCTCGTTCTCGTTCTCCAACATGGCGGTGCCGAACCACTACTCCTTCGCCAACCCCCGCATCACCAACTGGTAACCGCCATGACCACACCCAGCCCGGAAGCCGACGCCCAGCGCATCCAGCAATGGCTGGACGAGCAGCGCATCACCGAAGTGGAATGCATCATCCCCGACATGGCGGGGCAGGCGCGGGGCAAGATCGTGCCGCGCCACAAATACGACCCTTCGGTGGGGCTGCGGTTGCCTGAGGCGGTGTTCGCCATGACGGTAACCGGCGATTACCCGGAGAAGGACTACACCTCGGTGGCCGACCCGGACATGCTGCTCAAGCCGGACCCGAACACCCTGCGCCCCGTGCCCTGGGCCAAGGAGCCCACGGCGCAGATCATCCACGACTGCTTTGCCTTCGATGGCGCGCCGTTCGCGCTTTCGCCACGCAACGTGTTGCGCCGCGTGCTCAAGCTGTACGCCGACGAAGGCTGGAAGCCGGTGGTGGCGCCCGAGATGGAGTTCTACCTGGTGCAGGTCGAGCCCGACGAGGACATTCCGCTGAAAGCGCCGGTGGGCCGCACGAAGCGCACCGAGGCAGGCATGCAGAGCTTCTCGATGGATGCGATCAACGAGTACGACGACATCTTCGACGTGATGTACGACTGGTGCGAGGCCGAGGGCATCCAGCTCGACACGCTGATCCACGAGATGGGCACCGCGCAGATGGAGATCAACCTCGATCACGGCGATCCACTGCCGCTGGCCGATCAGGTGTTCCTGTTCAAACGCACCATCCGCGAGGTGGCGATCCGCCACCAGATGTACGCCACCTTCATGGCCAAGCCCATGCAGGGCCAGCCCGGCAGCGCCATGCACATTCACCAGAGCGTGGTCGGCATCGAAGATGGCAGGAACATCTTCAGCCGCGCCGACGGTGAAGCCTCCGACCACTTTCTGCATTTCATCGGCGGCTTGCAGACCTACCTGCCGGCGGCCACCGCGTTCTTTGCGCCGTATGTGAACTCGTACCGCAGGCTTTCGCGCTTCACCTCGGCGCCGATCAACCTGAGCTGGGGCTACGACAACCGCACCTGCGGCCTGCGCGTGCCGCACTCAGGCCCCGAGGCGCGCCGTGTGGAAAACCGCCTGGCCGGCGTGGACGTGAATCCCTACCTGGCGATTGCCGCCAGTCTGGCGTGCGGGTACCTTGGCATGAAGCACGCCATCCAGCCCACGGCGCCGCTCAAGGGCAGTGCCTACGAGCAGCCGCACCAGTTGCCGCGCCACCTCGACGACGCGGTAGAGAAGCTCATGGCCTGCGCGCCGCTGGTCGAACTCTTCGGCGAGCACTTCATTCAGACCTACAGCGCGATCAAGGAAGTGGAGTACCGCGAGTACTTCGAAGTGATCAGTCCGTGGGAGCGGCGGTTTCTTCTTTTACACGTCTAGGGAATGAGCCCCCACGCTCCGCCGCTGCGCGGGTCGCTGCCCCCAAGGGGGCTGGGCCCGCCTTGGGAGCGGCCCGGCGCCGGGCCCGCCGAGTCTATGAAAGAACCAGCATTCCGGCGGTCGGGTTCTGCAGCAGCGCGTCCAGCGCTTCGATGGGCAGCGGCTTGGCGAACAGGTGGCCCTGGAACTGATCACAACCCTGATAGGCCAGGAAATCGCGCTGCTCCTGCGTCTCCACCCCTTCGGCCACCACCTGCAGGCTCAAGCTCTGCGCGAGCGCGATGATGGCGCGTGAGATCGCGGCGTCGTTCGGGTCGGTGAGCACGTCGGCCACGAAGCCTTTGTCGATCTTGAGTTGGTCCAATGGCAGGCGCTTGAGCACCGAGAGCGACGAGTAGCCCACGCCGAAATCGTCCAGCGAGAGCGTGACGCCCAGCGCCTTGAGCATGCCCATCTTGTCGATGGTGATCTCCATGCGGTCGGCCAGCAGGCTCTCGGTGAGTTCGAGCTTGAGCTTGTGCGGCCGGATGCCGGTGCGTGTGATCGCGGCCATCACCATGTCCACGAAGTCGGGGTGCCGGAACTGGCGCACGCTCACGTTCACTGCGATGCTCAGGTTGGCGGTCTGTGCGCGATCGGCCCACGCGGCGAGCTGTTCGCAGGCGGTTTCCAGCACCCACTGGCCCAGTGGCAGGATCAGGCCGGTGTCCTCGGCCACGGGAATGAAGTCGGCCGGCGTCATCAGGCCGCGCTGCGGGTGTTGCCAGCGCACAAGTGCCTCCACGCCGGTGATCACGCCCACGCGGTCCACTTGCGGCTGGTAATACACCACGAACTGCTGCTCGCTGAGTGCCACGCGCAGGTCGGATCCCACGGTGGCGTTGGCGCTCACGGTCGCCTGCATGCCCGGGTCGAAGAAGCACAGCGTGTTTCTGCCCAGCGACTTGGCCTGGTACATCGCCAGGTCGGCCTGCTTGAGCAGTTCACCCACGTCGCTCTGCTGGCCGTTGAACGAGGTGACGCCGATGCTGGGCGTGGCGAAGTGCTGGTGGCCGGTGAGCTGGAAAGGCTCGCGCAGGGTGTTGAGCACCTTCTCGGCAAGCGCGGTGGCCTTGAAGGCGGCCGCCTCCGGGTCGGTGCTCAGGTCGTCGACCATCACCACGAACTCATCGCCACCCAGTCGCGCGACCATGTCGGTCTTGCGCACGCTTCGGGTCAGGCGCTGCGCGACCTTCTGCAGCAACTGGTCACCCATGTGGTGGCCCAGGGTGTCATTGAGGATCTTGAAGTTGTCGAGGTCGATGAACATCAGCGCGCCATGCTGGCCTGAGCGCGCGCTGGCGGCCAGGGCCTGCTGCAGGCGGTCCAGCAACAGCTGCCGGTTGGGCAGGTCGGTCAGTGCGTCGTAGAAGGCCAGGTGGCGGATCATGTCTTCGGCGGTCTTGCGCTGCGTGATGTCGCGCCCGACCGCCACCCAGTGGGTGATGTCCTCGGCGGTGGCCTGCACCGAGACCACCTCGAGTTCCACCCAGAACATGGCACCGTTCTTGCGCCGCACCATCAGCTCGGTGCGGGCCTGCCTGGACTGCTGCAGGCTCTGCGCAAGCTCTCGCAGTTTGGTGATGGCGGGGTCGAGCTCGAGCAGCATGCGCGGCGTCTGCCCGAGCACCTCGGCCCGGCTGTAGCCGGTGTGCTGCTCGAAGGCGTCGTTGACGAAGACGATGCGAGGCTCCTGGTCGTCGCTGGCTGCGCCGGTCTCGGCAATCACCACGATGTCGTTGAGCCGTGAGACGCTGGTTTCCAGCAGCATCAGTTGCTCCTGCGAGCGGCGGCGTTCCGTCACATCGCGGAAGTACACCGCCAACCCCTCCGCGAAGGGGTATGCCCGCACCTCCAGCCACTTGCCCAGCGTGGGAAAAAAATCTTCCAGTTCGACGCGGCGGTTGGTGTGCAGCGACTTGGTGAGCTGGTCCTTGAGGCGTTGTGCCAGGCCGGGGCTGAAGTCCTGCCACACTTCCATGCCGAGCAGATCGGCCGTGGTTTTCTGCAGCAGACGTTCGCTCTCCTGGTTGAGGTAGGTGAAGCAGCACTGGCGGTCGAGTGTGACGAAGGCTTCGGTGATGCTGGCGAGCGTGGTGGTCAGGCGCATGGCCAGGCGCAGCGTGTCCTGCTGGGCCTGCTTCTGCGCCGAAATGTCCTGGATCGCGCCCTGGATGCGCGCGATCTCTCCATCCGCGCGTCGCACCGCCGTTCCCACCGTGCGCACCCATTTCGGGGTACCACCGTCGACCAGAACCTGAATCTCCTCGTCGAAAGACTCGCCGTTCTGCGCGCAGCGCTCCAGCCGCTGGCGGATACCGCTGCGCCATTCGGGCGTGTAGCGTTGCACCATGGATTCCAGGTCCTTGACCTGCTCGTGATCGCTCAGGCCAAGGATGGTGGCGAACTCGTCGGAATGCACCACCTTGCGCGTGGACAGTTGCAGCGACCAACTGCCTGCGCCAGCGGTGTGCTCGGTCAGGTTCAGACGGCTCTCGCTCTCGCGCAGCACGTTGGCGTTGTATTGCTCGATCTGCTCGCAGCGGCGCGCCAGCGCCACAACGCCGGCGGCATGGCTGGCGAGCACACGCAGCGCAGGCGTGGCAGCCTCGCCGTCGCGGCTGGTGTCGGCATCCAGCAGCAGCAAGCCAGTCTGTGCAGAAGTCGCTGAGGCCGGCAGCGGTAGCCAGTGGCCGCAGCGCCAGTCTGTGCGATGGGGGCGGTCCTTGTCCGTGGTGACCCGCTTCCATCCCTCGGTGGCGGAAGGACCCATCAGGTCCGCGCAAGCGGCGATGGCGGCCTGAGCCGCATCGGGCGCCAGCCCGTGAGCGCCCATCACCTCGGCGGGCTTGCGCGCAGCGTCTACCAGCAACGCCGCCCCCGTGCCCGCCAGATGCGCTGCCAGCTCGGCCAGCCGATCGAATTCCACGCGTTGATGGAACGCGGGAAACGACCCGGTGCGCTCGAAGGCGAGGTCAGAGACCAGGGGAGCGCGGTTGATGTCGGGTCCTGGACGCATGGTCATGGAGCTCTGTGTGAATCGGTGGACAAGCGGGATATCTGGCTGAGCATACAGAGGCGATGGGTGGGCGTGAGGCGTCGGGTGCCGGGTGATCCGTGAAGTTCTGCACGTGGCGGTCGTGCTTGGGGGATATTTGTAACGGGAATGTTAGATTTTGTAGTCTTTGCTCTAACATCTCTTGTCGGCAGTCTTTGGACTTGCCCCACCAAAGCATCCTTTCTGCTTTAGCCGAACCGAATCTGGAGGGAGTTGATTGTGAGCACACTCGCAGAACTCAGGCAATACAGCGATGTGGCCAGCCTGAAATCCGCATTGCACCAGTTGTGCAGCGAGTTCGGGCGCATCACGCGTCTGGACATCCTCACCGCCATGCACGAAGGCACCAAGCAGGCCATCTGCTTCCTGCGCATGGAACGGCCCGAGCAGGAGCAGGTGCTCATGAAGAGCCTTGGCGTCGGCCGCTTCGGCGGCGAAGTGGTTTTCGTGCTCAACCTGAACATGCCGGTGACGGCGGAAGAGGGCCCCTCTTCGCAGTGGGCCGACTCGGATATCTATTGACACCCCCTGCGTCGCCTTCGGCGCCTTCCCCCTGAAAGGGGGACGACACCTGGGGCCGGCGGAGCCGGACCCTCGGTGTCTCTCGATTCGCTCCCCCTCTGCAACCTGTCTCGTGATTGACCTGCGCGTGTCTGGCGGCCGCGCAGAATCTGCGCATGAACTCCTTGCGCTCACCTCTTGCTGCCCAGATCGTGCAATGGCTGGTCGCGCCCGGCGACTTGGTGCGCACTGGCGATGTGCTGGTGGTGCTGGAGGCGATGAAGATGGAGCACGAAGTGCGTGCATCTGCGAGCGCGCGCGTGCTGGAGTTGTTCTACGCAGAGGGTGAGGCGGTGCAGGTGGGTGATGAGCTCTTGCGAGCAGAGCCCGCGCCGGGCGATACCTCGGAGGTTGCGCAGATGGGGCGCAGGCCTTCGGCTCCAGGACCTGCGGCGCTGCGTGCCGATCTGGAGCAGCTCGTGAAGCGCCAGGCTTTCACGCTGGACGCTGCGCGTCCCGAGGCGGTGGCGCGTCGCCACGCACAAGGCCAGCGCACCGCGCGCGAGAACATTGCCGACCTGTGCGACGAAGGCAGCTTCCTCGAATACGGCGCACTTGCTGTGGCTGCGCAACGCAGCCGTCGCAGCGAAGAAGACCTGATCGCCAACACGCCGGCCGATGGCATGGTCACCGGCATCGGTTCGGTGGATGGCCAGCGCACCGTGGTGATGGCCTACGACGCCACGGTGCTCGCAGGGACCCAGGGCATGCGCAACCACCAGAAGACCGACCGGTTGCTCGGCGTCGCGCTCGACCAGCGCCTGCCTGTGGTGCTCTTCGCCGAAGGCGGTGGCGGGCGGCCTGGTGATACCGACATGCCGATCGTCGCGGGTCTGCACGTGGGCACCTTCGCCGCCTTCGCGCGCCTGAGCGGTCAGGTCGCGGTGGTGGGCATTGCCAGCGGGCGCTGCTTCGCCGGCAACGCGGCGCTGCTGGGCTGCAGCGACGTGATCATTGCCACCCGAGGCAGCAACATCGGCATGGGCGGGCCAGCCATGGTGGAGGGTGGCGGGCTGGGGCGCTTCAAACCCGAGGAAATCGGCCCAAGCGATGTTCAGCATGGCAATGGCGTGATCGACGTGCTGGTGGACGACGAGGCGCAGGCCGTGGTCGCTGCCCGTCACTACCTCTCGTTTTTTCAGGGTCGCCTGGATGGTTGGGTCGCGCCCGATGCGCTGGCCCTGCGCGACGTGGTGCCCGAAAACCGGCTGCGCGTGTACGACAGCACCGCCGCCATGAGCGGCCTGGTCGACCAGGGCAGTCTGCTGGTGCTGCGCAACGGTTTTGGCGTTGGCATCCACACCGCTCTGGCGCGCATCGAGGGCCGCCCTGTTGGCCTGATGGCGAGCAACCCGTTGCACCTGGGGGGTGCCATCGACGCCGATGCCGCCGACAAAGCCGCGCGCTTCATGCAACTGTGCAACGCCCACGGACTGCCCATCGTCAGTCTGGTGGACACGCCGGGCTTCATGGTCGGTCCCGACACAGAAGCGCGGGCTCAGGTCCGGCATGCGAGCCGCCTTTTCGTGGTTGCGGCCAGCCTGCGCGTGCCATTTTTCAGCGTGGTGCTGCGCAAGGGTTACGGGCTGGGCGCCATGGGCCTCACGGCGGGCGGCTTTCACGCGCCGGTGTTCACCGTGGCCTGGCCCACGGCCGAATTTGGCGCCATGGGGCTGGAAGGCGCGGTGCGGCTGGGCTACCGCAAGGAGCTGGAGGCCGAGCCCGAAGGACCGCGGCGCGATGCGCTGTTCGAAGAGCTGCTGGCCCGGCAATACGCCAGCGGCGCAGCGGTGCAGATGGCGGCCACGCTGGAGATCGATGCAGTGATCGACCCTGCGCTGACCCGTGACTGGCTGGCCAGGGGGCTGGCAGGCGCCAGGGTGGCCGAGGCGGGCGCGGCGCGCTTCATCGACCCCTGGTGAGGCCCGCGGGCCTTACATCAGGTCGCCGAAGCCGGTGGTGCGCACGCCCGCGCTGGGAAGTTGCGGCGCGGTCTGGTTGATGTTGATCCAGAATTCGCAGACGTGCTTCATGGCGCTGAGAAACTGCGAGAACTCGGTGGGCTTGGCGATGTAGGCATTGGTGCCGGCATCGTAGGCGCGCAGCAGGTCGCTGGGTTCCGTGGACGAGGTCAGCACCACCACAGGGATGTGGTGCAGGTTTTCCGAGCCTTTGATTTCCCGGAGCACGCCGATGCCGTCGAGCAAGGGCATCTTCAGGTCCAGCAGCACCAGCATCGGGTTGCTGCCAGAGCGGTTCATGAAACCATTGCGCCTGTGAAGGTAGTCCAGCGCCTGCATGCCGTCGGAAACGTGCGTCACACGTCCGTCGAGCCCATGGCGCGCGAGCGCCAGCTTGGTCAGTTCGGCGTCGTCGGGGTTGTCCTCGACGAGCAGGATGGCATCGGCATTTTTGGTCATGATTCCAGAGCGGCTGGCATGGAGTCCATGGGGGACTCGAACCCGTGAGGGCCTTCAAATGGGAGCGAGAAGTAGAAAGTACTGCCTTCACCGAGCTGGCTTTCGGCCCAGATGCTACCCCCATGGCGCTCGATGATGCGCCGGGTGAGTGCAAGACCTATGCCAGTGCCCTCGAATTCCGAGGCCCGGTGCAGGCGTTGGAAAACGCCGAACAGTTTCTGGGCGTATTTTGTGTCAAAACCCACGCCGTTGTCACGGACAAAGAAGGTGTATCCGACCACAGGGTCCACGCTCCAGCCCACTTCGATGCGGGTTCGTTCGCGCGGGCGCGTGTATTTGTAGGCATTGCCGAGCAGGTTTGCCCAGACTTCGCGCAGCAGCAGCGCATCGCCCTGCACCACCGGCAGGTCGGGCGCGACCACCCAGTCCACCACGCGGCCCTCGGTGTCGTGGCCGAGCTGGCCCACCACCGCGTCCACCAGCAGGGTGAAATCCACCGGCGTGAGGTTGACGGCAGAACGGCCCAGGCGTGAGAACGCCAGCAGACCATCAATGAGCTGGCTCATGTGGCGCGCGGAATTGCCGATCGTGCTCAGGTAGCGGGCACTCACCTCGTCGCATTGGCCGCCCAGGTGTTCCTCCAGCAGACTCACAAAGCTGGAGATGTGGCGCAGCGGCGAACGCAGGTCGTGGGAGACCGAGTACGAGAACGATTCCAGATCCTTGTTGGCCGCCAGCAGTTGCTCGGTGCGTTCCACCACCCGGTTTTCCAGCTCGTCGTTGATGTTGCGCATGAGGTCGTCGAGCCGCTTGGCGTCGGTCATGTCGCGGTTGATCTTGGCGAAGCCGCGCAGCTCGCCACCGTCGTCGCGCAAGGCGATCAGCACCGAGTGCGACCAGTATTGCGAGCCGTCCTTGCGCGCGTGCCAGTTGTGCAGTTCGTGCTGTCCCCGTGAGGCGGCCAGGCGCAGCATCTGGTTGGCGCTGACCTTGCCGTGTTCGGGATTCGCCGGGTCGAACAGCACGCCGTAGTGCCGCCCCACCATCTGCGTGGGCGAATAGCCGTCCATGCGCTGCGCGCTGTCGGTCCAGTCGGTGATGATCCCCTCGGCATCCATGAAGAAGATGCAGTAGTCGCGCAGGTTGTCCACCATCAGGCGGAAGCGCTGCTCGCTTTCCAGCAACTCGGCCGAGCGTTCGCTGATGCGCTGTTCCAGTTCCTCGTTGAGGTGGATCACGCGCTCCTCGATGCGCTTGCGTTCGGTGATGTCGATGATCTGCACGAACAGACCCTTGATGCGCCCTTCGTTGTCATCGGGCAGGTAGGTCACGCTGACGAAGAGCTGACCACCGTCTGCCGTGGGCCGCCAAGTCTCGAATTGCTGTGGCTGGCCCGCCAGCGCAGCCGCCATCCGGGGACCCGTTTCGGCCCACACCTCAGGTCGGATGCAATCGCTGACATGCCGTCCCACGAGCTGCTGCGGGTCCATGCCGAAGACGCGCAAGTGTTCGGCATTGGCAAACTGGAACACCAGGCGATCGTCGACGTAGGCGATCAGTCCTGGTACGTGATCCGTGATCGTCTGGAGGAATCGCTGGCTGTCGCGCAGCGCGTTCTCTGCGGCCTCGCGACGGGTGATGAGCGCCTTTGCCTGTTGCAGCGCTTCATTGAGCTGCAGGTTGGCCTGATTGACGCGGTCTTCGGACGCCTTGCGTTCCGAGATGTCGATCATCTGGATGATGATGCCCTGCACCTGGCCATCCTGCCAGTAGGGTGTGTATTCAATGCTGGCGTAGAAGCGATGGCCATCAGGGAAAGCGCGTTCACCCTCGAAGCGCTGGATCTCGCCCGCCAGCGCCGCCTTCAGGTGCGCCTGTGCCGATTCCAGATCCTGTGGGCGAGCGATTTCGCTCAGATGCCGGTCGACCAGTCTGTTGGTGTCACCACTGACCCAGCGAGCGTAGCTGGCATTGGCGAAGCGGCAGACCAGGTCGCGATCGAAGAAGGCCAGTTGAACCGGCACGCTGTTGGTGATGGCCTGCAGGAAGTTGCGCTGTGCGGCCAGCGCATTTTCAGCCGCCTTGCGCTCGGTGATGTCGATCACCGTGCTGTTGCTGCGCACGAATCGGCCCTGACGGTCAAAAACGGCGGTGCTGTTGAGCAGGGCCAGGAAGGTGCTGCCGTCGCGCCGGCGGATGGTGGCCTCGATGGATTCGAGCTTGCCTTCGCGCATGAGCCTTTGCAGACGGTCCTGTGCCGCATCGAGGTCGGATGCGACGATGACATCCCGGAAGCTGAGGCGGCCCACCACCTCTTCGCGCTCGTAGCCCAGCCAGTCGAGCTCGGTGCGGTTCATCAGCACGAAAACGCCGCTGGCGTCCACCGAGTGGTAGCCGCAAGGCGCCTGGTTGTAGATGGTCTGCGCGTCTCTCAAGGCGAGTGCAATGCGCTCCTTGGCTTCGGCAAGTTCATCGGTGCGCTCGCGCACGCGCTGTTCCAGCACCGTGTTGAAGCGCTGGATTTCCTCCTGCTGTTCGTGCAACGAGGTGATGTCGCGCGACACCGCCAGCAGCATGACGGCGGAGCCCTGCGAATCGCAGATGGGCGTGACCATGGTGTCCCACCACTTGGGCGTGCCCTTGAAGGTGGCGCCGTAGGCCACGAAGCGCGAGCTCTTGCCTTCGCGCGCGCCATCAATCGCTTCGCGCGCGAGCAATGCACCGTCTTCGGGCCACCAGGTGGACCAGTCGCTCAGCCGCACCTGGTCGAAGTCGTCGACCTCGACCAGGCGGCAGCCCTGGGCCGTCATCTGCACGACACGGCCATCCAGGTCGAGCACCTTGGTGCAGTCGGGGCTGCTGGCGATGATCTGTCGGTTGAGTTCGTCCTTGATGCGCGCATCGGCTTCGAGCGTGCGCATGGGGCTGATGTCCTGCACGAAGCCCAACTGGCTCGTGATCGCACCGTTGGCGTCGCGCAGCGGTGCGTTGCGCACCAGCACATGGATGACGTCGTTGCCTGGTCGCACCAGGCGAAATTCAACGCTGAGGCCCTCACCGCGCGAGACCGCCTGCACCCAGTGCTGCTGCACGCGCTCCAGGTCTTCGGGGTGCACGCGGCTGAGCCAGCCGAAGTTGGGAAAGTCCCTGCGCTCCAGGGCAAAGATGTTTTGCAGTTGCTCGTCCACATGGGTGAGCACGCCGGCCTGATCGGTGCGAAACACCCCGATGGGAAACACGCTGGCCAAGGCAGCGAACAGCGCCTCGTACTCGAGCTGCGCGCTCTGCGGATTCTGTTCAGGGGGGATTTCGAGGGCGGATTCCAGCGCCAGGGGCAGTGGCGCATGCAGCCCATGTACCGCGTGATCGCGCGGCACGCCCTGGTTTGCAAGCAACTGCGCATAGCTGCGGCGCAGGTGTTCGTTTTCCGCTCGCAGGGTCTCGAGCTCAAGCAGCAGCGCACGCTCCCGCTCCTGGGCCGCTCTTTCAGGCCGATGCGTGTCAAGACGTCGGTCTTGAGAGGGAAGGAGCGCGCTCATTGAGCGCAACTGTACCCCAGGGGGCTATTTGTCAAGCGTGATATTTGACAGTCAGAAACGGGGCAGTTCGGGGTGCGAAATCGCACCCGCGCGCACCAGCATGCGACCGTATTCAGCACAACGTTGCAGGGTGGGAATGACCTTGCCGGGATTCAGTAGCCCTTTGGTATCAAAGGCTTGCTTCACCGCAAACATCTGCGCGTTTTCCTCGGGTGAGAACTGAACACACATGCTGTTGAGTTTTTCCACACCCACGCCATGCTCGCCCGTGACGGTTCCCCCCATGGCCACACTGGTCTCAAGGATGTCTGCGCCAAAGAGTTCACAGCGGCGCAACTGGTCGGCATCGTTGGCATCGAACAGGATCAACGGATGCAGGTTGCCATCGCCCGCATGGAACACGTTGGCGCAGCGAAGGCCGTACTTTTTCTCCATGTCGGCGATGGCGAGCAGGATGTCTGCCAGCCGTTTGCGTGGAATGGTCGAGTCCATGCACATGTAGTCGGGGCTGATGCGCCCGCTCGCGGGGAAGGCATTCTTGCGACCACTCCAGAAGCGCAGGCGTTCGGCCTCGTCGCGGCTCACGGCGATCGCGGTTGCACCGCAGCCACGCAGCACCGCACTCATGCGCCCGATCTCTTCTTCCACCTCTTCGGGTGTGCCGTCGCTCTCGCACAGCAGGATGGCCTCGGCATCCAGGTCGTAGCCCGCATGCACGAAGTCTTCCACCGCGGCGGTCATGGGCTTGTCCATCATCTCCAGTCCGGCCGGGATGATGCCGGCGGCAATCACCGAAGCCACGGCGTCGCCGGCCTTGCGGATGTCGTCGAAGCTGGCCATGATGCAGCGGGCCAGCAGGGGCCTGGGCACCAGCTTGACGGTGACTTCGGTGGTCACGGCCAGCATGCCTTCGCTGCCGATCACCAGCGGCAGCAGGTCCAGGCCGGGCACATCGAGCGCCTCGCCGCCGAAGGTGACGGGATCGCCTTCAACGGTGAAACCGCGCACCGCCAGCACGTTGTGCAGCGTCAGGCCGTACTTGAGGCAGTGCACGCCGCCGGAGTTCTCGGCCACGTTGCCGCCGATGGTGCAGGCGATCTGACTGCTGGGGTCGGGCGCGTAGTAAAGGCCATGCGGCGCGGCCGCTTCCGAGATGGCGAGGTTGCGCACACCGGCCTGCACCACGGCCGTGCGGGCGCGCGGGTCGATGCGCAGGATGCGGTTGAACTTGGCCAGCGAGAGCGTGACGCCTTCGGTGTGCGGCATGGCGCCACCAGAGAGGCCCGTGCCGGCGCCACGTGCCACCACGGGCACCTCAAGGCGGTGGCAGGCCTTGAGCACCGCAGCCACCTCGTCTTCCGTTTCCGGGAGGGCGACCACGAGGGGCCGTGCGCGGTAGGCGGTGAGGCCATCGCATTCGTAGGGTACGGTGTCTTCAGCCTGCCAGAGCAGCGCGTGTGCCGGCAGCACGGCCTGCAGCGCGTGCACCACCTCGGCCTGGCGCGCGGCGCGCTGCACGTGGCTGATTTCGGGGGCAAGGGTGGGTACGTTCATGGTCTGGGGCGTGAGAAAGGTCCGGACCAGTTTATGCCAGGGGGTCGCGCGCGGGTTGAAGAAACTTGCACGGTTGTGTGAACGCCGGCGACGGCCGGGGTCTTGAAATCCGGTGACCCCGACATCAATTTCCGTTCACGCCAGGCGCCGCTTGCGCCCGGTGCCTGTCCAACCCATTTTCAGGAGTCTTGTCATGAACAGTCTGATTGCACGCCGTGGTTTCCTCGACGATTTCTTCCGCGATGTCGGCCCCGGCTTCTACGTCAAACCCCTGCATGGTGATGCGCTGCCCACGCAGATCCGCATCGACGTGAAGGAAACGCCCGAAGCCTACGCGGTGGAAGCTGAAGTGCCAGGCGTTGCGCGTGAAGACATCCAGGTCACTGTGGACGGTGGCGTGGTCACGCTGCGCGCCGAGGTGAAGCAGCAGGACCGGCAGACCGAGGGCGAGAAGGTGCTGCGCAGCGAGCGCTTCTACGGCGCGGTCACACGCAGCTTCCAGTTGCCTCAGGACATCGACAACGCGGGTGCGCGCGCGAAGTACGAGAACGGGGTGCTGCAACTCACACTGCCGAAGAAATCGGCGTCAGCCAGCCAGCGCCTCACGATCGAGTGAAGCGGTTCACTCGGCGCGGATGCTGGTGAGCTCTAAAACCTCGTTGACAAAAAACGAAGTAAAGCCAACGCCACCACGTGAGAGCGCATCGAAACGCACCACGCGCCCGATTTCGGGCGCGTACCACGCGTTGGCTTCGTAGGGGGCCGACGATGCCATCGTGCTGAATCCCCTGCGAGTGAAGCCTTTGAAGGTCACGCGCACGATGGTCAGTTCACGCTCACCTATTCGCACGGTGGACTCTTCGGCCGCTTGGGCCGTCAGGTCCATCTCCGTAAACCGGTCCAGTGCGGGCACCTTGTAGTTCAACTGCCACGTGGCGCCGCGCTGGGGTGTCTTGCTGACCCAGCCGCCGGGCGGCATGGCGAAGTCGTACTCGCCACCGATCGGGTTGCCGCGCGTGATCACCTCACCGTTGTTGCGCTCCACGCGGTTGCCCTGATTGAAGATGCGGGTGTCGCCTTCGGTCCGGTCGAGCTTGTAGACCACCGTCTGCGTGTTGCCAGTGCTTCGATCACGCAATTTGTACTCGAACACACGGTCGCCGGTGGGCGCTACCGCTGCGGCGGTGGCGTTGGCCATGGTCGTGGCCTTGGTTCGCTCCTGGCGTGCAGTCAGTGCGGCCTGCGCGCGGGCGGGCACCTCCGCAATCCAGGTGGCCGGCAGCGCGAAGTTCAGGTTCTGGCCTTCCTTGATGTAGAAGGTGGTGATGCCGATCAGGCGGCCTTGTGCGTCGAACAGGCCACCCCCGCTGGAGCCGGCCGATATGGGCACCGTGATCTGCAGTGCCGTGAAGTCGTTGGTGTCGCTGCGTCGAATGCCCGACAGCAATCCATCGCTGATGGTGGTTTCCAGGCCACGCGGGTTGCCGATGGCGTAGACCCGGGAGCCCACGCGCAGGCTGTCGGCCGACGCCATGGTGACGGCCGGCGCATTGAAGTTCGCCACCTTGAGCTGGCACAGGTCGCGCTCGGTATCGGGATGTTCCAGCGTGGCGCCGTACGTGACGTTCTCGCGCGAGACTGTCACGCGCTTGGCGCGCGTCAGCACATGGCAATTGGTGATGAGCGAGCCCGCACCAATCACCACTGCGCTCCCCTTGGCCATGAGCCGGTCGGAATCGTCGTGTGCGTTCACCACCCACACGCTGGGCGCGACGCGTTCGAAAAGCACCTCCGGCGCCAGGGCGGTGGAGGGCTGAGCCTGGGCCCAGGCGGTGGTGAGCATCAGGCTGGTGGCCAGCAGGGTGCGGCGTGACATGGGTCTTCCTTTCAGCGAGCGGGGAGCAGGCCGCTCAGATCGTCCAGCGTCACCTGGCCGGGCGGTGAGGCGCGTCCGGGCGCAGGACCTGAGGGAAGGGCGGCATCGGCCTGGCGCGAGCGCGCCTGCCCTGCGACCAGGGGCACTGCGCCCGTATAGGCCAGCCCGCCCAGTTGCGGTACGGCGGTCGCGGGCGACTGAATCGTCAGCCGGGGGTGGCCGACGAACAGCCCCAGGGAAATGCCGAACTGAACGTACACCGTGGCGCCCTCCGTCAGCTCCAGTTCGGCCGTGGTGCGGACCTCGGTGCTGGAGGTGAGGGTGTAGCGGCCAGCGGCGCGGTCGACGAAGAAGAAGCCTTCGGGCTGGGCCTTGCCGATCAACTCTTCGTTGAGCTTGATTTCGGGCTGAACCGCGGCGCCCGCGCCGCCGAGACGGTAGACCAGCACGCGGCCATACCCAGGCCGCAGGTTGGGAAAATTCGACTCGACCTCTGCGTAGCGCGGGCCTGTGGCCGCACAGCCCGTCAACACCACCACAGCTGCCAGCAGCAGCCATCGAAAACCTCGAAACATGCTCATCTCCCCCTCGGTATGGAGCGAGGAAGAATGTAACACTTCGGTTACGTTTTGGTGTGTCAGCGCGGTGTCGGGCCTGTTGGATTCACCCCACGCTGTGGCGTAACCATTGCGCGAAAGCCGCGCATTCCCAGCGGTCCATCGTGCCGGTGCGCCAGCACAGGTGGTGGGCGTGCGGGCTGGGCACGTGGCGCTCGTAGAGCGGCACCAGCGTGCCCTGCTCCAGCCAGGGCGCTGCCAGTTTCAGGCGCACGAGGGCCACGCCCATGCCGGCTGCCGCCGCGTCGCACATGAGGCCGATGTCGTTGAACTGTGAGCCCTCGGTGGGCTCGGGCCAGTCCAGCTCATGCGCGGCGAACCAGGTGCGCCAGGGATCCAGCGGACTGCGCAGCAGCGGCACCCCCTCCAGGTCTCGCGCGGTGTCGAAGGGACCGTGTTCGCGCGCGAACGACGGCGAGGCCAGCGGTGTGATCTCGTCCTTCATCAGGCACACGTGCTCCACATCCGCATAGCGGCCGGTGCCGAAACGCACCATCAGATCGGCGTCTTCGGCCACCACGTCCAGCAGCGGGATGCTGACCTGCAGCGTGAGGTCGATCTCGGGATAGCTTTCGATGAACTGTTTGAGGCGCGGCAGCAGGATGGACCGCGCGAACGTGGGCGTGACCGCCACGCGCAGCTTGCGCCGCCCGGGCGCGGCATTCTGGCTGGGAAAGCGTTGCAGCGAGGCCAGGCCTTCCCGCACGTGGGCCAGGTACTCGCTGCCCTCGGTGGTGAGCGAAAAGTCGGCCCGGCCGAACAGTTTGGTGCCCAGGATCTGCTCGAGCTGACGCACCCGGTGACTGACCGCGCTGGGCGTGACGTTGAGTTCCTCCCCCGTCTGGGTGACGCTGCGCAACCGCGCCAGGGCCTCGAAGGTGAGGAGGCACTGGATGGGAGGAATCCGGATGGTCACTTGAAGACAACTGTCTTGTGACCATTGAGGAGCACCCGGTGCTCGCTGTGCCACTTCACCGCACGGGCCAGCACCTGGCTCTCGGTGTCGCGGCCCAGGGCGGTGAGGTCTTCCACCGTGTCGGTGTGGTCCACGCGGGCCACGTCCTGCTCGATGATCGGACCCTCGTCCAGATCGGCCGTGACGTAGTGGGCGGTGGCACCGATCAGCTTCACGCCACGGTCGTGTGCCTGGTAGTAAGGCTTCGCACCCTTGAAGCTCGGCAGGAAGCTGTGGTGGATGTTGATCGCCTTGCCAGAGAGCTCGCCGCACAGCTCGTTGCTCAGGATCTGCATGTAGCGCGCCAGCACCACCAGTTCTACACCTTCGCCCCGGATGATTTCCAGCTGTTTCGCCTCGGCCTGCGCGCGCGTGGCGGCGGTCACGGGGATGTGATGAAAGGGCACGTTGTAGCTGGCCGCGAGCTGGTAGAAGTCGCGGTGGTTGCTCACGATGGCGCGGATGTCCAGCGGCAGCAGGCCGCTCTTCCAGCGGAACATCAGGTCGTTGAGGCAGTGGCCTTCCTTGCTCACGAAGATCACCGTGCGCACCGGCTCGGCCAGCGGATGCAGGCTCCATTGCATGGCGAACGTGTCGGCAAACACGCGCAGGTGCACGCGCAGATCGTCCTGCGTGAGCTGCGCACAGGCGAACTGCACGCGCATGAAGAACAGGCCGGTGTCGTGGTCGTTGTACTGCGCGGCTTCCTCGATGTTGCCGCCGTGTTCGAACAGAAAGCCGGAGACGGCGTGCACGATGCCCGGACGGTCCGGGCAGGACAGGGTGAGGACGTAGGTGTGTTGCATGGCCCTCGCATTGTCGCAGCAGCACCCGGTGGGCCTGCCCTCAAGGCCTGCAGTGGCGCCATGCAGGGCGCCTGGGCGGTGACACAATCCGGGCGTTGAACACTTTTGTTTGAGGAGACCCGCCCATGGCCTACAACGAGCTTCGCATGGACAACCAGTGGTTGCCCTTCACCCCCAACCGCGCGTTCCAGAAGGATCCCCGCATCTTCGTGGCGGCCGAGGGCATGCACTTCACCACGCACGACGGGCGCCAGGTGATCGACGGCATATCCAGCCTGTGGTGCGTGGGCGCCGGCCACAACCGCAAGCCGATCAACGAGGCGATCAAGAAGCAGCTCGACACGCTGGACTACGCCACCGCCTTCAGCGTGAGCAACGACAAGGCCTTCCGCGCGGCTGAAATGATCGCCGCCATGGCGCCGGGCGACCTGAACAAGGTCCTGTTCTGCAACTCCGGTTCGGAGGCGGCCGACACCTCGATGAAGGTGGCGCTGGCCTACCACCGCGCGCGGGGGGAAGGCCACCGCAACCTCTTCATCGGCCGCGAGCGGGGTTACCACGGCGTGGGCTTTGGCGGCATGAGCGTGGGAGGCATTCCCGCCAACCGCAAGGTGTACGGCACCAGCCTGCTGCCACGCGTGGACCACCTGCGTTTCATCCACGATCCGGTGAAGCACGCCTATGTGCACAACGCCGAGCCGGTGTGGGACGAGGACCTGTTGCTGGAACTGGAGAACCGCATCCTGCCGCTGCACGACCCCAGCAACGTGGCGGCCGTGATCGTCGAACCGGTGGCCGGCAGCGCGGGCTGGTACGTGCCGCCACAGGGCTACCTGAAGCGGCTGCGCGAGATCTGTGACAAGCACGGCATCCTGCTGATCTTCGACGAGGTCATCACCGGCTTCGGTCGCCTGGGTTCCGCGTTCGCGTCCGACCACTACGGCGTACAGCCCGACATGCTGAACTTTGCCAAGGCCGTCACCAACGGCGTCATCCCGCTTGGCGGCGTGGTCTGCACCGACCGGATCTACAACGCCATGATGGGCGCACACGGCAGTGCGCCCGACCACGCGATCGAGTTTTTCCACGGCTACACGTACTCCGGCCACCCGGTGGCGTGCGCGGCGGCCATCGCCACGCTGGACCTGTTCCGTGAAGAGAAGCTGTTCGAACGCGCCGGCGAGATGGGCCCGGTGCTGGGCGATGCCATGCACAGCGCGCTCAAGGGGTTGCCCAACGTGATCGGCATCCGCAGCTACGGCCTGGCCGCCGCGGTGGAACTGGCGCCGCTGGCAGGCATGCCCGGCAAGCGCGCCTTCGACGTGTTCATGGACTGCTACCACCACGGCGTGCTGGTGCGCAACGCGGGCGACAACCTGGTGTTTGCGCCGCCTTTCATCGTGGAGCGCTCTCACATCGAAATGATGGTCGGCACGCTGGCCGACGCCATCAAAAGAGTGGCCTGAGGACGCGGATCAGCGAGGGGCCATGCGCTGGCGCAGCTCCGCGCAGTGGTCGCGCGGGGGCGTGGCTGGCGTAAGCCAGATCGCATCGGCGGACCGATCTTCATCTTTCGCTGAACCCGCCTGCGCCATCAGCACCCGGTGGCTCAGTGTGACAGGCAGGTACAGCGGCACACCCAGATCGCGCCGCACATGGCCGTTGCCGGCCACCAGCACCACCGTCTTCCCCGGCCCCGCGCGCTCAACGGCATTCACCAGCGTCTGCGCCATGGCCCGGTCGCGTGCCAGCTGGATGCGCGTCATGGGCGCGATCTGTCCTTCCGCCAACAGGCCGCAATGGCCTTCGCGGATCGCCTCGCGCTGCGCTTGCAGCACCTCGGGGCGGATGAGGTCGTCCAGCGCTGCTTCGCCCATGGCCTCACGCGTGCGGGCGCGTGGCAGGTTGCCGCCCACCACCGGCGCACCCGCGCGCACCGCGGCCATGACCACCGGGGCGTAGACGGCCCAGGGCCAGCCGCCATCGGACTTCCAGCCCAGGGCTTCGCGCGCCTGGTCTTCGCCGGCATCGGTGGGCAGGCCCAAGGTGTCGCGCCCTTGTTCGACCATCTCCATCACCACGCCACCCAACTGACCTCTTGTGGCCAGCGCCAGCACCACGTCGCGTTGCAGCGCCTGGTGTTCCGCCGCGTCGTGCTGTTCGCCGATCAGCAGGGCCTGTGAGGGCAGCACACGATCCAGCAGGGCGGGCACGGACGCGGGGGGCTGGCTCGCGCAGGCCGTCAGCAGTGAGACGGTGAGGGTGATGAGGAAAGCGGCTCGGCAGATCATGCGTGGATACTACGGGCTCACTTGTCCCTTGTGCCGCCTCTGCCTGCTCCCGCGTGTCCTTCCTTTCTGCCTTCGGCCCGGGTTCGTGGCCGCGCGTTCTGTTCACCCTTCTGCTCGCCCTGGCCGCTGCGTGCTTGTGCCAGTGGCTGAACACGCCGATTCCCTGGATGATCGGTCCGCTGGTGGTCACCTCGATGGTGACCATGCTGGGCGCACGCACCGAGAGCTGGGCGCCGCTGCGCAATGCGGGCCAGTGGGTCATCGGTGTCGCGCTGGGTTTGTACTTCACGCCGGAAGTGGGGGCGCTGGTGGCCAGCCTCTGGTGGGCCATTGCCCTGGGCATTGTGTGGGCACTCCTGCTGGGCCTGGGGTTCGGTGCCTGCCTGGCCCGATGGCATGCGGGGCACCTGACTGCGCTCTCGCCCGCGCAGCTTCGCAGCACCACCTACTTCGCTGGTGCCATCGGCGGCGCGTCCGAGATGACGCTGATCGCCGAGCGCCAGGGCGCGCGCACGGACCTGGTGGCCGCTTCGCACAGCCTGCGCGTGCTGCTGGTGACCTTGACGATTCCCTTCGCCATGCAGTTCTGGGGCTTGAGCGGGCTGGACACCCTGCCGCCGAGCATTCGCGAGGTGCAGCCCTTGGGCCTGCTCGGACTGGCCGCGCTCACGCTGACCGGTGCGCTGCTGATGCAGCGTCTGGGCCGTGCCAATCCCTGGTTCATGGGGGCGCTGGTGGTCACCATGGGTGTCACGCTGTGCGGCTTCACGCTTTCGGCCATCCCGCAAGCCTTGTCCAACGCGGCGCAGTTGGTGATCGGCGTGAGCCTGGGTGTGCGCTTCACGCCCGCGTTCGTGCACACCGCGCCGCGCTGGCTGGCTTCGATCGTCTTTGCCACCGTGGTCATGATGGTTCTGTGTGCTGGCTTTGCGTGGGTGCTGTCGGCCCTGACCGGCCTGCACCCGGCCACGCTGGTGCTGGGCGCGGCGCCGGGCGGCATCGCCGAAATGGCCATCACTGCCAAGGTGCTGCAGCTCGGCGTGCCTGTGGTCACCGCGTTCCAGGTGTGCCGGCTGGTGGCGGTGCTCATCCTGGCCGAGCCGGTCTACCGCTGGTGGGACGGGCGGCAGCGCCGCTGAAAAAAGCCCCCGCAGGATCGCATCGGGAAGGTTGCGGCAGAGGCGTGCGCCTCTGCTAAGGATTCAAGCCTGCGCAGGCGGGAGGGTGATACCGCATGAGGTCGCCCAGGCCGCCACGCCAAGCGCAGGGTTGGCCGAGAGGGATGAGAACGCGTCCGAGCCCCCGCATTGCAGCCCTGCTGTGAGGTGGGCCGCCGACATGCGCTCGCGCCTGACGCGATTGGCTTGCGGCAGCATGGCCTGGATTCTGGCGATGCCTTCCTCGATGCTGCGCCGGGTGCCGCCCGACCACCAGTGCACCGGCCACGTTGGGGTGGCGCAGATAGCCTCCGAGCGTGCGGCGCAGCACCTGCATCGGTTCTCCTGTCATCTCCATGTCGCACCCGCTGGCATGCGTGAACACGGCAACGCCGTCCACTTGAGGAAAGTCGGCCAGCCTCTCGGCTGTGAAGGCGTCGGCGATGGCATGGGCGACGGTCGCGGAGCAGTTGACCGTCGACACCACGGCCAGGTAGTTGCGCGTGCCGACCCGGCCGTCTTCGCGCCGCAGTCACAGGAAGGTGCGCCGTGCGGTTTCCGGCACCAGATCGATGGGTCGGTATTCAGTGCCGATGTCGTGCGGGCGCTCGAATTCACGGAACTCGATGTTCGTCCCGGAGAGCAGTGTGCCGGCAGGGATGTCGCTGGCCGTGAAGCCGATGGTGGCAAGGCACTTCACGATCGGTTCGCCGTGTTGCAGATCGCGCCGCGCCAGCTTGTGACCTGCCGGGATGGGCTTGCGTGTGACCACGGCACCGGCAGGCAGTTCGGTTCGGGCGACCAGGACGTTGTCCTCGGGGTGCAGCAGGAACACGGGCGGTGGATCCGCACCGGATGAGGAGCCTGGTTTCATGGTGCCGCCGCATCGACGGTGTGTGCCGCCATGGCTTCCAGAGCCTGCACCATGGCCGAATGGTCGAGCGCGGCGGCGCCCTGGGCCGTGGCGCTGCTGAACATCTGTTGCGCAAGGGCCGTGGCGGGCAGGCCAAGGCCCAGGTGCCTGGCGCTTTCGAGCGCGAGACCAAGATCCTTCTGGTGCAGCGCGATGCGGAACCCCGGCTCGAAGCGGCGCTGCAGCATGCGTTGCCCATGGACTTCCAGCACACGGGATGCCGCGAAGCCCCCCATCAGCGCCGCGCGGACGCTGGCCGGGTCTGCCCCTGCCCGCGCTGCGAACAGCAGCGCCTCGCTCACGCCCTGGATGTTGATCGCGACAATCATCTGGTTGGCCACCTTGGCGATCTGGCCCGCGCCCACTGGTCCGATGCGGTTGATGTTGCGTCCCATCAAGGCCAGCAGGGGTCGGATGCGCTCGAAGACGATCTCGTCGCCACCCACCATGATGGTCAGGCTGGCGCTCTTCGCCCCCACCTCACCGCCTGATACCGGAGCGTCCATCCAGATGACGCCCTTTTGCGCGGCATGGAGCGCGAATTCGCGCGTGGCGATGGGCGATATAGAGCTCATGTCCACCACCACCTGGTCGGCCACCAACGCCTCGCCAATGCCCTGCGACCCATGCAGCACGCCCTCCACATCCGGGGTGTCGGGCAGCATCAGGAAAATCACTTCGGCCTGTGCGGCAACGTCGCGGGGCGAGCCGCAGGTCACGGCACCCGCTGCCTGCAGGTCTTCGGGCACACCACTGCGGCTGTGCGCGAACAACCGGTGGCCCGCCGCGAGCAGGTGCTGCGCCATCGGACGGCCCATGACGCCCAGACCGATGAAACCGAGTTTCATGCGGCCTCCTTGGATGCAGCGAGCCAACCCAGGCCCTGCGTCGTGGTGCCGGAGGGCTTGTACTCGCAACCGACCCACCCGTCGTAGCCGATGGTGTCGAGATGGCGAAACAGGAACGGGTAGTTGATTTCCCCGCTGCCTGGTTCGTGCCGCCCCGGGTTGTCGGCCAACTGCACATGGGCGATGCGGTCGAGATGCGTTTCCAGTGTGCGGGCCAGGTCGCCTTCCATGATCTGCATGTGGTAGATGTCGTATTGAAGCCAGGCGTTGTCGATGTCTTCGATGAGTGCGCGCGCCTGCGTGGTGCGGTTCACGTAGAAGCCTGGGATGTCGCGCGTATTGATGGCTTCCACCAGCAGGCGGATGCCCGAGGCGGCAAACTCGCGCGCAGCGTGGCGCAGGTTGGACCGCAGCGTGGCGCGCACTTCGTCGTCTGGCACACCGGTTGGGGCGATGCCCGCCAGGCAGTTGAGTTGCCGGCAGCCCAGGGCCTGCGCGTAGCGCAGCGCAGCGTCCACGCCGGTCCGGAATTCGGCCTCTCGCCCCGGAATGCAGGCCACACCGCGCTCACCCGCTGCCCAGTCACCTGCGGGCAGGTTATGCAGGACCTGCTCCAGTCCATGATCAGACAGCCTCGCAGCGAGTTCGCGCGCATCGAAGTCGTAGGGGAAGAGGTACTCCACGCCGCGGAAGCCCGCGCGCGCGGCCGCCTCGAAGCGATCGAGGAAAGGGAGCTCACCGAAGAGCATGCTGAGGTTCGCTGCAAAGCGCGGCATGGCGACCGATCTTCCTCAGCGGCCGGCGGCGAACTCAAGCACGGGCGCCAGCGCTGCCTTGATCGCGGCCTGCTGTGAGGGCGATGCCTCCGGCGTGGGTCGCAGTGTGTGGCCGGTGGGCACGCCTTGCAGGGCCAGGGTGTATTTGCACAAGGCCACGCGGTTGTCTGCGTATATGGCGTTCCACAGGGCCAGCAGACGGTTGTGCAGCGCCAGCGCGTAGCCATGGTCACCTGTGTGCACGGCATCCCACAGTCGCACGCAGGCGGCGGGCACCGCCGACGTGAGCATCGAGATCAATCCGTGTGCGCCAAGAGCGACGCAGGGGTACAGCAGTGAATCCACCGCCGCGTAGATACGGTCTTCTGGTCGTGCACCTATCATCAGATCGGCCAGTGCCTTGAGGTCGCCTGCGCTCTGTTTGACGCCGACGACGCCCGGCACATCCCGCATCAGGCGCAGCAGTTGCGCCGGGGACAGGTAGTTCCAGGGAATGACGTTGTAGATCAGGATCGGAATGTCCGTCGTTTCGCTGATTTCCTCGAAGTGCCGGCGTGTCGAATCCTCGTCGGTCTTGTAGATGTAGTGCACAGGTGTGACCTGGAGCGCGCAGATGCCGGTGGCCTTGACGGCCTCGACGCGCCGGATGGCGTCGCGCGTGCTGTTCGCGATGACGCCGGCGATGACGGGAATGCGCCCGGCGGCTTCCTCCATTGCGATCTCCACCGAGCGTTGCAGTTCGTCCGTCTCGAGTGTGTAGCCCTCGCCGGAGCTGCCACCGACCACCAGGCCGTGCACGCCCTGACCGATCATGAAACGGGCGGTCTCTCGCAGGGCCGCGTCGTCGATGCCGCCTTGAGCGTTGAACGGTGTCACCAGCGGCGGAATGATGCCCTGGATCTGGGAGGGCGTGAAATTGACGGTCATGGAAGTCCTGTTGAAGTGAATGCGAAGGCCGGGTTCATTCCGGCTGGATGCCGGCGATCTTGACCAGGCGGCCGAAGAAATCGATCTGGGTTCGGATGTACTGACCGAACTCCTCCGGTGTGGAGCCGGCGGACTCCAGGCCGAGCTGGCTCAGCTTCTGCTGCACGACGGGATCGGCCAGCGCCTGCCGCGTGGCGGCGTTGACCTTCCGGATGATGTCGGGCGGCGTACCCGTCGGTGCCAGCACGCCGTTCCAGGTGGATATCTCGTAGCCGGGCAAGACTTCGGCGATGGCGGGCACGTCGGGAAACATCGGAAGCCGCGCAGAGGTAGAGACGCCCAGCGCGCGCAGCTTGCCGCTCTGGACGTGCTGCAACACCTCGAGCGTGGGGTTGAACGAGGCGAGCACCTGGCCGCCGAGGATGTCCCCCACTTGCTGGGCGCCGCCGCGGTAGGCCACGCCGAGCAGCTCGACACTGGCCATGGACTCGAACAGCACACCGGCCATGTGAGGCCATGAGCCTTTGCCTGCATGGGCATAGCTGACCTTGCCCGGGTTCTGACGAGCATGGGCGATGAAGTCCCTGAGCGTCGTGGCGGGGAATGATGGCTGTACGACCAGCATGCCGGGGCTGATCGACACGCGGGCGATCGGCGCGAAGTCCTTCATCGGATCGTAGGGGAAGGACTTGTAAAGGTGGACGTTGGTGGCCAGCGGCCCGCTGCTCAGGTAGCCCAGCGTGTAGCCGTCGGGTCGCGCCCGGGCCACGGCGGTGGCGCCGATCGCGCCCGCTGCTCCGGTGCGGTTCTCCACCACCACAGGCTGGCCCAGGATCTCTCCGATCTTCTGGGCCATGATGCGGCCCGAGACATCGTTGTTGCCGCCGGCCCCGAACGGGATGATCAGTGTGATGGGCTTGTTGGGATAGTCCTGCGCGGAGGCCCCCATCGAGAGGGCTGCACCAAGGCAGAGGGCGAGGATTCTGGCGATCGATTTCATGAGCATGTCTCCGGGTTTTTGGAATGCAGGCTCATGTTAGGAAACAAGCTGCAGGCGTGCCCGGACGATTTTTCCGGTCGCTGCCCATCGGCAGACTTCAGCTGTGACCCAGCACCGGGTGCGGCAGGTAGGGGGCTTCGATTGCCTCGATCTCGGCCGCATCCAGCTTCACGGCCATCGCGGCGTGCGCTTCCTCGAGTTGCCAGGCCTTGCTCACCCCGGCGATCGGCGCCGTGATTCCCGGGCGCTGCAGCAACCACGCATAGGCCACCTGCGCGGTCGAGACGCCGCGCGCCTGCGCGACGCGACTGGCCGCCTGTGCCACCGCGAAGTCCTCGGGCCGGTAGAAGCGTTGCTGGGCGATGTCGTCCGTCTTCGCGCGCGAGGTGTCGCCCGGCGATGCCTGCAAATCGTCCCGGCTGCGGGTGCCGGCCAGGAAACCGCGTGCCAGCGGACTGAAGGGGATCAGACCCACGCCGAGGTCGCGGCACAACGGGATCATTTCCCGTTCCTCTTCCCGATAGGCCAGGTTGTAGTGGTTCTGCATCGACACGAAGCGAGTCCAGCCGTGTCGTTGCGCGAGGTATTGCGCCTTGGAGAACTGCCAGGCCCACATGCTCGATGCGCCGATGTAGCGCACCTTGCCCATCTTCACGATGTCGTGCAGCGCCTCAAGCGTCTCCTCCATCGGCGTGTCGGGGTCGAGCCTGTGGATCTGGTAGAGGTCGATGTAGTCGGTACCCAGGCGCTTGAGGCTGGCATCCACGGCATGGAAGATGCGTTTGCGCGACAGGCCCCGGTCGTTGGGTCGACGAGGCGGTTGGTGGGTGCTGGCGCGCGCGGGGTTGTGGTCCATCTGCACGGGATGGAACACCTTCGTCGCGATGACCACTTCTTCCCTGCGCCCGAACTCCCGCACGAATTTTCCGGTGAGCTCTTCCGAGACGCCGGCCGAGTACATGTCGGCGGTCTCGAAAAAATTGAACCCCAGTTCGAACGCCCGACGCACGATCGGCCGTGCCATCTCCTCGTCCAGAATCCAGGGTCTCCAGGTGGGCGAGCCGAAACTCATCATGCCAAGACACAGGCGCGAGACTTGCAGGCCGGTTTGGCCCAGAGGCAGATATTGCATGGTTGGTCTCTCAAGAGGCGGGTGGGGGGACGGGTTGCCTTGCAGGCGCGTGAGTGAAGACCGCCCCGGGGTTGAAGAGACCGGATGGGTCGAGTGCCCGGCGCACCGCGCGCATGAGATCGATCTCCTCCGGTGAGCGCAAGCGCAGCAGTTCGCCGACCAGGGTGCGGCCGACGCCGTGCTCGGCGCTGAATGTTCCGTTCACGGCATGGGCGACATCGTGGACCCGGGTTCGCACCTCGTCCGCCACCTTCGCCGGGTCTGGCAAGCGTTGCCAGTCGGCATGCCGGAACATCGGTGTGAAATGGACGTTGCCGTCGCCCAGGTGGGAGACGAACATCGTGACCGCCTGCGGGTAGACCTGCCGCACGGCTTCGCTGGCCTCCCGGATGAAGCGGGGGACCGCGCTTAGTGGCACAGCCACGTCTGCTGACAGCCCCATGCCCTCGCGCCGGTTGGCTTCGGCGGTGCCGTGGCGCAGCCTCCACATGGCCTCTCGGGTTGCGGCACTGGGCGCAATGGCCGCGTCGCGCAGCCAGCCCCGCTCCATGAAATCCGCCAGGGATTGCTCCATCAGGGTCTCGAGCACGGAGGAGGGCCCGGTGTCCGCGAGTTCCGCGAGCACGGAGAAGGGCGCCTGGGCGTCGGGTGGCGATCGCAGGTCGGGCTGGTGGCGCAGCACGTTCTCGATCTGTGCGCGATTGAGCAGTTCGAAGGCCGTGATGCGATCACCAGCGGCTTCCTTGAGACCACCGAGACAGTCCAGCGCGCGTTCGACGCTGTCCACAGTTAGCCAGGCGGTGCTCCAGCTTCGCGGCAGCGGGTGCAGGCGCAAGGTTGCTGCCGTCACGATGCCCAGCGTGCCTTCGGCGCCCACGAACAGCGAGCGCATGGCGTAACCAGCGTTGTCCTTGCGCAGTGCGCGCAGGCCGTTCCAGACATGCCCGTTCGCCAGCACCACTTCCAGGCCCAGCACGTTCTCGCGTGTGGAGCCGTACCTGAGCACGGCGGTACCGCCGGCGTTGGTGGCGATCGTGCCACCGATCTGGCACGAACCCTCGGCGCCGAAGCTCACGCCATACAAGCGGCCCCGCTCCTGAGCGGCCTGGCGGACATCGGCCAGGATGCAGCCCGCCTGCACCGTCATCGTGTCGCCCAGTGGATCGATCTCCAGGATGCGATTCATGCGGCGCAGGGCGACCACGACCGGTGGTTGGACTGCATCGCCGAGTGGGATCGCACCAGCCACCAGACCGGTGTTGCCCCCTTGTGGCACCACCGGCACGCCCGACGCGGCGCACGCGTTCACGATGGCCACGACTTCCGCCGTGCTCGATGGCAGGACCACGCAGATGGCATGACCGTGGTGGCGTCCCCGCCAGTCGACAACGTGAGGCGCCATGTCGTCCTGACGTGTCAGAACGTGTTCGTTGCCCAGTGCTTGTCGTAGATGGCTGATCAGCTCTGCCTCAGGACCCGCCATGTGTCTCCCGTGGTGGTTGCTCGATGCAGCAGCAGTCTAGGGATGACAGTCCGTATGTGCCCGGAATGCTTTTCCGACCAGGAGCGGATCCGGCGCGGCTGAGCGGGCTCGAGACACGCGCGCGCACAGCTCACGCAGCCAGTTCGAGAACGCATCGGCCGCGTCGAGCACCTCTGCGCGAGCACTCGGCAGCAGCGTGTAGCGTGTGGAAGGCACGATGCCGATGCCGAAGAGGGGGTGCAATGTGCCGTTGTCCAGCCATTCACGTGCCAGGCTGGGCCGGGCCAGCGCCACGCCCATGCCGCAGACCGCTGCCTCCAGCGCCAGTGCTGGGTCGGCCACTTGTAACCCGGCGCACGGTTCCGGCCAGTCCAGGCCAGCCTGCGCAAACCAAGGCTGCCAGGGCTCGAAGGCGCAGCGGATGAGCTTGGCGTGCCGCAGGTCTGCCGGGTGTCGCAGGCCGGCTTCGCGCGCGTAGCCAGGCGTACCGACGACGATGAGGGGTTCGTCCAGCAGATCGAGCCCGGTGTGTGAGGCGCGCGAGATGAAGCCCACCTGGAGATCGGCCTTTGCTTCATCGGCGCCGCGAGAAGTGGACAGCGAAAGCTCAATCTCCACGTGCGGATGTGCGTCCTGGAATGCCGCCAGATTCGGTAGCAGCAGGCCCCTGACGAAGGCCGATGGCGCACTCACGTGCAACCGCTGGGGACGTATGGTGCCGCGTTGATGCAGCGCCACCGAAGACAGCAGGCCCAGGGCGGCTTGCACCTGGCGCGCATACTCGATCCCGGCGACGGTTCCGGACACGCCGCGGCCCCGTCGCACCAGCAGCTTCTCGCCGAGCAGAGATTCCAGAGTCGCCACGCGCTTGCCGACGGCGCTGGCCGTGAGCGACAACTCTTCGCTGGCGCGCTCGAACGAACCCAGTCGCAGCGCGGCTTCGAACGCCCGGATGTTGGAGAGCGGCGGCAGCCGCACCTGGCTTGATGTCGCCACCGGCCTGCGCCCATCGGGGGGTGGGCCACCCTTTACAGCGAGGTATGGCGCTGTGGGCAGCCGCGTCGGCGCGATGGCCGGCATCAGTGCGTCTCCGTCGACGCGGAGCCGTCTGGCGATGACGCCGAGGTCGTTGCCCGGTGCAGGATGCGTTGTCGTGAACTGTCGATATGGCTCAACAGCATTTCCACTGCCCGTTCACCATCGTGCTCCTGCAGTGCCTTGATGAAGCGCAGATGCTCCACCATGCCCGGAATGACGCGCATTGGCCGCACGAGCTGGCTGTCCAGCCGGATCAGCCGCACGTGCAGGCTGTTGACGCGGTAGATCTCGGACAGGATGTCGTTGTCCATCGCGTCCACCATGCGATCGTGAAGTCCCCAGTCGACGGTCTCTGCGTCGTTGTCGAGCGCCGGATCGGGGTTGCCCGACTCGGCGCGCGTCAGGATGTCGCGATGCTGTTGTGCCAGCTCGTCCAGCTCGGCGTCGCTCGCCACGCCGGCGAAATGCTGGATGGCCTCCCGCTCGATCAGGGCGCGCACCTGGAAGGCATTGCGGATCAGGCGCAGATCAACGCGCGCCACCTGCAGTCCGCGCTTGGGCACCGTATGGATAAGCCGCACCGCCTCGAGTCGAGGAATCATCTCGCGGATGGCGCCCAGGGGCATTTCGAGCAACTCGGTCAGCTCCCGCTGCGAGACGAACTGGCCGGCATGCAGCCGACCGTCCAGGATCTGCTGGCGGAATTTCTCGTAAGCAAGCACCCTCAGGGACTGGCCTTCGGCTTTCGCCGCCGACCGTCGGGACGTGGTCGGGTTATGGGTGCGAACGCGTTTTTCGATCAACATGCAGATAGATTGTACATGCTGACATGTTATAAAAATAACAATCGGTCGCCAGGGGAAAAATGGAAAAGGGAGGAGGCATCAAGGCAGGCGCCGGCTTTGCCGGGCCGCAGATGCTGCTTCTGGGAGTGCGCACCGCAGGCGCGGCGCGGGCACTCAATGCATGATCACGGGCATCTGAGCCAGCGTGGCATAGCCTTCCAGCGTGTCTTCCACTTCTTCCTGTGAAGGGGTGCTTTGTTGCCAGGCTGTGATCTGAAGCTGGAACATCTCGGCCCAGGAGCCATCGAGGTAGACCTCTTTGCCCGAGCGCTTGTCCACGATCTCGAAACCGTGACGGGGAATCTGCGGGCCATCGGCCACCGCGTTGTCACCCTCTGCCGGCGCGTTGGCGAGGATGTGGACCACAGCGAAGGCATCCGAGTCGTAAAGCATGTGCATGACTGAAATTCCTTGAATTGAAAAACCTGCGTTCCTGATGACCTTATATCGGCAAAAGCATGCTGGTTTGTAGGAAGAGTCCCGTTTACATGGCAACGTTCATGCCAACTTCAAGGGTTGTCGGTTTTTACGGACAGACGGTGTGTGCACTCAGGGCTTCTGGCTGAGTTGCTGATCGGCCATGTCGCCGTTGGCCTGCGTCACCTTCAGGCGCACTGGCAGGTAATGCAATTCGGGCGCGAGCCACATCTCCACGGTGCTGTCGAATTCCTTGCGCGGCTGGCGCACCAGGTGGCGCACGCGCAGTTCGCCGGCAGGAAGCGTCAGGGTGCTCTCCTCGCCCACCTGGAAGCGCCAGATCTCCGCATCCCCGGTGCCTGCCACCTGCATGTCGATCACCTGCCCGCTGGCATAGGCCTGTGGGCGGGCCTGCAGCAGGCCCGCGATCTGCAGGAACAGGCTCAGCCGGTCCTGGGCGCCGGGAAGCAACTCGGCCTCCGGTGTGTTGGCGCTGAAGCGGATGCGATGCTGCGCGCGCTCGAAATGCGCGGCACGTTCGCTGCGACTCTTGTCGGCGAAGCGTTCGGGCATCAAGCCCTCGGAGCCAACGCCGCCCGTGCTGGTCTGTACCCGCGCACCGAGCAGGGGCATGCGCATTTCCATGCGCGCGTTGTAGCGACCGCCATCCAGTTCCCAGTCGAGCGTGCCCGTGGCGTTGTAGGAAAAGCCTTTGATTCGCCCCGCGACCTCGTATTGCAGGCGCGTGCTGGCCGGCGGCTGGGAGGGCGGCAGGGCTTTGCCGATGGGTGGTGCGGGTGATTCGTGCACGGCCTGTGTGGGGGCCGCCTGGGCCACAACGGTGCTGGCTTCCTCGGCCACCGCAACGGCGACGGGTTCGTCTGGCGGTGGCAACGCCTCTGCGGCCGGCGCGGGCGCGGGTGTTTCAACGACAGGCGCCAGGGGCTTGCGGGCAACGGCACGCGTTGGAGCTTGCGCAGGAGAAGGTGGGATGACTTGACTCGCGGGCTCGGTCGCGGGTGCGGCGTCAGGTGTCGGCACGATCCAGCGCACCTTGCTGATGTGCAGCGGTGCACTCGGTACAGGGAGCACCGAGGAAGGCGAGGCCTCATTCGGCGCTGGTTGTGCTGCCGGCGCTTCGGTCTTCAGAGTGGACGCCGGGGTCGCAAGGTCCGGTAATAGTCCGTCCGTCAACAGCCACAGATGGATCGCCAGAACGCCCAGGCCCATCAAAAGCAGCGTGTGCCAGCGCGGCGTTCCCGGTGTGGTGTGGGCGTCGGTCACGTCAGGCATGGCCCAGGTCGGCGCTGAGCTGGCGGGCGCAGCGCAGCAGGGCGGTGGCGGGCGGGCCGTCCCAGTCGGTGTCGAGTGTGGCCACCGAGCCCAGCACCACCACGCCCAGCGCCAGGCGGCCCTGGGCATCGAACACCGGGGCGCAGAAACCGCCCACGCCGGGCAACAGGCTGTGGACCACCCGGGCCAGGCCGCGCCGACGCGTTTCTTCGAAGACGGCCTGCACCTCGGCCGGGTTGCGCGGCACGTCCACCAGGGGCAGACCGCTGCGTGGCAGGTTCTTCAAATGGGCGAGCTCGTCACGGACCATGGGGTCGATGCGCTGGACATCACGCCCCTTGTTGCCCATGAAGGCAGCAAAGCAGCGGCCTGTCGCCGAAGTGAGCAATGGCATCACATCGCCCAGGCGCAAAGTCACCGGTACCGATTGGGGAGCTTCCACCCAGTGCACCATGGTGGGGCCCTGGTTGCCCCAGACAGCGATGGCCAGCGTGTGACCTGTCTCGCCCAACAGGCCGTCGATGCGTTCGCGCGCCAGACGCACGGCGTCGATGCGCGCGAGGCTGGCCAGTCCCAGGCGCAGGGCCGCAGGACCGAGGTCGTATCGGGTGCTCAGCGGATCCTGAATCACCAGGCCCATGCGCTGGAAGCTCACCAGATAGCGGTGTGCCTTGGCTGCGCTCATGCCCGCGGCGGCGGCGAGGTCGCGCAGCATCAACGCGCCCGGTGCCTCGGAGAGCGCATTGAGCAACTCGAACCCCACTTCCACCGATTGAATGCCTGCGCGCACCGGCTCGGCGTCAGAGGGCAGCAAATCGGCAATCGGGGAAACGGTGGGTTCAGCGGGCATGGACAGGTTGAGCACGAGAGGTTGGACGACAGGCAGGTCATCAGGTTCCAATGCTTTAGAATCCTGGTTTTACGGATAGGTTAACTGATTTCACTATCCGTAATGATCGAGGTGCCCGGCGCCCGCATCAAGGGGCAGAATCGTCCCGTCCAACCCAACCCGGCAGCAGGAGACTTGCATGAAACTCGCCACTTACAAAGATGGCTCGCGCGATGGACAACTGGTGGTGGTCTCCCGCGACCTGAGCACGGCGCATTATGCGACCGGCATTGCGCACAAGCTGCAGCAGGCGCTGGACGACTGGAACTTCATCAGCCCGCAATTGCAGGACCTGTATGTCACGCTGAACCAGGGCAAGGCGCGCCATGCGTTTCCGTTCGATCCGGCGCAGTGCCTGGCGCCGTTGCCACGCGCCTACCAGTGGGCCGACGGATCGGCTTACATCAACCACGTGGAACTGGTGCGCGCCGCCCGCAGCAGCGAGGTGCCCGAGTCTTTCTACATCGACCCGCTCATGTACCAGGGTGGCAGCGACGATTTCATTGGCCCCCGAGACGATGTGGTGGTGCCCAGCGAGGATTTCGGCATTGACTTCGAGGCCGAAATCGCCGTGATCACCGGCGACGTGCCCATGAGCGTGTCGCCCGAGCAGGCGCTCGACGGCATCCGTCTGCTGATGCTGGCCAACGACGTGTCGCTGCGCAACCTGATTCCGGCCGAACTGGCCAAGGGCTTCGGCTTCTTCCAGAGCAAGCCCGCCACCGCGTTCAGTCCCGTGGCCGTCACGCCCGACGAACTCGGCGACGCATGGCAAGGCGGGCGTGTGCACCTCACGCTGCAGTCGACCTGGAATGGCCGCAAGGTCGGCATGTGCGATGCAGGTCCGGAGATGACCTTCCACTTCGGTCAGCTCATCGCCCACATCGGCAAGACGCGCAACGTGCGCGCCGGCTCCATCGTGGGCAGCGGCACGGTGAGCAACAAGGGCGTGGAAGTGGACGGCCGCAAGGAATGGCCCAAGGGCTACAGCTGCATCGCCGAGAAACGCGCGATTGAGACCATCCTCGACGGCAAACCTTCCACCGAATTCATGAAGTTCGGCGACACCATCCGCATCGAGATGAAGGGCAAGGACGGTCGGTCGATCTTCGGCGCCATTGACCAGAAGATCGCTGCTCAGGTCGCGTAGACCTGCTCCAGCGAAGCATATCCTTTCACCTCGATCGGGTTGCCGAAGGGATCGCAGAAGAACATCGTCCACTGCTCGCCGGGCTGGCCTTCGAAGCGCGCCTGCGGCGGCAGCACGAAGTCGGTGCCGGCGGCCTGCAGGCGTTCGGCCAGCGCCTTCCATTCCGGCAGCAGCAACACCAGGCCGAAGTGCGGCATGGGCACGAGGTGTTCGCCCACGTGGCCGGTGCGTGCGGTCGTGAACGGCTCACCCAGGTGCAGCGAGATCTGGTGGCTGAAGAAATCGAAGTCCACCCAGGTGTCGGTGCTGCGACCTTCCGCGCAGCCCAGCACGCCGCCGTAGAAGCGGCGGGCCTCGTCGAGGTTGGTGACGTTGAAGGCGAAGTGAAACAGGCTGCGGGTCTGCAGCAGTGGGGTGTTGGCGCTCATGTCCGCAAGCATAGAGGCTCGTGGCCCGTCGAGCACAATGTCCTCGACATCACAAAGCCAGGAGACCCGCATGACCCCCGTGGACTACAGCCGCTACCAGACCCTTTCCATCACCCGGCGCGGCCCCAGCGTGGACGGCGTCCCGTCCGTGCTCGACATCCAGATGCGTGCCGATGGCCCGGGCGGCAACGGCAAGCTGCCCACCGCCGGCCATGAAGGCCACTGGGAACTCAGCGAGATCTGGCGCGACGTGGGCCGCGACGACAGCGTGCGCTGTGCCGTGCTGCGCGGCAGCGGCATGGGCTTCTCGGGCGGCGGCGACCTGGCGCTGGTGCAGGACATGGCGACCGACTTCGAGGTGCGCACCCGCGTGTGGAAAGAAGCGCGCGACCTGGTCTACAACGTGATCAATTGCGACAAACCCATCGTGAGCGCCATGCATGGCCCGGCCGTGGGTGCGGGCCTGGTGGCCGGGTTGCTGGCCGACATTTCCATCGCGGCCAAGTCCGCGAAAATCGTCGATGGCCACACGCGCCTGGGCGTGGCCGCAGGCGACCACGCGGCCATCGTCTGGCCCTTGCTGTGCGGCCTGGCCAAGGCCAAGTACTACCTCATGCTGTGCGATCCCATCAGCGGTGAGGAGGCCGAGCGCATCGGGCTCGTGTCGCTTGCGGTGGACGATGCGGCCTTGCTGGAGAAGGCTTATGAGGTGGCCGATCGCCTGGCCAGTGGCAGCCAGACCGCGATTCGCTGGACCAAGTATTCGCTCAACAACTGGCTGCGTCAGGCCGGCCCCGCGTTCGACACCTCGCTGGCGCTCGAATTCATGGGCTTCGCCGGCCCCGATGTGCGCGAAGGTGTGGCATCCTTGCGTGAGCGCCGGGCACCCCGCTACGGTGTGGACGACTGATCAGGACAGGAGACTTCCATGAGCGACGCCCCCAGCAGCGGTTTCGGCAAGTTCGTTCCCGGCTTCGAATTCCTGCAGAACCTCGCGGGCCAGGCGGCCGGCGGGGTGGCGCAAGGCATCAGCCAGAACATTCCTCAATTGCCCAATCTCGGCCACTGGGTCGCGCCCACCTTCAATGTGGAAGACCTGGAGAAACGCATCGAGGAACTCAAGGCGGTGCACTACTGGCTCGACCAGAATGCCAAGGCGCTGGGTGCCACCATCCAGGCGCTGGAAGTGCAGAAGATGACCTTGTCCACGCTCAAGTCGATGAACTTCAGCATGGGCGACGTGGCCAACGCGCTGAAGATCAAGGCGGCCGACACGCTGGCCGGCCTCACCGGTTCCGCAGCGGCCCCCGCGCCCACGCAGTTCGCGGGGCTGGAGATTCCGCCGCGCACCTATGGCAAGACCGGGGGCCAGGCCGAAGCTGAAGCCGAACCACCGGCGCCGCGCGCACCGGCCAAACGCAAGGCCCGGCCCGCGAGCAAGACCGCCAAGGCCGCTGCCGCCAGCGCGCCCACCGGCGGCGTGGTGGACCCGGTGCAATGGTGGGGTGCGTTGTCGCAGCAGTTCCAGCAGATCGCCACCAACGCCATGAAGGACGCGGCCAAGCAGTCAGCGCTCGACACCACTCGCCAGGTGGCCAGCGGGCTGACCGGCCAAGCCATGAAGACCGCCACCGGCGTGGCCGGCAAGGTCACGCGCAACCTCACCGACACCGTGGCGCGCAATGTCGGCATGGCCGCCGGCGTGGGTCGCGCCGCCGCACAGGCCGTGGGTGGTTCGCGCACCACGCCCGCGCCTGCGCGAAAGGTGGCGGCAAAAAAGGCCGCGCCCAAAAAACCCGCGAGTCGCAAACGCTGAGCCCATGAAACTCTTTCCCTACGCGCACGCCACGCACCCGCAGTGGCGCATGGCCGCCGCGCTGGTGCTGGCACAACTGCGCGCGCAGATGGCCTTGCCCGACTTCGCTGCCACGCCTTCGCTGGCACTCCTCTACATCACCGATCACTACGCCGACGAAGCCCAGGCCATCCTGGAGCACCTCAGTGCCGAGATGCCCGAGGTCACCGACTGGGCGGGCACGGTGGGTGTGGGCATTTCGGCCAACAACGTGGAGTACTTCGACGAGCCTGCGCTGTGCGTGATGCTGTGCGACCTGAGCCCGGATCGGTACCGCGTGTTCAGCGGCGTGGCGCCGTTGCTGGCCAGCGGGCGCGCAGCCGGCTCGCAAGGCTTCGAGGCGCACACCGCGCTGGTGCACGCCGATGCCCGCACACCCGAGCTGGCCGAGCTCATCACCGAGGTGGCCGATCGCACGCGCAGCGGCTACGTGTTCGGTGGTCTGGCCGGCAGCCGGGGCACCAGCGTGCAGTTCTCGCTCGGCAGCGCGGGCAACCTCACCGGGCAGGGCGCGGCCAGCGGGGTGTACTTTGGCGGCCTGAGCGGCGTTGCCTTCGGCCAGGACGTGGGCCTGGTCTCGCGCGTCACGCAGGGGGCGCAGCCGGTCGACCGCGAACGCACCGTCACCGCCGCCGATGGCAACCTGGTGCTCGAACTCGATGGCGAGCCTGCGCTGGACGTGCTGCTGCGCGAGCGCGTGATCTCGCTGGACAAGCCCGAGCAGGCCATGCCGCGCCTGCGCGCCACGCTGGTGGGCTTGACGCACGCCGAGTCCGAAGCCGTGCCATCCGTCGCCAACACCCCGCGCATGCGCGGTCAGTTCGGCACCGAGGTGATGGTGCGCCACCTGATCGGACTGGACCCGGGTCGGCGCGGCATCGCCATCGCGGATGTGGTGCCGGTGGGCACGCGTCTGGCCTTCTGCGAGCGCAACGCGCAAGCCGCACGCGCCGATCTCATCCGCGTGTGTGCCGAGGTGCGCGAGGAACTTGAGCCCGAAGAGGTCGGCATGAGCACGGCGAGCGCTCTGGCCAGCGCCGATCCCGATGCCTTGCCCCAACCCTCGCGCCGCATCGCCGGTGCGGTGTACGTGAGTTGTGCGGGACGTGGGGGGCCGCATTTCGGCAGCCCCAGTGCCGAGCTGCAGACCGTGCGCCGTGCCCTGGGCGATGTGCCGCTGGTGGGTTACTTTGCCGGCGGCGAGATCGCCCACCACCGGCTGTATGGTTACACCGGCGTGCTGACGGTGTTCACGATGCCGTCGTCGGAGACGGGCTGAGTCTGCCCAGTCCCACGCCGCGCGCGCGGGCGCGTCGCAAGAGAAAGATCACGATGCTCACATTGAGCAGGTTGAAGCCGATGCCGTTGACGAAGGCCGCCTGGTAGGACCCGGTCAGGTCGAAGATCACCCCCGACATCCAGCCTCCCAATGCCATGCCCAGCAGCGTGGCCATGAGCACGGTGCCCGTGCGCACGCCGGCCTGCACGGGCGAGAAATGTTCGCGGATGATGAGCGCATAGCTCGGCACGATGCCGCCCTGGAACAGGCCGAACATGCCGGAGATCAGGTACAGCGGCACCAGGCCATCGAACGGCAGGAACATCAGCAGGGCAATGCCTTGCAGCACCGAGCCCAGCAACAGCGTGCGCAGGCCACCGATGCGGTCGGAGATCCAGCCCGAAATGAGTCGGCTTGCCACGCCCATGCCCAGCATGATCGAGAGCATCTCGGCGCCCCGCGCCGCACCAAAGCCCAGGTCGGTGCAATAGGCCACGATGTGCACCTGCGGCATCGACATTGCCACGCAACACGACACGCCCGCCACGCACAGCAGGGCCTGCAACGTGCCGGGTGACAGGCCCAGAGGGCGCTCTTCCGTGCTCACAGGGCTCGAAACCGCTGTCGCCCGGACCGGTGCTGGCTCGGCTCCCGCCAGCGCCGGTGGTTGCCGCCGCAGCACCAGCGCCAGCGGCAGCATGACCAGGAGACAGATCGCACCGATGGTGAAGTAGGCCTGGCGCCAGCCACCGTTTTCGATGAAGTGCTGAATCATGGGTGGCCAGAGGGCACCCGCGACGTAGTTGCCGCTCATGCAGATGGCCAGCGCGATGCCGCGTCGGCGCGTGAACCAGCGCGAGGTGTCGGCCACCAGCGGCGCGAAGGTGGCCGAGGTTCCCAGCAGGCCGATCAACAGGCCATGAATCAGAGTGAACTGCCACAGGCTGTTGGACGCGCTCGCGGCGATGAACCCCAACCCCAGCCCCACCGAGCCGCCCAGCACCGGCACCATCACACCGAAGCGGTCCGACAGTCTGCCCATGAGAATGCCGCCCACACCGAAACCGATCATGGTCAGCGTGTAGGGAAAAGAAGCAGCACCCCGGTCGATGCCGAAGTCGGCCTGGATGCGGGGCAGCACCACGGTGAACGAATACATGCCCGCGCCGCCCAGCGTCATGAGCGCGAGCGACACCGCCAGCCGCCACCACGCGTAAGGCGATTCGGCTTCGGCGGGTGCAGAAGTCATGCGGCTCAGGTCCGGGGTGAAAGCCTGCCGCGCGCGCGCTCCAGGGTGCGCTGCGCTTCCTGACCCGGCATGCCGTACATGTCGGCGAATGCCTCGAGGGTCTGGCCGCTGGCCTCGAAGGCGCGCAGCAGGGCCGCGTCGCGCGCCAGGCGAGCGCTGGCGTCGGCCAGCGCCAGCCGCGTGATCTCGTTGACCACCTCGTCGCGGCTTTGCGTGGCCGTCGCATACGCCTCTTCGCCCAGGCCCGAGGCCTCGAACGCCTGAGCGATGCGCTGGCGAAGCTTGGGCACCAGGTCTTCGGGCGTGCGGCTCTGGCGGCGGCGGAACACCTCCACCAGCGCGTGGTGAACCTGCTCGGGCGTGAGCGCTTCCACGGGCTGGCCGTCGAGGTCGTGGCGCGGCTGGCCCGAGGCCACCACCGTCAGGTAACGGCTGGAACGCGTGTGCAGCGCCAGCGCGGCTTTCAGGCTTTCGGCCTCCAGCACGCCGGGCTGGGCGTCGAGCAGATCCTGGAAGATGCCGCGCTTGAGCGGTTTGAGTTGTTCGCCGAACAGTGCAGGGTAGAGCTGCGCGAGCTGGTCAAGCACCGGGTGCTGACGCTGGGCAGGTGGCCGAGCTTGTGATGGGGGTTGTCCGGCGCTCGCGCGCCGACGGCGATCGGGGCGGCGGGCCGCTGAGGCAGGCGCAGGAGCCGGTCGGGTGGTGGGGTCGTTCATGGAAGCCTGGGACGAAAGCCCGTCATCATGCCAGTGTTGGCGCTGCCGGGATGCCGGGTGAACCCCTCACCTCCTGAGCTGGCCGAAGGCCTCGAACTCCCAACTGCGCATGGCCAGCACCAGCGTGTAGCCCTCGCGGTCTTTCGCGGCCAGTTTCTGATCGGTCTGGTGCTGCTGGGCGAAATCCTGCGCCACGCGCTGCAACCGCTCCAGAAACATGGGCGCCAGCGTGCGGCTGACCGAGCCATGCACCAGCATCAGGCCTTCACCGCTGCCGTCGAAGCCACCGGAAAAATAGTCGAGCACGGCGTGGTCGCGGAAGTAGTTCATCACCGGGCCATGTGGCCGCCAGCGGAAGGTCTTGGCCAGCTTGAGCCGGTAACGGTTGAGCGGGCGCAACTCGATGATGCCGATGCGGTCGAGCTGCGCCAGGCACCTCACACACTCCGCTTCGGTCATGCGGTAAGCGGTGGTGATCTGCTCCAGGGTCCACTGGCTGAGCACGCATATGGCCACCAGCAGCAGTTTCTTGTCGGCTACCACCGCGCGTTCCTGTTCCTGCGTCATCTCGCGCAGCAGCGGCTGTGCATCGGCCACGCGCCGCGCGAGATCGGCGAAATCCAGCTTGAGCGCGCGGCAGATGGCGTCCACCCTGGAGAGCGACATGTCGCCCTTGGCCAGCATGCGCTTCACGCTCGATTCGGCCATGCCCATGGCTTGCGCCAGATCGGCATAGGTCATCTGCGCAGACTTGAGTTCCTTCTTCACGGCGAGGACGAGATCGGTGGTGGTGCTCATGGCGGTCTCGATGCTGTTCGGTATTGTTAATCGGTACTGAATCTGAAAAGGGAATCGACTGTATAGGAAATCGATGCTCTTCAGACGGCGGAGCGCCAGACACTGCGGCCACCTCAACTCCGGTTCTTCACATGAACTCTCGCTTCCCATCCCACGATCGGCTCAACGCCATGGGACTGCTCTTGCTCACCCTATGGCTGCTGGCCCTGACGCTTGGCCCCCAGCTGCAGGCGGCAGTGGGGCTCGCGCTCAACCCGCATGGTCACGCCCACCTGCATGCCCATGGGCATCCCTTCGCCGATGCCCGTACCCTCTGGGGTCTTCCCAATGCCATGGATGTGCTGAGCAACCTGCCGCTGGCGGTGGCGGGCGCTATGGGTCTGTGGGCCTTGTCTTCGCGCCGCGTTCCGCTGGAAACCGGGTGGGCGTTGCGGGTGCTCTTCGCGGGCTTTCTGCTCTCCAGCCTGGGCTCGGCGTGGTACCACGCCTGGCCCAGCGCGCAGAGCCTGGTGCTGGACCGCATGGGCATGGCGGTGGCGTTTGCCGGGGCCGTGTCGCTGGCGGTCGCCGAGCGCGTCGGACCGAGGCCCGTTGCTGCTGTGCTGGGCCTCACGCTGGTGGCGGCGCTGCTCTCTGCCGCGCTGCCGCTCACGCACGATAACGTGTTGCCCTGGGCGGTGGTGCAGTTCGGTGGTGTCGCGCTCATCGTCTGGGCCGCATGCCAGCGCCAGGTGGCGGGCGCGATCGGCGTGCACCTGGGCGCGCTCATCGCACTCTACGCGCTGGCCAAGGCGCTGGAGATGGGGGATGCCGCCGTGTTTCACGCCACGGGCGAATGGATCTCGGGCCACAGCCTCAAGCACGTGGTGGCTGCGCTGGCCGCCTGGCCGGTGCTCTCTGTCTTGAAACGCCTGCCGCTGCGGCAGAATCCAGCGGCACGGCGCTGAGACCCATCACAACCCAACCCCAGCCCGACAGGAGGAGATTTCCATGTCTGCACCCGCATCCGCCCACGAAGGTGGCCAGTTCGCCCTGCTCGGGCAGCGCCGCTTCGCACCGTTCTTCTGGACCCAGTTCCTGGGCGCGGCGAACGACAACCTGTTCAAGTTCGCCTTCACCGTGATGGTGACCTACCAGTTGCAGGTGGCGTGGTTGCCGCCGTCGCTGGCCGGCCTCGTGATCGGCGCGCTGTTCATCCTGCCCTTCCTGCTGTTCTCCGCCACCAGCGGGCAACTGGCCGACAAGTACGACAAGAAGACGCTCATCGTCTTCGTCAAGCGGCTGGAGATCCTCATCATGGCGCTGGCGGCCTGGTCGTTCTTCTCGGCCAACATCCCGCTGCTGCTGGCCTGCACCTTCCTGATGGGCCTGCATTCCACGCTGTTCGGTCCGGTGAAGTTCGCCTACCTGCCGCACCACCTCGGCGAGCGCGAACTCACCGGTGGCAACGGCATGGTGGAGATGGGCACCTTCGTCGCCATCCTGCTGGGCAACCTCGCTGGAGGCCTCATCATCGCCGTGCCCGAGATCGGCGCGCACCACGTCGGCTTCAGCTGCGTGGCACTCGCCCTGCTGGGCCGCCTGACGGCGCAGTACGTGCCCGCCACGCCGGCCACCGACCCCGGTCTGAAGATCAACTGGAACCCGTTCACCGAAACCTGGCGCAACCTCAAGCTCGCGCATGGCAACACCGTGGTGTTCCGATCGGTGCTGGGCATCAGCTGGATGTGGTTTTTCGGCGCGGTGTTCCTGAGCCAGTTCCCCAGCTTCGCCAAGGAAGTGCTGCACGGCAACGAGCAGGTCGCTTCGCTGCTGCTGATCGTGTTCTCCATCGGCATCGGCACCGGTTCGCTGCTGTGCGAGGTGCTCTCGCGCCGGCACGTGGAGATCGGCCTGGTGCCGCTGGGTGCCATCGGCATGAGCGTCTTCTCGATCGACCTGTATTTCGCCTCGCGCGGCCTGCCGCCCGTGGCCAGCCAGGGGGTGGCGCAGTTCCTGGCGGTGCCGGCCCACTGGCGCGTGCTGGCCGACCTGACCCTGCTCAGCCTGTTTGCCGGCCTGTACAGCGTGCCCATGTACGCGCTGATCCAGATGCGCAGCCAGCCCACGCACCGCGCGCGCATCATCGCGGCCAACAACATCCTCAACGCGCTGTTCATGATCGCCAGCGCGGTCATTGCCGGTGCGCTGCTCAAGGCCGGCTTCACCATTCCGCAGATGTTCCTGCTGGTGGGCCTGGCCAACGCCGTGGTGGCCTTCTACATCTTCATGCTGGTGCCGGAATACCTGCTGCGCTTCGTGGCCTGGATCGCCTCGCGCCTCGTGTACCGCTTCCGCGTCGAGGGCGACGTGCACATTCCCACCGAAGGCGCGGCCGTGATCGTGTGCAACCACGTGAGCTTTGTCGACGCCGTGCTGCTCATGGCCGCGAGCCCGCGCCCGATCCATTTCCTCATGGACCACCGCATCTTCAGGGTGCCGGTGCTGGGCTGGCTGTTCCGCCTGGCCAAGGCGATACCGATCGCACCACAGAAGGACGACCCAGCCGCCTACGAGGCCGCGTTCGAGGCCGCCACCGCCGCGCTGCGCCACGGCGAGCTGCTGGCCATCTTCCCCGAAGGCGGCATCACGCGCGACGGCCAGTTGCAGCCCTTCAAGGGCGGCGTGATGAAGATCCTGGAACTCGCCGAGCGCGAAGGCCTGCACCCGCCTGTCATTCCCATGGGCCTCACCAACCTCTGGGGTTCGTTCTTCAGCCGCGTGGAAGAGCGCGACGGCGAGCGCGTGGCCATGGTGCGACCGTTCCGTCGGGGCTTTTTCAACCGCGTGGGTCTCAACGTGGGTGAGCCGGTAGCGCCGGCATCGGTGTCGCCCGAGCTGCTGCACCAGCGGGTGGGCGCCCTGCTGGCCTGAGGAGCGGTGTCAGGCCTGGGTGGACGTTTCGGGAGCGGACCACATCTCCAGTCCACCTTCCAGGCTCCAGGCTTGCGCACGGCCCAGGTTGCGCAACGCGCGCGCAGCCTGGGCGCTGCGTTGACCACTGCGGCAAAAGAAGACCACCGGCACTTCGGCAGGGAGTTCAAGCCAGCGGGCCAGGTGGTGGGGCAAGCCGGACAGCGGTGCCGACTCGCACACCCACCCCACACCCAGGGGCGAAACGCCAGTCGCGCCCCGCTCGTGGGGTTCGCGCACATCCACCAGTCGCGGTGTCGGCCGGGCCTGCATCAGCGCAAGCAACCGGGCCGCGTTCAGCCCCGCGTTGGCGGGCAGTGAGGCACCGCAGGCGCGGATGCGGGCACAGGCTTCGTCGATGAGCGCGCTATCGTGGGTCGCGCCAAACGACAGGCGGATGGCCGCAGCGGCCTGCCACGCCGGCAGGCCCATGGCCTCCAGCACAAAGCTGGGCAGTGCCTGGGCCGCACCGCAGGCAGAACCACCGCTCACGTGAAGGCCGGCGGCATCGAACGCGTCCATCAGCTGCCGGGAGGCGATGCCCCGCACCGAAAAATTCAAGGTGGTGGGCAGGCTCAAGTCGGGAGGGGCGTTGAAGACCAGGGCCGGAAAGCTTTCCTGCAACGCGCTGGCCAGTTGTGCGCGATGCCGATGCAGCGTGGCGCCGTCATGAAAGGTCTGGCCGTCTTCCAGCGCATCCAGCACGGCGCCGAGCGCGGCAATGCCTGCCATGTTCTCGGTGCCGGCACGCAGTTCGCCTTCCTGGCCGCCGCCCGTGAGCATGGGCGTGAAGGGCGCGCCTTCGCGCACGTAGAGCAGGCCCACGCCCTTGGGGGCGAAGAGCTTGTGGCCGGAGAACGGTGCGTAGTCAATGCGCCGTTCGATCAACTTCAAGGGCAGCTTGCCCAGCGCCTGCACGCTGTCCACCATCCACAGCGCAGGGCTGCCGGACAGGGCGGCCGCGATGCCGTCGAGGTCGCTGATCACACCGGTCTCGTTGTTGGCCGCCATCGTGCAAACGAGGCCAGCGCGTGGCGCGTTTTCTGCGAGCCAAGCCAGGTCGTGGCGCCCGTCGGGTCCAACCGGGATGGGCTGCATCTCAAAGCCCAGGCCAAGCAGCTGGTTCCAGTGCTTCAGGGCGGCCGGCACCGCTTTGTGTTCCGTGGCGCCGTACAGCAGCAGGGTGGGCGCGTTGCCGCCCGCGTCGCGGCGCGAGCGCAGCTCGACCAAGGCAGACAGCACCGCAGTCTGGATGCCTTCGGTCGCACCGCTGGTGAACAGCAGCTGTCCGGTAGGCGCCGCCAGCACGCGGCGCGCGCTGGCCCGCACGCGGTCCAGCAGCGCACGGGCGCGCAGACCCGTGCCATGGATGCTGCTGGGGTTGCCGAAGGTCTCCTCCATTACCGCCAGTGCGGCGGCGCTGGCCTGAGGCAGGACCGGGGTGGTGGCATTGGCGTCGAGGTAGATGTCCATCGTTAAGGCGTAGGCGTAGCCGGGAATTCTGCGGGCGGTGGGGTGCAATGCATGTGCTTTCTTTTCGATGAATGGGAGTGAAATTGGAATCCAATTCCAATTAATATCGAATTCATGAAAATGGATTCCATCGACATCCGGATCCTGGACATCCTGCAGCGCGATGCCGAGCAGCAGGTGGCCCAGATTGCCGAGCAGGTCGGACTCTCTGCCACACCGTGCTGGCGGCGCATCCAGCGGCTCAAGGCGGCGGGCGTCATCACACGGCAGGTGGCGCTGGTGGACCCGCAGAAGGTCAACGTGGGCGTCACGGTGTTCGTCTCGGTGCGCACGAGCACCCACACCCAGGCCTGGTTCGAGCAGTTCCGCGCCACCGTGCAGGCGATTCCCGAGGTGGTCGAGTTCTACCGGATGAGTGGTGACGTGGATTACCTGCTGCGCGTGGTGGTGCCGGACATCGCCGCCTACGACCGCGTCTACAAGCGCCTGACCGCCGGCACCAGCCTGCACGACGTGAGCTCCAGCTTTGCCATGGAGGAGCTCAAACTCACCACCGCGCTTCCCCTGTCTTACGCTCAACAATGAAAAAAGCCCGCGGCCTGGAGGGCAACGGGCTTTGGCGGGAACGGCGGGTGATCAGAATGGAATGTCGTCGTCCATGTCGTCGAAGCCGCTGGACTGGCGGGCCGGTGCGGCTGCCGGGGCCTGACGGGGCGCGGTGGGCGCGGCCGCGCGCGGGGCCGCCGCGGGGCGCGAGTAGCTGCCACTGCCACCGCCGCCGCCTTCTTCGCCACTGGGGCCGCCCATGCCCTGACGGCTACCCAGCAACTGCATTTCGCTGGCGATGATGTCCGTGGCGGTTTTCTCGATGCCGTCCTTGTCGGTGTACTTGCGGTAGGTCAGGCGGCCTTCGACGTAGATGGGGGTGCCTTTTTTCACATACTCGCCCACGATTTCGGCCAGGCGTTCGAAGAAGGTGACGCGGTGCCACTGGGTTTCTTCGATGAACTCGCCGGAGTTGCGGTCCTTGCGGCGGCTGGTGGTGGCGATGCTGATGTTCGCCACGGCACCGCCCGAGGGCAGGTAGCGGATTTCGGGGTCGCGGCCGCAGTTGCCGACGAGGATGACTTTGTTGACAGATGCCATGGTGTGTCCTGAGGTGGGGGCGGCAGCCCTTGTGGGCGCGGCCGCAAATCGACTTGCCATTGTGCCGCAACTGCCGTCTCGCGCCCGGGACGCCGTGCGGCCGAGCCTTACACTGACTGGCGATGAAAGGTGAACCCGACTTCCTGCAGAGCCTGCGCGCCGAGATGGGCGACATGCGCCAGTGGCTCGACCGCGTGGTGGTCATCGGGTATGCGGTGCTCACCGGTCTCGCGGTGGTGTTGTTCACCTTGCTCGCGGACGCGGCGGTCGGGCTGTATGGCCAGTTGCGTGGTGGCTGGTGGTGGGCTCCCCTCTTGTGGACGCCCGCGCTCACGGCGTTGGTGGTGTGGGCCGTGCGCCGTTGGGCGCCGGGTGCGGCGGGCTCGGGCGTGCCGCAGGTGCTCACCGCGCTGGACCCTGCCACGCCGTTGAAGGAGCGCGCGCGTTTCGTCTCGCTGCGCCTGAGCCTTGCCAAGATCGTGGCGGTATCGGGGGGCTTGCTGGCGGGTCTTTCCATCGGGCGTCAGGGGCCCTCGGTGCAGGTGGCCGCCGGCATCATGCTGCATGCGCGGCGCTGGCTTTCCCCCTCCTCGGGCATCAGCGACCGTGAGCTGCTGGTCGCCGGCGGCGCAGCGGGCATCGCGGCGGCGTTCAACACACCCTTGGGCGGCATTGTGTTCGCCATCGAGGAGTTGTCGCGCCGGCTGCTGGATCGCAGCAGCGGGCTGATGCTCGCGGCCATCGTCATTGCCGGTCTGGTGGCTGTGTCGGCCTTCGGGAACCTGTCGTATTTCGGTCGCGTGCGCGCCGACGCCCTGTCGTGGTGGAGCCTGCTGTTGCCGGGCGCTGTCGTGGCGATCGGTTGCGGCCTGCTGGGTGGCTTGCTCTCGCGGCTCATGCTCGCGTCTTTCACCGGCCTGCCCGACCGATTCTGTGCCTACCGCCGCAAGCGGCCCGTGACCTTCGCGGCGTTCTGCGGCTTCCTGGTGGCGCTGATCGTGGTGGTCAGCAACGGGGCCACGGTGGGTGTGGGCCACGAGCACACGCGCGAGTTGCTGGATCAGGCGGCGAACGCCGAGGGCGGCCACCAGCCTTTTCTGTTCACCGGCCTGAAATTTGTGGCTTCCTGGCTCTCGGCCTGGAGCGGCGTGCCGGGGGGCATCTTCGGGCCCAGCCTGTCGATCGGCGCAGGCCTGGGGGCCGATGTGGCCTGGCTGCTTTCTTCGCCGCACGGTGTGGCGCTGATCGCGCTGGGCATGTGTGGTTTCCTGGCCGCCGTCACGCAGACGCCCATCACCGCCATGATCATCGTGATGGAGATGACCGATGGCCACAACATGGTGCTCAGCCTCATGGCCTGCGCGCTGGTGGCCAGCGTGGTTTCTCGCATGATCAGCCGCCCCCTCTACAGCACCATGTCCTTGCTCATGATGCGTTCACTGCGCGAACCCCGGCCGCTGGACGCCACCGGCCTGCCGCCCGCGACCGACCCGTCAACGCTGCGTTGAAGAGACGGGGGGCTTCATCGGCCACGCGACGACAAGCCAGACCAGCATGAGCACCGCGCTGACCGTGAAGATGCCGGCGCTGCCCCAGGCTTTGACCACCACGCCGCCCAGGCTGCCGCCGGCAAAGATGCCGAGCGACATGAGCGTGTTGTAGACGCCCAGCGCTGCGCCACGCTGGCGCGGTTCGGCCAGGCGCGAGACCAGGCTGGGCTGGCTGGCCTCCTGCGTATTGAAGCCGACGAAATACAGGCACAGCAGCAGCGCCGCCGGCCACAGCGAAGGCGCCTGCAGGCTGAGAAGGAAACCCAGTTGCACCAGAGCAATGAGGGCGATGGAGCCCATGTAAACGGCCTTGAAATGGCCCATGCGCTCCAGGCGGAACAGCAGGCCGCCCATGATGAGCAGCGAAGCCAGCACCGCGGGCAGGTAGATCTTCCAGTGCTCTGCCGTGGGCACGCCGGTTTCCATCAACAGCGCGGGCACGGCCATCCACATCGCGATCTGCACCGCGTGCAGCAAGAACACACCCAGGTCCACGCGCAGCAGCTCGGCGTTCGCCAGCACCTCGCGCAGGCCACCGCGGCCACCGGTTCGCGGCAGCGCGGGCTCGGGGGGCACCACCCAGGCCACCACCGCCATGCCGATGAACGCGAGCACGGCGGTGAGGGCGAACAGGCCCGCCAGTCCGATGTGGGGCACGAGCAGCGGCGCCATCACCAGCGAGAGCGCGAACATGAGCGCGATGCTGATGCCCACCAGCGCCATCGATTTGGTGCGCACCTGGTCGCGCGTGAGATCGGCCAGCAAGGCGGTGACCGCCGCCGAGATGGCGCCCGCGCCCTGCAGTGCGCGGCCGGCCACGAGCCAGGGCAGCGTGGGCGCCCAGGCCGCCAGCAGGCTGCCCAGGGCGAACACGGTGAGCCCTGCCAGGATCACCGGCTTGCGGCCCAACCGGTCCGACGCCATGCCCAGTGGCACCTGCAGCAGGGCCTGCGTAAGGCCATAAATGCCCATGGCCAGGCCCACCAGGGCGGGGTCGTCACCGCCGGGATAGTGGCGGGCTTGCAGGGCGAACACCGGCAACACCAGGAACAGGCCCAGCATGCGCAGCGCGTAGATGGAGGCCAGAGCCCCGCTGGCGCGGCGCTCGGTGGGCGTCATGCGAACGGCGGTGTTCGCTTCGGTGGCCGGGTGAGAGGAGAGGGAGGACAGGGGAAGCGACAAGGCGGCTGGCGGGTGCGGGAAAGACCGGTATTGTCAGCGAAAGGCCTGGGCCCACCGCCACCCGACAGGACTACCGGGTCATGGGTTCCCCGTGGACGAGCAGGTCCATGGCGGCCAGCACGGTCGGCGATGCGGCCTGGAAGGTGAACTTGCCGCGCCCCCGGGCACGGACTTCCAGACGCGGCGTGAACCAGGCGTCGAAGGCCTTCACGCGCAGCAGGCGCACCTGGGCCACGTCGGCCAGCGGCACGCTGGTGCGCCACAGCCAGCCCTGCGAGATGGCATCGGTGCTCATTCGGGTGGTGCTCAAGAGAATCGTCATGTACTGCCAGAGCACCGTGGCCACAGCCAGGCCTGCCAGCAGCCGCAGATCCGCCGGCCAGGGCGTGGCGAGCAAGGCATCCCGGGCCATCCAGGCGGTGCCGAGCAGGCCGCCCAGTGTCAGTGTGGCCAGCGCCTTGATGGCCCGCGGGTAGGAAGTGCCTTCGACGAAGGCGGTGCCGTCCATCGGGATCATTTCGTGGCCTCGGCAGCTGGTGCTGGTTCGGACTCGGCTGGCGGCGCCATGTCCTTGAGCAGGTTTTCGGTGTCCGAGGCTTCCTCTTCCTCCGTCTCCAGCGTGTTGTCCACAGCCGGCATCTCCACCTTGTCCAGATCCACCACCACCTTCTCGTCGAGAAAGACCGTCACGGTCTGCGGCACGAAGATCACCACCAGCACCAGCAGGAGTTGCAGGATCACGAAGGGGATGGCGCCCAGGTAGATGTCGCGCGATTCCACCTTGCGCGGCAGCACGCCGTTCTTGAAGAGGGAGTCGGAGACGCCACGCAGGTAGAACAGCGCGAAGCCGAAGGGAGGGTGCATGAAGCTGGTCTGCATGTTCACGCACAGCAGCACGCCGAACCAGATCAGGTCGATCCCCATCTTGTCGGCCACGGGCCCCAGCAACGGCAGGATGATGAAGGCGATCTCGAAAAAGTCGAGGAAGAAGGCAAGCACGAAGATGAAGGCATTGACCACCAGCAGGAAGCCCGTCTGGCCCCCTGGCAGGCCGCTGAGCAGGTGCTCGATCCAGATGCCACCGTCAACGCCCTGGAACACCATGGAGAACACGCGCGAGCCAATCAGGATGAACACCACCATGGCGGTGATCCGCATGGTGCCGGCCATGGCGTCGCGCACCAGCGGCCAGGTGAGGCGCCGGTGGATCGCGGCAAGCAGGAAGGCACCGGCCGCGCCCATGGCGCCAGCTTCGGTGGGCGTGCAGATCGCGGTGGTGATGCCGGGCAGGCCGCCCATGCTGCCAAGCACCGCAAAAATCAGCAGGGCCGAGGGGATGATGCCGCGCAGGCATTGCTTCCACAGCGCCCAGCCGCTGGCGGTGCGCGCCTCCAGCGGGATGCCGGGCAGCGCGTTCGGGCGCAGGCGCGTGAGCACGAAGGTGTAGGTCAGGAAGATCAGGATCTGCAGCACCGAAGGGCCCCAGGCGCCCTTGTACATGTCACCGACCGAGCGGCCGAGCTGGTCGGCCATAACCACCAGCACCAGCGAGGGTGGCACCAGTTGCGTGATGGTGCCCGAGGCCGCGAGCACCCCGGTGGCGTAGCGCATGTCGTAGCCGTGCCGCATCATGATGGGCAGCGCGATCATGGCCATGGCGATCACCTGTCCGGCCACCGTGCCGGTGATGGCCCCCAGGATGAAGCCGACCACGATGACCGAATAGCCCAGGCCACCGCGCGTCGGGCCAAAGAGCTGGCTCATGGATTCCAGCAGGTCCTCGGCCAGGCCGCACTTTTCCAGGATGGCGCCCATCAGCGTGAAGAAGGGAATGGCCAGCAGCAGGTCGTTGGACAGGATGCCGAACAGGTTGAGCGGCAGGTTGCCCATGAAGGTGGCCGGAAACCAGCCCATGTGGATGGCGTAGAAACCGCAAGCCAGACCCAGGGTGCCCAACGAGAAGGCGACCGGAAACCCGATCAGCATCACCACGATCAGCCCCGCAAACATGAGCGGAGCGAAGTTCTCCATGCTCATTGCAGCGGCCTTTCGTAGTGCGTGTCCATCTCATGCACATGCATCAGCCAGCCCGCGCGCTTGATGATCTCGGAGACACCCTGCAGTGCCACCAGCGACAGACCCAGCGGGATGGTGAGCATCGCCGGCCAGCGGATCAGCCCGCCCGAGTTGCTCGACATCTCCTGGCTGACGAACATGCGCACGAACACTGGCAGCGACGAGTAAGCGATGAACAGCGTCATGGGCAGCAGGAACAGCACCAGGCCAGCGAGATCCACCAGCACCTTGGCGCGCGTGGGGTACATGCCATAGAAGATGTCGACACGCACGTGTTCGTTGACGCGCAGCACCTGGGCCGCACCGAACATGACGCAGGCCGCAAACAGGTACCACTGGACTTCCAGGAACGCGTTGGAGCTGATGTCGAACGAGTAGCGGATCACCGCGTTGGTGGTGCTGATGGCGCAGGCCGCCAGGATGGCCCATTTCGCCAGCACGGCGAAACAGTCGGTGATGGCGTCGATCCCCCTGGCCAGGGCCAGCAGTCGCTTCATGTCGGGTCTCCTCGGTCGGTCGTGACCGGGGAGGCTACGGGGCGGGGCGTAAATGCCGCGTAAAAACGCCGGAGGTCGCAGGCGTCGCGTCAGCGATCCGTCAGACGCCTTCGCCGGAGGGCAGCAGCCGGTAGCCCACACCGAGTTCCGTCTGCAGGAAACGGGGGTTTGTGGGGTCGGCTTCCAGCTTCTGGCGCAACTGCCGCACGTAGATGCGCAGGTAATGCCCCTGTTCGCCATGACCGGGTCCCCACACCTCGCGGAGCAATTGATGGCCCGTGACCACGCGCCCCGCGTGGCGCGCCAGCACCTCCAGCAGCCGCCATTGCGTGGCGGTGAGCTTGACCGGCTGGCCGTCACGGGTGACGTTGCGCGCCAGCAGGTCGATCGACACGTTGCCCAGCATCAGGACCGAACCTTCCAGGGCCGGCAGTCCGGCATGCCGCAGCGCCACGCGGATCCGGGCATGGAGCTCCGCCACGCCAAAGGGCTTGCTCACGAAGTCGTCGGCGCCCGCGTCGAGTGCCTGCACCTTCTGCATCTCCTGCGTGCGCGCGGACAACACCAGGATGGGGCGCTGGGTCCAGCCCCGGATCTCGCGGATCAGCGTTACGCCGTCGCCGTCGGGCAGGCCCAGGTCGATCAGGAAGAGGTCGATGCGGCGGTTGCCTGCCAGGGTGGCTCCTTCGCGCGCGCTGCCCGCCTCGATCACGTGGTAACCCTCGGCGCTCAGCGTGGTGCGCAGCAGATTCCGGATGGCGGGCTCGTCGTCGACGACCAGCACCTGCAGGGCGGGCGACGGGCTCATTCGCTCAGGTCCTGTGGATGAGCAACGCCGGCAGGCCAGGGGAAGCGCATCTCGAACACCGCGCCGCTGTCGTTGCGCGCGGTCACGCTGCCCCCATGCAGGCTGGTCACCGCCTCGCAGATCGCGAGCCCCAGGCCCGTGCCCGAGGTGGTCTGGCTGGCCTGTTCGCGGTGGAACTTGCGAAACACCTCGGTCTCCCGGCCCGGCGTGATGCCAGGCCCCTGATCGCGCACCGAGAGCATCCAGCCGGATTCGCCCAGTTGCGCCGAGACGGTGAGGGTGCCGTTTTCGGGCGAGTGCTGGGCGGCATTGAGCAACAGGTTGGACAGCGCCTGGGTGAGCAACCTCGAATCGCACCACACCGTGTCGTCCTCGTCGAAGCGCAAGTCCACCTGCACATGGCCCACCGCGCTCTCGGTCAGGGCCAGTGCATCGCGCACCAGCTCGCCCAACGGACACCATTCGCACACCGGCTGGATCGCGCCTTCCTGAAGCCGTGCCAGATCGAGCAGGTCGCTGGTGAGCCATTGCAGCCGCTGTGCCTGATCGAGCAGGTTCTGCAGCAAGGCGTCCTGCTGCGCGGGCGTGATCTGATGTGCCTGGCTCTGCAGGGTGGTGGCCACGCCGATGATGGTGGTCAGTGGCGTGCGAAAGTCGTGCGAGATGCCCGCGAGCAGGGTGTTGCGCACCCGCTCGGCCTCGGCCTCGACGGCGGCCTGACGGCTGCGCTCATCGGCCTGGGCTTTTTCCAGCGCCAGCGCGGCCTGGTTGGCCAGCGCCTGCAGCAGGTGCAGGTCCTCGGCGGTTTGCCGAGCGGGCGGCAGGTCGCGCACCGTGAGCACACCCAGCGTGCCGCCGGCGGTGCCCAGCTCGAACCGGTGCGCGGCACCCGCCTGGGCCAGGGAGGCGGGAGGTGCCGTGTCGCCCAGGATCAGTTCGGCCCGTGCTCCCACGCCGCGCTCCACGGATTGCTGCAGGGTGCGAGCGATGTCCTGGGGCGTGTGCGCCCTGGTCAGGTTCTGCGCCATCAGGCTCAGCGACTGGGCCCGATCGGCCAGCGCGGTGGCGCGCACCGCGGCCTCGCGCGCCTGCAAGGCCAGGCGGCTCACCGCCAGGCCCACGCACACCGCGATCGCGAAGGTGAAGAAGTACTGTGGATCGGTGGGTTTGAACGACCAGCGCGGTGCGACAAATATCCAGTCGAAAATCAGGATCGCCCCCACCATGGTGACCACCGAGGCCAGCAGGTCGCGGTGAAGCGCCACGTACAGCACGCCCACCAGGTAGATCAGGATCAGGTTGATGGGGTGCAGCAGGCTGGCGATGGCGGCGCACAAGGCGGTGCACAGGGCCAGCACCAGCAGGGGCACGCGCCAGTACGCCGCAGTCAGCCGTTCGCTGTGACCGTCCGTCGGCATGCTGGGTCGCCGTCCGCGCGGCTGGCTGCTGACCAGCATGTGGATCTGCGTGCCGGGCAGGCTCTCGCCCAGCACCTCGGCGAAATCGCTCAGGCGCTCGCCAAAGCCTGGCCAGTAGAGGTTGCCGGTGGCGCGGCTGCCGATCAGCACGTCCGACAAGGAGCCCGCCTGCGCTTGCTGCACGATCTGGCGCACCAGGTGGGCTGCACCGTTGAAGCTCAGGCTGGCGAGCACCGTCTCGGCGCCTTCGTCCTGTGCGAGCTTCAAAGCCTGTTCCAGATCCGCCAGCACCGCCCGGCTGGCGTACCGTGCCGCCAGGGTATCCAGGTGCAGCACGCGCCACGGCCGCGACGTGGCGGACTTGAGGACGCAGGCGTGGCGAATGAGTTCCAGCGCCTGCCCGTCCGCCATCACGCAGACCAGCAGGATGCCGGGCTTCATGGCTGCGTCAGCAGGTGGGCCACCACTTCCGCGCTGCGTCCCTGCCGAAACAGTTCCAGTATCCGTGTGTTCATGTGAGGGTCCCGAAGGCGATCGAGCAGAACGTGGTCGATCGACGATGCGGGATAGCGTACCAGCAGCGTCATGGCTTCGAGCACCGGTTCGCCGTCTGGGGCGTCCATGGCAATGGGCTCCTGAAGCCGGGTGTACAGCAGTTTGGGGCGGCGCAGGTTGCGCACCGAGGCATGGGGCAGGGCAACGCCGCGTCCCAACGCGGTGCTGGCACGGGACTGGCGCCGCGACAGGCTTTGTTCCACCCAGCCTTTGCCGATGCGCTGGCCGTTGGTGACCAGGCTGTCGACGAAGCGGAACAGCGAGGTGGTGTCCGTCACTGCGACGTCCAGGTGGACTTCGATGTCGATGGGCGGAGGTGGGCGTTTGTTCACGCGGTGAAAGGGGCAGTCGGGGCAGGGCGGGCGGGTGAGCCCCAATTGAAGCAACGGCTCTGTAAAAACGGCGTAACAAAGCACGGTGGATTTATTGCCCGGCGGCTTATCATGTCGGGTTGCCCTGAACACCCCCCGAGCGCGCCTTGAACCAGAACCTGCCCCCGGCCCTGAACCTCACCGATCTGGCCCCGGCGCTGCGCCACGCCAGCGCCTTTCTCTCGGTGCGCGGCGCGCGCACGCACAACCTGAAGAACATCGATCTCGACATCCCCAAGCATTCGCTGGTGGTGATCACCGGGCTCTCGGGTTCGGGCAAGTCCAGCCTGGCGTTCGACACGCTGTACGCAGAGGGCCAGCGCCGTTACGTGGAGAGCCTGTCGGCCTACGCGCGGCAGTTCCTGCAGCTGATGGACAAGCCCGATGTGGACCTGATCGAAGGCCTCTCACCGGCCATCGCCATCGAGCAGAAGGCCACCAGCCACAACCCGCGCTCCACCGTGGGCACGGTCACCGAGATCCACGACTACCTGCGCCTGCTGTTCGCGCGCGCGGGCACGCCGCATTGCCCCGACCACGACCTGCCGCTCACCTCGCAAAGCGTGGCGCAGATGGTCGACACCGTGCTGGCCCTGCCCGAGGGCACGCGCCTGATGATCCTGGCGCCCGTGGCGCGCGAGAAGAAGGGCGAATTCGCCGAGCTGTTCGCCGACATGCAGTCCCAGGGCTACGTGCGCTTCCGCGTGGATGGCGCGGTGCTCGAGTTCGATGCGCTGCCGGCCTTGAAGAAGACCGAGAAGCACAACATCGACGTGGTGATCGACCGCATCAAGGTGCGCGCCGACGGCGAGGATGAGGGCGTCAATCCGCTGCGCCAAAGGCTGGCCGAAAGCTTCGAGGCCGCGCTGCGGCTGGCGGACGGCAAGGCCATTGCCATGGAAATGAACGGCGAGGAAGACCACACGGCCGCCCCGCACGAACATGTGTTCTCCGCGCGATTTGCCTGTCCGCTGTGCCACTACACCGTGGGCGAGCTGGAGCCGCGCCTGTTTTCCTTCAACTCGCCCATGGGCGCCTGCCCCACCTGCGATGGTCTGGGCCACACCGAGTTTTTCGACCCGGCGCGCGTGGTGGGCTTCCCAACCCTGAGCCTTGCCAGCGGTGCCATCAAGGGATGGGACCGACGCAACGGTTACTACTTCGCCATGATCGAGAGCCTGGCGGCTCACTACAGGTTCGACACCGACGCGCCCTGGGAGTCGCTGCCCGACGCGGTGCGGCACGTGCTGCTCTACGGGTCGGGCGAAGAGGAGGTGAAGTTCACTTATGCGCTGGAATCGGGCGAGCGCGCAGGCAAACGCATCACCAAGAAGCACCCTTTCGAAGGCATCATCCGCAACTTCGAACGCCGCTACCGCGAGACCGACAGCGTGGCGGTGCGCGAAGAGCTGGCGCGCTACCGCGCCGTGCAGCCCTGCCCGGACTGCGGCGGCTCGCGCCTGCGCCGCGAAGCGCGCCACGTGTTCGTGGGCGAAGGCGAGCAGAAGCAGCCCATCTACAAGATCAGCCACGTCACGCTCGGCGAGGCGCTGGCGTATTTCCTGCAACTGGAACTGAAAGGAGCCAAGGCCGACATTGCCGCGCGCGTGATCAACGAGATCCGCCAGCGCCTGAAGTTCTTGAACGACGTCGGGCTGAACTACCTCAGCCTGGACCGCAGCGCCGACACGCTCTCGGGCGGCGAAGCCCAGCGCATCCGCCTGGCCAGCCAGATCGGCAGCGGACTCACCGGTGTGATGTACGTGCTCGACGAACCCAGCATCGGCCTGCACCAGCGCGACAACGACCGCCTGATCGGCACCCTGCAGCACCTGCGCGACCTGGGCAACACCGTGCTGGTGGTCGAGCACGACGAGGACATGATCCGCACCGCCGACCACGTGATCGACATGGGTCCGGGCGCCGGCGTGCACGGTGGCCGCGTGATGGCGCAGGGCAGTTGTGCCGACGTGATGGCCGCGCCCGACTCGCTCACCGGCCAGTACCTCAGCGGTGCGCGTCTCATCCCCGTGCCCGAACGGCGCACGCCCTGGCTGCCGGTGGTTCGCAAGACCAGCGCCGCAGCCTCCTCGAAACCCCGCTTCGCGCCCAGCCCGGCGGCGGAACGCCGCGCCGCGCGCGAAGCCGCGCACCAGGCCACGCTGGGCGAGCTGCAGGAAATCCGCGTCGTCAATGCCACCGGCCACAACCTCAAGGGCGTGAGCGCGGCCTTTCCGGTGGGCCTGCTCACCTGCGTCACCGGTGTGTCGGGTTCGGGCAAATCCACCCTGGTCAACGACACGCTGTACGCGGCCGTGTCCCGCACGCTGTACCGCTCGCACGAAGAGCCTGCCGCGCACGAAGCCATCGAAGGCATCGAACATTTCGACAAGGTCATCAACGTCGACCAGTCGCCCATTGGCCGCACACCGCGCAGCAACCCGGCCACCTACACCGGACTGTTCACCGGCATCCGCGACCTCATGGCCGAGGTGCCCACCGCACGCGAGCGCGGCTACGGCCCGGGCCGCTTCAGCTTCAACGTGGCCGGTGGTCGCTGCGAGGCCTGCCAGGGCGACGGCGTGGTGAAAGTGGAGATGCACTTCCTGCCCGATGTCTACGTGCCATGCGAGGTCTGCCACGGCCAGCGCTACAACCGCGAGACGCTGGACGTGCAATACAAGGGCCGCAACATCGCGCAGATCCTGGACATGACCGTGGAGCAGGCGCACGCCTTCTTCAACGCCGTGCCCACGCTGCACCGCAAGCTGCAAACCCTGCTGGACGTGGGCCTGTCCTACATCCAGCTGGGTCAGAGCGCCACCACGCTGTCGGGTGGCGAGGCGCAGCGCGTGAAGCTCGCGCTCGAGCTCTCCAAGCGCGACACCGGCCGCACGCTCTACATCCTCGACGAGCCCACCACCGGCCTGCACTTCGCGGACATCGAACTGCTGCTCAAGGTGCTGCACCAGTTGCGCGATGCCGGCAACACCATCGTGGTGATCGAGCACAACCTCGACGTCATCAAGACCGCCGACTGGGTCATCGACATGGGGCCTGAAGGCGGTGCGGGTGGTGGCACGGTGGTGGCGCAAGGCACGCCGGAAGACGTGGCGGCCAACGCCGACAGCCACACGGGGCACTACCTGCGGCGCTTGCTGGAGCGCACCACCCCCAATTGACCCGTGGTGGTCAGTTGTTCCGGTACGCCAATCCCACCGTCGCGCTGTAGACCGTCCTGCGCCCCACCAGTGGACTGCGTGCGGCAGCGCCCTGCAACTGCGAAGCGCCCACACCGCCGTACATGACCCAGTTGCGGTTCAGGGCCGAGGTCAGGCGCCATCCGGCGGAGACACCGTCCCATCCCGAGCCCAGGCGGTAGGCGGGCAGGCCGGTGGCTACAGCGGAGTCGGGCGCGATGCCGTAGTGGGTCCTGGCGTACGTGCCGTTGGCCCAGCCGGCGCCCAGTGACAGGTCCCAGTGCGTTTGAGAAGAGATGGGGTAGCGGTAGCCCAGACCGCTGTCGATGCGCAGGCCGCCATCGCGCCCCAGCAGGTCCTGCGAGCCGCGCACCGAGGCGGTCCAGCGTTTGCCGAGTGCGACGTTGGCGGTGACGCGTCCGCGCAGCGTGCCGCGCACATCGGGCAGGCCCCTGAAGCGGGCGTCATCGTCCCAGGAACGGCCTTCGTCGATGCGCAGCGAGGTGCTGAGCGACCAGCGATCGCTGCCGGCCACCACCGTGCTCACGCCCGTGTCCACGGTCTGGCGACCCTGCGTGAGCAGCGCGCTGGCGCCGGAACTGGCAAACCGGAAACGGCCGAGCTGGAATGCCCAGATGGGGCTGGCGCGCGTGCGCTGGCTGGTGTCGCTGCCCAGTTGCGGCGCGGACGACACCAGCGCAACGCCGAGAAGGTAGTCGCGGCTGGCCTCCAGCGCCACCGGCTCGGGCGGTGGTGACTGCTGGGCCATGGCAGCCAGGGGCAGCAGGCCGCCCAGCAGGATGGCGCGCATGCGGGCTGTCACAAACGGCCGAGGTCTTCGATCGCGTCGACCACCAGGCCCGTGCCGATGGCGATCAGCAGGATGTCGGCGGCCACGCGCACGTACTTGTGGCCCGAAGGTGGCACACCCAGCTGCACCGAAATGCCATGCGGCACCGGGTAATACACCACGTCGTGCGGCAGGGGGTGGCCCAGATGCCACTTCTTCGCCTGACCGGGTGGCAGGCAGCCGTTGTTTTTCTTGGCCAGTCCCGGTGGGCACTTTCCAGCCTTGAAGCGCGGCGCGTAATACTCGCGTGCCGCCACCCGCTGGGGTTCGCCGAAGTAGCCACCGATCTGGACATTGATCGCCACGTGGGTGGATGAGCCGCGATCGCGGTCGCGGCCCGCTTCGCGGTGGTCTTTTCGATGCTCCTTCTGGTGCTTCTCGCCCTTTCCGGGTTTGCCGGCCCCATCGGGTTTTTCGGCCAGCACCGCAGTGGAGCCGAGCGCCAGGGTCAGACCAAGGACAAGCACGTGCATTCGGGTGGGTATGAAGGAATTCATGTGAGGTTCTCGTGGGGTAAACCGGGCTCGTTGGCCTGGCGATGGATTGTCGAACGCCGCGCTGAAAACTCCGGTTACAGCCTGTAATGGCGTGTTGTCATGGCGCCAAGGTGGTGCGATCCGGGGCATGCTGGCAGACTCCCCGCTTCGCTTCGTCCGATCGACCCCGTCCGTCCATGTCCCTGGAAACCGAACTCAAGCTCGAACTGCACCCGCAGGACCTGCCGCGTCTGCTGGCCCATCCGCTGCTCATGGCGCAACCGCCCCGGCGCGAGCGTCTGCTCAACACCTACTTCGACACCTCCACGCTGAACTTGCGCGCGCAGCGCATGGCGGTGCGCGAGCGCCGCGTGGGTCGGCGCACGTTGCTCACCGTGAAGACCGCAGGCACTTCGGTGGGCGGACTCTCAAGGCGTGGCGAATGGGAGGCCACCACGCGGCCAGGCGCGTTCGATTTCGCCGCGCTGGTCGACGACGAAGCACTGGCCCAACAACTCATTCGCGTGGCGTGGCAACTGGTGCCCGTGTTCCGCACCGACTTCACGCGCCGCACCTGGCTGATCGCGCACGGGTCGGGGCAGGTCGAGCTGGCGCTGGACCAGGGTTTCATCGCCACCGGCAGCCGGCGCCAGCCCATTCTGGAGCTGGAGCTGGAACTGCTGGCCGGCCCGGTCGATGCGCTGCTGGACCTGGCCCATACGCTGGCTCTGGGGCGCAAGGGGCAGGCAGCCGAAGGCCTGCGGTTGCTGCCGGCCAACCGCAGCAAGGCCGAACGCGGCTACGCGCTCTTCATGGGCGAGCGGGCGCAGCCGCAGAAGGCCGCGCCGCTGCAACTCGACCCCCGCATGCACCCGGTGCAGGCCTTTCGTGCCGCCGCGCTCGGTTGCCTCTCGCACCTGCAGGCCAATGAAGACGGGGTGTGCCAGCCGGGCGCAGACGGTTCACCGCCGGATCCCGAGTTCGTGCACCAGGCGCGTGTGGCGCTGCGTCGCCTGCGCACCGGCTTGCGCCTGTTCCAGCCGCACCTGCCCCGGCGCTTCGCCCGCCACTGGGCCAGCGAGTGGAAGCAACTGGCCAACGAGCTGGGCGACGCGCGCAACTGGGACGTGTTTGCCACCGAATGGCTGCCCGGCCTGCTGGCGGAACTGTCGCCCGATCCCGCATCCACCCACCAGATGGATGCCCTGCTGGGGTGGGTGAAAAGCGAACGCCATGCGGCCGGCGAGCGTGCCGCCACGGCGCTTGGCGACAGCGCGCACGCGCTGCGCCTGCTGGCCTTCACCCGCGCGGTGCTGAGCCTGCCACCGGCCGATCCGCCGCCAGGCACACCCTGGCCCGACGTGGGGCTGGCGCGTTGGGCGCACGACACCTTGCGCCAGGGCCATGCGGGTTTGCGGCGCGAGGCCCGCAAGGCGCGCCGACTGGGGCCCGAAGGTCGGCACGAACTGCGCATCGCGCTCAAGAAGCTGCGCTATTCGCAGGAATTCCTGGGCAGCCTTCTCCCGCCCAAGCGGCTCGCCCGCAGTGCGGCGGCCCTGGCGGATGCGCAGGCGCTGCTCGGTGGCCTCAACGACCTGAGTACCGCGCAAGGCCTGCTGGCGCAGGCGCCAGCCACACTGGCACCGGCCATCGTGGCCCGTCTGCAGGAGGGTCTGCAACAGCGGCTGGACACCGGGCTGCAGGCTCTGCCGGCGATGGAAGAGGCGCTGGAGCAGACTTCCACACCCTGGCACTGAGGCCTCGGGGGTCAGATCTGAGCGCTCGCCCGGGTGGCCACGCGATCGCGCCAGGCCTGCAGCGCATGCAGTCCCGAATCGGATGGTTTGACGCGCAGCAGGCGTGCGAACTCCACGGTGCAGAAAGCGGTGATGTCGGCGATGGTGAAACGGTCGCCCGCCACCCATTCATGGCGCTGCAGTTCGGCATCGAGCCAGGCGGCGGTCTCCAGCGCCTTGGGCAGTTGCGACTCGCCGTACGCCGCGATCTGCGGCTGTTCCAGCGGTGCGAGGCCCGGGTGCGTGTGGCGGATCGCGTTGGCCAACGGCAGCATGAAGTACCACTCCACGCGGCGATCGGCCATTTCGATGAAGGCGCGCTCGTCGGCGTCCACACCCATCAGGTTGGGCGTGGAGACATGGCCTTCCAGCCAGGTGCAGATGGCGCGGGTTTCGCTCAGCATGCGGCCGTCGTCGAGTTCGAGCACCGGCACGCGCGCCAGCGCGCTCTTGTGGCGGAATTCGGCGGCCTTGTGCTCGTTGGCGTTGAGGTCGACGTTGACCTGTTCGATGTGCTGAATGCCCTTCTCGGCGAGGAACATCTGCACGCGGCGAGGGTTGGGTGCTCGCGGCGCCACGTACAGCTTCATGCCGCACCCCGACCGGTTTCCACCATGGTGCGGGCTTCCTCGGAAAACCGTTTCGCGGCCTCGTCGCCGTCTCGCGTCAGGTCCACCTTCGACGGCGGCTGTTCGATGCCGCGCTGCACCGCCGGGCGCTGGCGGATCGCATCGCGCCAGCGCTTGAGGTGCGGCAGGTCGTCGATCTCCACGCCCGACCACCGGTGCGTTCGCACCCAGGCCCAGTTGGCGATGTCGGCGATGGAGTAGTCACCCGCCAGGTATTCGTGGTGCTGCAGGTGCCCGTCGAGCACGCGAAAGAGGCGCCTGCACTCGCCCTGGTAGCGGTCGATGGCGGCCGGGATCTTCTCGGGGAAGTAGCGGAAGAACACGTTGGCCTGGCCCATCATCGGGCCGATGCCGCCCATCTGGAACATCAGCCACTGCAGCACGCGCGAGCGGCCCTTCGCGTCGGTGGGCATGAGCTGCCCGGTCTTCTCGGCCAGGTAGATCAGGCACGCGCCCGACTCGAACACCGCGAAGTCGTCGGCCTCGCGGTCGATGAGGGCGGGAATGCGCCCGTTCGGGTTGATGGCGAGGAACGCCGGTGTGCGCTGTTCGCCGACGGTGAGGTTGATCACCTTCAGCGTGTAAGGCAGGCCCAGTTCTTCCAGCGCGATGGACACCTTGTGTCCGTTGGGTGTGGCGGCGGTGTAGAGGTCGATCATGGATGGCCCACTGAAAAGGTCGGGCCATCTTAGTGATTTCGCCGGAGCGGGGTGTCCAGTCGGGAACACCGCGGAACTGGCTTTGCCAGGCCGCAGGTGTTGCCCTCAAGGGGTGACGCGCCGAAGGCGCGGCGCGGGGGGAGCCTTGTTCAGGTCATGAAGCCGAGATCGCGGGGGTAGTCGACGCTGTTGAAATTGTTCAGGTTCGGCAGGATGCCGTTCATCTCCGTGCCCTGCACGCCGAACCAGGTGGCCATGGTGCCGGCGTACTGGTCCACCGAGGTGCTCGGCAGCAAACGGCCCTGGCCCACGTGCCACTGGTCGTTGGCATCCACGTTGGAGTTCGTCACGCTCACCGGCGGCGCCTTGCCATAGAAGGCCTTGCCGCGCACCGCACCGCCCACCATGAAGTGGTGGCTGCCCCAGCCGTGGTCGGAGCCGTCGCCATTGGACGTGAGCGTGCGGCCGAAGTCCGATGCGGTGAACGCCGTCACCTGGTTGGCCACACCCAGCGCCACGGTGGAAGCGTGAAACGCGGTAAGGGCTGCACTGAGGCGCCCCATCAATGTGGCCTGGCCGTTGATCAGGTTGTCGTGCAGGTCGAAGCCGCCCATGGAGACAAAGAACACCTGGCGGCGGTTGCCGAGCTCGTTGCGTGCGGCGATCAGGCGCGCCACCAGCTTGAGCTGGTCGGCCAGGTTGTTGCCGGTGGGAAAGGCGCTGAACGCCGCGGCATTCGCTGGATAGCTGGCCAACGCGCTGGTGATGGCGCTCTCGGCGCCCACGGCGCGCGCGGTCACGAGGTTGTACTCGTTCTCCAGCACGTGCGTGCGCGTCTGCAGCGCCAATTGCGTCATGGCACCGCGAACGGCCGCCGAGTTGTACACGTTGCCGTTGAGCGCATTGATCCTCACCGCACCGCCTGTGCTGACCTGATAGGACAAGGCGTCGTCGCCCGACAGGAACACCGTGTTGCCGGTGACCGAGATGCAGGTGAGCACGCGGCTGGTGTTGGACGACAGCGCCAGATCGCCGATGTGGCCGCCCCACCCGGTGGTGGCGCCTTCCGGTTGCGACGATTGCCAGACCGACTGCTGGTCGTTGTGCGAGAACAGCTTGGGCGGAATGGGATACAGCGTGCGGTTGCTGCCCTGGTACTGCTGGCGCGTGATGGGCGCCACCAGCGGGCCCACGTTGAGCTGCACCGCCGCCGCGCCGCTGTTGAACAGGCCGGCCAGGCCGGTCATGGCCGGGTGCATGGCGTACTGCTTGCCGCCGGGCAGTGCCACGGTGGGATTGAGCAGCGTGGGCGTGAGCGCCGACTGTGCGATGGCGATGCCGCCGCCGTCGCGACCCGAGCCGCCACGGATGGCTGCGTACTGGTCGTAGCTGGCGTTGTCGTAGTTGATGACGGTGTTGGCGTAGTCGTTGCCCCCGTTCAGGAACACGCAAACCAGGGCCTTGTAGTCCGCTGAATTGAACGCCGCTGCGTCGGCCATGGCGGCCAGGTTCAATGCGGTGGGGAGGGCTGCGCCGGTGAAGGCGAGCTGGCTGGCGCGGCGCAGGAAGGCGCGGCGCGTGTGCTTTTCAGGCTGGATGAAGTGCATGGTGTGCCCCTTACTTCTGGATCAGGTATTCGGCCGAAGCCATGACCATCAGGATCGCCGCCCAGACACGCCGACGCCTCACGAGGTCGGTGCTGGTCGACGTCACGGGCGTGGCCTCCAGCGCGGTCACCATCAGCTGGCGGGCGTTGGCAGAGAGCTGGCCCGCCGTCAGGACCAGCGCAAGGTGATTCACCAGCGCCGTGGCGTCGGTCACCAGCGTGAGTTCGCGGCTGTAGCTGGCCACGAAGTCGTACGCGTAGTTGTTGTAAGCCGCTTCCGGCACACCCGGGTTGGGGCAGTTGATGCCACGCTCGATGAGGCTTTGCATGAAGTTGAGGTAGCCGCCCACCGAGGTCTCGTTGACGAGCTGAAACTCCGGCGCGGTGGCGCCCGCTGCAGACAGTGCGGTGCCCGGTGGCACATAGCCCGGGCGGAAGAAGTTGAACACCGAAGGTGGGCGCAATGGGCTCTGGCCAACCTGGTTGGCCGGGTTCACCTGTTCGAAGATTTTCCAGCTGCCCGCAAGCGACGTGCCGCCGAAGGTGCGCGACCACTGCACGAAGCGCACCATGGGTTCGCGCAGCTTGCCGAAGGTGGTGCTCTGCAACGACTGCGCACCGCGCGCTTCGTCGTCGAGGAGGATGGCCACCCAGACCGCTTTCAGATCGCCCCGCACGCCGGAACCGTTGTTGTTGAAGCGCGCCGCTACCCGCGCCACGTAGGCCGGGCTCGGGTTGCTGGTCACCAGGCGCTGGATCATCTGGCGCGCGAAGAAGGGACCCACGTTGGGGTGGTTGAACAAGGTGTCGAGCGCGATGCGCAGGGCTTCGCGACCTGCCGTGTTGGCGGGCACCGTCGTTCCCAGGAACGTCGCCGCCAGGTTGGAGTGGCGGCTGGCGGTGAGTGACATCGGCTTGCGCGCGAACTCCTTGGACTCGATGGTGTAGGTCTGGCCCGGCACCGTGTGGCGGATGTTGTCCGAGCGATCGAAGTCGTAGCCGGTGAACACGCGAGCGAGGTTGGTCACGTCGTCCTGCGTGTAGCTCTCCAGCGGCACGCCGCCACTGGTCCTGACCGAGCCGTCCAGGTTGAGCTGGTACACGCCCAGGGTGAAGAGCTGCATCACTTCGCGCGAATAGTTCTCGTCGGGCACACGGCCGGTGGACGTGTTTTCCTTCTGGTTGCCCTTGGTGTTCAGGAAATAACCCATCGCCGGGTGCAGCGTCACGTCTTCCAGCAACTGTCGGTAGTTGCCGAAGGCATTGCGCATCAGCGTGTCCCACCAGCTGGCATACGCATGGGCGCGCCAGGTGAATTCGGCGGAGTTCAGCGAGGTGACGAAGAATTCGGAAAGCGCCAGTGCCACGCGCTTGCGCATCATGTCCGAGCCGCTGAGCAGCTGGTTCCAGATCATGAAGTCGGCGGGGTAGTGGTTGAAGAAGTAGCTGTTCGTGTCCACCGCGCCGTAGCCACGCGCTTCCAGCCAGTTCCAGCCGGTGATGCTGCGGTAGTTGGCGAACTGGTTGGCCAGCCATTGTGCGTAGCTGCCATTGCCACGCAACTCCGCGATTTCCTCGCGGGTGGAGGAGAACTGCGCCTGCTGCAGGAAACGCGCGGCATCGGCATCGGACGCCGGTGCCGGATTGGCAAAGCCATTGGTGGGAAAATCGATCACGCCGGCGACGGCGGGTGGTTCCTGATAAGGACCTTCCCCGCCACCGTCACCGCCGCCACATGCGGCCAGCAGAGCCGCTGCGGCGGCCACCGTGGCCAGGGGTGTGAGCGCCATGGGTTCTGGCGCAGGTTCAGGCGTGTTCACGCCATCGGGTTTCGTGGGCGACTCGATGTCCATCATGGGAATACCCTCCTCGGTACAACGAGCGCGAGTCTAGGCGGCTGCTTTTTCTTACAAGACCGCTTTTCAAGTCGTTACAGGTGGGTGTGGCGCGCCAGCGGCAGCCGCCGAACGGTCATGCCGCTCGGCGTTGAGCGGCCGCCGCTGGTCGAAAGTCAGGTGCGCGCAGCGCGCAGTTCGTCCCTGGTTTTCTGGGCGGCGCGGCGCGCAGCGGCGGCAAAGTCGGCCTCGCCGGAGGCGTACAGAATCGCGCGCGAGGAGTTCACGATGATGGGCCCCGTGGTGGTCTCACCCTGCGTGCGCAGGCCGGCCTTCACCGTGGCCACCGCGTCGCCACCTTGCGCGCCCACGCCGGGAATCAGCAGGGGCAGCGTGGGTGCAATCTCGCGCACGCGCTCGATCTCCGCCGGGTAGGTGGCGCCCACCACCAGGCCCAACTGGCCGTTGAGGTTCCAGGGTCCCTGCGCCAGGCGCGCGACGTGTTCGTACAGCAGGGGTTGTCCGTCCACCGAGGCCAGGCGCTGGTTCTGCAGGTCGTCACCCCCGGGGTTGGAGGTGCGGCAGAGCAGGAACGCACCTTTGCCGTGGAATTGCAGATAGGGTTGTACCGAGTCAAAGCCCATGAACGGAGAAAGCGTGACGGCGTCGGCGCCGTAGCGCTCGAAGGCTTCGATGGCGTACTGCTGCGCGGTGCTGCCGATGTCGCCGCGCTTGGCATCCAGGATCGTCGGGACCTGCGGGGCGGTGCGGCGCATGAATTCCATCAGGCGTTCCAGCTGTTCCTCGGCGCGGTGCGCGGCGAAATAGGCGATCTGGGGCTTGAACGCGATGGCGGTGTCCGCCGTGGCTTCGACGATGGCGGCGCAGAAGTCGTAGATGCGGCTGGCGTCGTTCTTGAGGTGAGCAGGGAAGCGGGCGGGATCGGGGTCCAGGCCCACGCACAGCAGGGAACGGTTCAGGCGCTCGGCGCTGCGCAGCTTGTCGAGAAAAGTCATGGAGGCAATTCTAGTTGCCGGGGTTTTGCCCCCATGCTCCACCGCTGTGCGGGTCGCTGCCCCCCGAGGGGGCTGACCTTGCTTGGGGCGGCCCGGCGCTGCGGCCTATAGTTCAGCCCATGCAAGCCCTCTCCCGCCGGCAACTCATCGTCCTCGTCCTGCTCACGCTGGTGTGGGGCATCAACTGGCCCATCATGAAGCTGGGCGTGACCGATTTCCCACCGCTCACCTTCCGCATGCTCAGCATGTGGATCGGCCTGCCGGTTCTGGCGCTGGTGCTGGTGTGGCAGCGTGTGCCGTTCCGGATCGAACGCGCGCACTGGCGCGAGGTGGGTGTGCTGACGCTCTTCAACATGCTGGTCTGGCACACGCTGGTGATGCTGGCGATTCAGACCCTGTCCAGCGGGCGCACGGCCATCCTCGGCTACACCATGCCGGTGTTCTCCGCAATGATCGGCGCATGGTGGTTCGGGCAGCAACTGGCCGGCCGCGCCTGGGGTGGCGTGGCTGCTGCAGCCACAGGCGTGGTGCTGCTGCTCTGGCACGAGCTCACGCGACTCTCGGGCGCGCCACTGGGCGTGGCCCTGATGCTGCTCGCTGCCGTGGCATGGGCCTTCGGCACACAGATGATGCGCCGCACGAAGCTCCCGGAATCCACGCTCACCATCTCGTTCTGGATGACCGTGATCACCCTGTTCTGGATGACCGCGCTGGCCGTGGCATTCGAGCGAGAGGCCTGGGTTTGGCCGACGCTGCCGGTGTGGGGCGCGGTCCTCTACAACGCGGTGGGCGTGTTCGCCTTCGCACAGGTGGCCTGGCTTTCGATGGCGCGCGACCTGCCGCCCATTGCCTCCACGCTGTCGGTGATGTTCATCCCGGTGCTCGGCGTGTTCAGCGGTGCGCTGTGGCTGGGCGAGGTGCTGCACTGGCAGGACTGGGCCGCTGTCCTGCTGATCATGTTCGCGATCGGGACGGTGTTGTGGCCCTCACGCTCCACCGCTGCGCATTGAAATCGGCTATTTCTTGATGGCCGCCTGCAGCGGCGCCTGTGCCTGGCCCACGGCCTGGGCGAGGTCGCGGTCCGGCTGGCGCCTGAACTCGTTCAGGTAACCCCAGTACACCAGGCGTTGCCGTTCGTAGGCCAGGTAGTAGGGATCGATCTGCAGGCCGTTGTTGAGCCGGTAGGCGTGGATCTCGAAAACGCGCGCATCGAGCTCGACCCGGTGGGTGGCCATCGGGGACTGTTTGAGGCGGGTTTCCACTTCGAACGTGGACAGACCCTTGTCGAGCGAGGACAACTGGCCCTGGAAGATCTGCGGACCCGCGCAGCCGGCGAGCAGTGCCATCGACAGCAGCGCGGTTGCCGCGCGCAGGGAGAACGTGGGCTTCATGGCTTCTTGCTCGCAGCCGCGGCAACTGCGGCTGCTTCGAGGCGCTGTTTGACGGTGGGCATGAGCGCACTCACTTCGGTGTCTGCATCCTTGCTGAGCTCTTCCGGTGTGCCCCAGGCCAGCAGTTCCTTGCCAGGCAGGCGCTGGATCACGACGTACTCCACCATCACCGGCACCGTGATGAAGATGGGGAAGCACGCGGGGGTGCAGACCATGGTCATCTCCTGGCGGGAGCCGGTCTGCAACTGGTAGCGGCGCGCGTTGTACTGGCGCTCACCTGCCTGCACGTCGGTCTGCGCGGTGGCCGTGGCCTTGCCCAGGATCTGTTCAAGGTCGGCGGGGCGGGTGTCTTTCGTGAGGGCGTCGATCTGGCCCCGTTGCAAGGGGACGCTGCCGGCGCACCCCACAAGGAGAACGAACACGAGGAGGGACAACCTTCTTGCGATCATGGGCAGTGCTTTCTTCCAAGGGTTTGCGGGCACTTGCGGCCCGTGGGGAGGTGGATGGCGGCGGGATTATGTCACCGCATCCGCCCCGGCTCAGGTCGCGGACGTGGCATCTTCCTGGGTCTGCATGGCCAGGCACAGATCGGCCCAGGCCTTGCCCTTGTCGGTGGGGGTGCGCAGCAGGTAGGCGGGGTGGTAGCTCACGATCACCGGCACGCCTTCGTAGCGGTGCACGCGCCCACGCAGGCGGCCGATGGGCTCCGTGGTCTTGAGCAGCGACTGCACCGCAAAGCGTCCCATGGCAACGATGACGCGCGGCTTGACCAGGGCCACCTGTCGCGCCAGGTAGGGCTCGCACTGCACCACTTCTTCCGGCTGCGGATTGCGGTTGGCCGGCGGGCGGCACTTGAGCACGTTGGCGATGTAGGCGCCCTGCGACCCCTGGCCGGTGCGGCTGCGGCCCACGGCGTGCAGCATGTTGTCCAGCAACTGGCCGGCCGCGCCCACGAAGGGCTCGCCGCGCAGGTCCTCGTTCTCGCCCGGCGCCTCACCCACGATCATCCAGTCGGCCTGTTCATCGCCCACGCCGAACACTGTGTTCTTGCGGCTCTTGCACAGGCCGCAGGCTTCGCAGCCGGCCACCGTTTCACGCAGGGTTGGCCAGTCCATGGTCTGTACGCCGATGGCGCGCGCAGGTCGCATCGCCACGGGCGCCTCGGCCACCGGTGGCGCAGTTGCGCGAACGGCGGGGGCTGCGCTTCGGGCCGCCGTCGGCGGGGCCGCCACCGCGGGCGGCAAAGGCGCCGCCGCGACGGCTGCGGGCCGGGGTTTGGGTGCCCAGACACGCACGCCCATCTCGGCGAGCATGGCGCGCTGGCGCGCGTCGAGCTGCGGCACGAAGGAGGTGTCGACGGTTTCTTCGCTCATGGCGGGCTTGTGTCGGCAGGGGTTTCGAGCTGCAGGCTCATCACCACCGCATCCTCGCGCTGGATCTGCCCCGTTGGGTAATAGCCCTTGCGCACACCCACCTGCGTGAAGCCGTAGCGTTCGTACAGGCGGCGCGCCGGCGTGTTGCTTTCGCGCACTTCCAGCCAGAGCCAGTGCGCCTGCTGACCACGCGACCACAGGGCCAGCGCGTCGAGCATGAAGCGCGCCCAGCCCTGGCGCTGGTGTGCCGGGGCCACGGTGATGTTGAGCAGGTGCACCTCGTCCACACCCGACATGGCCACGAGGTAGCCGAGCAGGCGACGCCCGTCGGCACGTTCACGCTCCTTTTTCTCGCCGGGCAGCGATTCGCCCAGCAACATCACGGCGGGGTAGCCGGCCTGCAGCGAATCCCGGAAGTGCTTGCGCGACCAGGGGTGTGCATAGGCGCTGGTTTCCAGCGCGTGCACGGCATCAAGGTCGGCCATGGTCATGGGCTCGAAGGCCACGCGCCGCAGGGCTTGCGTGGCGGGGCCTGGACGGGTCGTGGGCGTGGAAGGGCCCGGCCAGAGTCCACTGGCCCAGGCCGGGAGTTCGGTTCCCGTGTTCATGCGACCGATGGCGCCACTCATGGGGTCGCCTCCGCGCTGCGCAGGGTGGTGCCCTGGCCTTCGCGCTCGGCGGTGGTCTTTGCCACCTTGTCGCGCACGTAGAGTGGCAGCGCGTCCTGGGCGGTCACGGCGCCGCCGCTGGCGAGCAGGCTTGGCGCCAGGCGCAGCAGGGCGCTGGCAGTGGGCAGTGCGCTGGCATGCAGGCCGCGAACGTCGGCCAGGATGTCGGGATAGGCCTGCAGCGCGTTGCCTGCCAGCAGCGGGGCGGCATCGGTGGGCAGAATGCTGTTCAGGTAGGTGGTCAGATCGGTGGGCGCACACAGGCGCGCGGGAGCAAGTGCCCGCAGGCCATTGGCGCCGCAGGTGTAGGGCGCCACATACAACTCGCTCATGCGGGCGTCGAGCAAAGCCACGATGGTGCCGGGCACAGGTCCGCCGCGCTGTTCAAGGTCGTGGCGCGCTTCTTCGGCCAGCGCCAGCAGGGTGTCCACCGGCAGCACGGGAATGCCTCCCTGCCGCGCGCCGTAGGCCAAGCCCTGTGCCACGGCGCACGCTGTGCGCAGGCCGGTGAACGAGCCCGGGCCGCGGCCGAATACCACGGCATCGAGGCTTGAAAGCGGCCAGCCGGCCTGGTTCAGCAGATCGCGCACCAGTGGCAGCAGCGTGGCCGACGCCTGCGCCGCGCCTGGGCCGCTGTGCTGCCACATCGCACTGCCTGGCGCGCCCGAACCCAGCGCGACCGAAAGGGTGTCGGTGCTGGTTTCGATGGCGAGCAGACGCGTCGTTTCGGGCATCCGGGCATTATCGGCCACCGTGTCAGGTTGCACGGTCGGGTGGAAGTCTGTCTCTCTGACGCCTCATTCCGTAAGACCAGGCCCCCTGGGGCGGCGGGCGCGTTTCATAATGAAACGGTCATGCCGCTTTCCCTCTCGCTCCACCGTTTCACCGCTTTGTCACGCTGCGCGCGTTCGCTGGCGCTTGCCCTGCTGATGGGCATGAGCCTGCCCGCCTGCGCACAGTTGCCCGGCCGAGGCGATCCGCTGCCGCCGACCGTGCTGGCTGCGCTGCAGCGCGCGCAGGTGCCGCCGAGTGCGTTGTCCACCCTGGTGATGTCCATCGAACCCGGCGGCCACGAGCGCCTGCGGCACCGGGCCAACACGGCGGTCAACCCGGCTTCGGTGATGAAGCTGGTCACCACCTACGCCGCCATCGACATGCTGGGCCCCGACTTCACCTGGGCCACACGCTTCTACACCGATGGCGTGGTCGAGGGCGGCGTGCTGCGCGGCAACCTGTACGTGCGCGGCGGCGGCGACCCCAAGCTGGTGCTCGAACGCATCCAGCAAGCTTTTTATGCGTTGCAGGCACAGGGCGTGAACGTGATCCTGGGTGACATGGTGCTCGACCACAGCGCCTTCGAGCTGCCCGTGATCGACCCCGGCGCCTTCGACGGCGAAGCCCTGCGCCCCTACAACGCCACGCCCGACGCGCTGCTGGTGAACTTCAAGTCCGTCATCCTCACCTTTCAGCCCGACCCGGCGAATGGCGTGGCTCGCGTCTTCAGCGAACCGCCCATGGCGCGGCTGGCCATCGACGCCACCGTGCCCCTGGCGCGTGCCGGCAGTTGCGGCGACTGGCGCGGTGGCCTGCTGGCCCGCTTCGACGACGTCAACACCATCCGCTTCGAAGGCCGCTATCCGCAGAGTTGCGGCGAACTCAAGTGGCCCGTGGCCTACCAGGAGCCCGCCAGCTACGCCGCGCGCGCCATGGAAGGCGTGTGGCGCGCCGCCGGTGGCTCCATCACCGGCGAGGTCCGCAATGGCCTTACCCCGCCCGGCGTGCAGTTGCTGCACGAGGCGCGCTCGCTGCCGCTGTCTGAAATCATCGTGGACGTGAACCAGTGGAGCAACAACGTGATGGCGCAGCAGCTGTTCCTCACGCTCGGGCAGCTCTCACCGGTCAACTACGTGAGCCAGGGTTCCATCGCCGATCGCCAGGCGCTGGTGCGCCCCGGCCGTTTCGATCGATCGCGCGAAGTGGTGGCCGAATGGTGGCAACGCACCTTCGGCCCGCGCGCCATCGCCCCCGTGCTCGACAACGGTTCTGGCCTCTCGCGCGACGAACGCATCACCCCCGAATCGCTCGCCGGCCTGCTGCGGCACGCCGCCCTGCATCCGCAGGGCGCTCAATTCGTGCAATCGCTCTCGGTGGCCGGCGTCAACGGCACCGCCTCGCGCCTGGCCCGCGGCGCCACCAGCGCCGCACGCGGCAACGCCTGGATCAAGACCGGCACCCTGCGCGACGTGACTGGCATCGCCGGCTACGTCAACGCCGTCAACGGCGCCCGCTACGCCGTCGTCGGCTTCATCAACCACCCCAACGCGCCGGCCGCGCGGCCGGCGCTGGATGCGCTGCTGGAGTGGGTGGCGCAGCAGCAGGATTGAGAAATCCCTTCCAAAGCTGGGCGCGATTCGGGGGCTGATTTCTGGCGTTGGTTCCAGATTTCGTTCACTCCGTGACATTGAGTATTGCTTTCTGCCTCACTGCAGAGAATCCGTCGCTTGTTTGAAGCAAGCCATGCAGCAAAGCCCCGAAGCGGGTTGCATGGCCATCACAACAAGGGGCCACTGAAGACGATCTGAATCGGACA
>NZ_JBIMLB010000016.1:0-120271 GCF_051860785.1 Hydrogenophaga sp.
ATAGAGCGGCAACGTGGCTCAGATTTCAACGTGAAAGCGTCCCGAAATGGCCCAGCTTTGGAAATGAATCAACAACGAGCGGAAAGGCCGAAATCTGATCAGCAGCATTGGCGTCGCGATCGGTGTGGTGTTCGAGAACTCCGCGCATCCGCTGAGGGTGGTGACGTGGCTGGGCATTCTGGCTGCGCTCGCGAACATTGTGTACATCTTCTACATCTTGCTGGTCTACCTGTTCAAGGAAGACGTCATGCCAGGTTGGACCACCATCTCTTTCCAGATGGCCGCTCAGTTCTGTTTCATCACTGCGATTCTTGCCGCCCTGGCCGAATACATCGGTCGGATCATGAGTCGATTGCAGGATCGGCCCAAGTATTTCGTGATGGACGAGCACGAGGGCACCATGAACTTGCCTGGGCAGAAGGGTTGGAACGTGGTCGACACTGCGGGCACTTCTGGTCCGCGCCAGGCGGTTGAAGAGGTCACACTGGTTCTGGAGAAACACCGTGACTGACGCCGGCTCTAGCGCCCTGGTCGGCCATACGGGGTTTGTCGGTGGCAACCTTCTGCACCAAGCGGATTTCGATGCCTTGTACAACTCCCGCAACATCGATGAGATCGATGGCAAGGTTCATTCGCACATCGTCGTCAGCGCTGCACAGGCCAAGAAGTGGTGGGCGAACCGGAATCCGCAGGAGGACTGGAGTGGCATCGAACGGTTGCTCGGTTCGCTCGCACGCTGCAAAGCAAGACGGGTGACGCTCATTTCCACCATTGATGTGCTGGGGTCGGCCGCCGGATTGACCGAACGCGACTCGCCTGCCTCGGAAGAGATGACAGCCTATGGGCTGCATCGATTGAAGCTCGAACAGGCGGTTCGATCACAGTTCGAGCAGGTGCTGGTGGTTCGTTTGCCAGGGCTCTTCGGGCTCGGGTTGAAAAAGAATGTCATCTTCGACCTGCTTCAACACAACGCGCTCGAGAACATCAACCCTCGCAGCAGCTATCAGTACTACGACCTTAGCAATCTCTGGCGTCATATCCAGATCGCGTGGGCGCAGAGGCTGGAACTGGTCCACCTATTTCCTGCACCGATCACGACGAGCGAGCTGATCGACACGTTTTTTCCAGGAACTGCAGTCGGTGCGACGGCCGCGCCGGAGGCGCACTACGACCATCGGACCATTCATGGCGCTTTGTTCGGTGGCGACGACAAGTACGTTTCGGACAAGGCGACCGTGATGCGACAGCTTGAGCACTTTGTCGAGTCCCAACGGAGCCACACCCCGTGAAACTTGCCGTCTCGAACATCGCCTGGACCGATGAGCTGCACGATCAGGCCCTGGCGGTGCTGCTCAGGCATGGGGCCCAGGGCATCGAAGTAGCGCCGACCCGTCTCTGGCCGGCCTGGGAGGGCATGTCCGTGGCCAGCGCTGCGGCGATGCGCGAGAAAGTGGGCAACTCTGGTCTTCAGATTCCCTCCATGCAGTCGCTGCTCTACGGCATGCCGCACCTCAATGTCTTCGGGGACGAAGACACGAAGTCGGCCCTGCTGGCTCATCTGGAACGTCTTTTCCCCATCGCACAGGCATTGGGCGTACGAGCGCTCGTTTTCGGTTCGCCCCGAAATCGCGATCGTTCAGGGCTCACCGACGCAGAGGCGCTGTTCCAGGCGGTGGCGTTTTTCAGGCGCGTCGCTCGACTGGCTCACCAGAACGAGGTGGTTCTGTGCGTTGAGCCCAACCCGCCTCAGTACGGCGCCAACTTCGTCACAGACTGGAGAGAGGCGCTGACCTTGGTGCAAGCCGTTGATGCGCCAGGATTTGGCCTCCATCTCGACACCGGTTGCATTCACATGAATGGCGATGACCCTGCGCAGGCGATTCGCGAATGTGGTGATGCAATTTCTCATTTCCATGTCAGCGAGCCGCAATTGTCCGACTTCTCGAAGCCTGAGGTCGATCATCGCAGCGCGGCGCAAGCGCTGGATAGCGTGGGCTATTCAGGATGGATTTCCATCGAAATGCGTTGCGGCGAAGCGCCTTTGACGGCGCTGGATGCGGCGCTGGGCCTGGTGTCAAAGACCTATCTGCACGTTCAGGCACCGATATGACCACGCAAGAGAAAAACCTGGGCCTGGCCTCCATCGTCATCCCGGCCTACAACGAAGGTGAAACCCTGACCCGGACCATCGAGGATCTGGTCAGCGCCCTTCGAAAGGCGGGGACGCGGTTCGAAATCGTGATCGTCAATGACGGCAGCAAAGACAACACCGCCGAGGTGATCTCGCAGCTGCAGATCAGCTATGCCGAGGTCAAGGGGTTCTACAACGCGCCGAGGCATGGTTACGGTTACGCGGTTCGCAAGGGCATCGACAGTGCGATCGGCGATACCGTGGCGATCGTGATGGCCGATGGATCGGACAGTCCCGAAGATCTGCTCCGGTATCTGGACTTGATTGCCCAAGGCTACGACTGTGCGTTTGGCTCGCGCTTCGGAGGAGGCGCGGTGGTTGAAAACTATCCCCGGCTGAAGCGGATCGTCAACAGGGTCGGCAACTTCGTGCTCGCGAAACTGGCGCGATCTGAATACGACGACTTCACGAATGGATTCAAAGCCTACCGGCGAGAGGTACTGGACAAGATTCAACCTTTGCGCTCAGGGCAGTTCAACCTGACGGTGGAAATGTCCATGAAGGCCGTGCGCACGGGAGCTCGATTTGCGGTCACCCCCAATGACTGGCGACAGCGGGAAGCAGGGGCATCGAGCTTTGCAGTCGTCAAGCAGTCTTTGTTGTACCTGATGACGATCCACTGGGTGGTGACGGGGCGCACCCGGTACATGCCACACATCGAAAAAGCTGCACGCGTCGACCGCGCGTGACGGATGGGTGCCATGACGCCATACCGCAAGACACCGACTGGAAACGCACTGTGGCTCGGCGCGATGCTGACAGGCGTGTTGATGTACCTCTTCTACACGCTCTACATCGACTGGACACTCGGCGGGAATTCCTGGAAGCAGGGCGACTGGTTGATCCATAGCCTGGGCGAGCCGATCCGGCGCGGGCCATTCGGCAGCGCGCTGCTGACGCTCTCTGATGCATTGGGGGGCAATCCGCTCGCGCTCCTGCTTGTTTTTCAGGGGATGGTCATTGCCCTGATCTTTTCGGTGGTCGGCGCCGCTGCATTCAAGCTCGGTGCCCCCGTCAAATTGCTGCTTGTCCTGCTTTCCCCGGCATTTGTGGTGTTGTTCTGGTTCAACGACCCACAGGGGTCGGTGCGCAAGGAAATGCTGGCGTACCTGGCGTTCCTTCCGCTCATTGTGGTCTCGATGACGGGGCGTGGACGCACTTTGGCGCTCGTGCTTTCCGTGGTGGCTTATGGGATCGCCGTCATCGCGCACGAAGGCAATGTGTTCTTCCTGCCATTCCTCTGGCTGGCCATGTGGCTGGTGTTGCCGCCTCACACCAGTCTTTACGTACGCCTCTCCATCCTTTCGGTGCCTGGCTTGCTGGCCTTGGGAGCGGGCATCTACGCCGTCGTTCATCCCAACGTATCGGACACGAAGCTGATCTGCACGCATCTCATCCAGAGAGGCATGGATGCGTCGGTCTGCGATGGCGCCATTGCCTACATGGAAACGACGCCGGAGGAAGGCCGGATGCATCCGGGGCGTTTGTTGTCAACGCATTTCAGAAGCTTCCTGTTGCTCTACGCGGCTTGCCTGCTGTCATTTCGCCTGCTGTTCCAGGGAGCGCGACGTCCGGACGCCTGGTTTGGGGCCGCCCTGGCTTCCGGTCTGGCCTTCCTGCCTCTGTATCTGGTAGCGGGTGACTACGGCCGCTGGCTGAATTTTCACATCAGCGCGATGGTGCTCGTCTTGCTGGTGTTCTTGTCCAGGGAACGTCCTGACTGGCTCTACGAGGTGCCCCGGAAACTGGATATCGCCTGCGTCCTCGTGTTGCAGTTGCTGATCGTCGGCGTATCCCATTCACCCGGTGAACTGATCGATGGCTTCGTCGTCAAGCTCGCCCGGGGGATGGCGTCCTTGATTTGATGGCGTCGACGAGCGTGTGCAGCGGGATGTCATGCTCCAGCGCCAGCCGATCGAGCTGAGCACGTGTGCGCCCCAGAAGGAAAGTCGCGATGGCTGCGTGAGCTTCCGGCTGGAACATGGCCAACGGTCCTGACATCGTGAACGCTGCTGCCTTGCACAAGGCTGCGGCAAAGTGCGGCTCCAGCGCCGCGACCGCCACGCGACCGTCGCGGCAGGGATAAACACGATATCCAGCGTGTGCGCCGCCCACAGCGCCTTGGGGTTGTGTGAGGCCCCACGCGCGGGGCAGGGCCAGCCAATTGGCCGCCTCGGACAGGGCGACTTCCTGGAAAGATCCTTTCCGTCTGGTTTTCTGCACCAGCACGGCGCTCAGCACCGCTTCGCTTGCCATGAGCGCTCCGCCCATGTCGGCGAACAGGGTCGGGGGTAGATCCAGTCCGGTGATCAAGTCCGCGTCGGCCAGGTAAGTGAGGTCGTGCCCTGGTTCCTCGGCGCGCTCGGCGGGCGCGCCCACGATGGCCACCACTGAAAGCGCGGGATGCCGCGCGTGCAACGCCTTCCAGCCAAGGCCCAGCTTGGCCAGTGCGGAAGGGCGGAACGAGGTCAGCAGCACATCGGTGCGCGCCAGCTCCTTGTGCAGCGCCGCCTGGCCACGCTCGGCCTTCAAATCCCAGCTCACGACCTTGATGCCTTCGTGCAAGGTGGAGTAGGCGGTTTTGTTGTATTGCCCCATGGGGTCGCCAGAGGCACCCGCAGGAGCTCCTTTGGGTGCGGGCGGTTCGGCCTTGAGACAAGTCGCGCCCATCTCGCGCAGACGCATGAGCGCCGCCGGACCGGGCAGGTTGAGCGCCAGGCTGAGCACGCGCACACCGCGCAGGGGCCGGGCAGTGGATCTGGAGCGGGAAGTCTGGGTCATGGGAGGTTTTTTGCGGTGGGCATGTCCCGCACTTTACCTACAACCCCCGCGGGGCCGCTCGTTACTCGCCGAAGTTCAGCGGTAGCCCCACGTAATTTTCAGCGATGGTGCGGCGGCCATGTTCAGAATGGATGAGATAGTCCAGTTCGGCTTGCTGCAGCTTGGCCACGATGGGGCCATCTTCGGGGAAGTTGTGCATGATGCCGGTGAACCACCAGGAGAACCGCTCGGCGCGCCAGATGCGCTTGAGGCAGCGTTCGGAATAGCCGTCGATGCCAGCCTCGCTGCGCTCCTGGTAGAACTCGGCGATGGCGGTGCTGAGGTACTTCACGTCGGTCGCCGCCAGGTTCAGGCCCTTGGCACCGGTGGGCGGCACGATGTGGCCGGCGTCACCCGCGAGGAACATGCGGCCAAAGCGCAGTGGCTCGGTGACGAAGCTGCGCAGCGGTGCGATGCTCTTTTCCAGACTTGGACCGGTGACCAGATGCTCAGCGGCTTCAGCGTCCAGGCGCAGGCGCAACTCGCTCCAGAAGGCGTCGTCCGACCACGCCTCCACCTTGTCGGTCAGCGGCACCTGCAGGTAATAGCGGCTGCGCGTGTGGCTGCGTTGCGAACACAGAGCAAAGCCTCGGTCGCTGCGCACATAGATCAATTCATGGTGCACGGGCGGCGTGTCGGCCAGCATGCCCAGCCATCCGAAGGGGTAGACCTTCTCGAACTCGCGGATCGCACCACGTGGCGCACTGGCGCGGCACACGCCGTGAAAGCCGTCGCAGCCGGCAATGAAGTCGCATTCAATGGTGTGTGTCTGGCCGTCCTTTTCGTAGGTGACGCGCGGCTTCGTGGTGTCGAAGTCATGCACCTGCACGTTGACCGCTTCGTAGACGGTGGTGCGTCCCACCTTCTCACGTGCTTCCATCAGATCTCGCGTAACCTCGGTCTGACCATAGACGGTCACGCGCTTGCCACCGGTGAGGGCTTCGAGGTCGATGCGGTGGCGTTGGCCATCGAAGAGCATGTCGAAGCCCACGTGGGGCAGGCCTTCCTTCAGCATGCGCTCGCCCACGTCCACTTCCTGCATCAGATCTGTGGTCACCTGTTCGAGCACGCCGGCACGAATCCGGCCCAACACATACTCCCCGCTCTGGCGTTCGAGGATGATGTTGTCGATACCGGCCTTGTGCAGCAACTGACCAAGCAGCAAGCCGGAAGGGCCGGCGCCGATGATGGCGACCTGGGTGCGCATGGGATGTCTCCAGTAGGGTGATCTGCCTTGGAGCATAGGAAATCCCACCGGCTGGCGCCATGCATTGAGGAGGTGATTGCGCGATCATCGGACCGATTGCGCGATGATCGCGCAATTTGAGAGGGCGGGGCATAATGCCGCGGATGAACAGCGTTCACCCGGTCATTGCCAAGGCCGATTTCATCGAGGGCATGGCCAAGGGCATGGCCGTGCTCGAGAGCTTCGACACCGAGCGCCAGCGCCTCAACGCCACTCAGGCCGCCGAGCGCGCCGGCATCACGCGTGCCGCCGCTCGCCGACACCTGCTCACGCTCGCGCATCTGGGCTACCTGGAGTCCGACGGAAGCCACTACTGGCTTTCGCCGAAGGTGCTGCGCTTCTCGGGCAGCTACCTTGCCTCTGCACGCCTGCCACGCCTGCTGCAACCCACGCTCAACCGCCTCGCGTTCATGACAGGGGAATCGTTTTCAGCGGCGGTGCTCGATGGCGACGAGGTGGTGATCGTCGCGCGCAACGTCTCTCTTGTTGGTCAGCGGCTCATGGCCTATGGCCTGCACCTGGGTGCACGCCTGCCTGCGCACGCCACATCCACCGGCCGCGTGCTGCTCTCGGCCATGCCACGCGCGGCTTTCAATGCCTGGCTCAAGGGCCGTGAGCTGCCACGCCTGACGCCCCGGACTACCGTGGATCACAAGATCTTCCGCGCACTCATTGCGCGTGTGCGCGAGGACGACTTGTGTGAGGCCCAGGACGAGCATGAATTGGGTGTGCATGCCTTGGCCGTTCCGCTGCGAAACATGCAGGGCCGCACGGTGGCGGCACTCAATGTGGTGACGTCGCCAGAAAGACTTGAACTGGCCCGCCTGCAGAAAGACCTGTTGCCCTTGCTGCTGGACGCGGCGCGGGAATTGCGGCCGTTGCTGTAAAGGAATCACACCCCGAGGTGCTGCTCCAGCAATTCCGGCTGTGCATGCAGTTGCGCTGAACTTCCTTCGAACACCACTTCTCCCTTGACCAGAATCACGTTGCGGTCGGTGATCTGGGTGACGTGTTTCCAGTTCTTGTCGACGATGATGCTGCTGATGCCGCTCTCGCGAATCAGGCCGCAGATACGCCAGATCTCGCGCGCGATCAGCGGCGCCAGGCCTTCGGTGGCTTCGTCGAGGATCAGCAGATCGGGATTGGTCATGAGCGCACGGCCAATGGTGAGCATCTGCTGTTCGCCGCCGCTGAGTTGCTGGCCGCCGTGATTCAAACGTTCGGCCAGGCGCGGGAAGGTCTCCAGCACACGGTCGTAGGTCCAGTCGCGCTGACCCTGGGTTCCGGCACGGGCCGACATCACCAGGTTCTCGCGCACGCTCAGGTTGCCGAAGATGCCGCGGCCCTCGGGCACATAGGCCAGACCCTGGCGCGCGATCTCGAAAGTGGGGGCGCCGGTCATGTCGCGCCCCTTCACGTGCACCTGGCCACCGCTCGGCTTGACGATGCCCATGAGTGACTTGAGCAGCGTGGTCTTGCCCATGCCATTGCGGCCCATGAGGCCGATGGTCTGGCCTTTGCCCACGGTGAAATCCACGCCGCGCAGGATGTGGCTGGCGCCGTAGTGGGTGTGCAGGGCAGTGGCCCGGATCAACTCGTTCATCAGTGCTCCTCGCCCAGGTAGGCGGCTTGCACGCCTGCATCACCGCGCACATCGGCCGGCGTGCCGCTGGCGATCACCTGACCATTGACCATCACGGTCAACTGGTCGGCCAGCGTGAACACCGCGTCCATGTCGTGTTCCACGAGCATCATGGCGTGGTCCTTCTTGATCTTCTGGAGCAGTGCCACCATGCTCTCGGCCTCGGCCTGGCCCATGCCGGCCAGGGGTTCGTCGAGCAGCAGCACGGTGGGCTCGGTGGCCAGCGTCATGGCGATTTCCAGCTGCCGTTGTTCCCCGTGGCTGATGGTGCCTGCCACGGTGTGGGCACGGGCGGTGAGGCCGGCGAGTTCCAGTGCACGTTCGCAGCGCTGGTTGACTGCAGACATGCCGTTGGCGGCAGACAGCCAGCGCAATGGATTCCAGGGGCCATGGCGTTCGCGCGACTGCGCGGCCAGGCGCACGTTGTCCCAGACGGTGAAGGGCAGGAAGATGTTGGTCTTCTGGTAGCTGCGGCCCAGGCCCAGGCGCGAGATGCGTTCGGGGCTGAGCCCGGAAGTCTGGGTGCCATTGAGGGTGATGCGTCCGGACGTGGGGGGCAGATCGCCCGAGAGCAGGTTGGTCAGGGTGGACTTGCCCGCACCGTTGGGGCCGATCACCGCGTGAATGCGATCGCGGAAAAGATCCACCGACACGTCGTTCACGGCAGCCAGGCCGCCGAAGCGTTTGGTGAGGTTCTGTGCCGACAGCAGGAGTTCGCTCATGACCCGCTCCGCTTCTTCGAGAGTTGTCCCACGAGGCCGAGCAGCCCGCGCGGCGCGAACACCACCACCAGCACGATGAAACTGCCCATGAGCAGTTGCCAGTGCTTGGTGAGGTCCTTGAAGAAGTGCATCACGTACTCGAAGGCAAACGCACCCACGATGGCACCGGCGAAATTCCCCATGCCCCCGAGAATGACCATCATGATGGCGTGCGCGCTCATGTGAAAACCCATCAGTTCCGGGTTCACGTAGCCGGTCTGCGCTGCCCACAGGAAGCCTGCCACGCCAGCGAGTGCGCCGGCCAGGGTGAAGGCCGCCAGCTTGTAGCCGAAGGTGCCGTAGCCCACGGCGCGCATGCGGTGCTCGTTGACGCGGATGCCCGCGAGCACACGACCGAAGGGCGAGAACAGCAGACGGCGCAGGAAGGCATACACCAGCACGAGCACCAGCAACGTGAAGTAGTAGAAGGTGGTCTTGTTGTCCAGGTCGATGCCGGTCCAGCCGAACAGGGAGGCGTCGGGCCGGAAGTTCACGTACAGACCATCGGAGCCGCCCAGCGCCTTGTTGTCGAAGAACAGGAAGAACACCATCTGCGCGAACGCCATGGTGACCATGATGAAGTAGATGCCGTGCGTGCGCACCACGAAGAAACCGATGACCAGCGCTGCGAGGCCCGCAGCCAGCGCGGAGACGGGCAGCGCCCACCACAGGCTGATAGGCAGGTCGGCTGGCGTGAGGAATGCCAGCGCATAGCCAGCCAGGCCGAAGTAGGCCGCATGGCCGAGTGAGACCAGACCCGTGACACCCTGCAGCAGGTCCAGGCTCATCGCGAAGATGGCCAGAATCATCATCTGCGAGAGCATTTGCAGGTAGAAGTCGGAGCCCGCGATGGGGATCAGCGGAAAGGCTGCGAGTGCGATGGCGCCCAGCAGCAGGATGAGCTGAATGCTGCGAGGCAGCTTTTCGAGTTGTGCTTTCGGAGAGCTCATTGTTTGAAGAGCCCTTCAGGCTTGTAGAGCAGCACGGCGGCCATGAGCATGTAGACGGCCATGCCGGCGATCTGGGGAGCCAGCACCTTGCCAAAGGTGTCCACCAGGCCCACGAGCAAGGCGGCGACCAAGGCGCCACGCACCGACCCGATGCCACCGATGACGACCACCACGAAACACATGATCAGCACCGAGCTGCCCATGCCAGGGTAGACGCTGGAGATGGGCGAGGCGATCATGCCGGCGATGGCGGCGAGGCCCACGCCCAGCGCAAACACCACGCCATGAATCAGGCGGATGTTGATGCCCAGCGACTCGGTCATTTCGCGGTTGAAGGCTCCGGCGCGGATCTTCATGCCCAGGCGCGTTCTGGAGATCAGCAGGTACAGGCCCAGAGCGAGCGCGATGCACACGCCCGACATCACCAGGCGGTAAACCGGATAGGAGAGGTTGTCGGTCAGCGGAATGGACCAGTTGAGCAACTCAGGTACCTGGACCGAGTGCACGTCGTCCCCCCAGAGGATGGAGCGCACCTCCTCGAAGATGTAGATGAGACCGAAGGTCAGCAGCACCTGGTCCAGGTGGTCGCGGTGGTAGAAGTGGCGAAACAGCAGCCACTCCAGCAGCCAGCCAAACACCACGGCCAGAATGGCGCCCAGCACGATGGCCAGCACCAGACTCTCCAGCTGGCCGGCCAGGAACCAGGCGAGGTAGGCGCCCAGCATGTAGAAGCTGCCATGTGCGAGGTTGACCACGCCCATGATGCCGAAGATCAGCGTGAGCCCGGCGGCCAGCATGAACAACAGCAGGCCATACTGCAGACTGTTGAGCAACTGGATCAGGAAGTTGGCGAAATCCATGGTGCGGGATGCAGGCGAGTGGGGAAAAGAGGCGAGCAAAAAGCAGACCAGCGCCGCTGGGGCGCCGGTTTGGAGTGCAATCGGGTGAAGAGCAGCGTGCTCAGCCCATGCGGCAGCCGGCGGCGGAGTCGGCCACGGCCTTCTGGGCGACGCCAATCACCTTGTTTTCCTTTTTCTCGACCTTGCGCAGATAAATGTCTTGCACAGGGTTGTGAGCCTTGCTCATGGTCCACTTGCCACGCGGGCTGTCGATCACAGCACCTTCCATGGAAGCATAAAGCGCCTTCTTGTTGTTGAGGTCGCCCTTGACGGCATTCGCTCCCTTGATGAGCAGCAGGCCGGTGTCATAGCCCTGGACCGCGTAAACGTCCGGTTGCAGGCGGAAGGCTTTGGCGTATTCCAGACGGAATTGCTTGTCGCGCGGCGTGTTCAGCGAATCGCCGTAGTGCATGGTGGTTAGAACGCCGTCGGCGGCCGGGCCTGCGGCCTCGAGCACGCCCTCGGTCAGGAATCCCGAGCCATAGAGCTGAATGGTCTTGTTCAGGCCTGCGGCGGCGTAGTCGCTCATGAACTTGGCCGCACCACCGCCGGCGAAGAAACAGGCCACGGCATCGGGCTTGAGCGAGGCGATCTCGGTGAGCAGCGCCTGAAACTCCACGTTGGGGAAGGGCAGGCCGAGCTTCTTGACGATGGTGCCACCCGCAGCGGTGTAGCTCTGTTCAAAGCCTTCGAAGGCCTCGTCGCCAGCGGCGTAATTCCAGGTGATCCAGACGGCTTTCTTGTGGCCGCGGTCCACCATGGCCTTGCCCAGCGCGAGCGTGGGCTGAGAGTTGGTGAACGAGGTGCGGAACACATTGGGTGCGCACTGGGCACGCGTGGCCACGTGCACGCCAGCGTTCGGGATCAGGTTCAGCACGCCCGTGTCGCGAGCGACTTTGTGAATGCCCATCTGCACGCCGGAGTGCACGGTGCCAATGAGGACATCGACCTTGTCGCGTTGCACCAGACGGGTGGCATTCTCGATGCCCTTGGCCGGGTTGGATTCGTCATCGACCTTGAAGTATTCGATTTCGCGGCCGCCGAGCTTGCCACCTTGTTCATTCACGGCCATACGGAAGCCGTTCTCGATCGCCACGCCGAGCTGGGCAAAAGTGCCGGTGTAGGGAAGCATGAAGCCCACGCGGACCTTGTCCGACTGCGCGCGCACGATCTGGGGCAGCAACAGGCCTGTGGATGCGGCGCCGATCACGGCAGCGCTGCGGGTCAGGACGAGTCGGCGGGTGGTCATGGTGTGTTCTCCTTTGGATGGTTTGCCGGGATGCGATTCACTTTAGACGGCAGGGTGGTGCTTGGCGATCCTGACTTACCCGTACTTTAGATATGAACAATTCAGGAGTGAAATTTGATCGTTTCCTCAGACGCCGCATGAGAAATAGTGCATCTCAATGGCCTGCAATATATTGCATATTTGCTTTGATCAACTGCGGGAAAACCCTCAATCCAAGAGCCGGACGAGCAAGAATTGACGCCATGTTGGCTGCGCCATCGGATCGCAGCTTGCGGCGAAACCTGGCGAGCTTCTCAAGCGTGAGAATTCGCTAGGAAGAAGGTGGTGAAGGTGAAGAGCATGCGCCTCGATGGAGCCAGCGGCGAAGGCTTGGCCTGCCCGGAGGGACTCGAACCCCCGACCTGCTGCTTAGAAGGCAGCTGCTCTATCCGGTTGAGCTACGGGCAGACAGAGTGACTGGTGATACAAAAAAGGCCCACACTGTGGGCCTTTTTGTTTCGATCAATGGTCGGAGCGGCGGGATTCGAACTCGCGACCCTCTGCTCCCAAAGCAGATGCGCTACCAGGCTGCGCTACGCTCCGACTAAGCGGTGGATTGTACCTGTTGCCAGGCACCCCATCGTCCACCTCATCGTTTTTCGTATTGCGTCTTGCCAAACAGCACGTCGCGCGACTTGTCGTCCGTCAGCGGCTTGCGGGCGTCGGCCAGCACGGTCACGGCGCGTTGCACAGCCGGTCGCGCGGCGATGGTGTCGAACCAGACCTTCAGTCGCGGATGGTCGGCCCAGTCGATGCCCTGGTTCTGCCAACTGCGCAACCAGGGAAAGATGGCGATGTCGGCCACGCTGTACTGGTTGCCTGCGATGAACTTGTGTTGGGCCAGTTGGCGGTCCATCACGCCATAGAGGCGCCTGGCTTCATTGGAGTAGCGGTTGATGGCGTACTCGATCTTCTCGGGTGCGTACAGGCGGAAGTGGTGCGCCTGGCCCAGCATGGGGCCCACGCCACCCATCTGGAACATCAACCACTCCAGCACCTTCCATTTCGCGCGGTCCGACCTGGGCAGGAATTTGCCGGTCTTGGCGGCCAGGTACAACAGGATCGCGCCGGATTCGAACAAACTGATGGACTCACCATCCGGCCCCTCTGGATCTACCAGGGCCGGGATCTTGTTGTTCGGGCTGATCTTCAGAAACTCGGGTGCGAACTGATCGCCCTGGCCGATGTTGATGGCGTGCACTTGCCAGTCGCGTCCCAGCCGCAGGCCACATTCCTCCAGCATGATGTGAACTTTGTGTCCATTGGGCGTGGGCCAGGAGTAGACGTCAATCATGAAGAGAGGCCTTTCTGTCAGTAGAGGGCGGTTGGTTATGCTCGGTGGCAATTCACTCTACGGGAAAACACAAGTCCATGTTCGAGCGACTGGGAAAAGCGTTGGGTGCTCTGTTGACATCCTCAGACCCTTCGGGTCCGCTGGCGCACTGGGCCTTGTCGCACGGGCTGGCATTCAAACCCATGTTCGGCGGCGCGTACGCCATGGTGGGTCAGTGGCAGAGCCGAAGTGTTCGCATCGAATGCGGAGCACCTTCGCGGCCCTATTTGCAGGGCATGGAACTCATGGGCCGAGTCGATCTGGGCCTGGCCACGCCGGGCAGTGTGGTGCTGATGAACCGCTCACTCAAGCGTGCATTCGAGCAGCAGGCGACGGCGCTGTATGCCAGCTACACCGACAGCCTGCAGACCAGTGCCGCGATGCTGCCGGAGGAAATCCGGTGGCTGGCGATGTACCGCGATGCGGGTTGGGCCGGGCCCGACGAGGCGTTCTGGGAACGCTATGCCGTGCTCACCGACTCGACCGATGCTGCCAGGTCATGGATCGACGCGAGCGCCGTGCAGCGGCTTATGGACTGGCCGGGCGACACCGTTTCCGCTGCCACGCCGTTGCTGTTCATGCTGCTGCGTGGCAAGGTCTATCTGCGCCTGCAGATCGACCAGACGCGAGACGAGCCCGCGGCGTTGCATGCCATGGAGCTCCTTCGCCACCTGAGCGAGCAGGCCAGCGCGCTGCCCACGTCCTGAGGCGTGGTGAGCGTCTTCAGAAGCCGCGCGTGACCGGCATCTCCACGTCGGTCTTGACCGTCATGTGGCGTGCGAGTTCCAGTTTGGCGATGGACTGGCGGTGCACTTCATCTGGCCCGTCGGCCAGGCGCAGCGTGCGCTGGCTGGCATAGGCGTAGGCGAGCGGAAAATCGCCGCTCACGCCACCGCCGCCATGGGCCTGAATGGCCATGTCGATGACGTCGCATGCCATGTTGGGAGCCACCACCTTGATCATCGCGATCTCGGCCTTGGCCACCTTGTTGCCCACGGTGTCCATCATGTAAGCCGCCTTGAGGGTGAGCAGGCGTGCCATCTCGATGCGGCAACGTGCATCGGCAATGCGCTCGTGCCATACCGATTGCGCTGACACCGGCTTGCCGAAGGCCACACGGCTGTTGAGCCGCTGGCACATCAGTTCCATGGCGCGCTCTGCTGCGCCAATGGACCGCATGCAGTGATGGATGCGGCCGGGGCCGAGCCGACCCTGGGCAATCTCGAAGCCGCGGCCTTCGCCGAGCAGGATGTTGCTGACCGGCACGCGAACGTTCTCCAGCAGCACTTCCATGTGGCCGTGCGGCGCATCGTCGTAGCCGAACACCGAGAGCGGTCGCAACACGGAGATGCCTTTGGTATTCGCCGGCACCACGATCATCGATTGTTGTGAGTGGCGGGGCGCATCGGGATTGGTCTTGCCCATCACGATGTAGACCGCGCAACGCGGATCACCCGCGCCGGAGGACCACCACTTGCGGCCGTTGATCACGTACTCGTCGCCATCGCGCTCGATGCGGCACTGGATGTTGGTCGCGTCCGATGAGGCCACTTCGGGCTCGGTCATCAGGAACGCCGAACGGATTTCGCCGCGCAGCAGGGGTTCGAGCCATTCATCTTTCAATGTTTCGCTGGCGTAGCGCTCCAGCGTTTCCATGTTGCCGGTGTCGGGCGCGGAGCAGTTGAACACCTCTGCCGCGAACGGCACGCGGCCCATGATCTCGCACATCGGTGCGTACTCAAGGTTGGACAGGCCCTGCGGCGCACGCGGGCTGCGTGGCAGGAACAGATTCCACAGGCCTGCGGCCAGCGCCTTGGGCTTGAGCTCCTCAATGATGGCGGTCGGTACCCAGGGGTTGCCCTTGGCCCGATTGGCCGAGATTTCCTCGAAGAAGCGTGCCTCGTTGGGGTACACGTGCTGGTCCATGAACGCGAGCAGGCGCTCGCGCATGTCCTTGACCTTGTCGGTGTAGTCGAAATTCATCGTGTCTCCTGTAGGGTGAGGCTTGGATGCCTGGGAAGGGGATCAGCCGGCGCTGGCAAACTGCCAGGCCAGTTCGGCCATGGGCCGTGCACCTGAGGCCGACTTCACGGCCTGGGCGCTGGATGCGGTGCCGGCCTCCACCCGCTTGGCGATGCCTTGCAGGATGGCCGCCAGGCGGAACATGTTGTAGGCCAGGTAGAAATTCCAGTCCGCCTTGAGCTGATCGGGCTGCACGAAGCCGGTGCGCTCGCAATACAGCGCGATGTAGTCGGCTTCCGATGGAATACCCAGCGCTGGCAGGTCCAGGCCGGCGATGCCGCGAAACGCGCCGGGTGGAATGTGCCAGGACATGCAGTGGTAGCTGAAGTCGGCCAGTGGGTGACCCAGGGTGGAGAGTTCCCAGTCGAGCACCGCGAGCACGCGCGGCTCGGTGGCGTGGAACATGAGGTTGTCGAGTCTGTAATCGCCGTGCACGACAGACAGCAGCGACTCGTCGCGTGCCATGGCCGGCACGTTCTTCGGCAACCACTCCATGAGCCGGTCCATGGCGTCGATGGGTTGCGTGACTGACGCCTGGTACTGCTTGCTCCAGCGGCCGATCTGGCGTTCGAAGTAGTTGCCCGGCTTGCCGTAGCCGTCCAGGCCGATCTCCAGCGGTCGCACGGTGTGCAACGCGGCCATCACGCGGTTCATTTCGTCGTAGATCGCGCCGCGCTGCGTGGGTGTCATGTCAGGCAGGGACTGATCCCACAGCACGCGCCCATCCACACATTCCATGACGTAGAAGGCGCGTCCGATGACCGATTCGTCTTCGCACAGTGCGTGCATCCGGGCCACCGGAACGCCCGTGCCGTGCAGTGCGCTCATCACGCGAAATTCACGTTCAATGGCATGGGCCGATGGCAGCAGTTTCGCCACGGGCCCAGGCTTGGCGCGCATCACGTAGGCGCGTTGCGGTGTGATCAGTTTGTAGGTGGGGTTGGATTGCCCGCCCTTGAACATCTCGACGGTGAGCGGACCGGCGAAGCCAGGGACCTGTGTCTCCAGCCAGGCCGAGAGGGCCGCTTCGTCGAACGCGTGCTGGTCCGCCACGGGCCGGGTACCGGTGAAGTTCTGGTGATCGCTCATGAAGCGGGTCCCCGAGGCGAGGTGAGGTAAGGGGATGACCGCGTCGGCCGTTGACCGACCTTGCTCAGGACTCCGACTCGGCAATGCGCATGAGCATGTCGCGGTTGCGAACCACCAGCCCACCTTGTTCGATGCGGATCGCGTTCTCGCGCTCCATCGACTTGAGCTCCTGATTCACACGCTGGCGCGAAGCCCCCAGCAACTGCGCCAGTTCTTCCTGGGCCAGTTGCAGGCCGATGCGCATCTCGCTGCCATCCGACAGGCAGGGCACGCCGTAACTGCGCACGAGGTGAAGCAACTGTTTGGCCAGGCGTGCGCGCAAGGGTAGGGTGTTGAGGTCCTCCACCAGGCCGAACAGCGTGCGGATGCGCCGCGCCTGCAGGCGCATGAGCGCTTCGTAGAGCTCCACGTGTGTGCTCAGAATCTTCTGGAAATCGGTCCGGGCCACGCAAAGCATGGTCGTGGGTCCGTGGGCGTAGGCATCGTGCGTGCGCTGGTCGCCGTCGAACATCGCCACATCGCCGAACCACACACCCGGCTCCACATAGGTCAACGTGATCTGCTTGCCCGAGAGCGAGGTCGAACTCACGCGCACCGCGCCCTTGGCCACAGCCGACCATTCGGAAGGTGGATCGCCGCGGGCGACGATCAGGTCGCCGTCCTTGAATCGCTTGACGTAGGCGCATCGGAGTATGTCGTGACGCAGGGAAGGAGATAGGCTGCTGAACCAGCGACCGTTGTTGATCGCCTCGCGTTCTTCCATTGTCAGAATCGGTTCGTCCATGGGCTGTCTTTTGAGTGACTGGAAAAGCGATCATTGTCACCACAGGGACGTGGCGGGAGGATCAGGGTATGCGCGCAGGCTCTGCGCTGGGGCGTCGCTCAGCGGTAGCTGGCGGGGCGCTTTTCCATGAAGGCACTGATGCCTTCACCCGCATTGGCGTGGTGCAGGCAGCGCACGAAGTGGTCGCGTTCGGCCGCGAGCTGGGCATGCAGCGCCTGTGTGGATGCGTCGTTGGCCAGCTCCTTGATGCTCGCCAGTGCGTTGGGCGCTCGTGCATTGAGCCGCTCGCTCAAGGCCAGAGCATGGGTCAGGGCCTCGCCGGGTGCGCTGACCTGGTTGATCACGCCCAACTGATGCAGTCGCTCGGCGCCGATGCGGTCCCCGCACATCAGCAACTGCAGCGCGGTGGCGCGTGGCAGGGCGCGCATGAGGCTCCAGGTCGCGCCACCATCTGGCGAGAGGCCGACGGTGCTGTAGGCCATCACAAAAACACTGTTCTGCGCAGCCACCACCATGTCGCAGGCCAACACCAGGGAGAAACCAGCGCCGGCACAGGAGCCTTCCACCGCCGCAAGCACCGGCTTGGGAAAGGTGCGGATGGTCTCGACCCAGTTGTGAAGGCCTTCGATGCTTTGTGCCTGAACCTCGGGCGGTTGCTGGCGATTGTCCAGCAGCCGTTGCAGGTTGCCGCCCGCGCAGAAATGGCTGCCTTCTCCGGTGATCACCACGCTGCGCACTTCGTCGCTGCTCTCGGCCACGTTGAGGGCCTCCACGCCGGCGGCGTACATGTCCGGACTCAGCGCATTCCGGTTGTCGGGGTTGCTGATGGTCAGCACCATGGTCTGGCCATGGCTGTGGCTCTTGAGGCTGGCGGTCATGAACTCTCTCATTCCTCGTGGGTAAGACTCAAGCCCAATGCGCCACGCCGACGCAGCCAGGGAGAAGGGCGGTAGCGTGGATCGCCGTACACGGTCTGCAGGTTGAACAGGATCTCCAGCACGTTGGTCGGCCCGATGCGATCGCCCATGGCCAGAGGCCCTGCCGGGTAGCCCAGGCCGAGTGTGACCGCGATGTCCAGATCGGCGGGTGAGCAGATACCTTGCTGGCACATGTCGGCGGCAATGTTGACGATGGTGGCGACCACGCGCTGCGTGACGAAACCGCCGCTGTCGCGGATTACGCTCACCGGCTTGCCATCGCGCGCGAACAGCGCGTGCGCGGCGTCGCGCATGTCGGCTCGCGTGGCGGGGTTGGTGGCCAGCACGCGACGGCGCGTGGCGGCGTCTTCCAGCATCATGTCGATGCCCAGGGTGCGTGTGGCGTCCAGCCGCTCCACCGCGGCCAGTGTGGTCACGTCCAGACCCAGAGGCGCCACCAGGATCAGCGCGCTGGCCGAGGGGGTGGCCCCGGTCTCGATGCTTGCACCCAGGTTCTTGAGCAACTGGTAAAGCTCCTGGCGCCTGGCTGCCTTGGGCGAGACCCACACAGGTGGAAGTTCAGCGATGCTGGGGGTGGGTGGCTCGGCGGACAAGCGGGCCACGCCCTTGTCGTAGACGTAGAAACCTTCGCCGACTTTCTTGCCCACCACACCGCCAGCGAGGCGCTGGGCGGTGATGACGCTGGGCCGGTAGCGTGGTTCTTCGAAGTACTGGTGGTAGATGGATTCCATCACCGGGTGCGAGACGTCCAGCGCGGTCAGGTCCATCAGTTCGAACGGACCAAGGCGAAATCCCATCTGGTCCTTGAGGATGCGGTCGATGGTGGCGAAATCGGCCACCTGCTCCCCAACCACCCGCAGCGCTTCGGTGCCATAGCCGCGCCCGGCGTGATTGACGATGAACCCGGGCGTGTCCTGGGCCACCACCGGGGTGTGACCGAATTGGCGTGTGTAGTCGGTGAGGCGCTGGCACACCTCGGCACTGGTCTTCAGGCCAGCAATGACCTCGACCACTTTCATCAGCGGTACGGGGTTGAAGAAGTGATAGCCCGCGAGTTGCGTTGGGCGCTTGAGTGCCGCGGCGATCGCGGTGACCGAAAGCGACGAGGTGTTGGTTGCGAGAACCGCGTCGGGCTGCACGATGCCTTCGAGGTCGGCAAACAGCCGTTGCTTCACATCCAGCCGCTCGACCACTGCCTCGACCACCAGATCGCACGGAGCGAGGTCGGTCAGCGCCTGGGCCAGATGAAGGCGTTCCAGGCAGGCCTGCATGGTGGCGGCGTCCATGCGGTTCTTGCCCACGAGTGTCTGCCAGGTGGTCTGCAGGGCGTCCCGAGCGGCCTGGGCGGCACCGGCCTGCACGTCGAAAAGCCAGACCTGGCTGCCGGCCTGTGCCGCCATCTGGGCAATACCGCGGCCCATGGCACCGGTTCCAACAATGCCTGCCGACGGAAAAATGGGTTGCATAAGTGTGTCGTATTTGGAATAAGAGGCCCGGCGGCTATGACAAAATGACCGAACGAAAGAACGAAGGACATCCAACGTGCGCCAGACATGGACAGCCTGTATTTTGCTATCAACTGCCATGGGCAGTTCGGCAGTGACCTTGGGAAGGCACAGTGGCGCAGCCCTCATTGGTCAACCGCTTGATGTCCGGGTGCAGCTTCTGGTCGGTCCTGATGAGGACGCCACCAACCAGTGCGTGACCACCGACGTGTTCTATGGCGACGCCCAGGTCTCGCCGGGCACCGTTCGCAGCACGCCCCAGAAGGCCGCCGGGGCCGATGCCCAGGCCTCGGTCCGCATCCAGTCGACCTTGCCGGTGAACGAGCCCATCGTCACGCTTTATGTGAAGGCAGGTTGCAGCAACCCTTTCACCCGACGCTATGTGCTGCTGGCCGATTTGTCATCGGAACCCGCAACGACCAGTTCTGCTGCACCCTCTGCTCCCTTGGCTGCACCCGTGCGGCCTCCCGCTGCCGAATCGGTGACGCCACCACCCCGTGCCGCGGCGGCGCCACGCTCTGATCGCGGTGCCAGAACCCCTGGCGCTTCCACGCGACCCGCCCCCGGGGCTGCGAGCCAGGCCAATGACCGGTCGGCTCCTGCCTCGAGGCCTCCCAGCGTGGTGCGCCGAGCGCCCACTCCCGTGGCAGCGCCGCGCCTTCAACTCGACCCGGTGGATCTGGACCCCGGCATCGAGCGCGATCCGACGCTCAGGCTCTCACCGTTGATGCTCAGCGAACCTGGAAGCTCCGAAGAAGCGCGGGCCGCCGCGACCGAGCGCTGGAAGGCCATCAACGCCTCGCCCGAGGACATCTTGCGCGATGCCCGCAAGCTGGGCCTCCTGGAGGCCGAGGCTACCGAGCTGCGCAACGCGCAAACCAGGGACCAGGCCAGCCTTGCCGAGCTGAAGTCCCAGCTGGAACAGGCGCGGGACCAGCGGTACAGCAACCCGCTCGTTCATGTGCTGGGTGGCTTGCTGCTGCTCGCGCTGCTGGCGTTGTTGTGGATCTGGCGGCGCAAGGCTCCGGCGGCAGGTTCCGAGGCTTCGCGTGCGTGGTGGTCATCTCATCCCGATGACAAGACGGCGGCCGACAAGCTTGGCGAACCTGTGGTGCGCAGTCCGCCGACGCCTGCCCCGATCGTCGATGAAGGCAAAGAGATCGACTTCAATCTGGACGACGATTCTTCATTTGATGTGCTGACCCCCCCCAGGGCGGGCACGGTGCGCAGCGGCAGGCCTCCCCTCGCAGCGGAGCAGGCTCCAGCTCTGCCCACCCGCGACAAACGCGAATTTTCGTCCAGCGCCATCGGCGGCTCGCGTTCCATCGCTACCGAAGAGTTGTTCGATATCCAGCAGCAGGCCGACTTCTTCGTCTCGCTGGGCGAGGATGGACAGGCCATTGAGGTGCTGCGCAATCACCTTGCCGAAAGCCATGAGCCCAGCGCCTTGGCCTACCTCGATCTGTTCAAGCTGTACCACCGGCTTGGCCGGCGCCACGATTACGACCAGTTGCGCGACGAATTCAACCAGGTCTTCAACGCCGGCGCACCACCTTTCGATCACTACACTGACGCCGGGCGAGGGCTGGAAGCCTATGAGACCGCGTTCAGCCGCATCCAGTCGCTGTGGCCGGAGCCCCGTGTGCTCGATCTGATCGAGCAATCGATCTTTCGCGATGCTTCCGACGACGAAGTCGAAGTCTTCGACCTTGAGGCTTACCGCGAACTCCTGCTGTTGCATGCGATAGCGAAAGATCTCATCAAGCGCGATGGAACCCAGACCGCAGGCAACAGCGAATTCCGCCACACCGCCGTGCAGCCCCTCAAGGCGGCTGGTCGCCTGCTTGAGGGCTCGCCGATTGCCCAGACAGGATCTGCCCACGACGTTCGCGAGCGCAACACCCAACCCATGGGGCTGGACACGATGACACCTGCATCCTCGCGCCTGGGGCTGGACGTGAATCTGGACGACCTCTCGGAGTTTTCGGCATTCGAAGCCTCGCTGCCGGAAGTGGACGTGACCATCGAGCCAACCGTCAAGCCTCCTGAAGAGGAGCCACCTGGCGATTCGGGTGGCAATCTGATTGATTTCGAAGTGCAGGACTTCATGCCGCCCGAGCACCAGGACACCGACCGTCGCGACGGTGATCCCGACAAGAAGCCCTGAACGGCACCGCCGCTCAGCGCCTGACCTGCAGGGCTCCGGGATTGACGATGTTGGTGGGCGTGCCCTTGATGAAGTTGACGACGTTGTCGAACGCCGCTGCGAAATACATCTCGTAGCTGTCCTGCTCCACGTAACCGATGTGGGGAGTGCAGATACAGTTCTCCAGGCGGAGTAAAGCGTGCCCTTGCAGGATGGGCTCCGATTCAAAAACGTCGACGGCAGCCATGCCGGGATGGCCGCGGTTGAGGGCGGCAATCAGGGCTTCGGGTTCGATCAATTCCGCGCGCGAGGTGTTCACCAGCAGCGCACTGGTCTTCATGCGCGCCAGGTCTTCCGCCTTTACACAACCCGCACTCTTTTCACTCAGGCGCAAGTGCAGTGAGAGCACGTCGGAATCTGCGAACAGCGTCGCCTTGCTGTCAACCGTCTCGTGGCCGTCTTCCCTGGCGCGTGCCCGTGCTTCCTCGCTGCCCCAGACCACAACACGCATGCCGAAGGCCCGGCCGTAGCCGGCCACCAGTTGGCCGATGCGGCCATAACTCCAGACGCCAAGGGTTTTGCCACGCAGCACCATGCCCAAACCGAAATTGGCAGGCATTGCCGCCGCCTTGAGCCCGGCCTGCTGCCAGGCACCGTGCTTGAGGTGTGACACATACTGCGGAATGCGGCGCATGGCGGCCAGCACGAGACCCCAGGTGAGTTCGGCAGTGGACACTGGAGAGCCCACACCTTCGGCCACGGCAATGCCTCGCTCGGTACAGGCGCCTACATCGAGATGACTGCCCACACGACCGGTCTGGGCGATCAGTTTGAGTCGGGGGAGTTTCTCGATGAGTTGCCGCGTGACCTGCGTGCGCTCGCGGATGAGAACCAGCACATCCGCATCGCGCAGTCGGATGGAGAGTTGACCCACACCTTTGACCGTGTTGGTGAACACCTTCGCGGGATAGGGTTCCAGTTTCTCGGCGCATCGCAGTTTGCGCACCGCGTCTTGATAGTCATCAAGGATCACAATATTCATGGCCCTATTGTGCCTTCACCACCATCTTGATCGCCCCGCCGCACGGGCGCAGTGCGCTCAGGCGGCGCGCGCAGAAACCTGGGTTTCCTGATCTGCAAGCCGATCCAGTTCGGCGCACACATCGTTGATGCGGCCCGAGATCACCAACCGCACGCCAATCGACGGTGAGGGCAGCGGATCCGTCTGGCGCAACACCCGGACACGGCACGAGCCGGGGTTTTCTGACCGCTTCAGCGGCGGAATGTGCGCTTCTTGTTGTGCGGACACATTCGCCGAGCGGCTCAGCCAGCCGGCACGAGAGAATCGCTGCACCGCACGGCTGGCCAGCGGTTCATTGGCCGCTGGCGTGCGGTGTGTGGAAGGCGCAGGCAGCCAGCAATCGATGAGCTGAAGCGGCGCGCGCCAGGTGTTGGTGTTGAAGAGGATTCCCATGCGAAACTCCTTGGTGGGGTTGAACACAGGCAGGATTGATGGAGAGTTGCCAACGCAGGGATGTGTCCTTGTGCAGGCTGCAGAAGCCCGCTGGACCAAACGCCCGCCACCTGCTGAGGCAACGCTGACCGGAACCGGTCAGAGCTGGAAACTGTTGCGGATCAACCCCACCGCCAGCCCCTCGATCTCGAAGGGCTCGCCTGGTTCGACCACGATGGTCTTGTAGTCGGGGTTTTCGGCATGCAGTTCGATCAGGTGCTGGCGCCTCATGAACCGCTTGACGGTGACGTCGTCGCCCAGGCGAGCCACCACGATCTGGCCATTCTTGGCTTCCTTGGTCGCCTGCACGGCAAGCAGGTCGCCGTCCATGATGCCGGCGTCCCGCATGGACATGCCGCGCACCTTGAGCAAGTAGTCTGGCGCACGCTGAAACAGGCTGCGCTCGACGTGGTAGGTCTGGTCCACATGCTCCTGCGCCAGGATGGGGGAACCCGCTGCCACGCGGCCGATCAGGGGCAACATGAGCTGGGAGAAACCAGGGAGCGGCAGTGTAAGCTGGCGAGCCCTTGAATCATTGATGGAGCGCAGGTCTTCGCTGCGCAACCGGATTCCACGGGACGTTCCACTGACCAGCTCGATGACGCCTTTGCGAGCCAGTGCCTGAAGGTGCTCCTCGGCAGCGTTGGCCGACTTGAACCCCAGTTCGCTGGCGATTTCGGCCCGCGTGGGTGGCGCACCTGTGCGGGCAATGGCGGTCTGGATCAATTCCAGAATCTGCTGCTGCCGGGCAGTGAGCTTCGGGGTGGCATGGGGCATGTCGGACATGAAAACCTCGTCTGGAACGTGGAGAGGGGCCGGAGGACAAGCGGGCTGGGACTGTATACCTATACCTGTTTTCTTATCCAGTGGCTGTATTTTTAACCAGTTTGGGAGACTTGGCAAGTGGCGCAGGCAAATCGGGCTGATCGATTGGTGTTGTTGGGCACGGGTGGGACCATCGCGGGGCGGGCTGCCGAGGCAGCGGACAACGTGGGTTACGTGGCGGGCCAGGTTGACGTGGCCGAATTCGTTGCTGCGGTGCCTGCACTTGATGAGGCGCCTCTCGACGTGGAACAGATCGCCCAGATCGACAGCAAGGACATGGGGCTGGGCGTCTGGCAAGCCCTGGTGCGGCGCATCGCTGCGCATCTGGAACGCCAGGAGGTGAAAGCGGTGATCGTCACCCACGGCACCGACACCATCGAAGAGACCGCCTTCCTGCTGCAAAGCTTGCTGCGACCGGCAAAACCCGTGGTGCTCACGTGCGCCATGCGGCCGTCCACGGCCCTGATGCCAGATGGCCCTCAGAACCTGAGCGATGCCGTGGTGGTGGCTCGTTATGAAGGTGCGGTGGGTGTCGTTGTGGTGTGTGCGGGGCAAGTGCACGGCGCCCGCGACGTGGCCAAGGTCCACACGTACCGGCTGGACGCTTTCGATTCGGGCGATGCAGGCCCGCTGGCATGTGTCGAGGAAGGGCGGGTGCGGGCGTTTCGCAACTGGGATTCGGCGGGTGAAGACCGGCCGTTTGATACAAAAGCGCGGGCGCGCTTTCTGGCCATCAAGGAGCTGCCGCGCGTTGAGCTGATCACCAGCCATGCCGACGCCGACGGCAGTCTGGTGCGGGGCTTGCTCGCACTGCGGCACGAAAGACCTTTGCGCGGCATCGTGGTGGCAGGCACAGGCAACGGCACGGTGCACAGTGCGTTGACGAAGGCCTTGAACGACGCGCAGGCGCAAGGGGTTCGGGTGAGGCTGACCAGCCGCTGTGTGAATGGTCGCGTGGTACCTCATCCAGGACTGGCTTTCGAGGACGCTGGCGGCCTTTCCCCGGTCAAGGCGCGGTTGGCGTTGGCGCTGGACCTGCTGGAGGTCTGATCGTGCTGGCCGCGCTCGGCGCCCATCCTTGGGCCTATCCCATGCTCGAGGTGGCGCATCTGTTGGGCGTCGCGCTGCTGCTGGGCAACCTGGTGCTTCTGGAGCTTCGCGTCTTCGGCTGGGGCGCGGCTCTGCCGGTGGAGCCCCTGGCACGCCTGAGCCTGGGATTGGCGATCAGTGGCTTTGCACTCGCTGCGGTCTCGGGCTTGCTGATGTTTGGCACGCAACCCGGGGAACTGTTGGCAAACCGTGTGTTCACAGCCAAGATGGTGCTGATCATGCTGGCGGGCTGCAACGCTGGCTGGTTCCATGCGCGTCGGTCGTTGCAACGGCAGGACGGCACGGCCCGCGCCTTGATGACGCTGTCGACCGTCTTGTGGCTGCTGGTGCTCACGTGCGGTCGATGGATCGGCTATGTGTGAATCGAAACCTGAAGGAGAACCGCATGCAAAGACGTGAACTGGTACAGGCGGGTGCACTGCTCGGTCTGACGGGCTGGAGCTCCGGTGCCCTGGCTCACCACGGATGGAGCAGCTTCGACCAGGACCGCCCGGTCTACCTCGAAGGCAAGGCCGCAGAGGTGAAATGGCGCAATCCGCACGCGGAACTGGTGCTGGAAGTGGCGGAGAACCTGACGCTGCCGGCCGACCTGGCGCGACGCCCTTTGCCAGCACAGACGGCCGGTATCGATGGGCCGGCCTTGCTGGCCAAGACCGTGTTGCCGAGTCGGCGCGACAAGCGCTGGGAAATCGAACTGGCACCGCTGTTCCGCATGGGCCAGTGGCAGGTGCCTGAGATCAAGAACGGCACCGCGATGGCCGTGGTGGGGTTCACGTTCAAAGAAGAAAAGGGCGAGGCGATCATCCGCGCCGAATACATCTTCGTTGATGGGAAAACCTACGGGCTGCGATCCAGCCCGGCTTGAGGTCTTACTTCGACAGCGCCTCGAAGGCGCGCGTGGTGATATCGTCCACCGAGCCCATGCCGCTGATGGCGCGGTACTTCGGCGCGCCGGCCGGGTCGACGCGGGCCCAACCGCTGTAGTAATCCACCAGCGGACGGGTCTGGGCGCTGTAGACCTCCAGGCGTTTTTTCACGGTTTCTTCCCGGTCGTCGTCGCGTTGGATCAGTGGTTCGCCGGTGAGGTCGTCCTTGCCTTCCACCTTGGGTGGATTGAACTTGACGTGGTAGGTGCGGCCCGAGGCGGGGTGCGAACGGCGACCGCTCATACGCTCGACGATGGCTTCGAAAGGCACGTCGATCTCCAGCACGTAGTCCAGCTTCACGCCGGCGGACTTCATCGCATCGGCCTGCGGGATGGTGCGCGGAAAGCCGTCGAACAGGAAGCCATTGGCGCAGTCGGGCTGGGCAATGCGTTCCTTCACGAGGTTGATGATGAGGTCGTCGCTCACCAAGCCGCCCGATTCCATGACGGCTTTGGCCTGCAGGCCCAGCGGCGTTCCGGCCTTCACGGCGGCGCGCAACATGTCACCGGTGGAGATCTGGGGAATGCCGTACTTCTGGCAGATGAACGTGGCTTGCGTTCCTTTGCCGGCCCCCGGAGCACCCAACAGAATCAGTCTCATCGCTTTCCTTGTTCAAAGTTTTCAATGGCTTGGCCGCTGTCTCCAGCAGCGCGCCCGGACCTGGAATCCGGGGCAACCTTTCGAGGATAGCACGGGCATTCCGGAGTCTGGCTTACAGCATCTGGAGCCGATCCACCCCGGAAAATGGCGATTTCAGCTAGCGCGAAGGAGGGCTCGCACACGTTCCAGATCAGCGGGCGTGTCGACACCCGGGCCGGGCGAAAGCCCCGTCACATGCACGGCGATGCGGTGGCCATGCCAGAGCACGCGCAATTGCTCCAGCGACTCGGTGGCCTCGAGCGGGGCAGGCTCGAGGCGCGGGAACGTGCGCAGGAAATTCACCCGGTAGCCGTAGATGCCGATGTGACGAAGCGGTGCAGGCGAGGGAAGGGCTGCCAGGGCTTTTCCCGCTGCAAGCGAACCCATGCCGTCCCGCCACCATGCGATCGGTGCTCGGCTGAAATACAGCGCCGTGCTGATCCGGTCGAGCACCACCTTGACGACGTTGGGGTTGAGAAACTCGTCCGGTTGCGCGATGGCGTGGGCCGCAGTGCTCATCACGCAGTCGGTGCGACGTGCCAGTTCGGCGGCCACCGCGTCGATCAGCGCCGGCTCTATGAGTGGCTCATCTCCCTGCACGTTCACCACCACTTCGTCATCGTCCAGACCCAGCAACTCACAAGCTTCGGCCAGCCGGTCGCTGCCCGAGGCGTGGTCGGTGTTCGTGAGCACGGCCTCGATGGCGTGGGATTCGCATGCCTGGACGATGCGCGCATCGTCCGCGGCCACCACGCAGCGTCGTGCCGAACTCTGTTGCGCACGCCGGGCCACGCGCACCACCATGGGCAGGCCGCCAATGTCGGCCAGGGGTTTGTCGGGCAGGCGGCTGGATGCCAGACGCGCTGGAATCAACACGGTGAAGCCAGCGCCGGCCACGGCCGAGGGCATCATCCCAGTGGTGCGGGTGCCGAAGGTCGCGCCGCTTCCTCTTCCGTCAGTGGACGCGCTTCGTGTTCGAGCAGGACCGGGATGCCGTCCCGCACCGGGTAGGCCAGCCGCGCGCTGCGCGAGATCAGCTCCTGTTTCTCGCGGTCGAAAATCAAAGGCCCCTTGGTCACGGGGCAGACCAGCAGCTCAAGCAGTTTGGTGTCCATGGCGCGATGATAGTCGGGAGAGGTGTGCATCAACCGCCGCAAAGAAGGTAGGGTCTGGCACCAGTTCCAGCGGTATGGCCCACGCCGGCAGCGAGCCGTCGGGCGGCAGCATCGGGAACAGTTTGACAGCGTCTTTCTCGGTGCAGATCAGGGGATGGCGCGCGGTCTTGACCACGTCTGCATAGGCTGAGACGTCCGCATGGTCTGGCAAGGCGACGCAATCAGCCAGTTTGAAGCCGCGTTCACGCAGCATGTTGAAGAACACTTCAGGGCGCGCGATGCCGGCGACAGCGATCAGCGGTTGCTCCCGCAGTTGGGCCAGCGTCGGGTTTTCACCTGCAGGCCCGACGGCAGAAGCCGCGAGTTGGCGCACGGCGTTGAAGATGGGTATGCCATTCAGCACCGGCGGACGGTTGGCCGCTGCGTTGGTACGGCCTTGCTGCAGCACCATATCGGGTCGGCCCGGTGCCCCGGCGCGGAGCGGCCACGGCTCACGCAGCAAGCCTGCGGGCAGAAGCCAGCCGTTGCCGATCCCACGGTCGTCGAACACCGCCACCGTCAGGTCGCGACCCAGGGCCAGGTGTTGCATGCCGTCGTCGCAGACCAGCAGGTTCACCTCGGGATATGTGGCCAGCAGGGCATGCGCAGCTTCCACCCGATAGCGTGCCACACAGACGGGTGCTCCGGTGCGCTGCCGGATGAGCAGCGGCTCGTCGCCCGAGTGGTGGGCAGGCGTGTCCGGCTCGACATGCACAAGGCCGTCACCCTGTCGACCATGTCCACGCGAGATCACGCCCGGACACCAGCCGCGGGCCTGCAGGTGGGACACCAGGGCCATGGTGGTGGGCGTCTTGCCTGCGCCGCCCACCACGACGTTGCCGATCACGATGACTGGCACGCCCGGCTTGACCGACACGAACAGGCCAAGCGCGTAGAGTGCCCGGCGAGATGCAATGAGGGTGCGGTACACGAGAGAGAGGGGCCACAGCAGGCAGGCCAGTGCCCCACGGCGTTGCGCGCTTTGAAGCCACGCCGACTGCCAGCGCGCATGCCACTTGCCCTGGCTCATGGCTGGCGCCGTGCGGACACGGCCTGCTTCAGGGTTTGCCGCGGGCGGCAGATGCACCCGACTGCTGCGTGGCAAACGTGATCTGCACCAGGCCGGCGCGGCGTGCGGCGTCCATCACGTTGATGACCGACTGGTGGGTGGCGGCCGCGTCGGCACTGATGACGATCACGGTCTCGCGGCTGCTCTGGGCGGCCAGCGAGAGCACGCGGGTGAGAGCCTCTACGCCCACACCTTCAAGCACTTGCTTGTTGATCGAGTAGCGGCCATCGGAGCCAACGGCCACCACCACCTCGCGCGGGTTCTGCTTGGGGGCCTGGGCATCGGCCACGGGCAGGTTCACCTGGAGTTCGGTGAACTTGCTGTACGTGGTGGTGAGCATCAGGAAGATCAGCACCACCAGCAGGATGTCGATGAACGGGATCAGGTTGATCTCGGGCTCATCGCGCGTTCCGGGCCGGAAGTTCATAGCGGCGTCCTGCGCAGGCTCAGCAGGTGGCGGGTGAAGCGTTCGGCGGCCAGTTCCATGCCCAGCAGGTAGTCATCCACACGCGCGCGGAAGTAGCGCCAGAAGATCAGTGCAGGGATGGCCACGATCAGGCCGAACGCGGTGTTGTACAGAGCGATCGAGATGCCGTGGGCCAGTTGCCCGGGGTTGCCCACGCCAGGCACCACGCCTGCGCCTTCGGAGGCTTGCGAGCCGAAGATTTCGATCATGCCGATGACGGTGCCCAGCAGGCCCAGCAAGGGCGCGGCCGAGGCAATCGTGGCCAGGGCCCCCAGGTAGCGCTGCAGTTTGGCGGCGGCCTGACGGCCCGCACCTTCCAGGCTGGCGCGAAGGTCGTCCTCGCTGGCGCGTGGGTTGCTGTTGAAGGTGCGAAAACCGCTGGCCAGCACCGAGCCGAGCACCGAGTTCTGCTCGAGCTGGGTCACCACATCCGGGCCAGGGATGCCATTGCGTGACACCATGATGGCTTCGTCGAGCAGCTTGGGCGGCATGATCTTGCTGGATTTCAGGCTGATGAAGCGCTCGATGACCAGGGCCAGACCCAGCACGGAACAGATGATCAGAGGCCAGATCGGCCAACCGGCGGCTTGTATGATGGAAAACAAATCAGGGCTCCAGTCGACGGCCGCCCGAAGGGGGGCCCGTACGGTCGGACGATTATGTCTCAGCACCTGATGCATCCCTCGGTGGCCATCCCCCCGAACGCACCGGGTGTCGGACCAGTTCCACACGACATGGAGACCGAACGCCATGCACAGATTCTGTGGATAACTTTGTGAAGAAATCACCTGAATGGGCTATCGAGGGCGCGTCTGGCGCGGCCTGCGACAGATCGATGACAAAACAGGCAGGTCAAAAGACTTTGAAATCAACGCACTTGCCGCAACGCCGTGGGTCTTCTGGGTGCAGGCATGCGAAATCCAGTCACGGCGCGGCTTGTGGACACATTTGCATGGGAAAGCCCCGTGGCTGAATCATTTTCTGACGATGATGCGCGCGCGACGCGGCGCGTGTGGGCAGTTGGGCCGCTGATGCGAGCGGTGGCGGACACCCTGGCCGCGCGCTTCAATCCGGTAGCGGTCCGCGGCGAACTTTCCGGCTTCTCGCGCGCGGCCAGCGGGCATTGCTACTTCTCCCTGAAGGACGACGGCGGACAAGTGCGCTGCGCCATGTTCCGGCGAGCCGCCGACCAGCTCGACTTTGCACCGCGCGACGGGCAACTCGTTGAGGCGCGCGGCAAGCTCGATGTCTACGGACCTCGGGGCGACTTGCAGCTCATTGTGGAGAGCCTAAAGCCCGGAGGGCAGGGCACGCTTTTCGAGCAGTTCCTCCAGCTCAAGGCCCAGCTGGAAGACGAGGGTCTGTTCGAGGCGGCGCGCAAGCGGCCGCTGCCTGCCCAGCCACGTGGCATTGGCGTGGTGACTTCGCTGGGCGCCGCTGCGCTGCGCGACGTGGGGACTGCGCTGCGGCGACGAGCGCCGCACATTCCCGTGGTGATCTACCCCGCCGCGGTGCAGGGCCAACAGGCGCCCGGCGAACTGTGTGCGGCACTGCGCACGGCCTACGCACGCGCCGAATGCGATGTGCTCCTGCTCGTGCGCGGGGGCGGGTCGCTCGAAGACCTGTGGTCCTTCAACGATCCCACGCTGGTGCGCACCATTGCCCAGGCACCCATGCCGGTGGTCTGTGGCGTCGGCCACGAGACCGATTTCACCCTGGCCGATTTTGTCGCCGACCTGCGCGCACCCACGCCCACCGCCGCCGCCGAGCTTTGTGCGCCGGCCCGCGAGCAACGTCTAGGCGAACTGGAATACATCCATGAGCGCCTGAGCTCGACGGTTCTGGGCGTCCTTGACCAGCAAGGCCAGCGACTGGATCGGCTGGCGCAGCGGCTCGGTCGCCCATCGACCCGCCTGCACGACAGCCAGCAGCAACTCACCCGTCTGCAACACCGTCTGCAAAGTGGCGTCATGCTCGCGGCGCAGTTGCAGCGCAATCGCCTTCGTGCCTTGCAGACGGCCCTGCCGCTGGCGCGGCAACGGGCGCTGGATCGCCAGCACACCCGACTTCAGCGTGCCGAGGTGGCGTTGGGCATGCTTGACCCGCGCCTCGTGCTGCAGCGGGGTTACGCCTTCCTCACCGACGAGGGTGGACATGCGCTCACGCGCGCCGCGCAGGCCCAGCCAGGGCAAGCTTTGCGCGCCACCCTGGCCGACGGTGAACTCGGGCTGCACGTCGATCCCTGAGACGTGGGGACGGCGCGAGAAACCATGCTCGCCTTGCCGTTAGTGGCCTTGCCTACAATGCATCGCTGTTGACCTGCTGCTCCTTCGCGTGGCAGTCAGGCACGTTTCACAACACCAACACAAGAGGACCCCATGGAACACACGCTCCCCGCACTGCCTTACGACCTCGATGCCCTGGCTCCCCATTACAGCCGCGAAACCCTGGAGTTTCACCATGGCAAGCACCACAACGCCTATGTGGTGAACCTCAACAATCTGCAGAAGGGGACCGAGTTCGAAAGCCTCGACCTCGAATCCATCGTGAAGAAGTCCAGTGGCGGCATCTACAACAACGCCGCGCAGATCTGGAACCACACCTTTTTCTGGAACTGCATGAAGCCCAATGGCGGCGGCGAGCCTTCCGGCAAGCTGGCTGAGGCCATCACCGCCAAGTGGGGCAGCTACGCTGCATTCAAGGAAGCCTTCGTCAAATCGGCTGTGGGCAACTTCGGCTCGGGCTGGACCTGGCTGGTGAAGAAGGCTGACGGCACCGTCGATATCGTCAACATGGGCGCCGCCGGCACCCCGCTGACCACGGGCGACAAGGCCCTGCTGACCGTGGACGTGTGGGAACACGCCTACTACATTGACTACCGCAACCTGCGTCCGAAGTTTGTGGAGACCTATCTGGACAAGCTGGTGAACTGGTCCTTCGCCGAAAAGAACTTCGGCTGAGCCACCGTCGATGCACAAGCCGGGCTCGAAGGGCAACCTTCGGGCCCTTTTTGTTGAGTGCAGCTGAAAAAAAATGAAGATTTTCGAGTCGCCTTTCTGCATTGTGGGAATGGCGTTCCAAAATGGGCACTCCTGCCGGACCGCTGAAAGCAAAATCACGGATGGTGCCGAGCCCGAGCCCGGACAACACAGCCGGCCCGGCCGGCGGCATACCCCAACAATCTCTGGAGATACGCAATGAGCAGCCAGCAACCCACCATCATCTACACGCTTACGGACGAAGCACCCCTGCTGGCCACCAGTGCGTTCCTGCCCATCATCCGCACCTTCGCGGCTCCCGCTGGCGTGAACGTGGCCACCAGCGACATCTCTGTGGCTGCGCGTGTGCTTGCCGCCTTCCCGGAGAGCCTGACCGAAGCTCAGCGCGTCCCGGATCATCTGGCCGAACTGGGCAAGCTCACGCTCAAGCCGGAAGCCAACATCATCAAGCTGCCCAACATCAGCGCCTCTGTGGCGCAACTCATGGCCTGCATCAAGGAGTTGCAGGCCAAGGGCTACAAGATCCCGGATTACCCCGAGAACCCGAAGACGGACGAGGAAAAGGACATTCGTGCGCGCTACGCCAAGTGCACCGGCAGTGCGGTGAACCCTGTGCTGCGCGAAGGCAACTCGGATCGGCGTGCGCCCAAGGCGGTGAAGGAATACGCGCGCAAGAATCCCCACAGCATGGGTGAGTGGAGTCAGGCCTCCCGCTCGCACGTCTCGCACATGCACGCGGGCGACTTCTACCATGGCGAGAAGTCCATGACCTTGGACAAGGCGCGCGACGTCAAGATGGAACTGCTCACCGCGAGCGGCAAGACCATCGTCCTCAAGCCCAAGGTTTCGCTGCTGGACCGCGAGATCGTGGATTCCATGTTCATGAGCAAGAAGGCCCTGCTGGCCTTCTACGAGAGGGAAATCGAGGACGCCCACAAGACTGGCGTGATGTTCTCGCTGCACGTCAAGGCCACCATGATGAAGGTGTCCCACCCCATCGTTTTCGGCCACTGCGTAAAGATCTTCTACAAGCAGGCCTTTGAGAAACACGGCAAGCTCTTCGACGAGTTGGGCGTCAATGTCAACAACGGCATGGTCGATCTGTACAACAAGATCGGCACCCTGCCGCAGAGCAAGCAGGACGAGATCAAGCGCGACCTGCATGCCTGCCACGAAGGCCGGCCGGAACTCGCCATGGTTGATTCTGCCAAGGGCATCACCAACTTCCATTCGCCCAACGACGTGATCGTTGACGCGTCCATGCCGGCCATGATCCGCAACAGCGGCAAGATGTGGGGCGCCGATGGTCGCCTGAAGGACGTCAAGGCCGTGATGCCCGAGTCGACCTTCGCCCGCATCTACCAGGAGATGATCAACTTCTGCAAATGGCACGGCGCGTTCGATCCCAAGACCATGGGCACCGTGCCCAACGTGGGCCTGATGGCCCAGCAGGCCGAGGAATACGGCTCGCACGACAAGACGTTCGAGATTCCCGAAGACGGCGTGGCCAACATCACCGACCTGGCCACCGGCGAGGTGCTGATGAGCCAGAACGTGGAGCAGGGCGATATCTGGCGCATGTGTCAGGTGAAGGACGCTGCCATCCGCGACTGGGTCAAGCTTGCCGTCAACCGCGCGCGCAACTCGGGCATGCCGGTGGTGTTCTGGCTCGATCAGTACCGCCCGCATGAGGCACAGCTGATCACCAAGGTGAGGATGTACCTGCACGAGCACAACACGGCCGGCCTGGACATCCAGATCATGAGCCAGGTGCGCGCCATGCGCTACACCCTGGAGCGCGTGATCCGTGGCCTGGACACCATCAGCGCCACCGGCAACATCCTGCGCGACTACCTCACCGACCTGTTCCCCATCATGGAACTCGGCACCTCGGCCAAGATGCTGTCCATCGTGCCGCTGATGGCCGGCGGTGGCATGTACGAAACCGGTGCCGGCGGCTCCGCGCCCAAGCACGTGCAGCAGCTGGTGGAAGAAAACCACCTGCGCTGGGATTCGTTGGGCGAGTTCCTGGCACTCGCGGTTTCGCTCGAGGACCTGGGCCTGAAAACGGGCAATGCGCAGGCCAAGATCCTGGCGCGCACGCTCGATTCAGCCACCGGAAAACTGCTGGACAACAACAAGAACCCGTCGCCCAAGACCGGCCAGCTCGACAACCGGGGCAGCCAGTTCTACCTGGCGCTGTACTGGGCGCAGGAACTGGCGGCTCAAACGGAAGACCCGGCCCTGGCCGCCAGGTTTGCGCCGCTGGCGAAACAGCTGGCGGACAACGAGAAAACCATCGTGGCCGAACTGGCCGAGGTGCAGGGCAAGGCCGTGGACATCGGGGGCTACTACAAGCCCGATTTCGACAAGCTCGAAACCATCATGCGCCCCAGCAAGACCTTCAACGCCGCGCTAGCTTCGATGAAGGCCTGAAGTTCCCTGGGCCGCGGGAAACCGCGGCCTATCGGGTGAAGGGCGAGCCGGCCAGCTTCGAGCCGGCCTTGAGACCGCGCTTGGCGAACCAGCCCTGGTGCATTTCCAGTACGAAGCGCACCGGTTTTGCCGAGCAATGGGAGTCCAGGCTTTGCGGGTGCATGTCCGCCAGGTTGACAATGGTGCCGTCGTCGGCGATGAAGGCGGCCGTCAGCGGAAGGAAGGTGTTCTTCATCCAGAAACATTGCCCGCCCGGCTGCTCGAACACGAACAGCATGCCCTCGTTGGCCGGCATTTCCTTGCGGAACATGAGGCCGGTGGCTCGCTGCTCCGGCGTGGACACCACCTGAGCGTTGATCAGGTACATCCCCGCCGACAGCTGCACCCTGGGCAGTTGCAACTGCGGCGATTCCGACTGCGCCCAGGCCGGACCGGCGAAGACGATGAGCAGGCAGAACAGGTGGATGAGCAGGCGTTTCATGGGGGCAGGGCGGTAGATCGCATCGACGTTGCATTGTGCGTCAATCGACCTTGTCTCCAGGGGCGCAGACTAGAATTTCCCTTTCCCTCGACTCCATTCCCTCCCAGAGACGCCCGTCCATGTACCAGCACATCCAGGTTCCCGCCCAGGGCCAGAAGATCACCGTCAACGCCGACATGTCCCTGAATGTGCCCGACGAACCTATCGTGCCATTCATCGAAGGCGACGGGACGGGACTGGACATCACGCCGGTGATGCTCAAGGTGGTGGACGCCGCCGTGGCCAAGGCGTATGGCGGGAAGCGCAGAATCCACTGGATGGAGGTGTACGCGGGCGAGAAGTCGACCCGGGTCTATGGTCCGGATGTCTGGCTTCCCGAGGAGACCCTTGCGGTGCTGCGTGAGTATGTGGTTTCCATCAAGGGGCCACTGACGACGCCGGTGGGTGGTGGCATCCGCTCGCTCAACGTGGCTCTGCGCCAGGAACTCGACCTCTACGTCTGCCTGCGCCCCGTGCAGTACTTCAAGGGCGTGCCCTCGCCGCTGAAGGAGCCCGAGAAGACCAACATGGTGATCTTCCGCGAGAACTCCGAAGACATCTACGCCGGTATCGAGTACGAGGCCGAATCCGACAAGGCGAAGAAGCTGATCAAATTCCTGACCGAAGAAATGGGTGTCACCAAGATCCGTTTCCCCAACACGTCGGGCATTGGCGTCAAGCCGGTCTCGCGCGAGGGCACCGAGCGCCTGATGCGCAAGGCCATCCAGTACGCCGTCGACAACGACAAGCCCAATGTGACCATCGTGCACAAGGGCAACATCATGAAATACACCGAGGGCGGCTTTCGCGACTGGGCCTATTCACTGTCGCAAAAGGAGTTCGGCGCCCAGCCGATTGATGGTGGCCCCTGGTGCCGGTTCAAGAATCCCCGCACCGGACGCGACATCATCATCAAGGACAGCATTGCCGATGCCTTCCTGCAGCAGATCCTGTTGCGCCCCGCCGAGTATTCGGTGGTGGCCACGCTCAACCTCAACGGCGACTACATCTCCGACGCCCTGGCCGCGCAGGTGGGCGGCATCGGCATCGCCCCGGGTGCCAATCTGTCGGATACCGTGGCCTGCTTCGAGGCCACGCACGGCACGGCCCCCAAATATGCGGGTAAGGACTATGTGAACCCGGGCTCGGAAATCCTTTCTGCCGAGATGATGCTCCGGCATATGGGCTGGAAGGAGGCCGCAGACCTGATCATCAGTTCCCTGGAGAAAGCCATCCTCAGCAAGAAGGTCACTTACGACTTTGCCCGGCTGATGGATGGCGCCACGCAGGTGAGTTGCTCGGGTTTTGGCGAGGTGATGATCGACAACATGTAGGGGGGTAGTCGCCGACTCCTGCTACAGGCTGCGCCAGCCTGCGAACAAGCGTTCAAATGACGCTTTTCTTCACGGTTTTCCTGTCCGCTTTGGATTCACAATGAGGCATGGACGATCGCGCCGCCACCGCTGCTCCACGGAGTCCGGGTCAAGCCATCTCATGCTCGATCCAGGTTTTCCCATTCCCGCACGTCGCTGCGGACACAGGCGCGCCGCTAGAATCATTTTCATGGCCACCCAGAACCCGAAAAAACCACCCAACCCCGTCGCTCCACCCAGCGTGGGCAGCGACGACGCGGTGGTGCTTGAGCGGCGCGCTCAGCGCACGCTCCCACCCCAGATGTTCCAGGTGGTGCTGCTCAACGACGATTTCACACCCATGGAATTCGTGGTGCACGTCATCCAGGAGTACTTCAGCAAGGACCGTGAAACCGCCACCCAGATCATGCTCAAGATCCATCTGGAAGGGAAAGGCATCTGCGGGGTGTATTCCCGCGATGTGGCCAGCACCAAAGTGGACCAGGTCCTGCAGGCAGCCCGCGCGTCGGGGCATCCACTGCAATGCATGAGTGAGCCTGTTGAATAAGCCCGAACCCCCCCCATCTGCACGCCGTACCCCATACTTGTATCCAACCGATTGCTTGTCAAATCATCCCCATCCCAAAGGACGTGCCCATGATTGCCCAGGAACTTGAAGTCAGCTTGCATATGGCCTTCGTTGAGGCCAGGCAGCAGCGGCACGAATTCATCACCGTCGAGCACCTGCTGCTCGCGCTGCTCGACAACCCCAGCGCCGCTGAGGTCTTGCGCGCCTGCTCGGCCAACATCGACGACCTGCGCAAGTCCCTGACGAACTTCATCAAGGACAACACCCCCCAGGTGGCTGGTACCGACGAAGTGGATACCCAGCCCACGTTGGGTTTCCAGCGCGTGATCCAGCGCGCCATCATGCACGTGCAGTCCACGGGCAACGGCAAGAAGGAAGTCACTGGCGCCAATGTGCTGGTGGCCATCTTCGGCGAGAAGGACTCGCACGCTGTGTATTACCTCCACCAGCAGGGAGTGACCCGGCTGGACGTGGTGAACTTCATCGCCCATGGCATCCGCAAGAGCGATCCGCCCGAACCCACCAAGTCGGGTGAGAGTGCGGCTGAGAACGAGGAAGCTGGCGAAGCCAAAGGCAACGAGAAGGCCTCGCCGCTGGAGCAGTTCACCCAGAACCTCAACCAGCTTGCCAAGGACGGCAAGATCGATCCGCTCATCGGACGTGAGTATGAAGTCGAGCGTGTCATCCAGATCCTGTGCCGCCGCCGCAAGAACAACCCGCTGCTGGTGGGCGAAGCCGGTGTGGGCAAGACCGCGATTGCCGAGGGCCTGGCCTGGCGCATCACCCAGGGTGACGTGCCTGAGATCCTGGCCGAGTCGGCTGTGTACTCGCTCGACATGGGGGCGCTGCTGGCCGGCACCAAGTACCGCGGTGATTTCGAGCAGCGCTTGAAGGGCGTGCTCAAGTCGCTCAAGGACAAACCCAATGCCATCCTTTTCATCGATGAGATCCACACGCTGATCGGGGCCGGTGCGGCCTCAGGCGGCACGCTGGACGCGTCCAACCTGCTCAAGCCGGCGCTCTCCAGCGGCCAGCTCAAGTGCATCGGCGCCACCACGTTCACCGAATACCGTGGGATCTTCGAGAAGGACGCTGCCCTGTCCCGTCGCTTCCAGAAGGTCGACGTGGTCGAACCTACGGTGGAACAGACCGTGGACATCCTCAAGGGACTGAAGTCGCGCTTCGAGGAGCACCACAACGTGAAATACGCCCTGGCTGCCCTGCAGGCTGCGGCAGAGCTCAGCGCCAAGTACATCAATGACCGTCACCTGCCCGACAAGGCCATTGACGTCATCGACGAAGCGGGCGCGGCACAGCGCATCCTGCCGGTGTCCAAGCGCAAGAAGACCATCAGCAAGGCCGAGGTCGAGGAAATCGTGGCCAAGATCGCCCGCATTCCCCCGGCCAACGTGTCCAACGACGACCGCAGCAAGCTGCAGACGCTGGAACGCGACCTCAAGAGCGTGGTGTTCGGCCAAGACAAGGCACTGGAAATCCTGGCCTCGTCGGTCAAGATGGCGCGCTCTGGCCTGGGCAAGAGCGACAAGCCGATTGGCGCTTTCCTGTTCAGCGGCCCCACGGGCGTGGGCAAGACCGAAGCCGCCAAGCAGCTGGCCTACATCATGGGCATCGACCTGATCCGCTTCGACATGTCGGAGTACATGGAGCGCCACGCCGTGAGCCGCCTCATCGGCGCGCCTCCCGGCTACGTGGGTTTCGACCAGGGCGGTCTGCTGACCGAGGCCGTCACCAAGAAGCCGCACTGCGTGCTGCTGCTTGATGAAATCGAAAAGGCGCATCCGGACATCTTCAACGTGCTGCTGCAGGTGATGGACCATGGCACGCTGACGGACAACAACGGACGCAAGGCCGACTTCCGCAACGTCATCATCATCATGACGACGAACGCGGGTGCCGAGACCATGAACAAGGCGACCATCGGATTCACCAATCCGCGCGAGTCGGGCGACGAGATGGCCGATATCAAGCGCCTGTTCACGCCCGAGTTCCGCAACCGTCTGGATGCCACGGTCAGCTTCAAAGCGCTCGATGAGAACATCATCATGCGCGTGGTCGACAAGTTCCTGCTCCAGCTGGAAACGCAACTGGCCGAGAAGAAGGTGGAAGTCACCTTCACCGATGCGTTGCGCAAGCATCTGGCCAAGAAAGGTTTTGATCCGCTGATGGGCGCGCGTCCGATGCAACGCCTGATCCAGGACACGATCCGCCGTGCCCTGGCCGACGAACTGCTGTTCGGTCGCCTGACCGAGGGTGGGCGCCTGACGGTGGACATCGAGACCAAGCTCGACGAAGCCGGCAAGGAAACGCAGGAAGTCCAGCTCGACATCCAGCCCTTGCCGAAGAAAGAGGGCAAGGCCAAGCCCGAGGAAGCCACCGCGGGTTGAACGCGGCGGTTCACAGAAACAAAAAAAGCCCGGTGCAAACCGGGCTTTTTCTTTTCCAGCAGCTCGCGGATCAGCGTGACTTGCCGCCCAGCAGTCCACCCAGCACGCCACGCAGGAGTTGCCTGCCCAGGCCGCTGGCGACGGTTCGCGCAGCGGTCTTTGCCATGGTCTGCACGAGCCCGTCGTACTGACCGCCTCGAGGACCGGTCCGACCGAAGAGCACCTCGTTGATTGCGCTTTTCTCTTCTGCAGGCGCTTCTCTGGACGCGCCCGGAATGCGGGGCGCCTTGGCCGCAGGTTTGCCGGCCGCCTCGGGTGTTTCCGCTTCGCCGCGTGCGCTCGCGTGCGACTGGAACATCTCGTAAGCGCTTTCGCGGTCCACCACCTTCTCGTACACGCCGGCCACCAGGGAATTCTGGCGCAGTTGCCGGCGCTGGTCGTCTGTGATGGGGCCGAGCTGGCTGCCCGGCGGGATAACGAAGACCCGCTCGGTTTCGCTCGGCCGGCCCTTGGCGTCGAGCAGGCTCACGAGCGCCTCGCCAACGGCGAGCTCGGTGATGGCAGCTTCGATGTCCAGCCCGGCCTTGGGTCGCATGGTTTGCGCGGTGGACTTCACGGCTTTCTGGTCGCGCGGGGTGAACGCACGCAGCGCGTGCTGCACGCGGTTGCCGAGCTGGCCGAGCACGCTGTCGGGGATGTCCAGCGGGTTCTGCGTCACGAAGTAGACCCCGACGCCCTTGGAGCGCACCAGGCGCACCACCAGTTCGATGCGTTCGATCAGCACCTTGGGCGCCTCGTTGAACAACAGGTGGGCCTCGTCGAAGAAGAACACCAGCTTCGGTTTTTCCGGGTCACCGATCTCGGGCAGCGTCTCGAACAGCTCGGAGAGCATCCAAAGCAGGAAGGTGGCGTACAGGCGCGGCGCGTTCATGAGCTTGTCGGCCGCCAGGATGTTGATCACGCCCTTGCCGTCCACGGTCTGCATGAAGTCGCTGATGTCGAGCATGGGCTCGCCGAAGAACTTGTCGCCGCCTTGCTGCTCGACCTGCATCAGCCCGCGCTGGATGGCGCCGATGCTGGCCGCGCTGATGTTGCCGTACTCGGTGGTGAACTGCTTGGCGTTGTCACCGATGTGCTGGAGCATGGCCCGCAGGTCTTTCATGTCGAGCAGCAGCAGGCCGTTGTCGTCGGCGATCTTGAAGACGAGATTCAGCACGCCGGCCTGCGTGTCGTTGAGGTTGAGCATGCGCGCGAGCAGCAGCGGGCCCATGTCGCTGATGGTGGCGCGCACCGGGTGGCCGAGTTCACCGAACACATCCCACAGCGTGGTGGGGCAGGCCTGGGAAGCGGGCAGGGTGATGCCACGGTCCTGCAGCACCTTGGCCAGCTTCTCGCCAAAGCTGCCTTTCTGGCTGATGCCCGAGAGGTCGCCTTTCACGTCGGCCATGAACACCGGCACACCGATGTTCGAGAACTGTTCGGCCAGGGTCTGCAGCGTCACGGTCTTGCCGGTGCCGGTGGCGCCGGTGATGAGACCGTGGCGGTTGGCCAGCCCGGGCAGCAACTGGCACGTGGTGTTGGCATTCTGGGCGATCGGCATCGGTTCGGCCATGGTGATGTCTTCCTGGAGGGGCGTTGTTCGGGGCGCAGTGGGTGAAAACGTAAAATCGCAGGCTTATTAGATCAAAGCCAGAACAGGCTGAAGGACAATTTCGTGGCCGGACACAGCAAATGGGCAAATATTCAGCACCGCAAGGGACGCCAGGACGAGAAGCGGGGCAAGATCTGGACGCGAGTCATCCGTGAAATCACGGTGGCAGCCCGCCAGGGTGGCGGCGACCCTGCCATGAATCCTCGCCTGAGGCTGGCCATCGACAAGGCCAAGGCCGCCAACATGCCGGCCGACCGCATCAAGTACAACGTGGACAAGGCCTCGGGCAATCTGGAAGGCCAGGCGCTGGAGGAAATCCGCTACGAGGGCTACGGCATCGGCGGCGCAGCGGTGATTGTCGACACCATGACCGACAACCGGGTTCGCACCGTGGCCGAGGTGCGTCATGCCTTCAGCAAGTACGGCGGCAACCTGGGCACCGACGGCTCGGTGTCCTTTCAGTTCAAGCACTGCGGCCAACTCATCTTCGCGCCTGGCACCTCCGAGGACAAGGTGATGGAAATCGCCCTGGAAGCGGGTGCGGACGACGTGATCAGCGACGACGAAGGTGCCATCGAGGTGTTGACCTCGCCCATCGAGTTCGAGGCGGTGAAGAACGCACTGGAGGCCGCAGGACTCAAGTCCGAGGTGTCCGAGGTCACCATGCGCGCCGAAAACACCATCCCGCTTGCCGGTGATGACGCAGCGCGCATGCAGAAGCTGCTGGACGTGCTGGAAGACCTGGACGATGTCCAGGAAGTCTTCCACAACGCTGAAATCTCGGAATAAGGCGACCGCTGATGAAAGTTCTCGTGATTGGCAGCGGTGGCCGCGAACATGCGCTGGCCTGGAAACTCAAGCAATCTGAAGGCGTGAGCCAGGTCTTTGTGGCGCCGGGCAATGCCGGCACCGCCCGCGACGCGGACCTGCGCAACCTGGCGCTCACCGACAAGGTGGTCCTGCGCGAATGGGTGCAGGCCAATGGCATCGGTCTCACGGTGGTCGGCCCCGAAGCGCCTTTGGCCGCGGGCGTGGTGGACGAATTCCGCGCCCATGGCCTGGCCATCTTCGGTCCCACCAGGGCGGCCGCGCAACTGGAGAGCTCCAAGGCCTTTTCCAAGGCCTTCATGGAGCGCCACGGCATTCCCACGGCCAGGTACCAGAGCTTTACCGATCCCACTGCCGCGCATGCCTACGTGGACGCCGAAGGTGCCCCCATCGTCATCAAGGCCGACGGCCTGGCCGCTGGCAAGGGTGTGGTGGTGGCCATGACGGTGGCCGAGGCGCACGAAGCCATCGACTTCATGCTGGTGGACAACACCCTGGGCGTGGCGCACAACGAAGGTGGTGCGCGGGTGGTGATCGAAGAATTCCTGAGCGGTGAAGAAGCGAGCTTTATCGTGTTGTGCGATGGCGAGCACGCCCTGGCCCTGGCCACCAGCCAGGACCACAAGCGCCTGCTCGATGCCGACCAGGGACCCAATACCGGCGGCATGGGGGCCTATTCGCCCGCACCGGTCGTCACGCCTGCGGTGCACGAGCGCGCCATGAACGAAATCATCCTGCCGACGCTGCGTGGCATGGCGGCCGACGGCATTCCTTACACCGGCTTCCTGTATGCGGGCTTGATGATCACGCCGGACGGGCGGGTCAGGACGCTGGAGTTCAACTGCCGCATGGGCGACCCCGAAACCCAGCCCATCCTGATGCGTCTGCGCAGCAATCTGGCGCAAGTGCTTCTAAGCGCCACTCGCGCCGAACTGGACCGTGTCAGCCTCGAGTGGGACCCGCGCGTGGCGCTCGGTGTGGTGCTGGCTGCCGCCGGCTATCCGCTGAATCCGCGCAAGGGTGATGCCATCGCCGGCCTGCCGGCCGACGCATCCGACTGCATGGTGTTCCACGCAGGCACCGCGCAGGTGGACGAGCAAGTGCAGGTGTCGGGAGGGCGCGTGTTGTGCGTCACCGCGCTGGCAACTTCGGTGGCCCAGGCGCGAGAGCGTGCCTACGAGGCGATCGGATCCATCGGTTTTGACGGCATGCAGTACCGCCGCGACATCGGGTACCGCGCACTTTGAACGCGCCCGCCGACTACCCCGGCCCGCACGAAGTTCGCTTCAAGGGCTCGGCCCTGGCTCGATGGCTCCTGGGGTGCGCTGGCTGGAAACTGCAATACGAAGGCTTCCCCTCGCTTCAGGGGGTGGCCATCATCTATCCCCACACCAGCAACTGGGATTTCGTGGTGATGATCCTGGCCAAATGGACGATCGGCGTGCCGGCCCACTTCTGGAGCAAGGATTCGCTGTTCCGCGTGCCGCTGCTCGGGCGCTGGCTGAGCTGGCTGGGCGGTATCGCCTTGCAGCGTGGGTCGCCGCAGGGCATGGTCGGCAACATGGTGAATCTCATGAACCAGCACCGGCAAGAAGGGCGTGTGCTCTGGCTGGCGCTCTCGCCCGAGGGCACGCGGCGGCGCATGCCGGGCTGGCGCAGCGGGTTCTACCGCGTGGCCCTGGGCGCCGATGTGCCCGTCGCGCTGGTTCACCTGGACTACAGTCGCAAACAGGTCAAGGTCATGGATTTTCTGCGCATGAGTGGTGATATCGACGCCGATCACGCCCGCATCGCGGCCGCCTACGAAGGCGTGGGTGGGTTGCGGCCGGAAGGCGCCAGTCCGGTGCAACCTTTGTCCAAGGCTTTTTCTGCCGATACGGTGTGAGCATGCAACAGACCCCTCAGTCCCTGGTTCGTGAGTACCTCGTCGATCTGCAGGAGCGCATCACCTCCACGGTGGCGCTGGTCGATGGCGGTCGATTCCTCGTGGACAGCTGGACCAAACCGCGCGGCGACAAGCTGCAAGGCAGCGGCATCACCCAGATCCTCGAGGACGGTGTGGTCTTCGAGCGCGCGGGCTGCGGCTTCTCCCATGTGAGCGGGCCACGCCTGCCGCCCTCAGCCACCCAGCACAGGCCAGAACTGAGTGGCGCACCCTTCGAAGCCATGGGCGTCTCACTGGTGTTCCATCCGCGCAATCCCTACGTGCCCACGGTGCACATGAACGTGCGCATGCTGGCGGCCACGCCTGCGGGCGGTGAGCCGGTGTGCTGGTTCGGTGGTGGCATGGACCTCACGCCGTACTACGGCTTCGAGGAAGACGCCGTGCATTTCCATCGCTCAGCGAAACAGGCCCTCGATCCCTTCGGTGTCGACAAGTACCCTCGCTTCAAGCGGTGGTGCGATGAGTATTTCTACCTCAAGCACCGCGAGGAGCAGCGTGGCATTGGCGGCGTGTTCTTCGACGACTTTTCCGAGCTCGGTTTCGATGGCAGCTTCGCCATGATGAGTTCGGTGGGCGATGCCTTCCTCGACGCGTACCTGCCTCTCGTGGATCGTCGAAAGAACACGCCCTATGGCGAGCGCGAGCGCAGCTTCCAGCTCTACCGGCGTGGCCGCTACGTTGAATTCAATCTGGTGTGGGATCGCGGCACGCACTTCGGTCTTCAGTCTGGCGGGCGCAGCGAGTCCATCCTGCTTTCCATGCCGCCGCTGGTCAGCTGGGCCTACAACCGCAAGACGAAGAAGGGCACGCCGGAAGAACGCCTCTACAAGGATTTCCTGGTGCGCAAGGACTGGATCTGATGGCCGCCCGGCGAGTGGGCATGTTCGGCGGCGCCTTCGACCCGCCCCACCGCGCCCATCGCGCGCTGGCCGAGACGGCGCTCGAGCAACTGGAGCTGGACGTCCTGCACATCCTGCCCACTGGCCAGGCCTGGCACAAAACGCGCGCACTCTCACCCGCAAAAGACCGCGTGGCCATGTGCCAGCTAACTTTTGGAGATTTGCCGCGTGTGGTGCTCGACGAGCGAGAGATTCATCGCGAAGGACCCAGCTACACCGCCGACACCCTGAGCGAACTGCAGCGTGAGTACCCGGGAGCCGAACTCTTCCTGGTGCTGGGCGCCGACCAGTTGCTCGCCTTCAAGACCTGGGTGCGCTGGCAGGAAGTGTTGCAACTGGCCACGCTGGCGGTGGCCAACCGTGCCACCGACATCGGCGCCCACGCGTCCCTGGACCAGACCACCGAGACCGATCTCTCGGCGGTGGATATTCCCTTTCAATCGCTGCGCATGCCGCTGAAAAACATCAGCGCCACCGACGTGCGGGCCCGCGTGGAACGGTCCACGCTGGACATCGGAGCGCTGGACGTTCTGGTGCCAGAGGCCGTCGCACGCTATATTTCACAACACCACCTTTACCAGCCTCCTCAATGACCAGCGAAACCACAGCCAAAAAAGACATCCAGAAACTCCAGCGAGCCATCGTCGACGGCCTGGAGGACGTGAAGGGTCAGGACATCGTGGTCTTCAACACCGAGCACCTCTCCCCCCTGTTCGAGCGGGTCATCGTCGCCAGTGGCACTTCCAACCGGCAAACCAAGGCCCTGGCCGCGAGCGTGCGCGATTCGGTGCGCGAAGCCGGCTTCGACAAGCCGCGCATCGAGGGTGAGGAAAACGGCGAATGGATCATCGTGGACTGTGGTGCGGCTGTGGCGCATGTGATGCAGCCCGTGATTCGGCAGTACTACCGCCTCGAAGAAATCTGGGGCGCCAAGCCGGTTCGTTTGAAGCACGGTGCTGAAAAGCCCGCTGCGCCAGTGAAACCTGCTGCGAAAAAGAAGCCGTCGAAAAAGCCTGAAGCTGCACCTGTTTCTGCCAGGACCGTGGTGCGCAAGGCCGCTTCCAAAGCCGCCCCGGCTCCGGTGGCTGCAAAGAAGGCGCCGGCGCGCAAGGCCACGCCGGTCAAGACCTCCTCGCCCAAGAAGGTGGTTGTGGTTGGGAAGCCGGTGGCGAAGAAGTCCCCTGCGAAGCCCGCTGCCCGCACCACCAGCAAACCGGCCGCCAAGAAGAAGACATGAAGCTGCTGATCGTCGCGGTCGGGCTGAGGGTGCCCGACTGGGCCCAGACCGCCTACGACGATTACGCCAAGCGCTTTCCCCCCGAGTTGCGGGTGGAGATCAAGACCGTCAAGACCGAGCCGCGGGCTTCCCGCACGCTGGAGACTTTGCTCACGGCCGAACGTGAACGCATTGAAGCCGCCATTCCCCGGGGCAGCCGCGTGGTCGCGCTCGACGAGCGCGGCACCACGCTCACCACCAAGGCGCTGGCCCTGCAACTGCAGCAGTGGCAACTGGAGGGCGACGACGTGGCGTTGGTCATCGGCGGGCCCGACGGGCTTGACCCCGCGTTTCGCGCCGCGGCGCACCAGCGCATCCGCCTGTCTGACCTGACGCTGCCGCACGCCATGGTGAGGGTGCTCCTCATCGAACAGCTCTACCGAGCCTGGTCCGTCAACGCCAATCACCCCTACCACCGCGAATGACCGACTTCATTTATCTCGCCTCCCAGAGCCCGCGCCGCAAGCAGTTGCTGGAGCAATGGGGCGTGCGCTGCGAACTGCTGCTGCCTGACGCCTCAGAAGATGCGGAGTCGCTCGAAGCGGTGTTGCCTGGCGAGGCTCCGGCGGCGTACGTCCAGCGGGTCACCGGGCTCAAGTTGCAGGCTTCTCTGGCGCGGTTGAAGCGCCGGGGCCTACCGAGTGCACCCGTGCTGTGCGCAGACACCACCGTGGCCCTGGGGCGGCGCATTCTGGGCAAGCCGGGCGATGCCGCCGAGGCGCGTCGCATGCTGGCCGATCTGGCGGGGCGTCGCCATCGCGTGCTCACTGCTGTGGCGGTGGGGAAACCCGGCGCGCGCACCAACCGCACCTGGGCCGCCCTGTCTACGTCGTGGGTGAGTTTCGAGGCGTTGAGTGCCGCGCGCATCCGTCGCTACGTGGACAGCGGTGAACCCATGGGCAAAGCCGGCGCCTATGCCATCCAGGGCAAGGCTGGCCTCTGGGTCAGCCACATCAGTGGCAGTTATTCGGGCATCATGGGCCTGCCCGCGCACGAAACCGCCCAGGTGCTTGAAGCGGTCGGTGTTCAGCTGGACTGAATCCATCAAAAACAACGCCACGGAGACGGCCTTCATGAGCCAGGACATTCTGATCAATTGGTCGCCGCAGGAGACGCGCGTGGCCGTGGTGGAGCAAGGCGCGGTGCAGGAAGTGCACCTGGAACGCACGCTGGAACGCGGGCTGGTGGGCAACATCTACCTGGGCAAGGTTTCGCGCGTGCTGCCGGGCATGCAGTCGGCGTTTATCGACATCGGCCTTGACCGCGCGGCCTTCCTGCACGTGGCCGACCTCATGCCCAACATCGCGGCCAAGCACGCCGCGCCACGCGAGCGCGCGCCGCAGCAGACTTCTCCGGACGCGGAGGCCTCTGCGCCAGCCGTGCCTGCCGCGGTCGTCAACAGCGCGCCGAAGGTGCTCACACCCAACCCGGTGCTGCCGATCGAACGGCAGATCTTCGAAGGCCAGGCCCTGATGGTTCAGGTGCTCAAGGACCCGATCGGCACCAAAGGCGCGCGTCTGACGGCGCAGATCAGCATCGCGGGGCGCCTGCTGGTGTTCCTGCCGCAGGACAACCACATCGGCGTGTCGCAGAAGATCCCGCCGGCCCAGCGCGAGGCCTTGCGCCAGCGCCTGGTGCGGCTCACCGCCACGGCCGACGGCAGCGCAGCGGGCGGCTTCATCCTGCGCACCAACGCCGAAGACGCCACCGACGAGGAGCTGGTGGAAGATACCGCGTACCTGCGCAAGACCTGGCTGCGCATCAAGGAAGCGTCCACGCGGCAGCCTTCGGCGACCTTGCTGCATGAAGACCTGAACCTCATGCAGCGTGTGCTGCGCGACCTGGTGGGCGCGCAGACGCAGTCGATCCGCATCGACTCGCGCGAGCAGCACGGCCTGTTGACCACCTTTGCCGCCGAGTTCATGCCCGACACCGTGACCAAGCTGCAGCACTACAGCGGCGAGCGTCCGATCTTCGATCTGTTCAACATCGACGAAGACATCGTGCGCGCGCTCAGCCGACGCGTGGACCTCAAGTCCGGCGGATATCTGGTGATCGACCAGACCGAAGCGCTGACCACGGTGGATGTGAACACCGGTGGCTTCGTGGGAGCGCGCAATTTCGACGACACCGTCTACCGCACCAATCTGGAAGCGGCGCAGGCCATCGCGCGGCAATTGCGACTGCGCAACCTGGGAGGCATCGTCATCGTGGATTTCATCGACATGGTGCGCGACGACCACCGCGAATCGGTGCTTTCCGAATTCCGCAAGCAGCTCGCGCGCGACCGCGTAAAGACAATGACCGGCGGATTCTCCCAGCTCGGCCTGGTGGAGATGACGCGCAAGCGCACCCGCGAATCGCTGGCCCACATGCTGAGCGAATCCTGCGTGGCGTGTTCCGGGCGCGGCGTGGTGAAGACAGCGCGCAGCGTGTGCTACGACATCCTGCGCGAGATCCTGCGAGAGGCGCGAGCCTTCAATCCGCGCGAGTTCCGGGTGGTGGCCTCGCCCAAGGTGATCGAGCTTTTCCTGGACGAGGAACGCGCCCACCTCGCTGGCCTGTCGGATTTCATCGGCAAGCCGATCTCGCTGCAGAGCGAGAACTCGATGACGCAGGAGCAGTACGACATCGTGCTGCTTTGACGGGGCCCCGTGCGTTCAGGTACCGGTGCTCAGACCTTGCGAGTGCAGCCTGGCGTACAGGCCATCGGCTGCCAGCAGCTGCGCATGCGTACCCTGCTCGGTGATGCGACCCTCTGCCAGCACCACCACGCGATCGGCATGTTCGATGGTGGAGAGCCGGTGCGCGATTACCAACGTGGTGCGGCCCTTCATGAGGCGGGCCAGGGCGTCCTGCACCAGCCGCTCGGACTCGTTGTCCAGCGCGGAGGTGGCTTCGTCCAGGATCAGGATGGGCGCGTCCTTGTAGATCGCGCGGGCGATGGCCAGCCGTTGGCGCTGACCACCCGAGAGTTCGGTCGCGTTGTGGCCCACGGTGCTGTGAATGCCCTGGGGCAGGCGAGCGACGAGCTCGCTGAGGTTGGCTGATGCCAGCGCGGCGTGCACGCGCTCGAGGTCAATCTCGGCATCGGATGCACCCAGGGCCACGTTGGCCGCGAGCGAGTCGTTGAGCATCACCACGTCCTGGCTGACCATGGCGAACTGGCGCCGCAGGCTGGCGAGTTCCCATTGTGTCAGGGCCACGCCGTCGAGCAGGATCTCGCCTTCATCCACTTCCACGAAGCGCGGAAGCAGGTTCACCAGCGTGGTCTTGCCCGAGCCGGACGGGCCTACCAGGGCCAGCACTTCGCCTGGGGCAATGTCGAGCGAGATGCCGCGCAGCGCGGTGCGGCCCTGTTCGGCGGCTTCGTTCTGCGCCGAGCCCTCTTTGGCCGGATAACGCACCCACACCGAGTGCAACTCGATCTGGCCCCGAACGCGATCGGCCTGGTGCCTGCCTCCGGCCTGCTCGGGTGTGTGCTCGATCAATTCGAGCCCACGCTCCAGCGCGACCAGGCCGCGCGTGACGGGTGCGGTGATTTCGGCCAGGTGCCGGATCGGTGTGATCAGCATCAGCATGGCGGTGACGAAGGCGACGAAGTTGCCCACCGTCACGCCGCTGGAACTGCTTTGCCACAGGGCCACGGTGATCACCGCCGACAGCGCCGCCGAGGCCAGCAGCTGGGTGAGTGGCGTCATGGCGGCCATCGCCACGGTGGATTTGAGCGCCAGGCGCCGCAGCGCCACGCTGAGCACACCGAAGCGTTCGGACTGGCGCCGCTGCGCGCCGTGCAGGCGCACCATGCGGTGGGCGAGGGCGTTTTCCTCCACCACGTACGCCAGTTCGTCGGTGGCGTGCTGGTTGTCGCGCGTGAGCTGGTAGAGCCGGCGCGAGAGCACGCGCATCATGAAAATGAGGGCCGGAAACACCGTGAGCACGATCAGTGTGAGGCCCCAGTTCAGGTAAAAAAGGTAGCCCAGCAGCGCCACCACGGTCAGGCTGTCCTTGGTGAGCGTCAGGATGGCCGAGACCAGCATCTGCGAACCGTTCTGCACCTCGTAAACGAGCGTATTGGAGAGCTTGCTCGCGCTCTGGCGCGAGAACAGCGTCATCTGCGCATCGTTGAGTTTGGCGAACATCGCGCGCCGCAGGTTCAGCAGCCCGAGGCTGGCGGTGTACGAGAGCGAGTATTGCGCCACGAAGGTGGCCATGCCCCGAATGCCAAAGAGGCCCATGAGCGCCACCGGCACGGCCCACAGGGGAATGTTGCCCTCGGTGAAGCCTTCGTCGAGCAGGGCCTTGAGCAGGATGGGAATCATCGGCTCCGTCAGCGCGCCCACCAGGGTGCTCACGGCCGCCAGCACGATGCCTGCCTTGGCCGATCGGAAATAGGGCCACAGGCGCATGAGGCGCTGAGACAGCGTGCCCTCCAGAGGCTTGTGCGGGGTGTTGGTGTCGTTCAAGAGCAGGTCGATTCGGGAATTCGCAGGAATCTGCGGAACATTGCGGGTCGGTCGGGATCAAGAAGCCACGGCGCGAACCCTTGGTCGCGCTCACATCTTGTCACGGGACGGGGTAAACCCTCCGTTATTATCAGCCGGTTGGATTTGGCAACCCGAGCCGAGCCGCCACCCAGGAAAAAGCGACACACACAGGATGCTGGATTTGACCCCAACCAAAATGCTGGCCACCCTTCCAAGACGACGCGTGCTCGGCCTGGTTTCTTCCTTGCCGTTGCTCACCTGGCCGTTGACCGATGCCCGCGCCCAGTTCCGCGTCGAGGTCTCCGGCGTCGGCCTGACCCAATATCCGATTTCTGCCGTCGCTTTTCGGGGCAACGACGTCGCCACCGAGAACATCGCGGCCATCGTTCGCGCCGACCTGGAACGCAGCGGCCAGTTCCGTTTTGTTGAGCCGGTCAGCTCGGGCCTGGACGAGACCTCGCGCCCCGACCTCGGACCGTGGCGCGAGAAGGGCGCCGATTCGCTGTTGACGGGCAGCGTCACCCGGCTCGCCGATGGACGCTTCGACGTGCGTTTCCGCCTCTGGGACGTGGTGCGCGGACAGGATCTTGGCGGCTTGAGCTATCCCGTCAGTGCCCAGGATCTGCGTCTTGCAGCGCACCGCGTTGCCGACCACATCTTCGAGAAGATCACCGGCGTGAAAGGTGTCTTCTCCACCCGCATCGCCTACGTGACCAAGGCCGGTCCACGTTACAACCTCTGGGTGGCCGATGCCGATGGCGAGAACGCCCGTGCTGCGCTCACCAGTCCCGAACCCATCATCTCGCCGAGCTGGGCGCCCGGCGGTGCGCAACTCGCCTACGTTTCGTTCGAGGCGCGCAAGCCGGTCATCTACGCCCACGATGTCGCCTCTGGAAAACGCCGCCTGCTGGCGAACTTCAAGGGCTCGAACAGCGCACCTTCCTGGTCGCCCGACGGCCGCTCCGTGGTGGCCACGCTTTCCCTCTCGGGCAACACGCAGATCTATTCCATGGATGCCGCCGGTGGCGAGCCCCGCCGCCTGAGCCAGACCGCCAGCATCGACACCGAGCCGGTCTTCAGCCCCGACGGCAACAACATCTATTTCGTGAGCGACCGCGGTGGCTCCCCGCAGATCTACCGCATGAGCGCGCAAGGCGGCAATGCGCAGCGGCTCACCTTCAACGGCAACTACAACATCTCACCCGCCCCCAGCCCGGACGGGCGATGGCTCGCGTTTGTCTCGCGCATCGGCGGGGGCTTTCGCCTGCACGTAATGGAACTTGCCAGCGGCACCGTGACCGCCTTGAGCGAATCCAACGCCGACGAAAGCCCGAGCTTCGCCGCCAACAGCCGCATGATCATCTACGCCACGCGCGATCGCGGGCAGGAAGCGCTCATGACCACCACCGTCGATGGCCGCATCAAGACCCGCCTGGCGGGTTCGCAAGGCGACATCCGTGAGCCGGAATGGGGCCCGTTCCTGCGCTGAGTTGACGCTCGCCAGCCGGCCCGAATCCTGCATAGTTTTCCCATTTTTTTCACCCATTCGTTTCAGAGGAATTTCCATGTTCAATACCGACTCATCCGCTCGACTTGCTCCCCGCAACCGGCTGACCCAGCGCTGGCTGCGCTTGATCGCTGGCCTGGGTCTTGCCGCCGTGCTGGCTGCCTGCAGCTCGGGCGTCAAGCTTGACGACGTGCCCGTGGAAGACCGCACGGGCACCTCCACAGGAGCTGGCGCCGGCGGCGCCGGTGGTCAGGGCGGTGCGGTGGACCCCCGCGGTGTGTCAGGCGTTTCGGTGGCCGGTTCCGACGCCGCTCAGCCCAATGCCCTGACCCGCGTGGTGTACTTCGACTACGACAGCTTCGAGGTGAAGGCCGAGTTCGCTGCCACGCTGGAAGCCAATGCGCGCTACCTCAACGCCAACCGCACCCGCCGCGTGAACCTCGAAGGTCACACCGACGAACGTGGTGGCCGCGAATACAACCTCGCTCTGGGCCAGAAACGTGCAGAAGCCGTGCGCCGTGCGCTGAGCCTCCTGGGTGTGAGCGAGGCGCAGATGGAAGCCGTGAGTTTCGGCGAAGAAAAGCCGGCACAGACGGGGCTGGACGAAGCCGCCTTCGCCAAGAACCGTCGCGTTGAACTGACCTACCGCTGATCCCTATGGTGAACCCACTGCGCTCCGCATCCGGCCTGCTGGGCTTTTGCTCCCTAGCCATCGCAGCTGTCTGGCCCCTGCAGGCTCACGCGATCTTTGGAGACGACGAGGCGCGCCGGGCCATCATTGAATTGCGTCAGAAGGTCGACAAGAACCAGGCAGATACGGCGGCCGCGAACGCGGAGGCCAGAGAGAACGCCGCCGCCACCCGGCGGAGTTTGCTGGAGCTGTCCAACCAGATCGAGCAGTTGCGCGCCGAGCTTGCCCGCCTGCGCGGACAAAACGAGCAACTGGCGCGCGAAGTCTCCGAACTGCAGCGGCAGCAGAAGGATGTGCAGGCGGGGGTCGACGAGCGCCTGCGTCGGGTCGAACCGCTGCGCATCGAGCACGATGGGCAGGCCTTCAATGCCGCGCCCAATGAAAAGCGCGACTTCGACGCAGCCATGGATCTGCTGCGCAAGTCCGACTTCGTCCCCGCCGCGACCGCCTATGCGGTCTTCCTGCAGCGCTACCCCTCCAGCGGCTACACACCCTCGGTGCTCTACTGGCAGGGCAATGCCCAGTACGCCAGCCGTGCGTACAAGGAAGCGGTGGAGAGCCACCGCCGTCTGCTGCGCGATTTCCCCGATCACGTGCGCACGCCAGAGGCCATGCTTGCCATGGCCAACAGCCAGTTCGAACTGAAGGACCCCAAAGGGGCGCGCAAGACGCTCGAAGATCTGGCCAAGGCTTATCCGAACTCTGAAGCCGCTGCCGCAGCGCGCGACCGTCTGGCTCGATTGCGCTGAAGTCCAGCGCATGTCCTCGCGGACATGCGGCTGAGGGGCCGCCACCTACAATGGCGGCCATGGAAATTGCCGATCTTCTCAAGCTGCAGACCCAGGTGCTCTGGGCTGCCTTCGCCGTGGCCATGGCCTTCGGCTTCATTGCCCAGCGCACCCACTTCTGCACCATGGGTGCCGTCAGCGACATCGTCAACATGGGCGACTGGACCCGCATGCGCATGTGGGGCATGGCGGTCGGCGTGGCCATGATCGGGTTCTATGGCATGGCCTGGCTCGGCTGGATCGACGCCGGCAAAACCATCTACACCTCGGGTCGCATCATCTGGCTGTCGGCGCTGGTGGGCGGAGTCCTGTTCGGTTTCGGCATGGTGCTGGCCTCGGGCTGCGGCAGCAAGACGCTGGTGCGCATCGGCGCGGGCAGCCTGAAATCGCTGGTGGTGTTCTTCGTGATGGGTTTTGCCGCCTTTGCCACACTGCGCGGCGTCATGGCGGTGCTGCGCGTCAACACGGTGGATCGGGTTGCCTTCGAGATTCCCGCTGGCGGCGCCATCCCTTCGTGGTTTTCCAATGGCCTCGGGCTTGACCCGGCCATCACCGGTCTGGCGGTGGCACTGCTGGTGGGTGGTGCGCTGGTGATCTGGGCCCTGGCCGGGCCTGGCTTTCGCACCTTCAACAACCTGCTTGCCGGCCTGGGCATCGGCCTCGTGATCGTGACCATGTGGTGGGTCAGCGGCAGTTTCGGTTTTGTTCCCGAACACCCCGAGACGCTGGAAGCCGTCTACCTGGCTACCAACACCGGCCGCATGGAGTCGCTCACCTTCACTGCACCCATGGCCTACACGCTGGATTGGGTCATCTTCTTCAGCGACACCTCCAAGTTGCTCACCTTCGGCGTGGTCACTGTCGCGGGTGTGGTGGTCGGGTCTCTGGTCTGCGCACTGATCGAAGGCAGCTTTCGCTGGGAGGGCTTTCGCACCACACAAGACACGGCATTGCACCTGGCCGGTGGTGCCTGCATGGGCGTGGGCGGCGTGACGGCACTGGGCTGCACGGTGGGGCAGGGCCTCTCGGGCCTGTCCACACTGAGCATCACCAGCGTGATTGCCGTCACCGGCATCATGCTGGGTGCGGTGGGTGGTTTCCGCTTCCAGATGTGGCTGCTGGACCGAGAGTGAATCGCACAACCGCCGACGAACAGTTCGAGCGCCGTTTCGGCGGGCTGCGCCGCCTCTACGGCATGGAGGGCGTGCAGCGCATCTTCAACGCGCACGTGGTGGTGGTCGGCATCGGTGGTGTGGGCTCCTGGGCGGTGGAAGCCCTGGCACGCAGCGGCGTGCACCGCCTCACGCTGATCGATCTGGACCATGTTTCCGAATCCAACATCAACCGCCAGATCCATGCGCTGGAGCCCACGCTGGGTCGGGCCAAGGCCGAGGCCATGCGCGAGCGCATCGCGCAGTTTCACCCCGCGTGCGTGGTGGACGTGGTCGACGACTTCGTCACACCGGACAACTGGCCTGGTCTGCTGGATGCCTTGCGCGACACGGCCGGCCAGTTGCCTTCGGCACTCATCGATGCGTGTGACCAGGTGCGCGCCAAGACGGCGTTGGCCGCGTGGGCGACGGCGCAAGGTGTTCCATTTGTCACCGTGGGTGCGGCGGGTGGCAAGCGCATGGCCCAGGCAGTTGAAGTGGCGGATCTGTCGGAGACGACACACGACCCACTGCTCGCGCAACTCCGTTATCGCCTGCGCAAACACCACGCCGGCGCGCGCAACGGCCGTCTGGGAGTGGCCTGCGTCTTCAGCCGGGAAGCCGTTGCGCCACCCGATGCGTCCTGTGGAATTGACGCAGGCGACGGCACGCTCAATTGCCACGGCTACGGCTCAGTCGTGAGCGTGACGGCGACCTTCGGCCTGTGTGCGGCTGGTTGGGTGATGAACACGCTGGCCGCTGGCGCCGGAAAAAAGAAGGATGCTCTTCAAAGCCCTGACACAATGACGCTATAATTTGAGGCTTCGCGCAGCAGTCCAAAAGACTCGAGGCCGAACCCGAGCGGGTCGGTTTTCACGCAGATCCCCTCGGGGGCGTTAGCTCAGTTGGTAGAGCAGCGGACTCTTAATCCGTAGGTCGAGTGTTCGAGTCACTCACGCCCCACCACCTTTTTCGGGTTGCCATCAGGCAGCCACCCCGTTTTGATGGGACGTTAGCTCAGTTGGTAGAGCAGCGGACTTTTAATCCGTTGGTCGGCAGTTCGAGCCTGCCACGTCCTACCATCAAGCAAGAGGGGTCCGACCGCAAGGTCGGACCCCTTCTTCGTTCATGGGGCCGCCCAAAGCGGCTTATCGGGTGCCGCTGAAAATCAGGCCTTCCGTCAGGCCGGGATTCATCACGATCGAATGCAGCACGTTGCCGTTGAGGTAAGCGTGACCCGTGAAGACAGTTCCCGGCGGGAGAGAAGGAATGCATCCCGCTCCGACAGTGATGGTGACGTCGTAGACATTGCCGGATGCGTGCAGAGTGGTGGTGCCGGACAGATTGCAGCCATTGTCGGATAGCGCGGTAACCGTGCCGTCAGGCGCAACAACAACGTCGGCACCTTCGCTACCTGTACCGGTAATCCCGACGTCACCGGCGTAGGTGCCTGCAAGCGCCGCCAGCGAGGGCGCATTTTCGTAGGCGGGTGAGTACGTGCCCGTGAAGGCCACGGAAGGCACGCTTCCGCTCACCGTGCCGCTGATGGAGGATCGGGGTGTGAAAGAGGCGGACAGCGATCCGATGGTCACGGACGCAGGCGCTTCAAAATTGAAGTCGCGGGTGGGCGACGCGGTAAAGGTGTTGCCGGTGGTGACCCCATTCCCGACCACCGCGCCGGCAATGCCGGTGGCGGGGCCGCCCGCAGGACCGGAATACAAGGAATACACGCGACCATTGTCCAGAATCAAGGTGGAAACGTCGCGAAGCGTCGGTCCTGCGCCCATGGTGCCGACGTAGAAACCAGCCGGGCTGGCCGGTGGGTTGGGGGCGGGCGGAGCACCACCATCACCACCGCACGATGCCAGCACGGAAACAGATGCCAGCGCACACAATTTCAAGAGGGTTTTATCCACGGGATGGCCTTTGTAACGAATGGTGACCGACTATAAGCCCCCGCTCTCGTGGATCAACGACGGCGAAGCTGCACAGGAGGAAATGGATCACGCAAACCGGACTTTTGCGCATCCAGCGTTCATGCCTCCGGTGCTATCGCACGCGGTCAGATCATTTCTTTTTCACAAAACCGTAGATCACCAGCAGGATAATGGCGCCGATCACCGAAGCAATGAAGCCCACAGGCTCGCCCTGCTGGTAAAAGCCCAGTGCCACGCCCAGGTAGCCGGCCAGGAAGGCGCCGGCCACGCCGAGGATGGCGGTCATGATCCAGCCCATGCCGTCGTCGCCTGGCTTGATGGCCCGGGCGATGAAGCCCGCGATGAGACCAATAAAGAGGGTTCCAAGAATGGACATCATGGTGAAGGCCTTCCGTTGAAGTGAGGGGATTGAACAGGATACCTCAGGCTCCCACCGCGTCGATGGCCTCTTGCAATTCCAGCCATCGGGCTTCCAGGGTCTCGTTTTCGTCGTTCACGGCTTTGAGGCGTTTGCCGGCATCGGCGATGTCGGCCGGGCTGAGCGGCTGGCCCATGGCGGCTTCCAGACGCTCTTTCTCCAGTGCGAGAGCGGCCATTCTTTTCTCGGTCTGCTCCAGTTCCTTCTTCAGGGGCTTGGTTTTTTCCGCAAGTAGCTGCCGGCGCTGTTTCTGCTCGGCCGCTGGCGCCACGACGGGAGCGCGTTGCTGCTCACGCTGTTCCTGGCGTTGGGCTTCGCGCGATTGTTTGGCCATGTCCAGCAGGTAGCGCTGGTAGTCGTCAAGATCGCCATCGAAGGGTTCGATGCCGCCGCGCGAGACCAGCCAGAACTCGTCGCACACCGCGCGCAACAAGGCGCGGTCGTGACTGACCAGCATCACGGTGCCTTCGAACTCGTTGAGCGCGACCGACAGTGCTTCGCGTGTGGCGAGATCCAGGTGGTTGGTGGGTTCGTCCAGCAGCAGCAGGTTGGGGCGCTGCCACACGATCATGCAGAGCACGAGGCGAGCCTTCTCGCCGCCGCTCATGCTGCCCACGGTCTGCTTCACCTGATCGCCGGTGAAGTTGAAGTTGCCCAGGAAGCTGCGCAGGTCCTGCTCGCGCGTGGGCTGGCCGCTCAGGCGGCCTTCGGCGGTGCATTCGCGCACCAGCCGGATCATGTGCTCCAGCGGCGTGTCGGCGGGGCGCAGCACGTCGAGTTCCTGCTGAGCGAAGTAACCGATGTTCAGGCCTTTGCCTTCGGTGATCTGCCCGGCCAGCGGCTGCAGGTCGCGCGCGATGGTCTTGACGACGGTGGACTTGCCCTGGCCGTTGGCGCCCAGGATGCCGATGCGCTGGCCAGCCAGCACCGAGCGGCTGATGTGGCGGACGATGACGGTGGGCTCGCTGCCTTCGTCGGGCGGCGGGTAACCAAAGCTGGCATCCGCCATGGCCAGCATGGGGTTGGGCAGGTTCTGCGGCTCGGCGAATTCAAACGTGAACTCCGCATCGGCCAGCACCGGGCCGATCTTCTCCATGCGCTCCAGCGCCTTCACGCGGCTCTGCGCCTGTTTGGCCTTGCTCGCCTTGGCCTTGAAGCGATCGATGAACTTCTGCAGGTGCGCCATCTTGTCCTGCTGGCGCGCGTAGGCCGATTGCTGCAGCGCCAGCTGTTCGGCTCGCATGTCCTCGAAGCGGCTGTAGTTGCCGCCGTAGCGGGTGAGCTGCGCGGCGTGGATGTGGATGGTGACGTCGGTGACGGCGTCGAGGAACTCGCGGTCGTGGCTGATCACGAGCATGGTGCCCTCATAGCGCTTGAGCCAGGCTTCCAGCCAGACCAGGGCGTCCAGGTCCAGGTGGTTGGTGGGCTCGTCGAGCAGCAGCAGGTCGCTCGGGCACATGAGCGCGCGCGCCAGTTGCAGACGCATGCGCCAGCCGCCCGAGAAGCTGTCCACCGGACGCTCGAGTTCGTCGGTGCGGAAGCCCAGGCCGAGAATGAGGGCCTGCGCGCGCGCGGCGGCGTCGTGCTCGCCGGCATCGTGCAGCGCCATGTAGGCGTGGGCCATGCGCTCACCGTCGCCGCTGTCCTCGGCGGCACTTACTTCTTCACGGGCCAGCTGCAGCGTCACGTCGCCTTCGATGACGAACTGCGTGGCCGGCATGTCGGTCTCTGGCATGTCCTGCGCCACCTGCGCCATGCGCCATTGCGGTGGCACGTAGAAGTCACCCTTGTCTTCGTGCAGGGTGTGGTTGAGCAGGCCGAACAGGCTCGATTTGCCCGCACCATTGCGGCCGACCAGGCCGACTTTTTCGCCGGGGTTGATGGTGCAGGACGCGCCATCGAGCAGCACCTTCGCCCCGCGGCGAAGGACCAGATTTTTCAGGGTGATCATGGGGAGGGCGCCTGCGAAAGGGGCAGCGCCAGAAGCGATTCGTGGGTGAGCAGAAGAACCTGGTCGTCGCCGGCGCTGGTGGCCAGCCAGAGCGCTTCCAGGTCAGGAAAGGCGGCCTCGAAGTGCTCGCGTTCGTTGCCGATCTCGAGCACGAGCACGCCGTGGGGTTTGAGGTGTGACGGCGCATCGCGCAACAGGGTGCGAACGAAGTCCATGCCGTCGGTGCCGCCCGCGAGCGCGAGGCCTGGCTCGGCACGGTACTCCGGCGGAAGCTCGGCCATGCTCTGCGCATTCACGTAAGGTGGGTTGCACAGGATCAGGTCCCAGGGACCGGGGCAGGCAGCCAGGCCGTCTGACATCAGCAGCCGGATACGGTCCTGCAGTCCATGGCGTTCCACGTTGATGCGGGCCACAGCCAATGCGTCAGTGGAAATGTCGGCACCCGTGACGCGCACGTCCGGGTAGGCCATGGCTGCAAGCACGGCCAGGCTCCCGTTGCCGGTGCACAGATCCAGCACCTCGCGACTGGCTTCGTCGAGCCAGGGGTCGATCGACCCCTCGGCCAGCAGCTCGGCGATGAAGCTTCTCGGCACGATGGCACGTCGATCGACGTAGAAGGGAACGCCCTGCAACCAGGCCTCCTGGGTCAGGTAGGCGGCGGGTTCGCGCGTATCGATGCGGCGCTGGATGAGGGCCGCCACGCTCGCCTGTTCCTCGACCGTGACGAGTCGCCCGGCGAGGACATCCACGTCGCTGTCCAGAGGCAGGCCGAGCTGCCACAGCACCAGCCAGATGGCTTCATCGCGGGCGTTGGTGGTGCCATGGCCGTAGGCCAGTTGTGCCGATTCAAGGCGCAGGCGCGACTGGTCGAGGAGTTCAGCGAGGTTCACGCCCACCACCTCACGCACCGCCGCCAGCCAGGCGCGACAGGTGCTCCAGCGTGCGCCGGTAGACGTTTTTCACGGGCTCGATGTCGGCGAGTGCCACGTGTTCGTCGATCTTGTGAATGGTGGCGTTGGGTGGACCGAATTCGATGACCTGTTCGCAAACCTGTGCGATGAAGCGCCCGTCGCTCGTGCCGCCCGTGGTCGAGAGCGTGGTCTGCACGCCCAGTTCGTCCACGATGGCCTGGCGCACCGCGTCCACCAGCGTGCCGGGTGGCGTGAGGAACGGCCTCCCGCCCAGCGTCCAGGCCAGGTCGTAGTCGGCGCCTTCGGCCATGCCGTGGCGTTGCAGGATCTCACGCACGCGCTGCTGCAGCCCTTCGGGCGTGGACTCGGTGGAAAAGCGGAAATTGAAGTCGATCACCACGGTGCCAGGGATCACGTTGCTCGCGCCGGTGCCGCCGTGGATGTTGCTGATCTGCCAACTGGTGGGGGGGAAAAAAGCATTGCCTTCGTCCCACGTGGTCGCCACCAGCTCGGCCAGCGCGGGCGAGACCAGGTGAATGGGATTCTTCGCGAGGTGCGGGTAGGCGATGTGCCCCTGCACACCCTTGACGGTGAGTTTGCCGCTCATCGTGCCGCGCCGGCCGTTCTTGATCATGTCGCCGGTGCGCTCGACCGAGGTGGGCTCGCCAACGATACACCAGTCCAACCGCTCGCCACGTTGCTTGAGCGTTTGACAGACGACCACGGTGCCGTCCACCGCAGGGCCTTCCTCGTCGCTGGTGAGCAGGAAGGCGATGTCGATGGCGGGCCGCGGGTGGGCTGCCAGGAATTCTTCGCAAGCCACCACCATGGCCGCCAGCGAGGTCTTCATGTCGGCGGCACCACGGCCGTACAACTTGCCATCGCGGTGGCTGGGCACGAAAGGGTCGCTGGCCCAGGCATCGAGCGGGCCGGTAGGTACCACGTCGGTGTGGCCGGCGAACACGAGGGTCGGGCGCTGGCCCGTGCCAAGGCGAGCCCAGAAGTTGGTAACGCGGAAGTCCGCCGGGCCGCTTTCCAGCGTTTCGCAATTGAAACCCAGGGGGGCGAGCCGCGCAGCGATCAGCGCCTGGCAGCCTTCGTCGTTGGGCGTGACGGAGGCACGTGCAATCAGTTGCTCGGTGAGTCTCAGGGTGGCGGACATGGAGGAAGGCGTCAGAACTTCACGTCCAGCGTGAACTCGGTGAAGGTCGCCATGTCGGTGTTCTCTTCTTCGCCCGGCGCAGCGGCGTCGGCGGCCTTGGAAGAGTTGAAGTCGTTCTGCAGGCGCCAGAGCAGGTTGTTGGGCGAGTCGGCGTGGGCCAGACCTTCGTTGCGGGATACCAGGCCATCGCTGATGAGGCGGGAAAGATCTTGCTCGAAGGTCTGCGAGCCCTCGGCCAGAGATTTCTCCATGGCCTCGCGCACGCCGGAAAAGTCGGCCTTCTGGATCAGGTCGGCAATCAGCGACGTGTTCAGCATCACCTCCATGGCCGGCACGCGTCCGCCGGTGTGGGTGCGCAGCAGGCGCTGCGAGACGATGGCGCGCAGTGCGGCGGCCAGGTCGCCCAGCATGGTGGGGCGCACCTCCACCGGGTAGAAGCTCAGGATGCGGTTGAGCGCCTGGTAGCTGTTGTTGGCATGCAGCGTGGCCAGGCAGAGGTGGCCCGACTGTGCATAGGCGATGGCCGCCGACATGGTTTCTCGGTCGCGGATCTCGCCGATCAGGATCACGTCGGGCGCCTGGCGCAGCGCGTTCTTCAACGCGATCTGGAGCGACGCCGTGTCGGGCCCGATCTCGCGCTGGTTCACCACCGACTTCTTGTTGCGGTAGACGTACTCGATCGGATCTTCGACCGTGAGCACATGACCGGTGGTGCGTTCGTTGCGGTGGTCGATCATGGCCGCGAGGGTGGTGCTCTTGCCTGCACCCGTGGCACCCACCATCAGGACCAGGCCACGCTTCTCCATGATCAACTCGGCGAGCACCGGCGCCACGTTGAGCGTGTCCAGTGCCGGGATGTCGCCCGGCACGAATCGGATCACCACCGCAATGTGACCACGCTGCCGGAACGCGCTCACGCGAAAGTTGCCCAGGCCGTCCAGCGGTACGGCCATGTTCAGCTCGCCGGTCTCGTGCAGTTCCTCCATGCGGGTGGCTGCCACGATTTCGGAGAGCAGGTTGCGGGGTGCCTCGGGCGGCAGCACCTGGCTGTTGATCGGGATGGTCTGCCCGTTGATCTTGATCATGGCCGGCGCATGCGCCGTCAGGTACACGTCCGAGGCCTTCTTGTCGGCCATCAGGCGCAGGATGCGTTCCATGGTTCCGCTGCTCATGCCGTGTTCCTTTTGTTCAATCAAGATTGCAGACGCACCTTGCCTCAGTCTCGGAGCAGGTCGTTCAGGCTGGTTTTCGAACGCGTCTGTGCATCCACGCGCTTGACGATGATGGCCGCGTACAGGCTGTATTTGCCGCCGTCCTTGGGCAGGCTGCCGCTGATCACCACCGAGCCCGAGGGCACGCGGCCATAGCTCACCTCGCCCGTGGCGCGGTCGTAGATGGGGGTGCTCTGGCCGATGTACACGCCCATGGAGATGACCGAGTTCTCTTCGATCACCACACCCTCGACCACTTCGGAGCGCGCGCCGATGAAGCAGTTGTCTTCGATGATGGTCGGGCCGGCCTGCAGGGGTTCGAGCACGCCGCCGATGCCGACGCCGCCGGAGAGGTGCACGTTCTTGCCGATCTGGGCGCATGAGCCCACGGTGGCCCAGGTATCGACCATGGTGTTTTCGTCCACATAGGCGCCGATGTTGACGTAGCTGGGCATGAGGATCGCACCCTTGGCGATGTAGCTGCCGCGCCGCGCGACGGCCGGCGGCACCACGCGCACGCCAGTGGCTTTCATCTCGCTTTCGCTCAAATGAGCGAACTTGGTCTTGACCTTGTCGAAGAAGGCCAGGTCGCCGCTGCGCATGACTTCGTTGTCCTTCAGGCGGAACGAGAGCAGCACGGCCTTCTTGATCCATTGGTGCACCGTCCACTGGCCCACGCCCTCGCGCGTGGCCACGCGCAGCTTGCCGCTGTTGAGTTCGGAAATCACGTGCTCGACAGCTTCCAGCACCTCCTTGGGGGCGGAGGTGGGGGAGAGGTCGGCGCGGTTGTCCCAGGCGTTGTCGATGAGGGTTTGCAATTGTTGGGTCATGGAACTCGAGGCAGAAGTGAACAAGGGGAGCGTGCGCTTCAGGTGCGACGCGAAACGAACTCGGCGATGCGGGTGGCGGCTTCGAAACACTCGGCGGGCTCCGCCACCAGTGCCATGCGAATCCGGCCGGCACCGGGGTTGACACCGCCGGTCTCGCGGGCGAGGTAGCTGCCGGGCAAGACCGTCACATTGTATTGAGCCAGCAGTTCACGCGCGAAGGCTTCATCGGCGCTCAGGCCCGGGCTGGCCTGGGCAAAGGCAGCGGGCACGCCGGCCCAGAGGTAGAAAGCCGCATCGGGCAGTGCCACATCGAGCACGCCCGCCAGCAGGGGTGTGACCTGGGCAAACTTCTCGCGGTACTGCCGCCGGTTGTCCACCACATGGGCCTCGTCGTTCCAGGCGGCGGTACTGGCCGCCTGCACCGCCGGGCTCATGGCGCCGCCGTGGTAGGTGCGGTAGAGCAGGAAGGCCTTGATCAGCGCTGCGTCGCCTGCCACAAAACCGCTGCGCAGGCCTGGCACGTTGCTGCGTTTGGAGAGGCTGGTGAAACTGATGAGCCGCGGAAAGCCTGCGCGACCCAGGCGCTGGGCAGCTTCCAGCCCGCCCAGAGGCGGTTCGTCGCGGAAATAGATCTCGCTGTAGCACTCGTCCGAGGCGATGACGAACCCGTGGCGGTCGCTCAGTTCGAACAGGCGGCGCCATTCCTCCAGCGGCATCACCGCGCCTGTGGGATTGCCTGGCGAGCACACATAGACCAATTGGGTGCGAGCCCACACCGCTTCGGGCACGCTGTCCCATTCGGTGGCGAAATTGCGCGCCGGGTCGCTGGCCACGTAGTGCGGCTCGGCGCCGCCGAGCAGGGCGGCGCCTTCGTAGATTTGATAGAACGGGTTGGGCATCACCACTGTGGCACCCTCACGCGTGGGGTCGATCACTGTCTGCGCGAAGGCAAACAGGGCTTCGCGCGAACCGTTGATGGGCAGCACCTGGGTGGCCGGGTCCAGCGCAATGCCGTAGCGCCTTTGCACCCAGCCGGCGCAGGCTTGCCGCATGGCGGGCTCGCCGGCGGTGGCCGGGTAGCCGGCCAGGCCGGTGTCCAGCGACGCGGCCAGTGCCTGCTTCAGAAAATCGGGGGTGGCATGGCGGGGCTCGCCAATGCCCAGGCTGATCGGGCGCAGGGCCGGGTTGGGGGTCACGTCGGCAAAAAGCCGTCGCAGCCGCTCGAAAGGGTAGGGCTGCAGGCGTGCTAGCAAAGGATTCATGGCTGGGGATTATCGGGGCTGGCGCCCACGGTATCATCGACCACCGCGGCAGCGCAGCCGCTGCGGTGAAAATGCCTTTGAATTCAATCACTTGGCTTTGCCACGGGGCCTTCCAGCGTGCGTCTCAACTCGATCAAGCTCTCCGGCTTCAAGTCCTTCGCCGAACCGACCAACTTCATGCTGCCCGGGCAACTGGTGGGTGTGGTCGGGCCCAACGGCTGCGGCAAGTCCAACATCATGGACGCGGTGCGCTGGGTGCTGGGCGAGTCCAAGGCCTCGGAACTGCGCGGCGAGTCCATGCAGGACGTGATCTTCAACGGCACCAACACGCGCAAGCCTGCCAGCCGCTCCAGCGTGGAGCTGGTGTTCGACAACAGCGACCACCGTGCCGGCGGCCAGTGGGGCCAGTTCGGTGAAATTGCCGTCAAGCGCGTGCTCACGCGCGACGGCACCAGCAGCTACTACATCAACAACCAGCCCGTGCGCCGCCGCGACGTGCAGGACGTGTTCCTGGGCACCGGCCTGGGTCCACGCGCTTACGCCATCATCGGCCAGGGCACCATCAGCCGCATCATCGAGAGCAAGCCCGAAGAGCTGCGCCTGTTCCTCGAGGAAGCCGCTGGTGTCTCCAAGTACAAGGAACGTCGCCGCGAGACCGCGCACCGCCTGGCCGACACGCGCGAAAACCTCACGCGGGTAGAAGACATCCTGCGCGAACTCAACGCCAACCTGGACAAGCTGGAGAAACAGGCTGAGGTGGCTGCGCGCTACAACGCCTTGCAGACGGGCGCCACGCTCAAGCAGCACCAGTTGTGGTTCCTCAAACGCAGCGAGGCCGAGTCCGACCAGGTGAAGGTAAAGACCGACGCCGCGCAAGCGGTGAATGACCTGGAGTCGCGCACCGCCGACCTGCGCCGCATCGAATCCGAACTGGAAACCATCCGCCAGGCTCACTACGCCGCGGGTGACCAGGTCAACCAGGCGCAAGGCCGGCTGTACGAGGCCAGCGCCGAGGTGGGCAAGCTCGAGGCCGAGATCCGCTTCGTGGTGGAAGGCCGCCAGCGTGTGGAGCAGCGCCTGCAGCAGTTGAAGGAACAGATGGGCTCCTGGGCCACGCGCAGCCAGGACGCGGGCGTGGAGCTGGAGCAGATTGCCGAGTCGCTCGTGCAGGCCGAGGACCAGTCGGTGGTGCTGGCCGCGCAGGGTGAAGAGCAATCCGTGGCGCTGCCCGCGCTCGAAGACAACCTGCGCCAGGCGCAGGCGCGCGCCAACGAGCAGCGCACCAGTGTGACGCAGGTGCAGCAGCAGATTCAGGTGCTGGCCGCCGAACAGCGCAACGTGGAGGAGCAGAGCCGCGCGCTCAACCAGCGCCGCGAGCGTCTGGTGACCGACCGCAATGCCCTGGCCGCGCCGGACGAAGCGCGTCTGCTGAACGCGCAGACGCAACTGGCCAGCGCGCAGGAAACCGCCGAAATGGCCGACGCCGTGTTGCACGAGCTGCAGGACAGCGTGCCCCAACTCGACGAGGCGCGCCGTGCGGCTCAGCAGGCGGTGAACCAGGAATCAGCGCGGCAGGCCGACCTGTCGGCGCGCATGGAAGCGCTCAAGGCGCTGCAGGACAAGGTCAAGACCGACGGCAAACTCACGCCTTGGCTGGCCAAGCACGGGCTCGATGGCCTGCAAGGCCTGTGGAGCCGCATCCACATCGAGACTGGCTGGGAAAACGCACTGGAGGCGGCGCTGCGCGAGCGCATGGGTGCGCTGGAGGTGTCGCGCCTGGACATGGTGCGCGCCTTCGGCAGCGACGCGCCACCGGCCAAGCTGGCTTTCTACAGCCCGCCTGCGGGTGCGGCGGCTGCAGCCAGCACCAGTGGGCTCAAGCCCCTGGCGGCCTGGCTGCGGCTGAACGACGCTGCCCAGCAGACCCTGCTGTCCGAATGGCTGCACGGTTGCCTGACCGCCGCCAGCCTGGAAGAGGCGCTGGCCCAGCGCGAACGCCTGCAGCCCGGCGAGGTGATCTTCGTCGCCAGTGGCCACGCCGTCACCGCGCACAGCGTGAGTTTCTATGCGCCCGACAGCGAGCAGGCCGGCCTGCTGGCGCGTGCGCAGGAAATCGAGAACATCGACAAGCAGCTCAAGGCGCAGGTGCTGATTGCCGAGCAGGCGCGCGCTGTCCTGATCCGCGCCGAGGCGGCGTACACCGACGCCTCGCAACGCCTGGTGAGCGCGCGGCGCGAAGCCGCCGACACGCGGGGCCGTGCTCACGAACTGCAGGTGGAGGCGCTGCGCCTGACCCAACTGGCCGAGCAGACCCGTGCGCGCAGCGAACAGATCGCCGGCGATCTGGCCGAGGTGGATGCGCAACTGGAAGAACTGCAGGAACGCCGCGTGACGGCCGAAGCACGGTTTGAAGAACTGGACATGCAGCTCGCCGACAGCCAGGAGCGCCATGCCCAGCTGGACGACCACGTGATCGAGGCCGAGCGTGCCTTGAACCAGGCGCGCGAACAGCAGCGCGGGCTGGAGCGCAGCGCCCAGGAGGCCACCTTTGCGCTGCGCAGCCTGCAGGCGCGCCAGGGTGAATTGCAACGCGCCATGGAAACGGCGGCCACGCAGGAAAAAGCGCTGGCCGAAGAGCAGCAACGCGCCAGCGATGAACTGGGCCGGCTGAACGACGCTGCCGCCCAGGCCGGCCTGCAGGACGCGCTGGCCATGAAGCTCGAGCGCGAGCAGGCACTGGGCGCGCTGCGCAGCCAGTACGACGATCTCACGGCCAAGTTGCGCGCCAGCGACGAGCGCCGCCTGCAACTGGAACGCGAACTGGAGCCGCTGCGCAACCGCATCACCGATTTCCAGCTCAAGGAACAGGCCGCACGCCTGGGCGTGGAGCAGTACAGCCAGCTGCTCGAAGAAGCGCAGGCCGATCTGGCCGCTCTGGCACAGAGCATCACCGAAGGCAACGTTCGCCTCTCGGGCCTGCAAGGAGAGATCGACCGCCTGCACCGCGAGATCCAGGCGCTGGGGGCGGTGAACCTGGCTGCGCTGGACGAGCTTACGGCCGCCAGCGAGCGCAAGACCTTCCTGGACGCGCAGTCGGCCGATCTGGTGGAGGCCATGAACACCCTGGAGGACGCGATCAAGAAGATCGACAACGAGACGCGCGACCTGCTGGGCAGCACGTTCGAGACCGTCAACACGCACTTCGGCAAGATGTTCCCCGAGCTGTTTGGGGGCGGCAACGCGAAGCTGGTGATGACCGGCGAGGAAATCCTGGATGCGGGCGTGCAGGTGATGGCGCAGCCGCCGGGCAAGAAGAACCAGACCATCCACCTGCTTTCGGGTGGCGAGAAAGCGCTGACCGCCATCGCCCTCGTGTTCGCCATCTTCCAGCTCAATCCCGCGCCGTTCTGTCTGCTGGACGAAGTGGACGCGCCGCTGGACGACGCCAACACCGAGCGTTACGCCAAGCTGGTGACGACCATGGCGAGGGAAACGCAGTTCCTCTTCATCAGCCACAACAAGATTGCCATGGAAATGGCCGAGCAACTGATCGGCGTGACCATGCAGGAGCAGGGCGTTTCGCGCATCGTGGCGGTGGACATGGAGTCTGCGGCCGGCATGCTCGAATCCACCTGACACCACCACCCAGCGGAACCGCACCACACCATGAGCACGCTGCAAATCGGCCTGGCCATCATCGGAGGACTCGTGCTGGCGGGCGTGGTCGCCTACAACGCCTGGGTGACCGGCAGGAGCGTGCCACGCACCGCACGCGAACGCGGCTCGCACGCTGCAGATGAAGCCGCTGGCGAGGAAACGCTGCCGTACTCACCCGCTGACCTCTCTGAACACGAGATCCAGCGCATCGACCCGGTGCTGGGCGACATGCCAGGCGCGCCCGCACCGCCCGAGCCGGCGGTGGTGGCCGCGGCCATCGCGTCGGTGAGTGTGAACCCGCTGATGGCGCAACCCGATAAGAAACCCGGCCTGGACGCGCTGATCGACGTCATCGCACCGCTGCAACTCGAACACGAAGTCTCGGGCGATGCGGTGCTGGCCGCCTTGCCGGGCACGCGCCGCGTGGGCAGCAAGCCGTTTGCCGTGGAAGGCCTTTGCGAGGCGACAAGCGAATGGGAAACCCCACGCCTCGGCCAGCGCTACCGCAGCTTGCAAGCCGGCGTGCAACTGGCCAACCGCTCCGGTCCGCTGAACGACATCGAATTTTCGGAGTTCGTGGTCAAGGCCCAGGCGTTTGCCGATCTTCTGGCCGCCTCACCTGATTTCCCCGACATGCGCGCCGAGGTGGCGCGGGCGCGCGAGCTCGACGCCTTCGCCAGCGGCCACGATGCCCAACTGGGCTTCACCTTGCGCGCGCGCCGCACCGCCTGGAGCCCCGGCTACGTGGCGCAGCACGCCGGGCGCCTGGGCTTCATTGCCGGTGCGCTGCCCGGGCGCATGGTGCTACCGGGCAGCTCGAGTGGCCACGCCGCCATCCTGAGCCTGGTGTTCGATTCACAGGCCGCCATGGCTGAAGACCCCGAGCAGACCGCGTTGCGCGAGATCGCGCTGTCGCTGGAAGTCACGCACGTGCCACGCAGCGAACAACCTTTCGTGCGCATGCGCCAGGCGGCCATGGCACTGGCCGAAGCCATGGATGGCGTGGTCACCGACGACGCGGGCCAGCCGCTCTCCACCGACACCATGGACCGCATCGGTGCCGACCTGGAAAGCCTGTACGACGCGCTCGACAGTCGCGACCTGTCCGCTGGCTCCGCTCAGGCCCGCAGACTTTTCTCCTGATGGCCAACGATCTCTTCGCCGAGCCGCCTTCGCCGGCCGCGCGAGCCGCCGAGTTGCGCGCGCAACTGAACCACCACGCTCACCGCTACTACACGCTCGACGAGCCGGAGATTCCCGACGCCGAGTACGACCGGCTGTTCAAGGAATTGCAGGCCATCGAGGCGGCCCACCCCGAGCTGCTCACGCCGGATTCGCCGACCCAGCGCGTGGGCGGCGCCATTCTCAAGGAACTCGTGCCTGTGCGCCATGCCGTGCCGATGCTCAGCATCCGCACGGAAACCGACACCGAGGCCACGGGGGCAGCGGCGTTCGACGCGCGCGTGCGGCGCGAGCTCAAGCTGAGCGAGACCGATCCGCCCGTGGACTACCTGGCCGAACTCAAGTTCGACGGCTTGGCCATGAGCCTGCGCTACGAGCAAGGCGTGCTGGTGCGAGCGGCGACGCGCGGCGACGGCGAAACCGGCGAGGACGTGACCCACAATGTGCGCACGATCCGCCAGATTCCATTGCGACTGCCTGCCGGGGTGCCCGAGGTGCTCGAGGTGCGCGGTGAGGTCTACATGCGACGCGATCAGTTCGATGCGCTCAACGAGCGCCAGCGCGGGAAGATCGCGGGAGGTGCCAAGGGCGAGAAGACCTTTGTGAATCCGCGCAACGCGGCAGCCGGTGCCGTGCGCCAGCTTGATTCGAAGATCACCCGCGAGCGCCCCCTGAGTTTCTATGCCTACTCCTGGGGCGAAGTGCAGGGCGACGCCCATCCGCCGGCCACGCAGTTCGACTGGCTGATGCGCCTGAAGGCCTGGGGTTTCCCGGTGGCGGAACAGACCACGCGTTGCCGGGGTGCCGATGAACTCGTGGCCTTCCACCGCCGCATCGGTGAATTGCGCGACACCCTGCCGTTCGACATCGACGGTGTGGTCTACAAGGTCGACTCTCTGGAGGTGCAGAAGCAACTCGGATTCGTCACCCGCGAGCCGCGCTGGGCGGTGGCGCACAAGTACCCGGCGCAGGAGCAACTCACCACCGTGCAGGCCATCGACGTGCAGGTGGGCCGCACCGGCAAGCTGACCCCGGTGGCCAAGCTCGCGCCGGTGTTCGTGGGCGGCGTGACCGTGACCAACGCGACCCTGCACAACGAACTGGAAGCGCGCCGCAAGGACGTTCGCGTGGGGGATACGGTGATCGTGCGCCGTGCGGGGGACGTGATTCCGGAGGTGGTCTCGGTGCTGGTGGACAAGCGCGTGGGTGACCCGCCTGTTTTCACCATGCCCTCGAAATGCCCCGTGTGTGGCAGCGATGCGGTGCGGGAAGAAGGCGAAGCCGATCACCGCTGCACCGGAGGCCTGTTCTGCGGTGCGCAGCGCAAGGAGGCCATCCTGCACTTTGCGCATCGCCGTGCGGTGGAAATCGAAGGCCTGGGCGACAAGCTGGTTGAACAACTGGTGGACACAGGGGCGGTCAAGACCCTGCCCGACCTGTACCGACTCGGCCTCACCTCGCTGCTGGCGCTGGAGCGCATGGCGGAGAAGTCGGCACAGAACATCCTGGCCGCTCTGGAAAAGTCCAAGCACACCACGCTGCCGCGCTTTCTCTTCGGTCTGGGCATTCGCCACGTGGGCGAAGCCACGGCCAAGGAACTCGCACGCCACTTCGGTCAACTCGACCGCATCATGGACGCGAGCGTGGAGGCCCTGTCGGAAGTGAACGACGTGGGCCCGGTGGTGGCCCAGAGCATCCACACCTTCTTCGAGCAGCCGCACAACCGCGAGGTGGTGGAGCAGCTCCGCGCGTGTGGCCTGCAGTGGGAAGAGGGCGAACCCGCCGCGCGCGCTCCGCAGCCGCTGGCAGGCAAGACCTTCGTGCTCACGGGCACCTTTCCCACCCTGAGTCGCGATCAGGCCAAGGACCTGCTGGAAGCCGCTGGCGCCAAGGTGGCTGGGTCGGTGAGCAAGAAGACCGACTACGTGGTCGCTGGTACTGAGGCCGGCAGCAAGCTGGAGAAGGCGCTGGCCCTGGGTGTGGCGGTGATCGACGAACCGGCCATGCTGGCCATGCTCGTCTCCGGCGACGCGTAGGCAGGGCTCATTCGCCCAACTGGTAGCTCAGCGTCACGTTCGCGCGCCACTGACGATCGGGATCGGCCACCGGCGCGTCGCCGGTCGGTTTCGAGACGGCGAAATCCAGGTTGTAGTGCTTGTGGTTGGTCAGCCGCAGCCCCAGACTCACCGACCGCAGATCCGCAGGAACCGGGGTGGCGAGACGTCCGTCAACGCGAGCCCATTCCATCAGCACGTAGGGCTGCCATTGCCGCAACCAGCGGTTGTCCAGTGCAAACGCGCGGTTGAGTTCCAGGCCCAGGCCCCAGCCCGAATCACCCACCGCTTCACCCGCTCCGTAGCCGCGCGCAAAGCGGTTGCCGCCGAACGACACCTTCTCGCTGCCCGGCAGGTTGTGCGGGCTGTGCTGCATGGCGAAGGACACGGCCGTGCCCAGGCCGTTGTTGTAACGGTGTTGATGGCTGGCTTCGAGCTGCAGGCGCACAAAGGCCAGCTTGACCGGGCTGGGCCCGGACAGGCCCGGCACGTTGCTGGTGACGCCGGCAGATGCGCCCAGCGCGGAAAGACCGTGCGATAGCTTCAGGCTGACCTGTGCGCCGTCGTTGGGCCGGTTCGACGTGTAGCTCAGTTGCCCGAACACCGCACGCACCTGGGTTTCGTCGACGAGTTGAGCGCCGTTGGCGGGGTTGCTGATGCCATCGCGCGTGTTCACGCCATACACGCCCCCACTGGCCACCCAGCTGGTTTCGCGTGAGAGGCGCAGGGGAATACTGGCCACGACCTCGGCGCGCTCGACCTCGCTGCGGCGTTGCAACGCGCTCTGCACGCCCAGTTGCTCGGCGGGGTCGCCGCGGTACTGCGACAGCGTGCCTTTGAGGGACAGGCCCTCGCTGCCGATGAACTGCTCGTAGTGCAGGGCGTTGTAGTGGTCGTTGCGGGCCGTGGACAGCAGTGTCGAGACGCCCAGCTGGCTGCCCGGGACCAGGGGGTCGTTCACCGCGCCGGTGACCACGGCGCGCGGGTGGGGCTGGCGCGTTTCCAGTCCCACAGCGAGGTCGTAAGGTTTGTGACGTGCCTGGATCACCAGGGTGCTGGCGCCATCGGTGCTCGTGGGCAATTGCACCTGGGCTTGAATGCCGATGCCCGGCAGGCGGCCGAGGAGGGCGGTGACGTGCTCGAAGGTGGCGGTTCGCAGGGGTTTTTCGCGCTGGATGTGTTCGGCGATCTCGCGCAGCCTGGCCTCGGCCTTGCCGGGGTCGCCCTCGATGCGCACCGTCTGCACGTGACCTTCCACCGCCACGATGCGCACCACCCCGTTCTCGAAGTTCTGCACCGGCACGAAAAAGAACGACAGCGCGTAACCCTGCTGTTGGTAGAGGCCGCTGGCCTGCTGGCTGCGCTCCACGATTTCACCCACGGTGACCGCCTGGCCAACCAGCGGCGTGAACAAGGCGGCCACTTCCGCAAATGGGATGGACTGCACGCCCTCGATGTCGAACTTGCGCGGCGTGATCCTGGTATTGAGCAGGTCAGCAGGCGGTGGCGCGGGCCGCTGGACATCCACCTGCACATCCGCCCCCGGCTGCGGGGGAATGACGGGACGAGGCAGCGTGTCCAGCGGGCTGCCAACGGGTGCCACGCCTTGCGCGCCCACACCCATGGCCACCCACCAGGACACACCGACCAGCAGAAGTTGCCTGGTGCGGTGTGTTGGCATGGGCTTCTTCTCCTGGCGCTTCAGCGGCCCAGTGCGCCGAGCAGGCCACCGGTGATGCCGCCCACCGCGTTGGTCACCGTGTTCGTGACGGTGGTGGTCACCGTGGTCGTCAACGGCGCGCTGCCGCCAGCAACCGGAGCGGTGATGCCGCCTGTGAGCGCGCCTACCGTGTTGACCACGGGCGCCAGAACACCTGTGCCGGCGCCGCCACTGGTGCCACCCAAGGTCGTACCCACGCTGGTGACCAGGCCACCAGCCTGGTTGACCACGCCGCCCAGGCTCTGCGTGACAGGCTGGTTGCCGTTGCCCTGTACGGCGGTGCCGAGCTGCTGAACAGCGCCACCCGTGGCCACCACCACGTTGCCCAATGGCGTGCCGATGCCGGTGGAGTCGTTCACGCGGCTCGCCACCTGTGTGATGGCGGCGTTGATGGGCACGATCGCGGTGCTGGCTGTGCGCCCCACCTGTTCGACGGGGCTGGCAGAACCGCCGCCAGAAGGTGTGTTCACCATGTCGCCGGTGTGGCCGAGCGTGCGAGCGGTGTTGCTGACGATGTCACCGACTTCACGGGCGACAGGCGCGTTGCTGCCCGACAGCGTGCCGCCCGCCTGGCCAAGCGCTTGTGCGAGAGGGTCGACAACCCGGTCTGCCACCGGCGCACCCAGGCCCGTCGCCGAGCCCACCATCTGGGTGACACCCACGCCGGTGGTCACGACTTGCTCGACCCCATCGCTTGCGCGGCCCAGCAACTGATCGGCCGGGCCGGTGCTCATCTGGGTTTCCCAGCTCTGACCCACGCGGCTGACGGCGTTGCCCGCCTGATCCACCACCTGGCCGGCCACGCTGGTTACCGGATTCAGGAAGGACGTGGCGGGGTTCTGGCCTATGCCGCTGACCGCGTCACCGGCGCTGGACACCGTGCGTCCTGCCTGGTCCACTGCCCCGCCCAGACCGGCTGCGGTGGTGCCCAGGGGGTTGTCAATGCTGCCCAACTGGCCGAGGCCTCCGGCCACGGCCTGGCCCAGCGCGCTGACGGTACCGCCCGCATGGGTCACCACGCCATCGAGACCCTGCGCCGCCTGCCTACCCACCAGCGGCGCCGCCACATTGGCCACGGTACCGCCCAGGCCAGACACCGCCTGCCCCACGTCGGTGACGGTGTTGCCTTGCTCGCGCACGACGGCCGCCAGCGGAGAAGGGGTGCCCGAAACCTGGTCACCGGAAGGCGTGCCACCAGCGTCTGCGGAATTGAGCGAACCGGTGCCCGAACAACCGCCCAGTGCCAGCAGGGCGAGCGCAAGAACCGTCAGGCCGGCGCGGGCCGGGCGTTGGGAACGATTGACAATCCTGTTCATGGATAACCTCCTGATGTAGAAAAAATGCCACTGCAACTGCCCCGGATTTGGGGCGCGGTCGGCATTTCAGCAATCTGCAATTGAAAGCTCACCAATTGCATGCTTCTCACGAATCTGCTAAATCCGAATCGTGGGTTTTTCTGAAAAAATCCAACCGCTGAGGCCAGTCTATTCTTCTGGGCATCAATAGAAAACAGTCTCTGCGAGCACGTAAAATGGTCACTCTCACCTCCTGTGGCATCAGGAAGTGGGGCTCTTCGATGCAGGGAAAACTGGATTGAAATGGAAAATTGAAAACTTTACTCACCCTCGCATTTGGCCTTTCAGTCGTAAGGAATTTCCCGTCAATGCAATGGTGCTGGTGGCATTAATTCAAATTCAATTATCAAGATGATGAGACATTCATCACGTCACCCTTCGCGCACCATCCCCCATTTCCCTTCAAAAGCCAACTCCCATGACCATCCACACCATCCTGAAGATGGGCGACCCGCGTCTGCTGCGCGTGGCCCAAGCCGTGAAGCACTTCGACACGCCCGAGCTGCACCAGCTGGTGGCCGACCTGCAGGACACCATGAAGGCGGCCAATGGCGCAGGCCTGGCAGCTCCGCAGATCGGGGTGGATCTGCAGGTGGTGATCTTCGGCAGCGGCCTGCCGAACCCGCGCTATCCCACAGCCCCGGTGGTGCCGCGAACCGTGCTGGTCAACCCCGTGATCACCCCGTTGGGCGATGAAGAAGAGGAGGACTGGGAGGGCTGCCTTTCGGTGCCGGGCATGCGGGGTGTGGTGCCGCGCTGGCGCCGCATTCGTTACCAGGGATTCGACGAACGTGGACAGGCAATCGACCGCGAGGCTGAGGGCTTTCATGCTCGCGTGGTGCAACACGAATGCGATCACCTCTGGGGCAAGCTCTACCCCATGCGGGTGCGCGATTTCACCCGATTCGGTTTCACCGAAGTGCTGTTTCCGGGGCTGGACGCGCTGGACGACGACTGACCGCGTACAGGCTGGCGCCTCCGTTACAAAACGAGAAGCGTTTGAAATATTCGGACGCTGAAATCGAATAGAGTCAAGCCCGATCAAAACGCAACAGGGAATCACCTTTCATGAAGCGCAAGCTTGTCGTGCTGGCAGGTGCTGCGATCCTCAGCGCCTGCAGCCTTACCAAGCCACCGGCCGACCTGGCCGTCCCTCTGCCACCGTCCTGGTACGCACCGCCCCTGGCACACCAGGGCAGCGTCCAGGAACTGGACGCCTGGTGGAGCCGGTTCAACGACCCGGTGCTTGCCGACTGGATCGCCCGTGCACAGACGCAGAGCCCCACCGTGGCTCAGGCGCGCGCGCAGGTGTTTGCCGCCCGCGCGGCCCGCCTGGGCGTGGAGGCCGAGACGGGCCCCCAAGCCTCCCTGGTGGCCAACGCCACCCGCGGCATCACCGATCCCGCCATTCCGCTGGGCACGCAATTGAGCGCGGGTTTGCAGGCTTCATGGGCGATCGGCCTTTGGGGCCAGACCGAGGCGCGCCGCAGTGGCGCAGAGGCGCGGCAGGACGCATCAGGTGCCGCCTGGCACGAGGCCCGCGTGCTGGTGGCGGCCGAACTCGCCGAACTGTATTTCGCCCAGCGCCTGTGCCGCGAGCAGCTCGGTGTGGCCACGCGCGACCGCGACTCGCGCGCCGTGACGGCCGAGAACAACGCGGTGTCCGAACGCGCAGGGCTCACGGCGCCCGCAGTGGCTGCGCTGGCGCGCGCGAGTGGCGCCGAGGGTGTGGCGCGCGAGCGGGCACAAGCGGAACTTTGCGAGCGGCAGGTGAAGTCGCTGGTCGCACTCACGGGTGTGCCCGAACCCGAACTGCGCCAGCAACTGGCGAGCGCTCCGGCACTGCCGACCCTGCTGGCATCGGACCGCCTTGACAACATGCTTTCGGTCAACGCGGTACCGGCCGAGGTGTTGCGCCAGCGACCCGATGTGTACCGGGCACAACGCGAACTGGTGGCCGCGAGTGAAGACGTGGGCGTCGCGCAGGCCGCGCTGTACCCAGGGCTTTCGCTTTCGGGCAGCCTGTTGCGCAACCGCATTTCTGGTGCCGGCACGCAGGCCACGTTCAACACCTGGGCCATCGGCCCCATCACGCTGAGCCTGCCGCTGCTGGGCCGCGATGCGCTGCGCGCCAACACCGACAGCGCCCAGGCCCGCTACGAGGCCGCTGCGCTGGCCTATGCCGGCACCTTGCGCCAGGCCGTGGCCGAAGTGGAGCAGTCGCTGGTGTTGATTGCGAGCCTGCGCGAGCGCCTGGCCTCCACCGACATCGCAGTCGCGGGCTACGGGCAATCCTTTCAGGCCACGGAAGCCCGTTACCGCGTGGGCCTGGCCAGCCTCAACGAGCTGGAAGAAGCGCGTCGCCTCAAGCTGGCTGCCGACAGCAGTGCGGTGGCGCTGCAGCAGGAGCGCATCAACGCCTGGATCCGCCTCTACGTCGCCCTGGGTGGCGGCTTCGATCCCGTGAACCATCCCGACGCTTTCAAAAACCCATCATGAACGCCGTTTCTCCTCCTTCGCGCAAACGCTGGCTCTGGCTGGCCATCGCCCTGGCCCTGGTGCTTCTGGTGGTGTTCGTCTTCTTCATCCGCAAACCCGCAGAGCCCGAGACGCCCGCGGCTGAGGCTGCGCCACGCCCATCGCTCACGGTCACCCTGGCCAAGCCGGAGCGCGGCAACCTGCCGATCCGGTTGCAGGCCAACGGCAACATCACCGCCTGGCAGGAAGCCAGCGTGGGCGCCGAGGTGAATGGCCTGCGACTGGCCTCCGTCAACGTGAATGTGGGCGACGTGGTGCGCAAAGGCCAGGTGCTGGCCGTGTTCGCCAGCGAAACCACCAAGGCCGACAGCCTGCAGAGTCAGGCCAGCCTGATGCAGGCCGAGGCCAGTTTCGAGAATGCCAAGGCCGATGCCGACCGCGCGCGCTCGATCCAGGACACGGGCGCGCTGTCACGCGCACAGGTGGCACAGTACCTGACGCAGGAGAAGGTGACACGCGCCCAGCTCGAGGCCGCCAAGGCCGCTTTTGGCGCGACAGAGGTGCGCCTGGGCAACACCCGCGTGCTCGCGCCCGACGATGGCGTGATCTCCGCCCGTGCTGCCACCGTCGGGGCGGTGGTGGGCGCTGGACAGGAGTTGTTCCGCATGGTGCGCCAGAGCCGGATGGAGTGGCGCGGCGAGGTCACGCCCAACGAGGTCGGGCGCATCCGCATCGGCCAGAAAGTGCAGATCACGGCGGCCACGGGGCTGGAAATCGGCGGGCAGGTGCGTGCCGTCGCGCCAGTGGCCGACCCGCAGACCCGCAACATCCTGGTGTTCGTCGACCTGCCGCGCCATCCCGAACTCAAGGCCGGTACCTTTGCCCGCGGCCAGTTCGACCTGGGACAGAGCGAGGCGCTGACCGTGCCGAGCCAGGCCATCGTGGTGCGTGACGGCAGCAACTACGTGTTCGTGGTCGACGACCAGAGCAAGGCCAACCAGCGCAAGGTGCAGACCGGGCGCCGGGTGGAAGAGCGCGTCGAGGTGCTTGAAGGGCTGAAGCCGGAGGAAGCGGTGGCGGTGCAAGGGGCCGGTTTCCTCAACGAGGGCGACCTCGTGAAGGTCGTTCAGTGAGGTCGCGGCCATGAATGTCTCCGCCTGGTCCATCCGCAACCCCATACCGGCGGCGATGCTGTTCGTCATGCTGACGCTGGCGGGCCTGTTCTCCTTTAAGCAGATGAAGGTGCAGAATTTCCCGGACCTGGACCTGCCCACCATCACGGTGGTGGCGGCCCTGCCGGGTGCCTCGCCGAACCAGCTCGAGAACGATGTCGCGCGCATCATCGAGAACAGCCTGGCCTCGCTGCAGGGGCTCAAGCACATCTACACCAAGGTTCAGGACGGTACGGTCACGCTCACGGCCGAGTTCCGCATCGAGAAGAACACGCAAGAGGCGCTGGACGACGTGCGCTCGGCCGTGACCAAGGTGCGCAGCGAGCTGCCCACCGACCTGCGCGACCCCATCGTCAGCAAGGTGGAACTGGCCGGCGGCGCGGTACTGGCTTTCACCGTGGCTTCAGACAAGATGGACGCCGAGGCCCTCTCATGGTTCGTCGATGACGAGGTGTCCAAGCGGCTGCTGTCCGTCTCCGGTGTGGGTGCGGTCAACCGCGTCGGCGGTGTGGACCGCGAGGTGCAGGTGCTGCTGGACCCGCTCAAGCTGCAGGCCCTGGGCGCCACCGCCACGGATGTCTCGCGCCAGCTGGCCAAGGTGCAGATCGAGAGTGCCGGCGGGCGTGTGGACCTTGGTGGCAGCCAGCAACCCCTGCGCACGCTGTCACAGCTCGCCTCGGCCGAGGCGCTGGCGGGCATGGAGATCTCGCTCACCGATGGCCGGCGCGTGCGCCTGGACCAGGTGGCCGAGGTGCGCGACACCGTGGCCGAACCCACGGCGGCCGCCTTCCTCGATGGCAAGCCCGTGGTGGGCTTCGAGGTGGCGCGCAGCCGGGGTGCCAGCGAAATCGAGGTGGGCAACGGTGTGCGCGCAAAGCTGGACGAACTGCGCGCCCAGCGCACCGACCTGCACATCACGGAGTCGTTCGACTTCGTGACGCCGGTGAAGGAAGAGTTCGACGCTTCCATGACCCTGCTGTACGAAGGCGCCTTGCTCGCCGTGCTGGTGGTCTGGCTGTTTCTGCGCGACATCCGCGCCACCTTCGTGTCTGCCGTGGCGCTGCCCCTGTCGGCCATTCCGGCCTTCATTGGCATGTACTACCTCGGGTTCACCATCAACGTGGTGACGCTGCTCGCGCTCTCGCTGGTGATCGGCATCCTGGTGGACGATGCGATCGTGGAAGTGGAGAACATCGTGCGCCACATGCGCATGGGCAAGACGCCATACCAGGCTGCCATGGAGGCGGCCGACGAGATCGGCCTGGCCGTGATCGCCACCACCTTCACGCTGATCGCGGTGTTCCTGCCCACCGCCTTCATGGCGGGCATCCCGGGCAAGTTCTTCAAGCAGTTCGGCTGGACGGCTTCGCTCGCGGTGTTCGCCTCCCTGGTGGTGGCGCGCGCGCTCACGCCCATGATGGCGGCCTACATCCTCAAGCCCTTCATCAAGAAGGACATGCCCCGCTGGGTCGACTCCAACCCGGTCTCGCGCGGCTTCTGGCGCTGGTCGCAGAACCAGGAAGAACCTGCCTGGCTGAACACCTACCAGAACTGGGCGCGCTGGTGCATCAAGCACCGCTGGATCACCAGCCTGGGGGCGGGCCTGTTCTTCATCGGCTCGCTGATGCTCATTCCGCTGCTGCCGCAGGGCTTCATCCCGCCCGATGACAACTCGCAGACGCAGGTGTTCCTCGAGCTCTCACCCGGCGCCACGCTGGAGCAGACCGTGGCCACGGCCGAACGCGCGCGCCTGCTGGTGGCCGCGGTGCCGCATGTGCGCTCCGTCTACACCACCATCGGCTCGGGCACCGCAGGCTCCGATCCGTTCGCGCCTCAGGGCGCGGCCGAATCGCGCAAGGCGGCGCTGACCATCCAGCTCGACCCGCGCGGCGAACGTCCACGCAAGCAGGGCATCGAGAACCAGATCCGCGACGCGATGTCGAACCTGCCCGGCGTGCGCAGCAAGGTGGGGCTGGGCGGTTCGGGTGAGAAATACATCCTCACGCTCACCGGCAGCGACGCGCACGCCCTGAGCACCGCGGCGCGTGCCATCGAGCGCGACCTGCGCACCATCCAGGGCGTGGGCAGCATCCAGTCCACGGCAGCGCTGGTGCGCACCGAGATCATCGTCACGCCCGATCTGGCGCGCGCGGCCGAACTCGGCGTCACCAGCTCGGCCATCGCCGAGACGCTGCGCATCGCCACGGTGGGCGACTACGACAACCTGCTGCCCAAGATGAACCTGCCGCAACGGCAGATTCCCATCGTGGTCAAGCTCGACGTCGGCGCGCGCCACGACCTGGACGTGCTGCGCCGCCTGGCCGTGCCGGGCGCGCGCGGTCCCGTGATGCTGGAGCACGTGGCACATCTCGATTTCGGCGGCGGCCCGGCCGTGATCGACCGCTACGACCGTTCGCGCAACATCAACTTCGAGGTCGAGCTGGCGGGCATCGCACTGGGCGACATGAAAAACGCCGTGATGCGCCTGCCCAGCATGAGCCAGTTGCCACCGGGTGTGTCGGTGCTGGAGATTGGCGACGCCGAAGTGCAGGGCGAGCTGTTCGCCAGCTTCGGCCTGGCGATGCTCACCGGTGTGCTGTGCATCTACATCGTGCTGGTGCTGCTGTTCAAGGCCTTCCTGCACCCGTTCACCATCCTGGCGGCGCTGCCCCTGTCGCTGGGTGGCGCATTCGTGGGCCTGCTGCTGGCCAACAAGAGTTTCTCCATGCCTTCGCTGATCGGCCTGATCATGCTGATGGGGGTGGCGACGAAGAACTCCATCCTGCTGGTGGAGTACGCCATCGAGGCGCGCCGCCTGCACGGCATGTCGCGCCTGGACGCCATCCTCGACGCCTGCCACAAGCGGGCCCGGCCGATCGTGATGACGACCATCGCAATGGGCGCGGGCATGATGCCGATCGCGATCGGCTGGGGTGCGGCCGACGGAAGCTTCCGTTCACCGATGGCGGTGGCGGTGATCGGCGGCCTGATCACGTCGACCTTCCTGAGCCTGCTGGTGATTCCGGCGGTGTTCACCATCGTGGACGACGTGTCGAACTGGTTCTCCGGTCTTTTCCGGCGCAAGTCGGACGCGCCTCCGTCCACGGAAACCGTTCGCGCCTAGCCGGTTCACCCTTCCAAGGTCTCCAGCAACTCGGTCTCGATCTCGATCTGCCGCTTGTTCATCTGCAGTTGCGCGCCGCTGATGAGGAAGGTGTCTTCCACGCGCTCACCCAGTGTGGTGATCTTGGCCAGCTGCACGCTGATGTCGTTGCGCGCCAGTACCCGCGTGATGCCGTAGAGCAGGCCGGCGCGGTCGCTCGCCGAGACCGACAGCAGCCAGCGCTGCGCCTTCTCGTCCGGCCGCAGATCCACGCGCGGCGTCACCGGAAAACTCCTGACCCGGCGCGAAATGCGGCCCTTGGTGGGTGGGGGCAGCGGGCCGCGCTCGTCGATGGTGCGGGCCAGGTTGTTTTCCACCATGGCGATCAGTTCCCGGTAGTGCTCCGACAACGACGGCGCCACCACCTGGAAGGTGTCCAGCGCATGGCCATCGCGCGTGGTGTGCACACGCGCGTCCAGAATGCTGAAGTGCGAGCTGTCGAAATAGCCGCAGATGCGGGCGAACAGATCGTGCTGGTCGGGCGCGTACACCAGCACCTGCAGGCCTTCACCCTCGGGCGAGAGGCGGGCACGCACGATGCATTTGTCGATCGTCGCGGGTGCGCCCTCGACCGTTGCGGGCGCTGGATTTTTCGCCTGCTGAGCGGCGCTCTGCGCGATCTGGCGCGTGAGCACGCGCGTGTGCCAGGCGATCTCGTCCGCCTGGTGGCGCATGAAATAGCTCACGTCCAGCGTGTCCCACAGCGCCTTGTGCGCCTGGTGGGGCAGGGCATGCAGGGCCAGCATGGACAGTGCTTCGCGCTTGCGGCCTTCGATCACGGCGCCGGGGTCGGGCGCGCGGCCGCCGAGGGCGCGCAGCGTGTAGCGGTACAGGTCTTCCAGCAGCTTGCCCTTCCAGGCGTTCCAAACCTTGGGGCTGGTGCCGCGAATGTCGGCCACCGTCAGCAGGTACAGGGCCGTGAGGTAGCGCTCGTTCCCCACGCGTTTCGCAAAGGCCGAGATCACGTCCGGATCGCTCAGGTCTTCCTTCTGCGCCATGCGGCTCATGGTCAGGTGTTCGGCCACCAGAAACTCGATGAGCCTGCAGTCTTCACGCGCGATGCCGTGCTGGCGGCAGAACGTGCGCACGTCGCGCGCACCCAGTTCGGAATGGTCGCCGCCGCGTCCTTTGGCGATGTCGTGGAAGATCGCCGCGATGTAGAAGATCCACGGCTTGTCCCAGCCGGCTGCGAGCTGCGAGCAGAACGGGTATTCGTGCGAGTGTTCGGCGATGAAGAAACGGCGCACGTTGCGCAGCACCATCAGGATGTGCTGGTCCACGGTGTAGACGTGGAACAGGTCGTGCTGCATCTGGCCGACGATGTGGCGGAACACCCAGAGGTAGCGCCCGAGCACCGAGGTCTGGTTCATCAGCCGGATGGCATGCGTGATGCCCTCGGGTTCCTGCAGGATCTTCAGGAACAGCGCGCGGTTGACCGGGTCGGCGCGAAAGCGCGCGTTCATCACCGGGCGGGCGTTGTACAGCGCGCGCAGGGTGCGCGCCGACAGGCCCTTGATGCCCACGGTGGTCTGGTAGAGGTGGAAGGTCTCCAGAATGGCATGCGGCTGCTGCACATACAGGTTGTCGCTCGCCACCTCGAGCATGCCGGCCTTGTCGAAGAAGCGCTCGTTGAGCGGGCGCAGGCGGTCCACGCCGGCCACGTCGCTGCGCAGGCGCTCCTGGATGTTGAGCAGCAGGATCTGGTTGAGCTGCGTCACCGCCTTCGCGGCCCAGTAATAGCGCTTCATCAGCGCTTCGCTGGCCCGGCGCGTGCCGCGCGCGGTGCCGGGCACCTGCGCCTTGAAGCCGAACGACTCGGCCACCGCGGTCTGCAGGTCAAACACCAGCCGGTCCTCGCGGCGGTTGGCCAGCAGGTGCAGGCGTGCGCGGATCAGGCTGAGCAGGGCCTCGTTGGCCTTGATCTGGCGCGCTTCCAGCGGCGTGGCCAGACCCTTGCGGGCCAGCTCGTCCCAGCTGCGGCCCAGGCCCGCGGCCTTGGACACCCACAGGATGATCTGCAGGTCGCGCAGGCCGCCGGGCGACTCCTTGCAATTCGGTTCGAGCGAGTAGGGCGTGTTCTCGAACTTGGTGTGGCGCTGGCGCATCTCCAGAGTCTTGGCGACGAAGAAGGCCTTGGGGTCCATGGCTTCGCCGAGATCGCTGACCAGGCGCGCAAAGGCATTCTTGCTGCCGGCGATCAGCCGGCATTCCAGCAGCGAGGTCTGCACGGTCACGTCCTTGGACGCCTCGGACACGCAGTCGCCAATGGTGCGCACGCTGGAGCCGATCTCCAGCCCCAGGTCCCAGCAGGCGCCGATGAACGACTCCAGCCGGGCCTTGAGCGCCGCGTCCGTGTCGGGCTGGCTGCCATCGGGCAGCAGCACCAGCACGTCGACATCGGAAAACGGAAACAGCTCGCCGCGCCCGTAGCCGCCCACCGCCACCAGCGAGAAACCGGGACCGAAGTCCGCGAGCGCCCAGAGTTCACGCAGGGTCTGGTCGGTCAGGCGGGAAAGGTCCTGCAGGGCCTTGCGCACGCCGCGGGTGGAGGAGCCCTGGACACCGAGCCGGGTCAGCAGGGCAGCCTTGTTGCTGCGGTACTCGAGCCGCAGCGTGCCGAGGTCGCCCAGGCTCGAGGGCGTGGCGGCGACGGTCATGAAGTCAGGCGACCGCGACCGCGGCCGGGGGCGTCACGAAGTCGGGCACGGCAGGGCTGCCGGCGGACAGGGTGAGCACCTCGTAGCCGGTGTCGGTGACCAGCACCGTGTGTTCCCATTGCGCGGAGAGGGAACGGTCGCGCGTGACGATGGTCCAACCGTCGCCCTGTTCCTTGATGTCGCGCTTGCCGGCGTTGATCATGGGCTCGATGGTGAAGGTCATGCCGGGCTTGAGTTCCTCGAGCGTGCCCGGGCGGCCGTAGTGCAGGACCTGGGGATCTTCATGGAACTTCTGGCCGATGCCGTGGCCGCAGAACTCGCGCACCACCGAGAAGCCGTTGCCTTCGGCAAAGGTCTGGATGGCATGGCCGATGTCGCCCAGGCGGATGCCGGGTCGCACCATGACGATGCCCTTCCACATGGCCTCGAAAGTCACCTGGCTGAGGCGGCGCGCCTGCACCGAGCAGGCCGCCGGACCACCGATCAGGAACATGCGGCTGTTGTCGCCAAACCAGCCGTCCTTGATGACGGTCACGTCCACATTGAGGATGTCGCCCTTCTTGAGCGGCTTCTCGTTCGGGATGCCGTGGCAGACCACGTGGTTGACGGAGGTGCAAAGGTGGCCCGGGTAGGGCGGGTAGCCCTGTGGCTGGTAGCCGATGGTGGCCGACACGGTGCCCTGCTGTTTCATGAATTCGGCCGCCAGGCGGTCGATCTCGAGCGTGGTCACACCCGGCTGGATCAGCGGTGTGAGGTAGTCCAGCACTTCGGAAGCCAGCCGGCAGGCCGTGCGCATGCCCGCGATGCCGGCCTCGTCTTTGTAGGTGATGCTCATGGGGCGCGATTATCCCATCTGCCCTGCCGCGACGGCACCTCTGGCGGGCAAGCCCATGGGGGCGGCCGGGTAAAATGCCGGGTTTTCCACCCGGGCCCACCGGGTCAACGCACCTCAGGCTCCCAACGTGTCCCTGCACCTGCGCACTTTCGACGGCGGCGTCGCCATCAGCGGCTTCAAAGTCCAGCAAATCCTGCCCCGACTCGCGGGCATTTCCGACAAGATCACCAGCCTCTCGGCCCGCTTCGTGCATATCGCTGCCTTCGATGGCGAGCCCGACGCGGCCACGGTGCAGCGCCTGGGTGAATTGCTCACCTACGGCGAACCCTGCACCGAAGCCCATCTGGCGCTGGAGAAAGCCGCGGCGCCGGCCCTGCTGGTCATGCCCCGCCTGGGCACGGTGTCGCCCTGGGCTTCCAAGGCCACCGACATCGCCCACAACTGCGGCTTCGCCCTGCGACGGGTGGAGCGTCTGGTGGAGTACCGCATCGGCCTCAAGTCCGGCCTGCTGGGCAAGGCCAGCCTCTCTCAGCACCAGCTGCGCGCCGTGGCCGATCTGCTGCACGACCGCATGACGGAAAACGTCTCGCTCGACCGCGGGCAGGCAGAAGCGCTGTTCACCGAGCTGCACCCCTCGGCCATGGAGCAGGTGGACGTGCTGGGCGGAGGCCGTTCGGCGCTGGAGCGGGCCAACACCGACTGGGGCCTGGCACTGGCCGATGACGAGATCGACTACCTGGTGACCGCCTTCAACGGCTTGAAGCGCAACCCGACCGACGTCGAGCTGATGATGTTCGCGCAGGCCAACAGCGAGCATTGCCGCCACAAGATCTTCAATGCCCAGTTCACCATCGACGGTGTGGCGCAGGACAAGAGCCTGTTCGGCATGATCCGCCACACCCACCAGCTGGCGCCGCAGCACACCGTGGTGGCCTATTCGGACAACGCCTCCATCATGGAAGGCAGCCAGGTCGAACGCTTCGTGGCGCGTGCCGGTGGCAGTGCTTCGCCGGCCTACGCAGCAGAAACGGCGACGCACCACGTGCTGATGAAGGTGGAAACCCACAACCACCCGACCGCGATCTCCCCGTTCCCCGGCGCTTCCACCGGCGCGGGCGGCGAGATCCGCGACGAGGGCGCGACCGGACGTGGCTCCAAGCCCAAGGCTGGTCTCACCGGCTTTACCGTGGGCAAGCTCTGGGGCGGCCTGAGCGACCAGCCGGGCGGCAAGCCCGAGCACATCGCCAGCCCGCTGCAGATCATGACCGAGGGACCTCTCGGCGGTGCGGCCTTCAACAACGAGTTCGGCCGGCCCAACCTGCTGGGCTACTTCCGCGAATACGAACTGGCGGTGGATGGCGTGCAGCGTGGCTACCACAAGCCCATCATGATCGCCGGCGGTGTCGGCGTGATCGACGCGACCCAGACCAGGAAGATCGAGTTCCCCGCCGGCTCGCTGCTCATCCAGCTTGGCGGCCCGGGCATGAAGATCGGCATGGGCGGCAGTGCGGCCAGCTCCATGGCCACCGGCACCAACGCGGCCTCGCTGGATTTCGACTCGGTGCAGCGAGGCAATCCCGAGATCGAGCGCCGCGCGCAGGAGGTCATCAACCACTGCTGGCAGCAGGGCGCGAACAACCCCATCCTGGCGATCCATGATGTGGGTGCGGGCGGCCTCTCGAACGCCTTCCCCGAACTCACCAACGACGCCGGACGCGGCGCGCGCTTCGACCTGCGCGCCGTGCCGCTGGAAGAAAGTGGCCTGGCGCCCAAGGAGATCTGGTGCAACGAAAGCCAGGAACGCTACGTGCTGGCGATCGCTCCCGAGTCGCTGGATATCTTCAAGGCCTTCTGCGAGCGCGAGCGCTGCCCGTTCGCCGTGATCGGCGTGGCGACGGAAGAACGCCGGCTGATGCTCGAAGACAAGGGCGCACAAAGCCCGGTCGACATGCCGATGAACGTGCTGCTGGGCAAGCCGCCCAAGATGCACCGCGACGTGAAGGCCGTCGTGCGCACACCCGCGCCGCTGGACCTCACGGGCGTCGACCTGCAGAAGGCGGTGATCGACGTGCTCAGCCACCCGACCGTGGCCTCCAAGCGCTTCCTCGTCACCATCGGCGACCGCACCGTGGGTGGCCTCTCGCACCGCGACCAGATGGTCGGTCCCTGGCAGGTGCCGGTGGCCGACTGCGCTGTGACGCTCGCCGATTTCAAGGGCTTCGCGGGCGAGGCCATGAGCATGGGCGAGCGCACGCCGCTGGCCGCACTCGATGCCGCCGCCTCGGGCCGCATGGCGGTGGCTGAGGCCATCACCAACCTGCTGGCCGCACCCATCGAACTGCCGCGCGTGAAGCTCTCGGCCAACTGGATGGCCGCCTGCGGTGAACCGGGCGAAGACGCCGCGCTGTATGAAACGGTGAAAGCCGTCGGCATGGAACTCTGCCCGGCACTGGGTATTTCCATCCCTGTGGGCAAGGACAGCCTGTCCATGCGCACGCAGTGGAAAGAGGGCGGCGAGACGAAGAAGGTCACCTCGCCGGTGAGCCTGATCGTCAGCGCCTTCGCCACGCTGGCCGACGTGCGCGGCACGCTGACGCCGCAACTCGATGCCACGCTGGAAGACACCACGCTGGTGCTGATCGACCTCGGCAAAGGCCTGCACCGCATGGGTGGCAGCGTGCTGGCCCAGGCGCTGGGGCAGGGCGGCGGCGAGGTGCCCGATCTGGACGACCCGCAGGACCTGATCAGCCTGGTCAATGCCGTGAACGCCCTGCGCGCCAGCGGCCAGATCCTGGCGTACCACGACCGCAGCGACGGTGGCCTGCTGGCCGCCGCCGCCGAGATGGCCTTCGCGGGCCATGTGGGCGTGGCACTCAACGTCGACCTGCTCGTCACCGAAGGCGATGGCATCAGCGACAGCCGCGCCGAAATGGGCGACGCCAAGAACTGGGCCGGCCAGGTCAGCGCGCGGCGCGAGGAGCTCACGCTCAAGGCGCTGTTCAGCGAAGAACTGGGCGTGCTGCTGCAGGTGAAGACCGAAGACCGCAACGCGGTGATGCAGACCCTGCGCGAGCACGGGCTTTCCAAACACAGCCACTTCGTGGGCAAGACCCGCCCGGCCAGGTCCACCATGGACGCGGGCAAGGGCCAGTTGCAGGTCTGGCGCGACACCAAGGCCGTGTTCTCGGCCAGCCTGTTCGACCTGCAGCAGGTGTGGGACAGCGTGAGCTGGAAGATCAACCAGCAGCGCGACAACCCCGCCTGCGCCGATGCCGAACACGCCACCGCCGGTCAACCCGCCGATCCCGGCCTGCACACGAAGTTGAGCTTCGATGCCAGCGACAACGTGGCCGCGCCGTTCCTGAACCTCGCGCGCCCCCGGGTGGCCATCCTGCGCGAGCAGGGGGTGAACTCCCATGTGGAGATGGCCTACGCCTTCACCCAGGCGGGTTTCGAGGCCTTCGACGTGCACATGACCGACCTGCAGACCGGCCGCGCGAAGCTGGCCGACTTCAAGGGCGTGGTGGCGTGCGGCGGTTTCAGCTACGGCGACACGCTGGGCGCGGGCATCGGCTGGGCGCGCAGCATCACTTTCAACGCGGGCCTGTCCGAACAGTTCCAGGCCTTCTTCGCCCGCACCGACACCTTCGGCCTGGGCGTCTGCAACGGCTGCCAGATGTTCGCCGAACTGGCCGACATCATTCCCGGCGCCGAAGCCTGGCCGCGATTCACCACCAACCAGAGCGAGCGCTTCGAGGCGCGCCTCTCGCTGGTGGAAGTGCTGGAATCGCCCAGCCTCTTTTTCCAGGGCATGGCGGGCACGCGCATGCCCATCGCCGTGGCACACGGCGAGGGCTACGCCAACTTCCGCCACCGGGGCGATGCGTCGAAGGTGATCGCCGCCATGCGCTTCACCGACAACACCGGCGCCGCCACCGAGGCCTACCCGTTCAACCCCAACGGCAGCCCGGGCGGCCTCACCGCGGTCACCACGGCCGACGGTCGTTTCACGGCCCTGATGCCACACCCCGAGCGCGTGTTCCGCAACATCCAGATGAGCTGGACCGACCAGGACCGGTCGGCCCACAGCGGCTGGATGCGGCTGTGGCACAACGCCCGCCAGTGGGTGGGTTGAACCCGGACGACAACGCCGAGCCGTTCCCCCACGGGGTTGAGTTCAGCCTGGCGTCGGCAATTCGTCGATGACCGGGTTGCGCAGAATCCCCACGCCCTCGAGTTCGACCTCGAACACATCGCCGGCCTTCATCCACAGCGGCGGCTTGCGCGCGAAGCCCACGCCCGCGGGCGTGCCGGTGATGATCAGGTCGCCCGGCTGCAGTGCCATCGCCTCGGAACAGGCGGCCACCAGCGTGGCCACGTCGAAGATCATGTCGCGCGTGTTGGCCTGTTGCACCACCTGGCCGTTCAGGCGCCCGGTGAGCTGCAAAGACGTGGCGCCGGGCGGCAGTTCATCGGCGCTCACGAAGGCGGGACCAAAGCCACCGGTCGCATCGAAGTTCTTGCCCATCAACCATTGCGTCGAGCGGAACTGGTGGTCGCGTATCGACCCGTCATTGAACAACGAATAGCCGGCCACGTGATCAAGTGCCCGTTCGCGGGAGATGGCGCGACCTGGCTTGCCGATGACCGCGACCAACTCGGCCTCGAAATCGAAATGTGTCGACACCCGCGGACGAACGATCGGGGCTTCGTGCGCGACCCAGGAGCTGGGGAAGCGGTGAAAAATCACCGGGTGTTGGGGAGGGCTGAAATTGCTCTCGGCCGCATGGTCCAGGTAGTTGAGGCCGATCGCAAAGGCCTTGGCCGGCAGGGTCACGGGTGGCAAGTGGCGCACCGTGGCCAGTGACACGCGCGGTGCCTTGCCTGCGGCCTCACGCGCCGCGTCGAGTGCGCCTGTGCGCAGCACCTCGTCCAGGGTGTCGGGCAAGCCGATGGCCGTGAGATCGGCGACCTCATCGCCGAGCTGCGCGCCCAGGCGGCGACGGCCTTGTGCATCCAGAAAAGAGATCAGTCGCATGCCATCCTCACTGGGGCTTGATGCCGGCATCGCGAACGATGCGGGCGTACTTGTCGAAGTCCTGCCGCAGCACCTTGCCGAACTCGGCGGCCGACTTGGGCGTGACGTCAATGTAACTTTCGCTGATGCGCGAGCGCACGTCGGCGTCGGCCAGCGCCCGGGCGAAAGCCGCGTTCAGGCGTTCGATGCGCTCAGGGGGCGTGCCGGCTGGCGCCATGATGCCGTGCCACCCTTCCAGAACGAAGCCAGGCAGGGTTTCCGAAAACACTTCCAGATCCGGCAGCGGCTGGCCGCGCTCGCCTCGCGTGAGGGCGATGGGCCGAACGGCGCCCGAGCGGATCTGCGGCAGCGCGGTGTTGAAGAGATCGATCATGGTGTCCACATGACCACCCATCAGGTCCGTCAGGGCCTGCGTGCCCTTGTAGCGCACATGCACCACGTCCTTGCCCGAGATCGAGCGCAGCCAGTCGCAGCCAAAGGACGGCAGCGCGCCGCCCGACGCGCAAGTCACCGGACGGCGACCCGCCTCGGCCAGCAATTCGGCCAGCGTGCGTGGCTTGAACGATGGATGCGCCAGCAGCACGTAGGACTGCGTGGTGAGCTGCGCCACCGGTGCGAGCTCCTTGAACGGGTCGACCATCGGCCCTGAAAACAGCGACGGGTTCGTGACGATGCCGGCCGCCACATAGACCAGTGTGTGACCGTCGGCCGGCGCGCGCGCCACCATCGCATGGGCGATGTTGCCGTTGCCTCCGCCACGGTTGTCGATGACGATGGGCTGGCCCAACTCCTGCTGAAGCCTGGGCGCGATGGTGCGCGCAATGATGTCCGCCGGCCCACCGGCCGAGAACGGGATCACCAGCGTCACGGGCTTGGAGGGAAATGTCGCCTGTGCTGGCACGGCGGCAGCGAAGCTGGCGGCCAGCAGCGCGATGGTGAACTTCTTCATGCGGACTCCGGGAATGTTTCGTTGATGGGAACATGGCGCTGCAGGAACTGCAGCAGGCGTGGCGTGAACACAGCCGTGTTCTCCGCCCAGGGATAGTGGCCGCTGCCCGGGATGACCGAGAACTCGGACTTCTCGATCATGGCGGCCACGCGGCGCATGCCTTCGGGATGGCCGACCATGTCGACCTCGCCAGCCACCAACAGCGTGGGTACGCGGACGGCCCGCAGCGCGGCCACTGCGTCCTCGTCGGCATAAGCCTGCACCGCGCGCACGGAAGCCTGCACGGTGGCGGGCGCGGTCTGCATCGCCACGTCGCGCACCAGGTCGACCTCGGGTCCGGCCGCACCTGGGCCGAACATGCCGTTGACCACCGCCAGCGTGGCTTCGCGCGGGTCGGTGCCTGGCGGCAGTGGCCTGGAGCGGGTGCGCACGAATTCGGCCTGCTCTTCGGGCGTTCGGTTGCCGAAATAGCCGATGGTTGCGGTGATGACGGCGGCCTGCACCTGGTCACCGACCTTCAACAGCACGCGCGGCGTGATCTGACCGCCCATGCTGTGGCCGAACACCACGTTGCGCTCGCGCGCAGTCGCCCGGATCAGGCGTGCGCCGGCTTCGGCCACGACGTCGAAGCTTTGCGCTTCGGGCAGCGCCGACAGGCCGTACCCGGGCGCATCCCAGGCGATCACACGGTACCCGGCATCGACCAGCTGCCGCGTGAGCGGTCGCCAATAGTCCTTCGACCCGTAGATGCCGTGCAGCAGGTAGACGGTGACGGCACCGCCGTCGTTGGTGATCTGGTGATCCGGCAATGCCGTCGGATCGAAGCGGGACATGAGGACTCCTTGGTTTTGTTGCAATCAGTTCCAGGCCACGCCGCCCATGCTGCAGCGAAGGCCGACGGTGGGTTCGTAGCAGACGATCTCGGCCGCAGCGCCCTGCGCAGCACCCCAGGCGATGAACCAGGCGATGAGTTCGGGCGTACCACCGGCACCGGCTTCGCGCATGCGCTCGAGCGTGCATTCGGCGAAGGCGCGCTCGGTGGCACCGGTTTCCAGCAGCGACAGAAACCAGCGGTCGAAGGCCTCGTCGATCTCGAAGTAGCGCGGGCCGCCAGGGTCGTGCGAAAGGCCGCCGGTGGACATCAACGCCACGCGCAGGCCCGCGGGCAGATCTTCGCGGATCGCGCTCGCGAGCGTCTTGCCGACTTCGAAGCAGCGCTGGGGCGTGGCCACGGGCGGCACCAGGCAATTCATGTGCACGGGCACGAACGGAATGTCGAACTCAGGCATCAGCACCTTGAGCGGCACAGAGAAGTTGTCGTCCATCAAGAGGTCGCTGCGAAAGGCCATCGATACACCGCGCCGGTCCATCGCCGTGACCAGCGCTTCGGCGACGTCGGGGCGGCCGTCGACACGAAAGGGCTCGATCGCGAGCCAGTCCTCGAACCATGGCGCCGGGCCGCGCCACTCGGCGGCGGTGCCGATGCACAGATCGGGCGGGTTGTCGAAAGGCAGGTTGAGCAGGTGGTCGTTGCCGAAGCCCAGGATCACGTCGGGTTTCGCGGCGCGCAGCCGGCGGGCCAGCTCGGCGTAGCCCGCGGTCAGGCGTTCGCGCTGGCCGGGCTCGGCTTTTTCAAACCAGCCGGTCATGCCGGGCGCATGGGCCAGCGCCATGGTGCAGACGAGTTCAGCCATGGTGTTCGTTCACTTCTTGTGGTTTTCAACCAGGGCTTCGCGGTACGCCTGGATGGCCGCGCTGCCCTGGTGGTTGTGGGCCGAGCCGTGGAACAGCCGGGTGATCTGCGTGAGGAAATACGGGTGCACGCCCAGCGTCAGCATGCGCTGCAGGTCGCGCGTGCGAAAGGCTTCGCGTTCGTCGGGCGTCAGCGCGTAGTCCTGCATCAGCGCTTCGAGATCGCTGCGAAAGCGTTCGATCAGTTGCGGATCGCGGCGCACCTCGAACACCATGCGGTTGGCCGCCAGCGTGCGGCGGAAATAGGGCAGGCTCATGGAATCGACTCCGTGGTGACGTCCGGTGCGGCCAGGCGCGCGATCACGGCGTCGGCCGCACGTCTGGCGAGGCGCTCGAGGCTGGCACGACCTTCATCGGCATTGGCCGAAGCCGGATCGCCCAGGTAGCCAAGCGGTGTGGTCCGGCGCGCGTCGTCGAGGCCGCGGCGCCAGACCGCGAGTTCTTCCGTCCCCAGGTCGGTGGATGGCAGGCGGCGGCGCAAGTCGTCGCGCACGAGACCCGTGCAGCTCGCGAGCATTTGTGAAGATTCGCCGCGACCCGCGTGCACGTCCACGTAGCGCGGTGCGCGTTCTGGCGCGCCGGGGGACGCTGGCGTGGCGCCGGCCTGGAAGAAGCGCACACCCGAAGCCGGCGCATCGGCGGCCACATCGTCGGGTGGCAGCGCGAGATGCGGGTCGGACAGGCTGATGCCGACGCGCGAGGCGAGGGCGGCATCGGCCACGAAGCTGATCTGCAGGGATGTGCGGCTCGCGCCCAGGCGCACGCCTTCATGGATGGTGCGGTTGTGCGCGGCCTCGCCGTGGCCCGAGAAGCAGAACACGTGGCGAAAGCCGTCCTTCTCGAAGTTGCGGAAGACGTCGGACATCAGCTCCTTCGTGATCTCGGGTCGCACGTGGTAGGACGCCGGGAAGGAGCCCGAGGTCTGGTTCACGCCCCAGTAGTAGGGCGGCACGATGAGCGCCCGCACCCCGCGATCGGCCAGCACCTTGCGCACGCCACGCAGCCGCGCCTGGGGAAGGTAGACGTCGGTGCCGGTGGGCAGGTGTGGGCCATGCTGTTCGATCACGCCGAAAGCCCACAGCAGCACGGCACCATCCTTGGCCGCGTGGTCCACCTCCTGCCAGGTCATTTCGGCGATCGTGCCCGCGAAGATGTCGAAGCCTTCACGCACGCCTTCCGGGGCGCTCATGGGTTTGCACTCCATGCCGCGCCGATGTCGGCCGCGCTGCAGACGTCACCGAACAGGAAGCGCACGTTGTTGAGCGTGGCCTCGTGCGCGGTCGGCGTGTGCGAACCCACGGCGTCTTCGGCTGCGACACAGAGCCACCCGTGCGCATGCGCGTCGCGCAGGGTCGATTCAACGCAGATCTGGGTCTGCACGCCAGCGAAGACGACGGTCTGTCGGCCGGTGGCCGAGAGCACGGCCTGCATGTCGGTACCGGTGAAGCCCGAGTAGCTGTGTTTTGTGACGATGGCTTCGCCGGCCGCAGGCATGAGGCCGCCATACCAGTCGGCGCCAGGGGTGTCGGGCTTGCAGCATTCCTGCGTGATCCCGGACGCCGCGAGCTTGACCGCCATCGAATCGGGGATGCGGTCGTGCGAATAGTCGGCGCGCAGCCAGACCACCGGCACACCGGCGCTGCGCGCGGCATCGATCAGGCCTTGCACGCGCGGCAGGATCTCGGCCGCGCTCGCGACGTCCTTCTTCATCACGGCGTCGATGAAGCCGCCGGGCGCGCAGAAATCGTTCTGCATGTCGACGATAAGCAGCACGCAGCGAGCGGGTTGAAGGCGCTCGGCGAGTTTCAGGGGCAGGTTTCGTTCGGTCAAAGTCATGGGGACGCAAATCAGGGGAAGGAGGAGGTTTCAGAACAAGCCGGTGTCGTGCACCGGCACACCACCCAGCAGCGTGGCCAGCACGCGGGTCTCGCGCACGCGGTCGAGCGGTATGGTCAGGATGTCGTCGGACAGGATCGCGAGGTCGGCCAGCTTGCCAGGCTCGATCGAGCCGGTCTCGTGATCCCAGAAGGTGGTCATCGCGCCGTTGAGCGTGCAGCAGCGCAACGCTTGCTGCCGTGTGAGTGCCTGGGCCGGCGTGGTGAGCTCGCGGCCGGTGATCGCGTCTAGCCGGGCGAGCAGTTGCCAGAAGCCGAAGATCGCGTCGTAGGGACGGCCATCGGACGACTGCGACACCGGCACGCCAGCGTCGAGCCAGGCGCGGAATGGAATGGCTTCGGCCGCCAGCTTCTCGCCGAAGGAGCGCAGGTAGATGCTGCCGTAGAGCCAGAGGAAGTTGCCACTGGTGGTGGGGAGCACACCGAGTTCGCGGCAGTCGCGCATGTTCTCGGCCGAGGGGAACTGGCAGTGCTGGATGGTCCAGCGCTGGCCCTTGATCGGGTACTTCGCATCGACCGCCTTGTAGGCGCCCAGGACCTTGTCGATCGCCGCGCCGCCGGCGCACTGCGTCTGAACGCGCAGGCCGGCCTTGGCGCAGCGGCGCACGATGTCTTCGAACACCACGTCGCGCGTGAGCTGCAGGCCCGTCCAGCGCTGCCCCAGTGGGCCCGTGTAGGGCTCGCGCATGCAGCACGCACCGATGGCAGCCGCGCTGTCGAACGAAAAGCCCAGGCCGCCGAACTTGAGGATGTCGTCGCCGAAGCCATTGCCCGCGGCGTAGCGCGCGGTGTCGTCGATCAGCTGCTGGCCTTTTTCCAGGTCGCTGTAGTAGGCCACCGGGTACTGCACCACGAAGTAGGTGCGCACGGTGAGTTCCTTGCTCTGCCAGAGGTCGAGGTAGGCCCGCTGGGGGCCGGCCGGGATGCCATGACCTTCGTAGATCATGGTGATGCCGGCGCGGTTGAAGGCCTTGGCGCCTTCATGCACCGCGCGCCGCACGTCTTCGCGGCTGAAGGCGGGCAGGGCTGGGAAGAGGGCGCTGCCCTTGAAACCGCCGTCGACCAGCGGCATTCGCTTGGGGAAGTTGATGTCCAGGAAGAGGCCGGTGGGCTCGCCGTCGGCATCGGTCACCATGGTCACGCCTTCCGGCATGGCCGAGTCGCGTGTGATGCCGTTGGCCTTGAGGCCCGCGGTGTTCAGCATGGCGGCACCGGGTGCGGCGAGCGATGGGGCCTCGATGTACACAGGATGTTCGGGACAGGCCTTGTCGAGATCGTGACGATCGGGCCAGCGGCCTTCTCGCAGGCGGCCAGGGTACTCGAGCATGTCGGGCTCGATGGCGAGCGGGTTGCACAGGATCCAGCTGCCCGCCGGCCGCTTTGCAGCCTCCTGACGCAGCGTTTCCAGGACCGCATCGATGCTGGCCGGGTTGCCGAAAGAAGGCTTGATGGCTCTCGTGCCGACCATGTCCATGTGCGGATGCGCATCGACAAAACCCGGCACGACGGTGCGGCCCGCGAGGTCTACCACACGGGTGACAGGACTGGCGAGCGCGAGGATGCGCTTCGATGAGCCGACAGCGACGATGCGCCCGTCCGCAATGGCCACGGCTTCGGCCACGGAGTCATGAGGGTCCACCGTGTGGACGGTGCCACCGTGAAGGACCAGATCGATCGCAGAGCCGCTCATTTGGGCAGCATGCCGGTGACCGTCATGATCGATTTCCAGTCGTCGTGTGTACGGCGAATCGCGGTGCGCATCTCTTGCGATGTACTGCCGAGCGGCGCGAGGCCGAGCGCGTTCAGGCGCGCGCTGACATCGGGGTCGTTCACCGCGTTGATGGCGGCCTTCGAAAGGCGCTCGACGATGGGCTGCGGCGTGCCGCGCGGCGCCAGCATGCCATACCAGCCCACGGCGTCGAACTGCGTGTGGCCGAGCTCGCGGAAGGTCGGCAGGTCGGGCAGCAGCGGCGTGCGCGTCGGACCAGTTGCTGCCAGCGCGCGCAGCTTTCCGGCCTGTACATGGGCGCGCGAGGAGGCCACGGTGACGAACATGCCCGAGATGTGGCCCGCGATGATCGCGTTGACCGACAGCAACTCGCCCTGGAACGGCACATGCGTCATTTCCAGGCCAGCCGCCTTGTTCAGCAGTTCACCAAACAGGTGCAGCGTCTGCGCAATGCCGCCCGAGCCAAAGGAATGTTTCCCGGGTTCGCGCTTGACCAGGGCGATGAACTCGGCGAGAGTTTTGGCCGGCAGTTCGGGATTGATCACGAAGATCGTCGGTGCGGCGTTGTGCTGGCTGATCGGCTCGAAATCGTTCTGGGGGTCGTAGGTCGGCCGGGTGGCCATCAACGGACCCTGGATGAAGCCGGTGTTGGTGACCAGCAGCGTGTAACCGTCGGCGGGTGAACGCTGCACCACTTCGGTGCCGATCTGACCGCCAGCGCCACCGCGGTTCTCGACCACAAAAGGCTGCCCCAGTTCAGCCGACATCTTCGCCGCCACCATGCGCGCGACCACATCGTTGGCACCGCCGGCCGGGAAGGGCACAAGGATCTTGACGGGCCGCTGCGGGTAGTCTTGTGCAAGGGCCGGGACAGTGGCGCCAAGCAGGCTGCACGCCATGGCCAGAAGGAGGTTGCGTCGTGGAAGGTCGTGCATGGCGTCTTTCTGTTGGAGGTCCGGGTGCGGGTCATCTTATGGAGTGAGAAGCCGCTGCTCAATAGAAATGCCCGGAACTCAGTGTTCGCTTTCGCGAACAGTCAGCCCCGCTGATGGCTTGACGCGAGCGGCCCGCAGGTTATCGTCGGAGCCTTTCGTTTTCGAGTCCGATTGATTGACGATGGCGAATCCCGGCGCCCCCAAAATGTCGCGTACCCAACGTGTCGAAGACCTGTGGGGTCATCTGCACTACCTGGTCGTTCTGGCCGAAAAGGGCAGCTTCTCGCGCGCCGCCGACTCACTGGGCGTGAGCAAGGCAGGCATGAGCCAGCGCATTACCGACCTGGAGCGCGCGGTCGGTGTGCCGCTGGTGCGGCGCACCACACGGAGCGTGAGCCTGACCGAGGAAGGCCTTGCCCTGGTGGGCCAGACCCAGCAGCCCTTCGCACAGATCGCGCAGGCCTTTTCAGCCGCACGCGATGCCGAGGGCCCGCCGCGCGGGCTCGTTCGGGTGACGGCGCCGGTGGCTTTCGCCAGGCTGCGCATGCTGCCGCTGATGCCGGCATTTCTCGAAGCTTTTCCCGGCATCAAGGTCGAAATCGATCTGAGCGACGGCATCCGCTCCCTGGCCCTCGAAGGCTACGACGTGGCCATCCGTCACACCGACAACCCGCCACAGACGCATGTGGCCCTCCGACTGTGCGAGATCGAGTTCTATCTGGTCGCGAGCGCCGATTACCTGCGTCAGCGTGGCACGCCCGAACACCCGAGCAGCCTGGCAAACCACAACTGCCTCAACTACACGCGCGGCCGCGACCGTGTGGTCTGGCAGTTCGAATGCATGCGGGGTGACATGCTGGAGCAGGTTGGCGTGCAGGTGACGGGCTCCTTCGCGTCCAACAGCAGCGAGGCGCAACGCGATGCCGCGATGGCGGGCCTGGGCATTGCGCGCCTGCCCGACTTCAACGCCGGAGAAGGCCTGCGCTCGGGCCGGCTGGTTCGCGTGCTGCCGGAATGGAAAGCGACCAGTGGCATGGGCGACCACCTGATCGTGCTGCGCTCCTACACCTCGCACGTGCCCAAAGCCTCCGCCGCCTTTGTCAACTGGCTGCGCGCGGCACTGCGGAGCTGAGCTTTTGGGCGTCGCCTGCTGCTGACGCGGCGCTGCAAGGCAAAATCGGGCGTATTCACCCACCCCGTTGCAGCAGAAGGATGCTCTTGACCACGAACACTTTTCCCGTGGAACCCACCACCTTGCGGGATTTCAAGCTGGATGCAGCAACGGTGGGCGACTATGCCCGCGATGGCGCCGTGGTGCTGCGCGGCGTGCTCGATGCGCGTGAACTGGCCCGGCTGGAAGAGGGCATCGAACACAACCTGGCCCACCTGAGCCCGCTCGCGCTGGTGGCCAGCGAGCCCGACGACCCGGGCCGCTTTGTCGAGGACTTCTGCACCTGGCAGGACAACCCTGCCTATCGGGACATCCTGCAACATTCGGCACTGCCCCACATCGCCGCGCAGCTCATGCAGAGCCGCGAAGCGCGCCTTTACCACGACCACCTGCTGGTCAAGGAACCCGGCACGCGCCAGCCCACGCCCTGGCACCAGGACCAGCCCTACTACAACGTGAGCGGCCGCCAGAACGTGAGCTTCTGGATTCCGGTGGATCCGGTGGTGCTCGAGAGCACGCTGCGTTTCGTGGCCGGTTCGCATGCCGGCACCTGGTACATGCCGCGCACCTTCCGCGATCAGCAGGCGAAGTGGTTTCCTGAAGGCGCGCTGGTCGAACTGCCCGCCATCGATGCGCGTCCAGATGAATTCCGCCAACTGGCGTGGGCGCTGGAGCCGGGCGACTGCGTGGCCTTTCACATGCTCGCGCTGCACGCCTCCAGTGGCGTGGGACCGGCGCGTCGACGGCGCGTGTTCTCGGCCCGATACCTGGGCGACGACGCCCGCCATGCGCCGCGCCCCTGGCGCACATCGCCGCCATTCGCTGGCCTGGCCGATCGCCTGGTTGACGGCGCGCCACTCGACGATCCGCTTTTCCCTCTGGTCTGGCCTGTGCGCTGACCGCCACCTCACCAGGACCCTCACCATGGCCGGAACCAGTCTGCTTGCCCTGATCGACGACATCGCCACGTTGCTCGATGACATCGCCCTGATGACCAAGGTGGCGGCCCGAAAGAGCGCGGCGGTGGCAGATGATGTGGCCGCGATGACCAAGCTGGCAACCAAGAAGACCGCTGGTGTTCTGGGCGACGACCTGGCGCTCAACGCTCAGCAGGTCACCGGTGTGAAGGCTGAACGCGAGTTGCCTGTCGTCTGGGCGGTGGCCAAGGGGTCGATGATCAACAAGGCCATTCTCGTGCCCAGCGCGCTGCTCATCAGTGTGGTCGCGCCCTGGGCCATCACGCCGCTTCTCATGCTCGGCGGCCTGTTTCTCTGCTACGAGGGGGCCGAAAAACTCTGGCATGCGTTCGGTCCGCACAAGACCGATGAAGAGGTGCAGCGGCAAGAGCGCGTTGCGGCGGTGGCGGATCAGCGCGTCGACCTCATTGCTTTCGAGAAGGAGAAGATCAAGGGCGCGGTGCGCACCGACTTCATCCTCTCCGCCGAAATCATCGTGATCACGCTCGGCACGGTCGCGGCCGCCAGCATGGGCCAGCGCGTGGCGGTGCTGGTGGGGATTTCGCTGATCATGACTGTCGGCGTGTACGGGCTCGTCGCCGGCATCGTCAAGCTCGACGACCTGGGCCTGTACCTCAACCAGCAGGCCGCCAAATGGAAACAGTCACTCGGGCGCGGCATCCTCGTGGCAGCGCCGTGGCTCATGAAGACGCTGTCGGTGCTCGGCACGGCGGCGATGTTCCTGGTCGGCGGCGGCATCCTGGTGCACGGCATTCCGGCGCTGGGCCATGGCATCGAGGCCTTCGCCGCCACGCTGGGCTGGATCGGCTCGCTCGCGGCGAGCCTGGCGGGCGGCCTCGCCGGCCTGGTGGCGGGCGCAGTGGTGGTGGCGGTGGTCACCCTCGTCAAACGCCTGCGCGGCAGCGCCGGAGCATCGCCTTGACCGATCAACACCCACCGACGGAAACCGCTTTCGTGCTCGTGCACGGTGCCTGGCATGGTGCCTGGTGCTGGCAACGCGTGCTGCCCCTGTTGCGCGATGCGGGCGTGCCAGCCCATGCCGTCACGCTCACCGGCCTGGGCGAGCGGGCCCATCTCATGTCGCCCGGCATCGATCTGCACACCCACATCCAGGACGTGATGGGCCTGATCGAGGCCGAGGAACTGCAGCGCCTCGTGTTGGTGGGCCACAGCTACGCCGGCATGGTGGTCACCGGCGTGGCCGACCGTCTGCAACGCGAGCGCCCCGGCGCCCTGGCTCACCTGGTCTACCTCGACGCCGCCGTGCCGTACCCCGGGGACAGCTGGAGCAGTCACCACTCCGCCGAAACGAAGCAGGCCCGAATCGATGCGTCGAAGCCCAGCGGCGGCTTGAGCTTTCCGCCGCCCGACGCCCAGGTCTTCGGCCTCGACGGCGCCGACCGCGACTGGGTGAACCGGCGCCAGACACCTCAGCCATTCCGCCTGTACCAGCAGCCGCTGGATTTCGACGGCGCGCGTGTGGCCGCCGTGCCGCGCACCTTCATCGACTGCACCTCGCCCGCCCTGGCCACCATTGCACCCGCGCGCAAGCGTGTGCGCCAGGAGCCAGGCTGGCAAGTGATCGAAATGGCCACGGGGCACGATCCCATGGTGAGCGAGCCCCAGGCGCTGGCCGAGCTGTTGCTGCGCATCCAGCGCACCCGCGCCTGACCCATGACGCAGCGCCTGGACCGGATCGACCTGCTGCGCGCGGCGGCGATGCTGTGGATGACGGCCTACCACTTCTGTTTCGACCTGAACTTCTTCGGCCTGATCCGCGAGGACTTCTACCGCGACCCGTTCTGGACCTGGCAGCGCAACGCGATCGTGAGCCTGTTCCTCTTCACCGCCGGGCTTTCCCAGGCGGTGGCGCTGTACCAGGGGCAGCCCTGGTCACGCTTCTGGCGGCGCTGGCTGCAAGTGGCCGCTGCCGCGCTGCTGGTGACGGCGGGTTCGGTGCTGGTCTTCCCAAAGAGCTTCATCTACTTCGGCGTGTTGCACGGCATTGCCGTCATGCTGATCCTGGCCCGCCTCACGGCCGGGTGGGGCGCCTGGCGCTGGCCGCTGGGTGCCGTGGTGATCGCGTTGCCCTTCGTGGCGCCGGCAGCCATGGCCGCCTGGCCGGCCCTGGAGGTATTCAATTCCCCCTGGCTCAACTGGCTGGGCTTTGTCAACCGCAAGCCGGTCACCGAAGACTATGTGCCGCTGCTGCCCTGGTTGGGTGTGGTGTGGTGGGGCATGGTGGCCGGGCAATGGGCCCTCGCGCATCGCCCCACCTGGCTGGGCGTGGGCGATGCGGCGGCCACCGGGGTGCGGCGCGGACTTGTCACCCTGGGACGCTGGAGCCTGTCGTATTACCTGCTGCACCAGCCGGTGCTGCTGGGCCTGATCTGGCTGGTCACGCGCGCGTTGTGACAAAAAAAAGCGCGGCCGGGCCGCGCTTTTTTTCCGGCGTAGCGCCTTACTGGATCTTCGCCTTCTCGCGCAGGTTCTTCTGGAATTCCTGCAGCCTCTGCTGCTGCATCTGCTGCGCGATCTGTGGCTTGATGTCCTCGAACCTGGGCAGCTCGGCCTGGCGGACGTCATCCACACGGATGACGTGCCAGCCGAACTGGCTTTTCACCGGTTCCTGGGTGAGCTGGCCTTTTTCCAGCTTGATCATGGCCTCCGAGAACTCGGGCACGTAGCTGGAAGCGGCGGCCCAGTCCAGGTCGCCGCCGTTGGCGCCGGAGCCGGCGTCCTTGGACTGCTTTTTGGCGATGTCCTCGAACTTGGCGCCGCCCTTGAGCGATTTGATGATGGCCCTGGCCTCGTCTTCCTTCTCGACCAGGATGTGGCGGGCGCGGTATTCCTTGCCGCTGTTGGCCGCCACGAGCTGGTCGTACTCGGCCTTGAGGTCGGCGTCGGTGACGGGGTTCTTCTTCTGGAAGTCCGTGAACAGCGCGCGGATCATGATGGTCTCGCGGGCCAGCGCCATCTGGTTCTTGTACTCCTGGCTGGATGCCACGCCGCGCTTCTGCGCTTCCTGCATGAAGACTTCGCGCAGCACCACTTCTTCCTTGAGTTGCTCTCGGATCGATTCATCCACCGGCCGCCCGGTGGCGGCGATCTGCTCGGCCAGCACGTTCAGGCGCGCGACGGGCACCGGCTTGCCGTTGACGATGGCCACGTTCTGGGCCGATGCCAGGGTGGCGGTCGTGATCAACACGGCCGCGGTCAGGGCCGACAGGGAGAATTTCATGGTGTTCCTCGGATGAAAAAAGATTGGAGCTGCCCCGCGCAGTGGGGTTCAGCGAACAGGTATCAGAACGTAGCGTCAGCCTGGGCCGTTTCCGGGTTCAGCCCTGATCTCGATGGCCAGGGCGTGCAGGCCGGCGTCAGTGAATTTTTGCAGCGCATCATACACAAGGCGGTGCTGCGCAACCCGGCTCTGCCCAGCGAAAGCGGGTCCGCCGATGCGCACCCGGAAATGGGTGCCATACCCCAGGCCGTTGGCCCCCGAATGCCCCGCGTGGGCGGCGCTTTCATCGATGACTTCGAGCTGGGTTGGCGACAGCGCTTCGCGCAGACGCGACTCGATGGCCGATGCGGTGGGCACGGTGGCTTCGGTCATGATTTCTCTTCCACCGCGTCTTCCTTGAGGTAACGCGAGATGTAGAGGCCCTGGCCGAGGATGAAGACCACCGGGAAGACGTAGCCCCAGAGCTTGAAGTCGACCCAGAACTCGGTGGAGAAATAGGCCGCCACGTAGCCGTTGATCGCCGCCATGAACAGGAAATAAGCGATCCAGGCCACGGTGAGCCGCGCCCACACCGGCTCGGGCAGCTTGAGCTGGCTGCCCAGCAGAAGCTGCAGGAAATTCTTCTTCCAGATCCACAGGGCGGCGGCCAGCACGATGGCCATGCTGGCGTACAGCACCGTGGGCTTCCATTTGATGAAACGCTCGTCCTGCAGGAAGAGGGTGAGGGCACCAAACACCAGAACCAGCGCCAATGTGACTTTGTGCAAGGTCTGCAAGCGACGGTCAATGGCGTAGATCAGGCCGGTCTGCACGACGGTGGCGGCCATCAGCACGCCTGTGGCGGTGTAGATGTCGGCCATCTTGTAGGCCGCCACGAACAGCGCGATGGGGAAGAAGTCGATGAGGAAACGCATGCGTGGATTATCGGGGGTTGGCTTTGGCGCAGACTTAAGCAGGGATTGGGCTGGAACTCCCTTGCACCGGCCAGACTCCTTCAATCGCCCTGATCACATCGATCAACATCTTCAAGGAACGCCTCCGACATGTCCCCTCAGGAACAACAATCCATCCTCTCCATTGCTCTGCTGGCGGCGTTCGCCGACGGCAACAAGGCCGATGCCGAGCGCGAGTCGATCCGGCAGATCGCCGACACGCTCGGCCAGGAGCCCGGTGGAGCGGGCCTGACCCGGCTCTACCAGGACGTGCTGCTCAAGCGCGTGTCGCTGAACGACGCCGTCTCTGGCCTGCAGGATGCCGGGCAGCGTCAACTGGCCTACGAAATGGCGGTGTGCGTGTGCGACGCAGATGGCCGGCAGAGCCCGGCCGAGACGGCATTCCTCAACGACCTCAAATCGCGTTTGAAGCTCAATGCAGTCGAGACTGCCGCCTTCGAGCGCGAGGCCGATGCGGTGGTGGAGGCAGCCGAGGTGGCCGTGCCACGCGCTGCACCTGCCGCTGCAGCCGCCGCGGCGGTGCCTGCGCCGGCGCGAGACGCCGAGCTGGACAAGTCCATCCTGAACTACTCGCTGCTCAACGGTGCGCTCGAACTGTTGCCCCAGTCCTGGGCGTCCATGGCCATCATCCCGCTGCAGGTGAAGATGGTCTACGCCATTGGCAAGGCCCATGGCGTGGAGCTCGACCAGGGGCACATCCGCGAATTCATCGCGGCCGCGGGCGTGGGCCTGACGTCGCAATACCTGGAGCAGTTCGGTCGCAAGCTGCTGGGTGGCCTGCTGGGCAAGGCGGCGGGGCGCACGGTGGGCGGCATCGGCCGTGCGGCCACCGGCATGGCGTTTTCGTTCGCCACCACCTATGCGCTGGGCCAGGTGGCCAAGCGCTACTACGCCGGTGGGCGCGTGATGAGCACCGATCTCCTCAAGCAAAGCTTCCAGGACCTGCTCGGCCCGGCCAAGCAGATGCAGGCGCAATACCTGCCTCAGATCCAGCAGAAGGCCGCGACGCTGGACGCCGGCCAGATCATGAACATGGTTCGGGGCGGCGGGGTGGTCTGATTCAGGCGAGTTGCGCGGTCGCCTGCGCGGCCATGGCCTCGGCCGTGATGGTCAGCGAGCGCAGGCGCAGCGCCGGGTCGTACAGGTCGCTCACGATCATGAACTCGTCGGCTTCGGTGGCTTCGGCCAGCGAGGCGAAGCCTTCGCGCACGGTCTGCGGCCCGCCGATGACGGCCATGGCTAGGAAATCGGCGATGCCGGCACGCTCCTGTGGGTGCAGGCGCTCCATGAAGTGCTCTACCGGCGGGGGCAGCAGGCCGCGCCGGCCGGTGAGGATGCCCAGCACGCGCTGGTAGGTGCTACTGGCCAGGAATTCCGCTTCGGCATCGGTGGGCGCGGCAATCACGGGTACGCCGACGATGGCGTAGGGTTTGTCCAGTGTGGCGGAGGGCTGGAACTGGCGGCGGTACACGTCCAGGGCCTGCATCAGCAGGCGCGGAGCGAAGTGCGAGGCGAAGGCGTAAGGCAGGCCGCGCTCGGCCGCCAGCTGCGCTGAGAAAAGGCTCGAGCCGAGCAGCCAGATCGGCACGTTGGTGCCGGCACCCGGGTTGGCGATCAGGCGCTGTCCCGGCTGAGCCGGGCCCAGCAGGTGCTGCAGCTCGGCCACGTCGCGCGGAAAATCAGCCTCGGTCTCGACGCGGTCGCGGCGCAGCGCGCGCATGGTGTGCGGGTCGGTGCCGGGGGCACGGCCCAGGCCGAGGTCGATGCGGCCCGGATAGAGCTCGGCCAGGGTGCCGAAGGCTTCGGCGACCACCAGGGGTGCGTGATTGGGCAGCATCACGCCACCCGAGCCCACGCGCATGTGCTTCGTGCCACCCGCGATGTGGCCCACCAGCACGGCGGTGGCCGAGCAGGCGATGCCGCTCATGTTGTGGTGCTCGGCGAGCCAGTAGCGGGTGAAGCCAAGCGATTCGGCGTGTTGCGCGGTGCGCAGCGCCACGGCCAGCGCGTCGGCCACGGTGCCGCCCTCGCGCACGGCGACCAGGTCGAGCATGGAGAGGCGGATGTCTTGCAAGGTTTTCATGGCATCAGGCGGGAAGGAAACCGTCCACGGACAGGTAGCGTTCCCCGGTGTCGTAGTTGAAGCCCAGCACCACGGCGTTGGCCGGCAGCTCGGGCAGTTTCTGGGCGATGGCGGCGAGGGTGGCGCCCGAAGAAATGCCGACCAGCATGCCTTCTTCGCGCGCGCAACGGCGTGCCATCTCGCGCGCAGGTTCGGCCTCGACCTGGATCACGCCGTCGAGCAGGCTCTTGTCGAGGTTGTTGGGAATGAAGCCCGCGCCGATGCCTTGAATGGGGTGGGGCGAAGGGGCGCCGCCGGAAATGACGGGTGAGGCCGCCGGCTCCACCGCGAACACTTGCAGCTTCGGCCAGCGCGCCTTGAGCACGCGAGCCACGCCCGTGATGTGGCCGCCGGTACCCACGCCGGTGATGAGGGCGTCGATGCCATCGGGGAAATCCGCGGCAATCTCTTCGGCCGTGGTGCGCACGTGCACCTCCACGTTGGCCGGGTTGTTGAACTGCTGCGGCATCCAGGCACCGGGCGTGCTGGCCACGATTTCTTCGGCCCGCGCGATCGAACCTTTCATGCCCTTCTCGCGCGGGGTCAGGTCGAAACTCGCACCGTAGGCCAGCATGAGCCGGCGGCGCTCGACGGACATGCTGTCGGGCATGACCAGGATCAGCTTGTAGCCCTTGACCGCGGCCACCATGGCCAGGCCAATGCCCGTGTTGCCCGACGTCGGTTCGACGATGGTGCCACCGGGTTGCAATGCGCCGCTTTTCTCGGCGTCTTCCACCATGGACAGGGCAATGCGGTCCTTGATGGAGCCGCCGGGGTTGCTGCGCTCGGACTTGATCCAGACCTGCTGGCTGGCGTTGCCGAACAGGCGCTGGACGCGGATGTGCGGCGTGCGACCGATGGTCTGCAGGATGTTCTGGGCTTTCATGGGATGTCCTTGATGGGCTGGTGTTCCAGCGATGCGGAATTCATGCAGTAGCGCAGGCCGGTGGGTGTGGGGCCATCGGGAAAGACGTGGCCCAGGTGCGCGCCACACTGGCTGCACACGGTTTCCACCCGCACCATGCCGTGGCTGCGGTCGGTGATCTCGGTGATGGCGCCGGGCACGGCCTGCGAGAAGCTCGGCCAACCGCAGCCGGCATCGAATTTGGTGCTGGCATCGAACAGGGTGTTGCCACAACAGATGCAGTGGTAGCTGCCGTCGGCCCAGACCTGTTCGTATTTGCCGCTGTAGGGTCGCTCGGTGGCGGCGTGGCGCGTCACTTCGAACGCGCGCGATTCGGCGCCCTTGCTGGCCAGCAGCTCACGCCACTCGGTTTCGGTCTTCTGGACGGGGAAGGTCATGCGGGTCTCCTGGTGGGTGAGGTCACGATGAACAGCTGATCTCGATCTGTCCGGCCCAGGCGGGCGGGAAACCGGCCAGGTCTTCCTGGCCGGGAAGCTCTTCATATGGATGCTCCAGCGCATTCTGCAACCGGGCGAGTTCGCTGAAGTCACCGGCTTTGGCGCGCTGGATGGCCAGTTCGCCCAGATGGTTGCGCAGCACCACCTGCGGATTGGTGCGCAGCATCTGTGCGTGGGTGGTGGCGGCGTCGAAACCGGGCTGGTCTTCCAGGCGCGCGCGCCAGCGCTCGATCCAGGTGTCGATGGCGTCGCGTTGCAGGAACAGGTCGCGCACGGGCTCCAGGTTCCCGATCACGGCGTGGCTCAGCCGCCGCCAGAAGATGGTGAAGTCCACAGCGTCCTGCGCCATCAGCTTCATGAGCTCCTCGGTCAACGCGGCGTCGCCTTCCTGCACCTCGGTGAGGCCCAGCTTGGCGTTCATGCGGCGCTGCAGCGCGGCGGGCATCAGGGCCTTGTAGGGCTCCAGCGCATCCATCGCCTGCTGCTGGTCGTCCATCAGCGGCAGCAGGGCCTGTGCCAGCGCGAACAGATTCCAGTAGGCGATGTTGGGCTGGCGGTTGTAGGCGTAGCGCCCGCCCGTGTCCGAGTGGTTGCAGACGTGGCCGGGATTGAAGGCGTCGAGGAACTGGAACGGGCCGTAATCGATGGTGAGGCCGAGGATGCTCATGTTGTCGGTGTTCATCACACCGTGGCAGAAGCCGACGGCCTGCCACTGCGCCACCATCTCGGCGGTGCGCTCGCTCACAGCCTCGAGCAGGGCGGCGTAGGGGTTGCCGCCCACCTCGCGGCACACGGGGTAGAACCGGTCGATGACGAAGTCCGCCAGCGTGCGCAGATGGTCGTGCTGGCCGGTGTGCGAGAAATGTTCGAAGTGCCCGAAGCGGATGAAGCTCGGCGCCACCCGCGTGACGACCGCTGCCGTCTCGATCTCCTCACGGCGCACGGGCGCGGGTGAGCCGATGACGCAAAGTGCCCGACTGGTGGGAATGCCCAGCGCATGCATGGCTTCGCTGCACAGGAACTCGCGGATCGAACTGCGCAGCACGGCGCGGCCGTCGCCCATGCGCGAATAGGGAGTCAGGCCTGCGCCCTTGAGCTGCACCTCCTGTGGGCCCAAGGGGGTGTCGACCTCCCCCAGCAGGATGGCTCGACCATCGCCCAACTGACCGGCCCAGTGGCCGAACTGGTGGCCGCTGTACACGCTGGCCAGTGGCTGCGTCCCGGCAATCGGCAGGTTGCCGGTGAAGGCGTCGAGCGCGGCAGGAGAGGACAGCCAGGCGCGGTCCAGGCCGATGAGGTCGGCCACCGCAGGGCTCGTGCCCACCCAGTGCGGCGAGGGCAAGGGCGTCGGAGAGCGAAGGGAATGGAAGGCTTCGCCCAGGCCGGCGAAGCGGTTGTTCCAAGGCAGGCCGAGATCGAGGCTGGCGGTCATGTCGGCGGGGCGGTTCATGTCGCGATTGTCCCCATCGGCGCTGACGGGGTTGGTCGCAGGGGCAATGAGCCAGCGCGAACACCCTCTGATCGGATCAAAAAATCAATCATTAAATCCTATATTAGTCGATGTAATTTTCTAATAAATACATCAAAAGATGTATTTATCGATAAGAGTCTGGCACTGCCTTACACGCATGCGTGCGGGGCTGAATTCTTCCGCCACCAGGAGATTTCCAGATGAACCTGCCCAGCGTGCGAGGTCTCTTTGCCCACTACGTCGACTACCACCGGCATGGACCGCTCATGTTCCGCTACGTGAGTGTTCTGGGTTTCACGGCCATTCCGCTTTTTTACCTGCTGCGCTTCACGAAAGCGGACCCGGGGTATGACGACTGGTGGATTCGCGCCATCTTCGCTGTTCTTTCCGTCGCGGCTTTCCTGCAGCACCGATGGCCAGATCAATTGAAGCCGTTCTATTACCCGTACTCCTACGTTCTCTTGATCATCGGTATGCCCGGCACGCTCACTTTTCTGTCACTGCACCATGGGGGAGGGCCCATTGCGGTGGGCAATACCATGATGGCCGCAGCGTTCATCATGCTGTTGGCAGACTGGCGCAACATGATTGTGATCATGCTGAGCGGCATGGCGCTGGGCACGCTGATGTATGTTGCCACCGCAACTTCTCCTCAGATGCCGGCTGACTACATCGCCAGGCTGCCGATTCTTCTGGTCACATTGCTCGGAGGTAGCCTGATCAAGCACGCTCTGGAGTCGGCCACCGCCGAACGCGTGCATCAGGCTTATGCATCGCTCGCCGGCTCCATCGCCCACGAGATGCGCCATCCGCTGGGCCAACTGAAGCACAGCCTGGAAGGCATCCAGCAGGAACTGCCAACACCCACGACCCGGACGCACCTGCAAGCGCTGATGACGGAGCGCCTGGATGAGATCTATCGCCATGTCGCCCAGGGCGAGTTGGCGGTGCAGCGCGGCCTGCAAGTCATTTCCATGACGCTGGAAGAGGTTCACGCCAGGCCCATGAAACCCGAAGGCTTCACGTTCTTGCGAGCAGGGGAAAGCTGCGCCAAGGCGATGCAGGAGTATGGCTATGAAGATGCCACGCACCGTGCAAACGTGACCCTGCGAGTCGATTGCGACTTTGTTTTTCGCGCAGACGAAACCGCGTTCCTTTTCGTGCTGTTCAACCTGATCAGGAACGCGCTGGCGAATCCCGGTGTGCAGGTGCTGATGGTGGTCAGCGCGGGTCGGGTGGAGGTGCATGACAACGGGCCCGGCATGTCGCCCGATGTTCAAGCGCACCTGTTCAAGCCATTTCACAGTCAGGGCAAGGTTGGCGGCACTGGTCTGGGACTTGCCTATTGCTGGCGCGTGATGAAGGCGTTCGGTGGAACCATCGAGTGTTCATCGGTGCCGGGCAAATCCACCTGCTTCAGCCTTGTGCTCCCATCGGCGACCCTGGCCGAACGTGAAATGGAGCGCGTGGCGACGCTGGCAAGAGCGCGAGCGCTGTTCGATGGCCGGCGCATTCTGGTCGTGGACGACGAAGCGGCCGTGCGCTTTCTGACCCGCCACAAGCTCGCTTCCATTGGCGCCGTGGTGGACGAATGTGCCGACGCGGAAAAGGCACTGCAAATGCTCGCCCAGCAGCGCTACGACTTGATCGTCCTCGACCTCAACCTCCCGGGCCTGGACGGGTATGCGCTGGCCAAGCGCGTTCGAGCGGGTGAGGCGGGAATGGATCGAAAAATCTGCATCGTCGCGCACTCGAGCGAGCCTTCGGCGGTGACTCGGATCAAAACGCGCAAATCCACCATGGATGGTTTTGTCGCCAAGCCGAGCGCTCAAGGTGTTCTGTTGCAAGCGCTGTGTCAGGCGATGGAGGCGTCTTTGGAGCGCGACGCGGAGCAGCATTCGCCGTCTCCGGCCGGGCGCGTTGTGCTGCTGGCGGACGACAACGCCTGCATTCGAAAGACCGTGGCGACCTCTTTGCGGCACTCGGGCTTTGGGGTGGTGGAGGCAGGCAATGGGCACCAGGTGCTGTCCATGCTTGCCACCATGGATCGCTGCGATGTCATCTTGCTGGATATCGAAATGCCCGGCATGAACGGCCTGGAAGCGGCGCGCGCCATACGAGCAAGCGCCTTGCCATGCCGGCAAGCGCCCATCCTGATGCTGTCGGCGCATGCCGGGCCGCGCGTGCTGGAAGAGGCCAGGCGTTCGGGCGTGGACGATTTTCTGACCAAGCCTTTCAACATGGCTGCGCTGGAAGCCAAGCTGCGAGCGTTGCCCATGAACAGCCCGCCGATTTCCTATGAACTCGAGGAGAACAACCAGATGGAGACCGGTATGGACAGCCTGCTCGACAAGACCCGGATCGACAACTACCGTCGAATCGGCGTGCTGGAGGAACTGGTGGTCGACTACCTTCCCGCCATCGACGGGCTTCTGGCCAGCGTGGAGTCGGCAGCGAAGGCCAAGGATGCAAAAACTTGCTGCGAGGCGCTCCATTCGTTGTTGGGCATGAGTGGTGAGGTGGGTGCCATTGCGTTGTATCGGTTCGTGCGCAAGTGCTATACGCCACTGGTCGACGAAGGGCGCTGGCCGGAGCATGACGACTGGACGGCCTCACTGCGGACACTGGTGGAGAGAACCAGGCAGGCGCTGGGAAAATCTGTCATGCCAGCCATGAGGGTCTGAACACGCCGAGCTGCCCCGCTTGAGGCGCGTCCGGGACAACCCGCCCCATGTCGCGGGGGCCAGCGGGCTACCATGGACCCATCGTTACAACCCCTACGGAGACCTCCATGCTGGGCCAGATGCAGAGCCAACCGTTGCTCATTTCTTCCTTGATCGCGCACGCCGAGCGGCACCACGCTGCGGGCGAGATCGTTTCGCGCCGTGTCGAGGGCGACATTCACCGCAGCACCTGGGGCGAGGTGGCCCGCCGATCCCGGCAGGTCGCCAACGCGCTGGGTGGCCTGGACCTGCCCATGGGGGAGCGGGTGGCCACGCTGGCCTGGAACGGCTACCGCCATCTGGAACTGTATTTTGGCGTCAGTGGCACGGGTCGCGTGCTGCACACGCTCAACCCGCGCCTGCACCCCGACCAGCTGGTCTGGATCGTCAACCACGCCGAAGACCGCGCCATGTGTTTCGACATGAGCTTCCTGCCGCTGGTCAAGGCTGTGGCAGCGCGATGCCCCACGGTGAAGCACTGGGTGGCGCTGTGCGACGCGGACGCGCTGCCAACCGACAGCGGCATCCCCGGCCTGCAGAGCTATGAGGCATGGATCGGCGCGCAGCCCGACACCTTCACCTGGCCCACGTTCGACGAGAACAGCGCGTCCAGCATGTGCTACACGAGCGGCACGACTGGCAACCCCAAGGCGGCGCTGTACTCGCACCGCTCCACGCTGCTGCACGCCTTTGGTGCGGCGCTGCCCGATGCCATGTGCCTCTCGGCGCGCGACAGCGTGCTGCCCGTGGTGCCCATGTTCCACGTCAATGCCTGGGGGCTGCCTTACTCGGCTGCGGCCGTGGGATGCAAACTGGTCTTTCCGGGGCCGGCGCTCGATGGCAAGTCGGTCTATGAACTCATCGAGGCCGAGAAGGTCACGATGGCCGCCGGCGTGCCGACGGTGTGGCAGATGCTGCTGGGCCACCTGCAGGCCGGCGGCCTGAAGTTCAGCACCCTGAAGCGCACGGTCATTGGCGGCTCTGCCTGTCCGCCCGCCATGATCAAGGCCTTCAACGACCAGTACGGCGTGGAGGTGCTGCACGCCTGGGGCATGACGGAGATGTCGCCGCTGGGCACGGTCTGCACGCTCAAGAACGCGCAGCTCGCGCTGCCGGCAGAAGAGCAGCTCAAGGTTCGCCTGAAGCAGGGTCGCGCCATCTTCGGTGCCGACATGAAGATCGTCGATGAGGCGGGCCAGGAACTGCCCTGGGATGGCAAGACCTATGGCGACCTGCTGGTGCGTGGGCCATGGATCATTGCCAGCTACTTCAAGGGCGAGGGCGGCGACCCGCTTCGCGATGGCTGGTTCCCCACCGGCGACGTGGCCACCATCGACGCCGACGGCTTCATGCAGATCACCGACCGCAGCAAGGACGTGATCAAGTCGGGTGGCGAATGGATCAGTTCCATCGACGTGGAGAACATCGCCATGGCGCACCCAGCCGTGGCCATGGCCGCGTGTGTGGGCATGCGCCATCCCAAATGGGACGAACGCCCGATCGTGGTGGTGGTGAAGAAGCCGGGCACCGAGGTGACGCGCGAGGAACTGCTGGCCTTCTACGAGGGCAAGATCGCCAAGTGGCAGATCCCCGACGACGTGGTGTTCGTGGACGCCATCCCGCTGGGGGCCACGGGCAAGATGCAGAAGATGACGCTGCGCCAGCAGCTCAAGGACTACGTGCTGCCAGGCCTCTGAGCCGGGCATCCGCCGTCACCCACCGGACAGACGGTGCCGGTGCAGTCGCCCGCGCGATAGCCCCTAGGGGCTATCCCTGAGTGGCGTGCTTCGAGGGGCTTGTAAGCTGTGCGTCGATCCCCAACCCCTACCGGAGACAGACATGCACTTTGCCGTCAAGAGCCTCACCGCCGCGTCCCTGATCGCCTGTGCCCTCGCCGCGCACGCGCAGAAGGGTGAAACCGTCAAGATCGCCTTCATGGACCCGCTCTCCGGGCCGTTTGCCAACGTGGGTCAGAACCAGCTCAAGAGCTGGCAGTTCGCCGCCGAGCAACTCTCCGGTGCGAAGAACCCGGCGGGGGTGAACTACCAGGTGGTCGGCTTCGACAACAAGGGTTCCCCGCAGGAAAGCCTGAACACGCTGAAGGCCGCCATCGACCAGGGTTTCCGCTACGTCACGCAGGGCAACGGCTCGGGCGCCGGGCTGGCCATTCTGGATGCGGTGTCCAAGCACAACGAGCGCAATCCTGGCAAGGAAGTCATCTACCTGAACTACGCCGCGGTCGACCCCGCCATGACCAACGAGAAGTGCGACTACTGGCACTTCCGCCTGGATGCCGACACCACCATGAAGATGGAGGCGCTGACCACCTTCATGAAGGACCAGCCCAAGGTCAAGAACGTCTACCTGCTCAACCAGAACTACTCGCACGGCCAGCAGGTCGCCAAGTACTTCAAGGAAGGCATCAACCGCAAGCGCCCGGACGTGAAGATCGTCGGTGAAGACCTGCACCCCATCGGCCAGGTGAAGGACTTCGCGCCCTACGTGGCCAAGATCAAGCAGTCCGGCGCCGACACCATCGTCACCGGCAACTGGGGCGCCGACCTCACGCTGTTCGTGAAGGCCCTGAACGACGCCGGCCTGAAGCTGCCGATGTACACCTATTACTCCGGCGTGACCGGCACGCCCACGGCACTGGCCGCAGGCGGCGAGGGCGAGGTGTATGTGATTGCCTATGGCCACGCCAACCACAGTGGCGACCTCGGCAAGATGGCGGCGGATTTCAAGAAGAAGTTCAACGACGACTACTACACCTACGCCACCTACAACGGCATCAACCTGTTGAGCGCGGCCATCGCCAAGGCCAAGAGCAGCGACCCGGTCAAGGTGGCTGCGGCCATGGAGGGCCTGTCGGTCAAGAGCTTTGGCGGCGAAGTGACCATGCGCAAGTCCGACCACCAGCTGCAGCAGGCCATGTATGTCACCAAATGGCAGAAGGTCGACGCCAAGAACCCCTACAGCGTGGAAAACACCGGCTACACCTTTGCGCCGGTCAAGCAGATGGACCCGTATGTGGCCAGCACGCCCACGAGCTGCCAGATGAAGCGGCCGTCCTGAGGTTCCCCGTTCGGGCTGAGCCTGTCGAAGCCCGTTCGCCCGTCGATACGATCAGGGTGAACGGGCTTTTCTGTTTCCACTGGCTGCACACCTCATGGAATTCTTCACCATTTTCCTGCTCAACGGCCTGAGCTACGGGCTGCTGCTGTTCATGCTGAGCTCCGGGCTCACGCTGATCTTCAGCATGATGGGCGTGCTCAACTTCGCGCACGCCAGCTTCTACATGCTCGGTGCCTATTTCGCCTACAGCACCACCCAGTTCGTCGGCTTCTGGCCGGCGCTGATCGTCGCGCCGGTGCTGGTGGGCCTGCTGGGTGCGGCATTCGAGAAGTACTGCCTGCGCCGGGTGCACAAGTTCGGGCACGTGCCCGAGCTGCTCATCACCTTCGGTCTGAGCTTCATCATCCTGGAGATGGTCCAACTGATCTGGGGTACGAGCTCGGTCGACTACCGCGTGCCCGCCGAGCTGTCGGGACCGTTGTTCATCCTTTACGGCACCCAGTTCCCCATGTACCGCGGCTTCATGATGCTGGTGGCGGTGCTCATGCTCATCGCCATCTGGCTGCTGCTCACACGCACCCGCATCGGCCTGGTCATCCAGGCCGCGCTCACGCATCCCGAGACGGTCGAAACGCTGGGGCACAACGTGCCGCGCGTGTTCATGCTCGTGTTCGGCGGTGGCGCCGCGTTGGCGGGGCTGGCGGGCGTGATCGGTGGCAATGCGTTCGTGACCGAGCCGGGCATGGCGGCCACCGTGGGGTCGGTGATCTTCGTGGTGGTGGTGGTGGGGGGCATGGGTTCGCTCTCGGGCGCGTTCGTTGCCTCGTTGCTCATCGGCATCATCCAGACCTTCGCCGTGGGCATCGACAAGGCGCTGGTGGACCTCGTGCGGGTGGTGGGCATCACGCTCACGCCGGAAACCTTCGGCTGGGCCTTGTGGAAACTGAAGATCAGCCAGATCGCGCCCATCCTGCCCTACGTGTTCCTGGTGCTGATCCTCATCTTCCGGCCCAAGGGCCTGCTTGGAACGCGGGAGGGTTGAGGCGATGACCAGCAAACAACACTACCAGTTCAAGCCTTTCAACGTCGGCCGCTGGATCGTCTGGGGTCTGTTCGCCCTGGTGCTGCTGCTCGCGCCGCTCGTGTTCACCAGCAGCCTGAGCCAGACCATGCTCAGCCAGATGGGCATCGCCATCATCGTCTGCCTCTCGTACAACATGCTGCTGGGGCAGGGTGGCATGCTCAGCTTCGGGCACGCGGTGTATTCCGGTCTCGGCGCCTTCCTGGCCATCCACACGCTCAACCTCGTGAGCAAGGGCCAGTGGCCCATTCCCGTCAGCCTGATCCCGATCGTCGGAGGGCTGGCCGGCGTGGCCTTCGCCCTGGTGTTCGGCTGGGTCACCACCAAGAAGGCGGCCACGCCGTTTGCCATGATCACGCTGGGCATCGGTGAACTGGTCTACGCCATGTCGCTGATGTTCCCCGAGTTCTTCGGCGGTGAGGGCGGTATCGCGGGCAACCGGGTCACCGGTTCGCGGCCCATGGGCATCACCTTCGGGCCACAGATCCAGCTGTACTACCTCATCGCGATCTACACCTTCGTCTGCACCGCCCTCATGTTCGCTTTCACGCGCACGCCGCTGGGCCGCATGCTCAACGCCGTGCGCGACAACCCGGAGCGGGTCGAGTTCGTGGGCTACAACACCCAGGTGGTGCGCTACCTCGCCTTCGTCATTGCCGCCTTCTTCGCCGGCATCTCGGGCGGGCTGGCTGCACTGAACTTCGAGATCGTCACCGCCGAGGTCGTGGGCGGGGCGCGTTCGGGCGCCTACCTGCTGTTCACTTTCCTGGGTGGGGCCACCTTCTTTTTCGGGCCCATCATCGGCGGCATCCTCATGGTGCTGGCCTTCGTGCTGCTCTCCGAGTTCACCAAGGCCTGGTTGCTCTACCTGGGGCTGATCTTCCTGTTCATGGTGATGTACGCGCCCGGCGGCGTGGCCAGCCTGATCATGATGAACGTGCGCGTGGCCGCCTTCGGCATGCTGCGAAGGGTGTGGACGAGCTACCTCGCGCTGGGCATGCTGGCGCTGGTGGTGCTGGTGGGGGCAGGCGCCATGATCGAGATGGTCTACCACCTGCAGCTCAACGCGGCGCTGGGCGACGAACTGAAGTTCCTGGGCGCCACGTTGAACGCGCGCAGCGTGAACAGCTGGTTTGGCGCGGCTTTCGTGATGCTCACAGGCCTGGGCCTGTTCGAACTGGCACGGCGCCAGTTCCTGCGCGAATGGCACGACATCCAGGTCGAGATCGAACAGGAAATCAAACGCAGGGAGGCGCTATGAGTGCGCAAGTGAACGCCCAGGCACCCGCCCTGGAACTGCGCGACCTGCGCAAGCGCTTCGGCAAGACCGAGATCATTCGAGGCGCCAACATGGTGGTCAATGCTGGCGAGCGTGTGGCCATCATCGGTCCGAACGGCGCTGGAAAGTCCACGCTGTTCAACCTGATTTCGGGACGCTTCGAGCCCACCAGCGGTGACGTGCTTCTGGCTGGCCAGCGCATCAACGGCATGAAGCCGTACCAGATCAACCGCCTGGGCCTCTCGCGCAGCTTCCAGATCACCAACATCTTCCCCAAGCTCAGCGTGTTCGAGAACCTGCGCTGCGGCGTGCTCTGGAGCCTGGGTTACAAGTACACGCTGTTCCGCTTCCTGGCCGACCTGGACGACGCCAATCAGCGTGCCGAGCAGCTCATGGAAATGATCCACCTGGACCGCAAGCGCGACGTGCTGGCCATGAACCTTACCTACGCCGAGCAGCGCGCGCTGGAGATCGGCATCACCATTGCCGGTGGCGCCCACGTGATCCTGCTCGACGAACCCACCGCCGGCATGAGCAAGAGCGAAACCAGCCGCTTCATCGACCTGATCCGCGAGGTGACCGTGGGCAAGACGCTGTTGACCGTGGAGCACGACATGGGCGTGGTGTTCGGCCTGGCCGACCGCATTGCCGTGGTGGTGTATGGCGAGGTGATCGCCTTCGACACGCCCGAGGCCGTGCGTGCCAACGCGCGCGTGCAGGAGGCCTACCTGGGCACCATGGCAGAACAACAGGCGGCGGGACACTGACATGCTCGACATCAACAACCTGCATGCCTACTACGGCAAGAGCCATGTTCTGCACGGCGTCACGTTCCAGGTCGGGCCGGGCGAGATCGTGGCCTTGCTCGGGCGCAACGGATCGGGTCGCTCGACCACCGCCAAGGCCATCATGGGCCTGGTGGAGGGCACGGGCCACGTGAGCTGGAAAGGTCAGGAAATCCTGGGCAAGAAGCCGTTCGAGATCGCGCACCTCGGCATCGGCCACGTCCCCGAAAACCGCGACATCTTCCCCAAGATCACGGTGCACCAGAACCTGATGTTGGGCCAGAAGGGCAAGGGCAAAGGCTCCCGCTGGAGCTTTGACGACATGTACACCATGTTCCCGCGCCTGAAGGAACGCCAGCACACGGAGGCCGGTGTGCTCTCAGGCGGCGAGCAGCAGATGCTCACGCTGTGCCGCACGCTGATGGGCGACCCCGACCTCATCATCATCGACGAACCCACCGAGGGTCTGGCGCCCAAGATCGTGGAACTGGTGGCCCAATATCTGCAGACGCTCAAGGCGCGGGGCGTGGCCGTGCTGCTGATCGAGCAGAAGCTCACCATCGCCATGAACATCTCCGACCGTGCGCTGGTCATGGGACACGGCAGCATCGTGTTCCAGGGCACGCCGGAGAGCCTGCGCGCAGACCCGTATACCCGCAAGGAGTGGCTGGAGGTCTGACGCGCCCGAGTCTCAAAGCGCGGTGGCGAGCGCCCGTTTCAGGGCTTCGATGTCGATCGGCTTGGCCAGCACGCCCTGCATGCCCGCATCCCTTGCGGCGGCTTGTACAGAGGGCGAGCCGTTGGCCGTGAGCGCGAACACCGGCACCCGGGCCGCAGCGCCGTGCATGTCTCGCAGCAACCGCACGGTGGTCATGCCATCGAGTCCAGGCATGTTCACGTCCATCAGCACCACATCCGGCAGCGTGCCTTGTTGCAGCATGTCCAGCGCCTGCTGGCCATGCTCGGCCTCCAGCACGTTCAAGCCCAGATCACTCATCAGCGCACGGCCGACGATGCGGTTGAATCGCTGGTCGTCCACGATCAGCACCGTGCGACCCGCCATCGGATTGCGGGGGGCGGCGCCCGCCACCGGGCTGGGAAGCGCCGGGGCCCATGCCGGAGCGGGCATGAAACTCAGCGTGAATTCGGTGAAGCGGCCCTGTTCCGAACGGCACTCGATGTCGCCACCCCATTCCCTCAAGGTCCGGCGACAAAACGTCAGGCCCAGGCCTGTGCCTCCCGCTTTGCCATCGGTGTGGAACTCCTCGAAAAGACGGGGTACCTGCTCGGGCGCGATGCCAGGCCCCGTATCGCGCACCACGATACGGGGCGTCGGTGTGGCTTTCACCGCGACTCTGACCTCCAGGCGAGGATGGAGCGGGAGGTAGTAGAGCGAGTTCTGCAGCAGGTTGAACAACACGAGTTCTAGGGCGGTTGCATGGCCCCGGAACTGAAAGTCCTGTTCCACCTCCAGCCGGACACAGTCGCGCGCCTGCGGCGAGTCGTAGGCGTATTCGTCCAGCGCCTTGCGCACACACTGTTCGGCGGACAAGGTGCCGAGCTCGGCCGGCGCCGGATTTCGCTGGCTGATCTGTTGCAGGGTGATGGAGATGGACTGCAGGCCCCGGTGAATGGCGGAATGGCCCTGCTGGACGGCGCGAGCCGCTGCAGAACCGGCCGGCACTTCCGAATCGATGCAACGCAGGGCGTGCTGAACCTGTGCCAGGGGCGTGCGCAATTCGTGGGCGATGGAGCCCGCAAGGCCCGCGTACAAGCGCTGCATACGTTCCAGTTCCGCGCGCTTCTGACCGAGGTGGGCCAATGCGCCGGCGACCAGCATCAGTATCGAAGTGATGGCGGCGAACAGAATATCGTCAGGCACCTGAGAGCTTGGATCCGTCAGAAGATAAAGCCCGATTGCACATGCGTATCCATTCGCTAGCAAGACCACCGCGTTTCGCCAATCCGTCAGCAGGATGATTAATACCACCCCTATGACCATATTCATCATGGACAAGGTGCCTCCCTGATTCTTCAATGATGTGTACGTCAGAAGAAAAGAGAGACAGTAAAAGACCACGAAATATGAATAGCCCAGATAGAGCGGCTGGAGGCGCGCCGGCCATTTGCGCCGCAATGCCAATCCGATGCAGAGCAACGTGGCTCCTACACGCAACCAGAGATCGTCATAGCGCGGCGGCACGATGGAAGTCTGACGCAAGAGGTAGAGAACCGGGAAGGCCAGTGCACCAACGATCCCTATCCACTCAAGCAACGGCTGCCTCTCGTGATGAAGGCGATAACTCGTGCCAAGAGAATGAAGAATTCTGATCATTTCTGCTTCTTATCTGGCTATTTGGTACTGGTTTGGGGCGGCCTCAGCATTTGGCTGAAGTCGCCCCAGGGCCAAAGCAAGGGAGGTGTGATCAAGCGGAGAGTGCCATTGGTTTCGCAAAGCCTTGACCACCAGAAAGATCCACTTTCAGAGCGCGCGCTACTGCCGCGACTTCTCCATGTAGAAGCGCGCATTTCTTTCCATCACTGGTGGTAATCACGGTGTGGATCTGAAAACCAAAACGACGATAGAGGCGCATGAGGCGCATGTGCGTGGATCCATGGAGATGCCGAACCTTGGCGTTTCGCATCAACGCGGCAAATGCCTTGGCCATGCAGACCGGCAACAGATCTCCACGACGATGCTCGGGCGACATGATCAGGCGACCAGCCTCCCAACTGTCTGGCCCTACCAGTGCCGTACCAGCGCTGGCGTGGCCCCAAAATCGCTCAGTCACAGTCATGTTGTGACCAGCGGGTGTGAAACGAATGGTGCCAATGGGCTTGTCCCCAAGCTTGAGCGCCATCACTAGGGCGTGTTAACACTAATACCGATCGTGTCGTTTGCGCTGGACAATATTGGGCATGGAGATCACGCCCGCAC
>NZ_JBIMLB010000017.1:0-119237 GCF_051860785.1 Hydrogenophaga sp.
CCATGGTCAACGTGACCAATCGTGCCCACGTTCACGTGCGGCTTGGTCCGCTCAAATTTCTCTTTTGCCATTTTTCAATTCCTAAAGAACAAACCCGTGTCACGGTTTAAGGTCTGCACCACACTGCTGGTTCGCCCCGCACGGGGACAGGGCGGCGCGTGGTCGCAGACCGGCTACTGATCAGTTGGGGTCAGAGCACACAAGGTGGTCTGACCCCAATTCATTACTTTGCGCGTGCAGCCACGATGGCTTCGGACACGTTGCGCGGCGCTTCGGAGTAGTGCTTGAACTCCATCGTGTACGTGGCGCGACCTTGCGACATCGAGCGCAGCGTGGTCGAGTAGCCGAACATTTCAGACAGCGGCACTTCGGCCTTGATGGCCTTGCCGCCACCCACCATGTCTTCCATGCCCTGCACCATGCCGCGACGGCTGGACAGGTCGCCCATGACGTTGCCGGCGTAGTCTTCAGGCGTTTCCACTTCCACGGCCATCATGGGTTCCAGGATGACCGGGCTGGCCTTCTTGCAACCTTCCTTGAAGCCGAAGATGGCAGCCATCTTGAACGCCATTTCGGACGAGTCCACGTCGTGGTACGAACCGAAGTGCAGCGTGACCTTGACGTCGACCACCGGGAAGCCTGCCAGCACGCCGGCATTCAGGGCTTCGATCACGCCCTTTTCGACCGCCGGAATGTACTCGCGCGGGACCACCCCGCCCTTGATGGCGTCCACGAACTCGAAGCCCTTGCCGGCTTCGTTGGGTTCGATCTTGAACACCACGTGGCCGTACTGACCCTTACCGCCAGACTGGCGCACGAACTTCCCTTCGGCTTCGTCCACGCTCTTGCGGATGGTTTCGCGGTAAGCCACCTGCGGCTTGCCCACGTTGGCTTCCACGCCGAACTCGCGCTTCATGCGGTCGACAATGATTTCCAGGTGCAGCTCGCCCATGCCGGAAATGATGGTCTGACCGGACTCTTCGTCGGTCTTGACGCGGAACGAAGGGTCTTCAGAAGCCAGGCGTTGCAGTGCAATGCCCATCTTTTCCTGGTCGGCCTTGGTCTTGGGTTCCACAGCCTGTGCAATCACAGGCTCGGGGAAGACCATGCGCTCGAGCATGATGATGGCGTCCGGATCGCACAGGGTTTCACCCGTGGTCACGTCCTTCAGACCCACGCAGGCAGCGATGTCGCCGGCGCGGATTTCTTCCACTTCCAGGCGGTTGTTGGCGTGCATCTGCACGATACGGCCGATGCGCTCCTTCTTGCCCTTGACAGGGTTGAAGACCGAGTCGCCCTTCTTGAGCACACCCGAGTAAACGCGCACGAACGTGAGCTGGCCCACGTACGGGTCTGTCATCAGCTTGAACGCCAGCGCAGACAGCTTCTCGTCGTCGGCGGCCTTGCGGGACGTCGGCTCTTCGTTGTCGTCGGTACCGCCCACGGGAGGAATGTCCACCGGCGAAGGCAGGAAATCGATCACGGCGTCGAGCATGCGCTGCACGCCCTTGTTCTTGAAGGCGGTGCCGCAGAGCATCGGCTGGATCTCGGTGGCCAGCGTGCGCGCACGGATACCCTGCTTGATTTCAGCTTCGGTCAGGTCGCCTTCCTCAAGGTACTTGTTCATCAGCTCTTCGCTGGACTCGGCGGCGGCTTCGAGCATCTTCTCGCGCCATTCTTCCGCTTGCGCCTGCAGTTCGGCCGGGATGTCCTGGAACTCGAACTTCATGCCCTGGGACGCCTCGTCCCAGATGATCGCCTTCATCTTGATGAGGTCGACCACGCCGGTGAAGTTTTCTTCGGCACCGATGGGGATCACGATCGCCACCGGGTTGGCCTTCAGGCGCAGCTTCATCTGGTCGTAGACCTTGAAGAAGTTCGCACCGGTCCGGTCCATCTTGTTGACGAAGGCCAGACGCGGCACCTTGTACTTGTTGGCCTGGCGCCAGACGGTTTCCGACTGGGGCTGCACGCCGCCGACGGCGCAATACACCATGCAGGCACCGTCCAGCACGCGCATGGAACGCTCCACCTCGATGGTGAAGTCCACGTGGCCGGGGGTGTCGATGATGTTGAAGCGGTGCTCGGGGTAGGACAGGTCCATGCCCTTCCAGAAGCAGGTGGTGGCAGCAGACGTGATCGTGATGCCGCGCTCCTGCTCCTGCTCCATCCAGTCCATGGTGGCCGCGCCATCATGGACTTCGCCGATCTTGTGGTTCACACCGGTATAGAACAGGATGCGTTCCGTGGTGGTGGTCTTGCCGGCATCGATGTGCGCGGAAATACCGATGTTGCGATAACGCTCAAGGGGCGTGGTGCGGGACATGGAAATACTCCGAAAAGGGATCGAGCCCGCCACCCTGACTCAGGGAACGCGGGCTCTCGGTTCTGGATGCTCTTATATGGGGGCAGTGCCCCGGATCAGAAGCGGAAGTGGCTGAACGCCTTGTTGGCTTCGGCCATGCGGTGGACTTCGTCACGGCGCTTCATGGCGCCGCCACGGCCTTCGGTGGCCTCGATCAGCTCGTTGGCCAGACGCAGGGCCATGGACTTCTCGCTGCGCTTGCGGGCAGCTTCCTTGATCCAGCGCATGGACAGCGCCAGACGGCGCACGGGCCGGACTTCGACCGGCACCTGGTAGTTGGCGCCGCCCACGCGGCGGGATTTCACTTCCACCATGGGCTTGACGTTGTTGATGGCCACAGAGAAGGTTTCGACCGGATCCTTGCCCGTCTTCTTCTCGATCTGCTCCAGCGCGCCATAAATGATGCGCTCGGCAACCGCCTTCTTACCGCCTTCCATGATCACGTTCATGAACTTGGAGAGCTCGACATTGCCGAACTTGGGGTCCGGCAGGATTTCACGTTTAGGGACTTCGCGACGACGTGGCATTTCTTCACCTCAATATTGCTTCAGTTGGCGTCTTTTCAGACACCGCGAGAGCCATGCAAGACCCTCACTTACTCGACCCGCACGGACGATTCCGTGTTGTGGGCCTTGGCGCTTGCACCACCTGCCTGGGTGGAACAAACCCCGGGAACCGGGCCGATCAGGCCTTCTTGGGACGCTTGGCGCCGTACTTGGAGCGCGACTGCTTGCGGTCTTTCACGCCTTGCAGGTCGAGCGAACCGCGCACGATGTGGTAACGCACACCGGGCAGATCCTTGACACGACCACCGCGAACCAGCACGACGCTGTGTTCCTGGAGGTTGTGGCCTTCACCGCCGATGTAGGAGATGACTTCGAAGCCGTTCGTCAGACGAACCTTGGCGACCTTGCGCAGAGCAGAGTTGGGCTTCTTGGGGGTCGTGGTGTACACACGGGTGCACACACCGCGACGCTGCGGAGAGTTCTCCATGGCCGGGCTCTTGGATTTGGTCTTTTCGACCTCCCGGCCGTGGCGCACGAGTTGGTTGATGGTTGGCATTGAAAAACGTCCCTAAACGTTTGAAAAAAGCGAAAACGGAAATCTCTTCGGAGGAACCCGAAAAGCCCGCTAATGTAGCACGCGCATGGATTTCTGACAATGGAGCCCGGGCGTCGCCGGGCGTGCGCTCACTGGATCCAGAGGCGAATGGCGTCCCAGGCACGCCCGAAGACACCGCTCTCCTCAACCGTGTCCATCACGGAGAGGGGAATTTCGGCCACCGTCGCGCCACTGGCCAGGGTCACCTTGAGGGTGCCGAGGGCCTGGCCACGCGTGAGCGGGGCCACCAAAGGCTCTGGCCGGATCACTTCCGACTTCAGCTTCGCGCCCTCACCCGCTGGCACCGAGATGACCACACCTTCCGGCCGGCCCAGGCGCACCTGCTCAGCCTTCCCCTTCCAGATGCGCGGCGTGGCCACAGGTGTACCGGCAGGGAACAGACGCACCGCTTCGTAGGCCGTGTATCCCCAATTGAGCAATTTCTGGCTCTCGGCCGCGCGAGCGTTCTCGCTGGTGGCGCCCAGCACCACACTGAGCAGGCGCCGCTGGCCTTGCGCGCCCTCGCCCAGACCGGGCACCTGGCGGCGTGCGGTGGCCACAAGGCAATAGCCGGCGGCATTGGTATGCCCGGTCTTGAGACCATCCACGCTGGGGTCGCGGAACAGCAACAGGTTGCGGTTGGTATCGTTGGTCGCCGGCGTTCCGGGGTAGCGATAGCGCTGGATGGAGTAGTAAGCGACGTACTGGGGAAAGTCGGCCATCAGGCGCGTGGCCAGCGTGGCCAGGTCGCGCGCGGTGGTGGTGTGGCCCGCCTCGGTCAGCCCTTCGGGATTTCGGTAGCTGGTGCCTTTGAGCCCGAGCACCTTGCCTTGCTCGTTCATGAGCTGCACAAATCGTTCCACGGAGCCGGCCACGCCTTCGGCCAGCGCCACAGTGGCATCGTTGCCGGACTGAACAATCATCCCCTTGATCAGGTCTTCAACCGGCACCTGCATCTTGGGGTCGATGAACATGCGGGATCCCGGCATTTTCCAGGCCCGCTCGCTCACGCCAAAGGTCTGCGTGAGACTGATCTTGCCGGACTTCAGCGCGTCGAACACGATGTAGGCGGTCATGAGCTTGGTGAGCGACGCAGGTTCGACCGGCTGGTCGGCCTCCTTGGCAGCCAGCACCTGCCCGGAGGTCACGTCCAGCAACAGGTAGGCGCGGGCAGCCACCTCGGGGGCGACGGGCATCTGCGCCATTGCAGGCAGCACGGCAGCCAGAGAGAGGCAGCACATCAGAAATCGGGAGAAGAAGCGACGCAACAAAATCCGGTCCTCGAAAAAGTGGGAAAACAAATGTCCGCAACGCCTTCAGGCGCGCAGGTGACGCACGACCAGTTCCCGCAACAGGGGCAACTGGCCATGAAAGAAGTGACCGCCGCCCGGCACCACCAGCACCGGCAGCACCTGGGGCCGGGCCCAGTCCATCACGGCCGACAGCGGCACCGTGTCGTCTTGCTCGCCATGAACGACCAAGGTTCGGCCGTGGAGTTCCGCTGGAACCGGTGCCGCCTCGAAACGGCTGGCGGCCGTGCCCACCAGCAACACGCGCTGCAGGTCTCGATCAGGGTGCAGGCGCTGCACCGCGAGGGTCGTGACGAAAGCCCCGAACGAGAACCCGGCCAGGCACAACGCGCCGTCAGGTGCCAGCGCGTCCACCACCGCCAGCAGGTCGTCGAGCTCACCACGCCCCTCGTCATAGGTGCCTTCGCTGCGCCCCACTCCACGGAAGTTGAATCGCACGGCGGTCCAGCCATCGAGCACGCAGGCGCGCGCCAACGTCTGAACCACCTTGTTGGTCAAGGTACCGCCGTGCAGCGGGTGGGGATGTGCAATGACAGCGGTGCCGCGCGGCGAAGCCACCGGGCGGTCGATGGCCACTTCCAGTTGACCTGCGGGGCCGGTCAACTCGCGGGTTTCAGTCTGGGCATTCATGAGGAAATGGCAGGTGCCTTCACCGACCCACGTCGGGCGGGGTCACCAGTCGCTGCACCACGACACCATCGCGCAGGTGCGACTGCACGATCTCGTCGATGTCGTGCTCGTCGACATAGCTGTACCAGATGGCTTCTGGGTACACCACAGCGATCGGTCCGCCGGCGCAGCGGTCGAGGCAACCCGCCTTGTTCACGCGCACCTTGCCTACACCCAGAAGTCCTTGCGCCTTGGCCTGGGACTTGCAGCGATCAAAAGCGGCCTGCGCCTTGTGGTCGGCACAGCAGGCCTCGCCGTTGGCGCGCTGGTTCAGGCAGAAGAAGATGTGCCGCTCGTAGTAGGACTTGTTGTCGCTCATGCCGCAGATTCTAGGCCGCCCCGCTCCGCGGGGGCCGGGCCACGGCGCGCAGCCCGAACCACAACGCGGCAAAGGGCCACAACCAGCCGAGCCACTGAGAGAGCCCATGGAACCGGATGAACCGTCCCTGTTCCCATACTTCAAGCGACTGCGCGAAATACGGGCTGTCGGGTGCGCTGTTGAGCAGGGTCAGCGACACCGCCAGGCACAGCAGCATCACCACGTGGCACAACCGCCGGGGCAGCCACAGTGCCAGAATGCCGAGCACCAGTGCCAGGCCCATGCCCAGTTCGGCTTGCGCGTTTATCCAGGCCCAGGCATGCGTCGGGCCGTAGGTCAGCGCGGCGGAGAGGCCGGCCGCGCCAAAGGCGCACAGGAACAGCATGAGCAGGAAAACAGCACGCCGCGCCACCGAGCGCATCTCCCCCAACCCCATGAGGAGCGGCACCAGCAGGCACAAGGCGATGCAGAACGCCTCCGTCAAAGGGCTCAACGGCAACGGCAGCTCCAACCGCACAGGAACCCAGGCCAGGAAAGGTGTCTCATCGAGCACCTCGACCATTCCGGCTTCGAGCCGGTCCCATACCTGCCCGAGACCAAATGGCACGGACAGGGGATACAACAGGGCAAACGGCCACAGAGCCAGCAACACGATGCTGCCGTAAGCCGAGGGCTCGAACCAGTCGGCCCGGAACTGGCTCCATCGGCGCAGCACGCCCAGTCGCTCCATGGCCCAGGCAATCACCGCGCCGATCAAGGTGCCCGCCGAATTGAGCGCCAGGTCGACGTTGGACGGCACGCGCATCGGCAGATAAGTCTGCGTGGTCTCCACCGCCAGGGACAGCAGGCACGGCAGCCCCAGCGCCAACGGCCACGACCAGCGTCCCCAGCCGGACCGCAGCATGGCCAGCGCGAGCAGAAAACCCAGCGGGGCATATCCCAGGAGGTTGGACGCGACTTCGAAACCCGTCCAGTACTGGGGCAGGGGCGCCAACAGGTACGCGAACGGTGACACCCCCTGCACGCGCCATCCCGAAAAGGGATACAGGCTGGCATACACGACCAGTCCGGCGAACAGCAGCGCCAATGGCCAGGCAGAGGAACGGGTGTTCAAAGCGCCAGAGCCCTTGATCAGAAGGGCTTGACGACCACCAGCACCACCACCACGACCAGCAGGACCACGGGCACTTCGTTGAACCAGCGGTACCACACATGGTTGCGGCGATTGCCGTCCATTTCGAAGCGGCGCAACACGCGGCTGCAGGCATGGTGGTACCCCAATACGACCAGCACCGCCGCCAGCTTGGCGTGCATCCAGCCGTTGCCCGGCCCTTTGCCGATGCCGTAACCCAGCCAAAGCCACACGCCCAGCGCAAGCGCAGGCACGGCGAGAAGATGCGTGAATCGCATGAGCTTCTTCGCCATGAGCAGCAAGCGCTCACGTTCAGCCACGCTTTCAGGCGGCACCATGGCCAGGTTCACGAAGATGCGCGGCAGGTAAAAGAGCCCGGCAAACCAGCTGGCCACGAAGACGATGTGAAAGGATTTGACCCAAAGCATCGTGGCAGTGTAGCCCCGCCTCTTGCGGTCGGCGGCGGACCGCAAAAACCGATCGGCCAAAAAAAACCCGGCCTTTCGGGCCGGGTCAGGAAGCCTTTTTGCTGTCACACACTAAGGCACCCGCTCAGGGAGGAAAAGCGGGGAACCGCCTTGCGACGGCCCAGAGAAATGGTACACGAAATGCTCTGAAAACCCAAGAAACCTGTCAGATCTGACATTGATAAAGTTGGATTTTTGCAGTAGCTAAAAGAATTACATCATTTTGGCCAGCTCGAACATGACCGCTGTACCCAATGCTTCGCGGATGTTTCCGCGGCCCACCTTGGCCATGGAAAACTCACCAAAGCCGGACATGTCGAACGAACTGTCGTCGGGCGAGATTTCGACGAATGGAAATTCGTACACCTCACGCAGCAGATCGCGGCGGAAAACCTCGAATTCGTGATCCTTTATCTCGGAGTCGACCACGATGAGGTTGGGCATGCGGCGATGGGTGGCTTCGCGCGCCTGATTGAAGTCGACCACGCTGTCGGAGACGATGCCGATCTCGCGCAGGGCATCGCGCACGTCGGCGCGAATCTGCAACGTGGGCGAAATGGTCAGCACGTACACGCCCGAAAGCGACTTGAACATGGACGAATGGTCGTCCGACAGGTCCACCGCCGAAATGCCATCGACGGCCTGAACGGTCCGGTTGAACATCGCCGTGAAGTTCACGCCTTCTTCGCTCACCGTGCGCTCGATGTCGATGCCGCCAGCGGCCAGAGCGATCTGGCGGACCAACATCCAGCTCACACTGTCGGTAGACGCATGGCTGGAGGGCGGCGATCCGTCGTTGGACACACGCACCTGGAAGCGCGCATGTTCTGGCCAGTGGTTGAGATCCATGCGCACGTCGATCCGATGTCCAAACGGAATGCTCCAGTCGAGCACCGCGTTGACAAAGGCATAGGCCACCGTCGGATCCACCAGAACTTCCACGGGCTTGAGCTTGCGGCGAAGTTCCACCCCCAGGATGGCCAGCTCCTGCTTGCGCTCCTGAAGCACGTCTTCCAGCAAGGCGGCCATGTTCACCTTTTCGTGCGACTGCCGGATGCGACCCCCATGAAACCGGTGAATCTGCTGGGCACTGAGTCCCGCGACCTTGATGCGCTCCGTGGGAATGCTCAGTGCACGATGCTCCAGCTTGCTGATATGGCCTTTCTGCAGCAGCAGATCGATGCTGTTCTGCAGGGCACTCACACCTTCGGTGATCTGATCGGCGAGCCCGGACAAGAGGGTCGGCCAGTGTGCGTCGAGCGTCCAGTTTTCGGAGTCGCGCTCCCCCGCTGGCTGGCTGGCCGGGGAAGACGATGCGCTGGATTTTTTGGTGGGCAACATGGCTGGGGCGATCGCGTGCGGGACGAAGAAGGGTGGCGTTCAATGGGGATGGTTGGAAAATATCACCGCAGCGACTCGACCGAACAGGAACCGGTAGCAGTATTTTCTTCTTACTGTGGAGTTCGCCACACCGCCTCGAGTTTTCCGGGGGTACAAAATAGCGCCATGCACCCCCCTGCCCCCTACCCCCTGAACCGCCCCCGGCGCCTGCGCCGCGACGCCTTCACCCGCGATCTGGTGCGCGAGCATCGATTGAGCCCGGCCGACCTGATCTATCCGGTGTTCGTGCTCGATGGCCAGGGACGGCGTGAGGCCGTGGGCTCGATGCCGGGCGTGGAGCGGCTCAGCCTGGACCTGCTGCTGCCGGTGGCCGAGGATTGCGTGGCACTCGGCATTCCCGTGATGGCCTTGTTCCCGGTGATCGACCAGCGCCTGAAAACCCCGGACGGCAAAGAGGCACTGAACCCCGATGGCCTGGTGCCCCGGGTGGTGAGCGAACTCAAGCGGCGCTTCCCCCAGCTCGGGGTGATGACCGACGTGGCGCTGGACCCCTACACCAGCCACGGGCAGGACGGCCTGCTCGACGAACACAACTACATCCTCAACGATCCCACGGTCAGCATCCTGACGCAGCAGGCGCTGACGCAGGCCCAAGCCGGGGTGGACATCGTGGCGCCCAGCGACATGATGGACGGGCGCATTGGTGCCATCCGGGGCGCGCTCGAAGCCGGCGGCTTCGTGCACACGCGCATCATGGCCTACAGCGCCAAGTACGCCAGCGCCTTCTATGGCCCGTTCCGCGATGCCGTGGGCTCGGCCGCCAACCTCGGCAAGGCCGACAAGAAGGTCTATCAGATGGACCCAGGCAACACGAACGAGGCCCTGCGCGAGGTGGCACTCGATCTGGCCGAAGGCGCCGACATGGTCATGGTCAAGCCCGGCATGCCTTACCTGGACATCGTGCGCCGCGTGAAGGACGAGTTCGCCGTGCCCACCTTTGCGTATCAAGTGAGTGGCGAGTACGCCATGCTCAAGGCGGCCGCGCAGAACGGCTGGCTGGACCACGACGCCGTGATGATGGAAAGCCTGCTGGCCTTCAAGCGCGCAGGGGCCGATGGCATCCTGACCTATTTCGCGCGCGATGCTGCGCGGCTGCTGCGCGGCTGAGTCCATTCCGCCATGCGCATCTTCCACATCCAGCCCGGCTCGGTCAGCGAGTCCACCGCCCTGCCGATGGTGCTGCCCGACAAGGGCTATGTGTGGATTGCCTGCGGACGGCGCGAGTTCGAGCTGGAACAAGGCGCGGTGCAGTCCACCCTGCAGGTGCTTTGCGGCATGACGCTGGTGGACCTGCACATCTCCGATCTGCTCAACAACCAGCTGCCTTCGCACTACGACTACACCTCGCAATACGACATCCTGGTCTTTCGCCGGCTGGCTGCGGGACACAGCGAGACCGACCTGGCCCATCCCGGCGAAATGCTCACGCAGGCCACGAAGCGCGGCGGTCCGCCGGTGCTGCGCCGCATCGACACCAGCCCGGTGGGCTTTGCGGTCTTCGACCGCGTTCTGCTGACCGTGCATCCCGCCGGCTGCCTGGCCCTGGAGCACTACGCCACGCGCCTGCTGTCGGCCGCCACCGCCGCCTCGCGCGCGGCTGGCGTGCACCTGCCGCCCAGCCCGGCCGACCTGATGCTGCGCATCGTGAACCAGATGGTCGATGGCTACCTGGCGCTGCGCCGCGAACTCACGCGCCAGCTCGACCACTGGCAGACCGAACTGCTGCAACCCAAGGCGCGATTCAGCAACTGGGGCTCGCTGCTGGATGCGCGCATCTCGCTGCACCAGCTTGACGAGATCTGCGAAGACCAGCGCTCGGCCATTCAGGACTGGATCGAGGCCATTGCCACCTGGGAGCCCAACGAATCCATTGGCGGACAACGTGGGCTGGAATTGCTCAAGGTGCGTTCACGCGACGTGCTGGAGCACATCGAACGTGTGGTGCACCATGTCCGGCGGCTCGAACAGAACGCCGAGACTGCCGTGCAGATGCATTTCTCGGCACAAAGCAACCGCACCAACGACATCATGCGCACGCTCACCGCGCTCACCGCCATCTTCCTGCCGCTGAACCTGATCGCAGGCATCTTCGGCATGAATTTCCAGTTCATCCCGCTGCTGCACCAGCAGACCGGGTTCTGGTGGGCTTTGGGCTCCATGGCGCTGACTGCCGTGGTGCTCGGTGTGCTGTTCTGGCGCAAGCGCTACCTGGTGCGCTCGGCACGCTGAGGCCTCAAACAAAGGCCGGGGTCAATCCCTCATTGATCATCACGCGCTGCAGCGCCGGGCGCGCCAGCATGCGCTGCAGATAAGGCCCGAGGTGCGGCCGCTCGCGCGCGGGGCGCACCGGCGAGTCAGCCGAAAAGTGGCGCGTCCAGCGGCACAGCGTGAACACGTAGGCATCGAGCAGCGTGTACGACTCACCCATGAACCACGGTCCACCATGGCGCGCCAGCTCGGCATCGAGCAGATCGAGCTGCACGCCAACGCGCCGCTTGGCCGTTGCCTTGACCTCGTCCTTCGTGGCGCTGCCGTCGTCGACCCACCTGTGGGGATAGAAGTAGACGATGAGCGTGGCTTGCAGTGTGTTGGTGAGCCACATGAGCCATTTGTAGGCGTGCGCGCGCTCGACACTGCCCAGCACCGGCATGAGTCGCGCCTGCGGATGCGTGTCGGCCAGGTGCAGGCCGATGGCCGCGGTTTCGTATAGCACCAGCCCGCCGTCCACCAGCACCGGGATGAGGCCGTTGGGGTTGAGCGCGCGGTAGGCCGGCGAATCGAGTGCGCCGTTTTCACGGTCGATCAGCACGCGTTCGTAGGGAACACCCAGCTCTTCGAGCAGGATGTGCGGCACCATGGCCGCCGTGCTGGGGTAGAAGTGCAGCTGGATCATCGGGGGGACGGAGTCGGAACGCCAAAGAGCGCGGCGCCATTGTCCCAGGCGATCTTGCGCGCCACGTCCGCCGGCAGCCCACCGAGCCAGGTGCGGTAGCCCTTCATGAGGTCGTCGTAGTACAGCCAGCGCTGGTTGACCCAGGTGTCCGAGCCGATCATGAAACGGTCCGGGTACTTCAGCAGCAGCGTGCGCCACTCCGGGCAGAGCTGGCCGTCGCCGCAAGTGAGCCCCGGGCGGTAGGAGAGTTCGCCCATGAGTTTCGGGTAGCGCGCGAACAAGGCGTCCACGCGCGCCACCGGGCTGCCTCCTATCCCCGTGTGCGCCCAGATCAGACGCATCTTCTGACCCTTGGACGGCGTGTTGGCCATCAGCAGGTCGATCGCCACGTCGTCCACGTGCGCGAGGATCGCCAGGTCTTTTTCCTCGGCCAGCGCCATGAGCTGTTTCGCCACCGGGCCGTTGGCGTTGGCGCTGTCGTACAGGTGGAATTCGCCCAGGCCCCGGTACGGCCCGGCGGGGGTCCCGCGCTTGAGCTCGGTGTTCACCATGTCGACGATGGTCGGGTCCCGGAACCAGTTGTTGTAGTCGGTGCGGTCACGGTAGAGGCGCACGAAGGGTACTACTGCCACGCCGGCCGCGCGGGTCTGATCGCGTGCGTTGGCCAGCGCCTTGGTGCCTTCGTTGGGTCGCGAATTGGCCACGATGGCACGCACGCCATTGCGCTTCATGCGGTCAAGCACGTCCGCCATGGGGTGCGGGCAACCCGGCGCGGGCGCGTCGTGCACACAGGCTTCGTCGTTGTAGTGCAGGTGGGCGTCGAACAGCGGACCGTTGTAGTCGGCTGCTGCTGCAAACGAGCAAGCTCCGGTCAGCAACCCCAGCGAAGCGGCGGCGCGCCACATGGCATCAGCTCAGGTGCTGCGCGAAGAAGCCGATGGTCCGTTCGCGCGCCAGCTTTGCCGCGGCCTCGTTGTAGGACCCCCGTTGGTCGCAGTTGAAGCCGTGGTTGGCGTTGTACACGTGCACCACCACCTCGGGGTGCGCCTTCTTGAACGCTTCCACGGTGTCCAGCGGAATCCAGTGGTCCTGGTCGCCAAAATGCACCATCACCGACACGGTGGGCTGGCGCTCGGCGTCCGCGCCCACGGTCATGCCGCCACCGTAGTAAGGCGCCGCGGCCGACAGGCCCTTGAGCGCGCTGGCCGATCGCCAGGTGAGCAGGCCACCCCAGCAATAGCCGACGATGCCGACCTTGCCGCCCTGCGCCGCGTGGTTGATGGCGGCCTGGATGTCGGGCAGCACGCCGGGGGCGGGAAGCTCTTCCACGGCGGCTTTCAGCGCCATGCCGGCTTTCATGTCGTCTTCCTTGTAGCCCAGTTCCACGCCGGTCTTGACGCGGTGGAAGGTGTGCGGCGCAACCACGAAATAGCCATCGGCGGCGTAACCGTCGGCCACCGAGCGGATGTGCGAGTTCACGCCAAAGATCTCCTGCAACACCACCAGGCCGCCGCGCGGCTTGCCGCTGGGTTCGGCGATGTAGGCCGGGAAGGTGAAGCCGTCGGCGGATTTGAGTTCGGTCGTCTGTCCCATGGTGGTGTGCTCCTGTGGTGATGTGAAAAGATCAGGCCTGCAAACGGCGGGCCACAAAGTCGAGGCGGTCCTGGCCCCAGAAAAGCTCGCCTTCGATCACGTAGCTGGGCGCGCCGAACACGCCGGCGTCGATCGCCGCCTGCGTCTGCTGGTCGTAGCGTGTCTGCACGTCGGGCTGAAGGGAATCGTCCAGTCGCGCCGCGCTCAGGCCGGTCTCCGCCAGCAGCGCGGCGAGCACGGACAGGTCGGCGATGTCGCGCTCCTGTGCCCACACCGCGGATGTGACGGCACCGGTGAGGCGCATGGCGGCATCGGCCCCATCGCGCAGGGCCACCGCCGTGATCAGGCGCGCAGCCGGGTCAGCGACCACGGGGAAGAAACGGGGCTCGGGGTTCAGCGGCACGTCCAGCGCCTGGCTGAATCGGCGCAACTCGAGCAGCCGGTACGCCTGGCGCTGCGGCGCGCGCTTGTGCAGCGGCAGGCCGCCTGAAATGGGAAACACCTTGCCCAGGTCGGCGGGCAGCACGCGCACGGTGGCGCCGGTTTCGCGCACCAGGGCGGCGAAACGTTCGTGGCCGAGGTAGGTCCAGGGGCTTTGCGGGGCGAAGTAGTAGTCGACTGTGCGACGCATGGCGGTCTCCTGACGCTGTTGTAATGGCGCGCTGGATGCGCGCCCCGTGTTGTACGCGATGCCACCACATTCTGCAGGAGAGAGGTTATGGACAAGGCGAAGGGCGAAGTGCTGTTGGTCACCGGCGGCGGGCGCGGCATTGGCGCTGCCACCGCGAGGTTGGCCGCGCGACAGGGTTGGGCGGTGGCGGTGAACTACTCGGCGAATTCACTGGCCGCCGACGAGGTGGTCCGCGCGATCCGTGCCGAAGGCGGCAACGCGATCAGCGTGCAGGCCGACGTGGCCGATGAAGACCAGGTGATGGCGATGTTCGCCCGGATCGACGCCAAGCTCGGCCACATCACCGGCCTGGTCAACAACGCCGGCGTGGTGGACGTGACCCTGCGGCTGGACCAGCAGAGCGTGGCGCGCTGGCGCCGCATGTTCGACATCAACGTGATCGGCTCCTTCATCTGCTCGCGGGAGGCGGTGCGGCGCATGAGCACGAAGCATGGCGGAGCGGGTGGCGCCATCGTGAACCTCTCCAGCGCCGCCGCACGCCTGGGGGCACCGGGGCAATACGTGGACTACGCGGCGGCCAAAGGCGCCATCGACACGTTCACCATCGGCCTGGCGAAAGAGGTGGCCACCGAGGGCATCCGGGTCAACTGCGTGCGCCCGGGTTTGATCGACACGGACATTCACGCCTCGGGCGGCCTGCCCAACCGGGTGCGCGACCTGAGCCCGGAGATCCCCATGAAACGCGGTGGCGATGCCGACGAGGTGGCCCAGGCCATCGTGTGGCTGCTGTCGGATGTATCGAAGTACACCACCATGTCGTTCATTGATGTGTCAGGAGGCCGTTGAATGGGACAAGACATCACGATCTGGTGGGAAGACCTGCAGGTCGGCGAAACGCGCGATCTGGGCACCATCACCCCCACCGAAGAAGAGACGGTGGCCTTCGCGCGCCAGTTCGACCCCCAGCCTTTCCACCTCGACCACGAGGCGGCCAGGGCTTCCGTGTTCGGTGCACTCAGCGCCAGCGGCTGGCACACCTGCGCCATGGCCATGCGGCTGATGGTGACCAACTTCCTGGTGCACACCTCCAGCCTGGGCTCACCCGGTCTGGAAAGCCTGAAATGGCTCAAGCCGGTGTTCCCTGGCGACACCCTGCGCCTGCAGCACACCATCACCGAGAAGCGGCCCATGAGCAAGCGGCCAGACGTGGGCCTGGTGCGCACGATCTGGGAAATGCACAACCAGCACGGCGACAAAGTTCTGCACATGGAGGGATACGGGATGTTCAGGTTGAAAGAGCCCCCACGCTCCGCCGCTGCGCGGGTCGCTGCCCCCCGAGGGGGCTGATCCGGCTTGGGGCGGCCCGGCACCGGATCGTCCGTGCGGTCGCGCCATCCCTCACAATCCCGCCCATGGATTTCAAGCCGCTCATCACCCTGCTCGCCATCGTCAACCCGCTGGCGATCGTGCCCTTCTTCATCCACTACACGCAGGGTTTCTCGAAAAAGCAGCGACGGCGCACGGTGCTCATTTCGGCATTCAGCGCCTTCGCGGTGATCGCCACCTGCGCGATCATCGGCCTGCAGATCCTGGAGTTCTTCAGCATTTCACTGGCGAGCTTCCAGGTGGGCGGTGGCATGCTGCTGCTGACCTCGGCACTGTCCATGCTGAACGCACAGCCGGCCGAGGCCAAGACCACGCCTGGCGAGGTGGAGGACGCATCGGCCCGTGCATCGATTGCCGTGGTGCCACTCACGATCCCGCTGCTTACCGGCCCGGCCACCATGTCCACCGTGGTGATCTACGCCGACCAGGCCAAGACCTTCTTTCAGCACGCGGCGCTGGTGGGCTACGGCGTGGTCATTGCCCTGGCCACCGCCGTCTGCTTCACGCTGGCCGAACCTATCGCGCGTTTCCTGGGCCAGACCGGCATCAACGTGATGACGCGGCTGATGGGCCTGATCCTGGCGGCGCTGTCGGTGGAGGTGATGGCCACCGGCCTGGTCAAACTGTTCCCTGCCCTGCTGGGCTGATCATTTGACCTTCTGAATCTCGGCGCGGAACTCCGCCAGCACGGCGCGCGCGTTCTTCAGACCACGCCCTTCCGCCGCCGCCACCCATTTGTCTTCCAGCGCTGCCTGCTTGGCCTTGACGTCGTTCACGAAGGCGTCGTTGGCCATCTGGCGCTGCACGCCGGTCTGCTTCTGGATGTCGCGCGAGGCGGAGTCGGTGCGGTCCCAGCCGGCGCCGAACATGCGCGCCGCTGCTTCACCGGACACCTTGTCGATCGCGGCGCGCTCCTCGGGCTTGAGGCCCTTGTACTTGGCCTCGTTCATCATGAAGACAAAGCTGGTGTTGTACAGACCACCCGGGAAAGTGGTGGCGTACTTCACCATCGACAGGCGCATGGATTGCAACGACTCGTCCGGGAAGAAGGTGCCGTCCATCACGCCGGTGGAGAGCAGTTCGAACGACTCGGTGGCCGGCTTGAGCGTGGTGTTCCAGCCCATGGCTTTGGAGAGTTCGTTGATGTTGCCCCCACCGATGCGGAACTTGAGCTTGCTGGCATCGGCCGCTGAGGCCACCGGCTGCTTCACGGTGAAGATGATGCCCGGGCCGTGCGTGAACACCGCCAGCGCCTTCACACCACGGTGCTCGCCGAGAGGCGCGAAGTACTTGTCGTAGATGCGCTGGTAGGCCACCGAAGTGGTGGTGGAGCTGTCGCCCAGAAACGGGAACTCGGCCACCTGGGTGAAGATGAAGCGCCCCGGGGTGTAGCCGTCGACCGTGAAGGACACATCGGCCAGACCGTCGCGCACGGCGTCGAAAGTGCCAGGTGGCGCGGACACCGCCTTCGGCAACAGATTGCACTTCACGCTGCCCTTGGTTTCCTTTTCCACCGCTTCGCACCACTGGTTCTGCGCCATGGTGGCGCCGTGCGCGGGTGGCAGCCAGGTCGAAACGCTGAGCACGGTCTGTGCGCTCGCCAGGCCGGTGGTGGCCAGAAGCGTTGCAGCCATCGGGGCGAGCAGGAAGTGTTTGCGGGTCATCGTCTGTCTCCGTTGTGGTCAGGCCGTCACGGCCGTGGGGGGTGAAGCGGTGGTGGCACGCTGCTCAGCCTGTACCCGACCTTCGAGCAGACGTCGGAACTGCATCAATGCGGCGTCCATGGCCAGCGGCATCATGGGCAGCTTGGGGTTGAGCTGGATGTTGCGGTGTTGCGCCGTGATCATGTCGCGGTCTTCGTTGAAAGCGCCCAGCAGGCTGCTGTAGATGCTCTCGGTGACCGTGTCGTCGCCTTCGTCCACCGGGTGCGACTGCTGAAAGAAGTAGTGCGTGGTGGTGGCGGTTTCGGGCGTGAGCGTCTGGCAACTGTGCAGCCGCACCGATGGGCCGGGCGCGTCGGGTGAAGCGCCCGTGGGGCGGCCACCCGAGTGCATGAGCAGCGTGCCTGGCAACAGGAATTCGTAGACGAACCAGCGGTCCAGGTTCGTGTCGAAGCGGCGGAATCGCTGGTAGAACGGCGGCGCCGGTACGTCATTCACATGCCGGGAAACCTTGATGCCCATCTGCGGCCAGTCGGCCGTGGCGCCGGGCACGGGCTCGATGACCGGACGCGATTGGGCGATGCGTGCAGAGCCACCGAGCGATTTCTCGTGCACGTAACTCAGGTGCGAGAAGTCGAGCAGGTTGTCGCAGATGAGCAGGTAAGGCGTGTCGTAGTGCAGGTAACCCGGCTTGTTCTTCCACTGCGGGCTATCGCAGCTGAAGTTGTCGGGCAGCAGGGCCGTGTCGGCCTTTGCGGCATCGCCCATCCACACGAACACCCACTGGTTCTTCACGGCCACCGGATAGCGGCGCACACATGCCTTGGCGGGCACGATCTCGATCCCCGGCGCCTCCACACACCGGCCTTCCGAATTGAACTTCAGACCGTGGTAGCCGCAGCGCACGCAATCGCCCTCACGCCGCCCCACCGACAGCGGCGCGTGGCGGTGGCAGCAGCGGTCTTCCAGCGCCACGATCTCATTTGCCTGCGTGCGGTAGACGAGCACCGGCTCGCCCAGCACGGTGCGTGTGAAGAGTTGCGCCGCGTCGGCCTTCGGGACCTCATGGTCCCAGGCGATCACATACCAGCAGTTTCGCAACCACATGGTTTGTCTCCTGCTCGGGGGAAGGGAGACCCATGCTAGGCGGTGGCTGGATGAGGGCCGTCCCCTTCGAAGGGGATGGACAAGGGAACCCCTTACTTCGTCAGCGCGCGCCGGAAATCGGGGTCGTCAACAAGTTTGGCAACGAGTGATTTGTACAAGGCGCCATACTGGTTCATGGCGGCCGGGATCGCCACCGCGCCGATGAACGAAGACTCCCATTGGGCATCGACCGTGAGCTCCTTGTCGTACGCCACCCGGCTTCCGTTTTTCACAATGAAGCGAGCGGCCAGGCGGCCGGTGCCCGTGCCGATGGCGGCATCCACTTTGCTGTCGGTGAGCAAGCCTTCGATGACGAGGCTGGAGGCCGGGTCGACAAGGCCTGCGGCCGTGAGTTCGGCCAATACCGTGTCCTTGAGCAACTGCGACCAGCTGCCCTTGGCCGGTGCCAGCGAATTCCCCCTGAGGCCGCTCAGAGAGGTGTCCATGGCCGGATCCTTGCCCGGCGCCAGGCGGAAGGCCCCAACCTGGGCTGGTGCCAGCTTGGCAGCACGCAGCTTCTCGACCGTGGCGGGTGTGGCGCCCGTGGCATCGAGTTTGACGTTGGCGCAACCCGCGAAGACGAGCACGGCCAACAAGGGAGCGAGGCGAAGGGAAAGAGAAGTCATGGAAATGCGGGGTCCTGTGACAAAGGGTTGAGGGTTCGACTGATCAACTGGCGCAGCATGGTGGTGACAGCTTCTTCAACATTGGCCACTTTCTGCGCACCCGGCGGTGGTCCGGCGGCACCGATGTTGGTGTAAATGACGTGCTTGCTCTTCTGCTCCAGAGGGGCCGCGCCGCTGCGTCCCGGTGTGTAGCGCAGGGTGCATTCGTAGCCGTCTCCCACGGTCTGCCCTGCAATGCCGAAGGTCAGACCGGCGACAAAGCCCTTGGAAGCCGCGTCATCGGTGAGTGGTACGTTGTTCACGGTGGCGGTCAGCAGTGCGCCGCTGGCGACGGGCGCATCGCTCACCTTGGCGAACAGGCCACTGGTGGCGAGTTGGTCCAGAACACGGGCCTTCAGGTATTCCGTGGCCTTGGCGTTCGCCACGCCCTTGGTCTGGAATTCCCAGATAAGCTGCACGTCGGCCGGCGCGGCCGGCTTCCTGTACTGCGCGGCCGGCACCTCCGGCGCATTGCCATCGACGTAAAAGGAAGCACAGCCGCCCAGATAAACCAGTGTTGCGGCCAGCAACAATCCGCGCAATACGCGCCATGTCTGTCTCATGAATATTTCTCCGCCTCTCAGGGTGCGCGAATTCTATTCGCCGCAAACACCGCGACCGTCCTCATCTTCCACGGAGAAACCCTAGCCCAGCCAATGCGCCAGGCGCATCCTGTCCGCGGGCAAACCCGCTTCGGTCAGCTTCAGGTAGGCGCGCTTGCGCAGCGTGACCACGGTGGACAGGGCGACATCGAGATCAACAGCGATGCCGTCGGCACTGAGGCCGCAGGCGATGCGGGCGCAGACCTCGCGCTCGCGTGGCGAGAGGGTGGGCGCCAGCCGGGCGAGGCGCTGCGCGGCCTGTGCCACCTGGGCGTGACGATCGGCCACCGCCGATCCCACCTGCAACGCTGCATGGTGGGCCTGGCGCAGCAGCGGGGCAAGCGCCAGCAACTGGGCGATCTCGTGCGGCTGGAAGAAACCCTGGCGATCGTCTCGGTAGAGGTGAATGGCCTGCACGGCACCAGGCGCAGGGGCATGCAGCAGGGTGAACCGCTCGGTGAGGCGTTCGCGCACGTAGATGTCGTCGCGCCAGCCGGCCACCGGCAGTTCGTCGGCCCGGCAGTGCAGCACCGCCACTTCGCGCGCCGGTCGTGCGGCCACGTGATCGGCCAGTCGCATCACCGAGTCGCTGCGAAAGTAGCTGCGCCGGTAGATGGCGAAGCACTCGGCGACCACGTCGCGGCCCTGTGTGTCGCGCGAGCTGCCTTCGATGAGCTCTGGCGTGTCGCGGCAAAAGGAGACCAGTGAGAGGTACTGCACCGGCACCGCCAGCTGGATGGCGCGCAGCAGACGGACCGCGCTCAGCGGTGCGCTGGCGACCTCCAGCAGGCCATGGACCACCGACGACGACACGGCGTGGCTTGCAGCGGGGGCGTCCAGGGTCCAGGTCGAGGGCATGACGGATTTTTCTGCCCCCGGCTGCCAGCCGGTAGGGGGCTAACCCTGCCGGGCTGGCGGTTCGGGGTACAGGCCCAGCGTCTGCGCCTGCAGGCGCGAGAGGCCGAGCAGGGCATCGGTGAACGGTGTGGGCACGCCGGTCAGCTGGCCAAGTTCGCGCACCACGCTGACCAGTGCGTCGAGCTCCACCGGCTTCTTCGCCTGCACGTCCTGCAGCATCGAGGTCTTGAAGGCGCCGAGTTTGAGTGTGACGGCGTGGCGGTCTTCAGGTTGCTGGTCGATCGGGATGCCGATGTGTGCGCCAATGGCCTTGGCTTCGAGCATGACGCTGCTGATGAAGCCACGCACCAGCTCGTCACCCATGATGCGGTCGGTGGTGGCCCCGGTGAGCGCGCTCACCGGGTTGACGGTCATGTTGCCCCAGAGCTTGTACCAGACGTCTTTCTGGATCTGCGGCGAGATGCTGGCGTTGAGGCCGGCGCGCTGCAGGAGCTCGGCGAGTGCCACCACACGCGCACTGCGTTCGCCCGAGGGCTCGCCGACGATGAGGCCGTTGCCGAAGTGGTGGCGGATCACACCCGGGGCATCGACCGAGCAACTGGCGTGGACCACACCACCGACCACGTTGCGCGCGGGCACGGCTCGGTCGATCGCGCCGCCCGGGTCCACCGCCTGCAGGCGTGTGCCCGAACGGGGTCCGCCAAATTCGTTGAAGAACCACCAGGGCACGCCGTTCATGGCGGTGAGCACCACCGTGTGACGCCCGATCAGCGGCGCGATGCTGCGCGCCACTTCGGTCATGGCCGGCGCCTTCACCGCCACGATCACGAGGTCCTGCACACCCAGCGCCACGGCACTGGAAGAGGCTTCCACCGGAGCACCCATCGTCTTGCCGTCCTGGTGCAGTTGCAGGCCGTCGCGTTGCAGCGCGGCGAGCGTATCGCCGCGTGCGAGCGCACTGACCAGGCAGCCGGTGTGCGAGAGCAGCACACCGAGCCAGCCGCCGATGGCGCCTGCGCCGACGATGGCAACGCGTTGAAAATCCGGTGGGGACAAGGGCTTACTCCAGGTAACTGCAGTCCAGGCGGTTGACCTGCCGGACCAGGGCGTCGAACACATCGCGGCCGGCGCCGTGGTGGGGGTTGAACTGCAAGGCGTCGCGGGTGCATTTTGCGGCAATGGCCTCGGGCACGGGAATGGCCGCCTCGGCGCCGCCCATGGAGAAGGTGGCCATCTGGATTTCGCAGGCGCGTTGCAGGGTCCAGAGGATGGCGAAGGTCTGCGGTAGCGTGGCACCCCAGGCCAGCAGGCCGTGGTTGCGCAGGATCACCGCCGGCTTGCTGCCAATGCTCTGGAGCAGGCGCGGCGCCTCGTCGGCGTGGATGGTGATGCCCTCGAACGCGTGGTAGGCCACCATGTCGTGCAGCTGCGCGGTGTAGAAGTTGGTCTGCTGCAGGCCACCCTTGAGACAGGCCACGGCCACGCCGGCCGTGGTGTGGGTGTGCATGACGCAATGCGCGCCTTCGATGCCGTCGTGAATGGCGGCGTGCACGGTGAAGCCCGCCGGGTTCACCGGGTGCGGTGAACCGTCGAGCACCTCGCCTTTCAGATTGATCTTCACCAGATTGCGTGCCGTCACTTCGCTGTAGTGCAGGCCGAACGGGTTGATCAGGAACTGCTTTCCGCCCGCCCCCACGCTCCCCGCTTCGCGTGGTTCGCTGCCCCCCGAGGGGGCTGCCCCGCCTAGGGGCGGCCCGGCGGCGGGGCGGTCTTCGCCTTCCCCCGTCACGCTGGCGGGCAGCCGCAGCGTAATGTGGTTGTAGATCATCTCCGTCCAGCCCAGCATGGCGAAGACGCGGTAGCAGGCGGCGAGCTCGATGCGCGCGGCCCATTCGTCTGCGTGCATGCCAGCGGGCGTGGCGGTGGTGGTGGGTTGCATGGCGGCGTTCATGGGGTGGCTCCTCTTCCTGCCTAGTACACACTGCCCCGGGCCTGCACGGGCGCCGGGGAAACATCGTTCTTGAAGCGCGCGGCCAGCGCACTGGTCTGCCGCGCGAGGATTTGGGTATCCAGGCCCACAGCCACGAACACCGCACCCAGCGCAAGGTAGTGGCGCGCCATGGATTCGTCGGGCGTGAGGATGCCGGGCGCCTTGCCCGCGCGCAGGATGCGCGCGATCGCATCCTCGATCGCAGCCTGCACGTCCGGATGCCCCGGATTGCCGATGTGGCCGAGCGAAGCAGACAGATCGGCCGGACCGATGAACACCCCGTCCACGCCTGGCGTGGCTGCAATCGCATCGAGTTGCTGAAGGGCCTCGCGCGTCTCCACCTGAACCAGCAGGCAGACCTGGGCGTTGGCCTCTTTCGCGTAGTTCGGGTAGCGGCCCCAGCGCGAAGCGCGCGCGCCGGCCACGCCGCGCACGCCCCCCAGCCCATCGGCCTGGGGATAGCGACAGGCGCGCACCAGGTGGGCCGCTTGCTCGGGCGTGTCCACCATGGGCACCAGCAGGGTCTGCAGGCCGATGTCGAGGTATTGCTTGATGAGCACCGCGTCGCCCACCGGCACGCGCGCAATGGCGTGCGTGCCGGGGTAGGCAGCGATGGCCTGGGCCTGGCCCAGCAGGTTCTGCAGTCCGTTGGGCGAGTGTTCGCCGTCGATCAGCAGCCAGTCGAAACCGGCGCCAGCGCAGATCTCTGCGCTGTAGGCATGGGCCAGGCCCAGCCAGAAGCCGTACTGCACACGGCGTTCGGCCAGCGCCTGTTTGAAAGGGTTGGTGGGGGTCTGCATAAAAGGAAAGTTCAAACGAAACGGAACCGCAGGCAACCCAGCGGGCCGTAGTCGGCCTCGAACAGATCACCCGCCCTGGCGGCCACCGGCCGAGTGAACGAGCCGGCCAGCACGATCTGGCCTGGTCGAAGCGATTCGCCCCAGGGCGCGAGCTTGTGCGCCAGCCACGCGATACCGATGGCCGGGTGACCCTGCACACCCGCGGCCAGGCCGGTTTCCTCCACCGCGCCGTTCTGGCGCAGGATGGCGCCGCACCAGGGCAGGTCGGTGAGGCGCGGATCGGCGCGGTAGCGTGGGTCGCCTTCGCCGACCACGATACCGGCGTTGGCTGCGTTGTCGCTGATGGTGTCGAACACCTTGCGCATGACTTTGGTGTGGCGGTCGAACTGTTCGATGCGGGCGTCGATGATTTCGATGGCGGGCGTCACATACTCGGTGGCGGCCAGCACGTCATCCACCGTCACGCCCTCGCCTTGCAGCGGAGCCTTGAGCACGAATGCCAGTTCCACCTCCACACGCGGGGCGATGAAGCGCGAGGCTGGAATCTCCAGCACCTGGTCGGCCTGTGCGGTGAAGCGCATGCTGTCGAGCAAGGTACCGAAGTCGGGCTCGTCGATCTGGCTGGAGATCTGCATCGCACGGCTGGTGAGACCGATCTTGTGGCCGATGGTTTTTTTTCCGCTGGCGATCTGCAAGGCCACCCAGGCACGGCCCACGCGGTAGCCGTCTTCGATGGTCATGCCGGGAAAGCGTTTCGAAAAATGCTCCAGCGATACACGCGTCTGCTCGGACTGCTCGAGTTCGGCGGCCAGTTGCTGGATGAGGACGTCGTCGAGCATGGTGTCAGCTCCGGTTGAAGAGCGGGTGCAAGGAGCTGGTCTTGGCATCAAACACTTCATGCCCTTCGTCCACCTGCACGGTGATGCCGATGGGGTGCGCGGCGAGTTGCGCAGCAAAGCGCGCCTTCACCACGGCCTGCAACGCATCGCCCACGCGCTGGTGGACGACGGCGCTGCGGCCTTTGGCCATGCGCACGTTCATGTAGACAAAGGCGTAGTCGCCGCCCAGGCCGGCGGCCATGCCGGCCGCGCCGCCATCGGAGACCGCGCTGTGCGCCGCCGGGTAGGCGAGCACGCGCGTGCCACCGGTGGGAAACACCTGCCGGTCGGCCTCGTCGCGCACGGCGAGCATGGCGTCGCAGAGTTCGCGGCACAGAGCGCTCATGTCGACGCCGCCTTGCGCAGCGGGTTGATCGAGGTTGGGGGTGTAGAGGATGACGAGGTGAGGCATGGTGTTCGGGCTCAGAGTCGGCTGACGGCCTGGTAGCCGGCGGCGGAAGAGGCTTGCGAGGCGGGAATGGCCGCACCCGTCTGCGGCGTGACCGGGAACACGGCGTTGATCTGGCCGGTGCCGGAGGCGCCGAAATACGGGGTGATGACTTCGGCACGGCCGTCGTATTCGCTCCAGCCCAACGCGCCGAGCATCATGGCGGTATCGTGCATGAAGCCTTCGCCATGGCCCTTGGAAGCGTATTCGGGCAGCATCTCGCAGAAGGCCTTCCATTCGCCCTGCTCCCACATGTTGACAACGCGGCGGTCCAGCGTTTCGAGGAAAGGGCTCCAGATCTTGAAGGCGAACTCGGGCGCAAGACCGTTCTGCGCGAAGCGGTGGCTGAGCGAGCCGCTGGCAAAGAAGGCGACGGTGCCGTCGTAATGGTCTTCAACCGCTTTGCGCATGGCCCAGCCGAGGCGCACGCTGTCGTTGAGGTAGTGGGATTGGCAGAGCGCGGAGACGGAGATGGCCTTGAAGTGCCGGTCTTCGTTCATGTAGCGCATGGGCACGAGGGTGCCGTATTCAGGACCGAGGGTGGTGGCATGGTGGGCGAGGGTTTCCACGCCATGCTGGTTGCAGACCTTGGCGAGCAGCTGGCCGAGCTCGGGGTTGCCCGGGATCTCGTAGGCCATGTTGCTGATGAAGTGGGGCAATTCGTTGCTGGTGTAGGTGCCCTGGAAGTGGGGCGCGCAGTTGAGGTGGTAGCTGGCGTTGACGAGCCAGTGGGTGTCGAAGACGACGATGGTGTCGACACCCAGTTCACGGCAGCGGCGGCTGATTTCCTTGTGGCCGTCGATGGCGTCCTGTCTCGTGCCCTTGCGGGGTCCGTCGACTTCGCTGAGGTACATCGAGGGAACGTGGGTGATCTTGGCGACCAGGGCTAGTTTTCCCATGTCGTGTTCCTTGATGTTTGTGGGTTGCGCCGTGGTTTACTGGCTTGGGGTGCCCACCTCCGCGAATGTCCCCCGGGGCCTGCGGCCCCTCCTCCTTTATTTCGCTGCGGTGGACACCCCAAGCCAGCAAACCACTCCGGACCGCGCATGCAAGAAAAAGAAGACCGCACACACGCCATTGCAGATCGAGCGGGCATGGCGCTCTGCGCAGCGAAATAAAGGGGGAGGCGGCTCCAGCCGCCGGAGGACATTCGCGGAGCAGAGCGCCGTGCCCGCTCGATCCCGCCAACCCGGTGGAGAGAAATGGAGCGCAACAAATCACACCCCCCAATGCGGAATGTGGTGCGACCCCAGCGAAACAGCAATGTTCTTGGGCTCCAGGAACACCTCATAACTCCAGGTCCCGCCCTCACGCCCCGTGCCACTCGCCTTGGTACCGCCAAAGGGCTGGCGAAGATCACGGACGTTCTGCGAATTCACGAAACACATGCCCGCCTCGATCGACGCCGCCACCCGGTGCGCACGCCCCAGGTTCTCCGACCACACATAGCTGGAGAGACCGTACTGGATGTCGTTGGCCAGTTCGATCGCGTGCGCTTCGTCCCTGAACGGAATCAGGCAGGCCACCGGGCCGAAGATTTCCTCTTGCGCGATGCGCATGCGGTTGTCCACATCGGCGAACACAGTGGGCCACACGTAGTTGCCCTTGGCCACGCGGGCGGGCAGTTCGGCAGCGTAAGAGGGTCGATCAAGCCCACCGCAGAGCAGCGTGGCGCCCTCCTTCGGACCCAGCTCGATGTAGCTGCGCACCTTCGAGAGATGCGCCTGGCTGATCATCGGCCCGACGATGGTCTTCTCATCCAGCGGGTCGCCCACCGTGATGCGCTTCGCGCGCTCGGTGAACTTCTGCACGAAGTCCGCGTAGATGCTTTGCTGCACCAGGATGCGGCTGCCCGCCGTGCAGCGCTCGCCGTTGTTCGAGAAGATCATGAACACCGCCGCGTCCAGCGCTCGGTCCAGATCGGCGTCGTCGAAGATCACGAACGGGCTCTTGCCGCCCAGCTCCATGCTGAACTTCTTCAGCCCTGCACTCTGCACGATGCGGTTGCCGGTGGCGGTGGACCCGGTGAACGAGATCGCCCGCACGTCCGGGTGCGCGCACAGCGGCTCGCCCGCTTCCTTGCCGTAGCCATGCACCAGGTTCAGCACACCGGCGGGAATGCCCGCCTCCAGCGCCAGCTCGCCCAGCCGCGCTGCCGTGAGGGGGCTGAGCTCGCTCATCTTGAGCACCGCCGTGTTGCCAAACGCCAGGCAGGGCGCGACTTTCCACGTGGCCGTCATGAAGGGCACGTTCCACGGGCTGATGAGGGCACACACGCCCACCGGGTGGAACAGCGTGTAGTTCAGGTGCGTGGGCGTGGGGTAGGTGTGGCCGTCCACGCGGGTGCACATTTCGGCGAAGTAATGGAAGTTGTCGGCAGCGCGCGGGACGAGCTGCTTGCCGGTCTGCGAGATCACCTGGCCGCTGTCGTTGGTCTCGGTGCGCGCGATATCAGGTACGTTGGCGGCAATCAGTTCGCCGAGCTTGCGCATCAGTCTGGCGCGCTCGGTGGCCGGCAGACCGGCCCACTTCGGAAACGCGGCTTTCGCTGCGGCCACCGCGGCGTTCACCTCGTCTTCGCCGCCCGTGGAAACTTCGGCCAGCACCTCCTGGGTGGCCGGGTTGATGGTCTCGAACGTGGCGGAACCTGGGACGGACTTGCCGTTGATGAGGTGCTGGATCGTCGTCATGCAGATGCGGGGGAATGTGGAGTGATGGTGTTGACGAGGTCGCCGACGCCTTCGATGGACGTGACGATCACATCGCCGGGCTGGCAGTCGACCACGCCGTCGGGCGTGCCGGTGAGGATGAGGTCACCGGGTTGCAGCGTCATGAAGCTGCTGAAGAATTCGATCAACGTGGGCACGTCGAAGATCATGTCGCGCGTGTTGCCCTGCTGCGTCAGCTTGCCGTTCACCGTGGTCTTCAAGGCGAGGTTCATGGGGTCGGGCACATCCGCCGCGTCCACCAGCCAGGGGCCGATGGGCGTGCAGGTGTCGCGGTTCTTCACGCGCAGGTTGGGGCGGTACCAGTTCTCCAGGTAGTCGCGGATCGCGTAGTCGTTGGCCACGGTGTAACCAGCCACGAAGTCCAGCGCGTCGGCCTTCGCCACGCGCCGGGTGGTGCGGCCGATCACCACCGCGAGCTCGCATTCGTAGTGCATGTGGGTCACGTCAACGGGTCGCACGGTGAACGACCGGTGGCCGATGAGCGTGGCCTCGCCTTTCACAAAAGCGAGCGGCTCTTCGGGTGCCTTGAAGGCGAGTTCCTTGGCGTGGTCGGCGTAGTTCAGGCCCAGCGCCAACACCGTGCGCGGCCGATGGGCTGGCACCGGTGCCAGCGGTGGCAGCCAAACCACCTCGTCGAACGAGAGCCGTCGGCCCCGGTGCTCGCCCGAACGCAGTTCAAGCTGGCCATTGGCCTCGATGGCGTCGTGAACCTGCCCGCCCCATTCAATGCGTGCGCGCTTCATGTCAGTTCCTCCGCCACGAAGTGGTGCACCACCGACTGGAAGCCGGGCGCAATGATCTCCACCGAGTCCCCCGCATGCACCAGTTCACGCCCGCCTTCGGGCAGGCAGTCGGTGCCCGTCATGAGCACATCACCGGGACGCAGCGACATGAACTCGCGCACATCGGTGAGCAGCGTAGCGGCATCGCGCACCCAGTCGGCGAGCCGAGTGGTCTGCTTGTGCACGCCGTTGCGGTGCAATTCGATCTCCAGGTCTCGCAGGGCATCCAGCCCTCCCAGGCGGTCCAGGGGAACGCATTCAGGGCCGAGGCCAAGGAAGCCGTCGACGCAGCGCGTCTTCACCGGCGGGCGGTAGTAGCTTTCGTGCGCGATGGCCACGTCGTTGAACAGCACGACGCCCGCCACGCCGCCCGCGCCCATCACCAGCCCCAGCGAGGCCGCGACTTCCACCGAAGCGCCCGCCGGCAATGCAATGGGCTGGCCGGATGGCGTGAAGGTGTTGGCGGTTTTCACATAAAGCACGGGAGCCTTGGGGGGCGCCTTGTAGGGCGCTTCGTTCATGCGTGGCGCCCACAGATCCATCTCGTGCCGGAAGTTCAGCAGCGCACCGTACACCGTGCCTTCGGGCCGCCAGCCCACCCTCGTTGTGGTCGTGTTCATGCTTCCAGCACCTCGGCATTCAGGGGTTGTTCCAGCGCGATCACTTCGTCGAGCAGGGTGTAGAGCTGCGCCAGCCGGGCCTTGCCCAGGCGCTGCTCCATCCACGCGTAGTGCGCTTCGATGGTGCCGGACAGGGCTTTGACCAGCTTCAGACCCGCCGCGGTGGCGCGCACCACGGTGCGGCGCGCGTCCTGCGGGCAGCGGCTGCGCTCGATCAGGCCGTCGCGCTCCATGCGGGTGAGCACGCCGGTGAGGCTGGGACCGAGCAGAAAGGCTTCGCGCGCCACGCGCCCGGTTTCCACACCGCCGGGCGCCTGGGCGTGCTCGCCCAACACGCGCAGCACGCGCCACTGCTGGTCCGACAGGCCGTGCTCGCGCAGGCTGGGGCGGGTGTGCAGCATCACGGCCTCGCGGGCCTCGAGCAACAGCCGTGGCAGGTTGCGGTGGACGAAGGGGGTATCGGTTCCGTTCATTTATTTAATATGTTAAATGATTTTTTTGGAAACACATTCAGGGTTTACCCACCCAGATACCCCGGCGAGAATGCCGTGCATGAACGCACTCACCCAACTGCTCGGCACCGAACATCCACTGATCCAGGCGCCGATGGCGGGTGTGCAGGGGGCAGCCCTGGTGACGGCGGTGAGCAATGCGGGTGCCTTGGGCTCGCTGCCCTGCGCCATGCTCACACCGGAAGCCATGGAGCGCGAGCTCAACGCCATCGCAGCGGGTACCACGCGGCCTTACAACGTCAACTTCTTCTGCCACACGCAGCCCGAACCCGACGACGCGCGCGAAGCGGCCTGGCGCTTCTGGCTGGCGCCTTTCTATGAAGAAGCGGGCATCGATATCAACGAAGTGCCCACGGGTGCCGGGCGGGTGCCGTTCAACCGTGCGGCGGCCAACATCCTGGAGCGCTTCCGGCCCAAGGTGGTGAGCTTCCATTTCGGCCTGCCCGACATCGACCTGCTGGAGCGCGTGAAGGGCTGGGGCAGTGTGGTGATTTCATCGGCCACCACGATCGAAGAGGCGCGCTGGCTGGAAGCCTTTGGCGTGGACGCCGTGATTGCGCAAGGCGTGGAAGCTGGCGGCCACCGCGGCATGTTCCTCACCGACGACCTGAGCACGCAGATGGGCACGATGGCCTTGCTGCCACAGATCGTGGCGGCGGTGAGCGTGCCAGTGATCGCAGCCGGCGGCATCGCCGACGCCACCGGGGTGGCCGCCGCGATTGCGCTGGGCGCTTCGGGCGTGCAGGTGGGCACGGCCTACCTGTGCAGCCTTGAGGCCACCACCAGTGCGCTGCACCGCGCCGCCCTGCAGAGCGAGGCGGCGCACCACACCACCCTCACGCACATCTTCACCGGGCGGCCGGCGCGCGGCATCGTCAACCGCGTGATCCGCGAACTCGGCGCCATGAACCCGGCCGCACCGGCTTTCCCGCTGGCCACGGCCGCCATGGCACCGCTGCGCGCACATTGGGAAGCGCACGGCAGCGGCGATTTCTCACCGCTGTGGTCGGGGCAGAACGCCGGTGGTTGCCGCGAACTGCCGGCCGCAGAAATCACGCGCGAACTGATCCGGGGCTTCAACGGCGGGCGTTGAGCCAGCGCTTGAGCCTTCGTTCGTCGCCCACCTCGTCGAGGTCGTGCGACAGCCCGGACAACTCGGACTCCAGCGCCCGCACCTGGTCGATGCGTTGTTGCAGCAGGCTGTTGGCGTTGGGTGAAATGCCCTCGGGCAGATCGAACTCGGCGGCCAGCGAGCCCTGCCGAGCCGCCCGCTCGCGCTCCAGTTCAGCCACCTGCGCCTTGAGCAGCAGCGTGAGCGCGGCCAGGCGCTCATCGGGCAGGCGGTGCACCGCCTCGGGGTCGGCCAGCTCGGCGCGGGACTGGATCTGCAACAGCGTGACCAGATCTCGTTTTTCGTAAGCGGCATTGGCCTCGCTCATCAGCGCGGTCTTGCGCAGGCGAGCGGCGGGATCGATCTCGCGATCCGGATGCAGGGCGCTGGCCAACTGGCGGAACAGTCGGCGCAGCAGCGTATCGGCGCCATGCTGTTCGGCTTCGCGCCGAGCCAGGCCCGGCTGCTTGCGCACTTTTCGGGCCTGCGCGGCATCGCGCCGGCGGTCCTGCGCTTCCTGTTGCGAACGCCGCAAACGCTCCATGCCGGCGCGCACCAGTTGTTCGGCGCTCAAGTCCTGCCCGTCGTCGGCGAGTGGTTCACCCAGCACGGCTTCGAGGCGCTGGCGCATGGCATCGGCGTGGTCCTGCCGCAGTTGCGCCAACGTGCGTGGGCTGTGGCGATCGTGCAGCTTGCGCATGGCGTCGTCGCCTTCTTCTGCGAGCGTGCGCGCCAGGCGGCACAAGACTTCGCGCGCCACCGCGGCCTGTCCCTGGCTCAGCAGCTTGCCCTGCAAATGTGCGTCCAGGGCCAGCGCCAGTTCACGCCGGCGTTGCGCCACCTGCAAGCGCAAAGGCGCCACAGCTTCGTGCAGAGCGAGACGGTGCTGCTGGCCCAGCGCATCAAGTTCGGCGAGCTGGGTGCGCAGCTTGTCGATGCGGGCGAGCTGCAGGTTGTAAGCGCGCGCGGCGGCCGAGAGCGGCTGTTCGCCAGATGGCAGCACGCGCAAAGCGGTGGCGTCGGATGGGGGTCGGGACATGGGGTCTCGACTATATTGCCCAGCAACATGGCCAAAGACAAAACCCAATACACCTGCACCGAGTGCGGCGGCAGCAGCCCGAAGTGGCTGGGCAAATGCCCGCACTGCAACGCCTGGAACACCTTGATCGAGTCGGTGGCCGAATCGACCGCACCCGCAAAGAATCGCTTCGCTTCGCTGGCGAAGACGGCCGAGGTCACGACCCTGGCGGACATCGACGCCACCGACGTGCAGCGCACGCCCACCGGCCACGACGAACTCGACCGCGTGCTGGGCGGCGGCATCGTGGAGGGCGGCGTGGTGCTGATCGGTGGCGACCCGGGCATCGGCAAGTCCACCTTGCTGCTGCAGGCGCTGGACTCGCTGCAGCGTGCCGGCCTGAAGACGCTCTACGTGACCGGTGAAGAAAGCGGCGCCCAGGTGGCGCTGCGTTCGCGCCGGCTCGGGCTGGACGGTTCGCAGGTGAGCGTGCTGGCCGAGATCCAGCTGGAGAAGATCCTGGCCACGCTGCAGGCCACGCAACCCGCCATCGCGGTGATCGACTCGATCCAGACCGTGTATTCCGAGCAGCTCACCTCGGCGCCAGGGTCCGTGGCACAGGTGCGCGAATGCGCCGCGCACCTGACGCGCTCGGCCAAGGCCAGCGGCACGGCCATCGTGCTGGTGGGCCACGTCACCAAGGAAGGTGCGCTGGCCGGCCCGCGCGTGCTGGAGCACATGGTCGACACCGTGCTGTATTTCGAGGGTGACACACACAGCAGCTTCCGATTGATCCGCGCCATCAAGAACCGCTTTGGCGCGGTCAACGAGATCGGCGTGTTCGCCATGACCGAAAAAGGCTTGAAGGGCGTGAGCAACCCGAGCGCGATCTTTCTCTCGCAGCACAGCGAGCCCGTGCCCGGGAGCTGCGTGATGGTGACGCTGGAAGGCACGCGCCCCATGCTGGTCGAAATCCAGGCGCTGGTGGACAGCGGCGGCCCGTCTCCCCGTCGGTTGAGCGTGGGCCTGGACCGCGACCGTCTGGCCATGCTGCTGGCGGTGCTGCACCGCCACGCGGGTGTGGCCTGCATGGATCAGGACGTGTTCGTGAACGCCGTGGGGGGCGTGCGCATCAGCGAACCGGCGGCCGATCTCGCCGTCATGCTGGCCATCACCTCCAGCCTGCGCGGCCGGGCGCTGCCCAAGGGCTTCATTGCCTTTGGCGAGGTCGGCCTGGCGGGCGAGGTGCGTCCTGCGCCACGCGGTCAGGAGCGGCTGAAGGAAGCCGCCAAGCTGGGCTTTTCGGTGGCCGTGGTGCCCAAGGCCAACCTGCCGCGCAAGGGCGACAAGGCCTTCGAAGGGCTCACCGTGCATGGTGTGGAACGCATCGAGGAGGCCATGGAAGTGGCCAGAGAACTCGGCTGACCCCCCGCGTCTGCGTAAAACCCGCAGGAAAAGGCCTCTTCTACCCCTGGACAATGTCGGCATGCAGAAGCTACAGAAACCCTTCGTGATCCTGGCAGCCGGTGCGCTGCTGTACATGGCGCACCGCGCCTACGGCTGGCCAGGCCTTGCTGCGGCCGGCGGCGGCCTCATGATGTGGCTGCTGCTGCATGTGACCCGCCTCATGACCGTGCTCAAGCGCGCGGCCAATCAGCCGATCGGCCATGTCGGCAGCGCCGTGATGCTCAACGCCAAGCTGCGCCCGGGCGTGACCCTGATGCATGTGACGGCCCAGACGCGATCGCTGGGCGAGCGGCTCTCGGAAGAAGGCATCGAGCCGGAGGTGTACCGCTGGACCGACAACGGCCACTCGAGCGTCACCGCCGAGTTCCAGGGTGGCAAGCTGCAGCGCTGGAAGCTGGACCGACCGGCCACCGAATAGCCGGCGCCGGGGTTCGGCGGGTGCCGCACGGCACCGTAAAATCGGCGGTTTTGGCAGCTCGGTCTGCCCTGTTGAAACCACCAAAGGACCCCCATGAGCCCCATCGTTCCCTCGATGTCCGACCGCGACGGCAAGATCTGGATGGACGGCCAGATGGTCGACTGGCGCGACGCCAAGATCCATGTGCTGACGCACACCCTGCACTACGGCTGTGGCGCTTTCGAGGGTGTCCGGGCCTACAACGCGGTGGGTGGCACGGCGATTTTCCGACTGGAAGAGCACACCGAACGGCTCTTCAACAGCGCCCGCATCCTGCGCATGAAGCTGCCCTTCACCATGGCGGAAGCCATGGAGGCCCAGAAGGCCGTGGTGCGCGAAAACAAGCTGGAGAGCTGCTACATCCGCCCGCTGACCTGGATCGGTGACAAGAAGCTCGGCGTTTCCCCGAAAGGCAACACCATCCACCTGATGGTGGCGGCCTGGGCCTGGGGCGCCTACCTGGGCGAAGAAGGCCTCAAGCGCGGCATTCGTGTGAAAACCAGCAGCTACACACGCCACCACGTCAACATCACCATGACGCAGGCCAAGGCGGTGAGCAACTACACCAACAGCATCCTGGCCAACATGGAAGTGACCGACGAGGGCTACGACGAAGCCCTGTTGCTCGACGCCTCGGGCTTCGTGAGCGAGGGCGCTGGCGAGAACATCTTCGTGGTGAAGAACGGCGTGATCTACACCCCCGACCTCTCGGCCGGCGCACTCAATGGCATCACCCGCAACACCGTCTTCCACATCGCCAAGGACCTGGGCCTGGAGATCGTGCAGAAGCGCATCACGCGCGACGAGGTGTACATCGCCGATGAGGCGTTCTTCACCGGCACTGCCGCCGAAGTCACGCCCATTCGCGAGCTCGACCGCATCGAACTGGGCAAGGACGACTACGTGGGCAGCCGAGGCCCCATCACGGAGAAGATCCAGAGCGCGTTCTTCGACATCGTGAACGGTCGCAACCCCAAGTACGCCGCCTGGCTGTCCAGGGTCTGAGGAGCACGCCATGAGCCAAGCCGCCGCCATCGAACTCAAGGCCACCGACCTCAATGCCCACGGCGGGGTGTTCTGCCCCAGCCCGCTGGCGGACATGAAGCTGTGGAACAGCCACCCCAAGGTCTATCTGGACGTGGCTGCCACGGGGCAGGCCAAGTGCCCGTATTGCGGCACGGTGTACCGCCTGGCGGCTGGCGAAACGGTTTCACACGGTCACTGAATGTGACAGCACCGCCCGCGAACCGGGCGTCGAAGCGAAGATAATGCGCGGGGATACCCAACCGGGCATCCTCCTCCACGCAAATACAGGGACGACTCATGATTCTGGTCACTGGTGGCGCCGGCTTCATCGGCGCCAACTTCGTGCTCGACTGGCTTGCGTTGAATGACGAGCCGGTCATCAACCTCGACAAGCTGACTTACGCCGGCAACCTGGAGAGCCTCTCCAGCCTGCAGAGTGACTCGCGCCACGTGTTTGTGCAGGGTGACATCGGCGACAGCGCCCTGGTGTCGGGCCTGCTCGCCACCCACCAGCCTCGCGCAGTGGTCCATTTTGCGGCCGAAAGCCACGTCGACCGCTCCATTCACGGGGCCGAGGATTTCATCCAGACGAACATCGTCGGCACCTTCCGGCTGCTGGAGGCGGTGCGCGCCCACTGGGCAGCGCTGCCCGAGGCAGACCGTGCCGCATTCCGGTTCTTGCACGTCAGCACCGACGAGGTGTACGGCAGCCTGACGCCCGACGCGCCGGCCTTCACCGAGACCCATGGCTTCGAGCCCAACAGCCCTTACTCGGCCAGCAAGGCGGCCAGCGACCACCTGGTGCGCGCCTGGCACCACACCCACGGCCTGCCGGTGATCACCACCAACTGCAGCAACAACTACGGCCCTTACCATTTCCCGGAAAAGCTCATCCCGCTGATGATCGTCAATGCCCTGGCTGGCAAGCCCCTGCCGGTGTACGGCGACGGCATGCAGGTGCGCGACTGGCTCTACGTGAAAGACCATTGCAGCGCCATCCGCCGTGTGTTGCAGGGCGGCCAGCTGGGCGAAACCTACAACGTGGGCGGCTGGAACGAGCAGCCCAACATCGAGATCGTACGCATCATCTGCAGCTTGCTTGACGAGTTGCGCCCGCGCGCTGATGGCGCTTCCTACACCACCCAGATCACCCACGTGAAGGACCGCCCCGGCCACGACCGGCGCTACGCCATCGACGCGCGCAAGATCGAGCAGGAACTGGGCTGGAAACCCGCCGAGACCTTTCAGACCGGCATCCGCAAGACGGTGCAGTGGTACCTGGACCATTCTGATTGGGTGGAACGTGTGCAGAGCGGGGCTTACCGTCAGTGGGTGAAGGCGCAGTACGGCACGCCGGCCACCGCATGAAGATACTGCTGCTCGGCAAGAACGGCCAGGTCGGCTGGGAGCTGCAACGCAGTCTGGCCCCTTTGGGTGAACTGGTGGCGCTGGATCGGCGCGATGCCGACCTCTCTCACCCTGAGCCACTGCGCGAGCGCGTGCGGCAGTTGCGTCCCGCCGTGGTGGTGAACGCAGCCGCCTACACCGCGGTGGACAAGGCCGAGAGCGAGCCCGTGCTGGCCCATGCCATCAACGCGCTGGCACCTGGCGCGCTCGCCGAAGTAGCCCACGAGGTCGGCGCCTTGCTGGTTCATTTCTCCACCGACTACGTGTTCGATGGCAGCGGAGATGCCCCGCGCGCAGAGGCTGCTCCCACGGGACCACTCAGCGTGTACGGCCAGACCAAGCTCGAAGGAGAGCAACGCATCCAGGCCGCCTGCGACCGCCACCTGATCCTGCGCACCAGCTGGGTCCACGCCGCGCGCGGCGGCAACTTCGCCAGGACGATGCTGCGCCTGGCCCAGGAGCGCGAAGAGCTCAAGGTGATCGACGACCAGATCGGTGCACCCACCGGGGCCGACCTGATCGCCGATGTGACGGCGCATGCCATCCGCCAGGCTGTGCGCGACCCCGCCTGCATGGGCGTCCACCACCTGGCGGCGGCGGGCGAAACCTCGTGGCACGGCTATGCCCGCTTTGTGCTCGACATGGCGCGCGAACTGCAACCTGGGCTGGTGTTGCGCGCACGCGAGGTCCTGCCCATTCCCACCAGCGCCTATCCCACGCCGGCCCGGCGTCCGCTCAATTCCAGGCTGGACACCACCCGCCTGCGTCAGACTTTCGGCCTCAACCTGCCGCACTGGAAAACGGGCGTGCAGCGTATGCTTTCTGAAATCCTGGGACCCAAGGCAACAACATGACCCTGCAGCGCAAAGGCATCATCCTCGCGGGCGGCTCCGGCACCCGTCTGCACCCGGCCACGCTGGCCATCAGCAAGCAACTGCTGCCGGTGTACGACAAGCCCATGATCTACTACCCACTGACCACACTGATGCTCGCCGGCATCCGGGAAGTGCTGGTGATCAGCACGCCGCAGGACACACCACGCTTCCAGCAGTTGCTGGGCGACGGCAGCGCCTGGGGCATGACCCTGCAATATGCGGTGCAGCCCTCTCCCGATGGACTGGCACAGGCCTTCATCATTGGCGCCGACTTCCTGGGCAACCACCCCAGCGCGCTGGTGCTGGGCGACAACATCTACTACGGCCACGACTTCACCACGCTGCTGGCCGATGCCGACCGCCAGGCGAGCGGTGCGACCGTGTTCGCCTACCACGTGAACGATCCTGAACGCTATGGCGTGGTGGCGTTCGACGCCGCTGGCAAGGCCCGCAGCATCGAGGAAAAGCCTACCGCCCCGCAAAGCAACTACGCCGTGACCGGTCTGTATTTCTACGACGAGCAGGTGGTCGACATCGCGCGCGCGGTCAAGCCCAGCGCGCGCGGCGAACTGGAGATCACGGCGGTGAACCAGGCCTACCTGGATCGCGGGCAACTGAGCGTGCAGATCATGCAGCGTGGCTACGCCTGGCTGGACACCGGCACGCACGAGAGCCTGCTGGAAGCCAGCCAGTTCATCGCCACGCTGGAACACCGCCAGGGACTGAAGATCGCCTGCCCCGAAGAGATCGCATGGCGCAATGGGTGGATCAACCGTGCGCAGCTGGAAAAGCTGGCGCAGCCTCTGGCCAAGAACGGGTACGGGCAATATCTGTTGCGACTGCTGAAAGAACCGGTGCTGCGATGAAAGTCACACCCACTCAAATTCCTGAGGTGCTGATCATCGAACCGAAAGTGTTTGGCGACGAACGGGGCTTTTTTTTCGAGAGTTTCAACGAACGTGCCTTTGAGCAGGCCACTGGCCTCAAGCATCGTTTTGTTCAGGACAACCACAGCCGCAGTACCAAAAGCGTCTTGCGCGGCATCCACTATCAGATACAGCAACCGCAAGGCAAGCTGGTGCGCGTGGTACGAGGCACGGTGTTTGATGTGGCGGTGGATCTGCGCAAAAGCTCACCCAACTTCGGCCACTGGGTTGGTGTTGAATTGAGCGAAGCCAATCACCGTCAGTTGTGGGTACCTCCTGGCTTCGGGCATGGGTTCCTTGTCACCAGCGAGTCTGCGGACTTTCTCTACAAGACCACGGACTACTACGCCCCCGAACACGAGCGATGCGTGGCCTGGAACGACCCATCCATCGGCATCGAGTGGCCGCTCCATGGTGGCGAACCCTCACTTTCGGGCAAGGATCGACTCGGGGCCTTTCTCGATAAAGCGGAGTTGTTTGAGTAGGCCGTGAATGCAGTGCGTTGTTGACATAGGGGGTACTTTGGAGCGAAATCTGGAAGAGGCGGATGAAGTGGGACTGCTGGACCTGCTGATCCTGGTGGCAGAAAACATCAAGTTGCTCATCGCAGGCTCGTTGCTCGCGGGAGTCATTGCGGCTGGTCTGGCCTACATCGCTCCGAAAAGCTACGTCAGCCATGCTTCTCTGACTTTGCCTGTGCCGACCGTGGCGCCAGCATTGGAGCACGTTCACGCCGTGTTGAAGGATCAAACACCGCTGCAGGCAGCGGAATTGATGACCTCCCCACGCGTACTCGATCCCTTGATTCAACGCCTCAATCTGAATGAAGCGCGCTCGATTGAACTGGCGCAGAATGAAGTTTTGAGCCGGTTCAGAGTGACAACTGACCTGCAAGGCGTGTTGAACCTTGAAGTCACCGGAAAAACACCCGAGCAGGCACAGACCCTGGCGAACGCCATTATCGACAGCTGGCTGGCCAGCACCACCCCCAGCCCTTCGCAGCGCGAAGAACTTCAGAAACTGCTGACCTATGCGGAGTCGTCTCTGGAGACCTCGCGTCGGATGATCGAAAAACTGTCGGTTGAAGCCACGACCCCGGCAGTCGATGAAAGCGGCCTTGAGCAAACCTATGTTCGTGCCACGCTGATGACTGCATTCGAATTGCAAGCCCGCTACCTGAGCGAGACGACAGAAATCCTGCGCCTTCTCCAGGGATACTCACGTGAAGTCGTCAAGCGGCCTCCTAGCCTGCCCGTCCAGTCAGAGTCCCTGCCCATAGGCTTGATTGCCCTGCTCGGTGCGATGGCAGCAGCCCTGTTGCTGATGCTCTGGATCTTCCTCGTCCACGCCTGGCGCAGCGCGGCGCGGGATCCGAGAGTCGCACCCAAGCTGCTACGTCTTCGGTCCGCGCTGGGTCTGAAGTAGGCAATCCCGACGTCGAACGCGTGAAGGCGCGATTCGAGAACCGCAACAGAGAACATCACATGAACAACAAGATTGCACTGATCACAGGCGTGACCGGCCAGGACGGCGCCTACCTGGCCGAGTTCCTTTTGAAGAAGGGCTACATCGTGCATGGCATCAAGCGCCGTGCTTCGATGTTCAACACCGCCCGCATCGATCACCTGTACCGAGACCCGCATGAGGCCGGGGTCCGCTTTTTTCTGCACCACGGCGACCTGACCGACTCCAGCAGCCTCATTCGCATCATCCAGCAGGTGCAGCCCGACGAGATCTACAACCTGGCCGCTCAGAGCCATGTGGCCGTCTCTTTTGAGGAGCCGGAGTACACCGCCAACTCCGATGCCTTGGGCGCCTTGCGCGTTCTGGAAGCGATCCGCATCCTGGGCATGGAGAAAAAGACGCGCTTTTACCAGGCCTCCACCTCCGAGCTGTACGGTCTGGTGCAGGAAACGCCGCAGAAGGAGACCACGCCCTTCTATCCGCGCTCACCCTACGCGGTGGCCAAGCTCTACGCCTACTGGATCACCGTGAACTACAGGGAAGCCTACGGCATATACGCGTGTAACGGCATCCTGTTCAACCACGAATCGCCGGTTCGCGGTGAGAACTTCGTGACGCGAAAGATCACACGCGCGCTGGCGCGAATCAAGCTGGGTCTTCAGGAGCGGCTTTACCTCGGCAATCTGGACGCCAAACGGGATTGGGGACATGCCAAGGACTATGTCGAGATGCAATGGTTGATGCTGCAGCAGCAAACGCCTGAAGACTTCGTGATCGCGACAGGTGAGCAGTACAGCGTCCGCGATTTCGTCAATGCGGCTGGCCAGGAATTCGGCATGTCGATCCGTTGGGAGGGATCCGGCGTGGACGAAAAGGGGTACTGGGACGAGGTCCCAACTGGTCAAAACCCCCTCATTGTTGCGGTCGATCCCCGGTACTTCCGCCCCACCGAGGTAGAGACCCTGTTGGGCGACGCCACCAAGGCCCGAGAAAAACTGGGGTGGACCCCTCGCACCACTTTTGCCGAACTCGTGGCTGAAATGGCCCGAGAAGACTTGCGCTCTGCGGAGCGGGACGAACTGGTGAAGCGGCACGGCTACCAGACGTTGCACCAGCACGGCTGAGTCCGATCTTTTTCATGGAAGATATCAAGCGCGCACTTGCGATTTCAATCCTTGCCCGGGGATGGACCGCAGCGCTGGGCCTGCTTGCAGTGCCAGTTTATCTTCGTTTCCTCGGGATTGAGGCCTATGGCCTGGTCGGCCTGTTCACAAGCTTTTCGGTGCTGGTGGGGTTTCTGGATCTTGGCCTAGGCGCCACCCTGGTCAGAGAGCTCGCGCGCCTCTCCGCCCACGGCCACGAAATGGCTCATAGCCGAGACGTGACGCGAACTTTTGAGACAACCTATGGGCTGATCGCGATCGTGATCTGTGTTCTTGGCCTGGCAGCCTCATGGCCTATCGCACAGCACTGGATTCAGGTTGATCAACTGGACCGCAAAGAGGTGGCGGCTGCGCTTGCCCTGGCAAGCGTGGCTCTCGCATGCCAATGGCCAACCAATCTCTACACCTCGGGACTGGCAGGCAGGCACAGGCAAACACAGTTGAGCATGGCCACAATGCTGTTTGCTTCATTGCGCGTCTTGATTACATTGTTGGTGATCTGGCATACACCCACCTTGCAAGCGTTCTTCTGGGCTCAGATCGGCACCGCTCTGCTTCATACGTTTGGTCTGCGATTCCTTTTGTGGCGATCACTGATCAGCGAACAGCATCGCCCCGCCTTTCGCTTGTCCATCTTGCGCACCTCCATCAGCTTCGCAGGAGGAATGACCGGGATTGCCATCACGAGCATCGTATTGACTCAGGCAGATAAGTTGATTCTGAGCAACGCCTTGAGTTTGAGTGATTTTGGCGTGTATGTGATCGCAGGGACACTGGCCACAGGCCTCTACATGCTGATCACCCCACTGTTCTCCATCATGTATCCCCGGTTCTCCGCCCTGAGTCAACAGCAGGATCAAAGCAAGTTGATCGACCTGTATCACACGAGCAGCCAGACTCTGACCTTACTCGTCGTTCCCGTAGCCGCCGTTGTCGCGGTCTTTTCGGAGCAGGTCCTCTATGTCTGGACAGGCAACCCGACGCTGAGTGCGCAGGGGGCTTGGATTCTGGCGTTCCTCATCATTGGAAATGCCTGCAATGGCCTCATGAACATGCCATTTGCACTTCAACTGGCCGCAGGATGGACTCAGCTTTCCATCTGGATGAATGTGGGGGCCATCGCAGTGCTGGCACCTGCCGTCTGGTGGTCTGCGAACCGCTATGGAGCAGCGGGTGGCGCCGCCGTCTGGGCTTTGCTCAACTTAGGCTACATCGTGTTGACGCCGCACATCATGCACCGACGTCTGCTGAAGAAGGAAAAACTCACCTGGTACTGGGCAGACGTCATTCTTCCTGCCCTTACCTGCGCGGCTGCACTGGCGGTTCTGTATTCATTGCCCATGATGGATACCTCACGGATATCCATTGCCCTCACCCTCATCGGCTACTGGACCTTCGCTGCGCTTGCAACCGCGTTCACGCTGCCCAGGGTTCGCACGCGCGCGCTAGGAATGGCACGAGCGTCATGGGCTCGCGGTCGCATCCATCAGCTGCCGAAGTGATCCCTACGAATACCCATCCATTTGGAGTTAAAAATCATGTTTGAAGTTCTGCAAAGCAAACAGGCAATCAAAGAGGCCCGCGCGGCCATGGTTCGCCAAGGACGCTCTGTCCTCGAGGGCGGGCTGTCGAACGTCATGAGAAAGCTTCGCCTTTCCGACTCTCTTGCTGTCGGAGACATGGTGAAGAGTTGGGATGTAGATCGTACGCTCACATTCATTGAGCAAAAGCTCCCCAAAGACGCGCGCATCCTGGACCTGGGCGCCTTCTGTTCGGAGGTCCCGGTGGCATTGGCGCGCATGGGCTTCAAGGGCGTTCATGGTGTCGACCTGAACCCAGCCGTCTCCTCGATGCCACATGCTGATACCGTGAACTACAGCGTGAGTGATTTCATGCACACGCCATTCCCGGCGGCCAGCTTCGATGCCATCACATCGATCTCCGTGATCGAGCACGGCTATGACCCAGAACGCTTGTTTGCCGAAGTGGGCCGCTTGCTCAAACCGGGAGGCTATTTCATCGCTTCCTTTGACTACTGGCCCGAGAAGATCAATACCGGAGACACCCGCTTCTTCGATATGAGCTGGCTGATTTTTTCGCGAGAAGATGTGGACGCCATGCTGAGGGTTGCCCAAACGCATCAGCTCAGTCCGGATGGTGACGTTTCAGCTCAGGCGAAGGACCGGGCCATCCATTGCGCCGGATACGACTACACCTTCGGTTGGCTGGTGCTCCGAAAGGATGCCTGATGCGCATCTTGTTGGTGGTCGGTGCTTTTCCTCCGGCGCACTGCGGCGTTGGAGATTACTCGGAGAAGCTTGCAATGGCGCTGGCGAAGGCTCCGGGCATGACGATCGGCGTCCTGACCACTCAGCAGACCAACCCCACCCGCGCTGATGGCGTCGTGATCTTGAACAAGGCGACCTCATGGCGAATGGTGGAGCTGTTCGCATTGATCCGGAGTATCCGGGCGTGGGGTCCTGACATCCTGCACATTCAATACCCCTCGCAGGGGTTTTTCGAACGGGTCCTGCCACATGTTCTCCCCATCATCTGTCGCCTGCTGAAAATCAAGGTGGTGCAGACTTGGCACGAGCCGTACCGATTGCGTCGTTTCCCTCAGTTGTTCTTGAACCTCTTCGGTGCGAATGGCCTGATTTTTGTGAGGCCGAACTACCTGGAGCTGCTGCCACTAAGCTTCCGAGCCTTCGTTAAGCGTTTCCGTTTCTTGGTTATCCCCAATGCCAGTTCATTGCCGATGAGCAGTCTCTCGGCCCGTGAAGTCGCTGACTTGCGATTCCGCTACTTGAACGGCAAGACGAGGTTGATTGTTTTCTTCGGCTTTCTTTATCCAAGCAAAGGTGTTGAGCAATTGTTCGAGATTGCAAACCCTCTGTCGGACCGTCTGGTTCTCGCCGGCCCTGTTGCCGATCCAGCATATCAAGCGCAGTTGAACTCCCGGGCGGCGTTGCTTGGCTGGGAAAAAAATGTGCAATTTGCCGGCTTTTTGCCCTCCGAAGCAGCTGCCAATCTACTGGCGGCGGCGGATGCCGTGCTACTTCCGTTCTTGAGTGGTGGAGGCGAATGGAACACGTCCATCCATGCCGCCCAGTCTCAAGGCACTCTGGTCATCACCACATCAAAAAATGCAGTCGGCGATGATCCTGTGGGAAACATGTACACAGCTGCGCCAGGTTCCATTGACGAAATGCGGGATGCTCTCGATAGGCTCTCCGGACGACGCAGTCCACCTCGATCTCCGGATGCCCAATGGGACCAGATCGCAGAGGCCCACCTGATTTTCTATCAAGGCATCCGATGAGCATCGTGCAGCGCCTGCCCGCAGAAACCGGCATTCAGTTGTCGATCTGCATCACCACCTACAAACGGGGACCGTTCATTGGGGAAACCTTGGACTCCATCCTCCCGCAGGTCGGAAACGGTGTGGAACTCCTGGTGGTGGATGGTGCGTCTCCGGACAATACGCCAGAAGTGATGGCGGAGTACGTGTCGAGACATCCCGAAATTCGGTATTTCCAAGAGCAGAAGAACTCAGGAATTGATGGTGACTACGACAAGGCTGTTGGGTATGCCCTGGGGAAGTACTGCTGGCTGATGACAGATGATGACCTGCTCAATGAAGGAGCCGTAGCGACATTGTTGAAGGTGCTGGAGGAAGATCCGGACCTCGTCGTGGTGAACTCGGAACTCAAGACGGTGGATATGTCCACGGTGCTTGCAGGCAACATGCTGGACCTCACTGGCCAGGAGAGATACGAACCTCAAGAGGCCGAGCGTGCGTTTGGCGATGTCGCGAAATACATGTCTTTCATCGGCGGAGTGGTCATCAAACGAAGTGTGTGGCTCGATCGGGATCGCGTTAGCTACTACGGTAGTCTATTCATCCATGTAGGGGTAATTTTTCAGCGGCCCGTGGGAATGATTCGGGTCATTCGCAGGCCATTGATTGCCATTCGCTACGGCAATGCCATGTGGACGCCTCGTGGCTTCGAGATCTGGATGTTCAAATGGCCGGGCTTGATCTGGTCTTTGGCCAACTACAGCTCAGACGCAAAAGCCAGAATCTGCATTCGAGAACCATGGCGGGTGAAAAAGAAAGTTCTCCTGTACAGGGCGCTTGGCGGGTATGGCCGTGAAGAGTTCCGTCGGTTCATTGCGCCGAGAGTCAGTGGATTCTCACGTCTGGCCTACGCCACGATCGCCGTGCTGCCTCCTGCATTGATGAATTCCCTCGCCAGCGTTTACTGCGCATTCATCAATCGCAAAGCGCGCTCAGACCTCTATGACCTCTCCCGGAGCAGGCATTCGACGTGGCTGAGCCGGGCCCTGGCTCGAATGCTGTGATCGATTCATGAAAACAGCATTGATCACCGGCGTGTCGGGGCAGGATGGTTCCTACCTGGCGGAGCAACTCCTTGAGCGTGGATACCGCGTCCTGGGAGGCTCGCGGAATGTCGACTTGACGGCGGAGACCATCCCAACAGAGCTGCGCGGAAAACTTGAACTCGTCTTCTGGGACATGCGCGACCTCTCTGGCATGAAAGAGCATCTGTCGCGTCTGCGCCCCAGCGAGATCTACAACTTCGCGGCGCACTCCACCGGCTCCGGCATGTACGACGATCCGCTGGACATGTCCGACATCAATGGCATTGCTGTCACCCGCATTCTGGAGGCCATCAGAACGGTGGACCCGAAGATTCGGTTTTGTCAGGCGTCGAGTCGAGAGATCTTCGGGGAAGCGCTGGAAAGTCCACAGACGGAAGTCACACCGCCGAACCCCAGAAGCCCGTACGGCGCGGCGAAGCTTTATGCAGATTGCATGATCCGCATCTACCGGCTTCGCCATGGGCTGCACGCCGGCTCGGCCATCCTGTTCAATCATGAAAGTCCGCGCCGCAGCCGCCAGTTTGTGACGCGAAAGATCACCCACGAAGCTGCAAGAATCAAGCTGGGCTTATCGCACGAACTGCACCTGGGCAATCTGGACACCCAACGGGATTGGGGATTTGCTGGAGATTACGTCCGTGCCATGTGGCTGATGCTGCAGCAGGACAAGGCCGACGATTACCTGATCGCCACGGGCCAAGCCCATACCGTGCGTGAGTTCTGCGAAGTGGCGTTCGCTCGTCTCGACCTGGACTATCGCGACCATGTGCGTGAGGATGCCGCTTCTTACAGACCCTCTGAACCGGCGCCACTGGTGGGGTCCTCCACCAAGGCCCGACGAGATTTGGGCTGGGAACCGAAAGTGAGTTTTCGAGAGCTGGTCCACATGATGGTGGATGCCGATCTGCACGACTTGCGTTTGTCGACTAACTGATGGAATAAACATGACCTACAAGAAAATCGAACGGTGCCGGATCTGCGGCAATCACCAGCTCGAGCGTGTGCTGGACTTGGGTGAACAGATGCTCACGGGCGTCTTCCCTCGTGAGAAAGGCGCTGATGTCACCAGGGGCCCTTTGCACCTCGTCAAGTGCACGGGGGGAGGCGAGACCTGCGGTCTGCTCCAGCTAGAGCACTCTTACGACCTTGGCGAAATGTACGGAGAGAACTACGGGTACCGCTCCGGCCTGAACGCCAGCATGGTGGCGCACCTGCACAACAAGGTGAAACGCATCCAGGGCCTGGTTGAATTGCGCGATGGCGATCTGGTGATCGACATTGGCAGCAACGACAGCACCACGCTGCAGGCTTATCCCTCCCAAGGTCTTTCGCTGGTAGGCGTGGACCCGACCGGCGTCAAGTTCCACTCCTATTACCCGCCCCACATCCAGTTGATTCCCGATTTCTTTTCCTCCAAGCTGGTTGAAGCTCGCTTCCCGGGGAAGAAGGCGAAGGTCGTCACATCGTTCTCCATGTTCTACGACCTCGAAGATCCCATGGGATTCATGCAGCAGGTCTTCGACGTGCTGGCCGACGATGGCATCTGGGTGTTCGAGCAGAGCTACATGCCCACCATGCTGGACACCAATTCCTACGACACCGTGTGTCACGAGCATCTAGAGTTCTACGCATTGCGGCAGATCCAATGGATGGCCGACCGTGTGGGTTTCAAGATCGTCGATGTCGAATTCAACGACGTGAATGGAGGCAGTTTTTCGATCACGGTATCCAAGTCGAACGGCGACACGTCCACGGTGCCTGCCGTGCAGGCAATTCTCGACAACGAGCGCGCCAGGGGGCTGGACACCTTGCAACCCTTCCGCGATTTTTCGGACCGCGTACAAGCATCACGAAGGAAACTGCTGGCGTTCTTGGCTGAGGCACGAACGCAGGGCAAGCGCGTAGCAGTGCTCGGCGCATCCACCAAAGGCAATGTTTTGCTGCAGTACTGCTCGCTCACCACTGGCGACGTGGAATGTGTAGGCGAAGTGAATGCTGAGAAATTCGGTTGCTTCACTCCAGGAACCTGGCTTCCCATCGTCGACGAGAACGAACTCCTGACCAACGAGCCGGACTACCTTCTGGTGCTCCCCTGGCATTTTAGGACGTTCTTCATGGCAAACCGGAAGTGGAAAACTGCCAAGTTGGTGTTTCCGCTGCCGCACCTGGACGTGGTGTGACACCACGACCTGTCACCACGACCTGAGTTCTCCCGCGCGCTCCATCAGCAGCAGCATGGCCATCTCTTCACTCACCCAGTTCTCCATGGCGACCTTGATGATGATGATCTTCATCATCCCTCAGTCGTTCCTGTGGCTGAAGGTGCCGTGCCTGAGCGTGGTGCTGGTCTGGATGCTGGTGGAAGGAACGCGGGATCGCTGGAAAATCCGGTCGCACGCATTCCTGCCTTACTACCTCATCTTCGGCTTCCTCTCCGTCGCATGGTGCATCGTTGGCTTGGCGAGAGGGAACCCAGAGATCGCAATCGTGGAAGCGCTGCGGGTGTACGTGGTCTACATGGCAATCTTCTGTGCTTTGACTCTCTACGTCTCCAATCTCGAGTATCAGGCCCATGCAGACCGTATCGTCATCGCTGGCGCCTTCGGCATTGGCGTGGTGGCTTTATACGCTTTGCTGGATCACATCTTCCGGCTCGGCTGGCTTCCCCAGTCCATCAAGGATGACATGTACCTCCAGGTCGGACTGCATCCCGGGTATGTGCAGATGAACAACGTCAACATCGGCATGTTGACGTTCATCGTCCCCTATCTGTTGAGCAGGGTGTTGCTGGGCGAACGGAATGAGCGTCAAGCCTGGCTGCTCCTAGGCCTCGCGGTCGCGGTGGTATCTGCCGTACTGGCTTCACGGCGTGTGGTGCTGGTGCTTCTGGTGCTCACGCCACTGCTCGCCTTCGCGCTCACGGTGCTGGCGGGCCACGCCAGACAACATCATTTGCGACGATTCGTCCAGTTCTACTCTTTCCCATTGCTGGTCGCAGGATTCGGCGGTCTGATGGTGGTGTACGGGGGATTTGATTTTTTTGATGGCTTTGCGGGGCGTGTCGCGGCCGCTTTCAATACCGACGCGGACGCCCCCCGGCCACAGCAGCATGTCGCCTTGATGGCGGCCTTCGCCGACAGCTACTTCTGGGGTTCGGGTTTTGGCGGCCTCACGTCGGTGGTCCGTTCTGACGAGAGGCCCTGGACCTTCGAGCTCACCTATTCGCGGCTGTTGTTCAATGCAGGCCTCCTGGGCATGGGCATCTTGCTGCTGTTCTTCTGCACATATCTGTACCTGACGCTGCGCAAGATCCGCCGCAGTGCCCACACGTCCATCCAGGTGTCGCTGCTGACAGGGTTTCTCACTGTGCTGATTGCCGCGGCGTCGAACCCTTACCTTTCTTCCTTCGACTTCTTGTTCGCGCTATCTATCATTCCGCTCATCCTGAACAGCAGAGACCAGCCCCGACCAGCGCGCGCGCCGGGTGAAGGAGTTCTGCAGTGACCGCAACCCGAAAGGTGGCGGCCGTCGTCACGACCTTCCAGGGCGGCGAATCCCTCCGGCTCCACCTGGAGCGAGTCGTCGAACAGGTCGAGGTGGTGGTCATCGTTGACGACTCTGGCGATCCATCGAGGAAAGACGCCTTCACCTTCATTGGCATGGAGAAGGCCATCGTCTTGCGAAACGAAGATAACCTGGGCATCGCTGCCGCCTTGAACCGGGGCATTGCACAAGCGGGCGCCATGGGATGCGACTGGATCATCACGCTGGACGACGACACGCTGGTCTCCAGGACCTACCTGGACGACGTGTTCCACTTTGTCCAGACAGGCGCCCAGCCCAGAGCAGGGCTCATCGCGTGCTCGCGCGAGGGCAGCGAGCCGTCCGCCAGCGACGACCCCTACGGCTACAGGATCAAACGCACGCTGATCACGTCGGGCTGTGTGTTTGAATTCCGCTCCTTCCAGGAGATCGGTGGCTTCGACGAAGGCTTGTTCATTGACCTCGTGGATTTCGACTTCTGCACCCGGCTGAGACAATCTGGTCGATCATTGGTCTTGCTGAACAAGCCGGGCATGGCGCATCGGGTGGGGAGCGCGCGCACAGTACGCCTGGCGGGATTGGCCATCGTGGTCTACCACCACGCGCCGTTCCGGCTGTATTACCAGATGCGCAATGTGTTTCTTTTTGCCAGAAAACACCTGGCCTTTGACCCGGTGCTCAGTCTTTACCTGCTGCTCGATGCGTTCCGGCTACCGCTCAAGGCGCTGTTCTTCGAGCAACAGAAGTGCGTCCGCTTCTTCTACCTCGGCACCGGTCTGCTGGACGGGCTGCGGGGCCGCGATGGCCGGCTGACTCGCCGGTTTGCCGAGTCGTCCTGAAGATGCCACCCATGAAAATCGGATACGTCTGCACCAATTACAACAACAGCGAGTACACCGCCAAGGCGGTGCGCACGCTGAAGGCAGGTGCGGGCCACGAATACGCGATCGCAGTGGTGGACAACAATTCCAATCCGGCAAGCGTGCGGCAGCTCAAGGCACTGGAGGCGGAATTTCCCGACATCCACTTGATCCTCAACGCCGACAACGTGGGCTATTTCCGCGGACTGAACATCGGCATCCGGCATGTGCGCGAGCAACATCCCGCCGTGGAGTGGATGGTGGTGGGCAACAACGACCTCGAGTTTCCGGTGGATTTCGCGGACAAGCTCTCTGAGCACGCCCCGCGCCTGCGCGAGCATGCGGTGGTGTCGCCTGATGTCGTCACCGTGGAAGGTGAGCACCAGAATCCCCACGTCATCAGCGGCATCAGTCCGCTGCGGGAGCTTACTTATGACCTCTATTACGCCAACTACTACCTGGGTCTGGCCATCCTGAAGCTGGCCAAGCTCATGCCTTCGCTCTCGGAGCGAAGCGACGAAGAAGAATGGCAGACTGCCAGGCCGATCTACCAGGGGCATGGCTCGTGCTACCTTCTGGGGCCTCGCTTCTTCGAACAGTTCAATGAGCTGTGGGCGCCCACGTTCATGATGTCGGAGGAGTACTTCCTCAGCAAGCAGCTCAGCGATGTGGGTCAGCGCGTCTACTACGAGCCCGCCATCCAGGTTGTGCACCACTGGCATGGCTCGCTGGAGAATCTTCCCAGCGAGAAGCGCTGGAGCATGGCCCGCGATGCGCACAGGGAGTACCGCAAGCATGTCGGGATTTTTCGCGGAAGGCGCCCCACCCCATGAAACCCAATGAAGATGCCATGAGGGCAACCCAATGAGAGCTTTTCAAGTCTGCAGCCGCTGTGTCATGGACACCAGCGACAGCCAGATCGTGTTCGACCAGAACGGCGTCTGCGACCATTGCCTCACCTATGAACGCGACGTCATGCCCAATTGGCACACGGACGAACGCGGGCACCAGGAGCTGCAAGCCCTGGTGGCGCAGATCAAGGCCCAGGGCAAGGGCAAGGAGTTCGACTGCATCATCGGGCTGAGTGGCGGCATCGACAGTTCCTACCTCACCCACGTCGCGACCGAATACGGCCTGCGTCCGCTGGTCTTTCATGTGGATGCGGGCTGGAACTCGCAGGTGGCGGTCAACAACATCGAGAAACTGGTCGACAAGCTGGGGCTGGATCTCTACACCGAGGTGATCGACTGGGAAGAAATGCGCGACCTCCAGCTCGCCTACTTCAAGTCGGGCGTGCCGCACATCGATTCGCCGCAGGACCACGCGTTCTTCGCCACGATGTACAAGTTTGCCGAGCAGCACGATGTGAAGTACATCCTGACGGGCGCCAACTTTTCCACCGAGTGCATCCGGAATCCGATCGAGTGGATGTACTACCAGTCCGACGCGATCCAGCTCAAGGACATCCACCGCCAGTTCGGCACCCGGCCGCTGGTGAATTACCCGACCACCTCGATCCTTCGCCACAAGATCTGGCTGCCGTACGTCAAGGGCATCAAGGTGGTCAGGCCTCTGAACTGCGTGCCTTACAACAAGGCACAAGCGATGCAGCTGCTGGCCGATGTGTACGGCTGGCAGCCGTACCCCCAGAAACACTTCGAGTCGCGCTTCACCCGGTTCTACGAAGGTTTCTGGCTGCCGCGCAAGTTCGGCTACGACACGCGCAAGGTGCAGTTCTCCAGCCTGATCGTTACGGGGCAGATGACGCGCGAGGAAGCGCTCAAGCTGCTTGAGCAGCCAGCGCTGGATGATGCGACCGTGCGGCAAGAGTTCGAGTATGTGGCCACCAAACTGGGCATCTCGGTGGAGGAATTGCAGGGCTACTTCGACGCACCAAACAAGACCTACCGGGACTACCGGTCCCAACAGAGTGTCTACAACTTTGGCGCGCGCGTGATGAAGTTGCTGGGGCTGGAGCGGGGGGGCAAGCGTTGATCGCCATCGTCGACTACGGGCTGGGGAATGTGCAGGCCATTGCCAACATCTACAAGCGGCTTGACCTGCCCTGCACACTGGCCCGCCAGGCCAGCGACCTCGCACCTGCCTCGCACATTGTGCTACCCGGTGTCGGCGCGTTCGACTGGGCCATGTCCCGGCTCGAACAGTCGGGCATGCGCGCGGCGCTCGACGATGCCGTTCTGCAACAGCAGAAGCCCGTGCTTGGCATCTGCGTCGGCATGCAGATGCTGGCGCGCCGAAGCGACGAGGGCACGGCTGCAGGTCTGGGCTGGATCGATGCAGAAGTCAAACGCCTCGATGCCGGGCCGGCGGACAACCCGCGGCAACTGCCCCACATGGGCTGGAACGACGTGAAGCCTCAGAGCAAGGAAGGCTTGTTCGCAGGCTTTGACGACCTGCCACGGTTCTATTTCCTGCACTCCTACTACTTTGCGCCGAACGACCCGGCCGACCGACTCGCCGAGTCGGACTATGGAACGCCGTTCGCCTGCGCGGTGCGCCACGGACACATCCATGGGGTTCAGTTCCATCCGGAGAAGAGCCACGCCTGGGGCATCCAGCTCCTGAAGAATTTCGCCACCCTTTGACGCCATGCTCAGACCGCGCATCATTCCCTGCCTCCTGGTCCACAAGGGCGGCCTCGTCAAGACGGTGGGCTTCGATCAGCCGAAGTACGTGGGTGACCCTTTGAATGCGGTTCGCATCTTCAACGAAAAAGAGGTCGACGAACTGGTGGTGCTGGACATCGATGCCACGCGCGAAGGACGCGAACCCGACTACAAACTGATTGCCAGTCTGGCCGCCGAATGTCGCATGCCGCTGGCCTATGGCGGTGGCGTGAAGAGCGTCGAGCAGTTCGAGCGACTGGTCAGCCTGGGTGTCGAGAAAGTGTCGATCGGCGCAGCCGCCGCGCTGACGCCGGACCTGATCGCAGAGGCAGCGAGCCGCGTCGGGAGCCAGAGCGTGGTGGTAGTGATCGACGTGAAGCTGCACAAGAGCCAGTACCAGGCCTGGACTCACAACGGGACCCGTATGGTGTCGAGTGGGCCGGTCGAATTGGCACGCCTGGCGCAAGCGAAAGGGGCCGGCGAGATCGTACTCAACGACATGGATCGCGATGGCCGCATGCAAGGCTACAACCTCGATCTGCTCCGGCAAATGCGGGCGGCGGTGTCGCTGCCCATCACCTGCCTGGGTGGTGCAGGATCGCTGGCCGACATGGCGGGGTTGATCAGGGAGTTTGGCGTCATCGGTGCGGCAGCGGGCAGTCTGTTCGTCTTCAAGGGCAAGTACCGAGCGGTTTTGATCAACTACCCGTCCCGCGCCGACAAGGATGCCCTGGTGGCGGCCGCAAGGAGTTCCGCATGAAGCAGGTGCTGCAAGACCTGTCCAACGGACAGACCACGGTGGTGGAAGCCCCCACGCCCCTCCCAGGTCGTGGGCAGTTGCTGCTGCAAACCACTCGCACCCTCATTTCGGCGGGAACGGAGCGCATGCTGGTGGATTTCGGCCGCGCCTCCTATCTCGACAAAGCGCGGCAACAGCCCGAGAAGGTGAAGCAGGTGCTCGACAAGGTGCGCACCGATGGGCTGCTGACCACAGTGGAAGCGGTGCGTTCCAAACTGGGTCAGCCCATCCCCCTGGGCTATTGCCATGTAGGCGTGGTGCACGCCCTGGGCGCTGGCGTCGACGGTTTCCAGCTGGGTGATCGGGTGGTGTCCAACGGGCCGCACGCGGACATGGCAGTGGTTCCGAAAAACCTGTGCGCCCGCATACCCGATGCCGTAAGCGACGATCAGGCCGCGTTCGTCGTGCTGTCCAGCATCGGCCTGCAAGGTATCCGCCTGGCGCAGCCGACGCTGGGTGAATCGGTGGCGGTGATCGGCGCGGGCCTCATCGGCCTCATGACGATCCAGTTGCTCGTTGCTCAGGGCTGCCGCGTGCTGGCCATTGATCTGGACGACAGCAAGCTCGCGCTCGCGCGTGGCTTCGGTGCCGAGACCTGCAACGCCGGTTCGGGAGAAGACCCCGTTGCAGCCGGGTTGGCGTTCAGCCGGGGCCAGGGCATGGACGCCGTGCTCATCACGGCCTCCACCTCGTCGAACGAGCCGGTGACACAGGCCGCACGCATGAGTCGCAAACGCGGGCGCATCGTGCTGGTTGGCGTTACGGGCCTGGAGCTCAACCGCGCAGATTTCTACAACAAGGAACTCAGCTTCCAGGTCAGTTGCTCCTACGGCCCGGGACGGTACGACCCCATCTACGAACAGCAAGGACACGACTACCCCTTGCCATTCGTTCGCTGGACAGAGCAGCGCAACTTCGAAGCCGTGCTCGACCTCATGGCCAGTAGCCGGCTACAGGTCGAGCCTTTGATCTCGCACCGGTTCGCGTTCGAGGATGCGCCCGCAGCCTACGCCGCACTCACCACCGACCGCACCGTGCTGGGCATGTTGCTGGACTACGCGTCGGACCCGGCCACGCGCCTGCGGACCCGTATCCAGGTGGCGCCGTCACCTGCCAGCCCGCGGGAGGATGCACCCGTCGTGGGTTTCGTCGGCGCCGGCAACTATGGCGCGCGCGTCCTGATACCCGCCTTCGTGGCCGCCCAGGCACGGCTGCACACCATCTGCTCCTCCGGGGGCGTCAGCGCGGTGGTGCACGGCCGCAAGTCCGGCTTCGAGGTCGCCTCCACCGATGTGCAGGCCATGCTGGACAACCCAGAGATCAACATCGTCGTGATCGCCTCACGCCACGACAGCCATGCCAAGCTGGTCACACGTGCCTTGCAAGCCGGCAAATCGGTCTTCGTTGAAAAGCCGCTGTGCCTGACCCTCTCCGAACTCGATGACATCGAAGACGCTCTTCAATCTCGACCTGACGCCAGCCGCGGGGTGTTGATGGTCGGATTCAACCGTCGGTTCTCGCCGCACGTGGTGAAACTGAAATCGCTGCTCGACACCGTGCACGAGCCCAAGTCGTTCGTTGTCACCGTCAACGCCGGGCGCATCCCCGCTGACCACTGGACGCAGGATCCGGAAGTGGGGGGTGGCCGCCTGATTGGTGAGGCCTGCCACTTCATTGATTTGCTTCGCTTTCTGGCGGGACACCCCATTGCCGCCATCCGCGCCACGGGCATGGGCGTGCGCGCCGGCAAGGCCATCACGCGGGACACGTTCACCATCACGCTTGAATTCGAGGACGGTTCGCTGGGGACCATCAACTACCTGGCCAACGGTTCTGCGGCATACCCCAAGGAACGCATCGAGGCCTTTGCGGCGGGCCGTGTTCTGCAGATCGACAACTTCCGCTCCCTCAAGGGTTACGGCTGGCCGGGCTTCGGCACCATGAGAAGCTGGCGCCAGGACAAGGGCCAGAACGCCTGTGTCGCCAGTTTTCTGACTTCATGGCGCAATGGGCAGGCACCGATCCCGCAGGATCAGGTTCTGGAAGTGGCTCGCAAGACCATCGAGGCTGCCGGGCAGATCCAGGCGGGCGGAGATGCGCAACTGGGCTGACATGTCCACCCTTCAGAAAGTCCGCCGCTACTGGGAAACCTTGCGCCATCTGCGCTCACCTCAGATATGGGGTCGCGTCGCCCATCGATTTCACGTTCCGAGTCCACCGCCAAAGTTGCCGGCGCCGCCACGCGCTCTGCCGGGCCACTGGACCGCTCCAGCCCGCCGCAAACCCAGCGTCATGGAAGCGGGGCGCTTTGTCTTCCTGAATCACGCGGGCACCCTGAACCGTGACGGATGGGATGGCCCCGGGCAGGAAAAACTCTGGCGCTACAACCAGCACTATTTCGACGATCTCAATGCCATGGAAGCGGCCTCTCGCCTCGACTGGCACCGCGAACTCGTGACCCACTGGATCGAGCAGAACCCGCCTGCCCTGGGCACGGGTTGGGAGCCGTATCCCACGTCGCTGCGCATCGTGAACTGGATCAAATGGTCGCTTCACAACGAAGTGTCGGACCGTGTATTCCTCGAAAGCCTTGCCACACAGGTTCGCTGGCTTGCGCGTCGGTTGGAGACCCATCTGCTGGGCAATCACCTCTTTGTGAACGCCAAGGCACTCGTCTTCGCAGGCGCCTATTTTTCTGGTGACGAAGCCGCTTCATGGCGACGCGTGGGCTTCGACGTCCTGCGTCGCGAAATTCCCGAGCAGATCCTGCAGGACGGCGGACAGTTCGAACGCTCCCCGATGTACCACGCGCTCGCGTTCGAGGACATGCTGGATCTCTACAACCTGCGCCAATGCTTCGACCCCGAAGAAGCGTGGCCCGAAAGCGCCGGCTGCGATCTTGGCCAGCAAACATTGACGCACATGTGGGCCTGGCTCCACACGATGAGCCACCCCAATGGCGAGCTTGCGCTGTTCAACGACACGGCAGAAGACATTGCGCCCGCGGTGAAGGAGCTAGACGCCTATGCGCAGCGCCTGGGACTGGCGCCAACGCCTGTACCACGAGCAACGCATCTGAAAGCCAGCGGCTACATTCGCCTGCAGGAGGGCGCAGCGACGGTGTTGTTCGACGTGGCACCGGTGGGCCCGGACTATTTGCCTGCCCATGCGCACGCGGACACGTTGAGTCTTGAACTGTCCCTGGGTCTCACGCGCGTGATCGTCAACTCCGGCACCTCTGTCTACGCGGAAGGCCCGGAAAGATCACGCCAGCGTTCAACAGCCGCCCACAGCACAGTGGTCATCGACGGACAGGACTCGAGTGAAGTGTGGGGCAGCTTCCGGGTGGCCAGACGTGCCTACCCGCAAGGCGTGCGCCTGAAGCTGGAGCGCGAAGAGCAGTACGCTTCGGCTCGCCACGATGGCTACAGCAGACTGTCGGGGCAATGCGTCCATGCGCGCAGCCTCACCTTGCAGCGCAATGGACTGTTGATCGAGGACGCCATCGAGGGCAACTTTGAGCGCGCCCAGTCGCGTTTTCATTTCCACCCGGGAGTCGCCGTCGAGATCGATGCAGACGGCCAGCGTGGCACCTGCCGTTTGCCAGACGGCAGCGTGGTCACCTGGCATGCCGAAGGAAACCGGAAGGCCCAAGTGGAAGCATCGACCTGGCATCCCGCGTTCGGGATCACCATCCCCAACAGCTGCCTCGCTCTGGACTGGGGAACGCGCCGATGCGCTTTCCAATTGCACTGGAACGATGCCACCGCTGAGTAACCACCATGCACGTGCTGCTGCTGAGCTTCTACTTTCCACCCGACCTGTCGGCAGGATCCTTCCGCATGGAGGCACTGGTGACCGCCTTGCAGGAGCGTCTTGGAGCAGATTCACGGATCACGGTGATCACCACCCGCCCGAATCGCTATGGCAGTTTCGAAGCACAGGCACCCGCCACTGAAGTCCGTGGCGGCTTGACGGTCCATCGCATCGACCTGCCGGCTCACCAGAGCGGCATGCGCGACCAGGTACGTGCCTTCGCCACCTTTGCCTGGAAGGCCAGGTCGCTGGTGGCGCGCGAACGTCCCGATGTCGTGGTGGCGACCACCTCCCGCTTGATGACCGGTGTGCTGGGTGCCTGGGCCGCGCGCAACCGCGGGGCACCGCTCTATCTCGACACCCGGGACATCTTTGTCGACACCATCGGCGACGTATTGCCTCGCCGCGCGACGTGGTTGATCAAGCCGCTGTTCTCAGCATTGGAGAAATGGGCGGTTCGCTCGGCAACCCGGGTCAACCTGGTATCGCCTGGCTTTCTGCCCTACTTCCAGCCGCGCTACCCGGATCGGACCTTTTCCGTGCTGAGCAACGGCGTCGACGACGCCTTTCTTCAGCATCGCCCCGAACAGCTGGCACAAAGCCAGAAAGCACCGGGCCCGATCCATGTGCTGTACGCCGGCAACCTCGGCGAAGGGCAGGGTCTTCATCACATCCTTCCAGCGCTGGCACAAACACTGGGGGACGAGGTGCGGTTCACCGTGGTGGGCGATGGCGGACGGCGTGCTCAGCTGGAATCGGCTCTGGCCACCCTGCCACGACATGGAGTGACTTTGCTCGCGCCAGTGAAACGCTCGGAACTGATCGCGCTTTACAACGAAGCCGACGTGCTGTTCGTTCACCTCAACGATCTGCCTGCTTTCGAGAAGGTACTTCCCTCGAAGCTGTTTGAGTACGCAGCCACGGGCAAACCGATCTGGGCCGGGCTGGCGGGATTTCCGGCGCAGTTCACCCAGAAAGAGATCGAGAATGCGGCCGTGTTCAACCCCTGTGACGCTGCAGGCGCGGTGGCCGCATTCCGCACGCTGCGGTTGCACACCAGCGACCGCGGCGCGTTCGTGGACAAATACCGACGCACCCACATCATGAATCGCATGGCCGATGACATCGCCCGAATCGGAGCTGGAAGTCTCGCATGAGCACCCGCAGAATCCTGTTGACCGGTGGCACCGGATGGGTGGGTGGCGCGCTCCTCAAGGCTTTGCGCGAACGCCGCCACGACACCCTGGCGGGAGTGCGCGCGGCATCGGCCCATGCAGATGCCCAAAGCGTGCTCATGGGCTCGATCGATGAAACGTTCCTCTGGCCCAAGGAACTGGACGACCGCGAGGTGGTGGTGCACCTAGCGGCACGCGTGCATGTGATGAAGGAAACCACCTCAGACCCCTTGCAGGCATTCCGCGCCGTCAACACCAGCGGCACCCTGCGCCTGGCACGCCTGGCAGCGCAGGCAGGCGTGCAACGCTTCGTTTTCGTCAGCTCGATCAAGGTCAATGGCGAATCCACGCCGCCCGGTGTGCCTTTTGGCCCCGTGGAAGCGGCAGCCCCCTCGGATCCTTACGGTCGCTCCAAGTGGGAAGCGGAGCAGGGATTGCGGGAGCTGGCGATGGAGACTGGCATGGAAATCGTCATCGTCCGCCCACCTTTGGTGTACGGCCCTGGCGTCAAAGCCAACTTCCACAGTCTGATGCGGGCCGTGTGCCGCGGCATCCCTCTGCCACTGGCGAGTGTCACCGGAAATCGCCGAAGTCTCGTGGCACTGGACAACCTGGTGGACCTGCTCATCACTTGCGTGGAGCACCCTGCTGCTGCCAACGAAACCTTTCTCGCCGGCGATGGTGAAGACCTGTCCACGGCTGGACTGCTGCGGCGTCTGGGCATCGCTGCGGGTCGCCCTGCCCGGCTATACCCTGTGCCGACCAAGCTGATCGAGACAGGCGCTGCCCTGCTCGGCAAACGCGATATCGCTCAACGCCTGCTCGGCAGCCTGCAGGTCGACATCACCCACACCCGGGAAACGCTGGGCTGGACACCCCCGATCTCGGTGGACGAAGGCCTGCGGCGCGCGGTCGCGGGGATGGTGTCATGAAGCGTGTCTTCGATCTTCTGCTCGCGATGGGCGCAGGCATCGTACTGCTCGTCCCCATCCTGCTGGTAGCTCTCGCCGTGCGATTCACCTCCAGGGGCCCGGCCCTGTACTGGAGCGACCGCGTCGGCCGCCACAACCGCATATTCCGCATGCCCAAGTTCCGCAGCATGCGGATGGACACGCCGGCCGTGGCCACGCACCTGCTCCAGGAGCCGGGCAAATACCTCACACCCATCGGGCCCTTCCTGCGCAAGAGCAGCCTGGACGAACTGCCGCAACTCTGGAGCATCCTTCGCGGCGACATGAGCTTCGTGGGTCCGCGCCCGGCGCTCTTCAATCAGGACGACCTGATCGCACTGCGCACCCAGCTGGGCGTGCACGAGCTGGTGCCAGGGCTCACCGGCTGGGCGCAGGTCAATGGGCGCGATGAACTGCCGATACCGCAGAAAGTGGCACTGGACGCCGAATACATTCAGAAACAAAGTCTGGCGTTTGATCTGCGCATACTCCTCATGACATTGGCAAAAGTGCTGCGCCGTGACGGCGTGGCCCATTAAAAAAATGGACCAAAGGGAATCCCGGGGGATTGCGGCCATCACGCTGCTCGACATGCCGCGCGAGGCCAAGCGCCTGATGGCCTTGGTGGTCGACATCGCGTTGTGCGTGTTGACGGTCTGGCTGGCACTCTGTCTTCGACTCGAACATTGGGTACAGCTGCGGCCGGAACATTGGTGGGCGGTGTTCGGCTCCATCGCCATTGCATTGCCGCTTTTCGTCCGCTTCGGCCTGTACCGCGCGATCTTCCGTTTCTCAGGCTGGAACGCCATGGTCAGCCTGGCACAGGCCATGGCGCTCTACAGCATCTTCTACGCGACGATCTTCACCGTGGTGAGCGTGCCCGGCGTCCCTCGCACGGTGGGCGTGATTCAGCCGCTGTTGCTGCTGGTGAGCGTGGGCCTGACGCGGGTGGTGGTGCGCTATTGGCTGGGCGGCCTCTACCGCACCATCCTGCAACGCTCGCGCATGCCCGGCGTGCTGATCTATGGCGGCGGCCAGGCGGGCCGGCAACTGGCTGCCGGCCTGGCGCGCAGCACCGAATACCGGCTGCTGGGCTTCCTGGACGATGACGTCAAACTTCAGGGCAACAGCCTGGATGGGCGCACCGTATACGCGCCAGGGGAACTGGAATACCTGTTCAAGGAACTGGGCGTGACCGACGTGTTGCTGGCGCTGCCCTCGATCACCCACGAGCGGCGCAAGGAAATCCTGGCAGGGCTGAGTCACGTCCCAGTGCACGTGCGCACGCTGCCCGACATGTCCGATCTGGCTGCTGGCCGCGTGACCATGAGCGACGTGCGCGAACTCGACATCGAAGATCTGCTGGGCCGCGATCCGGTCTCGCCCGACGAGGCGCTTCTGCACCGACTGGTTCGCGACAAGGTGGTGGTGGTGACGGGCGCGGGCGGCAGCATCGGCAGCGAGCTGTGCCGCCAGATCGCTGCATGCGGTCCGCGCACAATGTTGCTGGTGGAGAACTCCGAGTTCGCGCTGTATCAGATTCATCGGGAACTCGAGAACAGGCACCCGTCCATTGACTTGACCCCTTTGCTGGCTTCCGTGCAGGACGAAGCGCGCATGACGCAGATCATGCAGGCCTGGCGACCCGACACGGTCTACCATGCCGCCGCATACAAGCACGTGCCCCTGGTCGAACACAACCCGGTGCAGGGCCTGCGCAACAACGTCTGGGGCACCTGGGTGTGCGCCCGCGCAGCGCAGGCCGCGGGCACCAGCCACTTCGTCCTGATCAGCACCGACAAGGCCGTGCGCCCCACCAACGTGATGGGCGCCAGCAAGCGCCTCGCCGAGATGGTGCTTCAGGCCCTGGCTGCCGAGCCAGGCCAGACCACCACATTCGCCATGGTGCGGTTCGGCAACGTGCTAGGTTCCAGTGGCTCGGTGGTGCCGCTGTTCCGGGAGCAGATCAGCAACGGCGGGCCCATCACGCTCACGCACCCGGACATCAATCGCTACTTCATGACCATTCCCGAGGCGGCGCAGCTGGTGATCCAGGCTGGTGCCATGGCCCAGGGCGGTGACGTGTTCGTGCTCGACATGGGCGAACCGGTGCGCATCATCGACCTGGCAAGGCGCATGGTCGAACTCTCCGGCCTTCGTGTGAAGGACGAGCAGAACCCGGGTGGTGACATCGAGATCCAGATCACCGGACTGCGCCCGGGTGAGAAACTCTACGAAGAACTGCTCATTGACGACAACGCGCAATCCACCGAGCACAAGCGCATCATGCGGGCGCTGGAAGACAGCCTGCCCTGGGTTGAATTGCTGGACGTGCTGAACACCCTCGATCAGGCCATGATGACCAATGACATCACCACATTGCGGGCCTTGCTGCAGGTCTGCGTGCATGGCTACGAGCCTGCAGGCGAAGCCGCGGACTGGGCACCGTCCTCTTCGCCCATGCCCTTGCGCGAACACGCCACCAACTGAACCAAAAAAAAGCCACCTTGCGGTGGCTTTTGAAAGTCCTTGAAGGGACGTCGTTGGGAGACCTGATTCCAACGCTGGGCATCTGCCCAGTCGCTGATTGAAAGTTGTGACAGCAACAGCGCAATTGTGCGCTGCCACATGGTTTTCGACCATCCCCCATTTGTGGGAATGCACCGATTTTTCCTGGGCAATAAAACCCAAAAACCCCTTTGAATTCAGATGTCTTGACCCATCTGCAATCACGCACCCATCTGGCAGGCGGCATTTTTCCAGGGATCGACGGCGTGTCGTTCAGCGGGGAAGCTGCACCACGAAGCGGGCGCCACCCCCGGGCCGGTCTTCGCAGCGCACCTGGCCACCATGGCGCTCCACGATGGTCCTGACCAGCGACAGGCCCAGACCCACACCGCCTTCGCGCTCGCTCGCGCCGGGCAACCGGTAGAACGGTTCAAAGATGCGTTCGCGCTGAGCGACGGGCACACCCGGGCCGCGATCCTCCACCCAGAACACCACGCGCCCCGGCACGCTGGGGTCGGGCGCTGCAATGCAAAGGCGCACATCGGGCTCGCTGGTGCTGCCCGCCGTGGCGACGGGTTTTCCGTAGCGCCTGGCGTTCTCGAGCAGGTTGCGCAGCACCCGGCGCAGCAGCCGGGGATGCCCCTGCACCAGCGCAGGTGAAGCACCCGGCGAAATATCCAGGTCGGCGCCGGTGCGTGCGCACTCCTCGGCCGCCAGCCCCATCAAGTCCACTTCCTCTGTGGGGCCCAGGGCAGACGCGTCACTGGCGTCGCGCAAGTCGAGCCGGCTCGCCAGCAGGATCTCGTCGATCAACTGGTCCAGCTCATCGATGCTGCGTGCGATCTCCGCGCGCTGGGTGGGGTTGTCGCTGCCCCGGCCCAACAGTTCCAGGCCCATGCGGATGCGGGCCAGCGGCGAGCGCAACTCGTGCGAAGCATTGGCCAGCAGGGACTTGTGCGACTGCAGCAGCGTCTGCACGCGCTCGGCCGCGGCATTGAATCGGGTGGCCAGAAAGGCCACTTCGTCCTGGCCCTGCACCGGCAGACGGGTGGAGAGGTCGCCCGCGCCCCAGCGCTCCACGCCCTTCTGCAACACCTCCAGGCGCTTGGTCAGGCGGCGCACGATCGGATAGGCGCCCAACGCCACCGCCAGCGCCACCAACCCCAGCAGCCAGGCAAAGCCGGTGGGTGTCTGCAGCCATTCGGGTGCGCGGCGGCCCGGGTTGTTCTGGTCCTGGTTGGGGCGCGGAATCAGCACATACAGCGTGCGCCCGTCTTTCATGAGCACCTCGAACTCCCAGCCTTCGCCAGGAATGCGCACCGCACGCGCCGGCGCCTCGCCCACCACATCGCGCGCCCCGTCCCTTACCACCACAGTGCGCATCACGCGCGCATCGCGCTCGGCCCGGTCTTGCTCCAGCGCCTGCTGCCACAGCCAGCCCACCACCAGAGTGACCACCGTGACCGCGGACACCACCGCCAGCCAGATGCGGACGTACAGCCTGGAGCCGAAGAGGCTGCCCATGGTTCAGGTCCTGTTCACAGGCTTCAGTCCTGCTGCTTGGCGAACACGTAGCCCACGCCGCGCACCGTCAATATGCGTTTGGGGTCTTTGCTGTCGGCTTCGATGGCGTTGCGGATGCGGCCAATGTGCACGTCGATCGAGCGATCGAAGGCTTCGAGTTCACGGCCGCGCACCGCCTCCATGATCTGGTCTCGCGTGAGCACGCGCCCGGCGCGCTCGGCCATGGCCACCAGCAGATCGAACTGGTAGGACGTGAGCTCGCAAGGCTTGCCAGCCACCTGCACGGTGCGGGCATCGCGGTCAATGTCGAGCGAGCCAAAGCGCATCACGGGCGTGGTGCGCGAAGCACTGGCCTGGCCGGGATCGCTGCGACGGCGCAGAACGGCACGCACGCGTGCCAGCAGCTCACGCGGCTCGAAGGGCTTGGGCAGGTAGTCGTCGGCCCCGATCTCCAGACCGATCACCCGATCCATGGGATCGCCCTTGGCGGTCAGCATCAGCACCGGCACCCGCGACGCCTGGCCTGGCAGCGCACGGATGCGCCGGCAGACCTCCAGCCCATCCATGCCAGGCATCATGAGATCGAGGATGACCAGCTCGGGCTGAATCAGCTGCAGCTGTTCCAGGCCTTGCTCGCCGTCGTTGGCATGCGTGATTTCGAAACCGGACTGGCCCAGGTACTCGATCACCATCTGCGCGAGGCGCGCATCGTCTTCAATCATCAGCAAGGAAGAGGTCATGGTTTCAGTGTAGCGGGGTCCATGGGAACCGAACATGCTGGCAGCCCCTTGTGAACGCCGCTACGGACTCACGTAAAGTAATGTGAATGACGCCATCGCCTGCCGCCTCTTTCGATGCCTTGCTCGACCTGCTGGCAGCGCTTCCACCTGAGCGGCCGGTGTTGCGGTGGTTCGATCCCGGTGGCCCGGCGGCCGATCCGCAGTGGCGCAGCCTGAGCGGCCCCGACCTGGCTCGGCGTGTCGAGGCTGTTGCGGCCAACCTGGCCCAAGCCGGGTTGCAAGCCGGCGATCGCATCGCCTGGCTGGGCTTGAACCACCCGGCCCAGATTGCGCTGCTGATGGCGCTGGCGCGACTCGGTGGCGTGCTGGTGCCGATGAACCACCGCCTGTCTCCAGCCGAGTGGGGCGCATTGATCGACGACTGCCGCCCCGCCTTGCTGGTGCACGACGATCACTTCGCCGATGCAGCACAGGCGCTTGCGCTGCGCAGGCTGTCGGTGCACGCGCTGGGCGTGCGCGAGGGTGCTTCCCCCATCCCTCGTCCCGCAAGGTCCGCCGACAGCCCTGTGTTGCTGGTCTACACCTCCGGCACCACGGGCAAACCCAAGGGGGCCGTGCACACCCAGGGCAACCTGCTGGCCAACATGGCGATTGCCGCCCAGGTGCAGGGCATGACGCCAGCCGACACCGTGCTGACCGCGTTGCCGTTGTTCCATGTGGGCGGCCTGTGCATCCAGACCCTGCCGGCCCTGTCGGTCGGTGCTCAGGTGCTGCTGTTCACCCGCTTCGACGCCCAGGCCACGCTGGATTGCGTTCGCCAGGAGCGGCCCACGCTCACCCTGCAGGTGCCGGCCACACTGCAGGCGCTGGTGAACCACCCGGAATGGCCACAGGCAGACCTCTCCTGCCTGCGCGCAGTCTGGGCCGGCTCCAGCCTGCTGCCGGTGCCGCTGATCGAGGCCTGCCACGCGCGTGGCGTACCGGTGTGCAATGTGTACGGCAGCACCGAGACCGGCCCTTTTTCCATCGCCCTGCCCGACGCTCAGGCGTTCGACCACATCGGTTCCTGCGGCTGGCCTGTGCCCGGCGTGGACGTCCGCCTGCTGGATGGAGAAGGCCGCGATGTGGCGCAAGGCGATGTGGGCGAAATCCTGGTGCGCGGGCCCAATGTGGTGTCTCGCTACTGGCCCGATCTGCCCGCCTGCGATGCCGACGGCTTCTTCCATTCCGGCGACCTGGCCCTGCAAACGCAGGATGGCAGCTACACCGTGGTGGGCCGCGCCAAGGACATGGTGATCTCCGGCGGCGAGAACATCTACCCGGCCGAGATCGAGAACCTGCTGGTACAGCACCCGCTCGTGGCCGAGTGTGCGGTGGTGGGCCAGGACGATGCTCGCTGGGGCGAAGTGGTGGTGGCCGTGGTGGTGCTGCGAGAGCCCGTGCAGGAAGAGTGGACACCCGCGTTGCAGTCTTTCCTGGACGGACGACTGGCGCGCTACAAGTGGCCGCGCCGCTGGCAACGGGTCGATGCCCTGCCCAAGACCGCGTTGGGCAAGGTGCAGAAAACCGAGCTGAAGGCCCTGCTGAAAACCTCGACCGGTTGATCAGCGCTCAGGTCTCTTTTCGACCGGAGCCAGGCGCGTGGCCAGCCAGATCAGCAGCAGCACCGGCACGCCCAGGCAGGCCGTGGCGATGAAGAAGGTGGGGTAATCGTAGGCATCGACGAATGCACCCGAGTAACCGGCCAGCCACTTGGGCGCGAGCAGCATCATGGAACTGAACAGCGCGTACTGCGTCGCCGAATATTGCACATTGGTAAGGCCCGAGAGGTAGGCGATGAACGCCGCCGAGGCCACGCCGGCGCTCAGGTTGTCGGCCGAGATCACGAAGATCAGTGCCACCACGTCGTGGCCATGTCCCGCCAGCCAGGCGAACAGCAGGTTGCTCGCGGCCGAGAGAATGGCCCCCAGCATCAGCACACGCATCACGCCCAGGCGCATCGAGAGTGCGCCGCCGATGAAGGCGCCCACCAGCGTCATGATCACGCCGTAGATCTTGGTCACGGCGGCCACCTCGTCCTTGGTGTAGCCCATGTCCACATAGAACGGGTTGGCCATGATGCCCATCACCACGTCGCTGATGCGGTAGACACCGATCAACGCCAGGATCAGCACCGCCTGTTTGCCATAGCGCTTGAGGAAGTCGGCAAAGGGTTCAACCAGCGCGCCCCGCAGCCATTCAACAGCGTTGCGCGCGGGTGGCAGCGCCACCCGCGCGGGCTCGCGGGAGAACAGCACCGTGAGCACGCCCACCAGCATGCTCGCGGCCATCACCAGGTAGGCCGTGCTCCAGGCCGCCTGCTGGTAGAGCACGCCAGGCGCGGCGCCTGCAGCGACCACCGGCGCCACTTCGGCACGCGCAGCGATCCACAACACGCCGGCACCAGCCCAGATCATGGCCAGCCGGTAGCCGGTCTGGTAAGTGGCGGCCAGTGCACCCTGGTGGCGTGCATCCGCCGATTCGATGCGGTAGGCGTCCAGCGCGATGTCCTGCGTGGCCGAGGCAAACGCCACCGCCAGCGCGCACCACACCACCAGCGTGAGCTCGGTGCGTGGGTCGGCCATTGCCATGCCCATCAGCGCACCCATGATCGCCACCTGCGACACCAACAGCCAGCTGCGGCGCCGCCCCATCCAGCGCGTCAGCAGCGGCAGCGGCAGCCGATCCACCAGCGGTGCCCAACACCATTTGAAGCCGTAGGCGAGGCCCACCCAGCTCAGGTAACCGATGGTGGTGCGGTCCAGCCCCGCCTCGCGCAGGCGAAAACTCAGCGTGCCCAGCACCAGCAACAGCGGCAGCCCGGCGGAAAACCCCAATGCGAACATGCGCAGGCTGGCCGGCTCCAGGTACACGCGCAGGGTCTCGCCCCAGGTGGGCCGTGCCGGCGGCAGTTCGGTGTCGGCTGGGGCTGGGCCGGGGGAAGGTAAGGGCATGGACGGGCGGTCGGCAGGACAGGGTTTGCTCGGGCGGGCGCAAACGCCCGGCTTTGACTATTATTCACGCATGGTGCGACTCGAAGTCGCCACATAGTCGTCTTCATGACGACATTAACGATAGCCTGTTTCTCCTATGAGAGACGCGGGAAACGCCCTCTCAAAAGGGCGAATTTGTGCAGCCGAAAGGCGCTCTTTTGGCTGCACCGGACAGACCCCGCAACGGGGTATGAACGGTAGGTTGTGCCCCGCGAGGGGCACAACCAGTAGCTGAAAAGAGACAAATTTCTCTGCTCAGAGGTGTTATTGCGCGTGTTTTACAAACCGTTGCAGTTGGCCAATGTGCAGGCTATTCGTGAGCGGCACCGCTCAAGATGTCTTGTTCTCAACTGAACCACGCTTGGAACAGCGTGTCCTCTTCCGCACATGCGTCTGGAGTAATCCGGGGGTGTGAAGCTGCGGGTAAACGTCCCATGTCGCAAGACATACAGGCCGCACGTGAGTGCGTCCGACTTCCAGAACAAGCCTGGGAGGAGACGCGGAGGAAAAGGGTATGGGAAATGTAATGTGAACTCACGTCGGAACCGCCGTAAGAATAGACCAGCTTACGCTTGCATCCTTCATCTGAAGGGAGCTGGAGCCAAAAGGCAAGGTGCCAGGGAGTCGAGGGTCGTGCACCTCTGACTCGTTCCCCAGCGCGCACCCGGTGGAAAGTGAGTCCCTAACCCCGTCTGTCGGTCCGCCGACCGACAGGACATCTTGGGAAACGAGGTAAACCCGATGTATCGCCTCAGTCCTTCCGGACAGGGGCAGCCCGAACGCAAGTGAGGGCCATGGTGCAGCGGGCAGAGGACGTTACAAAAAGCGAATGGCCACCTGTAATGGGTGGCATAGGGGTTCAAGATTTGCCCTGGGGTGAAAGCCCGCTGACTTGTAATAGGCATCGACCGCGCGAGCCGCGCGTGTCTTTCAACAACCGACCCGGGGGGGCATCGTCCCTCCGGGGAAGGTGTCCTTACCCGGGTCCTAACCGAACCGGAGAAGGTATGGATTACATCGAGGAAGATTTCGATGCTGCGTCCCCGGGCGAATCTAATGGGTGGACTGCCATGGACTGGCGAGCCGTTCATTACTTCGTAGGGAAAGCACAAACGAGAATCGCGCAGGCAGAACTGGCGAAGGACTTCCGAAGAGTCAAACGACTTCAAAGAAGCCTGATCCGATCCTGGCAAGCCAAGGCATTGGCCGTCAGGAAAGTTACCGAGAACCAAGGGAAGCGGACCTGTGGCGTGGACCGCGAACTATGGAAAAAGCCAATTGAAAAACTGAACGCAGTCAGTCAATTGAACCTCGCTGGATACCGGGCCAAGCCGCTGCGGCGGACCTGGATTCCTAAAGCGGATGGAAGGAAACGGCCACTGGGCATACCGACCATGAAAGACCGCGCCATGCAGGCACTGTTCCTGCTGGCACTGGAGCCTGCTGCAGAGTGCCACGCCGACCCGAATTCGTATGGATTCAGAAAGGGAAGGTCGACGCACGACGCACGGCAACAGTTGTTTGTGTGCCTGGCCAAGAAGGCTTCGGCCCAATGGGTTCTGGACGCAGACATCACGGGGTTCTTCGACAACATCAACCATGACTGGTTGCTCGCCAACGTTCACATGAACAAGCGGGTACTGGGGCAATGGTTGCGCTGCGGAGTGGTGGATAAACAGCAGCTGCAGAAAACGGAGGCGGGTACTCCCCAGGGGGGGATCATCTCGCCGCTGCTTGCAAACCTGACGCTGGACGGGCTCGAAGCGGGACTCACACGGTTCTTACAAGACCAACTGGGAACCACAAGAGCCAAAAAGGCCAAGGTTCATCTGGTGCGATACGCCGATGATTTTGTGGTGACGGGTGACTCGAAAGAGGTGCTCGAAACCATGGTCCGGCCTTGGGTGGAAGCGTTCCTGCGCGAGCGGGGACTGCAACTGCACGAGGGTAAGACGCGCGTGGCACATATCGATGACGGGTTTGACTTCCTGGGCTGGAATTTCCGGAAATACACGGGAACACTGCTCATCAAGCCCAGCCAGAAAAACGTGAAAGCGTTCTATGGCAAGGTCAGTGATGTGATCGCAAAACACCTCTCAAAGTCAAAGGCAACTTTGATCAGGGAGCTAAACCCAATCCTCAAGGGCTGGGCGCGATACCACCACGGCGTTGTCGCCAAGGAGGTGTTCACCAAGCTCGACCATCAGATCTTCTGGCGGTTGCGGCGATGGGGAATGCGCCGACACCCACGATGGGTTCGAGGAAAGGTGTTCCTGTACTACTGGACACATGACGCGGGCCGCTGGGAATTTTTGGCGACCATACGCAACAGGCGGAAAGAGGCAATCCAACTGCAGCTGTACCACCTAGCCGACACGAAAATTGTTCGGCATAAGAAGGTCAAGGGGGAATACCACCCATTTGATCCCGCATGGGAAGTCTATCGAGAGAAACTGAGACGGGAACGGATGGAGCAATCCATCTGGAACGGTCAACGACTCGATCTGTGGATGAACCAAAACGGCAACTGCGTTCACTGTGGCACCGAGATGAACCACGAGGACGACAGGCTTCATGACCACCACATCGTTCCAATACGGTTGGGTGGTTCGCACAGTCTGTCCAATCGTGTGTTGCTGCACCCATGGTGTCACCGGCGTATTCACGCCCTAGGTTTGGAGGTAACCAAGCCGGTCCCAGTACGGGGACTTTAATTTGATGAAGCGGCACAGGGTTTGCAACCCGTTTACTCCGCGTAGTCAAAGGACGTGCAAGAGCCGTATGCGCTGAAAGGCGCACGTACGGTTCCCTGGGGGGGCTATAGTAGAAATACTATGGCCCTACCCTCCTGCTTCATCTGCGACTTCAAGAATTCCCATGCCACCCCTGAGCGTCCGGCCCACGTGTGGTCGGCGCGACGGGCCTTCCTGCTCGCAGGAGGTGCGGCCGCCGCCGGAGCCGCATTGCCCGCCGCCGCCCAGGTGGACGTCGGCCAGGCCTCGGCGCTTCGCAATCTGGTGCCCGCCGAGGAACTGGAAAACGCCGCCGGCAAGCAGTACGGCCAGATGATGGCCGAGGCCAACGCCAAAAAGGTGCTGGCGGCCGACAACAACCCGCAGGTCATCCGGCTTCGCAACATCGCACGCCGCCTGATCCCGCACACGCCACAGTGGAACAAGCGCGCGCCGCAGTGGCGCTGGGAAGTCAACCTGATCCAGAGTGCTCAGGTCAACGCCTTCTGCATGCCCGGCGGCAAGATCGCTTTCTACACCGGCATCCTGGAAAAGCTCAACCTCACGGACGACGAAACCGCCATGATCATGGGCCATGAAATGGCCCATGCGCTGCGCGAACACGCGCGCTCCCGTGTGGCCAAAAGCAACGCCACCGGCATCGGCCTGTCCATTGCCGCGCAGTTGTTCGGTCTGGGCCAGCTGGGCGATGTGGCGGCCAACCTGGGCACCCAATTGCTCACCCTGAAGTTCAGCCGAGAAGACGAAACCGAGGCCGACCTGGTGGGCCTGGAACTCGCCGCCCGCTCGGGCTACCAGCCTCGCGCCAGCGTGTCGCTGTGGCAGAAGATGGCCGCCAACAGCGGCGGCTCGGGCTCGTCGAGCTTTCTCTCCACCCACCCCAGCGGCCCGGACCGTATCCGCGAGCTCGAAGCCAACGTGCCGCGCGTGCAGGGCTTGTACGAGCAGGCGCGCAAAGGCTGAGGTTCAGTCCCTCACATAGGGATTCGTCCTGCGCTCCTGGCCGAAGGTGCTTTCCGGCCCATGGCCCGGAATGAACACCGTGTCGTTCCCCATGGGCCAGAGCCGCTGCGTGATGCTGTCGAGCAACTGCTGGTGGTTGCCCTGCGGAAAATCGGTGCGGCCGATGCTGCCGGCGAACAGCACGTCGCCCACGAAGGCGCGCTTCGCCTCCCGCGAATGGAACACCACATGGCCCGGCGTGTGGCCCGGGCAGTGGCGCACGTCGAGCGTGCAGCGCCCGATCTGCACCGTGTCGCCATCGGCCAGCCAGCGCGTGGGCGTGAAGGCTTCAGCGGGCGGAAAACCGAACATCGCGCCCTGTTGCGGCAGGCCGGTGATCCAGAACTGGTCGCCCGGGTGCGGGCCGATGATCGGCAGATCGAGCTGGCGCGAGAGTCCGGCCGTGCCACCGGCGTGGTCGATGTGCGCGTGCGTCTGCCAGATGGCTTTCAGGTTCAGGCCCAGACGCTTCACCTCGGCCAGCAGTCGGTCCAGGTCGCCACCTGGGTCGATCACCGCAGCGTCCATGGTTTCGTCGCACCACACCAGCGAGCAGTTCTGGGCGAAGGCGGTGACGGGAACGGTGAGGTAGCGAAGCATGTCAGCCCTGGTGAAACGGGCCATTCTAGAAGCCTGGTGTTCACTGGTCGCACCCGTCTGGTGTAAAACCCGCACATGAAAAAGGCCCTGCTGTTGTTCGTCTCCCACGCCGTGGTGGCCATCATTGGTTTTGGCGCAGGCGTGTACGTCCTGCCCATCCTCGTCGCGCCGCCGGCACCCGATGCGGGTGAAGTCCGTGCCCTCGCTTCCAAGGCCCGATTCACGGCTCAGTTTCGTCGCGACCTCGCCGGCAGCGATGCACTGCACTGGGGCGAGGGCACGGTGTCGGTGGGGCCAGATGCCATCTCGCTGATGGGGCGCCTGGCGCCGGGGCCGGACTACAAGCTCTACCTGTCGCCCGCCTTCGTACAGACGGAGGCCGAGTTTCTGCCACTCAAGAACCGGATGCTGCGCGTGGGCGACGTGAAAACCTTCGAGAACTTCGTCGTCCCGCTGCCCGCCGGGGCGGACCTCACGGCCTACAACACCGTGGTGGTGTGGTGCGAGACCTTCAAGGAATTCATCTCGGCAGCGCAGTACCGCTAACCCGAATACCCGGCCAGCCGCGGGATGAAGAGCACCATGTCGGGCCACAGCGTCACGAGCGCGAGCGTACCGATCATGACCACGAGGAAAGGCACCATCTCCACCACCAGCACGGTGAGCGAGACGTTGGCGATCTTGGTCATCATGAACAGCAGCAGGCCATAGGGCGGCGTGACGAGGCCGATCATGATGTTGAGCACCGCCACCAGGCCGAAGTGCACTGGATCGACGCCGAGCGCAGTGGCGGTGGGCAACAGCACCGGCAGGATCACGAGAATGATGGTGGAGCCTTCCAGGAAGCAACCCAGCCCCAGCAACAACAGGTTGACCAGCAGCAGGAAGCCCAGCGGCGACAGGTTGAACGTAGCGAGCAGGCTGCTCAGGCTGGCTGGAATGTTCTCGACCGTGATCACGTAGTTGAAGACCAGCGCACCTGCGATCAGGATGCCGATGGAGATGCTGATGCGCGCGCTGCTCATGAGCGCATCGTGGATGTCGCGCCAGCCGATGCTTCGATACAGCGCCACCGAGATGAGCAGGGCATAAGCCGCCGCCAGGCCAGCGGCCTCGGTGGGCGTGGTGACGCCGGTGTAGAGGCAGCCCAGCAGCACCACCGGCAGCATGAGCGCGGGAAAGGCTTCGCGCGTGATGCGCGGCATCTCCCGCAGAGGCACCGGAGGCTCGACCGGGAATTTCCGGCGCTTGGCGAGGTAGTGGATCAACACCATCATCACGCCGCCCAGCAGCAGACCCGGCAACACACCGGCCAGGAACAGGTAGCCGATGGAAGTGCCCGACACCAGGGCATAGAGCACCAGCGGAATCGACGGCGGCAGGATGGGGCCGATCACCGAGGACGCCGCCGTCAGCGCAGCCGCGAAGCCCGGCGTGTACTTGCCGTCCTTGGTCATCATGACCTGCATGAGCTTGCCCGAGCCCGCCGCATCGGCCAGGGCCGAGCCCGACATGCTGGCGAACACGATGCTCTGCAGCACATTGACCTGCGCCAGGCCACCGGGAAACCGGCCGACGATGGCGTTGCAGAAGCGCATGAGCCGGTCCATGACGCTGCCAGAGCTCATGATGGTCGCGGCCAGGATGAACAGTGGAATCGCCAGCAACAGGAAGCTCTGGTAGGTGCCGTTGAGCAGTTGCTCCGCCGCGGTGCCCATGTCCATGCCCTTGAGGTACAGGTACAGGATGGAGCCGCCGATCATGGCCTGGCCCACTGGCACACCCAGCAGGCTGAGCACGATGATGGCGCCCAGCGCCAGGGAGAAAGGACTGGTGAAGTTCACAGCGCGGAGCTCTTTTGTTCGGGTGATGCCTCGGCGGGCAGCCGGCCTCGCAGCAACTGGCCGATGTTCCAGAGATGTCGGACGATCATCGCTACCGAGAAGAGGATGAAGACCGAGAAGATGACGTCGAAGCCGGTGTTCAGGTAGGAGCTGCGCTCCACCTTCATGAAGGTGACGTAGTCGTAGGCAGCTGGCAACTGCATGCCGAACAGCACCACCATGCAGGCCGAGCCCAAGAGCCCCATGCCGATGCGCCAGCGCGTGCCCACGTTGGCCGAGATGAAGTCGATGCGGATCTCTTCCTGGTCTTTCAGCACGAAGGCGGCACCCCAGAGCACCAGCCAGAGCCAGGCCACCAGGGACACCTCGGTGGTCCAGCCCACGGGCCAGTTGAACAGGTAGCGCAGCGCGATCTGGAAGATGAACGCCACGAAGATGGCCGCCAGCAAGCCGGCGGCCACACCATCAGCAAAACGGGACAACAGGCGCATGACTGACATTTAGAGAATCCTGCAAGACTCGGAGTGAGAGAACACCATCCAGAGACACCGCGGAACTGGCTCCGCCAGGCCGCAGGTGTCGCCCCCTGGAGGGGGTCGCGCGAAGCGCGGCGGGGGTGTTTGTCTGCCTGTCACTTCATCGCATTGATCTTGTCGAGCATGCCAGCCGGCCAGCTCTTCGCCTCGTCCGACGCCAGGTAGATCTTCTGCGCGTTTTCACGGAACGCCTGCACGTTCGGCGTGTACACCTCCAGGCCCTGGCGCTTGAAGCCTTCGGCGAGTTCGGCCTCGCGCTTCAGGTGTTCGGCCGTGCTCCACGCAATGGCCTTGTCGGCAGCCGCCTGGAAAGCTTGCTGCTTCGCGGGCGTCATGCCTTGCCAGGTCTTCATGTTCACGGTGAGCAGGTCGTAGCCCACCAGGTGCGAGGTCATCACGATCTGCGACATCACCTCGAAGAACTTCATGTTCTGCACGTTGGGCAACGGGTTGTCCTGGCCATCGATCGCACCGGTCTGCAAACCGGTGTAGGTCTCGGCATAGGCCATGGGGGTCGGGTTGGCACCGATCGAACGGCCCAGCAGCTGCCAGCTGTCGCCGGGTGGCATGCGCAGCTTCACGCCGGCCAGGTCCGCCGGCACATTGATCTTCTTTTTGGGCTTGAGCCCCACCTGCCGAGTGCCGAAGAAGGTGGGGCCGAGGATCTTCACCTTGAGCTGGTCTTCCACCATCTTCTTCATCTGCACGCCCATGTCGCTGGCGAAGAACTGGTTGAGGTGGTTGGCGTCGCGGAACAGGTAGGCCGAGGTGAGCAGCGACCACGCGGGAATCTGCTTGGAGATATCCTGCGGGCCGATGTTGCCCATCTCCAGATTGTCGCGCTGCAGGGCAACCAGCTCGGTGCCCTGGCGAAACAGCGTCGAGTTCAGGAACACCTCGACCTTGAAGTCGGACTCGATGTCCTTGGCGAACATCTTCATCATGTCGGCGCGGATGTCCTTGTCCGAGAACACGGCGGCAAAGCGCAGGGTGGGTGGGGTCTGCGCCCACGCCGGCAGGGTCATGGTGGCGGCCAGCGTGGCGCCTGCGCAAAGCACCGAGCGGCGATTGAGTGAGCTGTTCATGGTGAGGTCTCCTGTGTGGTTGGGGTGAACGGGTTTCTTGCGACAAATCACGCGGCCGCTGCCAGGCTCTGGGCCACCGCGCGCAGCGCCATCTCATAGCCATACGGGCCAAAACCGCAGATGACGCCGGTTGCACCCTGCGAAATGAGGGAGTGCTGGTACAGCGGGTCGCGGCGGTGGATGTTGGTGATGTGGACCTCGGCAATCGGCTGGTCCAGGGTCTTGAGTGCGTCCAGCAGCGGGATCGAGCGGAACGACAGCCCGGCCGGGTTGATGACCACCGCCACGCTTTTCTCACGCGCTTCCTGCACCCAGTCCACCAGCACGCCTTCGTGGTTGGACTGGCGGAACTCGCAGCCCAGGCCCAGCTCGGCCGTGACCCGGCGGCACAGTTGCTCCACCTGCGCCAGCGAGGTATTGCCGTAGAGGTGCGGCTCGCGCACGCCGAGCAGGTTCAGGTTGGGCCCGTTGAGGACGTAGACAGTGCCGGTCATGGGAAAAATGGTCCTTGGAAAGGAGACGCCGGGCCTGGGGCTTGCAAGAACCGCTGTCTCCGTGTTTTCATCGCGGCTGATCAGGTTGGCCGTCGGCGTGAATTCTTGTTCCCTGTGCGGAAAGTCTTTCCTAATTGGAAACTTGTTTCTTTATATGAAATTTTGACCCATGAGCCTTGCACTGGACCGCGGACTGACCCTGCTCGAACACCTTGCTGCCCACCCGGACGGCTTGCCGCTGGCCTTGATGGCGTCCGAACTCGACATGCCCTTGAGCGCCTGCCACCGGCTGCTGGGCGATCTGCAGCGGCGCGGCTATGTGCGACAGGCCCGCAAACAGGGCGACTACATTCTCACCACCAAGGTGGTCTCGCTTGGGCTGGGTTACCTCAGCAACGCCGGCATCGTCGATATCGCCGAACCGATCGTGGAGCGGCTGGCCCACAAGTCCGGCGAGCTCGCACGCCTGTCCATCGTGGACGATGACCGTCTGACCTGGGTGGCCAAGTCGCAGGGCGCGCGCCAGGTGGGCCTGCGCTACGACCCCGACATGGGCGCCGAGGCGCGCCTTTCCTGCACCTCGTCGGGCCACGCCTGGCTGCTGACCCTGAGCGACGAGCGAGCTCTCGAACTGGTGAGTCGCCAGGGCTTCGGCCTGCCCAGGGACTACGGTCCCAAGGCGCCGACCACGGTGAAGGATCTGCTGGCCAGCCTGCATGCCGCGCGTGCGCGCGGCTACGCCATGATCGACGAGGTGTTCGCGCCCGGCATGGCCGCCATGGCCGCACCGGTGATGCGGCGCAAGGAGGCCATCGGCGTGTTGAGCATTGCCGGGCCGCGCACGCGCCTGACGCAGGCGCGCATGCTGGAACTGGCGCCTACGCTGCTGGACGCCGCCGCCGAACTGGGCCCGATCAGCAACGCCTCGAGCCTGTTCGGGCGGCCGCCACTGGGCAAAGGGTGAACGCCTACAACTTGAAGTCGTAATCGATCGTGATCGGCGCGTGGTCGGAGAATTTCTCGGTTTTGTAGATCGATTCGCCGCGCGCCTTCTCCGCCATGGCCGGCGTGGCCAGGTGGTAGTCCAGGCGCCAGCCCACGTTGTTCGCGTAGGCCTGGCCCCGGTTGCTCCACCACGTGTAGCAGGCGTCGGTGGTGTCGGGCTGCAGGCGGCGATAGACGTCGACGAGACCGCCCTGTTCGATCAGCGTGGTCATCCAGGCGCGCTCTTCGGGCAGGAAGCCGCTGTTCTTCTGGTTGCTGCGCCAGTTCTTCAGGTCGGCCTGCTGATGCGCGATGTTCACATCGCCGCAGAGAATGAAGTCACGCTGGCGCTTGAGTTCCTGCAGGTGCGGGAAGAACTGGGCGAGAAAACGGAACTTGGCTTCCTGCCGTTCAGGACCCGAGGAACCGCTGGGGAAATAGGCGCTGATGACCGAGAACTTGCGCTGCGGCGTATCGAAGCGCAGTTCGGTGTAGCGGCCCTCGGCGTCGAATTCGGTGCAACCGAAGCCGATCACCACGTCACTGGGCGCGTGGCGGGTATACACCGCGGTGCCCGAATAGCCTTTCTTCTCGGCAAAGTGGAAATGCCCCTGCAGACCGGCGATCTGCTCGAAGCGGCCGCTCACATCCAGTGCCTGGGCCTTGACCTCCTGCACGCAAATACAATCGGGCCGGTGCGCGGACAGCCATTTCTCCAGCCCCTTGGTGGTGGCGGAACGGATGCCGTTGAGGTTGAGGCTGGTCAGTTTGAACAAGGATGTTCCCATGGGTTTGCAAGCAGGCGCGGCACAGGCCGAGGCCCCCGATGCGCTGGCGCAGGATTTCGTGCAGTTCTGCGTGGACGCTGGCGTACTGAAGTTCGGTGAATTCAAGACCAAGGCCGGCCGCCTGAGCCCCTACTTTTTCAATGCGGGATTGTTCGACGACGGCGCCAAGCTCGGACGGCTCGCGCAATTCTATGCAAAAGCCCTGCTGGCCAGCGGCATCGAATTCGACATGATCTTCGGCCCCGCCTACAAGGGCATTCCCCTGGGTGCAGCGCTCTCCGTGGAACTCGCCCGGCTGGGCCGCAACGTGCCTTTTGCCTACAACCGCAAGGAAGCGAAGGACCATGGCGAGGGCGGCACACTGGTGGGTGCACCGCTCCAGGGCCGCGTGCTCATCGTTGACGACGTGATGTCGGCCGGCACGGCCGCGCGCGAGTCGATCGCACTCATCCGCGCCGCTGGCGCCGTTCCCCACGCGGTGGCGATCGCGCTCGACCGCCAGGAAAAAGCCACCGAGCAAACGCCCGACGGCGCGGTGCGCGATGTCAATCACAGTGCGGTGCAATACGTGCAGCGGCAGCTCGGGCTCCACGTTTGTGCGATTGCGAGGCTGGCCGATTTGCTGCAGTATCTGACGGCTCACACCGGAGGAGCCTTTGACGACCACCGGGAACGTGTGCTGGCATACCGCCAGCGATACGGCGTGTCCTGAGCCCGATCCGATTCCATGTCACACCACCCATCCCACCTCCTTCTTTCGGCGCGTTTCGCGCTGCTGGCCTTCTGCACCACGCTCTGGGGCGGGGCACAGGCGCAAGGCGGCGTCTACTCCTGCATCGACAGCAAAGGGCGGCGCCTCACCTCCGACCGTCCCATCGTGGAATGCCTGGACCGCGAACAGGAAAAACGTGGCAACAGCGGTGTGGTGCGTCAGATGGTGCCTCCGAGCTACACCGCGGACGAGCGCGCCAAGCTCGAGGCGCAGCGGCGTGTGGAAGAAGAACAGCGTGCCCGAGTGCAGGAAGAGCGCCGCCGCGAACGGGCGCTGATGATCCGTTACCCCAATCAGGGCGTTCACGACAAGGAGCGCGCCGACGCGCTCAGCCAGATCGATGAAGTCATTGGTGCGGTCAACAAGCGCGAGCAGGCGTTGATCGGACAGCGCAAGGAGATCGACACCGAGCTGGAGTTCTATCAGGGCGACGTGAGCAAGGCGCCCAACTGGCTCAAGCGCAAGGTCGAAGACAACGAGAAACAGATGGTGGTGCAGAAGCGCTTCCTGGACGAGCAGGCCCAGGAGAAACAACGCATCAACGCGCGCTTCGATGAGGAGCTGGCCAAGCTCAGGCAGCTCTGGGCTGCAGCCGGCGTGCGCCCAGGCAACCCACCGGCCCGTTGATCAGCCGAGCTTCTGGCGCAGCAGGTCGTTCACCTGCTGCGGGTTGGCCTTGCCCTTGCTGGCCTTCATCACCTGACCCACCAGTGCGTTGAAGGCCTTTTCCTTGCCGGCGCGGAACTGAGCGACGTTTTCAGCGTTGGCGGCCATCACCTCGTCAATGATTTTTTCCAGTGCACCGCTGTCGCTCATCTGCTTGAGGCCTTTGGCCTCGATGACGGCGTCGACCTCGGCACCTTCGCCCGTCCACAAGGCGTCCATCACCTGCTTGGCGGCGTTGTTGGAAACCGTGCCATCGGCAATGCGCTTGAGAAGTGCAGCCAGGGTCTCGGCGTTCACCGGTACCTGGGCGATGTCCTTTTCTTCGCTGTTCAAGCGGCGCGACACCTCGCCCATGATCCAGTTGCTCGCCTGTTTGGCCTGGCCGCTGGCCTTGGCAGCGGTCTCGAAGTAGGCTGCCATCACCGGGCTTTGCGTGAGGGTGGTGGCGTCGTACTCGGGCAGGCCGTAGTTGCGCACCAGGCGTTCGGCCATGGCGCGCGGCAGCTCGGGCATGTCGCCGCGCACCTGCTCCACCCACTCGCGAGCGATCACCAGCGGCGGCAGATCCGGGTCTGGGAAGTACCGGTAATCGGCCGCATCTTCCTTGGTGCGCATGGCACGCGTCTCGCCCGTGTCGGGGTCGAACAGCACCGTCGCCTGCTGGATCGCATGACCGTCCTCGATCTGCTCGATCTGCCAGCGCACTTCGAAGTCAATGGCCTGCTGCATGAACTTGAAGCTGTTCAGGTTCTTGATCTCGCGGCGCGTGCCGAGCGGTGCGCCAGGCTTGCGCACCGAGACGTTGGCGTCGCAGCGGAACGAGCCTTCCTGCATGTTGCCGTCGCAAATGCCGATCCAGGTGACGATCTTGTGCAGCTCCTTGGCGTAGGCCACGGCCTCGGTACTGGAGCGCATGTCGGGTTCGGTCACGATCTCCAGCAGCGGCGTGCCCGCGCGGTTGAGATCGATGCCGCTTTGCCCGATGAAGTCTTCGTGCAGCGATTTGCCCGCGTCTTCCTCCAGATGCGCGCGCACCAGGCGCACGGTCTTCTTTTCATCACCGAGAAAGAACGACACCTCGCCCCCCTGCACCACGGGAATCTCGAACTGACTGATCTGGTAGCCCTTGGGCAGGTCGGGATAGAAGTAGTTCTTGCGCGCGAACACGCTCTGCTCGGCAATGTGCGAGCCCAGCGCGAGGCCGAGGCGAATGGCCTTTTCCACGGCGGCCTTGTTCATCACCGGCAAGGTGCCCGGCAAGGCGAGGTCGACCGCGCAGGCTTGCGTGTTGGGTTCGGCGCCGAAGGCCACCGGCGCGCGGCTGAAGATCTTGGATTGCGTGGAGAGCTGGGCGTGCGTCTCGAAGCCGATGACGACTTCGTAGCCTTGCACCAGAAGGGGTTTGCTGGAACTCATTTCAGTAGCCTTGCGGTGCGCGGGTGTGCCAGTCGGTCGCCTGCTGGAAAGCGTGGGCGGTCTGCAGCAGCGCGCCTTCCTGAAAGTAGTTGCCCACCAGTTGCAGGCCCACCGGCATGCCGCCAGCGCCAAAGCCGGCCGGCACGCTCATGCCGGGCAGGCCAGCCAGGCTGGTGGAGAGGGTGTAGATATCAGCGAGGTAGTTGGCCAGCGGGTCGTCGCTCTTCTCGCCGATCTTCCAGGCGACGGTGGGCGCCACCGGGCCTGCGATCACGTCGCACCGCTCAAAGGCAGACTGGAAATCCTGTGCGATCAGGCGCCGGATCTGCTGCGCCTTGAGGTAGTAAGCGTCGTAGTAACCATGGCTGAGCACGTAGGTGCCGATCATGATGCGGCGCTGCACCTCGGGCCCGAAGGCCTCGCTTCGCGACTTCTTGTACATGTCGATCAGGTCGTCGTACTTCGCGGCGCGGTGGCCGAACTTCACGCCGTCGAATCGGCTGAGGTTGGAGCTGGCCTCGGCCGGCGCAATGATGTAGTAGACCGGGATGGAGAGTTCGGTGCGGGGCAGGGAGATGTCGACCAGCGTGGCGCCCAGCTTCTCGTATTCGGCCAGCGCGGCACGCACGGTGGCGATCACGTCGCCCGCACAGCCGCCGCCGAAGAACTCCTTCGGCAGGCCGATGCGCAGACCCTGGAGCGGCAGCGCCGCACTGGCGCCCTCACGCGGCTTTCCGAGCAGTGCGCTGTAGTCCTCGGCAGGGTGATCGAGGCTGGTGGAATCGCGGTCGATGTCGGGGCCGGCCATGGCGCTGAGCAGCACGGCGCAGTCGGCGGCGCTGCGCGCCATCGGGCCGGCCTGGTCCAGGCTGGAGGCGAAGGCCACCATGCCGTAGCGTGAGCAGCGACCGTAGGTGGGCTTGATGCCGGTGATGCCGCAGAAGCTCGCGGGCTGGCGGATCGAGCCGCCGGTGTCGGTGCCGGTGGCGGCGGGCACCAGGCGGGCGGCCACGGCGGCGGCCGAGCCGCCGGACGAACCACCGGGCACACGCGCCACGTCCCAGGGGTTGTGCACCGGGCTGTAGGCGGAATTGTCGTTGCCCGAACCCATGGCGAACTCGTCGCAGTTGAGCTTGCCCAGCGAGACCGCGCCCTGCGCGCCCAGGCGTTGCACCACGGTCGCATCGAACGGGCTGCGGTAGCCCTCCAGGATCTTCGAGCCGGCAGTGGTGGGGAAGTCTTTCGTGACGAAGATGTCCTTGTGCGCCAGCGGCACGCCCAGCAGCGGCGTGCGTTCGCCGGCAGCGATGCGCGCATCGGCGGCGCGGGCCCGGGCCAGCGTGGCATCTTCGTTGAAGGCCAGGTAGGCGCCCAGCGTGGCATGCGCCTTGGCGCGGGCCAGCAGGTGCTGCGCGGCCTCGACGCTGCTGGTCTTCTTCTCGGCGATGGCGGCGGCGAGGCCGGCCACGCCCAGGGTATGCAGATCGCTCATTCGATCACCTTGGGCACGAGGAACAGGCCGCGCTCCACGGCCGGGGCGCTCTTCTGGTTGGCTTCGCGGTCGTTCGGCTCGCTGGCCACGTCCGGGCGCAGGCGCAGGGACACATGGTCAATCACTGCGGTGGGGTGGGCCAGGGGCTCCACGCCAGTGGTGTCCACCGCGTTCATCTGCTCGACGATATCGAAGAAACCGTTGAGCTGAACGCGCAGCGTCTCGCTTCGCTCATCGGAGAGCTCCAGGCGCGCCAGGTTGGCGATGCGCCCGATGTCGGACAAGGTGAGGGACATGGATGAAACGGGTTCCGGGGTCGAAGGGGGTCTGCGTTCATCGGGCGACGATCGCCCCTGAAACGACGTGTAAGCGGTCAAATTACGCCCCAATTGCGTGCAGTTGTGCACAGGGGATACGGTATTATCCAAGGTTTAACGGCGATACCCTCCGCCACCCCGTTTCCGCCTTGGAATCAACCACTTAGCACCGATGCCCGGCCCCATTTCCGGCCCCACCCCCGGCGACGAGCGCGCGAAGCCGTGCCCGTGCCCCACAGGATCCACGCACCATGTTTGAAGCTTTCCGTCGGCAATTCTCGACCGACCTGGCCATCGACCTCGGCACCGCCAACACCCTCATCTACGTGCGCAACAAGGGCATCGTGCTGGACGAACCCTCGGTGGTGTCGATCCGCCACGAAGGCGGTCCGCAGGGCAAGAAGACCATCCAGGCGGTGGGCCACGAAGCCAAGGCCATGCTGGGCAAGGTGCCCGGCAACATCGAGGCCATCCGCCCCATGAAGGATGGCGTGATCGCCGACTTCACGGTGACCGAGCAAATGCTCAAGCAGTTCATCAAGATGGTGCACCCCCGCTCGATGTTCAGGCCGAGCCCGCGCATCATCATCTGCGTGCCCTGCGGTTCCACCCAGGTCGAGCGCCGCGCCATCCGTGAATCGGCCCTGGGCGCGGGCGCTTCCGAGGTCTACCTGATCGAGGAACCGATGGCGGCCGCCATCGGTGCCGGCCTGCCGGTGTCGGACGCTTCCGGCTCCATGGTGGTCGACATCGGCGGTGGCACCACCGAAGTGGGCGTCATCAGCCTGGGCGGCATGGTCTACAAGGGCAGCGTGCGCGTGGGTGGCGACCGTTTCGACGACGCCATCATTGCCTACATCCGCCGCAACTACGGCATGCTGATCGGTGAGCCCACGGCCGAGGCCATCAAGAAACAGATCGGCTCGGCCTTCCCGGGCAGCGAAGTCAAGGAAATGGAAGTCAAGGGCCGCAACCTCTCAGAGGGCGTGCCGCGCAGCTTCACCATCTCCAGCAACGAAATCCTCGAAGCCCTCACCGACCCGCTCAACAACATCGTCTCGGCGGTCAAGATGGCGCTGGAGCACACGCCACCCGAGCTGGGCGCCGACATTGCCGAGCGCGGCATGATGCTGACCGGCGGCGGCGCGCTGCTGCGCGACCTGGACCGCCTGCTGGCCGAAGAAACCGGCCTGCCCGTGCTGGTGGCCGAAGAGCCGCTGACCTGCGTGGTACGTGGCTGTGGCATGGCGCTGGAGCGCATGGAACGCCTGGGCACGATTTTCACCAGCGAATAAGCCCGGGCCGTCCTAAGACGCGGCCAAGATACCTTACCCCCTATGCCACTTGGCACCCTGGACCGGACCCCGCCGCCCTTTTTCAAGCAGGGCCCTTCGGCCCTGTCCAAGCTCGTGGTGTTCAGCGCGGTGGCGCTGTTCCTCATGGTGGCCGACCTGCGTTTTCGCCTCACCGACCCCGTTCGTACCGCCGTGGCGGCCGTCCTCTATCCGGCGCAATGGGCGGTGCTGCAACCGGTCGAGCTGGTCTCCATGGCCGGGAATTACTTCACCTCCCTGCACGCGGCCCAGCAGGGCGAAGCCGAGGCGCTTCAGCGGCTGGCCACCCAGGCGCAGCGCAGCCTGCAGCTGGAGCAGATCACCCTGGAAAACGAACGCTTGCGCCAGTTGCTGGCCATGCGTGAGCGCACCGGCACCCAGGCCACGGGCGCGCAGGTGCTCTACGACGCGGCCGACCCCTACTCGCGCAAGATCGTGATCGACCGCGGCCAGACGCATGGCATCCAGGCCGGCTCGCCGGTCATCGATGAAAGCGGTGTCCTCGGTCAGGTCACGCGGGTTTACCCACTGGTCTCCGAGGTCACCTTGCTGATCGACCGCGACCAGGCCATCCCCGTGCTCAACGCGCGCACCGGCGTGCGCAGCGTGGCCTATGGCGAGCCTTCTGCCAGCGGCGATGGCCTGGAGCTGCGCTACACGCTGGCCAGCGCCGACATCGCCCAGGGCGACCTGCTCACCACCAGCGGCGTGGACGGGGTCTACCCGGCCGGTCTGCCGGTCGCGCGCGTCACGCTGGTGGAACGCCAGGCCGAATCGTCGTTCACGCGGGTGCGTTGTGAACCGATGGCGCGGGTGCAGGGAACGCTGCATGTGCTGGTGCTCGCGCCCGCAGGCGACGCCCTGCCGCCTTCACCCCTGGTCGAGACCACACCTGCGCGCCCGGTGCGCGGCGCGGTCCGTCCTGGCAGCCGGAGCACGGCACCATGATCATGCGCCCCGGCCAGCAGTTGCTGCTGCCCGCCAATCCCGTCTTCATCTGGTTCAGCCTGCTCAGCGCGCTGGTCTTCAACATGCTGCTGAACATGGGCCTGTTCGGACGCGCGGCATGGGTGCCGGACCTGCTGGCCGTGGTGCTGGTGTTCTGGAGCGTTCACCAGCCCCTGCGCATCGGCGTGGGCGTGGCTTTCGCCTTCGGCCTGGCCATGGACGTGCACCAGGGCGCGCTGCTCGGCCAGCACGCCCTGGCCTACACCGCACTCGGGTTCCTGGGCATTTCCATGCACCGCCGCCTGCTGTGGTTCAGCGTGCCCAACCAGGCGGTGCAGGTGCTGCCGCTGTTCGTGGCAGCGCATCTGCTCGAACTGCTGGTGCGCATGGCGGCGGGTGGCACCTTTCCAGGCGTGCTGTACCTCCTGGCACCCGCGATCGAGGCTTTGCTCTGGCCGGTGGTCAGCGTGCTGCTGCTGGCGCCACAAAGGCGTGCTCCGAATCCGGACGACAACCGTCCGCTGTAGCCATGACAGAAATACGGAACGTCGAAGCCGATCTCGCGCAGTTCCGCACGCGTGTCCTGCTGATCGGGCTGGCGGTGGTGTTCGCCTTTGGCCTGATCGGCGCGCGCATGTTCTACCTGCAGGTGACGCGCCACGACGACCTGCTCGCGCAGGCCGAGAGCAACCGCACGGCTGTGCTGCCGGTGGTGCCCAACCGGGGCCAGATCCTCGATCGCAACGGTCGCGTGCTGGCCACCAACTACTCGGCCTTCACGCTGGAGATCATCCCTTCGCGCGTGGACGACCTCGACGCCACGATCAAGGGCCTGGGTGAGCTGCTGGAAATCACACCGCGCGATGAACGTCGCTTCCGCAAGCTGGTGGAGGAGTCGCACAGCTTCGACTCGTTGCCACTGCGCACCCGCCTGACCGACGAGGAGGTGGCGCGGTTCACGGTGCAGCGCTACCGCTTTCCCGGCGTGGAGGTGCGCGCACGGTTGCTGCGCCAGTACCCCAACGGCGACGTGGCCAGCCACGTGATCGGCTACATCGGCCGCATCAACCAGCGCGAGAAGGAAGCCATTGGTGACTGGCCGGAAGAAGACCAGGCCAACTACCGGGGCACCGAGTACATCGGCAAGCTCGGTGCCGAGCAGAGCTACGAACGCGAGCTGCACGGCATCACCGGCTTCGAGCGCGTGGAGACTTCGGCCGGTGGCCGCGCGGTGCGCTCGCTGGCGCACACGCCGGCCACGCCGGGCAACACAGTGGTGCTGTCGATCGACATCCAGCTGCAGAAGCTGATCGAGGACATGTACGGCGAGCGGCGCGGGGCACTGGTGGCGATCGATCCGCGCTCGGGCGAGGTGCTGGCCTTCGTGAGCAAGCCCACGTTCGATCCCAACCTCTTCGTCGAAGGCATCGACGTGGAAAACTGGCGCGCGCTCAACGAGTCGCTCGACAAGCCCCTGCTCAACCGCGCCATGCGCGGCACCTATCCGCCGGGCTCCACCTACAAACCCTTCATGGCCTTGGGCGCGCTGGAGACCGGCACGCGCAGCGCCAGCACCATCATCAACGACCCGGGCTTCTGGATGTTCGGCGGCCACCGCTTCCGCAGCCATGGCGACGGCGGTCTGGGCGCGGTGGACATGCAACGCAGCATCGTCAAGTCCAGCAACACCTACTACTACTCGCTGGCCAACGAGATGGGCGTGGACGCCATGCACGATTTCATGAAGCCCCTGGGCTTCGGCCAGATCACCGGCATCGACCTGCGCGGTGAGGTGCGCGGCGTGCTGCCCAGCATGGCCTGGAAGCGCAACACCTACAAGCGCCCCGAGCAGCAACGCTGGTACGCGGGCGAGACCATTTCGCTGGGCATCGGCCAGGGCTACAACAGCTTCACCATGCTGCAGCTGGCGCACGCCATGGCCACGCTGGCCAACGGCGGCGTGAAGTACAAGCCGCACCTGACCATGGCCACCGAGAACGTGATCACGCGAGAGCGCACACCACTGCCCGGGCCGCCACCGGAAAACCTGGGCTTCAAGCCCGAGCACGTGCGCACCGTGATCGACGCGATGGCCGCCGTGACGACCGAAGGCACGTCCACGCGCGTTTTCGCCGGTGCCGGTTATGCCAGCGGCGGCAAGACCGGCACCGCGCAGGCCGTGACCATCGGCCAGCGCGACCGCTACGACGCGCGCAAGCTCGAGGAACACCAGCGCGACCACTCGCTCTACATCGCCTTCGCACCCACCGACCAGCCACGCGTGGCGCTCGCGCTGGTGGTGGAGAATGCCGGCTTCGGTGCCGCACACGCCGCACCCATCGCGCGCCGCGTGTTCGACTACCTGCTGCTCGACCAGTACCCCAATCCGCAGGATCTGGCCGCGGTGCGCGTGGGTCAGGCGGGTGCACCCATCGGCAAACCGCTGCGGGCGAGTGAAATGCCCTGGCCTCCCGAGTCACCGATGACGCCTGCGTCGGCACCGTAGCCAGACCACTTCGCCCGGCCCCGCTCGTCCTTCAAGGCCCCGAGCCAGCGCCCGGCGCAGCCTGCCTCCTGCGCGCCGCCTCCCGCATGGCCTCGACACGCGCTGCATCGGGTCGCTGATGTTCTTGCACCACCGCCTTGCGGCAATCCTCGTGGTAGGCCTGCGCCTGCGGCCAGCAGACACCGCCATCGCCCGCGCCAGACTCGCTCAGGCAATGCTGCAACCGCAAGGCGGCCCCCCGGTGGCAGCGCTCGAATTCGTTGGCGGTGGGCGACGCGAGCGCCAGCGGTGCCCACAGCACCACGATGCCCAGCGCAGGCAGGACTCGCATCAGTCCAGGAACTTCGGGCGCTGGTCGGCCCGCATGCGGTCGGCCGTTTCCCTGGCCTGAACCGCCTCTGCAGCCGCCTCGGTGGGCGCGTGGACCATGCGTCGATCCAGACAGGACCTGGCGGTCAGACCCGTCGGGTTGCACTGGCGTTCGGAGGCCTGGAAACACTGGTTCTGCGCAGCGCGGGCCTGTCTGTTCTCCTCGCATTCGCTGGCGAGTCCGCTCCACTGCGCGTCCCACGCCGCCACCAGCCCACGGAAAGCCTCGTTCTCGCGTTCGCGCTCACGACGAGCCTCCTCACGCGCCTCTTCGCGCTCGCGCTGGCACCGCGCGTTGCAGGGCCCGCTGTCGCTGCGTGTGAGCAGTGGGCCCAGCATGCGCGCGGGCCTGTTCGGCATGGACTTGCAGGCTGCTTCTGACGGACCGGCGGCATCGGGACAGCTCTTGCGCAGACATGCCTGCACGGGGGCCATCTCCCTGGCGCAGGTGGCCTCGGCATCGCGGCGGAACGCGTCCACCAGTTGCGCGTGCTTGCGCTGCACCGCCGGTTTATCGGTCACCTTGTCCAGCGCATCGCCGTAGCGCATGTCCGGCTTCTCGGGTTTCTCGGGCTTCTTGTCGCACCAGGCCGCCTGCGGCGAGGCTTCGCAATGGGCCTGCAACGCGCCTTCCAGATGGCCTGGGTTGGCGGATGTGCGCGGGCAAACCACGAGGTGCGTCAGTTTCACGCTTCTGCGCATCTCGTCCCTGGCCTGGGCGGGCGTCAGGTAGCTGCGTCCCTTGTCCGCGCACCAGCCGTTTTGCCCATACGCCAGATTGCCCCTGTGGTCCAGCGCGGAGCCGCCATTGATGATGAAGCGGCCCCAGTCCGGACTCCCAGGCACGTTGAAGGACACCTTGCCATCGGGCCGGGCCGGGGCGCCGGTGTCCACGTCGATCGCCAGGATGGCGCCGTTCTCACCGATGAAGAGGCCCAGCCCGTAGAGCATGAGCTCGCTGGTCCGCGCGGCCTTGCCTACAGGCGCGGGCAGCGACTCCACTTTGTAGAACTGTGTGCGCTTGTCCACAAGCAGGCGCACCCCGGTGAGAGACCACACCAGTCCGAAGTTGGCAATCGGCTCGCCCATCAGCGCCGACAGCGTCCAGCGGACCTCGAAGTTGCCGCAGATCTCGGGCACGGTCGCCGCGCCGGTGGGGAAACATTGCATCTGTGTGCGCCCACCGGTCGGGAACAGCGTGCCCTTGCCACCCACCTCCCTGGGCTGGGCCAGGGCAGCACCGGCCAGGAGGAAGGCGCACACCAGCGCCAGGCCAGCACGGAACACGCGGCTCATTCCTCGCTGGACTTGAAGCTCTCGAAGTCCTGGCGACGGGTCGAGTAGTCCCGGTCGAGGTAGAACGACGACGCCTTGTCCAGCACGGTGTTGCCCTGCCAGCGTATCTTGCAGATGGTCAGCAGGCTGCCGCGGTAGGCGGGGTGGTCGTTCTCCTTGACGTCGCAATCGCAATCGATCTCGCGCGCGCTGGAAGACTGGTTCTTCACGCGGCGGGTGGCCTTGTAGCAATCGGTGCCCTCGTCGCCCGCGTGCACCCAGGTCGACTTCACCCAGCGCCATCCACGGTCGACGACCGCCTGCTTTTCGGCAGCCACACGGGCTTCGGCCAGCGCGTTCTGCACGCTGGTGTATTGCGCCAGCGCTTCGCTGTAGTACTTGCCCTTGGTGCCATAGGTGCGCAGGTAGCGCTCGAACCGTTCATGGGCTGCCGTGTGCTGGCCCACGGCGTGCAACGCGCGGCCGTAGTGGTAGTCGAAGTTGTCGGGCATGCGCACACCCGTGGCTTCCGCGCCCTTGAGGGCCGCAGCGGCTTTGGTCCAGGCGGCCGCATCGCCCTTCTCGCCCCTGGCCATCTCGGTCGAGCCGAGCTGCAGCAGCCGGTCGGCCTCGACAGCGGGCGGCAGACCCTGCGCGGCGGCTCCGCCAGCCAGGCAGAACGCGGCCGCCAAGCCAATGAACAGGGAACGCAGGAAAAGGGTGAATGTCATGGTTTGCTCGTTTCGTCGATCGTGAATGTTCCTACGGTGACCATGTCGCCGCGCCCCGAGAGGCGCAGCACCACGTCCTCGTCCTTCTGCGCTGGCGTGCCGAAGCCGGTGGTCAGGCGCAGCATGAGGGTGGTGGCGGGTGCGACGATCTGCTGGCGATGGCCGTAGAACCTGGCGCGCACCGTGTAGGTTCCTGGCTTGGCTTTGCGCAGCGAGAACTCTTCCGGCCCGTAGCCCCCCGTGAAATCGGCAGACATGCGCCCACCTTGATAGGTAATTCGATTTCCGTAGAAGGCGGCCTCGTCGTTGGGGTCGATCACCCACAGGTCGATGTCGGTGTTGTCGGCGTCCCAGGAGAGCACCGCACGCAGGTCCAGCGGCAAGTGGCGCAGCAGGCGCGGGTCGATTGCGCGGGTCTCGATCGGTGTGCCTGCGGCCTCGGCCTGGGCGACCACGGCGTTGAGTTCTGCAAGGGCGATCAGCTCCACGCCCGGGAAGCGGCCGTTCCACGGGCGCGAGACCACCTGCCAGAGCTGGTCGACTGCGCGCTGTGGTTGACCCGCTCGCGCCTGCGCGAGACCGAGGTCGCGCCAGGACTGGGGCTCGTCGGGGCTGATCGCGAGCACCTTCTCCAACAGCGGCAGCGCGGTCTGGACTTCGCCAGCCTGCAGCAGGCGGTAGGCCAGGATGCGCAGAACGTGGCGGTTTTCCAGCTCCATCTCGGCCAGATTGGAGAGCACGCGCAGGGCCGCAGCGCGTTCACCGCGCTCGAACAGGATGTCCGCAGCATCGAGGAAAAAGGCGCTGCTGCTGGCGTACGAGGGGCGTTCGTCGAAATAGACCGCCTCCAGCGCTTCGGGCGTGGCCTCGCGCAGGCGCCGGGCATAGGGGGCGTCGGGCTGCCAGGGGCGCAGCTGGATGCTCGCCGCCGCGGCCTCCCGCCGGCTCTCGGCCGCCGGCGCCGCCATCGACATGACGGCGGCGGGCGCGGGCGCCGGAGGCGAGGAACCCACGAGGGGCGCCGCCTTCGGCTTGGGCGGTGGTGTGTCCTTGGGAAAATCCTTCTCCCACCATTGGACCTTGGACGCGAACTGCGTGGCCACACGCTCCAGATGCTGCGCGCGCGCCGCCACCTCGCGGCTGTCGGACTCGCCGCGCAGCAAGGCCCACTGCGCACGCAGCGGGGCTGGCGGCTCGATGTCGTGGCGCGCGTAGTCCTCCACGCGGTCGAGCACGATCAACGAGGTCTCACCGCTGGGCACGCGAAAGCGCAGCCCGAGCCGGCGCATCGCCGCGCGCTGGGACTCGCCTTGCGCCGCCAGCCGCGCCATGCGAAGCGCCGCCCAGCGGTGTGCCGCCACGCCATCGTGCTTCCCGGCCCGCTTGGTGGAAGCCACGCGCAGCGTGCGCGTCTGCACCGCACCGCCGGGCGCTTGCAGTCGCAACTCGATGCGCGCCTCAGGTGCGCTCAGGCGGCCGGCCACGGCCACTCGGCCCTGCTCGGGGTAGATCGAGGCAAGCTCCAGATCTTCGGCACCTTCGGCCGTGACCGAGACCACGCGCAGGGACTCGAGGGTGAGCGCCGCAAGCGCCTGGTCGGTGCGAAGGGAGCGCAGGTCCATCAGCGCCGCCCCGCTGGCCTGTGCCATTCGGCGCAACGCATTCGCGTCACTCCCGGCCACCGACATCACCGCGAAAGTGGGAACCGGCTGAGCCGGCAGCGCCTGACTCTCGATTCCGCCCCAGTTGCCCAGGCCGTCGGAAAACAGCAGCGCGATGTCCACGCCCTCGGGTGCGCGCAAGGCACCAGCGCGGGTGGCGCCGTCGTAGCGCATGGCCAACAGCCGCTCGCGCAGCGCGTCCCAACGGCCGGCCTTCACCTCGAAGCGCTCCAGTGGGCCGGCCACGTCGCGCACCGGCTGCAGCAGCACCTCCACGTCGCCCAGCTCGCGCCACCAGGCTTGCAGGAGCGCGAGTTCGCGCGCATGGTCGCGGCGGACGCCGCTGCCGGAAGCGTCCCAGACCAGGCCCACCCGCCTGGGCCGGGGCCGCTCGGCGTGCAGCGCCGCCAGCGACAGTTCGGCGTAGAAGTGGTCTTCGCCCTCGAAGCGTTGCGTAGCGACGATCGGGGCCGATGGTGGCGGCAGCGCCACACGCAGTTCCTCCCCGGTTCGGCTCCCCACGGCGGCCAGCGCGATGCGCGTGCCACCGGACTCGCCGCGCACCGGCAGGCGCTGGGCACCCAGCCGCGCCGACACCGCGCGCGGCGCAACCCCCGCCACGCGGACCGAGATGTCCAACCGGCCCGTGCGTGGCTGCGGCGCCAGCGGAAGGCGCCAGGTGACCACCCCCTCGCCGGCCACGACCTCGCCCAACTCCAGCACCACGCGCCGGCTCGCCAGTCCGGGCAGCGGGTACACGCGCAGCTTGTGATACTGGCCAGCGGTGACCTCCAGCAGCGCCGGGTCGACCCTTGCCCGCGTCACGTCCTCGAACACCTGCCGGCCTTTGACCTTCTCCACCGGCACGGCCGGCCGCAGCTCACCGTCGATGTCCAGCGCGAAGCCGGTCACGGACTGACCTTCCAGCAGCGGGAACTGCAACTCGGCCTCGAGCACGCGCGCGTTGGGGTTGTACAGCTCCAGTTCGACGCGGGTGTTCACCGAGCGACCAACGATCTCGGCCCGCACGTCCACGCGGCGCAGTTCGACCGGCAAGCGCGCCTCGGGCGTCACCCATCGGATCGGCACCATGGGCGGATCGCTCGCATGCTGTGCCCACGCCGGTGGAAGCAGCGCCGCCAGGGACACCAGCAGCGTGGAAGCGGGCCACAGGATTCGACGGAGACGCGGCGCCGGGCGGCGCGGCAAGCCAAACGGAGACACCATGGACACGTACAGGCGAAGCTGGAATCTGGTCGATACTACGAATGCACGCCCCGCCACGACATAGTGCAGATGCATCATTGACCCGCAGGAGCGGAGCTCCTTCAGCATCGCCCACAAAAAAAGCCAAATGAAGCGACCTTCACTCGGACAGGCAGACCTGAGCACACTCCTGCTGCGGCTCTACCGTCTTTCACACGAGCTCCCCATCACCGAGTTCCAGGACGCAGCCCTCAACCTGGTGCGCGAGGCCCTGCCTTTCGATTCGTCCATGTGGGGCACTGCCACGAACACGCCGCAGGGCATCGACATCCACACCATCCACCTGCACAACCAGCCCGAGGACATGCTGGCGGCCTACGAGGAGGTCAAGCACCTGGACACCGCCGCGCAAACAGCTGGCCGGCAGCCGCGCAGCACGCTCGCATTCAATGCGCGGGACTGGTTCGACGATCCCGGGCAGGCGCGGTTGCGCGAGTATGGCAAGCGCTTCGACCAGGCCAACTTCTTCATCTCCAGCGACTTCAACCCCAGCACGCAGCTCGTGCATTGGGTGACGCTGTTCCGGGCCAACGAGAACGCGCGTTGCACGGATCGGGAGAGAGAACTGCTCTCCTTGCTCGCGCCCCACGTGATGCAGGCACTCACGCTCAACCGCGTGGCACACCTCGACCGACTGGAAATGCCGGGCATCGACAGCCGAGGCAGCGCTATCTGCGACCTGCGCGGTGCGATCTACCACGCGGACGCCGCCTTCGAAGCGCTGCTGAAGGCCGAATGGGCCACCTGGAACGGCAATCGCCTCCCCGACAGCCTGCTCGAGACATTCCTGGGCGGTCATCCGCAACACCGGGGCGCGGTCACGGTCGTCTCCCATCGGCAGGAGCACGGCCTGCTCTTCCTGCGCGCCCGGCAACGGAGCCGCGTCGACGACCTCACGCCACGGGAACGGGCCGTTGCCGAGCTGGTGGCGCGGGGCAGCACCTATAAAGAGGTTGCGCAGATCCTGCAGCGCTCACCGGCCACCGTGCGCAACCAGATCCGGTCCATCTACGACAAGCTGCAGATCACCCACATCGCAGGCCTCATCGACGCGTTGCGTTCTACCAGCTGACTACAGCGCCCCCGGGTTCGCGTGCCAGATCGCCCACGTGAGCGCGCTGGCAAACCCCACCCACACGAGGTAAGGCACCAGCAAAGCGGCGGCCAGCGGCCTGACACGGCGAAAGAGCCCGATCAGGACGGCAATGAGCACGAGCAGCAGCAACACGTCGGCAAACGCCCAGGCGCCCTGGTGCCAGGCAAAGAACAGCCACGACCACAGCGCATTGACCGCCAGCTGAACAACGAACACCGCCAGCGCCGGCGTGCGCTCGCGCGATGCCGGCTCGCGCCAGACCAGCCAGGCCCCCACGCCCATCAGGACATACAACGCGGTCCACACCGGGCCGAACACGCTGGCAGGCGGTGCCCAGGCAGGCTGGTTCAGGCTGGCGTAGAACGAGGCGGCGTCTACCGAAGCGATCGCACCGATGCCGCCGGCCAGGAGGGTTGCGGCCATCCAGACGACGAGTCCGGCCACCTGGGCCGGAAGGGAACGGTGATGCATGTCGGTCTCCTTGACGGGGTCCGCCCACCATACACCGGTGGCCAGCGCGGCCGCGTCCTCAGGTCCGGATCCAGGCGTCGTAAGTGGTCTTGAGGATCAGCGCCGTGACGACGACGATGAAAACGCCGCGCACGAACCCGCTGCCGTGTTTCAGCGCCAGCCGCGTGCCCAGCAGGCTGCCCACCACGTTGGCCACCGCCATGGCCAGCACGAAGTGCCACCACACATGGCCCTTCCAGGCGAACAGCAGCAGCGCAGCCAGGTTGGACGCCGTGTTGAGCAGCTTGGCACTGGCGCTGGCGTGCAGGAAGTCGTAGCCCAGCCAGCGCACGAACAGGAAGACGAAGAAACTGCCGGTGCCTGGGCCGAAGAAACCGTCGTAGAAGCCGATGGTGGCGCCCAGGAGGCAGGCCGCCAGGGTTTCGCGCTGGCCGGTGAAGGCCGGCGCATGGTGGCGGCCGAGCTCCTTGCGCGCCAGGGTGTAGGCCAGCACCGCGATCAGGATCAGGGGCAGGGCGCGGCGCAGGAAGTCGGGCGAAATGACGGTGACCGTCCAGGCGCCCAGCATGGAGCCGGCAAACGCCACCGCCGCCGCGGGCAGCAGGGCATGCCAGGGCATCTGCACCCGGCGGGCGTATTGCAGCGTGGCCGCCGCCGTTCCCCAGACGGAGGCCCCCTTGTTCACCCCGAACAGGGTGGCCGGGTGGGTGTTGGGGAACATCGCGAACAGCGCCGGCACCAGAATGAGCCCGCCGCCACCCACGATCGAGTCCACGAATCCGGCGAAAAAAGACGCCAGCGATACAAGCAGCAGTTCCATGGGGAGGGATTGTCGTCGTACAAAAAAAAACCGACCCACAGGGGTCGGTTGAGTAAACGGGCATCTCTGGGGACGCTGAAAGATTCTTTTTAAAGGACTGGGTTGTCTCCTCGGTCCCCCGCGGTCACCAGCGCGGTGCGCTGCTTGCGAGTGCCTGCACTGTAAAGGCCTGCACCAGCCCTGTGCATCCGGGCTTTCCCTTGCTTTTTCACGCACTTGGCACGGGAAATGCACGTTGTTGCTCGTCGTTGGAAAAGGTTATCTCATGCACCACTACCGTGTTTTCGTGTGGCAGGCACTGTTTCGCCGTTTTCTGGCTGCTTGCCGCCTGTCGGGCCCGTTTTCCGGCCTGCTGCTCTGGTCAGGGCAGGTGGCGGCCGAGACGGAAACGGCGGGCACCGTGCGGGAAGTCACACTCAGCGCACCGGGGTTGGTGAACGCGGCCAGCATCCAGGGCGCCGACACCGCCTGGCTGATGGTCAGCACCGCACTGGTTCTGCTCATGACACTGCCGGGCATTGCCCTGTTTTATGGCGGCATGGTGCGCCGCTTCAATGTGATCAACACCATGGCCAGCGTGGTCGGTATTGCCGCCGTGGTCAGCGTGCTGTGGTTCGGACTGGCTTATTCCATGGCGTTCACACCGGGCGGTTCGCTGGGCGCCGTGATCGGGGGCATCGAGCGCATGGGCTTTGCCGGCATGGAGTTCCTGGGCGCCAAGGGCCAGGTGGCGGTGAGCCACATCGCGCCGCATGTGCCGGAATCGGTGTTCGCCATGTTTCAGCTCACCTTTGCCATCATCACCTGCGCGCTGGTGGTGGGTGCGCTGGTGGAGCGCATGCACTTCGGCGCGCTGCTGCTGTTCGCCGGGCTGTGGCTGCTGATGGTGTATGCACCCATCGCACACTGGGTTTGGGAACCCGGCGGCTGGCTGGCGCAACTGGGCGTGCTCGACTTCGCCGGTGGTTCGGTGGTCCACATCAACGCCGGTGCGGCAGCGCTGGTCTGCGCCTATGCGCTCGGCCCGCGCGCCGGCTATGGGCGCGAACCGTTCATACCCTTCAACCTGGGGCTGACCATGGCGGGCACCGGCCTGCTCTGGGTGGGCTGGTTCGGTTTCAACGCTGGCTCGGCGCTCACCGCCGATGGTCGCGCCGGCCTGGCGTTGCTGGTCACGCACATCGCTGCCGCTGCGGGTGCGTTGTCGTGGATGGCGGCCGAGTGGTTCGCGCGCAGGCGCGCTTCGCTGCTCGGTCTGTGCTCGGGCGTGGTCGCCGGTCTGGTCGCCATCACACCGGCAGCGGGATTCGTCTCGCCGCGCAGCGCGCTGCTCATCGGCCTGGTGGCCGGCGTGGCGTGTTACTGGGGCGCCACAACGCTGAAGCGCAAGCTGCGCGCCGACGACTCCCTGGACGTGTTCGGCGTGCACGGCGTGGGCGGGCTGGTGGGTGCGTTGCTCACGGGCGTGCTGGCCGATCCGGCCATCTCGGGCGTGGAAGCCAGCTTGGTGGCCCAGTTGGTGGGCTGCCTGGCGGTGCTGGCCTACAGCCTGGTGATGACGGCCGTGGTGCTCTGGATCACCTCGCGCTTTGCCACGCTGCGCGTGCGCGAGAGCGAAGAGCGCATGGGGCTGGACGCTTCATTGCACAACGAACAGCTGGGTCACTGACATGGCTGCCAGTGGCGACGCCTTTGCCATTGCCGCGCACATGCACGTGCTGCTGCGGCGCAAGACCGGCCGCGTGACGGACACGGAATGGATGGCGACGAACGCCGACTACGCGCGCGAGATCGTGCGGCATGCGCGTGAAAAGGCAGCCAGCGACGGCCATTCGGAACTGCTGCTCTGGGCCGACAAGCTGGAAACCGCCATCGTCGGCATGGGCGCAGCCCCGCGCAAGACCATGCTGGAGGTTGCAGCCGAGGTGCTGCGGCAGGCTCCACCACTCGAAGATCACCGCTACATCGGCCGCCTGCGTTGATCAGGCGCCCCGCGCGATCCAGCGGGCGGCCTTCTCGGCAATCATCAGTGTCGGGCTGTTGGTGTTGCCGCTGGTGATGGTGGGCATCACACCCGCATCCACCACGCGCAGGCCGGCCACCCCACGCACCCGCAGGTGGCCGTCGAGCACGGCCAGGGGGTCGTCGTCGCGACCCATCTTCGTCGTGCCGACGGGATGGAAGATCGTGCTGGCGATGTCGCCCGCCAGCCGGGCAAGTTCTTCGTCGGTCTGGTACTGCGGGCCCGGCTTGAACTCTTCGGGCTGGTACTTCGCGAGCGCCGGCTGGGCGACGATGCGCCGCGTCACGCGCAGGCTGTCGGCGGCCACGCGGCGGTCCTCGGGTGTGCTGAGGTAACACGGCGCAATGGCTGGTGCGTCGTCGGCGCTGGGCGAAGTGATGCGCACGTGGCCACGGCTGCCAGGGTTGAGGTTGCACACGCTGGCGGTGAAGGCCGGAAAGGCGTGCAGCGGTTCACCGAATGCGTCGAGGCTGAGCGGCTGGACGTGGTATTCCAGGTTCGCATAAGGCTGTTGCGGATCGCTGCGCGTGAAGGCGCCCAGCTGGCTGGGGGCCATGCTCATGGGCCCGCTGCGCCGCAAGCCGTATTCCAGGCCGATCCGTGCCTTCCCCCATAGCGAGCTGGCCAGCACGTTGAGTGTGGTCGCACCCTGCACCTTGAACACCGCGCGGATCTGGAGGTGGTCCTGCAGGTTCTCACCCACGCCGGGCAGTTCATGCTGCACCTCGATGCCGTGCTGACGCAGCACCGCCCCCGGGCCGATGCCCGAGCGCTGAAGGATGGCGGGCGAGCCAATGCTGCCCGCACTGAGCACCACCTCCTGCGCCGCGCACACCGACACGCGCTGTCCACCGCGCCGCAATTCGGCACCCACACAACGCCATGCGCCGCTGGCATCGCGCGCCAACACCAGTTTCTCGGTCAGGGTCTCGGTCCACACCGTGAGGTTGGACCGGTGCTGCACGGGCCGCAGGAAGGCCTTGGACGCGTTCCAGCGCCAACCTGCTTTCTGGTTCACCTCGAAGTAACCCACGCCCTCGTTGTCGCCGCTGTTGAAGTCGGCTGTGGCAGGCACGCCGGCCTGCTGCGCGGCCTGCGCGAATGCATCGAGGATGTCCCAGCGCAGGCGCTGCTTCTCGATGCGCCATTCGCCGCCATGGCCATGCAGCTTCGCAAAGGCCGGGTCCTGTGCGGCATCGAGCCGGTGGTGGTTCTCGTGCGCCTTGAAGTCCGGCAGGCAGGCGTCCCAGCGCCAGTCGGCGTCACCCGTGAGCTCGGCCCACTGGTCGTAGTCGCGTGCCTGGCCGCGCATGTAGATCATGCCGTTGATGCTGGAGCAGCCGCCCAGCGTCTTGCCGCGCGGATAACGCAGGCGCCGGCCATTCAGCCCGGGGTCCGGCTCGGTCTGGTAGAGCCAGTCGGTGCGGGGGTTGCCGATGCAGTAGAGGTAACCCACCGGAATGTGGATCCAGTGGTAGTCGTCCTTGCGCCCGGCTTCCACGAGCAGCACGCGTTTGGTGGCGTCGGCCGAAAGTCGGTTGGCCAGCAGGCAACCGGCGGTGCCAGCGCCGATGACAATGAAATCAAAGGTGGTGTCGCTCATGGTGCTTCGGGATCTGAGTCGTCGAGTGCGAAATCGCCGCGCTGAAAAGCCTCCACCACCGTCTGGGCTTCGGCAAACCGGTGCTCGGGCACCATCACCCTCACCGGAATGGCGCCGGCCAGCAACGTGTGGGTCTGCACGAGATGCGCATCGGCCACGGCAGCGGGCACACCGCCCGCCTGCAACACCCCGCGCAACAGGAACGCTTCGGTGGGACTGAAGAACGTCACCAGCGTTTTCCAGTCGCCCCATGCGGGGTCGTAGTCGCTGTTCCCATCGGCCATCGCAGCGTCACTTCGCCGTGGGCATCACGAATTCCGCGCCCTTGCCGATCGATTCTGGCCAGCGCTGCATGATGCTCTTCTGCTTCGTATAGAAGCGCACGCCTTCTTCGCCGTAGGCATGCATGTCGCCAAACAGGCTCTTCTTCCAGCCGCCGAAGCCGTGCCAGGCCATGGGCACGGGGATGGGCACGTTGATGCCGACCATGCCGACCTGGATGCGGCGCGCAAACTCGCGCGCCACGTTGCCGTCGCGCGTGAAGCAGGAAACGCCGTTGCCAAATTCGTGGTCGTTGATGATCTGCACGGCCTGCGCAAAGTCGGGCACACGCACGCAACTGAGCACGGGGCCGAAGATCTCCTCCTTGTAGATCTTCATGTCGGTGGTGACGTGGTCGAACAGCGTGCCGCCCATCCAGAACCCTTGCTCGCAGCCCACGCCGGCCTTCGAGGCATCGAAGCCACGGCCATCCACCAGCAGCTCCGCGCCTTCCCTGGAGCCAGCTTCGATGTAGCCGGTGATGCGCTGGTGCGCTGCCGCTGTGACGATAGGCCCCATCTCGGCGGCCAGGTTGGTGCCGTTGAGCACCTGCAGCGTCTTCGTGCGTTCGATCAGCTTGGGCATGATGCGTTCGGCCACGTCGCCCACCAGCACCGCCACGCTGATGGCCATGCAGCGCTCGCCGGCCGAGCCGTAGGCCGAGCCGATCAGCGCGTCCACCGCCTGATCGAGGTCGGCGTCGGGCATCACCACCATGTGGTTCTTCGCGCCGCCCAGGGCCTGCACTCGCTTGCCGTGGTGGGCGCCGGTCTCGTAGATGTAATTCGCGATCGGCGTGGAGCCGACGAAGCTGATGGCCTTCACATCGGGGTGCACCAGCAGTGCGTCCACCGCTTCCTTGTCGCCCTGCACCACGTTGAACACGCCATCGGGCAGGCCGGCCTTCTTCAGCAGTTCGCCCATGAACAACGCGGGAGACGGGTCGATCGGGCTGGGCTTGAGGATGAAGGTGTTGCCCGCGGCAATGGCCACCGGGAACATCCACATGGGCACCATCACCGGGAAGTTGAACGGCGTGATGCCGGCCACCACGCCCAGGGGCTGGCGCAGCGTCCAGTTGTCCATGCCGGTGGAGACCTGGTCGGTGAAATCGCCCTTGAGCAGTTGCGGAATGCCGCAGGCGAATTCGATGATGTCGATGCCGCGCGAGACCTCCCCCTGCGCGTCGGTGAACACCTTGCCGTGCTCGGCGGTGATCATGCGCGCAAGGTCGTCCTTGTGCTGGTTCACGAGCTCGAGGAACTTGAACAGCACGCGCGCGCGGCGGATCGGTGGCGTGTCGGCCCAGGCCGGGAAGGCGGCTTGCGCAGCGGCCACGGCAGCGCCCACATCGGCGCCATTCGCCAGCGCGACCTTGCCGGTAACAGCGCCGGTGGCGGGGTTGAAGACATCCTGTCTGCGCGAAGACTGGCCGGCCGTGACGCCGCCCTGGATGAAGTGGTCGATGGAAGAGGGTGCAGTGGCCATGGCAGTCTCGCGGATGGAGCGTTCGACGAAAGGATGGCCAGTTTAGGCAGCGCAACCGCGCTCGCCTAGTGCCTGTGCTTGAACTGATTGTTCAATTTGATGAACAATACCGACATGATCGACAAAAAAATCGAAGGCCTCTGGGCACACCTGCACTGGCTCACCGTGCTGGCACAGCAAGGCAGCTACACCGCAGCTGCGCAGCGGCTGGGTGTGAGCAAGGCGGCCATGAGCCAGCGCGTCTCCGAGCTGGAGCGTGCCGCGGGCGTGCCCTTGGTGCAGCGCACCACGCGCAGCGTGCGCCTGACCGAAGCGGGCCAGCAACTGGTGGAGGGCCTGCGCGAACCGTTCGAGCGCATTGCACAAAGCTTCTCCAGCGTGCGCGACCTCGCCGATGAGCCGGCCGGTCTCGTGCGGGTCACTGCGCCCGTGGCCTTTGCACGCCAGCAGCTGGTACCCCGTGTGGCCGAGTTCCTGCGCGCGCATCCCCAGGTGCGGCTCGAACTCGACCTGTCGGATCGCCTGAACGCGCTGGCCACCGAGGGTTTCGACCTCGCCATCCGGCACACGGCGTCGCCGCCCGACACGCACGTCGCCTGGCCGCTGTGCCACACGCGCTCGGTACTGGTGGCCAGCCGCGACTACCTGCGTCGCAGGGGATCGCCCGGCTCCCCGCTGGATCTGGCACAGCACGATTGCCTGCACTACCCCCGCGCGCAAGACACGCCGGCCTGGCACTTCATGCCGCCTGAAGGCCGCCGCAAGGCACCCCGCCAGCGCGTCACCGTGCCGGTGTCCGGCCCGTTCTGCGCCAACAACAGCGAGGCGTTGCGCGACGCCGCCATGACCGGCCTGGGCATTGCACTGCTGCCCGACTTCAGCGCGCAGGCGGCACTGCAGTCGGGCAAGCTGGTCGAGGTCCTGCCGGACTGGGACTCGGTGGGCACCTTCAGCACGCAGATCTACGCCATTCGCCCCTACGCCAGCCACGTGCCGCGCGCGGTGTCGGCGTTCGTGGCGTGGCTGCGGGTGGTGTGGGCGGAAGGGTTCGGGGTGCGGGCCTGAGCCCTCAGCCCTGCAACATCTTCTCCGCCCGCGCGTAGCTGTACGCCTGGTACAGCGTGTACAGGCCTCCCACCAGGAAAGGCAGGCCAACAATCAGGAAGCTCAGCGGGATGCCGAGCACCACCAGGATGCCGCCGATCACATAACCCGGCCAGGCGGTGGTGGCGTAGACGGCGCGCGTCTGGTCGTTTCGCAAGGCCAGCGCACGGAAGGTGCCGTTCTTGAGGCGACCCGCCAGTGTGACGCGCTCGCCATCGCGCAGGTCGGGCATGTCCTTGAGCTTGATCTGCGCGGAACGCTCGTCGACCCGGAAGGCCATCACCTGGCCGGTCTGGACCGATCCCCCGTTCTTGCCGATCTGGCCCACGGTTTCGGTGGAATGGCGAATGCCGCTGACGGTGCCGGACAGGGTGGTCAAGGCCATGGGCTGCTCCTGAATGGAAATGGAAAGAAAGAGGGCGGAAACGCTGGCGGGCATCGCCAAGACGCTCCAGAATGCGGATCAGTACCAAGCGTAAAAAAGTACCGCGCCGTGCGCATCTCCCAAATGGGAGCGCTGCACGCCCTGCCACCTCACGCCATCCCATCGCCCATGCGTGCCGATCTGGAAGAGTCGCTGACGGACACCGTGTACCGCACGGTGTTCGAGCCCCAAGCCTGGGCCGATGCCATGCGGCTGGCGGCCGATGCGTTTCCCTCGAACGGGCAGACCTTCTACTTTCTGGACAAGCCCACCGGGCGCATCCGGCCCGTGGCGCTCGAAGGCATCGCGCCACGCTGGCTCTCTGAGTTCGAGGCGCTGTACTTCGCGCCCGACAACCCCTGGATCGAACTCAGCGAGCGCCTGCACCGCCCGGGCGTGGTGCGCACCAACGAACGCCTGCACACCTTCCTGCGCGGCGACGAGGCCCTCTACCGCTCGGCCTACTACAACGAGTGGATGCGCCCGCAGGACTTCCGCTACACGCTGGGCAACACGCTGCTGGCCGAGGAAGGCGTGGTGGCCAACGTCACACTGCTGCGAGCCCCCGACATGCCCACCTTCGACCGCAGCGAAGTGGCCGCCTTCGAACGCCTGAGCCGCCACATGACGCGCGCGCTGCGCATGGCGGTGCGGCTCGAACGCTCAGAGGTCTCCCGACTGGAGATGTCGGCGCTCGACGGCCTTCGCCACGGCGTGGCGCTGGTCGATGCGGATCTGCGCGTCGTCCATGCGAACCGTGCCATGGAAGCGCTGCTGCGGGACGGCAGCGGCCTTGGCTTGCGCGATGGCAGGCTCTTCACCGCCTCCTTTCAGGCGCAATCGCATCTGCGCGCCCTGGTGGCGGAGGCGTTATCGCCCCTGAATCCCGCCTCGAGCAGCAAGCCCTCCCTCCCGCTGAGCCAAGGGACCTCCACCCTGAATCTGCAGGCCACGCCGGCCAGAGGCGCAGCGGGCAGGTACCTTCCCGGCAAGCCACTGGCCCTGCTTACCGTCACACACACAGACACCAACGACCCCTTCGCGCCAAGTCTTTTGCGGCAGGACTATGGCTGCACGCCCGCAGAAGCGCGATTGGTGATCGGCCTGCTCAAGGGCTTGAACCTGCGGGCTGCCGCCCAAGCTGCCGGGACCACTTACGAGTCGGCCCGTACCACCCTCAAACGGGTCTTCATGAAGGTGGGCGTGCAAAGCCAGTCGCAACTGATTTCGCGTGTGCTGCGCGACCTGTCCGCGCAGCGCTGAGGGCTCATCCGCCGACCACTTCGTGTCTTGTCCATGAACCCTCTCGAATTGATTGGCGCCCTGTCTGCGCTGCCGGCCGACACCCGGCAGGACTGGCTGGTCGCGGCGGCCGTGGTGGTGGTACTGATGGTGCTGGTGTTGTGGCTCGAACACCGCCTCTTGCGCGCACAGGGCAAGGCGGGAAGCTGGCTGGTGGTGCGTATCGCTTCGCTGGTGGCGGGCCCCCTCGCCGCCCTGGCGGTTGTGGTGCCGGCGCGATCGGTGTCGGGCATGGAGGGCCTGGCGGTGTTCTATGCGTTGCTCTTCACCGTGGCGCCGCTGATCTGGCTGGGCATCCACCTCGGCCTGGGCCGCCTTCTCAGGCCCGCCCTTACAGCGGGCGAGGGGCTGGCGCTGTCGTTCAGCGGGCTGTTGCTGCTCGGCCTGCCGGCGCTGGCGATCTACCAGGCGCTGGACCCGCTGGAGAAAGCCGCTCGCCACCTGCAGGACAACCCACGCGACCCCGGACCGCCCCAGGCGCTGGCCCACGCGGTGCAACCGGTGCACCGGTTCCAGCTTTCGCTGGCGGGCGAGGTCTTTGCCCAATCCTTGCACGCGCCTCCAGGCCTGCGGCTGGTGCGCGTGGACGAACGGGTGGGCGAGCGCTGGGAAGACATGACAGGCCGCGACCATCCGCGCTACTGCCTGAACGGCGCGGACCTGCACCTGCTGTGGTCGGCGCGCGAAGGCCTGCCGCACCTGCGCCTGCACTGGATCGACGTCGATGGCCGGCGTGGTTTGGCCGAGCATCGGCCGAACCTGACCAGCGCGCAAGGCGCGGACTTCAAGACCACGTTCCGCCCCGATGGCTTCGAGCTGACCGTGCCGGTGCCACGCACCCGGGTTCACTTTGCGCTTCATCGCAACGCCGCAGGCGCGCCGAACTACCTGGCCATGGGCAACATGGTGCAGGAAGGCGAGCGCCACGATGGCTGCGTGATGCCGGACTACCGGCGCGCGAAGGCCGCCCAGGAGGGTCCGGTGATGGCGGTGATGATCGTGTTCCGACGCCCCGGCGACATGCCTTCGCTGGAGAGCTTCGTGCGCGAAGGGCCTTGACCCGGCTGTCGGCGCCTGTCGCATACTTGGTGCGACTTCCACTTCCGGTCGAGCCATGAACTCTCCCATCCAGGATCCGCCAGCCCCCCCGCCCGCCGTCGTCCCCGTCGCACCGCCGCCCGTGACTGCGGTATCGGGCTCGCTGATGCTGCGCGTGCTGCTGGGCGCCGTCACCGCGGCCTTCATCTGGATCCTGCTGCCGTTCTACGGCACGGTGCTCTGGGGCGTGATCATCGCGCTGCTGTTCGCACCCTTGAACCGTTGGTTGCTCCCGCGCATGAAGGACCGGCGCAACCTGGCTGCGCTGACCACCATGCTTGCCGCCGTGGTGGTGGTGATCCTGCCCACGGTGCTGGTGGCCGCCTCGCTGGCGCGCGAGGTGGCCGAGCTCTACGCCCGCATCGACTCGGGTGAGCTCAAGCCGGCTCAGACGATGCGCAGTGTGTTCAACGCCTTGCCCGACTGGCTCACCGACCTGCTCGCGCGCTTCGGCCTGGGCAACTTCGATCTCATCGTTCGAAAACTCACACAGGCACTCAACCAGGGCGGCCAGCTCATCGCCGCGCAGACCTTCAACTTTGGACAGGACGTGCTGAGCCTGGTGGTCAGCCTGTTCATCGCGGTCTACCTCGCTTTCTTCCTGGTGCGCGACGGGAAATCCATCGTGGCGGCCATCCGCACGGCCATCCCGCTGCCTCCGGACGACAAGCAGGCGTTGCTGAAGCAGTTCGGCACGGTGTTGCGCGCCACCGTGAAGGGCAACCTGGTGGTGGCGCTGGTGCAGGGCGCGCTGGGCGGGCTGGCGTTCTGGGTGCTGGGCGTGAACGCTGCCCTGCTGTGGGCGGTGCTGATGGCCTTGCTCTCCCTGCTGCCGGCCGTGGGTGCGGGCCTGGTGTGGGGGCCGGTGGCGATCTGGATGTTCGCCATGGGCGAGACCTGGCAGGCCATGGCGCTCGTGGTGTATGGCGTGCTGGTGATCGGCATGGTCGACAACGTGTTGAGGCCGGTGCTGGTGGGCAAGGACACCGGCATGCCCGACTACCTGGTGCTGATCAGCACCATCGGTGGTATCGCCGTGATGGGCATCAATGGCTTCGTGGTCGGCCCCGTCATCGCGGCGATGTTCGTGGCGGTCTGGGGCATCCACACCACGACCCGTGCACGCGTCGCGGCGGCGGCAGCGGCCACAGCGGCCGCCGCTGCCGAAGCGGAGGCCTCCACGTCGCCTTCGGTCGCGACCAGCGACCCCACCCCCCGTCCCTGACCCGGTGGCGATATGAGCACTTCGGCCGTGCCCTGGCGCCTTCCGCCGCTGACCCGCCTGGTGGCTGCGGTGGCGTGGTTCGGGCTGCTGCTGCAAGCGGTGCTGACCCTCCGCCTGGTGCTCTCGCAGGGCGGCAGTGTCACCGGTGCGCTGGTGGTCTATTTCGGGTACTTCACCGTGCTGACGAACCTGCTGGTCGCCGTGAGCCTGTCGCTGCCCACGCGCTGGTTCCGCACGCCCGGCGTGGCCACCGGTGTCGCGGCAAGCATCGCGCTGGTGGGGCTGGCCTACCACCTGCTTTTGCGCCACGCGTGGAATCCGCAAGGCCTGCAATGGGTGGCCGACGTGACGCTGCACTACGTCACCCCGCTGCTGTGCCTGCTGCACTGGTGGCTGGCAGTGCCGCCTGCGCGCCATGCCTGGCATGCGCCGTGGGTCTGGGCTGCCTGGCCCACGGCTTACCTGGTCTACGCGCTGCTGCGCGGTCACTGGCTCCAGAGCTACCCGTATCCGTTCATCGATGTGAGCGTGCTGGGTTATCGGCAAACCCTGTTGAACGCCATCGGCCTGTTGGTGGTGTTCATCGTCCTGGGCCTGGCCTTCGTGGTGGTGGCACGGTGGCGGCTCCGGCGGACGGCGCGTTGAACCGCCGCTGAACCTTTTCTCGAACCCCATGCTCAGATCCATTCTTCGCCATTAGGAACTTCCACCTCCATGCACATTCATCCTGCCCCGAGCCCTATTGAAATGATGTCGACGGAGACCCTGTCATGAAACCACTCATCTGGGGTGTTTTTGGCCTGCTCGCCCTGTGCTGGACCGGCCTGGCCGCTGCTTCGGTACAGATCACCGAATGGCTGCTGACCATGGCGGGCTCGGGCCAGATGACCGACGCGGCCACCGCCGCCGGGCAATGGCCGGTGCCGGCCTGGCTGGCGGCCTGGATCGACCCGGCCTGGGTGAAGAACATGCAAGTCGCCTGGCTGGGCCTGGTGCAGTGGCTCGGCCAGGTGTTGCCCTCCAGCAGTGGCCTGATGGATTGGGTCACCCCACTGGTGTGGATCACCTGGGCACTGGGCATGGTGTGCCTGCTGGTGCCCACGGTGGCCCTGCACTGGCTCGCCGGCAAGCTGCGCACACCCACGACCCTCAGGCAGGCTGGGTGAAGCGGGGGTCGGCCCCTAAAATCGGCCCACCCCTTCACGGACCCCACTTCGCTTGACGCCTGCCGCCGATCCACCCGTTTCGCTCGAGACCTGTCCACTCTATGTGGATCTGGACGGCACGCTGACGCCCAGCGACACGCTGTACGAGTCGGTGATGCTGTTCATCCGGCGCAACCCGTTCAACCTGCTGCGCATGCTGGCGTGGCTGCTGCTGGGCAAGGCCGCGTTCAAGCAGCGTCTGGCCGGCGCGGTTCGCCCCGATCCGGCGCGCCTGCCCTACAACGAGCGCTTCGTGCAATTCCTTCGCGAGGAGCGCGCGCGGGGTCGCCAACTGGTGCTGGCCAGCGCGGCCGACGTGCGCATCGTGCGCGAGGTGGCGGCGCACCTCAAGCTGTTCAACGACACCCTGGGCACCAATGCCCGCAGCGATGGGCTCAACCTGAGCCGCCGCCACAAGCGGGCGGCGATCGAGGCACATGCCGGGGCGAGCCACCACACGCGTTGGGCCTACGCCGGCAACAGCCGCGACGACCTGGCCGTGTGGGAAGGCAGTGCACAAGCCGTGGCGGTGAACGCACCGCCCGCCGTGCTGGCCCGGCTCCAGCAGCTCCATCCCCAGGCGCGTGTGTTCGAGCGCCAGCGCCTGAGCCTGCTCACGGTGTTGCGCGCCATCCGCCTCAAGCAGTGGTCCAAGAACGCGCTCCTGTTCGTGCCACTGCTCGCCGCCCACTCGCTCGACCCCCATCGCTGGGCCATGGTGGCACTGGCCTTTCTCGCGTTCGGCCTGTGCGCCTCGGCCACCTACCTGTTCAACGACCTGCTGGACCTGCCCAACGACCGCGTGCACCGGTTGAAGCGCCTGCGCCCGCTGGCTTCGGCTGCCATCGCCATCCCCACGGCCGTGCTGCTGGGTGTCGTGATGATGGTGCTGGCCTTCGTGCTGGCGTTTGCCGTTTCGACCGCCTTCGCCGCGCTGCTGCTGGCCTACACCGCCACCACGCTGGCCTACTCGATGGTGCTCAAGCGGCTGGCGCTGATCGATGTGCTGGTGCTCTCGGGCCTGTACACGCTGCGCATCGGCGCAGGCGCTGTGGCCGCCGGGGTGGACCTGTCGAACTGGCTGCTCGCCATCTCGATCTTCCTGTTCCTGAGCCTGGCACTGGTCAAGCGCTGTGCCGAACTGGAAGAGCTCGACGACGGCATCGCCAAGCTCGCACCCGGCCGGGGTTACCAGCCACGCGACCTGTCTTCACTGCGCGCCATGGGCATGGCCAGCGGCTTCCTCGCGGTGATGGTGCTCACGCTCTACATCGACAGCCAGAACAGCCTGGCGCTCTACCGCCATCCCGACTGGCTGTGGGGCGCGGCGCCCGTGCTGCTGCTGTGGATCATGCGCATCTGGCTCAAGACCGGTCGTCGCGAATTGCGCGGCGAAGACCCGCTGCAGTTCGCCCTGCGCGACCCGTTCAGCTGGGCGACGCTCATCGCCATGGGCTGCATCGGCCTGGCCGCCACCGTCGGCATCTGAGCCGTCCACCAGGCCCACCACCATGAAGTCCATCGCCCTGGCCCTCGCCCTGTTCTGCGTGCTGCTGTCGTCCGCGGCCCAGATCGCCATGAAGCGCGGCATGGGAGCGCCGGCGGGCGCCGACGTGAGCGCCACCTACGTGCACGCACTGACCAGCCCGATGGTCTGGCTCGGCCTGGTGCTGTACGGCGCCAGCGCCGTGCTGTGGTTGTGGGTGCTCTCGCGGCTGGACGTGAGCGTGGCCTATCCGCTGGTGAGCCTGGGTTTCGTGATCACGCTGGCGCTGGGCGTTCTCTGGCTGGGAGAACCTTTCTCGTGGCTGCGCGTGGCGGGTTGCACGCTCATCGTCGTCGGGGTCTCGCTGCTGGCGCTCGACGCCTGAAATCATGCACGCCAGCGAGTTCTCCGCCCACGCATCGCGCCAGGTCTTCTGGGGCACCTTCGCGATCACGCTGCTGCTCAAGGTCGTGCTGGCGGCGGGCTTCCCCATGACCGGGGACGAAACCTTCTTCTACCAGTGGGGCGTGTTCCCGGCCTGGGGTTATTCGGACCACCCGCCCATGGTGGGCTGGCTGCTGGCGCTGCTGCGCCAGATCAGCGAACACCCGCTGGCGCTGCGCAGCTTCACGCTGCTGGTCACCAGCCTGATCGCGCTCGGCATCGTGGACCTGCTGCGCCGCTTCCTGCCTGAAGAGCGGGAGGCCAGCGCCTGGCTGGCGGGCGCGGTGTACCTGGTGATGCCGTGGTCGTGGATGTTCGTGCTGGTCACCACCGACACGCCGCTGGTGTTCTTCATGGCGCTCTCGGCCTGGGCCTACCTGCGCGCCGACACCAGCGCGCGAAGCACGGGCTGGTACGCACTGGCGGGGCTTTTCCTCGGCCTCGCCTTTCTCTCCAAGTACTTTGCGGCGCTGCTGGGCTTTGCCTACGCCGCGCACTGCTTCGGCTGGCGCCGCGAACGCTGGTGGGCGCCTTTCCTCATCTTCGCCTTCGCCCTGCCCGCCATCGCGTTGAACGTGGCCTTCAACGCCACGCACGGCTGGAGCAACGTGATGTTCAACGTGTTCAACCGCAACGAGGGTTCGCACTGGTCGATTGAAACCCTGGGCGTCTACATCGGCATGGCCCTCTATCTCCTCACGCCCTGGTTGTTGTGGCGTGGTGTGTCGACGCGGGTGGCCAGCGGCGTGTCGCCCACCACGACGCGCACCCTGGCCGTGCTGTGGATCTTCCCGCTGTTGCTGTTCCTGCTGCTGAGCACGCGGCGCACCATCGGCCTGCACTGGGTGCTGGGCTTTGTGCCGCTGTTCGTGCTGTGGGTGGGCCTGCGCCTGGAGGCCCGCCCCCTGCGCCGCGCCATGGGCTGGACGGTGGCGCTATCGGTGCCGCACCTGCTGGTGGTGGCGGCCATAGCCTGGGCGCCGCTGGCCTGGTGGCAACCGTTCAAGATCCACGACCGCGCGGTGTTCCTGCGCGAGACGGCCCAGGTGGTGGCCGAACTGCGGCGCGACCTGCCGCCAGACGCCACATTGATGGCGCGCACCTACAACCCGGCCGGCATGCTGGCCTACCACCATGGCGCCTACGTACCGGTGTTCGGCGTGGGCCGCCACCATGCGCGCCAGGACGATCAGATCGTCGACTTCCGATCCTTTGAGGGAAAGCCGCTGCGCATCTTCGCTTACGACGACCCCGACCTCGCTGCGTTTGCGCCCTACTTCGAGCGCGTGAGCAAGCGCCGTTTCGAGATCGAGGGCGTGGCCTTCTTCGCGGTGGACGGCGAAGGCTTCCGTTTCCAGCCGTACCGCGATACGGTGCTGGCCGAAGTGGCGCGCGAATTCCACGACATCCCGAAGTGGCTGCCCGTGCTGGGCAACCCTTTCTGCGAGCGCTATGGCTTCGCGGCGTGCTCGCCGGGGCGGCCCTGACCGGGCGCCACGCTCAATCCGAGAACGGCACGCGCGCGGCCACCGCACACATCAGTTCGTAGCCGATGGTGCCTGCGCAGGCGGCCACTTCTTCGACCGGCAACACCGCGCCCGAGGCCGCCCGGCCCCACAGCACCACCTCGGTGCCCACGCCACAGGGAATGCCGGCGGCATCCAGGGGCGAGAGATCGACCGTGATCATGTCCATGCTGACGCGGCCGATCACCCGGGTCTTCATGCCTCCCACGAGCACGGGCGTACCCGCCGGTGCGTGGCGCGGATAACCATCGGCATAGCCGCAGGCCACCACGCCAATGCGCAGGGGACCGTCGGCGGTGAAGGCCGAGCCATAGCCCACGGTGTCGCCGGCTTGCAGCGACTGCGTGCCGATGATCCGGCTGGACAGCGTCATGGCCGGCTGCAGGTCCCAGTCGGCCGCGCTGTGCTGGGGAAAGTCGGGCGCGCTGCCGTACAGCGCGATGCCTTCGCGCACCCAGTCGGCGGCGAGTGCCAGTGCGCCGAGTCGCGCGCCCGCGTGACGCAGGATGGCGGCGCTGTTGCTCAGGGTGCGCTCACCCGGCAGGTCGGCGGTGACGCTCTCGAAGATCGCCACCTGGTGGGCAATCCCGCGCGGGCCATCGGCATCGCTGAAGTGGGTCATGAAGGAAATCTCTTCGACCTGCGGCAGCGCATTGAGCCGCGCCCATGCGCTGCGGTAGGCGTCGGGCTTGAAGCCCAGGCGGTTCATGCCGCTGTTGAGCTTGAGGAACACACGGTGCGGCACCTGGGTCTTGTGGGCCGCAAGCCAGTCGATCTGCTCGGTGCAGTGCACGGTGTGCCACAGGCTCAGGCGCGAGCAGAGTTCGAGGTCGCGCGGTTCGAACACGCCTTCGAGCAGCAGGATGGGGCCGCGCCAGCCCAGCGCACGCACGCGTTCGGCTTCCAGCAAATCCAGCAGCGCAAAGCCGTCGGCGCTTCGCAGCGCATCGAAACAGCGTTCGATGCCATGGCCATACGCATTGGCCTTGACCACCGCCCACACGCGGGCATCGGGCGCCAGCTGGCGGGCGCGTTGCAGGTTGTGGCGCAGGGCCTCGGGATGGACGGTGGCAAGAATGGGACGGGGCATGGCGTGCGGAATGTCGCGGGGCATGGCAGAGAGGGCGGCCGTGTCGCGCTGGAGGGCCGGCGTTCCAAGGGCAGCGTGCTATAACCCCGCATCCGTTGGAGACACCCGTCAACTGTCGCACAAAACCGCCGGCGCAGCCCGCTCAGCCAGCCTGTGCGCAAGCGCACTGGCACACAAAATCATCGCCATGAAGCGCGGCTTCTACACCATCATGACGGCGCAGTTCTTCAGTTCGCTGGCGGACAACGCATTGTTCGTGGCGGCCATCGAACTGCTGCGCACACGCGGTGCGCCCGAATGGCAGAGCGCGGCCCTGGTCCCTTTGTTTGCGCTCTTCTATGTGGTGCTCGCGCCTTTCGTGGGCGCGTTCGCCGATGCCAGGCCCAAAGGCCAGGTCATGTTCATCAGCAATGCCATCAAGCTGCTGGGCTGCCTCGCGATGCTGGTGGGCGTGCACCCGCTGCTGGCCTACACCCTGGTCGGGCTGGGTGCTGCAGCCTATTCACCGGCCAAATACGGCATCCTCACCGAGCTGCTGCCGCCCTCGCAACTGGTCAAGGCCAACGGCTGGATCGAAGGCCTCACCATCGCCTCGATCATCCTGGGCGTGCTGCTCGGCGGCCAACTGGTGGGGCCGCTGCTCTCGGGCTGGCTGCTGTCGATCAATGTGCCCGGTGTGCACACCGGCATTGACCGGCCAGCGGAAGCCGCCGTGGCCTTCCTGATGCTGGTGTACGCGCTGGCCGCGTGGTTCAACACCCGCATTCCGCTCACCGGCGTGACGCCACGGCCCATGCCCAGCAACCCGCTGGCGCTGCTGCCCGATTTCTGGCGCTGCAACAACCGCCTCTGGAGCGATCGCCTGGGCCAGATCTCGCTGGCCACGACCACCCTGTTCTGGGGCGTGTCGGGCAACCTGCGCTACATCGTGCTGGCCTGGGCAGGTGCCGCGCTGGGCTACAGCACCACCCAGGCTTCGTCGCTGGTGGGTGTGGTGGCCCTGGGCACCGCCGTGGGCGCCGTGGTGGCTTCGATGCGCATGCGGCTGGACCAGGCCACCCGCGTGATGCCGCTGGGCATCGGCATGGGGGCGCTGGTGATCCTGATGAACTTCATCGACAACGTGTGGGTGGCTGCGCCCTTCCTGGTGCTGCTGGGCGGCCTGGGCGGTTTCCTGGTGGTGCCGATGAACGCGCTGCTTCAGCACCGAGGCCACAACCTGATGGGCGCGGGCCGCTCGATCGCGGTGCAGAACTTCAACGAGCAGGCGTGCATTCTGGGCCTGGGCGCGCTCTACAGTTTTTCCACCGGCATGGGCTGGTCGGCCTTCGCGGCCATCACCGCGTTCGGTGTGCTGGTGGCCGGCTTCATGCTGCTCATCGCGCTGTGGCACCGCCACAACCAGAAGCACCATCCGCACGAACTGGAACGACTCCTCGAGATCGCGCGCCGCGACGACCTCCATGGTTGAGGACGTTCAGAATCCCACGTTGGTGGGCGCGAAGCCGTCGAGGCTCACCAGGCGGTGTTGCGCCAGCACCTTGTACAACTCGGCTTCGGTGATCGAGCGAGACAGGTAGGCATCGCTGCCAGCCAGGCCCGCCTTCATGCGGTCCATGCTGCCCGCGGTGGGCGCAAACATGATCACCACCGGCGCGCCCTTGGGGCCCTTGGTCTGCTTGGCCGAGCGGCAGACCTGATTGGCGTCGGGGTCGCCCTTCAGGCGGTCGATCACCACCAGCCGGTAGTGGTGCGCCTTGAGCATCACCAGCGCCTGAGATGCTTCGCGCGACCAGTCCACCGACAGGCCGTATTTCTTGAACCGCTTGAGCAGGATGCGCCCTTCCACCAGGCTCTCGGCCACCAGCAGCATGTCGCCGCGTGGCAGCTCGGCCATGGGGGCAGCGCCCTTGTCCGGGCTCAGGCGCGAGCGGGGTGCGCGCGTGGAGCGCGCGGGCGGCGCCGGTGGCGATGGCAGGTCGTCGAGACCACCGAAATCGGTCATGCGCATCACGCCGGTGCGCCCTGCGCTGGCAGCGGTCCGCGCCGATGCGGGGGACGCTGCAACCGGCGCGGTCTGGCGCAACATGGGGCGCGTGGGCGGGAATTCGGTGTCGGCCCCACGCCGGCTGCCGGCGCGTCGCATGCTGGCGTCCAGTCCCTGGAGCTGGGAGGCCTGGTACGGCTCGGTGGCGTGGTAGCCGGAGTTGCCCGAGCGCTTTTTCGCCGCGGGCGGTGCAGCGGTGACGCCCACAATGCCGTCGAGCGCCGCGAGCACGCTCACCAGGCGCACGGGCTTGCGCTGCAAGGGCCAGCCGGTGCCGCCGTCGGTGTTGCCCACGAGCAGGATCTTGCCGGGCAGGTCGGCGTAGCGCACCAGGTGCAGGGCCTGTGCGTTGTCGGCGTTGACCACCAGGATCTGCGCATCCATCACCTCGTCCTGCACGCGGTAGCCAGGGGGACGGCGAGCCGCCAGGCGAAGGAAGGATTCGAACGTGGACGACTCCGCCTGTGAGAAGCCCACCAGCGCCACTGTGTATGCCACCATCACCTGCCTCGCTTGTTTTTAGGTGTTTCGAGGCAGTATGCCCGCGAAGAACAGGGGAATACCAGCTTTGCCGCATCGGCGAGCGGCTGGACTGTGACACTTTCGTCGTCAATTCAGCACCCGCGCCACAATCCAGCACCGCCCTCGTCATCCCCAGGAGCCCACCATGAGCAGCATCTACGACTTCGAAGCCCAGTCCATCGACGGCAAAACGGTGTCTCTGGCGCAGTTCCGCGGCAAGCCGCTGCTGATCGTGAACACCGCCAGCGCCTGTGGCTTCACGCCCCAGTTCGGCGGACTGGAAAAGCTGCACCAGGCCTACGGCAGCCGCGGGCTGGTGGTGCTGGGGTTTCCCTGCAACCAGTTCGGCAGCCAGGACCCGGGCAGCAACGACGAGATTGCCGGCTTCTGCCAGCTCAACTACGGCGTGAGCTTTCCCATGATGAGCAAGATCGACGTCAACGGCAGCGATGCCCACCCGTTGTACAAGTGGCTCACCGCTGAGGCGCCTGGCCTGCTGGGCAGCAAGGCCATCAAGTGGAACTTCACGAAATTCCTGGTGGGCAAGGACGGCCAAGTGATCAAACGCTACGCCCCGCAGGACGCGCCGGAGAAGCTGGGTTCGGATGTGGAGGCTGCGCTCGCGGCCTGAGACCGAACAAGGGGCGCAGCCAGGCCACCCGGCGCACCAGCCTGTCGGTGATGAGCCAGCAGCCCAGCGCCGTGCCCAGCAGCAACAGCGCCGGCTCCACCCACGGGCCGAACGCCAGTGGCGCCAGCCACACCGCGAGCCCGATGATCAGCGTCTGGTGCAGCACGTACCAGGGGTAGACCGACTCGTTGGCCCACGCCAGCCAGGGCCAGGGCCGGTTCAGCGTGTGATGAGCCCAGCCCAGCACCGCCACCAGACTGGTCCACAGGTACGCATCAGCCACCAGCCGCGCCACCTGTCGCCACCCAGGGTCGGTAGCGGCCAGCGTGACGCGCAAACCCACATGCAGCGCGAACGCACCGACCGCCAGGGCCAACGCGATCCAGCGCAGGCGACGCAGCGCGGCCCACAGGCCCGCGTCCACGCCGAGCCAGTGACCGTAGAGGAACAGCGTGAAGTACACCGCGTGCAACCAGGCGTCGTGGATCAGGTCGTGCGTGGGCGGGAAGTGCGGCCACAGCGTGAACGAATACAGCATCAACGGGAACACGGGCAGCACCAGCAAGGCGGCGCCACGAAGCCGCGTGAACGCCAGCCGCAGCCACTGGCCGGGGCCTGAGTCCAGCACCGGCGAGAGCAGTGCCAGCACCACCGTGTACAGCCACAGGTAGGGCAGGTACCAGAGGTGGTTCCAGGTGACGCCGACATCCGAACCGGCGAACGCGCCTTTCGGCCACGGCCCGCCGGTGAAGTAGCGGCCCAGAAACGCGGCAAACCCCGGCTCGATCAGGCCCTGGTCCAGCATCTGCACATACGGCTGGTAGGGCACCACCACCGCCATGCCGAAGGCCAGCGGCAGCAACAGGCGCAGGCTGCGCGCACCGATCAGCCGCGCTGGCGAGAGGCCGCGCCGCAGAAAACCGAAAGCAATGCCCGAGATGAGGAACACCAGGTCCATGCGCCAGAGATTCACGGCCCGCATCGGCCACTGCAGCCACTCGGCCGCGTGCGGGCTCTTGATGTGCCATGCCCAGTCGGCCACGTAGTACATGCCCACGTGGTAGACGATGACCATGGCAAACGCCAGGGCGCGCAGGGCATCGATGTCGTGACGGCGGTTCATGATTTTCTCCAGCAGGCCCCGGAACGCGGATTCTTGGTGCCAGCGGTGGCGGTAGGGGCCGATTTGGGACGGTTCGTTGGCCGGCTGTGACCAGTGGCGGACACCTGGGGCGGGCACAGGTCCTAGACTCACAGCCATGGCACCCGCTTCCGACTGGTTCACTCGCTACCTCGCGGTTCGCCGCCGGGCCGAGGTGGCGTTCTGGATCGTGGTGCTCGGTCTGCAAGCCGCCTTCAACAGCGTGGTGACGTGGATGGACCTGGAGCGCGTGGCCGCCAGGCCCCTCGAGCCGTGGCACCCAGTGATGTGGGAAGCCACCAGCGCGCTCGTCATCGGCGCGCTGATTCCGCTCATCGTGCGGTTCGAACGGCGCTTTCCGATCCGCTGGGACACGCTGCGCACCGCGTTGCCCATGCACCTGCTCGCCAGCTTCGTGTTCTGCGCGCTGCACGTGGGCGGCATGTGGCTGCTGCGCAAGGGCGGTTACGCCCTGATGGGCGAGCGCTACGACTTCGGCCCCTGGTCGGTGCAGCTCGCCTACGAATACCTGAAAGACGTGCGCAGCTACGCCATGATCCTGGCCGCCATCCTGAGCTACCGCTTCCTCATCCTGCGGCTCACCGGCGAAGCGCGCGTGCTCGACGCGCCCGAGCCTGCCCCCGGCGCCGAAGCCGCCCCGCAGCCAGAGGTCCGCCCCACCCGCTTCCTGGTGCGCAAGCTGCGGCGCGAATTCCTGATCACCGCCACCGACATCGCCTGGGTGCAGGCCCAGGGCAACTACGTGGGCCTGCGCGTGAACGGCCACGACTACCTGCTGCGCGCCACCCTCACCGAGTTCCTGCAACAACTCGACCCTGAGCGCTTCGTGCGCGTGCACCGCAGCCACGCGGTGAACCTGGATCACGTCGCCGAGATCGAGCCGCTGGACAGTGGGGATGCCCGGCTGCACCTGCGCGATGGCGCCACGGTGCCGTGCAGCCGGCGGTACCGGGATGTGATGGGGCAGCGGTTGTAACGCGCCCCGTCCCTCACATCACCACCACCCCCTGCTGCACGAACAGCTCGCGCCCCGCCGCCCCGCTGTGCGTGTACACCGCGTAGTCCAGTCCCTGGTGTTGCTGGGTGCCCGCGCCGCTCCAGCTCCCCGAGCCACCCACCAGCTGCACCGCATCGCCCGCATCCCCCAGCACGATCAGCCGGTCTTCATCTTCGTCGGGCATGTTCAGCAACTGGTCGATGGTGAGTTTTGCGGTGTTGTTGCCTCCGCCGGTCAGGTCGATCCGCTCGATGCCCGTGAACGTGTGCTGGCCGTAGGCCGTGAAGTCCAGCAACACACCGCTCTGGTCGCTCCGCAGTGCCAGCGTGTCCGTGCCCGCCCCGCCGTCGTAGCGCGAGTTCGCCAGCGCAGCCCGCTCGGCCGTGCCCAATGTGATCACGTCCTCGCCTGCGCCCGTCACCTGGCTGGCCGCTGCCGCGCCTGACGCCGCCTGGCTGCTCACGCGCAGCTGGATCGTGCTGCCGCTGGTGAGCGCCGGGTCGGTGAGCGTGACCGTGGTGCCGCTGACGGCGCTCGTGGCGTCCTGCCAGGTTTCACCGCCGTCGATGGAGTATTCGAGCCGCTCGGTCAGGATCGGCGTGCCGCCCGCGCTGAGCCAGTTCGCCTGCACCGCCATGAATGCTCCCGTGGCTTCGTTATAGAGCCGGGTGTCGGCATTGGCGTTGAAGACGATGTGGCCGTCGGCGAACCAGAGCTCGTCGTCTTCGCCCACGCTGGTGAGCCTGACCACTTCGGTGGGCCGGGTCTTGTGGGTGAAGGTGTAGACGCCGGTGTCCTGCTCGATCGTCTGGGTGTAGTCGTTCAACTGGCCAGTGAAGCGGATGCGATCGTTGCCAGAGCCGAGCACACGCGCATCGATGCCGGTGCCCGGGGTGACGTAGACCGAATCGTCGCCCGCGCCGCCCATCACCACGTTCATGGCCTGCCCGCTGCTGCGCAGGGGGGCGAGGTCCTGGCCGAGCATGCCCTTGATGTTGACCTGGATCGGCAGGCCGGTGGCCACGGGGCTGTGGGCTTGTGCGTCGGTGAGCACGGTGGCCAGCGGGCGCGAGAGCGTGGCACTGAGGGTGGTTGTGGTGGTGTCGATACCCTGGATGGCGAGGGTGGCATCGGGTGTGTTCGCCGGGGTGCCCTGAGGCACCAGGAAGCTGGCTTCAATGGCCTTGAAGGCGCCGGTGCTCTCGTCGTAGAGGCGGGCATCGCTCAGGGCGTTGAAGACGATATGACCGTCCTGGAAGTACAGCACATCGTCATCGCCCACGCTGGTGAGCTGGAGCACTTCGCCCAGGCGGGTCTTGTGGGCGAAGGTGTAGACACCGGTGTCCTGGTCGATCGCCTGGAAGTAGTCGCTCAGCTTGCCGGTGAGGTAGATGGTGTCGGCACCCGAGCCCATGACCCGGGCGTCCACCCGCATGCCCGCGCCCACGTGCAGCGTGTCGTCTCCAGAGGAGCCGGTGACGACGTGCAGGGCTGGCGCACTGGAGTCCCCCAGGCCGATGACGGGATGGGCGAGGTCGAGTTCATCACCCCCGGCGCGCCTGAGGACGTACCGGATCTGGGTGGGCGGGGTTTCTGCGGTGACCATCCAGTGGACGACGTCATCGAAGTCCCAGGTCTTGCCGTTGGCGAAGGCGATGGTCTCGACGGTGCCGCGCTCGGCGTCGAAGTAGCCACTCACCCGCACCTGGTCGTGGCCGGCTCCGCCGAAGTTCAGGATGAGGTCGGTGCCTTCGCGGCTGGGGCGGGTGCCGGTGGGGGTGGGGCTGATGCCGGCTCCCAGGCGCAGGGTGTCGTGGCCCTGGCCATCGAGTTCGATGAGGGTGTCGGAGCCGCCGCCGAGGTGGTAGTGGTAGATGTCGTCGCCGGCGCCGCCTGCGAGGACGTTGGCGGCGCTGTTGCCGGTGAGGTGGTTGGCTTCGGCGTTGCCGGTGCCGTTGATGGTGGCGGTGCCGGTGAGGACGAGGCTCAAGTAGCCGTCGGACAGGGTGTGGGTGGCATCGGACAGCACGGGTGAGGTGTAGTCGGGCTCGATGTGCAGGGTGAACACGCTGCTGGCTGAAGCGCCTGCGGGGTCGGTGGCGGTGATGCGCACGGACAAGTCGGCATCGGCGCCCGTGGGGGGTGTGCCGCTCAGGGTGCGGGTAGCCGTATCGAAGCTGAGCCAGGCCGGCAGAGAGGAGCCGTCGGACAAGGTGGCGCTGTAGGTGAGGATGTCGCTTGCGTTGGCGTCGGTGAAGGCGCCGGTGGGTAGGGTGTAGGTCAGGGCGGTGCCTTCCAGCACAGTCTGATCTACCAACAACTGTGCGACCGCGGGGGCGTAGTTCACTGGAACATAGCGGCCCCCATTGGCCTGAATGTCCAGCAATTGCTGGGCGCTCCATGTCGTGCCATCGTCGAAGATCACCTGTTCGATCTGGAAGTTGGCCATAACGAACCAGCCAAAATAAAGGACGCTCTTGATCGTCACCGAATCAGTGGCGTTGCCTACCCAACGCAAAACCAGATCGTTGCCAATATTGACGACTTCCGTGTTTGTCGGCGTCAATCCCGCGCCCAATCTCAGCGTGTCGTGGTTTGCGCTGGCAGAGTCAGAGTCTGTGATCGTATCGGCACCATCCCCCAGATTGAAAACGTAGATGTCATTACCAGCACCGCCATTGAGCGTGTCGTTGCCTGTTCCGCCGATCAGCAAGTCCGCCCCGTCGTTTCCGTTGAGCGTATCGTCTCCGGCACCTCCTTCGAGTACATCGGCCTGCGAACCCCCGTGCAGCCTGTCGTTCCCCTCCAGACCTCGCAAATTGTTGGCGTAAGCGCTCAAGCCAGTCAGCGTGTCGTTGCCTGCAGAGCCGTCCTGTACCAGGCGCGTCATCAAGTCATCCAACGCCCAGACTGTGCCATCGTTGAAAACCACCGATTCGATCAGGCTGGATTGCTGAACCTGCGATCCGGAGATCACATTTTTGATCTTCACGGAGTCGGTCTGGTTGCCCGTCCAACTCAGCACAAGGTCACCACCCGATCGGACCACTTCGGTATTTGCAGCCGTCAACCCCGCTCCCAGGCGAAGCGTGTCGTGGTTGCCGACGATCACGTCGCTGTCCGTGATGGTGTCAGCACCATCCCCCAGATTGAAAACGTAGATGTCATTGCCAGCACCGCCATTGAGCGCGTCGTTGCCTGTTCCGCCGATCAGCAAGTCCGCCCCGTCGTTTCCGTTGAGCGTGTCGTTGCCCGCGCCACCTTCCAAGATATCGGCCTGGGAACCACCGGTAAGCGTATCGTTTCCTTCCAAGCCCCGGAGCCAGTTGGCGTACGAGCTCAGGCCGGTCAACCCATCATTTCCTGACGAGCCGTCCTGAATCAACCGCTCTATCAGGTGGTCCATCGTCCAGATCGTGCCATCGTCAAAGACAATCGATTCGATCAGGTAGGACGGCATCACCGAGGCTCCCTGGAAGACGCTCTTTATCGTCACCGAATCGCTGGTGTTGCCCACCCAGCGCAACACCAGATCGCCTCCAGAGCGCACAACCTCGGTGTGGGCTGGCGCCAACCCGGCGCCCAGGCGCAGCGTGTCGTGGTTGCCAGCGTCTGCATCCAGGTCCGTGATCCTGTCCGCCCCATCGCCCAAGTTGAAAATGTAGATGTCATTGCCCGTGCCACCATTGAGTGAGTCACTGCCTGCTCCACCGATCAGCGTATCTGCTCCCGCGCTACCGTAAAGCGTGTCGTCGCCAGCACCTCCTTCGAGCACGTCGGCCTGAACGCCACCGTAGAGCGTGTCGTTGCCGCCCAATCCTTTGAGGCGGTTGGCATGGTCGTTCAATCCGGTCAGCAAGTCATTCCCTGTCGATCCGTCCTGCACCAGACGCGCCATCAGGTCGTCCAGCGTCCAGGTCGTGCCATCGTCGAACACCACCGATTCGACCAGATAGCCGGTTTGGATCAGGGCGTCGTAAAACAGGCTCTTGATCGTCACCGAATCGCTGTCATTGCCCATCCAGCGCAGCACAACGTCACTGCCCGAACGAATCACTTCGGTGTTGGCCACCGTCAGCCCTGCTCCCAGGCGCAGCGTGTCCAGATTGCCAACGCTTGTGTCATGGTCCGTGATGCTGTCAGCCCCGTCGCCTAGGTTGAAGACGTAGGCATCGTTGCCTGAACCGCCATTGAGCGCGTCGTTGCCCGTTCCACCGATCAGCGTGTCTTCCCCTGCGTTGCCATTGAGCGTGTCATCGCCAGCACCGCCTTCGAGCACATCGGCTTGTGCACCACCGTTGAGCGTGTCATTGCCTTCCAGCCCGTTGAGCCGGTTCGCATACGAATTGAGACCTTGCAGCGCGTCACCGGCCGCTGAGCCGGCCTGCACCAGACGCGCCATCAGGTCGTCCAGCGTCCAGGTCGTGCCATCGTCGAACACCACCGATTCGACCAGATAG
>NZ_JBIMLB010000018.1:0-113788 GCF_051860785.1 Hydrogenophaga sp.
ATCCCTGTTCACGATAAATCGGAATCGGTGTTCACGATCTGCCGGAATCACCGTTCACGGTCGTCCGGAATACCCACGTAGCCTCGATGGACAGGTTTGACGAGAGGGTTACTTGCTTTTCCATTTAGTTTCCTTGGTTGCGTTTTCGTGTTCATGTGTGCACACGAGCGCATCGTAGGAAAGGTTGCTGAACAAGGCGATTCTTCTGCTAGATGTAAAAAAATACTGCAACCAAATAGGCGCCGGGACTCCCCCCATTCTTGGATGAACTGTCCACCAGTGGCATGTGGAACCCGCTACGGGTAGTTCGAGCGCTTGACGTCAATTCAGCCTTGGCGCCCTCTGTCGGTCGGAGCACGGCAAGTGCGCGACCATCACATCTTGACCGCAGGACGCGGCCGGCTTTTCGGGAATGCGTTGTCAGGCTTGTCGGCGATTGGCAGTAGCTCGCCGATCTAGCTGGCGCGATGGATGGCAGGTGTGCCATCCATCGCGCAGATAGGCGTCGTGCCCATTCATGCGCGCTGTGGGGATCCGGCTAATAACGGCGGCCATCCCCTAGCCTGCGCGCAGGCTGCCAGAGAAGAGACCGGTTTTTCGACGAGCAGCGGCCCGTCATCAGCGCGGCGGATGAGCGCTGCCCAGCCTTGAGATTGCGGTCGAGTGCCTTGGCTATCGCCGAGCCTTGGGGTATGTGACTATGGCCGGCACACAGGTATGACAAAATCTTCCGGAGCTGATTTCATCCAACGTCGGATCAGCCGGGGGAGGTTTTCGGTCTTAAGGCCGCAGCGCTCAACCTCCCTGGAATGATGCTCTGTCAGCGTGTCCGAAACAGAATTAATCGCGATGCCCTCGTCGGCCCAACCACCTGCAGGCATCTCCGTGATGAGAAGTTGAGCAGCCATTTTTTTTACAGGTGAGTAGCGCTCCGTCCTACTATTTCTCGCCTTTCTCCCACGTTCGCTGAATCTGGATCTTGGCGCATCAATCAGGAAATTGGAACTGACCCAGTGTGTTCCGCGTTCCACGCACTCGGTGGCCCCATCTAGGTCACCGCGTCTCAGTGCTTCGAGCCCTTCGAGGCTGTAGGCGATCGCAAGAATCGGTGCCATGAGATGCCCGTCGTACCCAGACGGAAAGGTTGCTCGGCCACCGATCTCGCCCGCATCTAGGTCTCTCGCACGGCCTCCCTGTTGAACGTAGCTAGTAATCGATACTTTCAGATCTTCCCAGGAGGTTTGAGGGCCATGCAGAACGCCATAGTCGTTCGCTCTTTCCGCTAATTGAACTAGTCGCTCAGTTGAATGCGCGATTGCTCGGGTGTTATCTGAGGGCTGCATTCTTTCGGGTGTCATTGGTGGAACAAGAGGTCCTCTTTTGCGGTCGTGACGGTCGCGGTTGGAGCTGGTGGCCCGATAATCTTTATCGATCTAGACGCTTGGCGCTACGCAAGTTTCCGTAGGAGTGGTACCACATTGCCTGCAATACTCGCATCCAAAAAATCCGCCCACGCCTGCATCATCTTCGCGCGGGGCACGAGATAAAGGGCATGGTTATAGGATGCGCTCACCTGGTTGCGCTCTTGATGGGCCAGCTGCAGTTCGATGTGTTCATGCGGCCAGCCCTGCTCGTGCAGAAGCGTGGATGCAATTCCCCTGAATCCGTGGCCAGTCATTTGGCCAGCGTAGCCCATGCGATCCAGGGCACCTAGGATCGTGTTGTTGCTCATGGGCTTTTCGTGATCGCGTTCGCCAGGGAAGAGCAGGGCACTGTGCCCCGTGAGGGTGTGAAGGCTGCGGAGCAGTGTGACGGCCTGTGTGGACAACGGGACAATGTGCGGTGTCTTCATCTTCATGCGCGCCGAAGGAATGTCCCAGCGTGCGGCGTCTAGATCGAATTCTGTCCATCGGGCGCCGATCAGCTCCTTGGTGCGGACGAAGGTCATGGACATCAGTTTGATCGCTACCCGTGTGATCGTGCTGCCGTTGTAAACCTCAATCTTGCGCAGCAACTGGGGTAGTTCCTTGGCATCTACCCGTGCATAGTTCTCCTTCTTGCGGGAGGCCAGCACGTCGCTGGGTCGTATATCCACAGCAGGATTGCGTTGGGCTGCCCCGTGAGCGATGGCGTAACGGAAGATCTGCGAACAGGTCTGAAGCGCTCGTTTAGCAATGTCGAGGGCACCACGCTCTTCAATCTTCTTCATCATTGCCACCAGTTCCGGCGCCTCGATCTCCGTTATGGGACGCGCACCGATGGCTGGAAAAATATCCGCCTCCAAGCGACGCCAGACATACAGGGTGTGGCTGTCGCTGCGAGCAGCCTTCCAGCTCTCCCACCACTTCTTGGCGATGGCTGCGAAGGTGTCTTCAATAGCCAGACGGCGAGCGATTTTTTTGGCTTTGCGCTGAGCCATCGGGTCATTGCCCAAGGCCAGCAGCTTACGAGCATCTTCGCGCGCTTCCCGCGCCTGAGCCAGCGATGTGTCTGGGTACTGTCCCAGGGGAAGGACCTTTTCTTTGCCGTCGAACCGGAACTTCCAACGCCAGAGTTTGGAGCCAGAGGGATTGACTAGTAAGTACAGGCCGCGCTCGTCGCTGACCTTCATGGGCTTGTCACTGGCTTTGAGCTTTTTGATTGCAGTGTCGGTTAGGGGCATTTAGGGTTCCATAGAGGAGTTGGAGGCCGATACCCCCAAAGTGACGCCAAAGTACCCCAACCATACCCCCAAAAAAATCTGGCTGTCAACGGACGTCTCTGGACGCCGGAAAACAAAAAAGCCCCGTAACGCTAGTGTTTACGGGGCTTTTAGGGGGTTGTCCTGGACGCTTTTGGACGTCTTTGGACCGATAGCTGGCGGAGAGGGCGGGATTCGAACCCGCGGTGGGGATTAGCCCACACACGCTTTCCAGGCGTGCGACTTAAACCACTCATCCACCTCTCCGCGAAGCCAGCGATTGTAGCAGGCAGTGTTGCCTTCAAGCGGGGCGTCTGCCGTCGGCGGTTTTTCTCCAGGCGTGTTTCTGCAGCACCTCCAGCGACACCTGCTCGAGAGCGGAAGCGTTCGTGCACTCGAGCACCACGGGCGGCGCCACGTCAGCGGCCAGCGCCTCCAGCCAGCGCTGAACACAGAGACACCAGCGATCGCCAGGTTTGAGTCCGGCGAAGCGCCATTCGGGCCTCGGGGTGCTGAGGTCGTTGCCACGCTCGCGAGAAAAATCGAGAAATGCCGCCGTGACGCGCGCGCAGACAACGTGAGTGCCGTGATCGTCCGGGCCGGTCTCACAGCAGCCGTCGCGGTAGAAACCCGTCAGTGGGTCGTAAGAGCAGGGCAGCAGCTTGCCACCCAACACATTGCGCGAAGTGGTCATGCCGGACCAATAGAAGATGATTAGACCGTCTTGCCCGTACCGACCATCTTCATGGCGGACGCGATGAGTGCTGACACTTCGGTCATGTTGCTGGGCACGATCAGCGTGGTGGTGGCATCGGCAGCGACCTTGCCATAGGCATCCACGGCCTTCTCGGCCACCTTGAGCTGCACGGCTTCCTGCCCGCCGGGCTGGCGAATGGCATCGGCCACTTTGCGAATGGCCTCGGCCGTGGCTTCGGCCACGGCGAGGATGGCGGCGGCTTCACCCTGCGCGTTGTTGATCTCGGCCTGTTTTTCACCTTCGGAGCGAGCGATGAAAGCCTCGCGTTCGCCGGTGGCGATGTTGATCTGCTCCTGGCGACGGCCTTCGGAAGCGGCGATCAAGGCGCGCTTCTCGCGTTCGGCGGTGATCTGTGCCTGCATGGCCAGCAGGATCTCCTTGGGTGGCGTCAGATCCTTGATTTCGTAGCGCAGCACTTTCACGCCCCAGTTCAGCGCAGCTTCGTCGATGGCGTGCACCACTTGGGCGTTGATGATGTCGCGCTCTTCAAACGTCTTGTCGAGCTCCAGTTTGCCGATGACCGAGCGCAACGAGGTCTGGGCGAGTTGGGTGACGGCGACGATGTAGTTGGACGACCCGTAACTGGCGCGCATGGGGTCGGTCACCTGAAAATACAGAATGCCATCGACCTGCAACTGGGTGTTGTCGCGTGTGATGCAGACCTGGCTGGGCACGTCCAGTGGAATTTCCTTCAGGCTGTGCTTGTAGGCCACCTTGTCAATGAAGGGCACCAGAAAGTTCAGACCGGGGGCCAGTGAGGCGTTGTACTTGCCCAGCCGCTCCACCACCCAGGCGTTCTGTTGGGGTACGACCTTGACAGATCGGGCAATGAAGATGGCGGCAATGACGACGAGGATGATGGCGATTTCCATGATGGCGCAGTTCTTTTTTGATGGGTTGCAGGGATCGGATCGGTGCGATGGCAGGTACTAGACCTTGTCCACCAGCAGCCGGTTGCCCACGAGTTCGGCGACGCGGTAGGTGCCGGGAGTGGGTGCATTGCCGGGGCGCTGGATCACGGTCCATTGTGCGCCCCGGTATTTGACGCTCGCGGTGCCGTCAGGGTTCCATTCATCGATCTGAATCACTTCGCCCACGTCGAGGTTGACGCTGCGCATGGAACGCACCGAAGGATCGCCATCACGGCGCTTCTTGACGAGGTACCAGGCCACGACAGCGGCCGAACCAACGATGGCCGCCACGATGAGCTGCACGGTGGTGCCGGCACCCGCATGGGCGGCCAGTGCGGCAGCCACCATGCCCACCGCAAGCATGAGCAGGTAGAACGTGCCGGTGAATAGTTCGAGTGCTACGGCCGAGCCCGCCAGCAGCCACCACAAGGTTGATTCCGCCATTCAGGCACCTTTCTTTTGTTGTCTTGATTCAGGAACTGGGCCATTCGGATGCACGTCCGTCCTCCACGGCGGATGCTATTGTCTGGTCAGCGCCACATTCTGCGACAAAAAGACCGGCGGGCGCCGCGAGCCGCCACACGTTTTCCGTACACTTCGCGCCTGTTTTGCCGTCGTTGGGGTTTCTCCCCTGGCATCTTTCTTTCGGTTGGCCGTAGGTCGCGGCTGGAGATCTGCATGAAATTCCGTTTTCCCATCGTCATCATCGACGAGGATTTCCGCTCCGAGAACACCTCGGGCCTGGGCATTCGCGCACTGGCGCAGGCCATTGAGGCCGAGGGCTTCGAAGTGGTCGGCGTCACCAGCTACGGAGACATGAGCCAGTTCGCCCAGCAGCAGAGCCGCGCGAGTGCCTTCATTCTCTCCATCGACGACGAGGAGTTCAGCGTCGGCGAGGACACCGATCCGGTGGTCCTCAATCTTCGCAACTTCATTGATGAAGTGCGTCGCAAGAACGCCGACGTGCCGATCTACATCTACGGCGAAACGAAGACCAGTCGCCACCTGCCCAACGACATCCTGCGCGAGCTGCACGGCTTCATCCACATGTTCGAGGACACGCCCGAGTTCGTGGCACGCCACATCATTCGCGAGGCCAAGAGTTATCTCGAAGGCATCCAGCCGCCGTTCTTCAAGGCCCTGCTCGACTACGCAGAAGACGGTTCCTATTCGTGGCACTGCCCGGGTCACTCGGGCGGCGTCGCCTTCCTCAAGAGTCCGGTGGGTCAGATGTTCCACCAGTTCTTTGGCGAAAACATGCTGCGCGCCGATGTGTGCAATGCGGTGGAAGAACTGGGTCAGCTGCTGGACCACAACGGCGCCATCGGCGCGAGCGAGCGCAACGCTGCACGCATCTTCAACGCCGACCACTGCTTCTTTGTGACCAATGGCACCAGCACGAGCAACAAGATGGTGTGGCACCACACCGTGGCGCCGGGTGATGTGGTGGTGGTGGACCGCAACTGCCACAAATCCATCCTGCACAGCATCATCATGACGGGGGCAATTCCCGTTTTCCTCAAGCCCACCCGCAACCACTACGGCATCATCGGCCCCATTCCGCAGAGCGAGTTCGAGATCGAGGCCATTCAGGCCAAGATCCGCGCCAATCCGCTGCTCGCGGGAATAGACGCGCAGTCGGTGAAGCCGCGTGTGCTCACGCTTACCCAGTCCACCTACGACGGTGTGCTCTACAACACCGAAGCCATCAAGGAGATGCTGGACGGCTACGTGGCCAATCTGCACTTCGACGAAGCCTGGCTGCCGCACGCGGCCTTCCATCCGTTCTATGGCAACTTCCACGCCATGGGCAAGAAGCGCGCTCGGCCGCTGGAGTCGGTGGTGTATTCCACCCAGTCCATCCACAAACTGCTGGCGGGCATCAGCCAGGCCAGCCATGTGCTGGTGCAGGATTCGCAGAACGTCAAGCTCGATCGCCACCTCTTCAACGAGGCCTACCTGATGCACACCAGCACCAGTCCGCAGTACGCCATCATCGCCAGTTGCGATGTGGCCGCGGCGATGATGGAGCCACCCGGTGGCCGCGCGCTGGTGGAGGAGAGCATCTTCGAAGCGCTCGATTTCCGCCGCGCCATGCGCAAGATCGAAGCCGAGTTTGGCGACGACGACTGGTGGTTCAAAGTGTGGGGCCCGGACGATCTGGCCGAAGAAGGCATGGGCGAGACGCGCGACTGGATGCTCAATCCGAACGACGCGCCCGGCGGAAAGGACTGGCACGGCTTTGGCGACATGGCACCGAGCTTCAACATGCTTGACCCGATCAAGGCGACCATCGTCACCCCCGGTCTGAACCTGGACGGGCGCTTTGAACCCGAAGGCATTCCGGCGTCCATCGTCACCAAGTTTCTCGCCGAACACGGCGTGGTGGTGGAGAAGACTGGCCTCTACAGCTTCTTCATCATGTTCACCATCGGCATCACCAAGGGCCGCTGGAACACCTTGCTCACCGCGCTGCAGCAGTTCAAGGACGACTACGCCAAGAACCAGCCGATGTGGCGCATCCTGCCCGAGTTCTGCCAGAAGCACCCGCGTTACGAGCAGATGGGCCTGCGAGACCTGTGCCAGCACGTGCACGAGCTCTATGCCCGCTACGACATCGCGCGCCTCACGACAGAGATGTACCTGAGCGACCTCACCCCGGCGATGAAACCGAGCGATGCGTTTGCGCACATCGCGCAACGCACCACGGAGCGCGTGCCCATCGATGCGCTTGAGGGCCGCATCACGACCAGCCTGGTCACACCGTATCCGCCTGGCATTCCCTTGCTGATTCCCGGCGAGGTGTTCAACAAGAAGATCGTGGATTACCTCAAGTTCGCGCGCGAGTTCAACGTGCAGTGCCCAGGCTTCGAGACCGACATCCACGGCCTGGTGGAGGTGGTGGATCTGGACGGGCGCAAATCCTACTTCGCAGATTGCGTCAAGGCCTGAGACGGCTGCGGGTCAGCGGGCGGGTGCGTCCGGACGCACCCGCATGAAGCTGGCAAACCGCGGCACACCCGCAGCGCTCAGGCCGCGGAAGCGGTAGGTCACCCACTCGCCGATGGCGGGTGGGCGTTCACGCTGGGCATCGGTGAAGCCCGTGCCCAGTCGGAAACGGATGCCTGCAGCTGTTTCCACCAGCAGCGCGCCCATGCGGCCCTCATGGCGACCTTGGCCAGGCAGGTGCGCGACCACACGCGCCTCGGCGTCCTCGTGGGTCTTCACCTTGAGCAGGGTGTCGTCGCGCACCGCCCGGTAAGGCGCGTCACCCCGATGCAGCATCAGGCCTTCGCCGCCATCCTTCACCATGCGGTCCAGCCTTGTCATCAGCGCAGCGTGGCTGGCCACGCGTTCCTGCTTGACGGCCTGCACCCAGGCCTGGTCGATCTGCTGCACCACGCCGTGGTACGCGGCAATGCGTTCGGTGAAGGGGCCGGGATGGTCGGGCAGGTCGAACACCATGAACCGGATGCGCCGCCAGGCGGCGTCTTCGGGTGTCTGCCGGCGAACGGTGGAGAGCGCCTCCTCGAAACGGCCACGTCCAGCCCAAAGCTCACCGTCCAGTGGCGTCGCGGGCCAGCCCGCCGTGAACCAGGCGGGCACCGCGATGGTTTCGCCGCCGCGCGTAACGAACCGCTGCCCATCCCAGCGTGCTCGCAGGCCATCGTATTTTTCGCTGAGCCAGTAGGCATCGAGCGCAATGCCCGGCCTGTAGACACCTGCCAGCAACAAGGCAGGTGCAGGTCCGGCCAGCGCGCCGCAGGGCAGGGTGGCCGCGACCACGGCGGCACCCAGCCGCCCCAGCAGCTCGCGTCTTGTCAGGCGCATGCGCCGTGTCAGAGCATCGACTGGCTGTCGCGACTCACGCCCGTGGTCTGGGCGTAGCCTCCGTCCACATAGGTGATCTCGGCCGACACGCCCGAAGCCAGGTCGGACAGGAGGAAGGCGGCGACGTTGCCTACCTCGTCAATCGTCACGTTGCGCCGGATCGGGGCCGCGCTCGCGACCAGGTTGAGCAGCTTGCTGAAATCCTTGATGCCGCTGGCGGCGAGGGTCTTGATCGGGCCGGCGCTGATGCCGTTGACCCGCATGCCCATGGGCCCCATCGATTCCGCCAGGTAGCGCACCGATGCCTCCAGGCTGGCCTTGGCCAGGCCCATGGTGTTGTAGTTGGGCACGACGCGGATGGCACCCATGTAGCTCAGAGTGAGCAGGGAAGCCTTTTCGTTGAGATAGGGCAGGGCGGCCTTGGCCATGCCGGGGAAGCTGTAGGCGCTGATGTCGTGCGCGATGCGGAAAGCTTCGCGGGAAAGGCCCTCGAGGAAATCGCCTGCGATGGCCTCGCGTGGCGCAAAGCCGATACTGTGCACAAAGCCATCGAACTTGGGCCAGGTCTGCGCGAGGTCGGCAAACATCTTCTCGATTTGCGCGTCGTCACCCACGTCGCAGTCAAAGATGAGCTTGGAGTCGAAGTCGGCGGCGAACTCGGTGATGCGGTCCTTGAAGCGCTCCCCCACGTAGCTGAACGCGAGCTCAGCGCCTTGCTGGTGGCAGGCCCTGGCAATGCCGTAGGCGATGGAACGGTTGGACAGCACGCCCGTGATCAGCAGCTTCTTGCCAGCGAGAAAACCCATGATTGAAAACTCCGTTGAAAAATCCAGCAGAATTGTCGCATGCACCTTTCCTCCACGCGCCTCAGCCACCACCTCGCAGCAATGCCTGTGGCTGCGCTGCTGATCCTGTGGAGTCCACAAGCCCTGGCGGCCCACGGCTATGCGCTCTGGGGTCAGCTCAAGTACCCCGATGGGTTCACGCATTTTGACTATGTGAACCCCACGGCGCCCAAGGGCGGAGAAATCCGGCTGGTGAGCAATCTGCGCACCTCCACTTTCGACAAGTACAACCCATTCACCATGCGCGGCAGCGCACCGGCGTACCTGTCCAACCTGATGTTCGACTCGCTGCTGGCGGGTGCGCTGGACGAGAACGGGGCGGGTTATGGCCTGCTCGCCGAGGATGTGAGCGCGGCGCCCGACGGCCTGTCGATCACGTTCAAGCTGCGCGACACCGCGCGCTTTCACAATGGCGATCCGGTGCTGGCCGCCGATGTGAAGCACACGTTTGACATCCTCATGGGGCCGCACACATCGCCGGCCTACAAGACCGTGTTGCAGGACGTGGCCGGGCTGGACGTGATCAACGAGCGCACCGTACGCTACCGATTCAAACTGCCCAACCGCGAACTGCCGCTGGTGGTGGGCGGGTTGCCAGTGTTCAGCCGGGCGTGGGGCAATGCGCCTGATCCAAAAACCGGTCAGCGCAAGACCTTCGATCAAGTGGTGATGGACCTTCCCATCGGCAGTGGGCCCTACAAGATCGGGCCAGTGCAGTTCGGCAAAGACATCACCTACGTTCGCGATCCCGCCTACTGGGCGCGCGACCTGCCGGTGCGCCGTGGCACCGCCAACTTCGATCGCATCACCGTCAAGATCTACAAGGACAACACCGCGCGGCTGGAAGCGCTCAAGGCGGGCGAGTTCGACCTGATGCGCTTCTTCTCGGCGGGCGACTGGGCACGCCGCGTCAACGGAAAGCGTTTCGACACCGGCGAGCTGGTCAAGGGCGAGTTCACGCACCGCCTGCCCATGGGCTTCCAGAGCTATGTGCTCAACTCGCGCCGTCCGCCGCTGGACGACATGCGCGTGCGCGAGGCGTTGGGCATGGCCATGGACTACGAGTGGATGAACCGGCAGATGTTCTACAACGCATACCAGCGCGTGCAGGGTCTGTTTGGCAACACCGATTGCGCTCCCCAGGGCACTCCAGCGCCTGAGGAACTGGCGCTGCTGGAACCCTGGCGCAAGCAGTTGCCGCCGGCGGTTTTCGGCCCGATGTACCGGCCACCACGCACCGATGGCGAGAATTCCCTGCGTGGCAACCTGCGGCAGGCACAGGCCAAACTGCGCGAGGCGGGCTGGACGGTGCAGAACGGCCAATTGCGAAATGCCCAAGGCAGACCGATGGTGCTGGAGTACCTTGACAGCAACGAAACCGGCGCCAGGGTGGTGTCGCCCTGGATACGGAATCTGAAGAAGCTCGGCGTCGAGCTGCGTTTCCGCCCGGTGGATTTCGCGCTCTACCAGCAGCGCCTGCGCACGTTCGATTTCGACATCATCTCCATCAACTACCAGGGCACGAACAACCCCGGTTCCGAGTACGCGGACCTGTTCGGCAGCCAGGCGGCGAAGACGGAGGATTCGGGCAACTTCGCGGGTGTGGCCAGCCCGGCGGTCGATTCGCTCATCTCGCGCATGACCGCTGCCAGCACGCAGCCCGCTTTCCTGGCCGCCTGTCGCGCGCTCGATCGCGTCATCAGCCACAGCCACTACCTCATTCCTCAGTGGACCGCGACCACGCATCGCATGGCCTACAACGCCTGGCGGCTGGGCAGGCCGAAAGACATGCCACCGTACGCGTCCGGCGAGACCTGGGCCATCGATACCTGGTGGGCTCAGGACCCAGCCACCGCGAAGCACTGAACACCATGTGGATCTACATCCTCAAGCGCCTGCTGCTCATGATCCCGACCCTGTTCGGGGTGCTGCTCCTGACGTTCGTGGTGATCCAGTTCGTGCCGGGTGGTCCGGTCGACCAGTACCTGGCGGAGGCACGCGCTGGCGCTGGTGCCGCCGGTGCCGAGGGTGGATCGGTCTACCGGGGTGCGCAGGGCGTGGACCCGCAGCGCATCGAGCAGATCAAGGCGCTCTACGGTTTCGACAAGCCTGCGCACGAGCGCTTCTTCCAGATGGTCGGGCAGTTCGCCCGCTTCGACCTGGGCACGAGCTTCTTCCAGAACAAAGCCGTGTCCGAGCTGATCATGGAGAAGCTGCCCGTCTCGATCACGCTCGGCTTGTGGACCTTCCTCATCAGCTACGGCGTGGCGGTGCCACTGGGTGTTGCCAAGGCGGTGCGGGCGGGCTCCCGGTTCGATCTGGTTACCACCTTGCTGGTGCTCGTCGGTTACGCCATTCCGGGCTTCGTGCTGGGCGTGGCATTGCTGGTCATTTTTGGTGGACAACTTCAGTGGTTTCCGCTGCGCGGGCTGACATCTGCGAACTGGGAAGAACTGAGCTGGGGGGCGCGCATCGTGGACTACCTCTGGCACATCACCCTGCCGGTGACGGCCATGGTGCTGGGGAGTTTTGCGGTGACCGCCATGCTCACCAAGAACGCGTTCCTGGAGGAAATCCGCAAGCAATACGTGATGACGGCCCGCGCCAAGGGGTTGTCGGAACGACAGGTGCTGTGGAAGCACATTTTTCGCAACGCGCTCATTCCCATCGTCACCGGTTTCCCGGCGGCCTTCATCGGTGCCTTTTTTGCGGGCTCGCTGCTCATCGAGACGCTGTTCTCGCTCGATGGCCTGGGCCTGCTGAGCTACGAGAGCGTGATCCGGCGTGACTACCCCGTGGTGCTCGGCACGTTGTTCTTCTTCACGCTCATCGGGCTGGTGACGAAGCTGATTTCCGACCTCTGCTACGTGTGGGTCGACCCGCGCGTGAAGTTCGACTGATGGCAGCGCGCACCTCGCTCAGCCCGGGCCGTCGCGCGTGGCAACGCTTCAGGCGAAATCGCCTGGGTTACTGGAGCCTGGTCCTCTTCTGCGTTCTCGTGGTCGGCAGCCTGCTGGCCGAGGTGCTCTCCAACGACCGGCCGCTGATCGTCCGTTACGAGGGAACGACCTACTTTCCGATGGTCAAGGACCACGCGGAAACGGTGTTCGGTGGCGATTTCGACACGCCCACGGACTACCTCGACCCCTTCATCCGAGAACAGCTTTCCAGGGGTGACAACTGGGCGCTGTACGCACCCAATCCCTACGGACCGCAGACGCTGAACTACTTCGCCAGGCTGCCCAACCCCTCACCACCCACTCGCGACAACCTGTTCGGCACCGACGACCGTGGTCGCGACCTGCTGGCGCAACTGATCTACGGGTTCCGCGTGAGTGTGCTGTTCGCGCTGGCGCTGACGTTCATTGGCGTGGTGCTCGGCGTAGTCACCGGTGCCATCCAAGGTTTCTTCGGCGGCAAGACCGACCTCGCTTTCCAGCGCTTCATCGAGATATGGGGCTCCATGCCCGAGCTTTACCTGCTCATCATCTTCTCGGCGGTGTTCGCACCGAGCATCAGCCTGCTGCTGATCCTGCTCAGCCTGTTCGGCTGGATGGGCCTGTCGGACTACGTGCGCGCCGAGTTCCTGCGCAACCGCCAGCTCGACTACGTGCGCGCGGCGCGCGCCATGGGCTTGTCCAACTGGCAGATCATCTGGCGCCACGTGCTGCCCAACAGCCTCACGCCGGTGGTGACCTTCCTGCCGTTTCGCATGAGTGCGGCCATCCTGGCACTGACCTCGCTCGACTTCCTCGGCCTGGGCGTGCCGCCCGGCACGCCGTCGCTGGGCGAACTGCTCAGCCAAGGGAAGAACAACATCGACGCCTGGTGGATCTCGCTGTCCACCTTTGCGGTGCTGGTCATGACGCTGCTGTTGCTCACCTTCATGGGAGACGCACTTCGTGACGCGCTCGATCCTCGAAAGGCCGACAAATGAGCAACGAGCCTTTGCTGGAAGTCAGGGACTTGCGCGTCTCGTTCGGCGGCCAGCAGGTCGTTCACGGCATCGACTTTTCCATCAAGGCGGGCGAGAAGCTTGCCTTGGTCGGCGAATCCGGCTCGGGCAAGACCGTCTCGGCACTCTCGCTGCTGCGCCTGGTGCACAACGCCCATGTCACTGGCGCGGCCCTGCTGAACGGGCGCGACCTGCTCGCCATGACGGAGCACCAGCTCCGCGGGGTGCGGGGCGACGAAGTGGCCATCGTCTTCCAGGAACCCATGAGCGCGCTCAACCCGCTCTACACCGTGGGTGACCAGATCGGCGAGGTGTTGCAACTCAAGAAGGGCCTCACGCTGCGCCAGGCGATGGCGGCGACCGTCGAGCTGCTGGCGTCCACCGGCATTCCAGAGCCGGCGCGCCGGGCCAACGCGTTCCCTCACCAGCTGAGCGGCGGCCAGCGCCAGCGCGCCATGATCGCCATGGCCCTGGCCAGCGCGCCCAAGCTGTTGCTGGCCGATGAGCCCACCACCGCGCTGGATGTGAGCCTGCGCGGGCAGATCCTGGATCTGCTGGCCGACCTGCAGCGTCAGCACGGTATGGCGGTCCTGCTCATCACGCACGACCTGAACCTGGTGCGCCGTTTCGCCGACCGCGTGGCGGTGATGGAGCAAGGGCACCTGGTGGAGCAGGGCGTGGTGGCCGAGGTGTTCGATGCGCCCCAGCACCGCTACACCCGCATGCTGCTGGCCAGCAAGCCGGAGCGAGACGTGGTGGAAAAGCGATCCGCACCCGATGCCGATCCGGTGCTCAGGGCGCGCGGGTTGCGGGTGGTTTACCCGGTGCCGCTGCAAGGCCTGCGAGGCTGGTTCAAGAAAGGCGAGTTCGTCGCGGTGCAGGGCGCCGATCTGGATATTGCACCCGGCCAGACGCTGGGCGTGATCGGCGAGTCCGGGTCGGGCAAATCCACCCTGGCGCTGGCTGCGCTGGGCCTGTTGCCGCACCAGGGCAACCTGAGCGTGACGGGCACCGACTGGCAAGTGGCGAAACAACGCGGGCAACTGCGCACACTGCGCCAGCGCATCCAGGTGGTGTTCCAGGACCCTTTCTCTTCCCTGTCGCCGCGCATGACCATCGAGCAGATCGTGGGCGAAGGCCTGCTGGTGCACCAGCCCGGCCTTTCGGTGGGCGAGCGGCGCGAACGTGTGGTGCGCGCGCTGGCCGACGTGGGATTGGTGGATGACCCCGCCCGGGGTGGCGACTGGCTCCAGCGTTACCCGCATGAGTTCTCCGGCGGGCAGCGCCAGCGCCTGGCCATTGCGCGTGCCCTTATCGTCGAACCCAGCCTGCTGGTGCTGGACGAGCCCACCAGTGCGCTGGACGTGACCGTGCAGAAACAGGTGCTCGCCTTGCTGCAGCGCCTGCAGCGCGAGCGGGGGCTGAGCTACCTGTTGATCACGCACGACGTGGACGTCATCCGTGCCATGGCACACCATGTCGTGGTGATGAAGGACGGCGCTGTGGTGGAGAGCGGCGACGTCCAGCAGGTGCTTCAGGCCCCGGCGCATCCCTATACGCGAGTGCTGGTGCAGGCAGCGGCCTGAGTCCATCCACTGCTTGATCTGCGTCAGTCGCCCGGCTCGGGTGCGGAGCTATAAAAGTGCGCCATGACACCGACACAACCTGTCTCCCTGCGATCTCCGTTGCGCTGGCTCGCCATGGGCTGGGCCGACCTGCGGCGCAACCCGCTGCCCGGTCTGGCTCACGGACTGCTGCTCGCGGCCTTCGGTGGGTTGCTGCTCTGGGCTGCGCGCGACCGATTCTGGCTGCTGGCGGGCGCCTTCTCCGGCTTCCTGATCGTGGCACCCATTCTGGCAACGGGCCTCTACGCCGTGAGCCGCGCCGGCCAGAATGGGCGGCGCGTGGGCCTGGCCGAGGTGCTGGCGCTCTGGCGCTCGGGCGATGGCCGGCTGGTCCGCTTCGGCCTGCTGCTGGGCCTGGCCGGTACCGGCTGGGTGCTCACCTCGGCCGGGCTCATCACCCTGTGGTCGCCCGTGCCCATCCAGAAACCGCTGGATTTCCTGCGCCACGTGGTGCTGGAGCCCCGACTCGGCCTGTTCGAGGCCTGGCTGCTGCTCGGCGGGCTGCTGGCGGCGCCGGTGTACGCCTCCACGGTGGTGGCGTTGCCTTTGCTGGTGGACACCCGAATGCCCGTCGGGGCGGCAGTGGCACAGAGCTGGCGCGCTGTGGCCAGCCACCCCGGCCCCACAGCCCTCTGGGCGGTGCTCATCGTGACCTTGGTCGGTTTGGGCATGCTCACAGCGCTGCTGGGCTTGGTGATTGCGCTACCGCTCATCGGGCACGCCAGCTGGCATGCCTACCGCGATCTGGACGCCAGTGCCGGCCGACGGGTAGGCGCCTGAATCATGGAACCCACTGTTTTTGGCTTCAGTGAAAGCCAGATCGCCCAGTTTGGTCTCACCTTCGGGGTGGGTGCGTTCATCCTCTACATGCTGTTCATCGTGTTCAACCTGGCCCGCGAGTCCAAAGCAGGGAAGTTCGGCACCTTCGTGCTGTTCCTGGTGTTGTCCTTCGGCATGCTGGGTTTCCTGGCCAAGAACCTGATTCAGTGGATCCTGGGCATGTGAAATAGGGTTTTCGGGCGGTTGCAAGAGGGGGGTATCAGCGTTACAATGCGAGCTTCACGACCAAATGGGCGGGTAACTACCGGCCCATTTTTTTTGGCCGAACGCTTTTCAGCACACGTTCACCACACGTTATAGGACCCACCACAGCACGATGGCCTGGCAAGAAACCGTAGAGCAAACCGTCACCGGACTGGGACTGGATCTGGTGGAGCTCGAACGCTCCGCCGGTGGTTTGCTGCGGGTCACCATCGATTACCCGTGGGAACAGCCCGAAGAGGGCCAGCCGGCACCGGTGGAGCGTTTCGTCACGGTCGAGGATTGCGAGAAGGTCACGCGGCAGTTGCATTACCTGCTGGAAGTTGAAGGGCTGGAATACCGGCGCCTGGAAGTTGGCTCCCCCGGCATTGATCGCCCGCTCAAGCGCGAGATCGACTACGTGCGGTTCGAAGGCCATGTGGTGGACCTGACCCTGAAGGCGCCGATCGGCGTGACGGGCAGCGAGGTGGCGGCCAACCGCAAGAAATTTCGCGGCACGCTCGAGCGTGCCGATGACGGCGTGCAGTGGCAAGTGGTCTGGAGCGATGCGCCAGAACCCAAGCCCGGGCAGCGAGTGAGCAAGAAGCGCGCACCCGTGCCGATGCAGGCCATGCAGTTTTCGCTGGGCGATGTCCAGCAGGCGCGCTTGGCGCCGATTGTGGATTTCAAGGGGCGTAAAGCCCCTGGAGCGGCGGTGTTGCCGCAGACAGATGCAAATGATGGAACCCAGCGTCCTGAAACAGGACAAGCTAATCGGAAAGGTGGGCGAGTGAAATGAACCGCGAAATGTTGATGCTGATCGATGCCATCTCGCGAGAGAAAAACGTCGAGCGCGACGTGGTGCTCGGCGCAGTGGAACTGGCTCTGGCCTCGGCCACCAAGAAACTCTACAAAGGCGAGGTGGACATCCGCGTCGCGATGGATCCGGACACCGGTGCCTACGAGACCTTCCGCCGCTGGCTGGTGGTGCCCGACGAGGCCGGCCTGCAGAACCCGGACGCCGAAGAATTGCTGACCGATGCGCGCGAAGAGCTTGCCGACATCGAAGAAGGCGACTACATCGAGAAGCCGGTCGAGAGCGTGCCGATCGGCCGCATCGGCGCCATGGCCGCCAAGCAGGTCATCCTTCAGAAGATTCGCGACGCCGAGCGCGAAATGCTGCTCAACGACTTCATGTCGCGCGGCGACAAGATCTTCGTCGGTACCGTCAAGCGCATGGACAAGGGCGACCTGATCGTCGAGAGCGGGCGCGTCGAAGGCCGCCTGAAGCGCAGCGAGATGATCCCGAAGGAAAACTTCCGCACTGGCGATCGCGTGCGCGCCATGATCATGGACGTGGACCTCACCCTGCGTGGCGCGCCCATCCTGCTGTCGCGTTCTGCCCCTTCTTTCATGATCGAGCTCTTTCGCCAGGAAGTGCCCGAAATCGAGCAGGGCCTGCTGGAAATCAAGACCTGCGCCCGTGACCCAGGTTCGCGCGCGAAGATCGCCGTGCATAGCAACGACCGCCGCATCGACCCCATCGGCACCTGCGTCGGTGTGCGGGGTTCGCGCGTCAATGGTGTGACCAACGAACTCGCTGGTGAGCGCGTCGACATCGTGCTGTGGTCGGAAGACCCGGCGCAGTTCGTCATTGGCGCACTGGCCCCGGCCAACGTGGTTTCGATCGTGGTGGACGAGGAGCGCCACGCCATGGACGTGGTGGTCGATGAGGAAAACCTCGCCATCGCCATCGGCCGCGGGGGCCAGAACGTGCGCCTCGCGTCCGAGCTGACGGGCTGGCGCATCAACATCATGACGGCCGATGAGTCGGCCCAGAAGCAGGCCGAAGAGGCCGACGGCATCCGAAAGGTGTTCATGGCCAAGCTCGACGTGGACCAGGAGATCGCCGACATCCTGATCGAGGAGGGTTTCACCAGCCTCGAAGAAGTGGCCTACGTGCCACTGCAGGAAATGCTGGAGATCGAGTCATTCGACGAAGACACCGTCAATGAACTGCGCACCCGCGCCAAGGACGCCTTGCTCACGATGGAAATCGCCCGCGAGGAGAGCGTCGAGGAAGTCTCGCAGGATCTGCGCGACCTCGATGGTGTCACGCCCGAGCTGATCGCCAAGCTCGCCGATGCAGGCATCCACACCCGCGACGAGCTGGCCGATCTGGCCACCGACGAGCTCACCGACATCACCGCAATGACGCCTGAAGAGGCCACGGCGCTGATCATGCTGGCACGCGCGCACTGGTTCACCGGTGACGAAGCGCAATCCACGACCTGACCAGCGGAGGCCCCAGCGGAGAAAAGAACCCATGACCAGTACCACCGTCGCCGAATTCGCCGCCGAGCTGAACAAGCCCACTTCCGTCCTGCTGGAGCAACTCGCAGCGGCCGGGGTGCCCAAGACCACCGGAACCGATGCGCTCACGGAATCCGACAAGCAGTCGCTGCTGGGCCACCTGAAGGCCAGCCACGGCACGGCGGGCGGCGAGCGCAAGAAGATCACCCTCGTCAAGAAATCGACCTCTGAAATCAAGCAGGCCGATGCGACCGGGCGTGCGCGCACCATTCAGGTGGAGGTCCGCAAGAAGCGCACCTTCATCAAGCGCGACGACGAGGTGGCCGTTCCCGAAGCCGCGGCGGCTGAACCTGTAGCCGCTGCGCCGGTGGTCGACAAGGAAGAGCTCGAGCGCCGCGAGGCGGAAGCCCAGCGCCAGGCCGAACTCCTGCGTCGCCAGGAAGAGGAATTCAACCAGAAGCGCCAAGCGCGTGAGGCCCAGGAAGCGCGCGATGCGCAGGCCGAGCAGGAACGTGTGGCCGCCGCCGAAGCGGCCGAGAGCGCTGCACGCGAGGCCGCCAAGACAGTGCCTGAAGAAAGCGCCGCAGACGCGATCGCCGAACGCATCAGCAAGGACGCCAAGGCCAAGACGGCTTCGCTCGAGCGTGAGTCTGCAGCCCGCGTGATCTCTGACCGCAATGCAGAGACCAAGCGCGCCGACGATCTGCGCGCTCAGGATCTGGTGGAACGTCGCCGCAAGGCCGAATCGGAAGCCGCGAATATCCGCGCCATGATGTCCGCGCCAGCACGCACGCTGGTGGCGAAAAAGCCGGAGCCGACGCCCGATCCCAAGGCTGGCATCAAGGGCACCCTGCACAAGCCTGCTGGTACGCCGGTGAAGGCACCGGGCAGCGCAGCCGCGGCCACCACGGCGGCCGGTGCAGCCGGCAAGAAGGAGGTCAAGTCCGAGAACCTGTCCTCCACCTGGAAGGACGACGCGGCCAAGAAGAAGGAAATCAAGACCCGTGGCGATACCAGCGCCGGACGTTCCAACTGGCGTGGTGGTCCGCGCGGCCGTCGCAACGATCGCGATTCGCGCGACAGCGGCCAGAGCAGCTTCGTGGCGCCGACCGAGTTCAAGGCCATCGAAGTGCATGTGCCCGAGACCATCACGGTGGCCGAACTGGCGCACAAGATGAGCCTGAAGTCGTCCGAGGTCATCAAGCAGTTGATGAAGCTCGGCCAGATGGTCACCATCAACCAGCCACTGGACCAGGACACCGCCATGATCGTGGTGGAAGAACTGGGCCACAAGGCGATCGTGGCCGCGCTGGATGACCCGGAAGCCTTCACCGACGAAGAAGCCTCGCAACACGAAGTTGAGTCCATGCCACGTGCCCCTGTGGTCACCGTGATGGGCCACGTGGATCACGGTAAGACCTCGCTGCTGGACTACATCCGCCGCGCCAAGGTCGCCGCAGGCGAGGCCGGTGGCATCACGCAGCACATCGGTGCGTACCACGTGGAAACCGAGCGCGGCATGATCTCGTTCCTCGACACCCCTGGCCACGAGGCGTTCACCGCCATGCGTGCCCGTGGTGCACAGGCGACCGACATCGTCATTCTGGTCTGCGCTGCCGACGACGGCGTCATGCCTCAGACCAAGGAAGCGATCAAGCACGCCAAGGCGGCGGGGGTGCCCATCGTGGTGGCCCTGACCAAGATCGACAAGCCCGGCATCAACCTGGAGCGCGTGCGCTCCGAGCTGATCGCCGAAGAGGTCGTGCCCGAGGAATTCGGTGGCGACACACCTTTCGTGGGCGTTTCCGCCAAAACCGGTGAGGGTGTGGATGCGCTGCTCGAGCAGGTGTTGTTGCAGGCCGAAGTGCTGGAACTCAAGGCGCCGGTCGATGCCATGGCCAAGGGCCTGGTGATCGAAGCCCGCCTGGACAAGGGCCGCGGTGCCGTGGCCACGGTGCTGGTGCAGAGCGGCACGCTCAAGACCGGTGACGTGGTTCTGGTGGGCCAGACCTCGGGCCGAGTGCGCGCCATGCTCGATGAGAACGGCAAACCGATCAAGGCCGCTGGACCGTCGATCCCGGTGGAAATCCAGGGCCTGTCGGAAGTGCCCCAGGCCGGCGACGATTTCATGGTGATGATCGACGAGCGCCGTGCGCGCGAAATCGCCACCTACCGCGCAGGCAAGTTCCGCAACACCAAGCTGGCCAAGCAGCAGGCCGCCAAGCTGGAGAACATGTTCTCCGACATGAGCGCCGGCGAAGTCAAGGTGCTGCCCATCATCGTCAAGGCCGATGTGCAGGGTTCGCAGGAAGCCTTGTCGGCATCGCTGCTCAAGCTCTCGACCGAAGAGGTCAAGGTCCAGCTCGTGTTTGCCGGTGTCGGTGGCATCAGCGAGTCCGACGTGAACCTGGCGATCGCCTCCAAGGCGGTCATCATCGGCTTCAACGTGCGGGCCGACGTGGGCGCGCGCAAGCTGGCCGAAGGCAACGACGTCGATCTGCGCTACTACAACATCATCTACGACGCCGTGGACGAGTTGAAGGCCGCCATGTCCGGCATGCTGGCACCCGAGAAGCGCGAGGAAGTCATCGGCTCGGCCGAGATCCGCACCGTGTTCGTGGCCTCCAAGATCGGCACGGTCGCGGGTTGCATGGTCACCTCCGGCATGGTCACGCGCAATGCGCACTTCCGCCTCCTGCGCGATAACGTGGTCGTCTACACCGGCGAGATCGACACGCTCAAGCGACTCAAGGACGACGTGCGCGAAGTCAAGGAAGGCTTCGAGTGCGGTATCAAGCTCAAGAACTACAACGACATCAAGGAAGGTGATCAGCTGGAGTTCTTCGAGGTCAAGGAAGTCGCGCGCACGCTGTAAGCACAAGGCCGAACCATCATGCCCCGCAAGGCGTCATCCACCCCCAACCGCGGTTTCCGCGTGGCCGACCAGATCCAGCGCGATCTGGCCGAGCTGATCGCGCGCGAGCTCAAGGACCCGCGCGTGGGCATGGTGACGATCAACGCGGTGGAGGTCACGCCCGACTACGCCCACGCCAAGGTGTTCTTCAGCCTGCTCACCGGCGATGCCGAAGAAACCCTGCAGGGCCTCAACGCGGCGGCGGGCTTTCTGCGCAGTGGCCTGTTCAAGCGCCTGCACATCCACACCGTGCCCACGCTGCACTTCGTGTTCGACCGCACCACCGAGCGTGCGGCCGACATGAACGCCTTGATTTCCAAGGCGGTTTCTTCTCGTTCAAAGGAAGAATAGGCATGCACGCGCCACGCACCAGGGTGCAACGGCGCCCTGTGCATGGGGTGCTGTTGCTCGACAAACCGCTGGGTCTCTCCAGCAACCAGGCCTTGCAGAAGGCCAAGTGGCTGCTGCGCGCGGAAAAGGCCGGTCACACCGGCACGCTCGACCCGCTGGCCAGCGGCGTGCTGCCACTGTGCTTCGGCGCGGCCACCAAGTTCAGCCAGTTGCACCTGGATGCCGACAAGACCTACGAGACCACGGTACGCCTGGGCCAGAAGACAAGCACGGGCGACACCGAAGGCAATGTGGTGCAGACCCGTGAGGTGAACTGCACCCCCGGCCAGGTGGTGGAGGTGCTCGACCGGTTCATGGGACCGATCAGCCAGGTGCCGCCCATGCACAGCGCCCTCAAGAAGGACGGCAAGGCGCTCTACGAATACGCCCGCGATGGCGAAACCGTGGAACGCGAGCCGCGCCAGGTCGTGATCCATGATCTGGAGTTGCTCGACATGCGCCTGCAGGGCAATGAACCGCAGCTCCGCCTGCGCGTGCGTTGCAGCAAGGGCACCTACATCCGCACGCTGGGCGAAGACATCGGGGAGGCGCTGGGCTGTGGCGGCCACCTCACGCACTTGCGCCGAATCGCCACGGGTGCCTTCGATGAATCCCTGTGCACCACGCTGCAGGCCCTGGAGGCGCTGGAAGAAGGCGACCGACTGGCGCTGCTGCGCCCCGTGCAGACGCTGCTGGATGGCCACACCGCCGTCACGCTCGGTACCGAAGATGCGGGGCGCTTCCTCAGTGGACTGCGCCGCCGCGGCGACTGGCCCGACTGCGAACTCGTCGCCGTCTATGGCCCGTCACTGGATGACGGCGCCTCTCCGGCTTTGCTTGGCACGGCCCACGTCCGCGCGGGCGAACTCATTCCGGGGCGCCTCTTGAGCCCCACCGACATTCGACAAATCCAGGAAACCTCACCGGAAACTGCAACATGAGCAAACAAATCCGCAACATCGCCATCATCGCCCACGTGGACCATGGCAAGACCACCATGGTCGATCAGCTGCTTCGCCAGTCCGGCACCTTTGCCGAGCACGAGAAAGTGATCGACACCGTGATGGACAACAACGCGATCGAACGCGAGCGCGGCATCACCATCCTGGCCAAGAACTGCGCGGTGAGCTGGGAAGGCACGCACATCAACATCGTCGACACCCCCGGCCACGCGGACTTCGGTGGCGAGGTCGAGCGCGCCCTGTCCATGGTCGACGGCGTGGTGCTGTTGATCGACGCACAGGAAGGGCCCATGCCCCAGACCCGCTTCGTGACCAAGAAGGCCTTGGCACTGGGCCTGCGTCCGATTCTCGTGGTGAACAAGGTCGACAAGCCGGGTGCACGCCCGCAGCATGTGGTGAACGCCGCCTTCGATCTGTTCGACAAACTGGGCGCCACCGATGAGCAACTGGACTTCCCGGTGGTGTACGCCTCGGGCATCAACGGCTGGACCTCGCTGGAAGAGGGCGCACCGGGCGAGCAGTGGGGGCCCGACATGTCGGCCCTGTTCGACACGGTGCTCAAGCACGTGCCGGCCCAGAAAGGCGACCCGGCAGCGCCGCTGCAACTTCAGATTTCCGCGCTCGATTTCTCCAGTTTCGTGGGCCGCATTGGCGTGGGCCGCATCAGTGCCGGCACCATCAAGCCCATGATGGATGTGGTGGTGATGGAAGGTCCGGATGGCAAATCTGTCAAAGGACGTGTCAATCAGGTGCTGACTTTCCGTGGCCTGGACCGTGTGCAGGTGACCGAAGCCGGCCCCGGCGACATCGTGCTGATCAACGGCATCGCCGACATCGGCATCGGTGTGACCGTGACCGACCCGCTGAACCCGGCGCCGCTGCCCATGCTCAAGATCGACGAGCCCACGCTGACCATGAACTTCTGCGTGAACACCAGCCCGCTGGCGGGCCGCGAAGGGAAGTACGTGACCAGCCGCCAGGTGTGGGACCGGTTGCAGAAGGAGCTGCAGAGCAATGTGGCGCTTCGGGTGAAAGAAACCAGCGAAGACGGCATTTTCGAGGTGATGGGTCGCGGTGAATTGCACCTGACCATCCTGCTGGAGAACATGCGCCGCGAAGGCTATGAGCTGGCCGTGTCCAAGCCACGGGTGGTGTTCCGCGACGTGGACGGCGAGCGCCACGAGCCCATCGAACTCGTGACGGCCGACATTGAGGAACAACACCAGGGCGGCGTGATGCAGGCCCTGGGCGAGCGCAAAGGCGAACTCGTGAACATGGAACCCGATGGCCGCGGCCGTGTGCGCCTGGAATACCGCATTCCGGCACGTGGCCTGATCGGCTTCACCAATGAATTTCTGAACCTCACGCGCGGCTCGGGCCTGATCTCCAACATCTTCGACGGCTACGAGCCGCACAAGGGCGACATTGGCAGCCGCAAGAACGGTGTGCTGATCTCCATGGACGACGGCGAGATCTTCACCTACGCGCTGGGCAAGCTCGACGACCGGGGTCGCATGTTCGTGCGCGCCGGCGATCCGGTGTATGAAGGCATGATCGTCGGCATCCACAACCGCGACAACGATCTGGTGGTGAACGCCACGCGCACCAAGCAGCTCACCAACTTCCGCGTGAGCGGCAAGGAAGACGCGATCAAGATCACGCCGCCGATCGAATGCACGCTGGAGTACGGCGTGGAGTTCATCGAGGACGATGAGCTGGTGGAAATCACGCCCAAGAGCATCCGCCTGCGCAAGCGCCACCTGAAAGAGCACGACCGTAAGCGAGCCTCCCGAGAGGCTTGATGCCATTCCGGCTGCTGAACCGCCTCACTCATACACAGGCGGTCTTCCTGATGGTCGCGGTGACCGTGATGTGGTCCATCGCGGGCGTCGTTTCGCGCCAGCTGGAATCGGCCGCGCGTTTCGAAGTGACCTTCTGGCGCAGCGCCTTCACCACGATCTCGCTGCTGGTGATCCTGCCCCTGTGGCGTGCGGCGGACCGGTCGACGGGCTTCATCCCGGATGACCGCGCTCAGGGCTTCCTGGAGCGGCACTGGGGCGTGCTGACCCGTTCACGGGCATTCTGGATCTCCGGCGTCTGCTGGAGCGTGATGTTCACCGCCTTCATGCTGGCGCTGAGCTTCACCACCGTGGCCAACGTGCTCATCATCATGTCGGTCGGGCCCTTGTTCACCGCCTTGCTGGCGCGTGTGGTCATCGGCCAGCGCCTGGCCCTGCGCACCTGGCTGGCCATCCTGGCCGCCGGTGTGGGCATCGTCTACATGTACGGCAGCCAGTTCCTGTCGGCCTTCGGTGACCCGACGGTTCAGACCGGTGGTCTCATTGCGGGTTCCCTTGCGGCGTTGTGTGTGCCGGTGGCAGGCGCCATCAACTGGACCGTGGTGCAACGGGGTCAGACCCACGGCGAGAAAGTCGATCTCGTGCCTTCAGTGCTGCTGGGGGGCGTGCTCTCATCGCTGACGACCTTGCCACTCGCTTTGCCTTTCGCCGCCACGGGCTCGGACATGGCCTGGCTCGGCCTGCTGGGCCTGGTGCAGCTCGCGATTCCCTGCGCGCTGGCCGTGGTCTGCGCCCGATCGCTCAAGGCACCCGAAGTGTCTTTGCTCGCTTTGCTCGAAGTCATCTTCGGCATCCTGCTGGCCTGGCTGGGCGCGGGGGAGGCACCCGGCATCGAGGTGCTGACCGGGGGCACGCTGGTGATCGGCGCCCTGGTGCTCAACGAATTGCTGGGCTGGCGCTCCCGTACCGGCACACCGCGTATCCAGACGGTGGACAAACAGCCACAATGACCCGATCGACGACCGCAACGGAAAAACCAGATGACTTCCACCGCCACCGAAAACCTCGTCGTCGCTGAAATCCGGGGCCGTGTCGGCTGCATCACCCTCAATCGCCCGAAGGCGCTCAACGCCTTGTCGCTGGCCATGATCCGTGACATCACACAGGCCCTGCGCACGTGGCGCGACGATCCCATGGTGCTGGCTGTTGCGGTGCGTGGCGTCAGCAAGGAAGGGCCCTTCGGCGCCTTCTGTGCCGGTGGAGACATCCGCTTCTTCCACCAGGCCGCTCTGGCGGGCGACAGTGCTCTCGAAGACTTCTTCACCGAAGAATACGCGCTCAACCACCTCATCCACACCTACCCCAAGCCCTACATCGCCTTCATGGATGGCATCGTCATGGGCGGAGGCATGGGCATCAGCCAGGGCGCGAGCCTGCGCATCGCCACCGAGCGCAGCAAGCTGGCCATGCCCGAGACCCATATCGGCCTGTTCCCGGATGTGGGCGGCGGCTATTTCCTCAGCCGCTGTGCCGGCCGCCTGGGCGAATACCTGGCGCTCACCGGACTGGTGCTGAATGGCAAGGAAGCCATCACAGCCGGACTGGCCGATGGCCACATCGACGCCGGGCGCCTGCCGGGCCTGTGGACCTCGCTCGCGCAGACGCCGTTCGAGAACGGCGCCTCGGTGGAGCGCTGGTGCGCCAGCCACCTCAGCACCACGGTCCTGCCACCGAGCTGGCCGGTGAAAGAAGTGGACCGGGTGTTCAGCCTGCCCGATGCCGTGCATATCATCGAGTCGCTTGAATCGACCGACAGCGACTGGGCCCGCTCCACGGCGATCACCCTGCGCCAACGCTCACCCTTGATGCTGCACGTGGTGCTGGAGCAGATCCGCCGCGCGCGAGGCATGGGTCTGGCTGAGGACCTGCGCATGGAGCGCGACATGGTGCACCACTGCTTCCACCTGCGTCCCGGTGCCACCAGCGAAACCGTGGAGGGCATTCGTGCGTTGGCCATCGACAAGGATCACGAGCCTCGATGGAATCCGGCTCGCATCGAAGAGGTGAAGCCCGCGCAAGCCGCCGCGTTCTTCGAAAGCCCATGGCCCCCAGAAAAGCATCCGTTGCGCATGTTGGGCTGAAGCGGGTTCAGTCTGCATATCGTTGCTCTGAATTTGCATTTCGATCCCAATAACTGCAATTGGAACCAATCGGTTCAAAACTGAATTCGAACTGCCTCTGATTGCCGCAAATTTGCGTAGACATGCTTGCACTTTTGTACTAAAACTCCGATCCCAAAAGACCGCCACCCAGGCGACCTGGATCAGGAGGAAAACATGGTCACGGAGAAAGAATGCGCCGCCTTGTCGGCGATCGTGTGCAACCCGCATGGCGTTGATCACACCAAATCTGGCAAATTCCCGCCGCCGGCCGGCTGGTCTGCTTTGTCTGACTCGACATCAGGCCTCGACGACAAGGGCTTCTGCGCCAATGCCTTCGTCAATGCCCATGGCGACGCCGTGCTGGCCTTCAGAGGACCGGATTTCATCGCTGATGCGCTGGCGGCATCGGACGACGCCGACGAATTCGTGACCAACCTGGCCCTGGACATGGGCCTGGCCTCCTTCACGGAGGCATTGCAGAGCGCGACACACGCCTACGGATTGCTCCGTCAGCGTGCCTACATGGAAGGCAGGGATGCGAACCGCATCCACTTCACCGGACACGGCGTGGGCGGCGGCATCGCCTCCGTCATGGCTTGCTGGTTCGACCAGCCGTGCACCGTTTTCGCCCACGCGCCCTTGCGCTTCGTGGCGCTCGCACCCGGTGACTTTGCCCACGCCCGGCACAGCATCGAATCCCTGATGGGGAGTGCCGATGGCGCGGTGAAGGCCTTGCAAGGCTTTGTTCGCCACCCACAAGAGATGCTCGCGCAACGCGAGCAACTGCGCGTGACCCACTGGCATGTGCGGGGGGAGGTCTATGCGCTCCTGCGGTCTCCCGCCACCGCCATTCAGGGCACAGAACATGCCATCGATGTCGGGATCCAGCCTCCCACACTGGAGACGGCGCTGACCCTGCACGACATGAAGCTGCACGCCGCGATGCTTTATTCCCCCCGCCTGCATCTGCTGTGTCAGGACTCGCCCGAGCTGCTTTCCTTGTTGATTGACCGGGAGGAAGGTTGCGACCTGATCGACACCCTTGTCCATGATCAGCACAGGGTGGGTCTGGACGGGGAAAGTGCGTTGCAGCGTTTCGTGAATGGGCTGGAGTGGGCGGGTGAAGTCCCGGCTGCAGGCGTGCTGAGCGACGCTGTGGTGGGCAGCTAGGCCCGCCCGCATTCATTTCAGCGGTTGCGCGATTTCATGGCCCGCTCCACCTCGCGCTTGCCTTCGCGGTCCTTGATGGTGTCGCGTTTGTCGTGTTCGGCTTTGCCCTTGGCCAGGGCCAGCTCGCACTTCACCTTGCCATTCTTCCAGTGCAGGTTCAGCGGCACGAGGGTGTAGCCCTTCTGTTCGACCTTGCCAATAAGGCGACGGATCTGTTCCTTGTGCAACAGCAACTTCTTGGTGCGCACCGAGTCCGGGCTCACGTGGGTCGATGCGGTGTGCAAAGGGTTCACCTGACAACCGATGAGGAACATTTCGCCCTCGCGAATGACCACATAGCCATCGGTGAGTTGAACCTTGCCTTCGCGCAGTGCCTTGACTTCCCACCCCTCGAGCACCACCCCCGCCTCGAAACGCTCCTCGATCGCGTAGTTGTAGAACGCTTTCCGGTTGTCGGCGATGCGGGTTTCGGTGTTCCTGGAGGGTGTGTCGTTGCTGTTTTTGGTGGCCATGAAGCGCGAGGTGCGGCCGTTTCAGGCCAATACAATGAGTTCGATTGTATGAAAACGATTCACAAGTCCGTTCTTCTGTGGCACAGCGCTGCTGAAATGTTCGCGCTGGTCACCGACATCGAGCGCTACCCGCAGTTCCTTCCCTGGTGCGATCACGGCGAAGTGCTGGAGCAGACCAGCGACGGCATGGTGGCTCGCGTGGGCATGGCCATCAGTGGTCTGCGCCAGAGTTTCACCACCCGCAATACCCATGAGTCCGACCGGAAAGTGCTCATGGAACTGGTCGACGGGCCTTTTTCGCGGCTCGATGGCGTCTGGGAATTCACCCCGATCGGCGACGGCAGCGAGCGTGCCTGCAAAGTGGCGTTCCAGCTGAGCTACGGGTTCTCCAGCAGCGCGCTCGCCGCGCTCGTCGGGCCGGTGTTCGACAAGATCGCCGGCAACCTTGTGGATGCTTTCGTCAAGCGCGCCGATCAGGTCTACGGGGCCGACTGAGATGCGCATCGTCCTGATGTACGCCAGCGCGCCACGCACGGTGCATGAGGACTCACTGGACGTCGCTGCCGGTTGCACGCTGGAACAGGTGCTGGCTCAGGCCGGCTGGCTGACTCGGTTCCCGGAGATCGGGACCGAATTGCTCACGACCTGTGTGTGGGGACGCAAGGCCGACCTTGATCACATCTTGCGCGAAGGCGACCGTGTGGAAGTGGTGCGGCTTTTGCGAGTGGACCCGAAGGTGGCGCGGCGGGAGCGTTTCGTGGGGCAAGGCGCCCGCTCCACGGGCCTGTTTGCCAAGCGACGGCCTGGCTCCAAAGCCGGCTACTGAGCGGCAGCGGTCTTGGGCATGGGCCCGCAGTCGGAGCGGATGATGTCGTCCATGCGGCGGGTTTCAGCCGCGCGGGCCTTGTCATCCATGATCTCGCGCTCGCCCTTGGCATTGGTGGTGGCCAGGCGAGTGCCCGACTCCATCACGCTTTTGGCCTTGCGGGCGCGCTCGCAGCTTTCTGCGCGGCCTTTGGCAACCCGTTGCTCTTCGGCTTTGCGACGAGCCTGTTCTGCGTCGTCGGCCTGCTTTTTCCGTGCCTCGAGCTCTTCGTCCCGCGCGGGCAGTTGAGGTGCTGCGCCAGGTTGTGGGGCTGCGGCGGCGGGCACGGCTTCGGCCGGAGCAGGCGCCTGCGCGCGCGCGTTCAGTGGGCTCTTGAGGATGTTCTTTTCGGGGATGCCTGAAGGCGGTGCGGTGTCGCTGAACACCTTGCGCCCAGTGCCATCGATCCACTGCCATTGCGCCAGCGTCCAGGGGCTGGAAATCAGCAGCGCGGCCGTCAGGCAGGCGGCGCGCCAGCGCCGGACGAGGGGGGAGTATTGAGGCATGGCCCAAGTTTAGCCCTGGCCCCCCGTCACGGACTGCGGATGGATGCTCTTGTGCTCGACGAGCCGTCGGAGCGGTCGATTTGTGTGGCTGAGCGGTAAGCCGCGTACAGCGCGGTGTGCGGGTTTGCACGTAGGACGGGCAGCTACAATCGACGCTTTTGGAGCTTTACCCATGCGCCTCCTCGGCAAAGCGCTCACCTTCGACGATGTGTTGCTGGTGCCAGCGTACTCCCAGGTCCTGCCCAAGGACACTTCGCTTGCCACCCAGTTCTCCCGCAACATCAAGCTCAACCTGCCCCTGGTCTCCGCGGCCATGGACACCGTGACCGAGGCCCGCCTGGCGATCGCCATTGCCCAGGAAGGCGGCATCGGCATCATTCACAAGAACCTCACGCCGCAAGAACAGGCAGCGCACGTGGCCAAGGTCAAGCGCTACGAATCCGGCGTGCTGCGCGATCCGGTGGTGATCACGCCCTCGACCACCATCCGCCAGGTCATGAAGCTCTCCGACGAGCTGGGCGTCTCGGGCTTCCCGGTGGTCGATGGTGGCAAGGTGGTGGGCATCGTCACTGGCCGCGATCTGCGCTTTGAAACCCGTTACGACCTGCCGGTGAGTGAGATCATGACGCCGCGCGAGCGCCTGATCACCATGCCCGACGGCACCACGCCGGCAGAGGCCAAGACACTGCTGAACAAGCACAAGCTCGAACGACTGCTGCTGGTGAACGACGCCTTCGAGCTCAAGGGCCTGATCACGGTCAAGGACATCACCAAGCAGCTCAACTTTCCCAATGCCGCGCGCGATGCCGCCGGCCGCCTGCGCGTGGGTGCAGCGGTCGGGGTGGGCGAGGGCACCGAGGAGCGCGTGGAGGCGCTGGTCAAGGCCGGGGTGGACGCCATCGTCGTGGACACCGCGCACGGCCACAGCAAAGGCGTGATCGAGCGCGTGCGCTGGGTCAAGCAGCACTACCCGCAGATCGACGTGATCGGCGGCAACATCGCCACCGGTGGCGCGGCCATGGCACTGGTGGAAGCCGGTGCCGATGCGGTCAAGGTTGGCATCGGCCCGGGCTCGATCTGCACCACCCGCATCGTGGCCGGCGTGGGCGTGCCGCAGATCATGGCCATCGACAACGTGGCCAGCGCCCTGCAGGGCACCGGCGTGCCGATGATCGCCGACGGCGGCATCCGCTACAGCGGCGACATCGCCAAGGCCATTGCCGCGGGGGCCAACACCGTGATGATGGGCGGCATGTTTGCCGGCACCGAAGAAGCGCCAGGCGAGATCGTGCTTTACCAGGGCCGCAGCTACAAAAGCTACCGTGGCATGGGTTCCATCGGCGCCATGCAGCAGGGCAGCGCCGACCGCTACTTCCAGGAAAGCAGCACGGGCAACCCCAATGCCGACAAGCTCGTGCCCGAAGGCATCGAAGGCCGGGTGCCCTACAAGGGTTCGGTGGTTTCCATCATCTTCCAGATGGCCGGCGGCCTGCGCGCCGCCATGGGCTACTGCGGTTGCCCCAGCATCGAACACATGCGCCACAAGGCGGAGTTCGTCGAGATCACCTCGGCCGGCATCCGCGAGAGCCACGTGCACGACGTGCAGATCACGAAAGAGGCACCCAACTACAGGGCGGAGTGACCGCCGCCGCCCCGCAGGCCGTCCAGAGCGACGGCCTTTTTCATTTTTCTCGCCGCACATCCCCACACACCATGCAGCACCAGAAAATTCTCATCCTCGATTTCGGTTCCCAGGTCACCCAGCTCATTGCCCGCCGCGTGCGCGAGGCCCATGTGTACTGCGAAGTCCACCCCTGCGACGTCAGCGATGAGTGGGTGCGCGAGTTTGCCGCCGACGGACAGCTCAAGGGCGTGATCCTCTCGGGCAGTCACGCCAGCGTGTACGAGGTGGACGACAAGGCACCCGACGTGGTCTACCAGCTTGGCATTCCGGTGCTGGGCATCTGCTACGGCATGCAGACCATGGCGCAGCAACTCGGCGGCAAGGTGGAGGGCTCGCACACGCGCGAATTCGGCTATGCCGAGGTGCGCGCCCGGGGCCACACCGAGCTGCTCAAGGACATCGCCGACTTCACCACGCCCGAGGGCCACGGCATGCTCAAGGTGTGGATGAGCCACGGCGACAAGGTCACCGAGCTGCCCCCGGGCTTCAAGCTCATGGCCAGCACCGATTCGTGCCCCATCGCCGGCATGGCCGACGAATCGCGCCATTTCTACGCCGTGCAGTTCCACCCCGAGGTCACGCACACGGTGCAGGGCCGCGCACTGCTGGAGCGCTTCGTGCTTGGCATCTGTGGCACCCGACCCGACTGGGTGATGCGCGACCACATCGCCGAGGCGGTGGAGAAGATCCGCCAGCAGGTGGGCGACGAGGAGGTCATCCTGGGTCTCTCCGGAGGGGTCGACTCGTCCGTGGCCGCAGCGCTTATCCACCGCGCCATTGGCGATCAGCTCACCTGCGTGTTCGTCGATCACGGCCTGCTGCGCCTGAACGAGGGCGACATGGTGATGGACATGTTTGTCGGCAAGCTGCACGCCAAGGTGATCCGCGTGGACGCAGCCGACCAGTTCCTCGGTCATTTGGCCGGCGTGAACGATCCAGAGGCCAAGCGCAAGATCATCGGCCGCGAATTCGTCCAGGTGTTCAAGGCAGAAGCCGCCAAATTGATCTCAAGTGGTGCTTCAACAAACGGCGCCAAGTGGTTGGCACAAGGGACAATTTACCCTGATGTGATCGAATCCGGCGGCGCCAAGAGCAAGAAGGCGGTGACCATCAAGAGCCACCACAACGTGGGTGGACTGCCCGAGCAACTGGGCCTGAAATTGCTGGAACCTTTGCGAGATCTGTTCAAGGACGAGGTGCGCGAACTCGGCGTGGCGCTCGGCCTGCCGCACGACATGGTCTACCGCCACCCTTTCCCCGGCCCCGGCCTGGGCGTGCGCATCCTGGGCGAGGTGAAGAAGGAATACGCCGACCTGCTGCGCCGGGCCGACGCGATCTTCATCGAGGAACTGCGCTCCACCGTGGAGTCGGGCAGCGGCAAGACCTGGTACGACCTGACAAGCCAGGCCTTCACCGTGTTTCTGCCGGTCAAGAGCGTGGGGGTGATGGGCGACGGCCGCACCTACGACTACGTGGTGGCCCTGCGCGCCGTGCAGACCAGCGATTTCATGACCGCCGACTGGGCCGAACTGCCGTACGCGCTGCTCAAGAAGGTCAGCAGCCGCATCATCAACGAGGTGCGCGGGATCAACCGGGTGACCTACGACGTGAGCAGCAAGCCACCAGCCACCATTGAGTGGGAGTAAAAGCTCTCATTTGATTGCTATATCTGCTGGGAGCAGGTCAGATACTCCCTGCTTTTCTCGATAATGCCTTCGCAAATTGGTTCTACCAGCGACGGACAACAGACGAGAAGCTATGAACTACAGAAAAGAGATAGACGGTCTCCGGGCGCTTGCTGTGCTGCCAGTGATACTTTTTCACGCTGGTTTCGAGACGTTTAGCGGTGGCTTCGTGGGCGTCGACGTCTTTTTTGTCATTAGTGGCTACCTGATCACGACGATCATTCTTGCTGAGCTCGAGCAAGGCAAGTTTTCAATCGTAAATTTTTACGAACGACGTGCGAGGCGGATTCTGCCGGCGTTGTTCTTCGTTATTTCTGTCTGTATTCCGTTCGCTTGGCTCTGGCTGTTGCCGAGCGATATGCAAAACTTTTCGCAAAGCCTGATTGCCGTATCTCTGTTTGCGTCCAATATATTCTTCTGGCGTGAGAGCGGGTACTTTGATGCTGCTGCGGAACTCAGCCCCTTATTGCACACTTGGAGTCTGGCGGTAGAAGAGCAGTATTACGTTCTGTTCCCATTGTTTCTGATGATGTTCTGGAAGCTGGGCAGGCGTTGGATACTTATGGCGCTCGCACTGGTCTTCATTGTCAGCATTGGTGTAGCTCAATGGGCCTCGTATTCAGAGCCAAATGCTGGTTTTTATCTTCTTCCGACGCGTGGCTGGGAGTTGTTGATGGGTGCCTTTGCGGCCTTCCATTTATCAAAGGCAGATCCTGAGGCATTTGGCAAAGGATGGAGTGAGTTTGCTGGCTGGTCAGGTGTGGCGCTTATTCTCTTCGCCGTCTTCGCCTACAACAAGGCAACACCTTTTCCTGGTTTCTATGCACTGGTTCCCACGCTGGGTACGGTGTTGGTCATCTTGTTTGCCACCCAAAAGACCACGGTAGGCAAGTTTGTAGGGAACAAGGCATTTGTTGCGGTAGGTCTGATCAGTTACAGCGCTTATCTCTGGCATCAACCTCTTTTCGCCTTTGCGAGACAAAGAAGCTTGCTTGAACCGAGCGAAGCCATTTTTTTGCTACTTGCTGCCTTGTCTTTACTGATGGCTTACTTCAGCTGGCGATTCATTGAATCTCCCTTTAGAAAAAAGGCCGTTGTGAATCGGCGTCAGGTTTTTCTTTTTGCGTTCGTCGGCACCTTCTCACTCATCGCACTCGGTCTGTTCGGCCACATGACGGAAGGCAAGCTTGTGCACCGGAAAGATTCATCTTTCATGGTGGATCTTGACGATCGTGTCAAGGTCAATCACGGACTTAGTGAGGCTTGCGAAGGTGACTACAACACCTTGCCCAACTGTTCAACATCCGAAAATCCCGAAGTTCTGCTTTGGGGGGATTCTTACGCCATGCATCTTGTCCAAGGCTTGGTAGCCTCCAAGCCGGATGTCGGATTGATTCAGAAAACGGTCTCTACGTGTGGTCCTTTCCTTGGAATTGCACCCATCAATGCCGAATATGTCCGCTCGTGGTCGGAAAAATGTATTGCCATCAATGACAAGGTTTATGAATACTTGAAAGGCACTTCTGGTATCAAATACGTTGTCCTGAGTTCGCCTTTTGTTCAGTTTGTCAGTGATGACGCGATGGTGCTGACGAGAGATGGAAAGGTGGCAAAAGGAAAAGATCTTGCTGCAGAGAGCATGAAGCAGACCGTGAGGAAAATTAAAGACCTGGGAAAGGTGCCCGTTATTTTTTCACCAACACCTCAAAATGGTCAGGATGTCGGCGGCTGTCTCAAGAAGGCAGCGTTTTTTCGAGATGAATCTCGAGTTTGTGATTTCAGCTATTCCGAATCTCTCGCTCGTCAGTCAAACGTATGGAATTTCCTCAAGGAGATGGACGGTCATGTGTCGGTGGTGAATCTCGCCGACTATTTGTGCCGTGACAACACCTGCCGCGCATCGGTTGATGGCGTTTTCATTTACAGGGATGTAGGTCATCTTTCTCGGGAAGGAAGCGCCTATCTTGGCCAGAAGATGAACTTTTACCAACTTCTTGTTGAGTCTGGCGGCGCTGCAAAGTGAATACTTCCAAGTGCTTGTCAAGCAACAAGTTTTTTCTTGCGGTGCTATTGAGTGGGCGTGAAGGGTAGGTTTCCAACTTCTCCGCGAAAAAACATGCGATGAGGGGCTGGACGGCGGTTTCGATCCTGAACTGCTTCAGTGTCCGAAGTTGACCAGCGCCGGCCAGGCGCGTGCGTCTGGCTTCGTCCGAAAGCAGCAAGAAGAGCTGCTTGTTGAGGTCGTTCCAGTCGCCGGGCGTGAACAGCAGGCCGGTTTCATCATGAGCCACGAGTTCGGGGATGCCCGCAATGTGGGGCGCAATCACCGGAACCCGACAGGCCATGGCTTCCATCAGCACCACTGGCAACCCTTCCATCAGACTGGCAATGACAAAAGCGTCGGCCTTCCTCAACTCGTCCAGCACACCATCTTCGCCGTGTCGACCCAGAAAAACGCAGCGATCTCCCAGACCCAGCGCGTTCGCCTGATGCCTCAGTTCTGCCTCCAGCGGGCCATCCCCAACGATCCTCAACTCGGCATCAATGCCCTGCTGCTGCATCTGCGCAAAGGCGGAAATCAGGCCGGCCTGGCCCTTTTCAGCCGCCAGCCGGCCCACATGCAGCAGGCGAAGACGGCCCTTTCCGCTGACCTGCGGCGCGGGCGAAAAGCGGGATGGGTCAATGCCACAGCGCACGATTTCCATCTTCGACCATTCCTCCTGACTCGTGATGCGCATGGCCTGCGCCCTGCCGAAGTGCGACACGCAGGCGACGAACCGCGCATGCTCGAGCTTCTCCTTCAGCAGCAGCCCCGACGGGTAGTCGAACTCACTGATTCCGTGCAGCGTGAGACTGAAATCGATGTCGAGATAGCGGGTGGCCAGGTAACCCACGGTTGCCGAGGCGTTGGCGAAATGGTTGTGCAGGTGCTCGATCTGCTGCTTGCGCAAGGCATCTGCCAGGATCATGGCTTCACTGAAATAGATGAAGCTGTAGATGCCTGAGGAGAGGCCCGGAACCCGGTGCCGGAACGCATCGCGGAGGGTGCGCAGGTAACGCAAGGGGTGTTTCAGAACGCAGCGCAGGTGCGAACCAAGCAAGACGGGAAGTCGGGGAGGCAATATGTACGTGGTGGTTTCGAAAGCACTTACGTTTTCCGGGTCACACCGTTCCGAATCGGAGGGGGGGCGGATGCTGAACGTGGCGATATCGATGCCGGCGCCACGAAGCGCCTCCACCTCCCGGCGGATGAAGGTATGGCTGGTGGCCGGGTACTGACTGGTGAGGTAGGCGACCTTCATCACGCGGACGCTCCACGGTACGGATCGAACACCGCAGCGCCCAGGCCGGGATACAGGCCACTCATGCGCCAGGCCAGCCGCGACTCCGAGAAGCGACCGTGGCGGTCTTTGGCGTATCTGGCGTTCATATCGAAGCGGTGTAGCTGGAAGGGGTCATGCCCGCGCGAATTGCTGCCCCAGCGGGTGGTCACGGCGGCACGGTACCCCGCCTGGCGCACGGTTTCCACCGTCCGTGGATCGGTGGAACCGTTCGGGTAGCAGAAGGTGGTGACCGGAGCGTCCAGGGCGGCTTCCAGCTTCTGCCTGGAACCGCTGATCTCGGCCACCAGTTCCGTGTCCGTGCACTGAGGCAGCAGCGCATGGGAGTGCGAATGGCTGCCAATCTCGTGACCGCGTGCCACCAGGTCCTTCATCTGCTCCACGTTCATGAAGCCATCCCAGGTGTTTTGCACCGGATGGGGGAGCAGCCTTTGTGCGCGCTCAATCCAGTCGTTTCGCTGGGCAGCGCTCCAGGCTTTGGTGGATTCCAGGGCTGCCTCCACATCCGTCTGGCCTGGCGAACTGCCTGCGTGCCGGGCAGAGCGCAATGACTCCATCAGCGCGTCGACCTGCGCACCCGGGGCGTTGTTGAGGAGGCTGATGCAGGTGGCTAGCGCATCGTGCCAGAGTGGTCCCGTGTCTTCCAGGATCTGGCTCGGCACATAAAAGCTCGCTTTCACCCCGTGCCGGTCGAGCACGGGGAGGGCATTCTCGTAGTTGTCGAGCTGGCCGTCGTCGAAGGTGATCGCCAGCAACGGCGGTTCGGCATGTTGGCCCTCTGCCCACAGGTCAAGCGTGGCCGAGAGCGACTGGCAGCGGAAGTGGCGTGTGACGAAGCTCAGGTGGGCATCGAGTTCTTCGGGCGTCACGGCCAGCCCGGGCAGTGGGTAGAGCCGGCGTTGTGATTCGGTCAGTACCCTGTGAAAGGTAATGATCGACAGGCGCTGGCGCATGCGCATGGCGGGCGAAGTCACGTTGGCAAGCGAAAGCACCTGGCCGCAAGCGTCGCGAGCCAAGGCCTTGATCGAGGTAATAGCGATCATGGGTGCGAGATCCGCTCCGAGATGCAAACAGAATGACAGGTGCAAAGAATCGTAGGCGAGCAACCATCGTAAGCGGTCCTCAAGAGATAAAGGAATGCTTAAGAAACTTAATTAAGTTTTTTGATTTATCAGTGACTTTTTGTGCATTTGCACGAGTACCACTCCGCACCGGGAGCGCAAATTGCCCACGCGGGGACAGCTGACGGGTCGTGTCCACGATGGTTTTTGCAGATATCTTATAAATTACTTTAAAAAATCAAAAAAGATGAATGATTTATATATGAACTGACGACCTTCATTCGATTTGTGCAGCGAGATACCGATGAATCTGCGACACAGCCGCCGCACCTTCGCCAATGGCGCCGCCGACCCGCTTGACCGAGCCCGAGCGCACGTCGCCCACGGCGAACACACCAGGGATGCTGGACTCGAGTGGCGCTGGCGGGACGCCTGCAGGTGATGTTTCAACGGCCGAGCCTGTTCTCACGAAGCCATGGGCATCGACATCGATCTGGCAGCCCGCCAGCCAGCCGATCTCGGGGTCGGCTCCTACAAACAGGAACAGGTGGCGCAACGACGTTTCATGATGGGTCGCCGCCCGGCTGTCATGCCAGGTCACGCCAGCCAGGCCATCGGCGGCCTGGCCGTGGAGCGCCGTGATGGCGGTGTGGGGTTTCAAGTCGATGTTGGGTGTGGCTTCAATCCGATCGATCAGGTAGCGCGACATGCTGGCCGCCAGGCTGGGGCCGCGCACCAGCATGGTCACGCGCGCGGCATGCTGCGAGAGGAAAACCGCCGCCTGGCCGGCGGAGTTGCCACCGCCCACCAAGGCCACCTCGGTTCGTGCGCACAAGGTGGCTTCCAGCGCGGATGCCCAATACCAGATGCCGCGCCCTTCGAACTCCTGCAGGCGCGGCACATCCGGCCGCCGGTAGCGCGCGCCGCTGGCGATCACCACCGTGCGTGCGCGCAGGCGGCGGCCATCGGTCAGGCGGATGGCCAGCTCGCGGTCGGGTCCGGCTCGCGTGCAGTCCAGCGACTGCACCTCGGCTGGAATCAGCATCTCGGCGCCGAACTTCTGGGCCTGCACATAAGCCCGGCCCGCCAGGGCCTGGCCTGAGATGCCCGTCGGAAACCCCAGGTAGTTCTCGATGCGCGCGCTGGCGCCCGCCTGGCCTCCGTAGGAGCGGCAGTCCAGCACGACCACCCGCAGGCCTTCGGATGCGGCGTACACCGCGGTCGACAAGCCCGCAGGCCCGGCGCCGACCACGGCCACGTCGAACAGCTCGTCGTGTGCCACCGTGTCCACCATGCCGATGCAGCGCGCCAGCGCTTCTTCGCTGGGATTGACGAGCACCGAACCATCCGGGCACACCACCAGCGGCTCGCCTGGCGCCGCGCCGGACTGCTCCATCAGTGCGGCGGCGTCGGTGTCGGTGCGGGCATCGACCACGTGGTAAGGCTCGCCGTTGCGGCGCAGAAAGTTCTGCAGGCGCAGCAGATCGGCCCCGGTCGTTTCGCCGATCAGCACCGGCCCGCTGGCGCCGGCCTCGATCAGCGCCACGCGGCGCAGGATCAGCGCGCGCACCAGGCGCTCGCCCAGATCGGCCTCGGCGATGATGAGCGCCCGCAACTGGCTCGGAAGCAGCAGGAGCACCTCCACGTCGTCCAGCGCGATGCCGTCGACCAGCGAAGGCTTGCCCGACAACGCGCCCACTTCGCCCATGAAGTGCCCTCGGCCGTGCTGCACGATGGGCGTGACGTGCCCCATGCCATCGCGCTGGCTCACCGCCACCACGCCGTGGAGCACCACGAACAGTCCCGGCCCGGGTTCACCGGCGGTGATCAGGCGATCGCCGCGCGCATGGACCTGCGGGGTTCCAAAGCGCCGCATCCTGGCCACCTCCGCATCGGAGAGCAGCGGAAACATCTGGTGTCGACGGGACAGCAGTTCACTGGGTGCGTCTTCGGCCATTGGTTCGAGGGGGTGGTGTGAGGAGCAGGGCTGGAGCGGAGTATGCGACCGTTTCAGCCGGGCTTTGGTACGCGCGGCCACAATGGCGCATGGACCTTCACCCATCTGAGCCGGTGCAGCGCTGGCAGCGCTCGCTGGGCTTGCTGCGCTCTATGCTGGTCTACCGCGCCATTCCCTGGCGCGGTGCCCAATTGCGGCGTTTCTACCGCCCTTTCGTGCCCGATGGTGGGCTGGCGTTCGACGTGGGTGCGCATCTGGGCAACCGCGTGGCGGCGTTTCGACAACTGGGCGCCCGTGTGGTGGCGTTGGAGCCGCAACCGGATTTCGTGCACCTGCTGAGGCGCCGCTTCAATGGTGATGCCGGGGTGACGCTGTTGCCCCAGGCGCTGGGCCGGGCGGCGGGACAGGCGCGTTTGATGGTGAGCCCGCGCACGCCCACCGTGACCACGCTCTCCGGCGATTTCATCCAGCGCGCGGGCGCCGCGCCATCGTTCCGGGGCGTGAGCTGGCAGGCGGGGCCGCAGGTGCCCGTCACCACGCTGGATGCGCTGATCGCACAGCATGGCACGCCCGATTTCGTGAAGATCGACGTCGAGGGTTTCGAGCATGAGGTGCTGCTGGGCCTGAGCCAGCCCTTGCCGGCGCTGTCGTTCGAGTTCCTGCCGGCCGTGCGCGACGTGGCGGCGGCCTGCATCGACCGGCTGGAGACCCTGGCCGGGCCGGGGCGCTACCGCTACGCCGTCTCGCTGGGCGAGCGTCTGCAACTGCGGCGGCCCGAGGGCGAGCCGGCGGATGCGCTGCGCGAGTGGCTGCGCGCCATGCCGGACGATGCGCCTTCGGGTGATGTGCACGCCTGGTGGCCAGGCGCGGATTCAGGAACCCGGCGCTGAGGGGGCGTGCGAGCGCGGCGGCATGGCGAGGTGCTCGGCGCCCGGGACTTCGTGCGCGGTGGGTGCGCCGAACGCCTCCAGCAAAACGCGAGTGAGTTGCGTCATCGGACCGAGTGGGCGCGGCCCGGGTGTGATGCCGGGAATGAAACCGCGCGCCATCAGGCGATGCAGCAGCGCCGGATCGTCGCTGACCACGTGCACCGGCACGTCCCACGAAGCGCCCGCACCCGAGGCCAGTGCCGGCGCCTGGTGGTCGCCGACGATCACCATCACCAGGGGGTGCGGCGCAAGATGGCGCAGGTAATCGGCCATCCAGGTGTTCTGGTAGCGCAGGCTCTCCAGGAAACGCGGCACCGTCTGCGAGATGTTCAGCGGTGCGCTCAGCGCGGCACGAGCGTCGTCAGCGCTGTAGGCGTCTGGCCCGGTGAGGCGGGACCAATCGGCCACGAAGGGGGCCAGTGGGTGGAAGGGTGCATGGGAGCTGGTGGTGGGAAACACCGCCAGCCTCGGGCGTTGATCGTGGCCGGGTGCGCGCCGGTCCAGTTCCTGCGCGTGCAGCAGCGCCATGGCCGCCTGGTCGGGAATGCGCCAGAAGCCGAAATCCCGTCCCTGGTAGCCCACCGCTGGGTCGTCGGCCAGCCGTTCGAAACCATAGAACGAGCCCTCGGGCCAGGGGCGCTTGAGGCCGGGCATCCACCCCACGGTGCGGTAGCCGCGGTGCGCGAAATGGCTCACCAGTGTGGGCCGCTGGCTGGTGAGCAGCAGGTCGTGGTCGGCCGGGTCGCTGGTGTCCACGCCGGAGAGCAGGGCAGCGTGCGACAGCCACGAAGCCCCGCCAAACGTGGGCGCGACCACGCGCGCCGAAACCACGGCACGCCCGCCGGTGTGGATGGCGTCGGCCAGTTGCTGGCGCGAAGCCTGAAGCGCTTGCGCCTGTTCAGGTTGATCAAAGGTGCTGGCACCGTAGGACTCAGCAAACACCAGCAGCACGTCCGCCGGGCCGCGCGCGCTCACCAGGCCGGAAAGGTCGCCGGCAAAGGTGGGGCTCGCGCCAAGGGCCGCGTGGCGCTGCCCAGGCAGCCACACCTGGGCCAGCAGCGTCCCCTGGTGGAGCAGCGTGGGAGTGATGGGCAGGGAGAAAAACCAGCGCGTGTCGCGCCGCTCGGGCACGTAGGCGGCGAAGCTGAGGGTGAGGGCCACCACGGTGGCCAGCAGCCAGGGACGCGGGCGCGGCCAGGCCAGGCTGTGCGAGAGCGAGGCGATGGCCGTGCGCACCAGCCACCACAACGCCAGCAGCCCCAGCGACAGCGCAGCCAGCGCGGTGACGACCTGCCAGGTGGGCAGGGTCTGCAACGCGGCGCGCAGCAACCCGGCGGCGTGGCGACCGTCCCAGTACACGTTCACCGGCCGGCCCATCACCGCGGGTGCGGTGACGTTCGCATAGCGCACGACCACCAATGCCACGAAGACCAGGGCCAGGACGGCGGTTGCACGGCGCGAGAGCGGCCCGCGCCAGGCGATCCAGGCCATGAGGGCCACGACCGCCAGGCACAGCTCGAACGACAGGCGCGGCATGTAATGCACGCCAAAACCGGGCCAGCGGTTCTCGAAGGTCAGCAGCGTGTTGAGCAGCGCAAAGGTCAGCCCGAAGCGAAGCAGCCATGCAACAACCGAAGATGGCGCGGCGGGTGCCAGCGCAGCGCTCACTGGCGGATCGCCTCGAACTCGATGATCAACGGCACCTCGTCACCCACCCAGCCGTTGGCCACGGCGTAGTTCATGCCGTACGCGCTGCGCTTGAAGCTGCCGCGAGCGGACACGCCCATCACGTACGGCTTGCCACCGAAGCCGCCCATGGGCGATTCGGCGCTCTTGTTCCAGGTGGCCTGCAGCGTGAGCGGCTGCTTCTTGCCGAGCAGTTCGAGCTGACCCGTGATGTCGAAGGTGCGCTCGCCCGTGCGCTTGGCGCCGCTGGCGGTGAACACCATGCGCGGAAACTCGCCGCTGTTGAGGAAATCCGGGCCTTTGAGGTGGTCGTCGCGCTTGCGCTGGTTGCTGAACACACTGGCGGTCTCCACCTCGATGCGCACCTCCGAGAGCGTGGCCGTGGCTTCGTCGAACCGGTAGTTGCCGCGCGCCGAGCGGAACATGCCGAGCACCTTGGCGTAGCCGATGTGGTCCACCAGGAAAGCCACGGTGAGGTGGTCGGGGTCGATCTCGTAGCGCGCAGCCTGGGCCTGCGCGGGCGTGGTGGCGAGGAGGGCGGAGCAGAGGGTGAGAGTGGGCAGGAAAAAGGCTCGCATGGTTCAGGTCTCCTGTGAATGGGCGCGGTGCAGGAATCGCACGTCGATGGCGAAGGACGCGGTGAGCAAGGCCAGGCTGGTGGCCGCCAGTGCCGAGGCCAGCAGGGACGGCACGATGGGGCCCAGGCACACGATCAGTGTGGTGATCTGCACCACGCACACGGTCTGGCGGCGCCGGCTCGGTGGCAGTGCGCCGGCCAGCCAGGGCCAGGCCTGGGCGGCGGCCACGAAGGCGTAGCGCATGAGGCCGCTGGCCAGCACCCAGACACCAGCCTGGCCGGCCTGCCACACCAACGCGCACAGCACCAGCGTGAACAGGGCGTCGGTTTCCATGTCGAAGCGGGCGCCAAAGTCGCTGGCCAGGCCGCTGCGCCGGGCCAGCGGGCCATCCACCGCGTCGAGCAGGGCGGTGGCTGTGGCCAGCACCACCACCGCCCACCAGGCTTGCGTGGGCAGGTCTTCGCCCAGCAAGGCGGCGAGCAGGGCCGCCACACCCAGGCGCAGCAGCGTCACCTGGTTGGCGCTGCCGAAACGCGCGTGCGGGTGGGGTGGACTGATCGGCGCGAACAGGCCACGCCACACCAGCCAGGCAAGCAGGCCAAACAGCAGCAGGGCCTTCAGGGAAAAGTCCGCTCCCAGCCCGCCAGCCACGCCCAGTGCGATGGCGGCCAAGGCCATCAGTGCGATGCTGGCACCCAGGGAACGGGCCGCGTCCACCCTCAGCACGGAACGGTCCGCGCCGGGGATGGCGGGTGTGGGGTGGGGGGTTATTGGCTGCGACATAAGATGCAAGCGCGTCCTGAACGGACAACGATCATGGCACGCGCTGCCGGTCGGACTCCCCATTCCCCATTTCGTTCATGCCCTTCATTGCCGATCAACCAACCCTCGCCGCGCAGGCCTGCTGGATCGTCGCGCCAGGCCAGGCCGAGATTCGCACGGAGACCTTGCCGCCGATGGCCGACGGCGAGGTCCGGGTGCGCACATTGCACAGCGCCGTGAGCCGGGGAACGGAGGGCCTGGTGTTTCGCGGCGAGGTGCCTGCGAGCGAATGGCAGCGCATGCGCGCGCCATTCCAGGCGGGAGATTTCCCGTCGCCGGTGAAGTACGGCTACGTGAACGTGGGCGTGGTGGAGGCTGGCCCGGCGGAACTGATCGGACGAACGGTGTTCTGCCTGTATCCCCACCAGACCCGCTACCAGGTGAACGCCGAGGCCGTGCTGCCGCTGCCCGAAGGCGTGCCGCCCGCGCGCGCGGTGCTCGCCGCGCAGATGGAAACCGCGATCAACGCCTTGTGGGACGCCGCTCCCGTGCCGGGCAGCCGCGTCTGCGTGGTCGGGGGCGGTGTCATCGGCCTGCTGGTGGCCTGGCTGGCAACGCGAGAACACGGTTGCCAGGTGGAGGTGGTGGACACCCAGGCTTCACGCGCCGGGCTGGCCGAGGCAATGGGGGCGGTTTTCCGCCTGCCCGATCAGGCCTCTGGCAACGCCGGTCTGGTGGTGCACACCAGTGCCACGTCGGCGGGCCTGGCCACCGCGCTGCGACTCGCGGCCTTCGAAGCCACCGTGCTTGAACTGAGCTGGTACGGCAGCCGCGACGTGAGCGTGCCGCTCGGGGAAGCTTTCCATTCCCAGCGGCTCACGCTCAAGAGTTCGCAGGTCGGTCATGTGGCCGCGGTCAAGCGCGGCGACTGGACCCACCGTCGTCGCCTCGCGCTGGCGCTCTCGCTGCTGACCGATCCTGTGCTCGACCGACTCATCACCGATACCGCACCGTTTCACCAATTGCCGGTGGTGCTGGAGCGGCTTGCCGGTCATGAATCTCCCGGCACCTTGTGCCACCGAATCGACTACACCGACTGAAGAAAAGAGAAACCCCACCATGTACGCCGTCAACGTCAGAGACCATTTCATGATCGCCCACAGCTTTCAGGGCGCCGTGTTCGGCCCCGCGCAGCGCATGCACGGTGCCACCTACGTGGTGGACCTGGAAATGCGCCGCGATGCACTCGATGCCGACGGCATCGTGGTCGACATCGGCCTGGCCACCCAGGTGCTGCGCGAGGAGCTCGCCGCACTCAACTTCCGCAACCTCGACGAAGCGCCCGAGTTCGCCGGCCGCAACACCACCACCGAATTTCTGGCGCGCGTCATCTTCGACCGCATCGCGGCGCGCATTGCGGCCGGCGCCATGGGCGCGCAAGCCCTGCCCACGGCGCAAGGGCCGGGTTTGCGCCAGATGCGCGTGACGCTGCACGAATCGCACGTGGCCTGGGCCGCGTTCGAGGGGAACCTGCCCGCGCACGCCGCATGAACTCACTGGCCTTTCTCATCCCGGGCGACTGGAACGTGCGCACCGGCGGCTACGGTTACGACCGGCGGCTGGTGCAGGCATTGAGGCAGGCGGGCTGGGCGGTGGACGTGCACCACCTGGTGGGCGATTGGCCATATCCCGGCGCTGCCGCCCGCTCGGCAGCCGCAGACCTGATCGCCTCGCTGGCAGACGGCCGCATGGTCGTGATCGACGGCCTTGCTGGGGCGGTGCTGGCCGACGAAGTGCGACCGCACGCCACTCGCCTGCGCTGGGTGGCGCTGGTGCACCACCCCTTGCACCTTGAAATCGGGCTGGACGAAACCGCCCGTTCTCGCCTGCGTCTGGCCGAAGCCGATGCCTTGCAACTGGTCCGGCAGGTGGTGGTGACGGGTGCCGCCACCGTGCAGGACCTCGAGGCCATGGGCGTGGCGTCTGCGCGCATCGCAGTGGTGGAACCGGGCACCGACCCCATACTGCCCAAGAACCGGTCACCGCGAGGAACAGGCCCGATTCAACTGCTGTGCGTGGCCACGCTCACGCCCCGCAAGGGCCACGCCTTTCTGCTGCAGGCACTCTCGGGCCTGGGCGAGCTGCCCTGGGAGCTGCACAACGTGGGCAGCACAACGCGCGACCCCGTCACCGCCGCTGCGCTCGTCGCGGCATCGGCGCCATGGGGCGCGCGCGTGCAGTGGCACGGTGAACTGACGGAGGCCGCTGTGCAGGCACGCTTCGCGGCAGCGGACGTTTTCGTGCTGCCTTCGCTGCATGAAGGCTACGGCATGGTGGTGGCCGAGGCGCTGGCCCACGGCCTGCCTGTGGTGGCCACGAACGCCGGCGCGCTGGCGCATACCTTGCCATCGCAGGCGGGCCTGCACGTGAACCCGGGCAACGCGCTCGCCTTGCGGGAGGCATTGGCCCGTGTGATCGAAGACACCCCGCTGCGAGAACAATTGGCTGCCGGTGCTAGAGACGCCGCGGCCCGGTTGCCCGACTGGCCCCGGCAAGCCGCGGCTTTCGCCCGCGTGCTGGAGCTGATGCCATGAGCGCCCGCCCGGCCGTTCCAAAGGGAGTTCGCGCCGCAGTGCGCAGCACGGAGGGTAGTCCAGTGAGCGTTGAAACCTTCAGCGCCGACTGGCTCGGGTTGCGCGAACCCTTCGATGCCGCCGCACGCGACGAAGCGGCCGCGCGCCTGCAGCTCGACGACCAACTGGCGGCGTTGCGTCCCCCATCCGGTACGCCCTGGCGCGTGATCGACCTGGCCTGCGGAACCGGCGCCAACCAGCGCTGGCTGGCGCCACGACTGCGAGGGCCGCAGCAATGGCTGATGGTGGACCACGACGATGCCTTGCTGCGCCGGATACCGGAGCCAGTGGAGGGCGTGTCCCTCGTGCGCCAGCGGCTGGATCTCATGGCCTCGCTGGAGGCGTTGCCCTGGCATGCCGCCCACCTCGTCACGGCTTCGGCCCTGCTCGACCTGGTGGGCACGGCGTGGCTGCATCGGCTGGTGACTGCCTGTGCTTCGGCGCGTGTGCCGTTGCTGCTCTCGCTCAGCGTCGATGGGCGCCACATCTGGACGCCTGCGGATCCCGGGGATGCCGAAGTCGGAGCGCTGTTCGCCGCGCATCAGCGGCGCGACAAGGGTTTTGGTCCTGCGCTCGGCGCGCAGGCCGTCGCCACGCTGCTGCCCGCCCTGCGCCACGCGGGCTACCGCGTGCGGCAAGCGCGCAGCGACTGGCAGGTGGACACAAGCCAGCTGCTGGAGAGCCTGATCGACGGCATGGCCGAAGCCGCCCTGGAGCAGGCGCCCCTCCGGACGGTCGCGTCGCGTGGCTGGCAGGGTCGACGACGGTCGCTGGTGACGCAGACCCGTCTGCGCGTTGGGCATGCGGACGTGCTGGCCTGGCCCGTCAGGACCTGAGACCCAGGTCCCACAGCATGTCGTCGCCCAGCCGCAGCGTGCGTGCGGGTGGGCGGGGGCATTCGACCATCACATCGCTTGCAGGGACCTGCAGGCCGCGCCTGCCGCTGCCGATCAACACCGGGGCGACCACCAGATGCAACCGGTCCAGCGCGTTTGCGCCGAAGAAGCGCGAGACGGTGACACCGCCGCCTTCCACGAACAGCAGCCGCAGCCCGTGCCGGCCGAGGGCTTCGACAGCGCGTTCGGCCCGGTAGCAGGCGGTGGGGTTGCTCTCATCCAACAGGCCCTCCACCGCGAGCACCTGCACAGAGTCGGGGGCACCCTGCAGGCGCTGGCGAGCGGTCTCGGCATGGCGCGCGTCGCACACCCACAGGCTGGGCGACTGGCCGTCGCGGAACACGCGCGAGCGACCGTCGAGCCGTGCGCGCGAATCCATCACCACGCGCACGGGCGCAGGGCCGGGCACGCGCCGTGTGGTGAGTTGCGGGTCGTCGGTGGCCACGGTGCGGGCGCCCACCACGACGGCGTCGCACAGCGCGCGCAGGCGGTGCAGGTGCAGCAGGCCGTGTGCACCATTGACGTAGTAGGAATCGCCGGTGGCGGTGGCCACGAAACCGTCCAGGCTCTGGCCAAGTTGCGCCACCACCCAAGGGGACCGGTCGTTGCGCACGCGGGCGTCGAGCATCGGCTTGTAAGCGGTGAACAACTCGCGGCTGCGAGTGCTGCACTCGCCTTGCAACACCCAGCCGTGTGCGGTGGTGTGCCGCAGCAGCGGGGGGCATCCGCCCTCGCGGGCCTGCAGCATCTGCAGCCACAGAACGGGCCAGTCCGAAGGAATGTCTGCCAAGGCCCCGGAGGTGACCTCGGGCGGTGGGGTGAGCAACTCGGGCGTCGGCATGGGCGGCATCATCGCATCGCGCTGCCGCCGTGGCCTCAATGACCGGAATAGCCCTTGGTTTGACAAACAGCCACGTCGCGATTCATTTCCACTTCGGCGTGTAGTAGGGGTCGTCTTGCTCTGCCGCCTCACCCCTCGCGTCGGGGGCGGTGGGAGCCAAGGAAGCCTGAGCGTAAGCGATGGTCAAGCCGGCGAGCAACAGCGGCAGCAGCGAGGCCGGCGTGACCGATGCCGATCGCCATGCCCACAGACTGGCCACACCTGCCACGCTGCCGACCATGAGCGCGAGCTGCGCGAGCAGCAACGAGCCACCCAGGGCGGCCCACACCGCCAGCGCCACGGCCAGGGCTGTGATCAGCGCGGTGACCAGGAAGCCGCTCCTGCGCCCCAAGACCTGGGTTCCGGGTGCTTTCAACGCGACAGCCAGCGCCGCCACGACCAGCCCCGCCAGCGCGATCCAGGGCAGGGTCTGCGCACGCGAACTGGCAGGCCAGTCGAAGCCCGGCCAGAAGGCCATGGCGAGCACCAGGCCGAGCGCCGCACCCAGCGAGCTCCAGCGCGTACCGGCCCATCGCAGCAGCGCGATGCCCGCCACGGCGAGCAGCAAAGGCAGCACAAGGCTCTGGAAAGCGGGGTGTTGAAGGAAGGACATCGTGTGCGGCAGACGGGTGGCACATCATCGCACCAGCGGCCATTTCCGGGGCATACACTGCGTTTCCCACGAACCCGAGTCGCCACCATGTATATGCCGCCCCAGTTCGCCGCGAAAGACGCGGCCATCGCGCGTGAGCTCATGCGCGCCCACCCGTTCGCCAGCCTTATCAGCACCGACGACGAAGGCCTGCCGTTCGTGACCCACCTGCCGTTGCACCTCGTGGAAGAGGGCGATGAACTCGTGCTGCTCGGCCATGTGGCGCGGCCCAACCCCCACGCGAAATACCTGTTCGACCGGCCCAGGGCCGTGGTCACGTTCATGGGGCCGCATGCCTACATGACCCCGCGCGTCTACCCCGACCTCGCCCGGGTGCCCACCTGGAACTACCTGGCGGTTCACTGCACCGTGCAGGCCACCCCCGTGGACAGCTTCGAGGACAAGGACCGCCTGCTCAAGCACCTGATCCACGACCACGATCCCGCCTATGCCGACCAGTGGCGCGGCCTGGAGGAGGATTTCCAGCAAAAGCTGATGCGCGGCATCGTGGCCTTCGAGCTGCGTGTCATGGAGCTGCAGTGCAAGCTCAAGATCAACCAGCACCGCCCCGAATCGCATGGGGCCCTGCACGCCGCCTATGCCTCGGGCAGCCCGGACGAGCAGGCCCTGGCCGGGTGGATGCGCCGCCTGGGCCTGGGCGTGTGACGCTGAACAACACCGGGATGGACGGGAAAAATCCCATTCCTTACACTGCAACACGGTGAACTTTGCCCCAAGCGGGCGGTCCACCCCCGGTCCTCGTTCCAGATGAGTTTCCCGCCCAACATGCCCATCCGTTCCCTGCGATCTGCCCTGCACCTGCCCCTGGTTGTCGCCGGCCTCCTGGCCACCGGCTTCCTGGCACCCACACGCGCCCAGGACGCCAGGCCGCCCGAGCTCGCGCTGGCAGCGGTGGACGCGCGCTGGCACGCCAGCCTGGAAGCCTTCGCCGCAGCCGACCTGCGCCAGGCACCGCAGCCCGGTGGCGTGCTGTTCGTGGGCAGTTCCTCGATCCGGCTCTGGAACGACCTGGAGACCAGCTTCTCCGACCAGCCGGTGGTGATCAAGCGGGGTTTTGGTGGTTCTCAACTGCTCGACTGCGTGAAGCTGGTCAACCGCCTGGTGCTGCCCTACAAGCCCCGCATGGTGGTGGTCTACGCGGGCGAGAACGACATTGCCGAAGGCGCCACACCCCAGCAGGTGCTGGAACGCTTCACCGCTTTCGTGCAGGCGGTCAAGGCCGATCTGCCCGGCAGCCGCATTGCCTATGTGTCGATCAAACCCAGCCCCTTGCGCGCCGGTCTCATGCCGCAGGTGCGCGAGGCCAACGAGCTGATCCAGACCTACAGTCAGACCGAGCCGCAGCTCGACTTCATCGACGTGTATTCGCTCATGCTCGATGCCAGTGGGCAACCCCGTGCGGAGTTGTTCTCCAGCGACCGCCTGCACATGAATGCCGAAGGCTATGCCCTCTGGCGAAGTGTCATTGCATCGCGCCTGAAAGTGTGATGTCGCGCGGCGTTTGCGCCTTGCGCATGCGCCGCTCAGCCAGCCGCCGATCGTGCGCCAGCGACAGCCTGGCCACCACCCACAGCGCGTAAAAGCTCACAAACAGAATCAGCAGGTCCACAGACCACGGCCGTCCAGGGCGGGCAGCACCGAAAAACGCCAGGGCCAGCAAGGCCAGCACGAGGTGGGCGCAGAACACCGGCAAGGCGGCCTTGCCCATGGTTTCCAGCGCCCGCCAGCGCGGCAGATGCCGTTGGAGGAAGGGCGCGAAATGCATGGCGAGCAGCAAGAGCGCCAGCAGATTGATCAGCCGCAACGGGCCGAGCTGCCATTTGTCGAACATCAGGTTCACACCGGGGTTGCCCGGCAGCGGCGTCTGGCCCACGGCATGGCGCCAGACGAAGGTCGCCAAGGCAAATGCCAGCGCCAGCAGCACCATCGCGCGGGGAAAGCGCACAGGTTCGTGGTCGGGCTGGCTGTGCGTTGCGCCCATCCACAAGCCCAGCACCCAGAGAAACTGCCAGGCGAAGATCTCGAAGGCGCCCAGGTCCTGGTAGCGCAGGGGCATGTTGAACCAGCCGGTGGCCATGTGGAAAAGCGTTGGCCCCAGACCGAACTGCGCGCCCAGCCATACCGCGAGACTCAGCAGCAGGACGCCGCGCCAGCCGTGCTCCAGGCCGTGCAGCAGGATGACGGGGCTGATCAGCATGAAGATGATGTAGATCGGCAGGATGTCCAGCAGCGCTGGGCTGTAGAGCAACAGGCTCGCACTCACCATGGCCACCACCGGTTTTTCGAGAAAGAAGCCCAGCAGCCCGGTGATCGAGTCCTCGCGGCTGACCAGACCGATCCCGGCAATGATGGTGAACGCAAACAGCAGCAGCGCGAGCTGGCAGGCGTAGAGCTTCAGGGCCCGGTTGAAGAAAGCCGACTTCATGGCGTCTTCACCCTGGCGGTACGCCTTGTCGCTGTAGACGATGCCCGCCATGTAGGCCGACAGCAGCACGAAACCCTCGGCCGCCGACACGAAACCCAGAGGCTGCCCCGCCGGGTCCGACACCCGCGTGGGCAGGTGGGTCAAGGTCATCAGCACGAGCATCAGGCCCCGCAGGGCGTCGAGCTCCCACCGACGCTCGCTCTGGCTCATGGGCGTGGCTCCGAGGTGGTATCAGGTGATCGTGCCGGTTTGTGGCTGTAAGTTCCCATGGCCCGACTGTGAACCCAGCCCAACTCGGCGTTCGTGCGCTTGCACACCCAGGGCCACCAGAAACAGGCCGGCGAACGCGGCGACCAGCAGCACCACATCCGTCGTCCAGGGCCGGATGACCTGCGTGGAGCCGAAAAAGGCGAGGGTGATCAGCGCCATCACGATGTGAGCGCAGAAAACCGGGAGCGAGTGCCTTCCCAGCAACTCCAGCGGCAAGGGGCGCGGCAGCACCTTCAGCAGCCAGGGGCCGGCCCAGACCAGCAGCACGAACACGCTGGCGAAGTTCATCACGCGCATGGGCCCGAGTGACCACTTGTCAAGCAGCAGGCCCACCGCCTGCACGCCTGGCATCGGGGCCTGGCCTGCCATGTGGCGCCACAGCAGCATGCCCAGCGCGTAGAAGGCGGCCAGCACCAGCAGCCAGCTCGGGAAACGCGGCAACGGCTGCTGCCGCGCGCCCAGCCAGAGGCCTGTCACCCACAACGCCTGCCAGGCCAGCCAGTGGAAGGCGCCCGTTTCGCCGTAAGGAATGGGCAGGCCACTGAGCGCTGCAATCTGTTCATGCACGGCTTGGCCGAAGCCCCATTGCTCACCCAACCAGAGCAGGGCACTGACGGCCAGCACGCCGCGCCAACCCTGCCGCAGACCCCGGCGCAACAGCCAGGGGCTCACCAGCATCAGCACGATGTACATCGGCAGGATGTCCAGCAACGGCGGGTTGTGCAGGAGCAGGGCGGCGCCCACCACAGAGGTGCGGGGATCGATGAAGAAGAACTCCAGCAGGCCGGTCACGCCTCCCTGCTGGTTGCGCACGCCCAGCCAGGCGATGAGCGTGAAGGCCAGCAGCAACAGGCCGAGCTGGCACAGGTAGAGCTTGAGCGCGCGTTCGTGGAAGGCCACCTGCATGGCGGGCCATCCATCGCGCCGCGCACGGCCTCCGTAGACCTTGCCGGCCATGAAGGCGGAGAGGAACACGAAGCCCTCGGCCGCCGAGACGAAGCCGAACGGCTGGCCCGACGGCAACGAGAACATCGTTGGCATGTGGGTCAGCGTCATCAGGACGAGCATGAGGCCGCGCAGGGCATCCAGCTCCCAGCGGCGTGGTGGCATGGGAAAAGATCAGGGTTTACCAGAACAACCCGCGATCATGCCAGAGGGCAGGCGTCCTCCGAGCCCTGACCTACACTCACGCGCATGTCTTTTTCCACGCCCGCCGACGAGGCCTTCATGCGCCTGGCCCTGGCCGAGGCCCGCGCGGCGGCCGAGGCGGGTGAAGTGCCGGTGGGAGCCGTGGTGGTGAAGGATGGGCAGGTCATTGCCAGCGGTCGCAACGCGCCCATCGAAGGGCAGGACCCCACGGCACACGCCGAAATCGTCGCCCTGCGCGCGGCCGCGCAGGCGCTGGGCAACTACCGGCTCGACGGCTGCACGCTCTACGTGACGCTGGAGCCCTGCGCCATGTGCAGCGGGGCCATGCTGCACGCGCGGCTGGCGCGCGTGGTGTTTGGCGCGACGGATCCCAAGACCGGCGCGGCCGGCTCGGTGCTGGACCTGTTTTCCCAGCCACGACTGAACCACCAGACGCAGGTGGAGGGTGGTGTGCTGGCGGGCGAATGCGCCAGTCTGCTGCGCGAATTCTTCAAGGAGCGCCGTGTGAATGCCCATCCCTTGCGCGAAGACGCGCTGCGTGCACCCGATGAGCGCTTCGAGTCGCTGCCCGGCTACCCGTGGTCACCGCACTACCTGAGCGATCTCCCCTCGCTCAACGGACTGCGCCTGCACTACCTCGATGAAGGCACCGCGAACCCACCCCTCACCTGGCTCTGCCTGCACGGCAACCCGGCCTGGAGCTACCTCTATCGCAAGATGATCCCGACATTCGCGGCTGCTGGTGGCCGCGTGGTGGCGCCCGATCTCATTGGCTTCGGACGCAGCGACAAGCCCAAGAAGGAGGGCGCCCACCACTTCAGCTGGCACCGGCAGGTGCTGCTCGAATTCGTCGAACGACTGGACTTGCAGAACGTGGTGCTGGTGGTGCAGGACTGGGGTGGACTGCTCGGCCTCACGCTGCCCATGGAAGCGCCGTCGCGCTACCGGGGCCTGCTGGTGATGAACACCACGCTGGCCACCGGCGATGCGCCGCTTTCCCCAGGCTTCCTGGCCTGGCGCACCATGTGCGCGCAAAACCCCGATTTCAACGTGGCGCGCCTGTTTGCACGCGGCAACCCGCAGATGAGCGCAGCCGAGTGCGAAGCCTACGAGGCACCGTTCCCGGACCGCGGCCATCGTGCCGCGCTGCGCGCCTTTCCCGCGCTGGTGCCCGAGCACCTCGACGACGAGGGAGCGGACGTCTCGCGCCGTGCGCGCGATTTCTGGCGAAACGAGTGGAGCGGGCAGAGCCTGATGGCGATCGGCCAGCAGGATCCCGTGCTCGGCGAACCGGTGATGCGCGCGCTGCAAAGCCAGATCCGCGGCTGTCCCGAGCCGATGTTGCTGCCGCAGGCGGGCCACTTCGCCCAGGAGCACGGCGAGGCGATTGCGCAGGCGGCGGTGCGCCATTTCTCCACGGGATAATCCAGGCCAACATGAGCCATATCTACATCTATTCCCCCTCCAGCGCCGTGCGCGACAAGGCCGCTTTCCGGCGCGGCGTGGCCCGACTCAAGGCCCTGGGTCATGAGGTGGAGCTGGACGAGGCGGTGCTGAAGAGCCACATGCGCTTTGCCGGGGACGACGAAACCCGCCTGGCCGCCATCGGCCGAGCGGCCGCCAGCGAAGCCGACGTAGCCCTGATCTCGCGCGGCGGCTACGGGCTCACCCGCATCCTGGGTGACCTGCCGTTCAAGCCCATCACCAAGGCCATCGAACGCGGCACGCAGTTTGTGGGCCTGAGCGATTTCACCGCCCTGCAAATGGCCTTGCTCGCCAGGACCGGCGGCATCACCTGGGCGGGCCCTGCGCTGGGCGAGGACTTCGGTGCAGAAACGCCCGACGACATCATGGAAGCCTGTTTCGACGATCTGCTGGTTGGCCACGGCGAAGGCGCGGGCTGGACGCTGCCGGCAGCCGATGCTGTGAAAGACGCCGTGCTGCGCGTGCGCGGCGCCACGCTGTGGGGCGGCAACCTCAACGTCATCTGCTCGCTGGTGGGCACGCCGCATCTGCCCGTGGTGAAGGGCGGCATCCTCTTTCTGGAAGACACCAACGAACACCCCTACCGCATCGAGCGACAGCTCACGCAACTCGTGAACGCCGGCATCGTCGGTCAACAGAAGGCGGTGTTGCTGGGCTCGTTCAACCGCTTCAAGCTGGTGCCGGGCTACGACCGGGGATTCAACCTCAAGCGGGTGGTGGATTGGCTGCGCACGCAGACGAAAACACCGGTGTTCACTGGCCTGCCGTTCGGCCACGTTCAAACCAAAGTGCTGCTGCCCGTAGGCCGCAAGGTCCACCTGCTGGTGGACGGGCGCGATGCCCTTGTTTTCTGGGGGTGAGGCTAGCGCCTCATTCGGCAGGAGTCCATCAGGCTCTTCGGAACGAGCCCCTGGAAGACGGGTGACAGGCTCTGCACCCGGTGCACAGCCAGCGCCTCGCCGTGCAACTGGCTCAGCACAGCCACCATCTCGGCACGAGCGAACCAGAGGGCATGTGCATCGTGCAGGTACTTGAGCTTGCGGGTGAGTTGTGGATTGACCTTGGCGCCTTCTTCCCCGAGCGCGGCCAGCATCGCTTCACGAACGGGCTCCAGAGCCTCGGTCGAGTCCTTGCGCAGTTCGGGGCTCAGAAGCGCCGAAATGCTGTTGCGGATACCGGGTTTGAACCAGCGCATGGGAATGGCCTCAACGACTTTGTACTAATTGGATACAGGATACGTCCCGTTTCCTGGGTTGTGCAATGACATATTTTGCATCAAAGTCGAAAAACAACAGATAAATCAAATGTTTACAGGGGGTTTCTGAGATTGAGGCTGAAGTATGTAATACCTTTTTATGCGCGCGCACCCAGGGTTCATGCGTTTTCAGGGTGAAAAAAAGGCGCGTGTCAAGCCGCCATACAGGGTATGGAAAGGGGTCTCGCTAGCTCTCAGAATACCGGGGGCGGTGTGTTGTAATTCAGCGCTTATTCCCCCGACCCTATGGCAGAACTGACCATTGCTTTTGTCGACTTGACCGGCAGCGTCTCCGTGTTTGAAACACTGGGTAACGATCGCGCCACGAAGGCCGTGACCAAGCTGACTCAATGGATCGGCACCATCGGCGTGGAAAACGGCGGCAAGGTCGTGAAAATGCTGGGCGATGGGGTGCTTCTGTCGTTCTCGAACAACCGCAATGCGGTTGAAAGCATGGTGCAGATCCAGCAGGAACACGCCAAGCGCGTGGCCCAGTGGCCGAACCGGCTCAAGCTGATGATGCAGATCGGCATGGCACGCGGGCAGGTGGTGGTGGTCGATGGCGACTGTTTCGGTGACGCCGTCAATGTGGCGTCCCGTCTGAGCGATCTGGCCGGCCCCGAGCAGATCATGGCCACCGACACCGTGATCCGCAAACTGGGGCCCCGCAATGGTGTGCGCAGCCGCAGCCTGGGACCCATGCGCATCAAGGGCAGGGTGGAGCCCTGCGAGGTGTTCCGCGTGGAATGGCAGCCCGAGATGCTGTCCGAATTCCTGACCTTGCCGGCCGACCTGCATGCGCTGAACAACTCCACCGAATCGATGTTCGGCGGGATCGAACTCGCCTGGCTCGACTCCACGCATGCCTTCAACATCACGGACCTGCCGTTGAAGATCGGGCGTGTGCCCGAGGCCGATTTCATCGTGAGCGACCCGCGCGTGTCGCGCCTGCACGCGGCCATCGACATCCGCTCGGGCAACTACGTGCTGGAAGACATCAGCAGCTATGGCACCTGGGTGCGCTTCGCGGGGGGCGACAACGTCATTTCGCTGCGCCGCCAGGAATGCCTGCTGCACAGCGATGGCGAGATCGCCATGGGCGCGCCCTTCAGCGACTTCAGCGCACCCACCGTGAGCTTCAAGTTGGTGGATGGCACCCTTTCCCTCGGTCACGGCATGATCCGCAAGTAGCCCTGGCAGTTACCACAACAAACGCTTCGGACGGGCACGCCAGTCTCGGGGCGACGCAGGAGACAACCCGTGCGCTGGATTCGACGATTGGCCGCCCTGCTGGGCTTCGTGCTGGTGCTGCTGGTGGCATTGGCGGCGTTTTACGTGCAACGCAGCCTGCCCCAGATGTCGGGCTCACTCGCACTGCCGGGGCTTTCTGCGCCGGTGAAGGTGCAGCGCGATGCCAGCGACGTGACCCACATCCTGGCCAGCCGCCCCACCGACGCCTGGATGGCCATGGGCTACGTGCACGCGCAGGAGCGGGGTTGGCAACTGGAGTTCAACCGCCGCGTCATGCGGGGCCAGCTCTCTGAAGTGCTGGGTCCGGCCACGCTGGAGACCGACCGGCTCATGCGCACGCTGGGCATCCGCGAGGCTGCGCGCGCCCAGTTCGACGGTCTGCCGCCCGAGGCGAAGGAGGCTGTGAAAGCCTACAGCGCAGGCATCAACGCCTTTTTTGCCCAGGGTGGCCAGTCGCTCTCGCCCGAATTCCTGCTGCTGGGCATCGATCCTTCCGAGGAAGCGCGCGCAGGCACCTGGTGGGATCCGCTGGACAGCCTGGGCTGGTCGATCATGATGGCGCTGGACCTCGGGGGCAACTGGGGCAACGAATTCGCGCGCCTCTCCGCGCTCAAGGTGCTCGACACCAAGGCGCTGTGGGAATTGTTCCCACCGTACCCGGGCGAGCAGCCTGCAGCATCGGCGGATCTCGCAACCCTGTACAAGGATCTGGGCGTGTACCGCGCCACACCCGTGACCACCAGCGCCGCGCCACAGGCGTCGCCGGCAGAAGGTCTGCGCGAAACGTTTCTGGCCCGCATTGGCGCCGACCTGCAGCTCTGGACGCAAGGCCTGGGCGATGTGGAAGGCAAGGGCTCCAACAACTGGGTGGTGGCCGGCTCGCGCAGCGCCACTGGCAAGCCGTTGCTGGCCAACGACCCGCACCTGGGCCTGAGCGCACCAGCCATCTGGTACTTCGCGAGGCTGCAGGCACCGGCGGCCGACGGCATTCCTGGCATGGACGTGATTGGCGCCACCTTGCCGGGCACGCCCTTCGTGGTGCTGGGCCGCACGGCCGAGGTGGCCTGGGGCTTCACGAACACCGGCCCCGATGTGCAGGACCTCTACCTGGAGCAGATCAATCCTGCGAACCCGATGCAGTACCGCGTGCCCGGCGCCGGCAGTGAGCCGGCGTGGGCCGCCTTCAATACGCGCTCGGAAACCATTCGTGTGAAGGGTCAGATGGACGTGATCCACACGGTGCGCAGCACGCGCCACGGCCCGGTGCTCAGCGATGCCCAGGCGCAACACGCGCAAGTGCTCGACACCACCCGTTTCGTGCTGTCCCTGCGCTGGACGGCGCTGGATGCGGACAACCGCAATGTGGTGGCCACCATGAAGTCCAACCAGGCGAGCTCGGTGCCGGAACTGGTGGAGGCCATGCGCGAATTCCACGCGCCGATGCAGAACGTGGTGATGGCCGACCGCAGTGGTCGCATCCAGTACAAGGCGGTGGGCAAGATCCCGCTGCGCTCGCCGGCCAACGACATCCGGGGCGTGGCGCCCGCGCCCGGCTGGGACGCACGCTACGACTGGGCCGGCTGGCTGCCGTTCGAGGACACCCCGCAGGACGACGGTGCTCGTGGCTGGATCGCCACCGCCAACCAGCGCATCCACGGCCCCGACTACCCGCACTTCCTCACACAGGACTGGGCCGCACCGTATCGCCAGGAACGCATTGAAGCGCTGCTAGAGAAAACACCCAGCCACAGCGTCGAGTCTTTCCAGGCCATGCACGCGGACCAGCTCTCGCAAGCCACACTGCGCCTGCTGCCATTCCTGCAGAAAACCACGTCGGACCACCCTCTGGCCGCCGCCGCTCAAGCTGCATTGAAGGACTTCGATGGCGTCATGAGCGCGGACCGTGCCGCACCGTTGATCTACTCAGCCTGGGCCGATTCGTTCACTCGCCGCGTGGTTGGCGAGCGCCTGGGCAAGGAGCGCTTCGAGGCCATGTACGGCAAGCGGCTGTTCCGCAACACCATGGAAGGCATTCTGGAGCGCGACGACGCCAGCTGGTGTGGCACGGCAGGTTGCGCTGCAGCCAGCAGCGCCGCCCTGGCCGATGCGCTGGAGCGCCTGCAGAAGGTGCACGGTGCCGACGTGTCGGCCTGGCGCTGGGGCAAGGCGCATCCTGCGATCTCGATCCACCGGCCGCTCAGCAACGTGAAGCCGCTCGCGCATTTCTTCGAGGTGCGAACCCCCACCGGCGGCGACCCGTTCACCGTGAACGTGGGCCAGTACCACCTGGACAAGCTGGACGCGCCGTACGCCAACCGCCACGCCGCCAGCCTGCGCGCCATCTACGACCTGGCCAACCTCGAGAACTCTCGCTTCATCTACCAGACCGGGCAGAGCGGCAACGTGTTTTCCAGCCGCTACCGCGACATGAGCGAGACCTGGGTGGGTGTGCAATACCGGGCCCTGACGATGAACCCGGCGGAGTGGACGTCGACGCTGACGCTCAGCCCCTGACGGTCATTTGAGATTCCCGGAGAGGAACTGCGTCAGGCGCTCGCTCTTGGGGCGGGCGAGCACCTCGGCCGGCACGCCCTGTTCTTCGATGCAGCCTTTGTGCAGGAAGATGAGGTGCGAGGACACCTCGCGCGCAAAGCCCATCTCGTGCGTGACCACCACCATGGTGCGGCCTTCCTCGGCCAGCAGCTTCATCACGCGCAGCACTTCGCCCACCAGTTCGGGATCGAGCGCGCTGGTGGGCTCGTCGAACAGCATCACGTCGGGCTCCACCGCCAGCGCACGTGCGATCGCCACGCGCTGCTGCTGGCCACCGCTCATGTGCGAGGGGTAACGGTCTTCCACGCCGTGCAGGCCCACGCGCTCGAGGTAACGGCGCGCCGTCTCCACGGCCTTGTCCTTCGGGATGCCGAGCACATGCACCGGCGCCTCGATGATGTTCTGCAGCACCGTCATGTGGGCCCAGAGGTTGAAGTGCTGGAACACCATGGCGAGTTTGGTGCGCAGGCGCTGCAACTGCGCGGCGTTCACGGCGCGCAGTTCGCCGTGGCGATCAGCCTTGAGCTGCAGTTCCTCACCGCCCAGCACGATGCGCCCCGTGTTCGGGTGCTCCAGCAGGTTGATGCAACGCAGCAGCGTGCTCTTCCCGGAACCCGAGCTGCCGATCAGGCTGATCACATCCCCCGCACGGGCCTGCAGCGACACGCCCTTGAGCACCTCGTTGTCGCCAAACCGTTTGTGGATGTCGTGTACTTCCAGCAGCGGACGGGCGGATGGGCGGGAAGTGGGGATTTCGGTGGTCATGGGAACGGCCAGGGTTTGGGGTCGTGATTCAGGCGCCAAGCAGGTTGCCCGAACGGAACGGGGTGGCGCCGGCGATCTTGCCCACCTCGCCGCCGGCGACCACGTAACGTTCGCGCACCGTGGCGTACAGCACGCCGGCGACCTCGGCGCGCACCGGGTGCACGCGCGCCTGTTCCGGCGTCGTGGGGTCAATCACTTCGGCCACCACGTCGCCCACCGCGAGCCGGGCACCGGGTGCGGCCAGAAAGACCAGCACGCCGGGCACCGGCGAATGCAGGGTCTGCGAGCCCGACAGCGGCGTGGGCGTGCAGGGCAGGGCAGGAAGAACAGGTGGATTCGGGCAGAAGACCACGCCGCTGTGCTCGAGGAATGAGAGCAGGGCCTGGGCATCCTGGCGGGCCAGCGCATGAGAGACATTGGCTTCGCCACGCAACTCCACGGTGGTGCTCGCGCAGCCCTGGGGTAGAGGCACCTGCACGCCCGCGGCCTTGAGGCGATCGGCCAGTTGCCACCACAGGCCGGAGAGGCGCTCGTCGAACGGTCCGCCGCCGGATTCGCGCGCCAGCAGCACAGCCCGGCAACCCAGCAGACGGGCCAGCGGCTCCAGTGGCGGCCAGCAGGCCTCCTCGCTGTAGAGGTGCATCACGGATTCGCAGTCGCAGTGCAGGTCCAACACCAGGTCGGCGTCGTGTGAGAGCCGCAGCAGCTGTCGACGCAGCCCTTCGAGCTCGCTCGAAGGTTGCCAGGACTTGAGCCACTGACCGACCAGCGTGCGAACCGTCGCCACGTTGGCCTGAGCGTCCTGCCCGAGCTGCTTGATGGCATCGGCCAGCACAGCCTCTGCCAGGTCAGGGTAGTGGCGGTTGAAGTTCTGCGCCGTGTCGAACTCGAAGCGGCCCATGGCCTTGTGGTCCAGGCGCTGCGCCAGGCCGATCGGGTTGGCCACCGGCACCAGCACCACCTGCCCGCTGATGCGGCCGTCGGCTTCGGCGGCCTGCAGGTGTTCGCGCAGATGGTGTGCCACCAGCATGCCGGGCAACTCCTCGGCGTGCAGGCTGGCCTGGATATAGACCTTGGGGCGGGCGTCTGGCGAACCGAAATGGAAGCTGACCAGCGTCTTCTGGCTGCCAAGGCTCGGGCTGGGTAGGGGGTGTTCGATGCGTTGCATGGGTCCAGGCGGCGGGTGCGAGCAGCTTAATGTGCTCGCGGAGCCAGGTGGGCCAGGAAACGGCGCTCCGCCAGCTTGAACATGCCCACCAGGCTGAACGTGATGGTGAGGTAAATCCCCGCAGCAAACAAGTAGGCCTCGAACGGCAGGTAGAAATCCGAATAGATGCGGCTGGCGGCGGCGGTCACGTCCAGCATCGCCGGCACCGTGCTGGCCAGGCTGGTGGCGTGCAGCATCATCACCACTTCGTTGCTGTAGGCCGGCAAAGTGCGCCGCAGCGCACTCGGCAACACGATGCGGCGCAGCGCCTGGCTGCGGCTCATGCCCATGGCCTGTGCCGCCTCGACCTCACCAGGCGCGGTCTCGCGGATGGCGCCCGCAATCATCTCCGCGGTGTAGCCCGCGGTGTTCAGGCTGAAAGCCAGCAGGGCGCAGAAAAACGGCTCCTTGAAATGCGTCCAGGGCCAGATGTCGTTCCAGCGCGCCTGGATCCAGTCGAGCTGGGCCAGGCCGTAGTAGATGAGGTAGAGCTGAATGAGCAGCGGTGTGCCGCGAATCACATAGGTGTAGGCCCCGACCAGCCAGCGCAGCGGCGCGATGGAACTGGTGAGCGCCAGCGCAAACAGCAGCGCCAGCACCGCACCGACGCCCAGCGACGACAGCAGCAACCACAACGTGGTGATCAGGCCCTCGCCGTACATGGCAAGGGAGGTGGGACGAAAAATGACTTCCCAGTTCATGCCCGCGCCCGCTTCACACCCATGCTGAAGCGGCGGTCCAGCCATCGCAACGCCCACAGCGAGACCGTGGTGTAGACCAGGAACAGTGCCGCCGCGAAGAGGAAATAGGTGAACGGCTCACGCGTGGCCGCGCTGGCCTGCTTGGCGAGATACGTCATCTCGTGCAGGCCGATCAGGCTGACCAGCGCCGTGGCCTTGATCAGCACCAGCCAGTTGTTGGTGAAGCCGGGGAGGGCATAACGCACCATCTGCGGTGCGGTGATGCGCACGAAGGTGCGCAGCGGGCTCATGCCGAATGCCCAGCCCGCTTCCATCTGGCCTTTGGGAATGGAAAGGATGGCGCCGCGGAAGGTCTCCGTCATGTAGGCGCCGTAAATGAAGCCGATGGTGAGCATGCCCGCCAGAAACGGGTTGATGTCCACGGTGGCGCGGCTGCCCGTCGCCGCGATCAGATGGTTCAGACCGATGGTGCCGCCGTAGAAGATCAGCAGCATCAGCACCAGTTCGGGGACGCCCCGCACCAGCGTGGTGTAGACCGTGGCCAGCCCCACGAGGATGGGACGACCCGAAAGCTTGGCACTCGCTCCCAGCAGACCCAGCAGGATGGCCACCACCAGGGCGGCCAGCGAGACGCCCACCGTGAGGAGGGCGCCCTGCAGGATCGAGGCGTGGTAGCCGGTCAAGGCGCCGCGCTTTTAGTTGCCGTAGACGTCGAAGTCGAAGTACTTCTTGCTCACCGTCTCGTAGACGCCGTTGCTTCGAATGGCCTTGATGGCGGCGTTGAGTTCGTCCTTGAGCGCCGTCTCACCCTTGCGCAGAGCCACGCCGACGCCGGTGCCGTAGTACTTGGCCTCGTTCAGGACGGGGCCCACGAAGCCGTAACCCGCGCCTTCGGGCTTGCTCAGGAAACCACCGTTGACCTCCACCTGGTCGGCCACCGTGCCATCCAGACGGCCGGACTTGATGTCCAGGTAGACCTGGTCCTGGGCTTCGTAAGGCACGATGCTGGCACCTGCGGGCTTGAGCTCACCCATGGCGTATTTCTCTTGCGTGCTGCCTTTGAGCACGCCGATCTTCTTGCCCTTGAGCGACGCCAGGTCGGTGAACGGCGTACCGGTTTTCACCACGATGCGGCTGGGCGTGAAATAGTATTTGTCGGTGAAATCCACCACCTGCTGGCGCTCTTCGGTGATCGACATCGAGCTGATGATGACGTCGTACTTCTTGGCCTGCAGGCCCGGGATCATGCTGTCCCAGACCTGTTCGACGTAGACGCACTTGCGCTTGATCTCGTTGCACAGCGCTTCGGCGATGTCGACGTCGAAGCCAGTGGGCTTGCCGTCGGCGGTCTTGAAGGTGAAAGGTTCGTAGGTCGGGTCGATCGCGACCTTGAGCTCAGGCATGGCGGCTGGAGCCGGCGCAGGTGCGGCTGCCGGTGTGGCAGCGGGCGCGGGCGTTTCGGTCTTGCCGCAGCCCACGAGGACTGCCGCACCAACGAGGCTGAGGGACAGGAGGACGTGTTTCATGAAGATCTTTCGCAGGCCGGCCTTGAAGGCGACCCAATGGTTGATTGCAGGCGATGGATTGTAGGTGCAGGGTAACGAAGCGCAGGGAGATGGTCAGCAGTGTTTGCCCTGAACGCGCCGCCTTGGGGACAGGGGTTTGTCAGCAAGTTCCAGGCCGAGTTCATCGCTTGTTTAACTATACATAATATACATCGTAGAAACTCAATGAACCCAGACTTCCCAGCCCTCACGACTAACATCGGCATCAGTTTCCCCCAACCACCACAAGGCATCGCCATGGCATCTCAAGCTTCCCCCAGGATCGCGCTGGTCACAGGCGCAGGCAGCGGCATCGGCCGCAGCGTCGCACTCGGTCTGTTGCAGGATGGATTCCACGTCGTGCTGACCGGACGGCGACCCGAACCGCTGGCCGCGGTGGCCGAATCGGCCCGGGTCGCGGGTCAGCAAGCTTTGGCGATTCCTGCGGATGTTCGAGATCCAGACAGTGTGCAGGCCCTGTTTGACGACATCGAGCGGCGTTTCGGCCGGTTGGACCTGCTGTTCAACAACGCGGGCGTCAACGCACCCGCCGTTCCCATGGACGAGTTGCCTGTCGAGCGTTGGAAAGACGTGATCGACACCAACGTCACGGGCGTGTTCCTGTGTGCACGCGCGGCCTTCGGACTGATGCGGCGGCAAAACCCGCAAGGCGGCCGCATCATCAACAACGGCTCCATTTCCGCCCACGCGCCCCGCCCCTTCAGCAGCCCTTACACCGCCAGCAAACACGCGGTGCTCGGCCTGACCAAGACCATCGCCCTGGACGGGCGGGATTTCAACATCGTGTGCAGCCAGATCGACATCGGGAACGCGTTGACGGAGTTGTCCGCACGCATGACCCAGGGCGTGCGCCAGGCCAATGGAACGATGGCCACCGAGCCGATGATGGACGTGGAGCACGTGGCACAGGCGGTGCGCTACATGGCCGGGCTGCCGCTCTCGACCAATGTCCTGAACATGACCGTGATGGCCAGTCAGATGCCTTTCGTGGGTCGGGGATAGAAAAAGGGGCCCGAGGCCCCCTTTTTCAGTCTTCGACGAAGGCTTCCTCGCGCTTCTTCTTGATCGATGGCAGGAGCACGATGATCAAGAGCACCGCCGCAGCAGCCAGCAGGGAAGCCGAGATTGGGCGAGTGACGAACACCGACCAGTCACCGCGGGAGATCAGCATGGCGCGGCGCAGGTACTCCTCCATCATCGGCCCCAGGATGAGGCCAAGCAGCAGCGGCGCCGGCTCGCAGCCCAGTTTGATGAAGAGGTAGCCGATGAAGCCGAACATCGCCACCATCCAGATATCGAAGCTGTTGTTGTTGGTCGAGTAGACGCCGATGGCACAGAACAGCACGATGGCCGGGAACAGCCAGCGGTACGGCACGGTGAGCAGCTTGACCCACAGACCAATGAGCGGGAGGTTCAGGATCACCAGCATCAGGTTGCCGATCCACATGGAAGCAATCAGACCCCAGAACAGTTCCGGGTTGGAGGTCATCACCTGCGGGCCGGGCTGGATGTTGTGGATGGTCATGGCACCGACCATCAGCGCCATCACGGCATTGGGTGGAATGCCCAGGGTGAGCAGTGGGATGAAGGAGGTTTGCGAGCCTGCGTTGTTGGCCGCTTCGGGCGATGCCACGCCGCGGATGTTGCCTTTGCCGAACGGCACTTCACCGGGCTTGAGCTTGGTTTTCTTCTCGATCGTGTAAGCAGCAAACGACGACAGCAGCGCACCGCCACCAGGCAGGATGCCCAGCACCGAACCGAGGGCCGTGCCGCGCAGCACGGCGGGTGCCATGCGCTTGAAGTCTTCTGCCGTGGGCATGAGGCCGGTCACCTTGCCGGTGAACACTTCACGCTTTTCCTCGTCCTGCGACAGGTTGCTGATGATTTCACCGTAACCGAAGATACCCATGGCAATCACCACGAAGCTGATGCCGTCGGTGAGTTCGGGGATGTCGAAGCTGAACCGCGCCACGCCGGAGTTCACGTCGGTGCCCACCAGGCCGATGAGCAGACCGAGCACGATCATGGCCAGCGCCTTGATCAGCGAACCCGAGGCCAGCACCACCGCACCGATCAGGCCCAGCACCATGAGCGCGAAATACTCCGCCGGGCCGAAGCTCAGGGCCACCTCGGTCAGGGGCGGCGCGAAGGCCGCCAGCACCAGCGTACCCACGCAGCCAGCGAAGAAGGAGCCCAGCGCTGCAGCCGAAAGGGCCGGCCCCGCCCTGCCCTTGCGTGCCATCTGGTGGCCGTCGATCACAGTCACCACCGAGGACGACTCACCGGGCAGGTTGACCAGAATGGCGGTGGTGGAGCCGCCGTACTGCGCACCGTAGTAAATGCCTGCGAGCATGATCAGCGCGGCCACAGGCGGCAGGCCATAGGTGGCAGGCAGCAACATGGCAATGGTGGCCAGCGGGCCGATGCCTGGCAACACCCCGATCAGCGTGCCCAGCAGGCAGCCGATGAAGGCGTACATCAGGTTTTGCAGGGTGAAGGCGACGCCGAAGCCCAGCGCCAGGTGGTCGTAGAGTTCCATCATGATGTGTGCAGCCTTGGATCAGGAATTCAGGAACGCAGGCCACACGGGGAACTGCAAGTTGAGCATGTACACGAACCCGCCATAGCTGGCTACGGCCAGGATGGTGGCGAGAATCACCGATTCTTTCAGGTTGTGCTTGGGGCGCGCCATGCCGGCGATGATCACCAGTGCGTAGATCGCGACGATCAACCCCATCGCCGGAAAACCGATCGAGGGCAGGCCCACCAACAAGGCACCGAAGGCCAGGTTGGCGCCGAGGATGTAGCCGAGTGGGCGCCAAGCAAAAGCACCGACAGGATCGCCATCAGGCGCCTTGCTGCGGAACGAGAGCACCGTGATCAGGATGCCGAGAGCGGCGAGCAGGATGCCAAGCAACAGCGGGAAGTAGCCCGGACCCATTCGGGACGCAGTCCCGACCGTGAAGCTGGTCGCACCGACGGCAAAGGAAATGCCGACGATGGTGAACATGAGTCCTGAAAAAAAGTCTTTCTGGCTGGCGAGCTTCACAGCGTCTCCTCAATTTGTGGGTATCGGGGGGCGATTGTGATGCGTGGGCCTGGATGAACCAATGTGGATTACACCTACTTGTGGTTACCACTTGCCCCGCGGCTGCTTTGCACGCACGAAAGCGGCAATGATTTCCGCGGCTTCAGCCCGGTTGGCGCCCTGAGCGAAATCGATGGCGCTCAAACCCTTCTGGTTTTTCAGCAGCGGGTCGGCACCCTCTTCCAGCAGCAACTTGACCACGCCCGGGTTGCCATAGTGCGCGGCCATCATCAGGGGCGTGGTGCGGTTGGGCGACTCGGCATCGATGTAGGCGTGGTTCTCGAGCAGCAGGCGCACCATGGCGGGGCTCTCGGCACCGGCGTAAGTGGCGGCGTAGTGCAGCGGTGTCCAGCCGGTCTTGTTGACCTCGGCCTTGCGCTCGATCAGACGGCGCGCCATGGTCAGGCGACCTTTCAGCGCAGCCATCATCAAAGGCGTTTCGCCCTTTTCGCTGATGACGTTCACATTCACCTTGCTCTGTCCGACCAGAAAGTCGGCGGCAGCGGCTGCGTCATCGCGCAGTGCCAGGTACAGAGGGTGCTCGCCAGCGGCATTGCGGGTGTTCAGGTCGAAGCCTCGCCGGGCGAGGTTCTGGATAGCGGCGACATCGTCGCGCTTGATGGCGATAAAAAAATCGTCGAACGAGCTCGACCAGGCGGTGTGGCCCAGCAGGCTGGCACCTAGGACAACGCATTTGATGACAGTACGTTTTTTCATGAATCTCATGTATTGCTTGAGGTTTTGTCAGGTTCTCAAACAGTAAGAACCCGTCCGAAAAGACGCTCGAAATTGCGGCTGGTCGCCTCCGCCACGGCGTCCACCTCCAGTCCCCGGATCTCCGCGATCTGTCTTGCCACCCAGGGCACCAGGGCGGGGGAATTGGTCTTGCCTCGGTGCGGCACCGGTGCCAGGTAGGGGCTGTCGGTTTCAATCAGCATGCGATCCAGAGGCACGAATCGGGCCACCTCGCGCAGGTCGGCCGCGTTGCGGAAAGTCAGGATGCCGGAGAAGGAGATGTAGAACCCCAGATCGAGCGCGGCGCGGGCCACGGACATGGTTTCGGTGAAGCAGTGAAATACGCCCCGGGAGGGCGCCCCATCCGAGGCCACAACGGAGGTCGAGGAGCCCAGCCCTCCCTCTTCCCGCAGGATCGCCAGCGTGTCCTCCGATGCGCTGCGGGTGTGAATCACCAGGGGCAGGTCGGTGAGCCGACCCGCGCGGATGTGGGTTCGGTAGCGATCGCGCTGCCAGGCCATGTCGGCCACGCTGCGCTCGCCCAGCCTGTAGTAGTCCAGTCCTGTCTCGCCGATGCCCACCACCCTGGGCCGCGCTGCCCTGGCCAGCAGGTCGTCCAGGGAAGGTTCCTGCAGGCCTTCGGTGTCGGGATGCACGCCCACCGTGGCCCACAGATGAGGATGCTCGTGGGCCAGCCGGTACACGTCCTCGAATTCCTCCAGGGTGGTGCAGATGCAAAGGGCTCGCTCGACCTGGGCTTGCGCCATGGCTTTCAGGATGTCGGGCAACTGCTCCCGCAATTCGGGAAAGCTCAAATGGCAATGGGAATCGGTGAACATGCGGAATCGCGAATTCGAAAAGGGCAGCAAAAAGCCGATGGGACACGCATTGTGCGCCGCATCGGCTTTGCGATAACCGCCGCCAGGGCGGATCAGAGCGTCTGGGTGGCCTTGTCCGAGCCCAGGTTGGCGCCCAGGATTTCCTCGATCTTGAGCTTGAGCTGGCGCGATTTCTCATCGGACGGGAACCGGATCCCCACGCCCTGGGTGCGCGCGCCCTGCGCCTTGGCCGGTGTCACCCAGGCCACCTTGCCGGCCACCGGGTAGCGCTGCGGGTCGTCGGGCAGGCTCAGGAGCACGTACACGTCATCGCCCAGGCGGTATTCGCGCGCCGAGGGAATGAAGATGCCGCCGTCGGCGAACAACGGGATGTAAGCGGCATACAACGCAGCCTTCTCCTTGATGGAGAGCTGGATCACGCTCGGTCGCGCGGCAGCGGCCGATGGAGAAGGGTTGGTGCTCATGGGAGGCAGTTTAGCGGCAATCGTGGCGTGCGCAGTGGCTTCAGAGCCCCTTCCAGGCGCCCAATAGCGGGGTGTTTTCGTGACAAATGCGCGCTATGCCCGAACGGGCGCCATGCGGTGGTTGCAAGACGATGCGGCAATCAGGCACTTCCCGGCCCGGTGCTGGCCAGCACCCGGCGCGTGCGTGCGCTCCAGGCTTCCTGCATCAGGCCCGCGCTGTAGGGGTGCTCCACCGAGCGTGCCGCCGCCATGAGTTCGCGCGACCACTGGGCCAGCACCCCCCAGCGCGGCGCGGCAGGCAGATGCTCGTCGGGGAAGAAGCGCGTGGGAGCGCCTGCCGCCTTGGCCATGAGGTCATGACAGAGCTTTTGCAGCACCGCGAGCTGCTGGGCAGGCGGCCATTCGGACAGCAGCGCCCAGTCGCCACGCGCGAGCGAACGGGGCAACTGCGCCCACGCCGGACCCTGCAGCCCAGATGCGGCCCAACCCAGCGCGTCGTCAGGCCGTCCACCGGCGGCCTGCAGCCAGACTTGCGCCTGCTCCCGGGTGGCGCCTGCGGCCTCCTCCTGGGCCAGCAGCCAGTCCAGCGCCTGGGCCTCCTCAGGCCAGATCATGGCGTGCGTCTGACAACGGCTGCGGATCGTGGGGAGCAACTGGTGAGCGGCATCGGTGGCGAGCACGAAGCGCACCTCACCCACCGGCTCCTCCAGCGTCTTGAGCAAGGTGTTGGCCGATTCCATGTTCATGCGCTCGGCGGGGTAGACCAGGATCACCTTGGTGCTGCCTCGGGAGCGGGTGAACTGGGTGAACGCCACGGCTTCGCGCGCGGCCTCCACGCGGATCAGCTTGCTGGGCTTGCGCTTCTTGTCGTCGATCTCCTTCTGCGCGCCCTCGTCCAATGGCCAGCCCAGTTCCAGGCTCAGCGTCTCCGGCATCAGCGCGCACAGGTCGGCATGGGTGCGCACGTCGATGGCATGGCAACTGCCGCATTCGCCGCAGGCGCCCTGCGCGCCGGGTCGCTCGCACAACCACGCGCGTGCCAGCGCCAGCGCCAGTTCGTACTGCCCCAGGCCCGACGGACCTGCCAGCAAGAGTGCATGGCCGCGCTGTGCCAGCAGATCCTTCAATTGAGCCTGCAGCCAGGGCGCCAGGGCGTTCATGCGCGGGTCTCCGCCGCCCGCAGCCAACCGCGCTGTTCGAAGGCCGTGCGCACGGCCTGCCAGACGGCCTCCTTCGATTGATTGGACGGCACGCGGACGAAGCGTGCGGGCGCCTCGCCGAAGCGCTGGGCATAGCCTGCAGCCACGCGTTCGAAGAAGGCCGCCGGCTGGGCCTCAAACCGGTCAGGCACGCGGGCGCCCGCCAGGCGCTGTGCTGCCACTTCGGGAGGCAGGTCGAACCAGACGGTGAGGTCGGGCTGGCGCAGCCCGGCGGCATCCGGTAGCGCCTGCACCCATTGCTCGAGCTGGCGCAGCACCGTGAGGTCAAAGCCTCGCCCGCCACCCTGGTAGGCAAAGGTCGCGTCGGTGAAGCGGTCGCACAGCACCACGTCGCCCCGCGCCAGCGCGGGTTCGATGACCTGCTGCAGGTGGTCGCGCCGCGCGGCGAACATCAGCAGGGCTTCACACAACGGGTCCATGGCGTCGTTGAGCACCAGTTCTCGCAGCTTCTCGGCCAGCGGCGTGCCGCCGGGCTCGCGGGTGAGCGTCAGGTGCCGGCCCGCGTCCCGGAAGGCCTCGGCCAGGGCGGCGATGTGGGTGGATTTGCCTGCACCGTCGATGCCTTCGAAGGTGATGAAGAGTCCGGCCGGATGCATGTGCGGAAGATCGGGAAGGTTCAACGGCGCAGGATGTAGCGCCGCACCGCCGCATTGTGCTCTTCGAGCGTGGCGCTGAACTGGCTGGAGCCGTCGCCGCGCGCCACGAAATAGATGGAGTTGGTGGTGAGCGGCTGCACCGCCGCCATGATCGATGCCATGCCAGGCATGGCAATGGGTGTGGGCGGCAGGCCGGCGCGCGTGTAGGTGTTGTAGACCGTGTCGCGATCGAGGTCGCTGCGCCGCAGGTTGCCATCGAAAGCCTCGCCCAGCCCGTAGATCACGGTGGGATCCGTCTGCAGTCGCATGCCGATGCGCAGGCGGTTGGAAAACACGCCACCGATGCGGCGCCGGTCACTTTCCAGACCGGTTTCCTTCTCGATGATGCTGGCCAGGATCAGGGCATCGTCGGGGGCTTTCAGCGGTGAGGTCGGGTCTCGCTGAGCCCAGGCCTGTGCAATGCGGTCTTCCATGGCTTTGGCGGCCTGGCGCAGCACGCTGGACGCAGGTGCGTTCTTGAGCACGCGGTAGGTGTCGGGAAAGAAGCGGCCCTCGGGATGGCGGCCCGGGTAGCCGATCAGGGCCATGATGTCGGCCTGGCTGAGCCCTTCGAGGTCCTGCTTGAGGTCGGGGGCACTGCGCACGGCCTGCAGCACCTGGCGCACGTTCCAGCCCTCCACCAGCGTGATGCTGCGCAAAGCCTGTTCGCCGCGCACCAGTTTGGAAAGCAGGCTGCGCGGCGTGGTACCGGGTGCGAACTCGTAGCTGCCGGCCTTCATGTCGCGCGATTCACCCGAGAGCCTGAACCAGGCGTACAGCAGCTCGGCTGGCGCGCCGATGCCGGCGTCGGCCAGGGTCTGGGCGATGGACTGGGCCGACGACCCTGGCACGATGGTTACGTCCAGCGGGGTTTGCGCCGACGTACCTGCGGGCAGGCGCAGGGGTTGCTGCAGCCACCACATGCCGACGGCGGCGGCCAGCACGGCCAGAATCAGCGGGTAGACCACCAGCAGTTTGAGGATGCGCATCACAGGCTTGGTGTGGGCAGGGACAAGGTTCGGGAGGGCTGCGGAGAACCCGGCCGGCCATGATAATCGAGCCCCTCGCTCCCTCAGGGCCCGTGGGCAGCCCACTGGCCGGATCCCGGCCGCCACTCATCGAGAACAGCCCCTCAACATGACCCACACTTCCGAACCCGCCCATCCGGTCCAGGCCGCCGCGCTGAGCGGCGTGACCTTGCTGACGCAGCTTGGCGTGATCCGCGTTGAAGGAGCCGATGCCGCGGCTTTCCTGCACGGTCAGCTCACGCAGGACTTTTCCCTGCTCGGCCTGTCGGAAGCACGTCTGGCCGCTTTCTGCTCCGCCAAGGGCCGAATGCTCGCCAGCTTCGTGGGATTCAAGCGCACCCATGACGACATCCTCCTGGTCTGCAGCCGCGACCTGCTCGCACCCACGCTCAAGCGCCTCTCGATGTTCGTGTTGCGGGCCAAGGCCCGCGTCAGCGACGCCAGCGAGAACTTTCAGGTCTTCGGACTGGCCGGTGGTTCGGTACCACCCGCGCTGCCCGCTGCTTCCTGGAGCCAGTGGCGCGAAGGCGAAACCAGCGTGGTGCGGCTCCCGTCGGCCGATGGCGCACCACGCGCCCTCTGGCTGGCGCCCGCTGGCGAACCCGCGCCAGCAGGCCCGGAGTTGGCCGAGCCGCTGTGGCAATGGCTTTCGGTGCACAGTGGCGTGGCCACGCTGAGCCAGCCGGTGGTGGAGGCTTTCGTGCCGCAGATGCTGAACTACGAATCGGTGGGCGGTGTGAACTTCAAGAAGGGCTGCTACCCCGGCCAGGAAGTGGTGGCCCGCAGCCAGTTTCGGGGCACGCTCAAGCGCCGCGCCTATCTGGTGCATGCCGATGGCGCGATATCGCCAGGGCAGGAGGTGTTCCAGGAAGGCGATGCCGAGCAACCCTGTGGCACCGTCGTCGAGGTGGCGCCACATCCCGACGAAGGCTTCGACGCCATCGTCTCCCTGCAGACCAGCGCGGCTGCGCAGGGCGGCCTGCGCGCGGGCAGTGCAAATGGCCCCGCCCTCACCCTGCTGCCCCTGCCCTATCCCCTGCTCGAAGACATCTGAGCGCCCGGACACCCGCGCCATGTGCCTGATTGCCTTCGCGCTGAACGCCGACCCGGTCTGCCCGCTGCTCATCGCAGCCAACCGCGACGAGTACCTGGACCGCCCGACGGCGCCGCTGCATCGTTGGTCGCTGGCCGACGGGACCGAGGTGGTCGGCGGGCGAGACCTGCGCGACGGCGGCACCTGGCTGGGGCTCAGCCCACAGGGGCGCGTGGCCATGCTGACCAACGTGCGCCAGTCGGTCGCCGGCCCCGGCTCTCGCAGCCGTGGTGAACTCGTCACCCGCTGGTTGCAGGGCGACGGTGACGAAGACCGCTTCGCTCAAGGCATTGACCCCGAGGCCTACGGCGGCTTCAACCTCGTGGTGGGCGACTTCCATGCGCGCCGCTGGAGCTGGCTGGGCAATCGCCATCCCGACCGGCCGCATGAAGACCACCCGCCCGAACTGCATCGCCGTGCGCTAGGCGCCGGTGTGTACGGGCTCTCCAACGCGAGCCTGGACACGCCCTGGCCGAAGACGCAGCGCCTCAAGCTGGCGTTGCAGGCGTCCCTGGCACTCCGGCACGACGCGAACGGTGGTTGGATCGACCCGCTGACACAAGCGCTGTTCGACGACCAGCCGGCACCGGATCTCGACCTGCCTCGCACCGGCGTGCCCGGCGATGCCGAACGCGCGCTCTCCAGCGCCTTCGTGCGCATGCCCGGGCGGGCCTACGGCACACGCAGCAGCATGCTGGTGAGCACGCGCCCGATGGCCAGCGGCTGGCAGGTGGACCTGATGGAGTGGACACACGACCACGGGTCGGTCGGGCGACCGGTCATGCCCGGCAAGGCCCACCAACGGGTCGAGCTGGTCTGGCCCTAAGGCCCTAAAGCTTCGCCACCATTTCCTGGTGCGGTATGCCCGCTTCTTCGAAAGGCGTGCCCCGGTCCTCGTAGCCCAGGCGTCGGTAAAACCCGATCGCACTCTGCTGCGCGTGCAGCATCACCTCGGTGTCGCCGCGCGCCCGCGCCGCGTCCATCAGGGCGTGCAAGACATCGCGGCCAAGGCGGCTCCCACGCAGCGTCCGGTCCACCGCCATGCGGCCGATCCGGGCCACGCCCGGTGTGTGCGGCACGAGCCGCCCGGTGGCTACAGGGCGGCCGAGCCGGTTGTAGGCCACGGCGTGCACCGCCACAGCGTCGGCCTCGTCCCATTCGAGTTCCTTCGGAATGCGCTGCTCCTGCACGAACACCGCCGTGCGAAGGGTCCCTGCGTCGGTACCCAGCTCGCTCCAGGTGCCCACGCGCAAGCGGGTCACGGACTCGCCGGCCTCGAAACCCAGCAGGGTCTCGCGCAAGGCGGGAGGCACGGGGCGCGACTTCTGGGTCGCGGGATCGGCGAACACATAGACGATCTCACCCGTGATGAGGTGTTCCTCGCCCCGGAAGATGGCCCCCTGGAACGTGAGCGACGAATTGCCGATGCGCAGGCATCGCATCGCAATGTCGAGCTGGTCGTCGACGCGCGCCGAGGCGTGGAATTCGACGGTCGCCTTCACCACGTAGAGGTCGCCGCCGAGCTGATCCATGCTCTCCTGGTACGGCAGTGCCATCGCACGCCAGTAGTCGCTGATGGCAGTATCGAAATACATCAGGTAGTGGGCGTTGAACACGATCTTCTGCATGTCCACCTCGGCCCAGCGCACGCGCAGGCGGTGGAAGAAGCGGAAGTCGCTGCGTTTCAAGGTCATCTCAGGTCTCCGGGTTGAAAGCTCTGCGCAGCGCACGGGCCGCATCGTTGTGGGCGGTCAGCGCCTGTGGAATGGCGCGACCGAAATTGATGAAACCGTGCACCATACCCGCATAGATCTCCAGCGCCACCGGCACGCCCGCGTGGCGCAGGCGGTCGGCGTACATCACACCTTCGTCGGTGAGCGCGTCGCACTCTGCCAGGCCCAGCCACGCAGGCGCCACGCCGTCGAGTTCGCGCGGGTGGCCGGAGGCATCCACGCCGTCGAGCGGAGCAAAGCGCCAGTCGTCGCGGTCGGCCTCGGTACGCAGGTAGTGGTGAAAGAAATAGCTGATGTGCGGCTCCTCGAGCAGGAAGCCATGCGCGAAGGTCTTGTGGCTCGCGGTGTCCTGGTGGCCCGCGCAGCCCGGATAGAAAAGCATCTGCAGGGCCAGCGGCCAGCCCTCGTCGCGCGCGGCGATGGCAGTGACGGCGGCCAGCGTGCCGCCAGCGCTGTCGCCGCCCACCGCGATGCGCCTGCCATCCAGGCCCAGCGCACCAGCCTGATCGCGCAACCACGTCAGCGCGTCCCAGGCGTCTTCCACCGCAGTGGGGAATTTCGATCCGGGCGCCAGCCGGTAGTCCACCGAAAGCACGGCGCAATGCGCGAGATGGGCCAGGTGGCGGCACAGCGGTTCGTGGCTGGCCACGCTGCCCACGGTGAAACCACCTCCATGGAAGAAAAGCAACACAGGCAGCGCCGCATCCAGCGCCGGGGCGAACAGCCGCGCCGGCAGCTTGACGCCGTCGCGTGCGGGAATGCCCAGGTCCTGCACCCGGGTGAGCTTGTGGAGAGGGATGTCGAGCACGGGAGCCCCGGCCAGGTAGGACGCCTTCGCCTGATCGGGCGAGAGTGCATGCAGGGGCGGATGGCCGGCGCGTTCGATGCGGTCGAGCAGGCCACGCATGGCGGGTGTGAGCAGGGCGCGGGGATTGGAGGGGTGTGGCATGGGGAAATTGTCCCTGTCTTTTCCGCGACCGGATGGCATGAGCCAACATGGCCCCACCGCATCCAAAACCTTATAGTTATCCACATTGCCGGAAAGAACACCGAGGCCCATCGCATGGCGCAGATTCTTTATGTGACCAACATCCTGATCGACTTCGGTGTGCTTGCCCAGCTGGCGGCCGAATGCGAGCGTGTGGGCATTCGCAAGGCGCTCATCGTCACCGACGCGGGCGTGAAAGCTGCCGGCCTGCTGGACAAGGCGCTGGCCGCCCTGCCCGGCCAGTCGCCCGCGGTTTTCGACCAGACGCCTTCGAACCCGACCGAGGCCGCCGTGCGCGCCGCGGCGGACATCTACCGTCGGGAAAGCTGCGACGGCCTGATCGCCCTGGGTGGTGGCAGCGCCATCGACTGCGCCAAAGGCGTGGCCATTGCCAGCACCCACGAAGGGCCGCTCAAAACCTACGCGACCATCGAGGGCGGTTCACCGAAGATCACCGACCGTGTGCCACCGCTCATCGCGGTACCGACCACGGCCGGTACCGGCAGCGAGGTTGCGCGCGGAGCGATCGTCATCGTGGACGACGGTCGCAAGCTGGGCTTTCACAGCTGGCACCTGCTCCCCAGAACCGCTCTGCTCGACCCTGAACTCACACTGGGCTTGCCACCCATGCTGACAGCCGCCACCGGCATGGACGCCATCGCCCACTGCATGGAAACCTTCATGGCCCCGGCCTTCAACCCACCGGCCGATGGCATTGGCCTGGATGGATTGCAGCGCGGCTGGGCCCACATCGAGCGCGCCACCCGGAACGGGCAGGATCGCGAGGCCCGCCTGAACATGATGAGTGCCTCGATGCAGGGTGCCATGGCGTTCCAGAAAGGGCTGGGCTGCGTGCATTCGCTCAGCCACAGCCTGGGCGGCGTGAACCCGCGCCTGCACCATGGCACCCTCAACGCGGTGTTCCTGCCCGCGGTGATCCGATTCAATGCCGAGGCCGATTCCATGAAGAAGGATGGCCGCCTTCAGCGCATGGCGCACGCCATGGGCCTGGCGAGCGGCAGCGACGTGCCGGAGGCCATCCTGGACATGAACGCCCGCCTGGGGCTGCCCAGCGGCCTGGCGGCCATGGGCGTGGGGGAGGACCTGTTCGAACGGGTGATCGTGGGTGCACTGGCGGACCACTGCCACAAGACCAACCCGCGACTGGCCACGGCACAAGACTACCGAGACCTGCTGCAGTCGGCCCTTTGAACCACAGGCTTTGCCATCCACCTTCGCCATGAACAGCGTTGACCTGTCTGTCGCATCCGCAAAGGTCGACGACACCGAGCGCCCCTTGAAGGTGGTCGGCATCGGGGCTTCTGCGGGAGGACTGGCTGCGTTCGAGGCCTTCTTTCGCAGCGTGCCGACCGACGCCGAGTCCGGCATGGCCTTTGTGCTGGTTCAACACCTGGCGCCCGACCACCCGAGCATCCTGAGCGAGCTCATCCAGCGCTACACCAGCATGCAGGTGTTCGAGATCCAGCAAGACATGCCGGTTCGGCCGAACTGCGTCTACGTGATTCCACCCAACCATGAGTTGTTGTATCTGGACGGCCGGCTCACGCTCCATGTCCGGACCCGCCTGCATGGCGGCCCTCAGACCATCGACATCTTCTTCAACTCCCTCGCGCGGCAACTGCGTGACCGGGCGGTGGGCATCGTGCTTTCGGGCAGCGGCAGCGATGGGGCCATCGGCCTGCGGGCGATCAGGAAAGCCGGGGGCCTGACGATGGTCCAGACACCAGCAACCGCGCAGTTTCACGGCATGCCACACAGCGCCATGGAAACCGGCGAGGTCGACATCGATCTGCCACCCGACCAGATGGCGGCGCACCTCATGTCCCTGACCCATCAGCGGTCAGGCAAACGCTGGATGTCGCTGGCTGGCGCAGGCATCTGGTCTCAGGATGCCTATGTCGCGGTCATGCAGTTGCTGCGCTCGCAGACCGGCCACGACTTCTCGCAGTACAAGCTGGGCACCATCCGGCGACGCATCGAGCGGCGCATGGCGGTGCACCAGCTCGATTCGCTCGATGCGTATGCCGCCTACCTGCGCCAGACGCCCGGTGAAGTGAGAAACCTCTACTTCGATCTGCCGATTGGCGTGACCGCGTTCTTCCGCGATCCCGAGGCGTTCCAGATGCTCGAGCGGAGCATATTGCCGCGTTTGCTGGCGGAGAAGGACCCCTCGAGTGCGGTGCGCATCTGGTCGGTGGGCTGTTCCACCGGTGAAGAGCCCTACTCCATCGGCATGCTGGTTGCGGAGGCCATGGAACGGCTGCAGCAGCAACGCAAAGTGCAGATCTTCGCGACCGACCTGAATAGCCGCGCCATCTCCGTGGCGCGCGCCGGGGTCTATCCCGCCAGCATTGCCTCCGAGCTATCCCTCTCACGACTCTCGCGGTTCTTCACCCCGGAAATGGGGGGCAGTGCCTACCGGGTGCACAAGTACCTGCGAGACATGATGGTGTTCTCCGAACACGACGTCATCCGTGATCCGCCGTTCTCCCGGCTCGACCTGATCGTTTGCCGGAACCTCCTGATCTATTTCGAAGGCGATCTGCAGAAGCGGCTCATTCCCCTGTTTCACTACGCGTTGAAGCCGGGCGGCACGTTGTTCCTGGGCCCATCCGAAAGCGTAGGCGAAAATGGCGAACTGTTTTCCGTGCTGGACCGCCTCGCCAAGCTCTTCCGGCGCAGGGAAGATTCCAAATCCACCCGACCCAGCTACACCACCGCCACCCTGCTTCCCACGACGAGGATCGAAGCCGCGCCACATCCGGGTCAGGAAAAACGGGAATCACCCATGAAAACTTCGCTGCGTGACATTGCCGAACAGGCCCTGCTGCGGATCGCACCGGCCAGCGCCCTGGTCAATGCTCAGGGGGACATCCGCTACCTTCACGGCCGCACAGGCCATTTCCTGGAGCCCGCGCCTGGCGAGGCGGGTGTCAACAACATCCTGAAGATGGCGCGCGAGGGTCTGCGGCCCGCGCTCGAAGCTGCTCTCCGGGCGGCCGTTTCCCATCAGGAAGTCTCCCCTGCTCCACGTGTCCAGATCCGCACCAATGGCCATTTCGCCATCGTCAACCTCACCATCCGCCAGGTCACCAGCCCAGGCGGCGACACGCCGGGCGATCCCTTGTATCTGGTGGTGTTCGAGGTGTCGGCCAACGCCGAGCTGAACACGGTGGCGGCGCAGGTGGCAACGTCCAGTGAACTGGCTGGGAACGTGCCTGGATCCGGTGACGAGTTGCAGGAACTGCGACGGGCTCTGCGCGTTCGCGATGAACACTTGAAATCCATGTCGGAGGCGCTCGAACGCTCCAGCGAGGAACTGCGCTCGTCCAACGAGGAGATGCAGGCCGTCAACGAAGAGCTGCAATCCACCAACGAAGAGCTCGAAACATCGAAGGAAGAGCTGCAGGCCGTCAATGAGGAACTGACGACCGTGAACACCGAGTTGCAGATCAAGGTGACCGATCTCTCCCGCGCCAACAACGACATGAACAACCTGCTGGCCGGCACCGGCATCGGCACCCTGTTCGTGGACCACGACCTGCGCATCCTGCGCTTCACCCCTGCAACGTCGACCATCATCAACCTGATCCCGGGCGACGTGGGCCGACCCATCAGCCACATCGCGTCCAACCTGGTCGGCTATGACAAGCTCGTCCCGGACGTGCTGGCCGTGCTCGACACGCTCGAGAACTTCGAACTGGATGTGCAGACCTCGCAGCAGCGCTGGTACACCATGCGCATCCAGCCCTACCGCACGCTGGACTACGTGATCGAGGGCGCGGTGATCACCTTCGTCGACATCACCGAGGTGCGACAGGCGCAAGAGGCCTTGCGAAAGGTGATCGGGTTGAGCCACATGGCGCGCATGTTGCGCGATTCCGATGCCGCGGTGGTCATCGAGGATATCGAAGGCCGAACCCAGGCCTGGAACGAAGCGGCTCGTCGTCTTTACGGCTGGGACGAGAGTGAAGCCCTGCTGCTTCCAGCGCACGCGCGGATTCCAGTGGCTCTTCGCGACGATCACGAGAATCGGATTTCTGCCCTGCGCAATGGGAAAGCTGCGATACCTTGGCTGACGCAGCGTCTGCGCAAGGACGCCAAGGTCCAGGAGGTCTGGGTGACGGCGACCGCGCTGCGCGATGGGCGCAACCGGTTGCGAGGGGTCGCCCTGATGGAACAACCTGTCTCCCCGATCGAGACGGCATCAAAGCCATTGCCATGAGCGACCCGGACCCGCACCGCCCACCCCCCGACCTGGACAGCGATAGCCGGATGAAGGCTGCTGCGGTCGCGCCGGTGGACGACCTGCCAGCGGGCGCACTGCGCCTGCTGGTGCAGGAACTGCGGGTGCACCAGATCGAGCTCGAGATGCAGAACGAGGAACTCCGCATCACGCAGGCAGCGCTGGACGCCACGCGTGAGCACTACTTCAATCTGTACGACATGGCGCCGGTGGCCTATTGCACCGTCAACGCCAAGGGCCTGATCCAGCAGGTCAATCACTTTGCCGCCAAGTTGCTCTGCACAGAGCGTGAGTACCTGGTGGACATGCCGCTGGCGCGCTTCATTGCCCCTGAAGACCAGGACCATTTCTACCGCCAGTGCCGCATGAATCTGGCGGTAGGTGAACACAGGTCCTGCGAAATGCGGCTGGTGGGTCGCGAGGGGGAGCACATCTGGGTGGAAATGGGCGCCACCGCTGCGCTGGACGAAGGCGGCACGCCGCTGCTGCGAATCGTATTGGTCGACATCACCATGCGCCGGCAGGCCGAGCAAATGCGCGAGAAGCAGGAGGCCTCGGAGGCGGAGCGCAGGGCCATGTCCCGCTTCCTGTCGGCAGCCAGCCACGACCTTCGCCAACCCACGCATGCCATGGGGCTGCTGATCGATCAACTGAAGCAGCTTCCGGGCACACCGCAAAGCCATGTGCTTGTGAGCCGCCTGGACGCCTCGGTCCGAACTCTGGAGCACATGCTCAACGCCCTGCTCGATCTTTCCCGCCTGGGCTCGGATTCCGTACAGGTGCAGGTCACCGCGGTTCCCTTTGCGCGCCTGGTCGAACAGGTGCGCCCGCTATTTCCTGGCGAAGGCATCCGAAGCGGTGTGCGCCTCAAGTTCAGGCCGTCGCACGTCTGGCTGAACACCGATCTCGCGATGTTGCAGCGCGTGATGCACAACCTCGTGGGCAACGCCCTGCGTTTCACACCGCAGGGTACCGTGCTGGTGGCCTGCCGCCCCACGAAGAATGGCACGCACGCACGGATTGAAGTGCGCGACAGCGGTATCGGCATTGCGCCTGAGCACCTGCCTTACATCTTCGACGAGTTCTTCCAGGCCGATAACCCGGAACGCGACCGCAGCAAAGGCCTGGGCCTGGGACTGAGCATTGCCAGGCGCACCTGCGACCTGCTGGGCCATCCACTCACCGTGCAATCGGCGCCCGGCTGGGGAAGCTGCTTCAGCGTGACCATTCCCCTGGCGCCACCGCAACCCGCACTGGCCGAGGAGCCGCCCGTGCACGCCTGGGATCTGACGCAGGAGCCTCTGGTGGGACTTCAAGCGCTCATCATCGAAGACGACGCCATGGCCAGTGACGCCCTTTTCGATCTGCTCAAGACCTGGAAATCCATTCCCCATGCCGCCGAAGGCATCGAGACAGCGCGCACCCTGGTCGCCAGGGGTCTCGTACCCGACTACATCGTGAGCGACCACCGCCTGCGAGGCAACGAGAATGGCATCGATGCGATTCTCTCGCTGAGGGAACTGACCGGCCGCAACATACCTGCCTGCCTGATCACAGGCGACATGGACAAGGCGGTGGCCGAGCGCGCCAGGAGCCTGGGCATTGCCCTGCTGTACAAACCGGCACGTCCCGCCGCCCTGCGCGAGCTGGTCCTTTCCATCATCACCCCGCGCTAAGGCATCCTCGCACCGACGTGCTGCTCCCCGCGCGCCTCGGCCAGTTCCACCTGCCTTTGCCGTTCTGCCAGCCGGGCTTTTTCCTCCGGGCTGCGCTGGTCGTAGCAATGGGCGCAACTCACGCCCAGCACGTAGTGAGGCGAGGCCTTGTCCTCTGGCGAAAGGGGCCATCGGCACGAGCGGCAGAGTTCGTGCGGTCCGGGCACGAGGCCGTGGCCCACGCTCACGCGCTCGTCGAACACGAAGCACTCGCCCTCCCAGGTGCTTTGCGCTGGCGGCACCGCTTCCAGGTATTTGAGGATGCCGCCTTCGAGGTGATAGACCTCGTCGAAACCGCGCATCTTCATGAGCGCGGTCGACTTCTCGCAGCGGATGCCACCGGTGCAGAACATGGCCACCTTGGGTTTCTTCTCGCTCTGCAGCGCAGGCTGCGCGTCCAGCCAGGCCGGCAACTCGGTGAACGATCTGATGTTCGGGTTGATCGCGCCGTGGAAGGTGCCAATGGCCACCTCGTAGTCGTTGCGGGTGTCGATCAGCAGCACATCGGGGTCGGCCAGCAGGGCATTCCAGTCTTCCGGTTTCACGTATTGGCCCACGGTGCGGTTGGGGTCGAGCCCAGGCACGCGCAGGGTGACGATCTCACGCTTCTCGCGCACTTTCATGCGGTGAAACGGCGGATGCTCGCTCCAGGATTCCTTGTGTGGCAGACGGGCCAGGCGTGGGTCGGCGCGCAGGTGCGCCAGCACGGCGCGCACGCCTTGCGCCGGCCCGGCGATGGTGCCGTTGATGCCTTCGGGGGCCAGCAGCAGCGTGCCCTTGACGTCGTTGGCCTCGCAGCAGGCGAGCAAGGGTGCGCGCAGCCGGGCGAAGTCCGGCAGGTCGACGAACTGGTAGAGCGCGGCGGTGAGGAAGCGTGGGGTGGCGGGCTCGCTGGACATGGGGAAGGATTATCCCCCTCCCCGTTCAGAGGGGCTCGATGCGCGACAGGTCGGGTCGCTCGACCCATTGCGCGAATTCGTCCGCCAGTTGCTGGCTGGCCGACACCGCCGCGCCCCAGGCTTTCACACGCGCGGGCAGATCCTGCCCGTAGCGGGTGAAGTCACTGCGATCGGGCAGCCGGGCATTGGGCAGCGAGGCGACCCAGGCTGGGTCGGGCGCGATCACCAGCATGTTGTCCAGCGCAGGGCTGGCCAGGTGCCGGCCCTTCCAGCCTTTGTCGAGCCAGCCGGGCACCACGGCCTTCTGGAAGTGGGGGTAGAGCACGATGGGCGCGGACGCCGGTGGCTGGTAGCGCAGGTGCAGGTGGTAATCCGTGATGCCGCCGTCCCAATAGGTGCCGGGCGGCGCACCGGCAATGCCGTGCACCGGTCGCAACACGAAGGGAATGGAGCAACTGGCCTGCAACGCGTCCATGAAGTTGTTCTCGGCCATGGCGACCTGCCGCGTGCGGAAGTCCTGTGTGGAGAACGGCAGCGGGCTCACGGCGCCAGAAGCCGGCGGCACCGACGAGAAGACCACGCGCTCCAGCGAACTGCCCAGCGCCTTGCGGCTCACGGCGTTCACCGCATAGGCCGTCAGGTAGCCCAGCGGCGTGCGCAGCAGACCGTCCCGGCGCAACAGGTGGCGCCCGCGCGAGGTGACGATGTGCAGGTGAAAGCGAGACTGCCCGAGCACTTCGCCCACACGCCCGCCGTAGAACAGCTTCAGGTTGTCCGCGAAACGTTCGCTCACCTGCATGGCCGTGGGGCGCTTCTGGCCCGGAGGCAGTTCGTAGTGCTGGTGGATGTAGTCGGTTTCAAGGCGCTGGAGGGCGGCCAGCGGTTCGTTCAGGCAGGCCGTGGCCATGCGCCATGCGCCGATGGATGCGCCCACCAGATGCACCGGCTGCTGGCTGCGGGGCAGCCATTGGGCGAACAGGAAGCGATCGAGCGGGCCGAGGATCAGGCCCTTGGGTCCACCGGCGGCGGCGGGAATGATGCCCACGTCCTGCGGACGCAGGCCGTGCTGTTCGAGGTGTTGCCGGGCCCGAGGGCCGGCGTAGAGGCGAAGCGCGAAAGGCATAGGCTGCGATTGTCTCGCAGGCCCTGCCCTGCCCTTCGAGTCAGTGATGCGCCTGCGACTCCGTGTCCTCGGAGTGCCGGGAAAGCGAGGGAATTTCCTCGGCCACCACGGTGTCCGGATCGATGCCCAGCACGAGCCCGACAGGATCGGGGTAGGTGTTGATCAGCAATTCACTGCGCATGGCCTGCTCTTCTGCACGGGCGCGCCAGGAGCCAATGTGGATCACGCCGGCGATCGGCTCGTACACGTCGTTGTCGAACGGCGCGGTCTGGTGCTCGATGGCGTTGATCATGCGCTTGGGGAAATGCCATTCGCGTGCCAGGGCGGCACCCACTTCGGCATAGCTGTAGCCGAAGATGCCACGCTCGGCCTTGGAACGCTTGAGGTCCAGCATGGGCACGCTGCGGTCAAGGTCCAGCATGGCCTCGGGCATGCCCACATGCATCACCAGTTCGCCAATGCCGTGGATCAGGCCGGCGGTGAAGGCGGTGTTCTCGTCGATCTTGATCGGCAACGCGATGTAACGCGAGAGGTTGGCGGTGTTGAGGCTGTAGCGCCAGAACTGGTTCAGATTCACGCTGCCCAGGGTGTGGAAACCTTCGCCGAGCGAAGCGGCAATCACCAGCGCGCGCACCTTGATCATGCCCAGCACGTTCATGGCTTCACGGGCGTTGGAGACCTGGCGGGACAGACCGAAGAAGGCGGAGTTGGCGGTCTTGAGCAGCTTGGCCACCAGCACAGGGTCGTCTTCGATGTAGGAGGCCACCAGCATGGCGTCGACCTCTTCCTGGTCGAAGGTTTCGATCAGCTTGCGCACCACCTTGGGGGCGGAAGGCAGTGCGTCTGGTTGCTTGAGCAGCTTTTCGAGTTGCATGATCTGACCCTTCGACGTTGGTGGCTTGTAATTGGAGGACTGATGGTTTCTTCGTCAGGCTCGAGAGAGTCTTGAGAACTTTCGGTGACGATCAATCGATGAAAGCGCCCAGGGCCTGGCTGAACGACCACTCCGTGGGGTCCTTGCCCAGCACGCTGTCCACATCCAGACCCAGGGTCAGGCCCACCATGTCCGGAAAGGTGGACACCAGGCCGCCTTCGTCGAGCTGGATTTCCTCAGCGCGCGCGCGCCAGGAACCCAGGTGCAGCACGCCACCCAGAGGGTCGTAGGTCTCGCCGTCGAAAGGGGCCACCTGATTGGCCAGGGCCGAGACGATGTCGGGCGGGAACTGCCATTTCTCCGCCATGCCTGCACCCACCTCGGCGTAGGTGTAGCCCAGCACCGCACGCTCGGCCTCGGCACGGCGCAGGTCCAGGGGCGGTGTACCCATGTCGATGGGGCCGATCACATCGGGCATGGCGATGTGCATGATCAGGTCGCCAATGGCATGTACCAGGCCAGCGGTGAAGGCATTGCCCTCGTTCTGCCGCAGAAGGCCCGCCAGCGAGCGGGAAATGTCGGCCACGCGCAGGCTGTAGCGCCAGAACTGGCGCATGTCCACGCCCGGCACGTTCTTGAAGCCCGAACCCAGCGCCGCGGCCATCACCAGCGAACGCACATGGGTCATGCCCAGCAGGGCCACGGCCTCGTCGGCACTGCCGATCTGGCGGCTGGCGCGGAAGAAGGCGGAATTCGAGAGGCGCAGCACGCGCGTGGTGAGCGCCGGGTCCTGGGAAATCAGGCCCGCCACCCGCCGGGGACTGGGATCTTCCTTGTTCATCTCGGCCAGCAGGTCCGAGACCGTGCGCGACATGGCCGGCAGCGCACGGGGGTAGTTCAACAGGGCTTCGAGTTGCATGGGGCTGAAGTCCGATGGCTTGGGTGGGTTTGACTACCCAAGCTATCGACACCTGCCCCTGCGACTTGAGCCCCTTGAATGCCTTTGAACTACCGGTTTTTCAGCGTTTCCCGGAGCCCTGCAAACGGGCGAAGGCCGACGCCATGGCCGATGCCACCGGCGGGTTGCCTTTTGCGACCGGCTGGCCGCCGCGTGCACCTCGCGCCGGCTCGAACCGGTTGTCCCGTGGGCCGTCTGAACCACGCGCAGGCGCTTCGCCCAGCTTCATCGAAAGGCCGATGCGCTTGCGTGCCACATCGACCTCCATCACCTTGACCTTCACGATGTCGCCGGTTTTCACGATTTCCCGGGCATCGTTCACGAACTTGTGGGCCAGCTGGCTGACGTGGACCAGGCCGTCCTGGTGCACGCCCAGGTCCACGAAGGCGCCAAACTGGGCCACGTTGCTCACCGTGCCTTCCAGAATCATGCCTTCGCGCAGGTCGCTGATGTCGTCCACGCCGTCGTTGAAACGAGCCACCTGAAAGTCCGGGCGCGGGTCGCGGCCGGGCTTTTCCAGCTCGCCCAGGATGTCTTTCACCGTGATGACGCCAAAGCGCTCGTTGGCAAACAGCTCGGGACGCAGGGTCTTGAGCATGTCGGCCCGACCCATGAGCTCGGCCACGGGCTTGCCGGTCTTTTCCATGATCTGCTCGACCACGCTGTAGGTCTCAGGGTGCACGCCCGTCATGTCCAGCGGGTTGTCACCGCCCCGGATGCGCAGGAAGCCGGCGCTTTGCTCGAAGGTCTTGGCGCCCAGGCCGGCCACGTCCATCAGTTGCTGGCGGTTCCTGAAGGCGCCGTTCGCCTCGCGCCAGCGCACCACCGCCTTGGCCACGCTGGCCGACAGCCCGGAGACGCGCGCGAGCAGCGGCACGCTGGCGGTGTTGAGGTCCACCCCCACGCCGTTCACGCAGTCTTCCACCACGGCTTCGAGCGTGCGGGCCAGTTCGCTCTGGTTCACGTCGTGCTGGTACTGGCCCACGCCGATGCTCTTGGGATCGATCTTCACCAGTTCGGCCAGCGGGTCCTGCAGGCGGCGGGCGATGGAAGCCGCACCACGCAGGCTCACGTCCACATCGGGCATTTCCTGAGAAGCGAATTCGCTGGCGGAATACACCGACGCGCCAGCCTCGCTCACCACCACTTTCACCACACCGCCCTGCCCGGCCTTCTCCAGCAACTTGATGAGGTCGGCGGCCAGTTTGTCCGTTTCGCGGCTGGCCGTGCCGTTGCCAATGGCGATCAGGTTCACGCCGTGTTTCCGTGCCAGCAGGCCCAGCGTGTGCAGCGAGCCGTCCCAGTCGCGCCGGGGCTCATGCGGATACACCGTGGACGTGTCCACCAGCTTGCCGGTGGCATCCACCACCGCCACTTTCACGCCCGTGCGGATGCCTGGGTCCAGGCCCATCACCACCTTGGGGCCTGCGGGCGCTGCCAGCAACAGGTCACGCAGGTTGTCGGCGAACACCTTGATCGCCACACCCTCGGCACTCTCGCGCAATCGGGCGAACAGGTCGCGTTCGCTGGAGAGCGAAAGCTTGACGCGCCAGGTCCAGGCCACGCATTTGCGCAGCAGGTCATCGGCCTTGCGGCCCTGGTGGCTCCAGCCCAGGTGCAGGGCGATGCGGCCTTCGGCCAGTGAGGGCGTGGCGCCGGGCTTGCCGGCCGGCACCGCGTCGGGTGGCTCGGGCAGCACGAGCTTGGCGTCGAGGATTTCCAGCGCGCGGCCCCGGAACACGGCGAGCGCGCGGTGCGAAGGCACGCGCGAGATCGGCTCGTCGTAGTCGAAGTAGTCGCGGAACTTGGCGATGTCGGGTGCGTTCTCGTCCTTGCCCGCCACCAGCGTGCTCTTGAGCAGGCCGCCGGTCCACAGCCACTCGCGCAGGCTCTGCACCAGCGCCGGGTCTTCCGCCCAGCGTTCGGAGAGGATGTCACGCACGCCGTCGAGCACGGCCGGCACGGTGGAGAAATCGGCGCCAGGCTTGCCGTCGTCCAGCACTTCGGGCGGTTTCGTGAAGGCGCCGGCTTCGGTGGCGGGGTCCAGCGTGGGATCGGCCAGCAGTTTGTCGGCCAGGGGTTCGATGCCGAACTCGCGTGCGATCTGTCCCTTGGTGCGGCGCTTCTGCTTGAACGGCAGGTACAGGTCTTCCAGTTCCTGCTTGGTCGGCGCCGCGGCGATGGCCGCGCGCAGCGCGTCGGTGAGCTTGCCTTGTTCGTCGATGGCCTTCAGCACGGCGGCGCGGCGGTCTTCCAGCTCGCGAAGGTAGTCCAGGCGGAACGACAACTCGCGCAGTTGCACGTCGTCCAGCCCGCCCGTGGCTTCTTTTCGGTACCGGGCAATGAAGGGCACCGTGGCTCCCCCATCCAGCAGCTCGACCGCTGCCAATACCTGTCTCTCTTCAACCCTGATGTCCGTGGCAATCTGCCGGATGATCTGCTGCATTCGAACCGATGTGAAAAAGCGAAGCGCGGAAGTTTGCCACACGCTGCCGGGCTACCATGGCCGCTGTCCGATCCCGGCCCAAGCATGCAAGACAACCTGTTCGGCGATCCGCCCGCACCAACGCCCAGCCCGCCTCCATCCCGCAAGCGGCAGGACCGCGTGACCCCTGCACCGCCGGACCCGGCGCTGCAGGCCCTGGCCGCCGCCCTGTCGCCACGGGTGCGTCTGGGCACTTCTTCATGGACCTACCCCGGCTGGGCCGGGCTGATGTGGGACGGCGAGTACCCCGAAACCCTGCTCTCCAAGGAAGGCCTTCGCGCCTACGCACAGCATCCGCTGATGCGCGCCGTGAGCGTGGACCGCAGCTTCTACCGCCCGCTCACGCAGGACCAGTACGCCCGCTACGCCGCCCAGGTGCCGGACGACTTCCGCTTCGTGGTGAAGGCGCCGAGCCACGTGACGGACGCGCTGGTGCGCGGTGAGGATGGCCGGGGCCTGCAACCCAACCCGGCGTTTCTCGATCCCGCGCTGGCCACGCAGGATTTCGTGGCGCCCGCGCTCGCGGGCCTGGGCCACAAGGTGGGCGCGCTGGTGTTTCAACTGAGCCCCATGCCAAGGCATCTGCTGCACAACCTGCCGCTGGTGCTGCAGCGCGTGCGCACCCTGCTGCTGGCCCAACCCGCGCTCAAACCCACCGCGCCCGACGGCGTGCTGGCCCTGGAAGTGCGCGACCCGGAATGGCTGAATCCGGCTTTCATGCCCGAGCTCGCCGCCGTGCTGCGCGAATGCAGTGCCACCTGGTGCCTGTGCCTGCACGCCAAGATGCCGCGGCTGGCCGAACAACTGCCCCTGCTGCGCCGGCTCTGGCCCGGCCCCATGGTCTGCCGCTGGAACCTCAACCCTTTGCATGGCGCCTACGGCTACGAAGACGCGCAACGCGAATACAGCCCCTACGACCGCATCCACGACGTGGACCAGGACACGCGCGAGTTGCTGGTGCGCACCATCGCCGGCATCAGCAACGCGGGCCAGAACGTCTTCGTCACGATCAGCAACAAGGCCGAGGGATGCGCGCCGCTTTCCGCGCAGGCGCTGGCCGAAGGCCTGGCTAGCGGCGCGCCCTGACCCGCAGCGAACTGCTCACACCCGCCAGCAACGCGAACCCGGCCGCCAGGCACAGCGCGATCGTTTCGCCCTGCCCGTCGTGCTGGTTCCACACCGCGTAGATGGCGGCCAGCATCACGGCGCCCAGCGTCTGCCCGGTCAGCCGTGCCGTGCCCAGCATGCCGCTGGCCGCGCCACTGCGGTGAACGGGGGCGCTGGTCACGATGGTGTGGTTGTTGGGCGACTGGAACAGCGCAAAACCCGCGCCGCACAGCGCCAGACGCCAGCCCATCTCGAAGGCCGTGGTGTGTTCCGGCCGCAGGCCCACCAGCAACAGGCCCAGGGCGAACACCACCATGCCGATGCCGCCCAGCCAGCCGGCCGGGTAGCGGCCGATGAGCCGACCCGCGATCGGTGCCACCAGCACGGTGGCCATGGGCCATGCCGTCATGATGAGGCCAGCTTCCATGTGCGCACGGCCTTGCACGTCGAGCAACAGAAAGGGCAGTGCAAGAAAGGCCAGCATCTGCGCGCAGAAGGCACCGAGCGACGCGCCCATGGACAAGGCGAAGACGGGAATGCGCAGCAGGTCCAGCGGGAACAGGGGTGCTGCCAGGTGCCACTGGCGGCGCAGGTACACGGCGCCCACTGCCACGCCAGCGGCCAGCAAGGCCCAGCCCAGCGCGGGGTTGCCGTGGGCCGATCCACTGCGCACACCCGCCGGTCACCCAGCGCGGCCAAAGGCAGCAGCATCACCAGCGATGCGATCTGGTACGCGTTGACCACCCAGATGGCCTGAGAGGCCGGGGCGTTCAGTTCCTGTGCAATGCCAGGCAGCGCCAGATTGACAATGCTGCCGTCCATCACCCCCAGGGTGATGCCCAGCAAGATCACCAGCACGGCCTTGCCGCGCTGGGGGGATGGCAAACCGTCCGGAAGCGTCACCCGCCCGCCTCGGCGGCCAGGTGTGCCTTCGAATCACCCGACAGCGTGAGCCACGTCAGCGCCACGCCGATCAAGGCGCCACTGGCCATGCCCACCACCATGGGCAGCGGCTGGCCGTTGGCGAACAGGCTCACGATGGCCATGGCCAATGCGCCACCCAGCATCTGCAGCGTGCCCATGAGCGCCGATGCCGTGCCGGCAATGGCGCCGTGCTGCTCCAGCGCCAGCACCGAGGTGGTGGGAATCACCAGGCCCATGAAGCCGCTGGCCACGAAATACAGCGCGATCAGCACCCACAGGCTGTCACCGCCGAGCAGGTAATACACCAGCAGCAGCGTCATCGTCAGGCCCGAGGCCGTGGCCGCGCCCTTGACCACGTTCACCAGACCAAAGCGACGACCCAGCAGCGCGGTGCATTGGGCGGCACCGAAGAAGGCTGCCGCGTTGACGCCGAACGCCAGGCTGTACTGCGTGGGTGTGAGGCCATAGTGGTCGATCATCACGAACGGCGAGCCCGCGAGGTAGACAAAGAAGCCCGCCAGCGCCGTGCTGGCGATGCCCACCAGGCCCAGGTAGTGCCAGTCGCGAAACAGCAAGCCGTAGGCGCGCAAGGCGCTGCCCAGGCTGCTTTCCACGCGTTCAGCCTGCGTGCGCGTCTCCTGCAGCGCGCCATACACCATGACCAGCCCGGCCACCGCGGCGAGCGCCACGGCCCAGAACACACCGCGCCAGCCGGCCAGCGCGATCACGCCGCTGCCCGCCAGCGGCGCGAGGATGGGCGAGACGCTGAAGACCAGCATCAGCAGCGACATGATGCGTGCCGCCTCGTTGCCGGTGTGCAGGTCGCGCACCACAGCGCGCGGGATTGCCATGCCGGCCGCCGCACCCAGCCCTTGCAGGAAACGCAGCACCACGAGAGTCTCCACATCGGTGGCCAGGGCGCAGCCCACGCTGGCCAGCGTGAACAGGCCCAGGCCGAAATACAGCGGCGGCTTGCGCCCCACCATGTCCGAAACCGGTCCATAGAGCAGTTGGCCGACACCCAGCGAGAGGAAGAAAGCCATCAGGGTCCATTGCACCTGGCCCACGGGCGCGCCCAGGCTGCTGCCGATCGCCGGCAGTGCGGGCAGGTACATGTCGATGGCGAAGGGACCGATGGCCGAAAGCAGACCCAGGATCAGGGCGATCCGAAAGAAACCAGAAGAACGCATGGCGGCGATTGTCGCCGTGCCCCGCATTCCTTGCTGGAATGGGGTTGGCGCGCCACTTGCGTCACAATTTCCTGATTCAACAACCACTGAGGGACTCCACCATGGCCGTGGAAGGCAGCGCGGGCGACTTGCTCAAGGTCGTGACATTGCTGGGCGCCGCCGTGGTGGCCGTGCCGCTGTTCAAGCGGATCGGCCTCGGTTCGGTGCTGGGCTACCTGGCGGCGGGACTGGCCATCGGGCCGTTCGGCATGGGCCTCATCAGCGATCCCGCCACCATCCTGCACACCGCCGAGCTCGGGGTGGTGATGTACCTCTTCGTGATCGGGCTGGAAATGCAGCCCTCGCACCTGTGGAGCCTGCGCCGGGCCATCTTCGGCCTGGGCAGCCTGCAGGTGGTGGTGTGCGGCCTGCTGCTCACCGGGGTGGGCCTGGCCTTCGGCTTCTCGTTGCCGGTGTCGTTCGTCAGCGCCATGGGCTTCGTGCTGACCTCCACCGCCGTGGTGATGCAGTTGCTCGGCGAGCGTGGCGACATCGCCCAGCCGCGCGGCCAGAAGATCGTTGCCATCCTGCTGTTCGAAGACCTGCTGATCGTGCCCTTGCTCGCGGTGGTGACCTTCATGGCACCGGACCTGGGCCAGCAGGCGGCGGCCGATTCGTCGCGCCTGGCCACCATCGGCCTGGCGCTGGGTTCGCTCGTGGCGCTGGTAGCGGCCGGCGTGTGGCTGCTCAACCCCCTCTTCCGCATCCTGGCCAACGCCAAAGCGCGCGAGGTGATGACCGCCGCCGCCTTGCTGGTGGTGCTGGGCGCGGCCCTGCTCATGCAGCTGGGTGGCCTGTCGATGGCCATGGGTGCCTTCCTGGCCGGCGTGCTGCTGTCCGAATCCACCTTCCGCCACCAGCTCGAGGCCGACATCGAGCCCTTTCGGGGCCTGCTGCTCGGCTTGTTCTTCCTGAGCGTGGGCATGTCGCTGGACCTGGCCGCCGTGACCAGCAACTGGCCCATCATCGTGGCTGGCGTGCTCGCCATGATGGTGGTCAAGGGCCTGTGCATCTACGGCGTGGCGCGCTTCGCGAAAAGCTCGCACGCCGACGCGCTGGACCGCGCGGTGCTCATGGCCCAGGGCGGCGAATTCGCCTTCGTGCTGTTTGCCGCCGCGCTGGGTGCGCGCGTCATCGACCCGGTGGTCAATGCCAACATGACGGCCATCGTGGTGCTCTCCATGGCGCTCACGCCGCTGGTGGTGCTGGTGCACCGCCGCTTCACGGCGCGCGACGCCGAGGTGTCGCTGGATGGCGTGGAAAAGGTCGACGGCCAGACCGCCAGCGTGCTGGTGATCGGCTTCGGGCGCTTCGGCCAGATCGCCAGCCAGGGCGTCATCGCGCGCGGCGCGAGCATCACCATCATCGACAACAACGTGCAGATGATCCGCGACGCCGAGGCCTACGGGTTCAAGGTGTACTACGGTGACGGTTGCCGCGCCGACGTGCTGCACGCCGCGGGCGCGCACGCCGCCCAGGCGATTCTGGTGTGCCTGGACAACAAGGAGGCCGCCACCCGCATCGCCCACCTGGCCAAGACCGAGTTTCCGCATGCCGAGCTGCTGATCCGCGCTTTCGACCGCGAGCACATCCTGGAGCTGCGCAAGGCCGATGCGGGCTACCTGGTGCGTGAGACCTTCGAATCCGCCATGGCCATGGGCCGCCAGGCCGTGCTCACTCTGGGCGCTGCAGAAGAAGAAGCCGACGAGGTGATGGACCACCTGCGCCGGCGCGACGCCGAGCGCATGGACATGGAGGCGGCTGGTGGCTTGTTTGCGGGGCGCGCGCTGGTGCTGGGCAACCGGGTGAAGAAGGACACGGCCCCGGAAGAGGCGCAGCCTGCAATCTGACCGGTCTACCTTGCGTCGCCCACCACATGCCGCGCGACAAAATCGTCGTCCAGTTCGAACCCCCAGCCCGGTAGCTCTGACAGAACGTACTCGCCCGCCTGGATGACGCCACGCCGGTGCATGCCGCCATGGAACAAAGGATCGCGCAACGGGTGGTGCGTCTCGACATAAGTGCCATTGCTCACGGCGGACAGCAGGTGCGCGCCCAGCAGGGGTTCGCCATGGTGAGCCATCTGAATACCCCGCGTCTCGGCTGCGGCGGCCACCTTCAACCATGGCGTGGCCCCTCCTCCCCAACTCGCGTCGAGATTGCATACATCGATGGCCTGCGCGTCCATCAGGTGCACACAGGCCGATACCGTGTATTCGGACTGACCTGCCGCAATGGGCAGGTCACTGGTGCGGCGCAGGTGGCTCATATCACCTACGTCGGTTTCCCAATGGCAGGGTTCCTCGAACCATCGAACACCCAGGTCCCTCACCCGTCGGGCAAAGTCCTCCGCATCGGGTCGGCTCCATCCGCGATTCGCGTCCACACAAATCACAAAGTCTTCCCCCATGGCGCGGCGCACCGCGCGAACGCGATCGGCGTCTTGCTCGGGGCTGAGTCCGCCCACCTTGAATTTGCAACCCGCCAATCCCAGTTCCACAAGCTCCTCCATCTCGGGAACGTAGTCGTGTGGTGCGAAACCGTCCACGTATTGACCGGCGATGGCGAGAATGGGCAATCGATCGCGATGCCCACCCCACATCCGCGCCAGCGGCAGTCCAGCGCGCTTGCCCAGAAGATCCCACAGCGCACAGTCCATGCAGGCGACGGCGCGCACTGCAGCGGCTCGCTGCCAGGGCATCCAGTGCGTGTCGGTCAGCCGCCAGCACTTCGCCCATAGGCGACCGATCGACGACGGGTCTTCGCCGATGAGGGCAGGCGCCATGCAGTCGCGTGCGATCTTCAGTGCCGTGCGGAAGGTCTCGACGTCGCCTTCGCCATTCACAGAAATCCCCGTGCTGCCGTCGTCGAGGCGGATGGTCGTCAACAGCGCCATCTTGTTCGTGACGCTGTAAACGCTGCCGCGAAAGTCACGAGGCAGTGGAATGGACAGGAGGTCAACCTGTACATCCTGGATTCGTGGTGTGTTCAAACGGAATGCTCCTTGTGCAGTTGGAGAAGGCTTGCGCAAAGCTCCTCGTCGGCGGCGGCAAGCCGCGTGGTGCGGTCTGCCACCCAATGGTTCATGTCCTCGACGTCCTGCACGTCGTGCCTCAGCATCGCTTCGACAGACGGCCGCTGTGGGCCGCCCAGACCTTTGCGGTTCTGCACGACCCAGTCGGCATCGGCGGCCTGCCGCACATCGCCCCAGCGCACGCTGGACGCAAGAGCATGGTCGCCACCCAATGTCTCGGCAAGGATGCGGTGCGCCTGTGCGTCATTCACCTCACCCAGAGGAATGCCTTTTCCGCGCGCAAAACCCACCAGGGCTGCCACGCAGGCATGGGCCAATCGAAAAGGAATGCCCTTGGTCTGCAGCACATGCGCGAGATCGGTGGCGTTGGCGTAGTCGCGTTCAAGCTCCTCTTTTGCGGCGGCAGGAACGAAGCGGATCGCTCGCACCATGGCGGCCGTCGCACGCATCAGGGATGTGGCCAAGTGCATCGCCTCGGTCGGCTCGTGGTACTTGCAGTCGTTCATCCCGCTGGGCACGTTGTGGCCATTCAGGAGGATCGTCATGGCGCAACCCACCATCCTGTTCTGCTGGCGCCGCAACGCGCTGAGCACCATGGGATTTCGTTTCTGGGGCATTGCCGAACTTCCACCCACGTTGTCCGCATCGATAAAAACCAGCCACGGCTCTGCATGGTGGTACTGCGCGGTCAGATCCGCGTACAACAACGACATGCTGCTGGCGACCGTGTTCACATGCCCCGCGATTTCCGCACTCAGGTCGACCGTGGCGAGTTGCACCGCATCAAACGAATTCAACACCGGCCCGGAAAAGCCCAGCAGAGAGGCCAGCAGGTTGCGATCCAGAGAGAACAGGGAATTGCCCAGCACGCAGCTTCCCAAGGGGGATTGATTGATGCGCTCGTACGTCTGGATCAGGCGCTGCTGCCACCGCGCCAGCGACTGGCTGAAACCCAGCAGGTAGTGGCCCAGGGTGGTGGGCTGAGCCTGCACGCCCCAGGTGTACGCGGGCAGCACGGCATGTGGATGTGATGCGGCCAGGTCGAACAACGCGCGACGCACTTCGCCCGCCGCCGCCACCGCGTCGAGCACCGAGGTGCGCCATGCCATTCGAAGGACGGATGCAACGATGTCCTGCCGACTGCGTCCCGAGTGCAACTCGGTGATGGGCCAACCGCCGACCTCCAGCATGAGCTTCTCGATTTCCAGGTAGTCACTGACCTGGGACCAACGCGCTGGATCGTCTGAATAGCAACGGGCCACGGCAGACAGCGCGGGATAGGCAACGGCACGCGCATTGTCCGAAAGTTCGCCCGATTGCCAGAGTGCCACGGCCGCTGCCAGGTTGAGACGATGAACGCGCTGGAAATCGTCCGTGGCGGGTTGAAGCAAGATGGACTCCATCACATTCAGCCGGCCGGGCGAATCGTGCTTTCCAGGAACTGGTGCGTCTGATCCCAACTGCGTTGAGCGACCTGATAGTCGGGGTTGTCTGGATCAAAGGTGAGAAATGCATGACGCACGCCCGGGCAGAGCTGGATGTCTGCGCGGACGCCCTTCGAGTTCAGACCATCCCGGTAAGCGGCCACGGTATCGAGAGGCACGCGCTCTTCCTGGTCTCCCCAGAAGCCGAGAACGGGCACCTGATGGCGCCCGATATCGTCCAGGTGATCGAGCACGATGTAGGGCGCTTTTTCCGTGGCGGGCTTGCGCGCAGGGAAACCGTAATAGATGACCGCACCAGCGAAAGAGTGGCGCGCAGTCAGCATCATGGCAAGGGTGCCGCCGAGGCAAAAGCCCATGGTCACCACATGACCTGCCGCATCCTGCTCACGCAGCGTCGACAGGCACACGCCGAGTTGGTCGAGCGACTTCGTTTGATCGAGCTGGCCCAGTCGATCGAAGGTGGCCTCCATGTCACCGTTGGCCACCGGAAAAGACGCACTGAACAATTCCGGCACCAAGGTGCGGTAGCCCATGCCGGCTAGCCGGTGCCCCAGCATGCGGTAGAAAGGCGTGCGACCGAACACATCGGAAACGAGCAGCACCGTGCCGCGTTGGGAGATCCGGGCCGGAAACAGGGAGGCGTAGAGCATGCCGCTGCCGGTCGGCAGATGCACGAATTCCTCTTCGTTGGGGTCGTAGAGCGGGCCGCTGGTCAGCAGCTTGCCATGGCACATGCGAGTTCCTTGCGTGGGGATTTATTCAAGCCGCTGCCGTTCTGTGACGGGTCCGACCTGGGTGTAGAAGGGGCCGCCCAAACGGGCCAGTGGTTGCAGCTGGCGCACGTCGATGCGCCGACCATCGAACACCGTGGGCGACAGATGAAAGGCGACGACTTCGCCGATGTACAGCGTGTTGACGTCGCCGAGCGGCACCGATTGCAGCAGGCGGCATTCCATCTGGATCGGCGAAGCGGCGATGCGCGGCACACGCACGAAATGGCTGGGCTCCAGAGGAATTCCCAGGGTCGCGCATTCACTGACTTCGGCCGCGTAGGCCGCACTGCTGGCGTGGAGGGCGTCGAGGTTTTCCACCGTGGCCACGTTCACGACAAACTCTCGGCTGCGCAGCATGTTGCGCGCGGTGTCCTTGAGAGAGCCATCGGCGCGACTGGCGATGTTCACAGCCAACGCGGGCGGGCTGTGGGCCACGTAGTTGTAGGAACTGAACGGTGCGGCGTTGACCACCCCCTCATCGTCCACGGTGGTGATCCACGCAATGGGCCGGGGAACCACTGCGCCGGTGAGCAGGCGGTAGGCTTCCTCCGAAGACATGCCCGCGCTAGGCCGCGTGATGTACGTCATCGTGTTGCTGCTTCTTGAGGAGGGAGGTCGCACCCAACACCGTTTGCCAGATCTGCATGTCCAGTTCGGGGCTGACTGTGCTACCGCGCCAGGCAATGTGCTGATCGGGTCTGACCAGAACGATCGGCGACCCGTAGAGTTCTTGCAGCTTTTTTGGCAGAGAACGCACCACACAGAACTCCTCGGCTCGCGGTGCCGCAGCAGCCAATGCCTTCGCGCGTTCGAGTTCGGCACCTTCGGAAAAACAAAGGATGGTGAACCACGGCCCGAACTGTTCATACAGCGACTGGCCGTCCGCAAGTCTCGCGTGGGGTGCGATGGAACCTGGGCGGCCGTCAGGGGCGTAGTGGTTGGGATTCGCGTCTGGTGGCGCCAACCCTGCTTCCGACCAGACGATGGGGGAGCCGCTGTAGACATAGCCGAGCTGCGTTCCAATGCTGCGGAACTGCGGCTGCTTCAGGCGCAAGAAATCCTTGGCTGCATGGCGCCGCGCCGCCTCGCCATCCGGACCTACCCCCTCGATCTCCGGCGTCACCATGTCCTTGGGGGCATGTTCGAAGCTGCGCACCGTTTCGCGAACCAGCCGTTCGCCGATTGGCCGGCGCTCGCTGTCGTAGCTGTCGAGCAACCCATCGGGTGCCGAACCCCGAAGGACCGCCGCCAGCTTCCACCCCAGGTCCACGGCATCGCTCATGCCCAGGTTCAAGCCGTGGCCGCCATAGGTGGGATGCTGGTGCGCCGCATCGCCCACCAGGAAGATCCGCTCGCGCCGATACTGTTGCGAAATACGCGCGTGCATGTGGTAGAAGTCGAACCCCTCGATCTCAAAGGGAGCATCCTTCCCGATCAAGGCCGCGACGATGCGCGGTGCCTGCTGGCGCACTTCCTCTTCGCTGGATATCTTGTGCAAGGACACCAGGAAAAGGTCCTCGCTGTCCGCCGGCATGACAAACGCTGGCGCCTCCGGGTTCAGGCACCACCACATCATCGCCTTCGATCGGTGCATGTCTCGATAGATCGCCTTGCAGCGAAACAGGATCTGTACGCATTGCGCGATCCGCGCGCGTCCTTCGTATCGGAAGCCACCTGATCGCGCGACGACGCTGCGGGCCCCGTCGGCGCCCACCGCATACAAGGCCTGGATCTTCTGGGTGTTGCCCTGGGCGTCCTGCACGCTCACAGTGACCCCGTTGCTGTCCTGCTCGATGCTGGCACATTGCCAACCGTACCGCGTTTCCACCATGGGGAGCTTGGCCAGTTCTTCTCTCAGCACTTCCTCGATCTGTGCCTGGATCACCTGCACGATGGGTTCTGGAAATGCGTCGCTGACTTTCAACGGGTCAGAGAAGAACGCGTTGTCGATGACCGCAAGATCCGGCGCACTGAGGCGGGTCGTCAGAACCACCTGGGATGGCCACGACACCGGAAACTCCGCGCGCTCACGCATCCGAGGCAACAAACCCCAACGAGCAAAATGCTCGGTGACGCGCAGATTGACGTAGCGCGCACGGGGATGGCGGTAGCGCGTGCGCAGATCCGTCTCAGGTTCGACCACACAGACGCTCACGCCCCTTCGCCCCAGCTCGAGGGCTGTGGCCAGCCCCACCGGGCCGCCCCCCACCACGACCACGTCGTGAAACGGGCGCGTCGATCCATGGGCGGCATTGTCGGCCGCCGTATCCAGCTTGTTCATCGGCTCAATCCAGCTTGATGTTGTATTTGCGAACCATGGCGCCGAGTCGTTCGTAGTCGCCGCGCACGGTATTGGCGAAATGATCAGGGGCGCCTCCCACTGGCTCGAGTCCGATGGACGCAAGCCTTGCCCGAACGTCCGGCATCTGGGTGATTTCGTTCAGGTGTTTGTTCAGGGTCTGAACCACCTCAGGCGGCAAGTTCTTGGGGCCGAGAAATCCTTGCCACGAAACGAACCGCACATCGGGGAAGCCTGATTCGGTGAAGGTAGGCACGTTGGGCAGGAGAGCGCTGCGCTCAGGGCTCGAGACCGCAAGTGCCAACAGTTTCCCGCTCGTCAGATGCGGGCTCACGGAGGCGGGACTGGTCCAGCCGACAGAGATGTGGCCAGCCAGGGCGTCGGTGAGCACGGGCGCTGAGCCTTTGTAGGGCACATGCATCATGGGGATTCCAGCCGAGTTCTTGAATTGCTCACCCAGCAGGTGCATGGGTGTACCCGATCCCGGAGTTCCGTAAGAGAGTGGCTTGCCTGCTTTCCCATCACGAACCAAGTCGCTCAAAGACTTGATATTGGTCGAGACACCCGTGAAAGCCACCAGCGGAGCCTTCGACACCTGGAAGATGGCGGTGAAGTCGTTGACGGGATCCTGGACAATGCCAGGCGATGGCGCGACAACGTGGGGGGCAATGGCGAAGGTGCTCGCCACATTCATGATGGTGTAACCATCCGCGGGCGCCTTGGCGACATAGGCTGCGCCAATCATCCCGCTGGCGCCAGGCTTGTTCTCGACGATGACCGGCTGCCCCAGCCGGCTGCTCAACTTGTCGGCGTAAATTCGCGCCACGACGTCGGTGTCGCCTCCGGCGGGGAATCCAATCACGATGGTGATCGGCTTCTGCGGCCAAGTTTGTGCGTGAAGGGAAGCGCTGAGGAACATGGCCAGGCCGGTCGCGACCCGTAGAAGTTTTTGTCTCATGAAGTCTCCTTTGTTGGAGTCGAGACTCTATGAGGCTTGATGGGACACGAGAACCACTGTTTTCACCTGGTGAACAGTTGTCTTCTTTCAGGCCGTGCAGCGTCGCATGAGGCAGCACAATGAGGGCGGAGACAAACATCAACGTGAAACCACCCTATCAGCCCCAATCGCTGGACTTGCAGGTCAAGTCGATCGAAGCCCTCAGCCGCGGTCTCAAGGTGCTTCGCGCGGTACAGGCCGAGGAGGCGATTTCGCTTGCCGACGTGCACCGACTCACCGGCATCCCTCGTGCAACGCTTTTGCGCATCCTGAAGACGCTGTGTGATGACGGATGGTTGATTCGCCACCCCCTGACCAAACGCTTTACCGCGCAACCTGTCGCTGCGGCCCACAACATGGAAGCCTGGCACGGCGCCTTTTCGCAGTTGTGCGCGCCGTATCGCGCCGCACTGGAGCGGCAGACACCCTGGCCGGTCAACATCGCTGTTCCGGACGGCAGCCAGATGGTCATACTGGATGCGGCCTCGAGTTGCAGCCTGACCCCGAACTACCACGCCCTTGGCTACAGGCCGAGCATGATCGACTCTGCGGTGGGGCGTTGTTACCTTGCGTTCTGTCCTCAGCCCGAGCGTCAGTCCATACTCCGCCGGCTTGAACGATCAGGCGCCATGGGAAGCCTGACCAAGGAAGAGTTGCAGTCGGTGCTCGCGCAGACCCGGACCCAGGGCTATTCACTCAAGACCCGCAGACGGCAAGGGAAGAATTCCGTTTCCGACTACGGGGCGGTTGCCCTCCCTATCCGCCTCCATGGCGCCACGATCGGCGCCATCACCATGGTCTGGCTTCCCGAGGTCGTGATGGAGAGCGACATCCTGTCAAGGCACCTGTCCGCCATGGGCGACGCTGTGAAGGCCATTGAATCCGCCTTGATCACAGCAGGGATCCAGCATCCCTCGCAACTTGCCTGACATGCCTGGTTTGCCCAGACGTTCAAGGGCACACCGCCTCTACGTTGTTGCCGTCGGGGTCGATCAGGAAGGCGGCATAGTAGGTGGGGCTGTAGTCCGGACGGGGGCCGGGGCCGCCGTTGTCTGCCGCGCCTGCCTTCAGGCCCGCCTTGTAGAACGCGTCCACTTGCGCCGGGGTCTCGGCGCGAAACGCGATGTGCGTGCCCTGCCCTTTGTTGCCCGGTTGTCCGCCCGGATGCGCGTAGAGCCACAGCGCGGGCGCGTCCTTGGGGCCGAGGCCGGCATAGGTGTCGTCGTGCGAACCCAGCACGTGGCCGAGGGGCGCGAGCGCGGCCTGGTAGAAGCGGATGCTGGCGGCGAGGTCGTGGACTTTCAGTCCGAGGTGGTCGTACATGGCGATGGTTTCCTGCTTGATGGGTGGATCAGGCGGTCATCGTCGATCAAGTCGTTCACGCGGTCTTGGAGAATCTTGCGCAACTTCTTCGAGCCCTTGAGCGCGGTCTGGCGAAAGGCGCCAGGCGACATGCCGGCCGCGCGGTGGAAGCTGCGCACGAAGTTGCTGAGGTCGGCGTAGCCCACCTCGAGGGCCACGTCGGTCACCTCGCGGTCGCTCTCGGCCAGCAGCTGCGCGGCGTGCCGCAACCGCGAACGCACCAGGTACTGGTGCGGCGTGACGCCGAGCACGCGCGAGAACATCCGCAGGAAATGGAACGGACTCAAGGCCACTTCTCCGGCCACACGGTCCAGGTCAATGGCTTCCTGCGAATGGGCGGAGATCCACATTGCCGCTTCCACTGCGCGCCTGCGGTCGCGTTCGCTGGCTTTGGACGATGCTGGCTCGCGGCCGGTCGTCACGTCGAGGAAACGGGAGGTGAACCACAGGCCCACCTCGTCCAGCGCGGCGTCGCTGCGGCCACTGGCCACCGCCTGCGCCAGTTCGCCCAGCACCATCAGCTCGGGCAGCGGCGGCAGGCCGGTGGCGCGCCAGCGGCCCCGATCGCCACCGACAAGTTCCACAAAACGCGGCGATACCTGAAACGAGAGGCACTCATCACCGCAGACGTGATGGTCGTGCGTGCACACGAATTCGTCGCCGGGATGGCCCACCAGCACCGATCCGGCGACCAACTCATAAGATTTGCCGCGCACGCGGTAACCGAAGCTGCCCTTGCGCACATAGGACACCGAATAGGCCTGGTGCTGCTCAACGAAGGGTTTCTCGGCAGGACCGGCGCTGCAACGGAAATCCATCACCCGGATCGGGCCGGCCTGGAGTTCAGTGGCGCTGATCATGTGGGCTCTCCGTCGAACAGACCGGGTTCATCACCGAAACGGGCTCGCTCGATCTGCAGCATGCGCAGCTTGGTGTCCACGCCGCCAGCGGCCGAGAAGCCGCCCGAGCGCGCGCCAGCCGCCAGCACGCGGTGGCAGGGAACCACCGGCGCAAAAGGGTTGTGGCCGAGCGCCTGCCCCACGGCGCGGGCCAGACCCAGGTCGCCCAGCGCTTTGGCGATGTCGCCGTAGGTGAGTGTGTGGCCAGGGTCAATGGCGCGGGCGATGGCGTACACGTCGCGCTGGAACGGCGTGAGTCGGGCCATGTCCAGCGGTATCTCGCGCAGATGGCGCGCCTCCCCGTTCAACAGCGCCTGGACGCCTTCGATGGCAAGCTGCACTTCGGCGGGCGGTGATGGCTCCTCGGGCAGAGGCGGCAGGCCTTTGAGCAGGCGTGCCCGAGTGCGGGCTGCATCGGCTTCGGGCAACTGCACCGCCACCACCCCCGCCGCGCCCCACGCGATGCCGCACACGCCGATGGCGGTGGGGAACAGCGCGTGACCGCCCTCTTCCATGGCTACACGGCGCGCAGCGCCGCGCGCAGACCCACGCCAATCTCCGGCCGTTCGAGGAACGGGTCGGCCGGGTTGGTCTGGTTCACGATGCCTTCCATGCGCGAGCGCACATTGCCCAGCGCGCGCGGGTGGCTGAAGATGTAGAAACGGTCGGCGCGGATGGCGTCGAACACGAACTGGGCCACCTCGGCCGCCGTGACCTTGCCGGAGCCCACGGCCTTGTCGCTCATCGCCTGACCGATCAGCTGGCTCTGGGTGGGCTTTTCATCGGCCATGGCTTCAGGCCGGTTGCGGTGGCTCTGGCTGATGCCGGTGGGCACGAAGTACGGGCACAGCACGCTGGCGCTGAGCTGGTCGCTCACGAGCTTCAGATCCTGGTAGAGCGTCTCGGTGAGGCTGACCACTGCGTGCTTGCTCACGTTGTAGATGCCCATGTTGGGCGGCGTGAGCAGGCCGGCCATGCTGGCGGTGTTGACGATGTGGCCGCGCCAGGCGGGGTCCGCCTTCGCAGCGGCGAGCATCATGGGCGTGAAGAGGCGCACGCCGTGGATCACGCCCCACACGTTCACGCCCATCACCCATTCCCAGTCCTTGACCGAGTTTTCCCAGATGAGGCCGGCCGAGCCCACGCCGGCGTTGTTGAAGACGAAGTGCGGTGCGCCGAAGGTCTTCTGCACGTCGGTGGCCAGGGCCTCCATCTGCGCCTGGTTCGACACATCGACCCGGCGTGCGAGCACCTGCACGCCCGTGGCGCGCATCTCCGCCTCGGCCTTGTCCAGCGCGTCCTGCTGCACGTCCACCAGCACCAGGTTCATGCCCAGCTTCGCGCCAATGCGCGCGCATTCCAGGCCGAAACCCGAGCCCGCGCCGGTCAGCACCGCGGTCTTGCCCTTGAAGTCCTGAATCATCCGTGTCTCCTGTGTGTTTGAAAGCGAAGTCAGCCGGCTCTCAGCATTTCGATGTGGTCGATGCCGTCTTCAAGATAGATGTCGCTGGCGGGCTCGAACCCGTGCTGGTGGTAGAAGGCCTGCAGCCGCGCCTGGGCGCCGATGCGGATGGGCTGTGCGCCCCACACGCCGTGCGCGGCTCGCACCGCCTCGCGCATGAGCAGGTGGCCGATGCCGGTGCCGCGTGCGGCCTGCGCGCTGATCACGCGGCCGATGCTGACCTCGGGGAATTTCAGGCCGGACGGCACCAGGCGGGCGTAGGCCAGCAGTGCCCCGTCGGCGGCTTCGCCCAGCAGGTGGAAACAGGCCGGGTCGGCGCCGTCCATGTCCTGGAACGCGCAGGCCTGCTCCATCACGAACACCTCGGTTCGCAATTGCAGCAGACGGTAGAGCGTGCGGGCATGCAGGGCATCGAAAGGCAGGCAGCGCCAGACAAGGGTTTTTTCGTTCGGACTCAAGCGCGCACTTCCCTCAGCACGAAACCGATGCGCGGGAAATGCACATGCAGGCGTCCCGCTCGCTCGTCGGTGCGCTCCAGCGTGTAGCGGGTGCGCGTGGCCGCGCGCAGGATGCCTTCGGTGGGTTCCTGGCCGAAGGATTCGGCACTCACGGTGACACGGCTGCCCAGAGCGATACCGTGCTCGTCCTGAAAGGCTTCGTCGGCCAGCGGGGCGGGCTCGGCCGCCGCCGCGATGGCAATCGCTTCGGTGGCACTCAGCTTGCTCGCCTGTCCATGACCGATCTGTGCCATGCGGTCCAGCCATTCGATGACGTGCGGCGTGGCGTCGAGGATGCCGGCCATGGTGGGGTTGACCACGCGGCTGAACCACAGCGGGTGGTAGGCGGCAAAGTCCGCCACGCAGGGTGTGTCGCCCAGCAGGAAGGGTTGCGCTTCCACCATGGTGGAGAGCCTGCGCAGGTAACTGCGGTAGGCGGCGGTGGCATCGCCCGGGCGCAGGCTGACCATGCCGCCGCGCATGGCACCACGATCGGCCGCAAAAGCCTGCGCGGCTTCAGGTGGCTGGCCGGCGAAAAGCGCGGCCGCGCCCTTGGGGCTCAGGTTGTAGGCCATGGCGGCCCAGAACAGGCTGTTGTCGGCCCACTGGGCGAGCACACGCGCAACGCCCTTCTGGTGTTCGGGATACAGCGGTGGCTCGGGCTGTCGGTGTTCCAGCACATCGGTGATCAGCGCCGTGTCGCAATAGATGTCGGCACCGATCTGCAGGAATGGCGTGCGCCGGTAGCCACCGGTGAGCGCGATCACATCCGGCTTGGGCAGGATGCGCGGGATGTTCACGCCCTTCCAGGCGAGGCCCTTGTGGCCCAGCATGAGGCGGACCTTCTCGGAAAACGGGGAGGAGGCGTAATGGTGAAGGATGAGGTCGGACATCGCGTCTTTCAGGGATGGGTTCAGCGCGGCATGGCGCGTTCGATGATGGCGTCGAAGCCTGTGCCAGAGCCCAGGGAGCCAAAGCTGTGGCCCCACTGACCGTCGAGCCTTGAGTCACAGAAGGCGCCGAACACCTCGGGCGGCGCGGTCTGCGCCAGCAAGGCAGCCTGCACCGCCAGCGCCACGTCCTGCGCCAGGCGGCGCGCTTCCATTTCGGTGGCCATTTCCTCGACACGAGCCGGAAGTCGATCGGCGAGATGGTCCAACGCACGGTGCATGCCGCGCGCGGGGGCCAGTTCCTGCGCCAGCGCGGCGGCGGTATCGGCCTTGCGCAGCGCACGCAGCAGGTCCAGAGCCATGATGTTGCCGGCGCCTTCCCAGATGGAGTTGAGCGGCATCTCGCGGTAGATGCGCGCCATGATGCCTTCACCGCCCTCCTCCACGTAGCCGTTGCCGCCCAGACATTCCATGGCCTCCTGCGCGAAATGGCTGCCGCGCTTGCAGATCCAGAACTTGGCCACCGGCGTGAGCAGGCGGCTCATCACCTGCTCATGCGGGTCGTCAAGGTGGTCGAAGCTGCGCGCCAGGCGCAGCGCGAGCGCGGTGGCGGCCTCGGACTCGAGCGCCAGGTCGGCCAGCACGTTCTTCATCAGCGGCTGGTCGATCAGCGTCTTGCCGAAGGCCTTGCGCTGCGTGGTGTGGTTCAGCGCAATGGACAGGGCCTGGCGCATCAGGCCGCTGGTGCCCAGCGCGCAGTCCAGCCGCGTCATGGTGCCCATGGCCAGGATCTGCGGCACGCCGCGCCCTTCCTCGCCCACCAGCCAGGCGGTGGCGCCCACGAACTCCACCTCGGAACTCGCGTTGGCCTTGTTGCCCAGCTTGTCTTTCAGGCGCTGGATGAAGAGCTGGTTCATCGAACCGTCGGGCAACACGCGCGGCAGGAACAGGCAGGAGAGGCCGGTCTTCGTCTGCGCCAGGATCAGGAACGCATCGCACATGGGTGCGGAGAAGAACCACTTGTGGCCGGTGACGGTGAAACGCTGGCCCCAGCCGTCACTGCCTGCGGGTTCGGCGCGCGTGGTGTTGGCGCGCACGTCCGAACCGCCCTGCTTCTCGGTCATGCCCATGCCCATGGTCAGGCCGGCCTTGTCGCGCCAGACCTTGAGCGCGAGGTCGTAGGCGCGGCTGGTGAGTCCGGGCGACCAATCCTTGTAGATGGCTGGGTTGTCCCTGAGCGCGGGCGCCACGGCGTAGCTCATGGAGATGGGGCACAGCACGGAGGGCTCGAGCTCGGTGAAGAGCATGAAGCCGGCGGCCCTGAGGAGATGTGGGCTCGCGGCACCCTCACCCCAGGGTGCGCCGTGCAGGCCCGCGCCCACCGCTTCGGTCATGAGCGCGTGGTAGCTGGAGTGGAACTCCACCTGGTCGATGCGGTGCCCGAAGCGACTGTGGGTCTTGAGCTGGGGGGTGTGCACATTGGCCAGCCGCGCGTGGGCCTGCATCTCGCCGCTGCCCGCCACCTGGCCCAGCTTCTGCAGCGGGGCGGTGTCCAGCGCGGGCGCGTTGAACTTCAGCGCCGCCTGCATCGGCCGGTTGATCGCAAACAGGTTGGCATCCACCAGCGGCGCGGGCTGGTTGAAGACCTCGTGCGTGGCGGCGGCCATGGCGCCCTCCCTCAGATCAGCTTGACCAATTGCTTGCCGAAATTCTTGCCCTTGAGCAGGCCCAGGAACGCCTCGGGTGCCGAAGCCAGGCCCTGGGCCACGGTTTCGCGCGGGCGCAGCTTGCCGGTGCCCACCAGCGTGCCCAGTTCGGTGAGCGCTTCGGGCCACACCTCCATGTGCTCGCTGACGATGAAACCTTCCACCTTGAGTCGGTTCACCAGGATCAGCGCCGGGTTGGCCAGCGGCATGGGCTGGCCGTCGTAGCCGGCGATCATCCCGCACACGGCGATGCGGCCGAAAGCGTTCATGCGCAGCAGCACCGCATCAAGCACCATGCCACCGACGTTCTCGAAGTAGCCGTCGATGCCCTTGGGGCAGACGTCCTTGAGCGCCTTGGCCAGCGAGTAAGCGTCCTTGTGCAGCTTGTAGTCGATGCAGGCATCAAAGCCGAGTTCTTCCACCGCGTACTTGCATTTGTCGGGCCCACCGGCGATGCCCACCGCGCGGCAGCCGCGCGCCTTGGCCAGCGCACCGAAGGCACTGCCCACCGCACCGGTGGCCGCGCTCACCACCACGGTGTCGCCGGCCTTGGGGTTGATGATCTTCACAAGACCGTACCAGGCGGTGACGCCAGGCATGCCGACCGCACCCAGGTAGTGCGAGAGCGGCACGTGCGTGGTGTCGACCTTGCGCAGCGCGCCGGGCTGGCTGGCATCGACCACGCTGTATTCCTGCCACCCACCCATGCCCACGACCTTGTCGCCCACCTGGAACTTGGGGTGTTTCGATTCAGCCGCCTCGCCCACGGTGCCGCCGATCATGACCTCGCCCAGTGGCTGCGAGGCCGCATAACTCTTGCTGTCGTTCATGCGACCGCGCATGTAAGGGTCCAGGCTCAGGAAGTGGTGGCGCACCAGCACCTGGCCATCGGCCAGCGCGGGCGTCTGGGTGGTGACGAGCTTGAAGTTGGAGGCCGTGGCCTCGCCCTGGGGGCGGTTGTCGAGCAGGATCTGGCGGTTGGTGGGCATGAGGTGTCTCCTAGTCGGTCGAAATGCGGTTGAGGGGCTGGACGCTGCCCGGCCCGGTGGGCAGGCGTGGCACCAGCTTGAAGGTGCCGGTGGCATGCGCACAGAGCTTGCCCGCGGCGTCGGAAATGCGGCCTTCGGTGAACACCAGGGTGGCGGTGCGGTGCAGGATGCGCCCGGAGGCCAGCAGCGGGCCTTTGGCCGCCCGCGTGAAGCTGGTCTTCATCTCGATGGTGATGGCGCCCTGATCGGGTTGCACCGATCGCGCGGCGTGCGCCATGACCACATCGAGCAGGGTCATGCTCGCGCCGCCATGCACCACGTCGAAGGAATTCAGGTGATCAGGCGACGGGCTGAAGGCAATCTCGGCCTCGCCGCCCTCGAACTTGCGCAGTTCGAAGCCGAGCAATTCAACGAAGGGAATGCGGACGGAAAATTCCATGTCGTGTTCAGCCACCAGTGATCACGGAAACCCCGCCGTCCACCGCCAGCCACTGGCCGGTGATGTGTTTGCCGGCGTCGGATGCGTAGAGCACGGTCAGGCCTTTCAGGTCTTCGTCATCGCCCAGGCGGCGCAAGGGGGCGTGGGCGGCCAGCTTGTCTTCGCCCATGGCCTTGAGTGTGCCCGCGGTCATCTTGCTCGGGAAGAAACCCGGGCAGATGGCGTTGACGGTGATGCCGTACCTGCCCCATTCGGCGGCCAGGGCACGGGTGAAGTTGATCACGGCGCCCTTGGAGGTGTTGTAAGCGATGGTGTTCATGCCCGAAGGGTTGCCACCCAGGCCGGCGATGGAAGCGGTGTTGATGATGCGGCCGTGCTTGCGCGCGATCATGCTGCGCCGGGCGATGACCTGACTCAGCACGAAGTAGCTTCGCACGTTGAGGTTCATCACCTTGTCCCAGGCTTCCACCGGGTGGTCTTCGGCCGGTGCACCCCACGCGGCGCCCGCGTTGTTGACCAGGATGTCGATGTCGCCCAGGCGCTGGAGGCTCTCGTCGGCCAGGCGGTGGATGTCTTCCTCCTTCGAGCAGTCGGCGGCGAACCAGCGCGCGTCGATGCCGGCGGCCTGCAGTTCGGCGGTGGCGCTCTCCAGGTCTTCTGCCTTGCGGGAGCTCACCAGCACGCGCGCACCGGCCTCACCCAGCGCATGCGCCATCTGAAGGCCCAGGCCACGCGAGCCACCGGTGATCAGGGCGGTCTTGCCCTTGAGGTCGAAGAGTTGGGAAATGGTGCGGGTCGTCATGCGAGGTCTCCTGGGTTTCGTGTGATTAGAAGGCGTCTTCGGGCAGTTCAGCGCAGGTCAGGTCGCGGCGGCTCACCACCTGCAGCCAGGCGCCGATCTTCGGCAGTTCGTAATGGAAGAAAAAGCGCATCGCGGCCAGGCGGCCGGTGCGTGCGTTCGATTCGGGTGCGGCGTGTGCCACCAACGCCACATCCAGCCAGATCCAGGCCAGCACTGTGTGGCCGAAGGCCTGCAGGTAGGGCACGGCGTTGGCCAGCGCGTCGGTGGGTTCACCCGTGGCCCAGGCAGCCTTGGTGGCCGCGCCCACCTGCGCGAGTGCCTGACCCAGCGCGTTGGCATGGGCGGCGAATTCGGGAACGTGAATGGCGCGCTGGATGGTGTCGTTGATGCGGCCGGCCAGCAGCGTGAGCCCCTTGCCACTCTCCATGAGCACCTTGCGGCCCAGCAGGTCCATGGCCTGGATGCCGTGCGTGCCTTCGTGGATCATGTTCAGGCGGTTGTCGCGCCAGTACTGCTCCACCGGGAAATCGCGCGTGTAGCCGTAGCCGCCGTGGATCTGGATCGCCAGGCTGTTGGCTTCCAGGCACCACTCGCTCGGCCAGCTCTTGGCAATGGGGGTGAGCACCTCCAGCAACAGGCGCGCGTCGTCTGCCGTGGCGGCGTCGGCGGTGTGCTGCTCATCCACCAGGCGCGCGCAATACAGCTCCAGCGCCAGCGCGCCTTCGCAGTACGACTTCTGTGCCAGCAGCATGCGCTTCACGTCCGCGTGCTCGATGATGCGCACGGGCGGTTGCGCAGGGTCTTTGCCAGCCGGGCCCATGGGGCGGCCTTGCGGGCGATTCTTGGCGTAGTCCAGGCTGGCGTGGTAACCGGCCATGCCGAGCATGGTGGCGGCCATGCCCACGCCGATGCGGGCCTCGTTCATCATGTGGAACATGCAGTGCAGGCCCTTGCCTGCCTGCCCCACCAGATAACCCACCGCACCCGCCTCGCCCCTCACCGGGTACTTGCCCTCGCCGAAGTTGAGCAGCGTGTTGGTGGTGCCGCGCCAGCCGCACTTGTGGTTCAACCCGGCCAATGCCACGTCGTTGCGTTCGCCGGTCAGCCCGCCTTCGGTGTCCACCATCTTCTTGGGCACGATGAAGAGCGAGATGCCCCGCGTGCCGGGCACGAGCCTGCCGTTTTCGTCCGGAATCTTGGCCAGCACCAGATGGACGATGTTCTCGGTCAGCTCGTGTTCACCGGCCGAGATCCACATCTTGTTGCCCTTGAGGCGGTAGCGCGGCCCGAGCGGGTCGTTCTGGAAATCGGCGCCATCGGGCACGGCGCGTGTCATCACGTCGCTCAACGACGAGCCGGCCTGCGGCTCGGAGAGGCACATGGTGCCGGAGAAGCGCCCCGAAAACTCGTTGAGCGCGAATACCTGTTTCTGCACCTCAGTGCCGTGCACCATGAGCAGGTTGGCGTTGCCGGTGGTCAGCATGCCGCTGCCGATGCTCACCGAGGCCATGGCAAAGAAAGCGTTGGCCGCAGCCTCCACCGTGTAGGGCAACTGCATGCCGCCCACGGCATAGTCCTGCGCGGCGCTGAGCATGCCGCTTTCGGCGTAGGCCTTCTGGGCGTCGTGCGTGGCTTGCGGCAGGATCACCCTCTCACCGTCGAAATGCGGTTCCTGCGTGTCCACCAGCCGGTTGAAGGGCGCGTACTTCTCGCGTGCGATGCGCTCGCAGGTGTCGAGCACGGCGTCGAAGGTTTCCCGGCTGTGGTCGGCAAAGCGCTCGCGCTCGCTGAGCGAAGGTGCATCGAGCCAGTCGTAGAGCAGGAAATCGACGGTGGGGCGCAGGCTCATGGCACTCTCTTCTTCAGTTCTTGGGCGGCATCGCGGCGATGGTGCCTTGCGCCACCGCGCAGAGCTTTTCCACGCCATCTTTCAGCACGAACACATCGCAGCGGCAGACGGATTGCGTCTTGCCGGTGTGCACGGCTTCAGCGCGAGCAATCAACCGCTCGCCGATCGCAGGTCGCAGGTAGTTGATCTTGAACTCCGCCGTGACCACCGGCAACCCCAGCGCACTGCCGCCCGCATAGGTGAGCGCGTTGTCGGCGGCGTAGCTCAGCACGCCGCCATGCACGAAGCCATGCTGCTGCTTCACCGATTCACCGATCGGGACATGCAGCTCGCAGCGTCCCGGGGAAAACGCAGCGAGTTCCGCGCCGATCAGGCGCGAGAAAGGCTGAGCCGCCAGCACCTCGCGCCCCATGGCCAGAAACACCTCAGGGCTGACGCTGGCCTCGGCCATGGCGGAGCGACCTTACAGAACTTCGAAGACGCCAGCAGCGCCCATGCCACCACCGATGCACATGGTGACCACGACCTTCTTCGCGCCGCGGCGCTTGCCTTCGATCAGCGCATGGCCGGTCAGGCGCTGGCCCGACACGCCATACGGGTGACCCACTGCAATGGCGCCACCGTTCACGTTCAGGCGATCGCCCGGAATGCCCAGCTTGTCGCGGCAGTAGATCACCTGCACGGCGAACGCTTCGTTGAGTTCCCAAAGGTCGATGTCGCTGATCTTCAGGCCCAGGCGCGCCAGCACCTTGGGGATGGCGAACACCGGGCCGATGCCCATTTCATCGGGCTCGCAACCCGCCACCGCGAAACCGAGGAAACGACCCAGCGGCTGCAGGCCGCGCTTTTCGGCCAGGGTCTCGTTCATGAGCACGCAAGCGCCGCCACCGTCGCTGAACTGGCTGGCGTTGCCGGCCGAGATCACGCCGCCGGGCACGGCCGGGCGGATGCCGCTGATGCCTTCCTTGGTGGTACCGGCGCGGATGCCTTCGTCGTTCTCCACCGTCACCTGCTTGGTGGTGAGGCCCATGATCTTGTCGGCCACGCCTGCGGTCACGGTGATGGGAGCGATCTCGGCCTTGAACAGGCCGGCTTCCAATGCAGCCGTGGCCTTCTGCTGGCTGGCCGCGCCGTATTCGTCCATGGCGTCGCGGCTGATGTTGTAGCGCTTGGCCACCTGCTCGGCGGTCTGCAGCATGTTCCAGTAGATCTCGGGCTTGTTCGCGACGAGCCAGGGATCGGCCAGCATGTGGGTGTTCATTTCCTGCTGCACGCAGGAAATGCTTTCCACGCCACCGGCCACGAACACGTCGCCCTCGCCGGCAACGATGCGCTGCGCCGCCATGGCGATGGTCTGCAGGCCGGACGAGCAGAAACGGTTCACCGTCATGCCCGAGGTGGTGATGGGCAGACCGGCGCGCAGCGCGATCTGGCGCGCGATGTTGGCGCCGGTGGCACCTTCGGGGTTGGCGCAGCCCATGATGACGTCGTCCACCTCGGCGGCTTCGATGCCGGCGCGCTGCACGGCATGCTGCACCGCGTGGCCACCCAGGGTGGCGCCATGGGTCATGTTGAAAGCGCCCTTCCAGCTCTTGGCCAGGGGCGTGCGGGCGGTGGAAACGATGACGGCGTTGGTCATGAAAGGTTCTCCTTGTGTGGGTTCTTGGGCTTAGCCGTTGAAGGATTTGCCTTCGGCCACCAGGCGCGCCAGCAGCGGCGCCGGCTCCCAGAATTTCGCGTCGTCCAGCGGATTCCTGGCAAAGCGCTTCATGCTCTGCACCACGTTGAACAGACCCACGGTATCGGCGTAGATCATCGGCCCGCCGCGATGGATCGGGAAACCGTAGCCGAAGATGTAGACCACGTCGATGTCGCTGGCCTTGTTGGCGATGCCCTCTTCCAGGATGTGCGCGGCCTCATTCACCAGCGCGTAGACCAGGCGCTGCACGATTTCCTCGTCGGAGATCTTGCGCGGCTTGATGCCGAGCGAAGCGCGGTGGTCCTCGATCATCTTCACCACCTCGGCGTTCGGGATCGCGTCGCGCTTGCCCGGCACGTAGTCGTACCAGCCGGCACCGGTCTTCTGGCCGAAGCGGCCCTTCTCGCACAGCAGGTCGGCGGTCTTGCTGTACTTCATGTCCGGCTTTTCCTGGTAGCGGCGCTTGCGGATTGCCCAGCCGATGTCGTTGCCGGCCAGGTCGCCCATGCGGAACGGCCCCATGGCCATGCCGAACTTCTCCATCGCCTTGTCCACCTGCTCGGGCGTGCAGCCCTCGTCGAGCAGGAAGCCGCCCTGGCGGCCGTACTGCTCGATCATGCGGTTGCCGATGAAGCCGTCGCAGACACCCGACACCACCGCGGTCTTCTTGATCTTCTTCGCCACGGCCATCACGGTGGCCATCACGTCCTTGGCGGTCTTCTCGCCGCGCACGACTTCCAGCAGCTTCATCACGTTGGCCGGACTGAAGAAGTGCAGGCCCACCACGTCCTGCGGGCGCTTGGTGAAATTGGCGATGGCGTTCACGTCCAGCGTCGAGGTGTTGGACGCCAGGATCGCGCCGGGCTTCATCACGCGGTCGAGTTCCTTGAATACCTTCTCCTTGACGCCGATTTCCTCGAACACGGCCTCGATGACCAGGTCGGCCGAGCCGATGTCTTCGTAGCTCAGCGTGGTCGTCAGCAGCGCCATGCGCTGGTCGTACTTGTCCTGCTTGAGCTTGCCCTTCTTCACCTGGGCTTCGTAGTTCTTGCGGATGGTGGCAATACCACGGTCCAGCGCCTCCTGCTTCATCTCCAGGATCTTCACGGGCACCCCCGCGTTGAGGAAGTTCATGGCGATGCCGCCGCCCATCGTGCCGGCGCCGATGATGGCCACCGAGGCGATCTCGCGCCTGGGCGTGTCTTCAGGAACGTCCGGGATCTTGCTGGCGGCGCGCTCCGCCGTGAACAGGTGGCGCAGGGCGCGGCACTCGGGTGTCCACATCAGGTTGATGAAGATCTCGCGCTCGAAGGCCATACCGTCGTCGAATTTCTTCTTCGTGGCGGCTTCCACCGCGTCCACGCATTTGGCGGGCGCCGGGAAGTTTTTCGACATGCCCTTGACCATGTTGCGCGCGAACTGGAAGTAGGCGTCGCCCTTGGGGTGCTTGCAGGGCAGGTCGCGCACCTTGGGCAGCGCGCTGCCGTCGGCGTGCTTGGCGGCCATCTCGCGGGCCAGCGCCAGGGCCTCCTCGGCCAGGCTTTCGGGCGAGGCCGCGAGCTTGTTGAACAGCATCTGGCCGGGCACCTGCGCCAGCATCTCGCTCTTGATGGCTTCGCCGCTCACGATCATGTTCAGCGCGGGCTCGACGCCCAGGGCGCGTGGCAGGCGCTGCGTGCCGCCGGCACCGGGAATCAGGCCCAGCTTCACTTCCGGCAGCGCCACGTTGGTGCCCGGCGCGGCAATGCGGTAGTGGCAGCCCAGTGCCAGCTCCAGGCCACCGCCCATGGCCACGGAGTGGATCGCGGCCACCACTGGCTTGGAGGCGTTTTCCACCGCCAGGATCACCGAGAGCAGGTTGGGCTCGGCCAGGGCCTTGGGCGAGCCGAACTCGCGGATGTCGGCCCCACCCGAGAACGCCTTGCCCGCACCCGTGAGCACGATGGCCTTGACGGCCGGATCAGCTTCGGCCTTTTCCAGCCCGGCCGCAATGCCCTGGCGGGTCGACAAACCCAGGCCGTTGACCGGCGGGTTGTTCATGGTGATGACGGCGACATCGCCGTGGACCTGGTACTCAGCGGTCATGGGAGCTCCTTCGTTGTATTTGCCTGTCTGTGCGGGGCGTTGACTGTGACGTTCTTTTTCGAAAAGAACGATCGTTCGATTCTAGGGGTCCGGCCCCGAATTGGAACAGGCGAGTTTGTCTCAAGTGGGACATACCAGCACTCATTCCCATGATCGGTCGATTCATTCCCTAACGGCTCAGCCTCATAACTTACGCGCCATTCTCCCGTCGCCGCAGTCACCGCACCTCATTGGGAGATGCACGGCGATTTTTTACTTCTTCGAGAGGAAAACACCATGCAAACCATCGATACATCCGCCCTTGATACCCGCTTGCCAAGTCTGGCGTCCGTTGATGTCCAAGTTCTCCGAACGCGTGAGGAACGACTGACGGTCGCGCATCTTCGCGCCCTTGCAGACACGGCAACCGAGTACCAGACCGACCCCGCCCTCGCTGCGCTCGAAGAGATCAAGGACGAAATAGGTCTAGGGCCTGTTAACACAACCGCAGACCATCAGCGACGAGCACGAAGCTGATGAAGCCTAGGAACATGAGGTCGAGTTTCTCGA
>NZ_JBIMLB010000019.1:0-112354 GCF_051860785.1 Hydrogenophaga sp.
GTCTGTTGCTTCATCTTCACCTTCGTGTCTCTGGTGACTCGATACATGCAAACCTCGCGCCACCTCTCGACTTATTCAGCGTAGCCCTAAGTGGCAGCAATCAGTCTGAAGGCGCCTGTCGAGCACCGAACTACGACTGTGCAGAGCTTGCTGTCAGTCACCCTCTGAAGCCAAGCCGTGTTATTCCCTTCGGGTATCGAGTCAGATGTAGTAGCGAAACGGGAGTGGAGGCAGCTCGTTCTTCCGAGGCGCAGCCGTCAAGATTTCACCGACCGCATCGGCGAAGCGTAGTGTCACCGGTACGCCGTCTCCGAAGATGCACGCGTTGTAATTGAGCTTGGTCAGGGCGAGCACGTCCGCCATGACCTGCTTGATGTCCGCCACCCCTCGGCAAATCTCGATCGACAGCGGGTTGGGCACCTCGCGGCCGGCATAGGTCTGCAACCTCGGCACGAAGCCTTTGGTCCAGAGATACGCCATCCACCGCGATCTAACCCAGCCCACACCTCGGGCGATGTTTATCGTGCCGTGCCGGTAGAGCTTCAGGCCCGCGTCCTGGCGGATACGTACGCACACCACATTGGTCTCGGGAGGCACGGTTTCCTTGAAGCCCTCCCACTCCTCGGCCGAGAAACGCGTCTTACCGTGGATGAAGAGCTCCTTGGGGGCCTCACCGCGATGGTTCTTGCGATATGAGTCCACGACCATCGCCATCAGGGATTTGGCCTTCTCCTTGGGGAGGTGAAAGTCGTCCTTGGTCGAGGTGAGCCATGGGCCGACCGCTCCGCGAAACACGACGCCGTCGCCGGAGTCGAGGAACATCTGGGCGCCGCAGCAGGCGTTGCCCGGCTCGGCCGAAGACGAATCCTTCTTGAAGACGATGCCGACATAGCAGACGCCCGGGCGCGATGCCGCAAGCTGCCAAGGCTTGCCGCCGGACTTGAAGAAGCAGGTCGTGGCGAGATTCCACGCAAGGGTCGCAGGGTCTTGAAGGCCACGGCCAGGCATGCCGTTCTCGCGGACGAATTCTTCGGGTGCGAGCGTGGTCTCGCGGACCACTTGCACCGCCGCCTTGTGCTCCAACAGCCGGGCTTTGAGCTGATTGTGGAAGTCGAGCTCGTAGAGGTAAATCTCGGCCGACGCGTTGTCTTCCTCGAACAGGCCCGGAGCCTTGAGCAGCCGGGTCGCCGCCGCCTTGTCCATCAGCACGCCGGAGCGCTGCTTCTGGCTGGCCTCGACTTTGGACTGCGGGCGGCAATACTTGTGGACATCCTCGGGCACGACGGCCATCCACAGATCGATGGTCGATTCGCTGCCGTCGCGCAAGTGGTTGGCGATCGCATCGGAATAGAGAGAGACGGCCTTGTGGATCGCCTGGTGGCGATCTGAGATGCGGATCGCATTGGCAAGCGCGGCAGCGTCGATTTCCAGCCATGTCGCGGGCTGAGTGGGCCACTCCACGCCGAACAGGGCTTGGAAGCCCGGAAACATGGTGTGGTTGGGGTTGTCAGCCAGCGCCGGTGCGATGGGCTTGGCCAAGCGCGCTACGCACGCCGAGTACCGGCGCAGGCCCTCCTTTGTGGAGACCACGCCGATGCGCAGCTTCGACCCCGCCTGAGGGCTCTCCTTTGGGCCATACAGCAGCAGGCCGTCCTTGGGATGCTCCATGGACTGCCCATAGCCGAAAAGCAGCTCGGGCTCAGCGATCTCGATCAGATTGAGTTCGAGGGTCATGCCGGAACGTCGTCGGCGTCGAAGTCATCGACCTCGCCCAATTCGTCGTCGGGCTCATCGACAGGATCGTCGTCGATGGATGGCGCCAAGTCGGAGAGGCCCACGGGCGAACTGAACATGATCGGCGTGGCAGACACAACGACCTCGCGGCCCGAGCCCACTGGCAGCTGGATCTCTGTAGCACCGTCTGCGACTACGGCGAGGAAGGCACGCAGGAAGCCGCGCCAGCGGTCATTCCACCAACTGCGGCAAAAGCTCATTCTCAGGCGGTGCGCCTTTGCTGGCACGTCGAACGGCTTGCCTTCTTCATCGGTGAAGACGATTGTGGCGCGCAGCTCGATCCGCCACGGCTCGTCGAACTGGGGCACCATGCCCACTGCGTAGCACCAATTGGCCTTCTTCTTCTCGCTGCGGCCATTGAGCCCTTTACGGCGCTTCCGGCCATCGACGTCAATGAATGCGACCTTCTCGCCGCGACCCTTGGTGAGCTCGGGCGTGACATAGAAGACCTTGCGCCCGCCAGCTTGCTCAAAGACGCCGAGGCCCTTGGCCTCCATAGCGAGCTCCCAGGCCTGCCGCACGAGGTTGGCGACGCGCTTGCGGGCCTCACGCGCATCGACGTACTTGTCGCCGAAAGTGGCGCCGCTTTGAATGAACATGGTCGAGTCCACGCCAGCGGAGGCCTTGAGCATGACCGACTTGGACATGTTGGAGACGAGGTCGGCCGCCTTGGCGAAGCCGACGATGCGGTCCTCATGCTCGAACCAAGGGATGCCGCGGTTGAGGTCAGTGACCTTGATCTCTCGCTCGCTTCCCAAGATGCGGGCGGTCTCGATCGGTGGCAGCGAGACAACGCTGAGCCATGTCGAGTCCAGCGATTCCTTAGACTCGGTGCGCAATATCGCGCCCTCCTTCACTTCGGCGAGCCAGTGCCTGGCGGAGCGCGGATCGGGGGCCGCCACCTTGGGCGCATTGGCCTCGGTCAACGTGTCGAGCAGGTCGGCCAAGCCCGCGTGCCATCCGTTGGCGAAGTCGATCACGTTCTTGCGGTGGATCCCGATGGGCAGCAGCGAGAAATCGTACTTGTCTAAGCGCAGCGGGATCACGAAGCCCGGCATCGACTTCTCAATGGTCTGAGCCAGCGCCCATTCGTCCTTAACGCCTTGCTTGTCCACCGCGACCGTGGAGACCACGGCCAAGAAGCGGTAGGACTCATTCCGGATGGCCCGTTCAATCTTGTCCCAGAAGTAGTCGCCGCCCTTGAGGCGGCCGAGATCGTGCCAGACGGAGAATCCCGAAAGCTCCAAGCGAGCGCCAAGCCAACTCACAAAGCCATTGTCCTCAGGCGTGGCATGGCTGATGAAAATGGATTGGCGGCTCATCTAGGCATTGTCTGCGATGCTGAGCGAATGTCAGCTTCCGGCATGAGCGGGAGCGTTCGATCGTCCCCCGACGAGAGACTGCCGTCTGGAACGGGCGTTCGACCAGCGTGAGCACGAGCTTCTTGGAGTGCGCAGGATTGGCTTAGTGGGGCTCTTCGTGGCTTGCCCCCAGATACAGCGCTGCTGAACTGGGCGCTCAGCTTGCGGCCAAGCGCCCGGGACACCTTAGAGGGAGGCGTCCTTGATCTTCTTCAGGGGGCGGACCTTCACGCGCACGGTGGCGGGCTTGGCTGCGAATTCGCGCTCGACCTTGGTGAAGGGGTCGATGCCGCGGCGCTTCTTCTTCGCCGGAATCGCCTGCGCGGTGATCTTGAGCAGACCTGGCAGCGTGAACTCGCCCAGGCCCTTCTTGCTCATGGAGGCAACGATCGTGGCTTCCAGTGCTGCCAGGACCGCTTTGGCGGCCTTCGGATCGACGCCGGCGACTTCAGCCAGGTGAGCTTGCAGCGTAGTCTTGTTGAAGGCGGTCTTGATCGGCCTCAGGAGCGCCAGGCTCGCGGCCGGCTTCTTGGCCACAGCGGCCTTGGGGGCTGCGACAGCCTTTTTCGCGACGGGTGCTGCCTTCTTCGCAGCCGTGGTCTTCTTTGCAGTTGCCATGGATTTATCTACTTTCGAGTGATGAAAATGCGCAAAGTGCGCAACACGATTGTAGAAACGTTGAGCGACCACGCGAAGTTCAAGAGCCGTCGAGCCTAATGGCTGGATAGCCCTGAACTTCGCCCAGGGCGACCAGGGTGGAACAGCGGCTACGCAGTCGTTCGTCGCTACGACAACTAGGTAGCTCGCGTCGTCGCGGGCGCCGTGTCAGCTAGGCTGCCGCATTCTTCCATCTAGGGAAACTGCAACTTTCTCACGGTAGTGGTCATTGCTCCCACATATAGAGGATATTGCCAGGGCGTCGAGCCCTTAGATTTGACATGGCGCACTGTGTGAGTGCGTGGCTTCTCGACTTGCTGTTCTAGCTACGCTGGTGGCACGAGAAGATTCTGATTTGCTTCAACCCGAAAAGGAGAACGGATATGAGGAGAGGAATTGCTTTGTTCTTGGTGGCATTGGCGACAGTCTCGTTTGCTCATGCACACTCAGGCGGCACTGATAGGAACGGTTGTCACGCCGGCTCTCAGCCTTATCACTGTCACTAAAGTGCCAAATCGGTGTGAAGGCGCTAGAGGTTGCGCTGCCTCCCGCTATCGGGTGGCGCTTCCGCGGCGTCCTTACTAGCCGGGTCGCGGCTTCAGACTGATTGAGTCATTCAGAGCCGCGGACAGAATCGGCGGCGAACATAAACATCGGTCAGTGGACGCCGGTGGTTCTGACCGACGACTTCACTCTTGGCTCCAGGCGCTGGACCGCGGATCAAACAGCGTACCGGCACGAACGAACGCTCCAGTCGATGGATATGATTCCTGTAGCGGCAGGAACCTGAAGACCCAGGACATGGGCATCTGACCCGTGATTGGTCGCGGGCAAGCAAGGGAGGACCAGTGGCAACACACACGGACAAGTACGCAGCCGGCGAGCAGGGGCTCGGCTACGTCTATCAGATTCGCTTTGCGCTCGCGCACCTGATGAAGCAGGACGAGAGCCAAGCACTGCTCATCGAGGCCGACGACGACGTCGAACTGCGCGACGTCGACGGCAAGAAAACGCTGATATCGCTGAAGCACAAGCAGGTCGGTGAGACCGTGGGCACGCTGTCGACCGACTTCTGGAAGTCCGTCCGCATCTGGCTCGACCGGTACATCCGGGACGGCAACCTCGCCTGCGACCACTCGTACTGCATGGCGACGACGGCGCGCGTCGGTCCCACTTCGCTGCTTCGGTATTTCCTCGACGGTGCCGATGCAAAGCCAGCGGGCTTCGCCATCCAGCTCGTCACTGAACTCAAGGGCTCGAAGGCCGCGCTGAGTGCGCAGATTGAGACCACGTTCAGCTCCCTGACCGCGACCCAACAGGACGACTTTCTGGCCCGCATCGTGATTGCCGACAGTTCGCTGCGCATCAAGGAGCTCGACACCGCCTTCGCCCCGCTCCTGCGGTCGGTAGCAGCGAAGTTCCGCATTGATGTCCGCGAACGCATGGAAGGGTGGTGGCTCAGGGAAGCCATCGAGCTCATCCAGGGTGAGCGCAAGCCCATCACCGGCGCTGAGGTCTGGGCGAAGTTTGCGCAGGTCAACAGCGAGTACTACGACGAGCGCCTGCCAATCACCTTCGACGACGCTTACCCTGATGAGGAAATCGACGCGATGAAGGACACCCGGCAGTTCGTCGAGCAGCTGCGGGCGATTGGCATGTCCAGCGACAGCCTGGAGATGGCAATTCTGGACTTCTACCGCGCGTTCGCCCAACGTGCGCACTGGACCCGAGTCAACGCCCTCGTTGGCGGCGAGATTCGGAAGTTCGAGCTGCGCCTGGTCGAAGAATGGAAGCGCGCCAGAGGCTGGGCAATGATGAAGGCACCACAGAACGAGGCCGAATTCCAAGCTGCGGGCCGCCAGCTGTATGACTGGGCCGAGAACCAATCCAAGGGCCTGCAAATCCGCAAGGACGTCACGGAGGACTTTGTTCGCCGTGGCAGCTTCCACATCCTCGCAGACGAGAAACCGATGCCCCGTGTGCACTGGCATCCCCAGTTCCTCATGCGCCTGAAGGCTGCCACATCGAAGGTGCCTGCATGAGGGACTGGTCCTCTCGACCTTTTGAAGAGCGGAACCTCTTCAACCCGGCGTTCTGCGCGGTGGTCTTGGCTGCAGCCATCCGCGAGTACGAACGCATTGCGAGGAAGCCAATGCCCTACTCCTTGACGCTGATTGTCCTGCCGATGTGCCTGCACCAAGCCTCGCGCGAGGAGATTCTGGAGAACAAGCGGCTTTCCGTCCTGCGTGTGTTCGCGCTTCGCCCGGACTTGCTGGTCGACTTCGCTGAGCGGGCGCGGGCGCTGGTCCAGTACGCCACAGAGGCCTTCGCACTGCTCGCAAGCAAGGACTGCATCAAGGTGGGAGATGACGGCTGCATCAGCCTCATCCCCAGACGGATGTCGCCTCAGCCGTTGAACACCGACGACGCCGAGAGGTGCCGCGCCGCCGCAATCGTCCTCGGTCGCAATTTCGCCCAGATTAACGACCGCGCGACGGTCTACACCAGCTTGTCCATCCGCCCATGAAGATTGCTTCGATTCACATCTACAGCCACGATGGCCGCAGGCGCAACCTCACCCTGAATCCCGATGGGCTCAACATCATCACCGGCCTAGCTTCGACGGGTAAATCTTCCCTGTCGGACATCGTCGAGTACTGCATGGGCGGGGATGAGTGCAAGATTGCGGAGGGCTTCATCCGCGAGAAGGTGTCGTGGTTCGCGGTCACCTTCCAGTTTCCAAACGAGCAGGTGTTCGCTGCCAAGCCAAACCCCAAGCCGGGTCAGGTTCAGTGCTCGCTCGCGATGGTCTTGCGGGGGAGGCAGATTCGCACGCCGGAATTCGACGACCTGAAGCACAACGGTGGCGATGAGCTTGTTCACGAACTGCTCTCTTCCCTGCTCGGCATCCCGGAGACCAAGACTCCGGTTCCGGAGCGCAGCAGCCGCACCGGCTACTCCGTCAACGTTAAGCACACGGCGTTCTATCTCTTCCAGAAGCAAGGCTTGGTGGCCAGCAAGGAGCTCCTGTTCTACCGGCAGGCAGAGGAGCACCTCCCTCAGACCATCCGTGACACTTTTGCCGTCCTCTTCGGCATCTCCAACGTCGGCGACATGGAGACTGAGGCGAACCGACGTGCGACGCAGCGAGAGCTGAAGATTGCTCAGAAAGAACTGAAGCTGGCACAAGAGACGGAGGATGCCCTGGATACGCGCGGCTTGGGCCTGCTGGCTGAGGCGCGGACAGTCGGCATCCCTTTCAGCAACTCCCCAGGCCGTGCCGGGCCAAGCACGGATGGAGCCGAAAGCGACCTGGTCGTGTCCCTTCGAGAGGTCCTTAACTGGCGGCCCGGGCAGGTAGCGCTCATGGCCGAGAGTGAAATGGCGAAGCTCCAGGCTCGTCGTTCAAATCTGCGGGCAGAGCGCCGCCAAGTCCTGGACCAGATTTCATCCGCGCAGCGGTACGTCAAAGGCGCGTCCGACTTCCAGACCGAGGCCCAAGAGCAGCGCTCCCGCCTTGAGTCTATCAATGCACTGCCGCGTGCATCGAATGGCGCCTGGCAGTGGCCATTCCTGAAAGAGGAAGACGCCCGCATGGATGGCATCGCTGAGTCGCTTATGGCCGAGCTATCGAGCCTGGACAGCGAGCTTGAGCAAGTTGGTGGCGCGCGCCCTCGCCTCGATGAGCACCTGGCAGCGCTCACCGACCGCTCCAGCCAACTGAAGGACGCCATCCGCGAGGTCGAGGTCGACCTCAACGTCGCTGTCCTGACCGATGAGAAGGCAGCAGCGCAGGAAGACGCCAACGCACGTGCACTGAAGGTTCAGGGCCGAGTCAGCTTCTATCTGGACAGCTTGAATCCAAGCAATGCCATCAGCACGCTGAAGCTCAAGGTCGAGCGGCTGCAGGCGAAGCTTGACCAGGTTAACCAGAACGCGGGCGCCGACGATGATGCAGACGCGCGTATGGAATCGGTTATCACCCACATTTCCGGCACCATGACCACGTTGGTGAAGGAGTTCAAGGCCTTCTTCTCGGAGTTTCCCTTCCGTCTGGACATGCGCAATCTGACCGTGGTGGTGCAACGTCCAGGAAATCCGGTTCCCATGATTCGAACAGGTGGGGGCGCGAACTGGCTGGCGTATCACATCTCTGCTCTTCTGGCCCTGCACCACTACGCCTCGGAAAACCGTATCCCGATTCCTCGCTTCCTTATGCTGGACCAGCCCACCCAAGTCTATTTTCCGTCGCAGACCATTTATGAATCGGTGGCGGGGGATGCGGAACAGGTCAAGCGTGTGGACGCCGACCTCGAGGCTGCCAAGAAGCTGTTCGAGACGCTGCTGAACTACACCAAGGAGCTGGTACCGGGCTTCCAGCTCATCGTCACCGAACATGCCAACTTCGCTGATGACTGGTTCCAGGACGCGCTGGTTGAAGACCCTTGGATGAACCCGCCCGCGCTAGTGCCGCAGGACTGGCCGAGCTGGCGCAAGTAACGCTTTGACGTCAATACTGCTCGGACGAACAGGTGTTTTCGCCAGACATGCTGACTGGCCTTCGAAGTCGTAGGAGGACATCTGAAGGCTTGATCCGCTGTCCAAGCCTGAACGTCGTGAATGACTGCTGCGCCCTTCGCGCCGGTCATTCGCGGATCACAGGTTCTTCCGAGCGGTTGACGGTTAAGCAGCCGATAGCGTGAATAAGAACATGGCAACCTAAGGACGGCAAATGGCTGCACCGCTGCCCTAAATCGACGAAGTCGAGAACTGCAGCGAAGCGTCGGCTCCTGCCCTTGACGTATCGAAAACACATGTTATCGATACAGGGACCCCCAGATTTTTCTGCACCGTGCAGGGAAGGGGAGACACCCAACTTCGATGCATTCACACGAACAAATTCCCGACAGTGTTTCCTCTCACATCTACGGCCTCCACTGCGACGCCGAGTGCAGCCCAGGGCTGAACCTCAAGCGAGACCCTGAGCGAGACAGCGCCGCAAGACGCTTCGCGCAACTGGGCCTCATGACCATCGAGACCCAGTGGCTTGCCAACTTCGCCAGCGCCTGCACCCGGCGCGCCTACGCCGCCGACGTGCGAGATTTTGCGGCGTTTTCGGGGTTGCAAACCCCGTGCGAGTTGCTGCAGGTCGCGCGCTCCCATGTGCTGGCTTGGCGCCACCACCTGCAGACCCAAGGCCTGTCGCCGAGCACCCAACGCCGCAAGCTCGCAGCCCTGTCCTCGCTGCTGGAGCATCTCGTCGATGAGCAGCTCATCCCCACGAACCCGGCACGCGGCGTGCGCAGGCCGCGCCTGGAAAGCCACGAGGGAAAGACGCCAGCTCTTTCTTTGGAGCAAGCCCAGGCTCTGCTGGAGGCGCCTGATGCGCACACGCTCAAGGGCGTGCGAGACCGTGCGATCTTGGCCGTTATGCTGTTGGGCGGTCTGCGCCGCGCGGAGGTCGTCACTCTTCGCGTGCGGGATTTTGATTGTCAGCGCGCGGGTGTGTCGCACCTGCGAGTGCTCGGCAAGGGTGGCAAGACACGGTTCATTGCCGCCGCACCCCTCATGCGCGATAGGGTGCAGCACTACCTGGCGATGAGGGGCGCGGAGCCTCAAAGCGATGAGCGGCTGTTCGTGCGGATGAAGGCAGTCCGCCGTCACTCCGGTGCCGGGTGCGATGTCAATCCTCAAGTTCGTCATATTGAGGAGGAGGAGGGTGGGTTTTTGAATGACAGAGGGGGTACCGGGCGACGCGCCAGCACGGCCCCAAATATCGAGCCGCACACCGCGGCGTTGGAGCGCGGCTTGGAGGCTCCCCACAATTTGCAGACCAACGCTTCTCAGCAGTCGCGGCGTCAAAGGCAGTCCGACACAGCACTCAAATCTGCTGGACTCACTGCTGGTGCTGTGGCCCAGCGCATTGTGCAGCCCTACCTGGCGCAGATCGGAGTGGTGGGAGAGAGGTTTTCTGCGCATGCGCTGCGGGTCACGGCCGCCACGCTCGCTTTGCGTGAGCGTGCTGACCTCAACGAGGTGCGGCATTTCCTGGGGCACGCCTGCATCACGACAACCACCGCCTACGACCGGCGCTGGAGCGATGAGAACCAGCCAGTGAGCCTGTTGCTTCCGTTGGGCTGAGGTCCTCGGCGGCAGGGGGCTTGAGGCAGTGCAGTTTGTGTCGATGCCCATCTGATTTTGGGCATCGACATCTGAGCGAGAGGATCTGAAAAAAGAGGATTTTGTGGACTTGACGGGGAAAGATTTCGTGAGAGCTTGGATGAAAGGAGATCACGAAATGACAACCGTAGCGACCAAACCATTCCATTACGATGAACCAAATTTCACCACCGAATGCTCGCATAAACGCATAGCCAAGTGCACGCCCGAGGTCGGTCTCGTGCACCGTATCGACGTCGGTGTCCACATGCTCGCCACCGAGCTTCTCATCATCGAGTTGCGCAGCATGGACGCAGGCGAACTGACCACCCTCTATTCTTGGGTGGGTCGGGTTGTCGATCCGGCGTGGGTGCGCACTCTCATTGCAAGTCCACAGGCGCTGGAGTGGCGCGATGTCCGGCGCAACCATCTTCGTGGGGGTGAGTCGTACGCCCGCCAGCACACACTGTATGTGCATATCTACGCACCTTACGAACCTCGTGTGAGCGATGCGAACACCCATGAGCGTGTTCAGCGTCGCTTCCTCGATTGGTACGCCTCAGGGGATGCCATTACTTCACGTCAATCCTGAGCGTTGTGTCCGCAAAAGATTGAGCGCGACCATTTTCCAAGTTAAGCAGCTGCGTTTATCTAATAACGGTTAGGCACCCGTGGTTCTTAAATGCCGAAAATTCCCGCGCCCAGACAACTAAATTTGTAACCCTCAAGACCAGTAAAGTTGTAAACGCTCAGCCCGCGCCGGGGTGGCCGAAGCGCGCGCGGCGGCAGTGACCGCAGGCCACGGCACCAGCTGGTTTGAGCCTTCTCCACGGTGCGGCCCTTGCAAGTTGGGCCGAGTTAGGCAGAATCGCTAGTTATCCCGTTTGAATAACTTAGGCTATGAGTCCCATCTACCACCGCCCCGACCTCGCGCACGACATGGCCAAGCAACTGCTGAGCCCCGGCGTGCTCGACCAGGGCCTTCGCTCAGGCTTGTTCCTCTCTGGCCTGCGCCGCACCGGCAAATCCACCTTCTTGCGCCAGGACCTGATCCCCGCACTGGAGAACGCTGGCGCACTGGTGGTCTATGTCGACCTGTGGTCTGACGTCAGCGCAGACCCCAGCACCCTGATCCACGCCGCACTGCGCTCGGCGTTGAAAGAGTTGCAATCCGCGAGCGGCACCGTGTTGTCTCGTCTGAAGAGGATCAAGAGCCTGGACGTGGGCGGTGCGGGCTTCACCTTCGGCTTTGAGATTGCGGACCTCGGTACGGCCAACAGTGTCACCATCGCTCAGGTCGCGCAGGAAGTCATTGGCCAGGCAAAAACGGATCTGGTATTCATCGTGGACGAAGTCCAGCACATGCTCACCTCAGACGCCGGCATTGCCCTCATGCAAGCCTTCAAGGCCGCGCGCGACGCGGTCAACTTGACCCCGGACACTCCTGGCCACTTCATCTTCATCGGTACCGGCTCACACCGTGCCCAGGTGGTGGGGATGACGGTGCAGGGGAAAAACGCCTTCGAAGGAGCCACGTCGGTCGACTACCCGACGCTGGGAGAGGACTACGTGGAATACGTGCTCCAGACACTGCACCAGGAGGGCGTCAAAGTCATTCCCAGCCAGCCGGTGGCCAGCCACGCATTCGGACTGCTTGGCCGTCGCCCGGAAGAATTGGTTCGAGCGCTGCGCACATTGCAGAAGTACCAGCCCCAGGAGGCCGACCTGTACCTTCCGGTCATCGCCGCCACACTCAAGGAAGCAGCCGCGGACATCGAGATCAAGAAGATCGAGGAGCTGGGCGATCTTGCTTGCGCTGTGTTCGGACGTGTTGCCAACGCCGAGGTGGAAGCAAGTGGCCTTTTCTCGGCCTCGGCACTCGGTGCCTATTCGTCGATGCCGCACGGCTGCAGGGAAGCGGGACGGCTTCTATTGCCGCGAGGCCTCTGGTGCCCAACGTGCTGCCGCTGGCCTGGCCTCAGCTGCCCTTGATCTTCGCCAGCGCGCTTCTGATCGAGCCCGGGCTGTGCTTCCTCGGCGCGGGCGACCCCAATCGGCTGAGTTGGGGCATTCTGATCCAGTCGGGTCAGGCACATGGGCTGCGCGGCTGGTGGCACGCCTGCTTCCCAGGGATGCTGCTGGCGGCGACATGCTTGGGACTCGTGTTGCTGGCTTCGGACGCCGACGGACCAGACGAGCGGGTGTGATGCGATCGAGGACGCGAACTAGCTTTGCACTTTCGGCCGACCAGCCAACAAACTTTGCACTGTGTGTGGGGCGGTGGCGAGCGATGCGGCGTCTGCGCGCGCAATCCAGACCGAAATGAGCCACAGCCAGACTGAGAACCCCGCCATTGGCGGCCTCTCCTTCGTGGTATTCCCTATGTTCTGGGCAAAGAGGCCCAGTCAGGCACGCCTCATGCGTATTTACGGTCGCGATGCAACCGTTTGGCAACGTCATTTACGAACCAGGAGACTCCATGGCAAACCTTTTGTGGCTTCAGGGAGGCGCGTGTTCCGGGAACACGATGTCCTTCCTCAACGCCGAAGAACCCAGTGCTTGTGATCTGGTCACCGATTTCGGCATCAATATTCTCTGGCATCCATCCTTGGGCGTGGAACTGGGCGACAACCTGAAGGCCTTGCTGCTGGACCTGACCAGTGGCCGCAAGCCGCTGGACATCTTCGTGTTCGAAGGCAGCGTGGTCAACGCGCCCAACGGCACCGGCGAGTGGAACCGTTTCTGCGGCCGGCCGATGAAAGACTGGGTCAAGGAGCTTTCGGCGGTCGCTGCTTTCACCGTCGCGGTCGGCGACTGTGCCACCTGGGGCGGCATTCCGGCCACGGCCCCGAACCCGTCCGAGTCGGTGGGACTTCAGTTCCTGAAGCGCGCCAACGGCGGCGCCCTTGGTGCAGCCTACAAGTCCAAGGCCGGCTTGCCTGTCATCAACATCCCCGGCTGTCCGGCGCACCCGGACTGGATCACGCAGATCGTCGTCGCAGTCGCCACGGGCCGCACCGCCGACATCACGCTCGACGAGTTCCAGCGCCCGAAGACCTTCTTCCAGTCGTTCACGCAGACCGGCTGCACGCGCAACATGCACTTCGCCTACAAGGTCAGCGCCACCGAGTTTGGCCAGCGCAAGGGCTGCCTGTTCTACGACCTGGGCTGCCGCGGGCCGATGACGCACTCTCCGTGCAACCGCATCCTGTGGAACCGTCAGTCGAGCAAGACGCGCGCGGGTATGCCGTGCATGGGCTGCACCGAGCCCGAGTTCCCGTTCTTCGACCTCGCGCCCGGCACGGTCTTCAAGACGCAAACCGTCATGGGCGTGCCCAAGGACATGCCGACCGGCGTCGACAAGAAGGGCTACCTCGCGCTCACTGCCGCGGCCAAAAACGCCGCGCCCAAGTGGGCCGAAGAAGACATCTTCGTGGTTTGAATCCCTACACAGAAAGCTAAAACCATGTCTCAAGTTCAAACCCTAGACATTTCGCCAGTCGGTCGAGTGGAAGGCGATCTCGACATTCGTGTTGACATCAAAGATGGCGTCGTCACCAGCGCCTGGACGCAAGCGGAGCTGTTCCGCGGCTTCGAGATCATCCTCAAGGACAAGGATCCGCAAGCCGGCCTTGTCGTGACGCCGCGCGCCTGCGGCATCTGCGGCGCTTCGCACCTGACTTGCGCCGCGTGGGCGCTCGACACGGCCTGGCAGACCGAGGTGCCGCGCAACGCGATCCTGGCACGCAACCTGGGCCAGATCGTCGAAAGCCTGCAGAGCCAGCCGCGCTACTTCTATGGCCTGTACGCGATCGATCTCACCAACAAAAACTACCGCAAGAGCAAGTACTACGAGGAAGCGGTGAAGCGTTTCTCGCCATTCACTGGCACCTCGTACGAGCAAGGCGTGACGATCTCGGGCAAGCCGGTCGAAATCTACGCGCTCCTGGGTGGCCAGTGGCCGCATTCGAGCTACATGGTCCCGGGCGGTGTGATGTGCGCGCCGACACTGACCGACATCACGCGCGCCTGGTCGCTGCTCGAGTACTTCAAGAAGAACTGGCTCGAAAGCCTCTGGCTCGGATGCTCGCTCGAGCGCTACGAACAGATCAAGAGCTACGACGACTTCATGGCCTGGCTGGACGAGTCACCGGCGCACGCGAACTCGGACCTCGGCTTCTATTGGCGTATGGGACAGGACATCGGTCTGGATACCTACGGCGCGGGCTTGGGTAAGTACATCAGCTGGGGTTATCTTCCGCACGAGGACAAGTACCAAAAGCCGACGATCGAGGGACGCAATGCTGCGGTCATCATGAAAAGCGGTGTGTACGACGGGAAGACCGACACGCACAAGGTGATGGACCAGAAGTTCCTGCGTGAGAACACTCTTCACGCTTGGTATGACGAAGGCTCCGCCGACGTGCACCCTTTTGATCGCACGACCAAGCCGGTGCAGAAGAATGCCATCGATCACAACGGCAAGTACTCGTGGTCCACTGCCGTCACGCACACGGACGATGGCCGCCTCGAAGCCGGCCCGCTCGCGCGCCAGTTGATTGCCGGCGGCAAGCATGGCGAGAGCTGGCAGCACTACGATCCGCTCATCCTCGACATGTACAAGAAGATGGGTGGCGCCAGCGTGCACCTGCGCCAGATCGGCCGCATGCACGAGACCATCAAGCTGTACCGGCAAGCCGAACGCTGCCTGCGCGAGTTCAAGCTCAACGACCCCTGGTACATCAAGCCGCGCGAGCGCGACGGCCGCGGCTGGGGTGCGACCGAGGCGATCCGTGGTGCGCTGTGCCACTGGATCGAAGTCAAGGACGGCAAGATCAAGAACTACCAGATCATCGCCCCCACGACCTGGAACGTCGGCCCGCGCGACGGCAAGAGCCAACTCGGGCCGATCGAGCAGGCGTTGATCGGCACGCCGATTGCCGATCCTTCGGATCCGGTCGAGGTCGGGCATGTCGCGCGCTCGTTTGACTCGTGCCTCGTCTGCACAGTGCATGCCCACGACGCCAAGACAGGCAAGGAACTGGCTCGCTTCCGAACCGCCTGAGTGCGGTGGGGGCGCGGCGCGGTGCGGCGCGAGTGACCCTTCGCGCCGCGCTGTTGCATCATGCGAGGGCGAATCAAGAACGACGAACTCACGAGGACAGCACCATGCCGATAGACCCCGACGGCAGCATCCGCGCCCGCATGGCCAAGCTGATGGCCGACGGCCTGCGGACCCAGACGGAACCGTTTCCGTACACGAGCACGGAGTTCGCGGCGCTGCTAGATCAGTGCCGTGACTTGGATGCCGATGACGTGGTGGGAAAGATGGTGCTCACCGGTTGGATCGACAAGCCTTACGGCGAAGACCGCATGCGCTGCCAGGAATGCATGTACTACCTTGTGCACCGCAAGTGGTGCGATCTGCCCGAGCTGGATCTGCCGGCCGAGCCCGACTGGTGGTGTCGTCTGTGGCGTATCTGAGCTCGGGCGGAGGTAAGCATGTCGGAAGAAGAACTCTCACGGCAACGCGAGCTGATCCGCAGCGCTCTGGCCGATGGCCTGCACACAGCGTGGCAGGATCGGGCATATGAGAGCGCTGACGTGCGCAGGACGGTTGACGCGCTGCAAGCGATTGCGCCGGATCGACTGGAAGACAAGCTCCGGGTCGCGGGCTTCACGCTGCAGCCCTACGTTGCCGATGAGGCGCCGGAGATCGAACAAGCCTGTCGCACGTGTATGTACTATGAGTCGCATCGACGGTATTGCGACCTCCCGGAGTTGAAGCTTGGAGTCGAACCCGAGTGGGCCTGCGTGCTGTGGCGTGTCTGATTCTGCTATGGGCAGCCGCGTTCGCTTGGCGGTCATCGGATGCGGCAACCCTGCGCGTCGAGACGATGGGGTCGGTATCGAAGTCGTGCGTCAGCTGCGCCGATGCACCGCAGAGGGCGTCGATCTGATTGATGCCGGCACCAGCGGCATGGATGTGATGTTTCGCGTGCGCGGCGCCGAACGCGTGGTCATCGTCGACGCGTGCCGCAGCGGGAGTTCGGCGGGTGCGATCTTCCGCCTTCCCGCGAAGGAGGCAATGACGCCCGTAGAGCACGGGTTCAGTCTGCATGGTCTGCGTTGGGATCATGCGCTGTATGCCGGCAGCAGGATGTTCGGCGAGTCCTTTGCCGATCACGCGGAGGTCATCCTGATCGAAGCGGGCGATATCGGTTTCGGCCTCGAACTGACCGACCCAGTCCGTGCTGCCGCCGCGCGCGTGGTGTGCATGCTCGAACCCTTGGTACGTGGCGATGGATGAGGACAGCCTCGAGACGCTGGTGGAAGTGCGCGCCGGTCGCTTGCATGTGCCGGCGCAGACCTACGAACGCGTGCTGGACGGGTTCCCCGCCGTGGCGCTGCTCGCCCGCGACGACGGCTGGTGGCTCATTCCGCTCAAGGCAGGAGCGGGTGGGTTGCAGCTGAAGCAACGCAACGCACGCGGAGACAGGGTGATCGAAGCGCAGGAGTTCCTGCGCTCGCAGGGGGTCGATGACGCGCAGGAGCCGATGACCTTCAGCTTGGAGTTCGATACAGGGCGTGGCGCGTACCGGTTCGGGCGCACGCGGTGAATCGAAACGACGCCCGCTCTATGTCAGCGGCTCGAACTGCGAGCGAGCCCTTGGCGAGGTCTCATCGCCAACTGAGTCCTACGCACGCTCTTCTGGAGAGTTCGGCGTAGCTTAGCCATGGGTGATCGCGCATGTCGCGGCCCGGTTCTGAAGGCAAGGGATATCAAGGGTCGCCCAGACGCGGCAGTTGCAGCCCCGCCAGGTCGAAATGCCCGGCCGCCGTCCAGAGCGTCGGCGTCACCACGGTCCAAAGGCCCGCGGCCTCGGCCGCCAGCAGACCGTTGGTCGAGTCCTCGAACGCGATGGCCTGGTCGTGGCGCAGGTTAAGACGAGCCAGTGCGATCTCGTAGACGTCGGGCTCGGGCTTCTTGGCGCGCACATGCTCGCCGCAGACAATCACGCTGAAGAGTTCAGGGCCGCGCGAACCCAGCGCCTTGCGCAGAAGGGCGTGCACGCTCGAGGTCGTGGATGCGCTGGCGATGGCGAGACGACATCCAGCGCTTCGTGCCTCGCAGAGGAGTCGGGCGATGCCGTCACGCAGCGGCGCAGCCCCGTCACGCACGGCGGAAATGTAGAACTTCGTCTTCTCGGTGTGGATCCGCGGTACCAGGCCCAGCAGCCGATTCCTCTCGCGCGCCGTGAGGGGCAGCGAGCGGATATGAAACACGAGGCGTTCCTTGCCCCCCGTCACGGCCAACAGCCGGAGATAGTCGGCGCGGCTCCAGGACCAGCCCACGCCCAGGCGCTCGAATGCCAGGTTGAAGGCCACGCGATGCACCTCTTCGGTGTCCGCCATCGTGCCATCGACGTCGAAGATCAAGGCAGCGACGTTCATCGGCGGGGACGCGGGGGTGGCAGGCTCTGACAGGCGAGTCCGGCGAGGCACTCACTGCGCGCCGGTCACTCGTCACCGGCGCGGCGGATACCGTAGCGCTTGATCTTGTTGGCCAGGCCGACGCGGGACAGCCCCAACTCTTGCGCAGCACGGGTGTGGTTCCACTTCGAACGATCCAGCGTGTCGCGCACCAACCGTTCTTCCAATGCTTCGACTTTCTCCTTCAGCGTCCGGCCGGGAAGCAGGAGGTTCACGTTGCTCAACCGGGCCACCGGCAGTGGAACGATCTTGGCAATCTCCGGCGGCAGGTGTCGTTCGGTGATGATTTCGCCGTCCGAGGCCAAAGCCACAAGCCGTCGGATCTCGGTTTCCAGTTCGCGCACGTTGCCGGGGAACGGAAAGGCGCACAGCCGTGCCATCGCATCGGGCGTCAGGCCGGCCACTCGCCTGGACGTCAATCGCCCGTACTTCTCGATCATGTGCGCGACCAGCGGCGGGATGTCGTCGGGCCTTTCACGCAGCGGCGGTATGCGCAACTCGAAGCCGCGTAGGCGGTAGTACAAGTCCTGGCGGAACTTGCCCTCATCGACCAACTGGCGCAGCGGCCGATTGCACGCTGCGACGATGCGCACGTCGCAGCGGCGCGTCTGGTCGGAACCGATGGGCCGCACTTCCCCTTCCTGCAGGAAGCGCAGCAGCGACACCTGCATGCTGGGTGAGATCTCGGAGATCTCGTCGAGAAACACTGTGCCGCCTTCGGCAGCCTGCAAAAGGCCCAGGCGGTCCGTGGTTGCGCCAGTGAACGCGCCGCGACGGTGACCGAAGAGCTCGCTTTGCAGCAGATCGTCGTTGATAGCCGCGCAGTTGACGGCCATGAACAGCAAGGCGTGGCGCTGGCTGAACAGGTGGATCGCGCGCGCCATCAATTCCTTGCCGGTACCCGTCTCGCCTTCGATCAGCACAGGCAGGTCGGTCGGCGCCGCCTTGCGCGCAAGGTTGCAAACCTCCGCCATGGCGTGGCTGACGAAGACCATGCGGTCGAAGGAGTACACCTCCTGCAGGACGGCGCGCATGCCTTCGCTCTGGCGCGTCACCACGGCGTCGGCGAACTTCAACTCGCGTGACAGGTAGCGATGGATGCGCGCCAGCTCGCGCGACTCGAGCGCCCGCCGCAGCAACAGGCGCAGCGACTCGCTCTGCCAAGGCGTGATCACCACCTGGTAGACAGCGGCATCGTTCACCGCCTGCTGCACGACCTCGGCTTCGGCATTGTCCAGCAGCAACACGCGTATCGTCTCTGGCGCGCGGGTACGCAGATCTCGCAGCAGGTCAACGCCGGCGCCATCGACGAGCGACTGTTCAGCCACCACCACGTCGGCGCGGTCGTGCTCATCGTCCAAAGATGCAGCGGCTTCGCGCAGCCGGCTGAAGACGCGCACCCGGTACTCGGCGCCGAACTGCCGGAGCAAAGCCTTGTCTTCGATCAGGCGCGGACCGACCAGCGTGACCCGCCACGCCTGGACTTGCGATGCCGCCTTGGCCGTGCTCAGCTTGGGCACACTGGGGTGGACCTGGGCCGTGTTCATGTCGACGACCACGCCAGGTGCCCGCCAATCGCCATCGAGCTGCAGGCGATGACGATGGTGAAGCTGCGATGCAAGGCCGTCAGTCGCTTGGCGGTGAGCCGCAAGGTGACGCTCAGCGCGCCGGTGAGGAACGCCATGCCGACGATCGATCCGATGCCGAAGGTCGCGATGTACCCCAGCTGCATCGCTGGAGTTGGCAGAGCGCCCAAGGCCAGCAACGCCAGCGCCGCCGAACCTGCCAAGCCGTGCAGCATGCCAACCAGCATGCTCGCCGCGGGCAAGCGATGTGCATGGCGGTGCGGGTCGGTGGCGTGTGCCGGCCTAGGCTCGGACGCGGCGCGCGGGTCGTGAGAGTGCCCGTGGAAGTGCGGCGCCCGGCCAGGGTGGCCATGGCCGTGAAAGTGCACTCGATCCTTCCACAAGCGCCATGCCAGCCGCGCACCGAGCATGATCAGCAATACACCGACCGCCTGCTCGAAGCGCAGTGCCCATTGGGGCGGCATTACCCAGCCCAAACCAGTCACCGCACCGGCGACGACGAGCAGCACCAGCGAATGGCCCAACCCCCAGGCGGCGCCCAGACGCAGCGCGCGCGCCAATGAGTGCTCGCGGGTGGCCAGCGTCGCAACGGCGGCCAGATGGTCGGCATCGGTGGCGTGCTGCATTCCCAGCAGCAGCCCCAGCCCGAAGATCATGAGGACGTCCATGGCGGACTCAGGCAGAACTCGGCCGCACCAACGGGTCGATGCGGCGCATCGCGCGCAGCCAGCCGTACCACTCGTCGAGCCCTTCGCCCTGCGTGGCCGACAGGCGCAGGCAACGGATGGTCGGATTGACGCTGCGCGCATGGCGCTCCGCGCGGCCGACATCGAAGGCCACGTGCGGCGCCAGATCCATCTTCGTCGTGATCATCAGGTCGGCGCTGCGGAACATGTGCGGGTACTTCAGCGGCTTGTCGTCGCCCTCGGTCACCGACAACACCACCACGCGAGCCCGCTCGCCGAGGTCGAACAGAGAAGGGCAGACCAGGTTGCCGACGTTCTCGATGAAGACCACGCTGCCCGAAGCCGGCGCCAAGCGCTGCACCGCGCGCTCGATCATGTCGGCTTCCAGGTGGCAGCCCGCGCCGGTGTTGATCTGGATCGCTGCCGCGCCGGTCTCGCGAATGCGGTCGGCGTCGGCGCTGGTCTCCTGGTCGCCCTCGACCACGCACATCGGAAACTCGCCGCTCAGGTCACGCAGCGTGCGCACGAGCAGCGTGGTTTTGCCCGAACCGGGGCTGGACATCAGGTTCAACGCCAGCACGCCGCGGCCGGACAACCAGCCGCGATTGCGTTCGGCGATGCGCTGGTTCTTGTCCAGCAACGCCGTCTCCAGTGCCACCAGCTCGGCCGGAGCGTCCTGGCGGTGAGCCGCATGCGAGTGACTGTGACCATGATCGTGATCGTGATCGTGATCGTGATCGTGATCGTGATCGTGATCGTGGGCGTTCAAGACCGGGTGAGCATGCGCACCGCCAGCCTGGCCATGCCCCTCGTCCGGCGCGTGTCGATGGCGCGTGCGCGACCCGTCCGCAAGCACATGCTCGTGCTCGTCGGTGTCCCCTTCGACACGAACATCAGCCTTGCTGTTGCAACCACAGACTACACACATGTTTCCACCTCCATTGCTTTGACGTTGAGTTCCTGTCCGGTGCGGCGGCGCCAGCGGGTCGCGCCGCAGTGGGCGCAAGCCGCGGGCATGGCCTCGGCCTCACCACCCGCAGGCGTGCCGCAGTCTTCGCAGAGCCAGCCCGGCGCGACCTCGACGATCTCGAGTTCGGCCGCCTCCAGTAGCGTTCCCTGCCGAACGACATCGAAGCAAAAACGCACCGAGTCCGGCAGCAGGGCCGTCTGCGTGCCGATTTCGAGCCACACCTTGCGCACCGGCCGCCCCTGCGCTGCCTCGGCAACGATGGCCACCAGGTTTCGTGTGATGCCGAGTTCGTGCATGGCTAGGGTCCTGGCAGCTCAGCAGATGCGCGGCAACTGGTCGCCGTGCAACAGATCCACCACGCGCTCGCCGCCGAAGGCCGAGCGCAACGTCACCAGGCCGGGATGCCCGTGCGCCAGCACTTCGCCCACCACGGCGGCGCGGCGGCCCAGAGGATGCGAGCGCATCGCCGCAAGGACCGCGTCGCAGTCCTGCGGCGCCACCAGCGCCGCCAGCTTGCCCTCGTTGGCCAGATAGAGCGGGTCGAGCCCCAGCATCTCGCAGGCGCCGCGCACCACGTCCGCGACCGGCAAAGCGGACTCCTCCAGGCGCAATGGCATGCGGCTTTCTGCAGCGAACTCGTTGGCCACCGTCGCCAGGCCGCCGCGCGTGCAATCGCGCAGCCAGTGAAGGCGCGGCGCGGCGGCGAACATGGTTTCGATCAGCCCGTTCAGCGGTGCACAGTCGCTTTGCACGGGAATCTGCAGCGCCATGTCGTTGCGTGCAGCCAGCACGGCCACGCCGTGGTCACCAAGGGTGCCGTTGACGATCAGCCGGTCGCCCGGCCGCACCTCGCGTGCGCCAGTCTGGCGCCCCGCGGCAATGGTGCCGATGCCTGCGGTGTTGATGAACAGCCCGTCGGCGGCGCCGCGTTCAACGACCTTGGTGTCGCCGGTGACGATAGCCACGCCGGCCTCGCGCGCACTGCGCGCCATGCTGTGCAACACCTTGCGCAGGGTGTCGAAGGGCAGGCCTTCTTCCAGGATCAGGCCGCAGCTGAGCCAGCGCGGGATGGCGCCGCCGACGGCCAGGTCGTTGACCGTGCCGCAGACGGCGAGCGTGCCGATGTCGCCTCCGGGGAATTCGATCGGGGAAACTACGTAACTGTCGGTCGTGAACGCGAGCGACGAGCCGGCGGGAATCTCTTCGTAAGGAAAGCGTGCCTGATCCTCCAGCGGCGCCAGCCAGCGGTTGTCGAAGGCGGGTGCGATGAGACCGGCGACCAGCTCGCGCATCGCCCGCCCGCCGGCGCCGTGCGCCATCGACACGCGCTTGCCGCTCCAGGCGTCCTTGGGCGTGGGGGTTGGCGTCATGCGGCCACCGCGATCGGGATCACCGGCTCGCGCCGCGCGAACTGGTAATACGCCGCGCACGCCCCTTCGCTGCTGACCATCAACGCGCCGAGCGGCGTCTGCGGCGTGCAGGCGGTGCCGAACACCTTGCACTGCGGCGGCTTGATCGCGCCTTTCAGCACCTCGCCGCACTGGCAGCTCTTGGGGTCGGCAATGCGCGCGCCAGGCACAGAAAAGCGGCGCTCGGCATCAAAGGCCGCGTAGGCCTCGCGCACCCGCACACCCGAGTGGTCGATCGAGCCCAGGCCGCGCCACTCGAAGAACTCGCGCAGCTCGAAGACCTCGGTGATCGCCTCCAGCCCTGCTGCGTTGCCGCCCGGGTCGACGAGGCGCGCGTACTGGTTCTCGACCGCGGCGCGGCCCTGCTCGAGCTGGCGCAGCACCATCAGCAGGCTTTGCAGGATGTCGGTCGGCTCGAAGCCCGAGATCACGAGCGGCCGGCCGTACTCGGCGGCGATGAACTCGAAAGGCGCGGTGCCCGAGACCATCGCAACATGGCCAGGCCCGAGGAAGCCGTCGATCGTCATGCCCGGCGAGTCGAGTATGGCCTTGATCGTCGGCACGATCGTGATGTGGTTGCAGAACAGCGAGAAGTTGCCGATGCCGCGCCGCTTCGCTTCGAGCACCGTCATCGCGGTGGAGGGCATGGTCGTCTCGAAGCCGAGTGCGAAGAACACCACGTCGCGGCCCGGGTTCGCGGCCGCGATCTCGAGCGCGTCCAGCGGCGAATAGACCATGCGGACGTCGGCGCCGTCGGCGCGCGCCTGCAGCAGCGAGCCCTTGGAGCCGGGCACGCGCATCGCGTCGCCGAAGGTGGTGAAGATGACACCGGGCTCATTCGCGATGGCCACGCAGTCGTCGACCCGGCCCATCGGCAGCACGCACACCGGGCAGCCCGGGCCATGCACGAACTCGAGCGCGGGCGGGATCAGGTCCTTCAGCGCATAGCGAAAGATCGAGTGCGTGTGGCCGCCGCATACCTCCATGATCTGCAGCGGGCGTTCGAGGCTGGCGCCCAGGCGCTCGGTGGCGCCGGCGATTTCGCGCAGCAACGCGCGCGCGGCCAGCGGATCGCGGAATTCATCGACGTACTTCATGGAGTTCTTCCTTTCGGGGCCGACGCGCGCGCCGGCCGGTCGTCGGCCAGCAGGCTGTGCACGAGGTCCCACAGCACGTGGTAGATCGCCACATGCGTCTCCTGGATGCGGTGGATGCTGTCGCTGTCCACGAGCAGGGTGAGATCGACGCTCGCCGAGCGCGCCATCGCACCGCCATCGCCACCGGCCAGCGCCAGCGTGCTGGCTTGCAGATCGTGCGCGGCCTCGAGACCGCGCAACACATTGCGCGAGTTACCGCTGGTGGACACGCCCAGCACCATGTCGCCGGCCTTCACCAGCCCCGGCATCTGGCGCGCGAACACCTCGTCGAAGCCGACGTCGTTGCCGACGGCGGTCAGCATGGCCATGTCCTGAGCCAAGTTGTGCGCCGGGAGCGCAGGGCGCCCGGCGGTCACCGGATGCTGGAACTCGACGGCGACATGCGCAGCGTCGCAGCTCGAGCCGCCGTTGCCCATGGTGTACAGGCGCCCGCCGTGACGAAAGCCCTCGGCCAGCAACTGGGCCGCACGCAGCACATCGTTGCCGTGGGCCTCGAAGAAGCGGGTCTTCACGGCCACACTGTCGCGCCACTTGGCCACCATCGCTTCGCGCAGCGCCGCTTCGAGGCGCAGTGCGTCGCGTGCATCCTGCGCAGCTTCGCCCGTGGTCGCCGCGCGAGGCGCGAGATGCGGGTACAGGGCGCCGAGTGCCGCCTTGTCCTTCGATGCGTTCACACCACGGCCCGTGTCTTGTAGCTCTCGAGTTCGACCTGCGCGTCGCCGAGTTCCTTGAGCAATTGCAGCGTCAACATCGCCTCGTGCTCGTCGACGCGGTTCATCGCGAAGCCCACGTGAACGAGCACCCAGGCGCCGATGCATTCCTCGAGCGGCTCGCCTTCGCGCACGATGCAGGCGATGTTGATCTCGCGCTTGACGCCGAGTACGTCCACCAGGGCGAGCTTGGCTTCGGGGCGGGTGATGGCCTCGATGCGGCCCGGGATTCCTAGACACATGGGATCTTCTCCTGTCGTTGTTCGTCCTGGCTGGCGCGGGCCAGTGCGATCAGCGCCTGGCCCCAGGCAAGCCCGCCGTCGTTCACCGGCACCTGGCGCGGCAGCAGGGCCTTCAGCCCCGCCGCCTCGAGCCCGCGCAGAACGAGTTCGGTGAGCACCTTGTTCTGGAACACGCCGCCGCCCAGGGCAACGGTCGTCAGCTCGTGACGTTCGGCCTCTTGCTGCGCCATGCGCACGATGACCGCCGCCAGCCCGCGGTGAAAGCGCGCAGCGATGCGGGCCGCGGGTGTGGCCAGAATCAGGTCGCCGAGCAGGGCCTGCCACATGCCCAGAGGCTCGACGTAGGGCAGGCCCTTGCCCTTGTCCAAGCGAGGAATCGCGAACGGGTAGTCGAGGTCGGCGCTCTCGTCGAGGTCTTGCGCGGTGACCAGAGATTCCAGGCCCATCGCTGCCTCGCCTTCGTAGGCCACGTTGTCGCGGCAGATGCCGATGGCAGCCGCTACCGCATCGAACAAGCGCCCGACGCTGCTGGCACGCGGCGCCAGGGCCGGTTTGGCAAGCATCGCATCAAGCATCTCGCGCGGCTTGGCGCTGAGGAAGCGGTGCAGCTCCAGCTCGTCATAGTTGCTCGTGAAGCGCGGCCAACCCATCTCGGCCATCAACTGCGCATAGGTGTTGCGCCAGGGCTCGCGTGCCGCCAGGTCGCCGCCCGGCAGGGCCACCGGCTTGAAGGTGCCCACGCGTTGCGCCTGCCGGTAGTCGGCGAGCAGGAACTCGCCGCCCCAGAAGCTGCCGTCCTCGCCCATGCCGATGCCGTCGAGCGCTATGCCGAGCACCTTGCCGCCGTGCAGCGGCCACCCGTGCTCGCCCAGGCAGGCGGCGATGTGCGCATGGTGGTGACCGACGCCGACCTGTCGGTCGGCCCAGCGCTCGTGCGCGAGCTGCGTCGAGGCATAACCCGGATGCAGATCGCAGGCGACGAGGTCGGGCTCGAAGGCGTAGAACGCGAGGTAGTCGGCCAGCGCACGCCGCTGGTCGGCCAGGCAGGCGGCATCGTGCAGGTCGCCGATGTGCTGGGACAGCACCGCCTGCCCATCGCGCACCAGCGCGAAGGTGTTCTTCAGGTCGCCGCCGAGCGCCAGCACCTTGGTGCGGTGGTCGAAACCCTCGGGCAGCGGCAGCGGCGCCGGGGCGTAGCCACGCGCGCGACGCATGACCCGGAAGGCGCCGCCGACGACGCGGCCGACCGAATCGTCCACCCGCCGCTGGATCGCACGGTCGTGGTCGAGCACCCACGCGATGGAGGGGCCCAGGCGGGCCGAAGCTTCGTCCAGCCGTATCGCTTGCGGCTCTTCGCTCAGGTTGCCGCTGGTCAGCACGATCGGCGCCTTGCGGCGCCGCATCAGCAGCAGGTGCAGAGCAGTGCTTGGCAGCATCACGCCCAGCGTCGGCAGGCCGGGTGCGACGCCGTCGGCCAGCGGTGCATCGGCGCGCCGCGGCAGCAAAACGATCGGCGCGGCCGGGCTGGCGAGCGCGGCCTCGGCCACGTCGTCGCACAGGCACCACTGGCGCGCCATCTCGACGTCACGCACCAGCAACGCGAAGGGCTTGCCTTCGCGGCGCTTGAGTGCGCGCAACCGCGCCACCGCGTCGGCGTGTGTCGCGTCACAGGCGATCTGGTAGCCGCCCAGGCCCTTGATCAGCACCAACTCGCCGCGCCCCAGCAACGATGTGGCGCCATCCGCGTCGTCGAGCGCGGTCATGGCCTCCAGGCTGAAGGGCTTGCCGTCGATACGGCGCAGCGTGGCGCGCGGGCCGCAGGCGTGGCAGGCCATCGCCTGGGCGTGGAAGCGCCGGTCGTCGGTGTCGCCGTATTCGCGCGCGCAGGCCGCACACAACGGGAAGGGCGCCATCGTCGTACGCGCGCGGTCGTAGGGGGCGCGTTCGAACACGCTCAGGCGCGGGCCGCAGGCGGTGCACGCGGTGAACGCATAGCGGTAGCGGCGCGCGAAAGGATCCAGTGTCTCGGCACAACACGCCGGGCAGATGGCCCAGTCGGGCGCCACGCCGAGGCCCGGCTGCGCCAGCGCGCTGTCGGCGATCGAGAAGGTCGAAGGCAGCGCCGCCGGCACGGCGAGCGGCTGCGCGAGCAGCGCATCGATGCGGGCGCCGCCGTGGTCGAGCGTGCGCAGCCGCTGCTCGAACTCGGCGAGCGCCGGCCCGGGGCCAAAGGCTTCGACGATGGCCATCGTGCCTTCGTTGTGAACGCTGCCCACCACGCCGAGCGCGCGCGCCAGGTGCAGCACCTGCGGCCGGAAGCCGACACCCTGAACGATGCCGCGCACCTGCAAGCGTGCGCCGCACATCGGCGCCGCATGGGGTCGATCGGTCAGCACTGCGGTGGCGGGCGCGGCGCTCATCACGCGACGTCCCACAACAGGATGCGGTTGTTGCCCGAGTCGACGATGATCGCGGTGTTGCCTTGAATCGCGATGGCATACGGCCAGCACAGCGAGTCGCGCACCGCCGGCAGCCAGCGGTTGTCACCCTTGTCGACGAAACTCGCCTGCCCGGCCACCGCGCGCGCCTCGCGCTCGGCAGGTGCGTCCAGGCGCAGCACGCGTGAGTTGGCGGTGTCGGCAACGAAGAGCCGGTCTTCATGCACCGCCAGGCCGTAAGGCATGTTCAGGCTGCGGGCGCTGGGAAAGTACTCACCACGGTTGTGATCCAGCGCGTCAATCTCGCCTTGACCGATGATGAGGTCGCTGCGCGCCATGTTGCTGGCCGGGTCGCCGCGCCACAGCAGCAGGCGGTTGTTGCCGGCATCGGCCACGCATAGATGCCCCTGCCAGACGGCGAGCGCATGGGGCCAGCGCATCGTGGCCTGCGTGACGCCACCGGCGTTTTCGTCGCGGTGCACGAAGTCCGGCTGGCCGAGCACGAGGTTGGCGCGCTGCCCGTCACGCGCCGGCAGGCCGTCGAAGCGCAGCACGCGGCGGTTGCCGGTGTCGGCCACCCACAGGCGCGCACCGTCCCAGAACACGCCATACGGCCAGTGCAGGGTGTCGGCCGCAGGCGTGTCGAGCCCGCGGTTGGCCAACCCGGCGTGCGCATCGGCCTGGCCCAGCACCACGTCGGCCGGCTGTTGACTGTGCCGCGGCGCACGGTGCCAGATCAGCACGCGGTGGTTCCACGCGTCGGCGACTGCAAGGCCCTCGCCGCAAGCGCACACGCCGGTGGGCACGTTCAAGCTGGCGCCGTTGACCTCGGCATGCGCATTGCGGCCCTCGCGGTCGAAGCCGGGTTGTCCGATCACCCACGAAGCGGGTTCGCCATCGCCGGTAGGCACCGCCGGCCAGCCCAGCAGCCGGTGGTGGCCGGTGTCGGCAACCCACAAGGCGCCGTCGGCGGTCACCGCCGCGCCGCGAGGTCCGAACAGGGTGTTTGCGGCGGGCGTCAGGGCGACGCCGGACAGCGGGTCGTGCAGGCCGAGAATGACACGCGCGCCGGCCGCGGCAAGCGCCGCCGGGGCAACTGCGCGCTCGCGCGGCCGTGCGAGCGATACCTTGACGGGCGCGGCAGCCGCGATGCCGTTCATGCCGACGCTCCCAGCTTCACCGCGACGCGCCCACCGCGCACACGAACGGCGTGCACCACCAGTTGCACCTCGGGCACGTCGAGGCATTCGCCGGTATCCAGGCGGTAGCGGAAGCCGTGATGCGGGCACTCGATCACGCCTTCGGCGACAGCGCCATCGTCCAGTGGCATGCCGAGATGCGCGCAGGCGTTCGCCACGCAAAACACCTGCGAGCCGTCGCGGTAGAGCAGCAAGGCCTCGTCGCGCAGCGTACGCGCCGCCACCTGGCCTTGCGGCAGTTCGTCCACGGCGCAAAGATCGACGAAGCCACGATCCTCGGCCTTGGCGAAGGGGCTGACGAAATGAATCGGCACCGCTTCGCCGGGCGCCCGCGTTTCGGCCGAGCGCCGCACCTGGACGACGCGGACGATCTCCGGCGCATGCTCCTTGATCGCACGCTCCACGCCTTCGGACAGCGTCTGGCCCGATGCCGGACAGCTTTGGCAGCTGCCGGTCAAGCGCACCTCGACGGTGTCGGGCAGCTTGATCGCCACCAGCTCGACACCGCCGGCATGCTCGGCCAGCATCGGTGCGACCGACTCCAGCGCGGCGCGGACCCGCGCCTCCAGCGGCTCGCGCACCAGACCATGCAGCCGCAGGACGCCATAAATGAACGGGTCCGACGCCAGCTCGCGCAGCCGGGCCGCGGCCGCCGGCTCGTCGCGCAGCCCCTTGAGCAGGCGCACCAGCGCCTCGCGGTGCAGGGCCTCAATGGCGCCGCGCAGGTTGTCGAGCACGGCGCGCTGCTCCAGCGGCCAGGCCTGGCCGATGGCCTGCAGCGCCGCCACCTCGGTGGCCATGTGGGCCAGCCGCTCGCTGTCGTCGTGGGTCGCTGCGTTCACGGGGCTGGGCCTCGGGTTCTTCAGTTGTACTTGAGGTTGCGGAACAGCCACGGCATCAGCGCGCCGCCGAAGGCACCACCGGCCACCATGCCGAGCCAGGGGTTCAGCCAGCCGAGCGCGAGCATCAGCGCGAGCGTCACGGCAAAGCCGGCGCCGAGCTGGCGGAAGAACGCCCAGTTGTCGCGGAACAGCTTGCCGGCGACGAACAGCTTGATCGAATTGAGCACCATATCGAACATCGTTTGCTCCTTGGCGCGTTCAGCGCAAAGCGTGGATCAGCACGGCCACCACCGCGGCGGGCACCACTGCGGCGAGGCCGAAGAAGGCGCCCATGAAGGCGGCGATCTCGTTGCCCATCGCCTGGCCGCCGAGCTTCACGCCGGTTGCGGCACCGCCCGCCGCGCCCGCCAGCACGGCGGCCAGGCACATCAATACGAGGGTCACAGTCATCGTTTGCTCCATGTTGGTCAATGGTTTGGTGGATGCTCCTGAACCAGGAGTTCTGGTCAATGTTCGGTCGGCCCGGCATCACCGGGGACGCGTGAGGCGCCGAAGTCGGCGTGCGAGGCATCGATGCCGGCGAGTGCGTCGGCCACCGTGGCCGCAGCGTCGTCCAGGCCCGCGGACTGAAAGAGTCGTTGCGCCTCCCGATACAGCGCACGCGCCTTCGCGGTGTTGCCCGGGTTGCCCAGCTCGGGGTGCTCGGGGTCGTCCGGCAGGTTGAGCAGGGCATTGGCCTTGTTGGCCGCGGTGTTGGCGTACTCCACCGGCATGTCGCGCGGGTTGCGCACCTTCAGCGCCTCGTCGTACGCCTCCACTGCACGCAGCAGGTTGGCCACGGGATGACTGCTCGGCGCGTACTGCAGCGCGTTGCCGAGGTTGTTCTGCGTCATCGCGTACTCGCTGGGATGGTCCACCAGCGTCACGATGCCGAGCACCTCCTCGAACGACTGCACGGCGAGCGCCTCGCGCATGCGCGCACGTTCGTCGGTGGCCGGAATCGAGAGGTAGGCGATCGCCAGGTTGTTGTGCAGGATCGAGAACTCGCGCGGCCAAGCTTGTTTGGTGAACACGCGCAGGGCGCGGTGGTAATGCGCGATCGCCTCCTGGATCGTCGCCCGGTGAGCAGCGCAAAGCGTCTGCGTCACGAGGCCCAGGTTCAGGTCGAGTTCGGCCACTTCTTCGGCCAGGCCATGGGTGGCCAGGTCGGCGCGAGCGGCCTCGAAACAGTCGCGCGCCGATTCGAGTGCGGCGGTACCACCATCGGGCAGGGTCTGGTAGGCCGTGCCCTGGCGGGCTCGAATGCGCGCGGCCAGCAACGCGAACGTGGGTGGAACCAGCGCCAGTGCCCGCTCGTACAGCGCCACCGCATCGTGCAACTGGCGCGGCGAGCGCGGCTTGATCTGCAGACCGCGGGCGATCTCCATCAGCATCTCGGCCCGTTCCTCGGGCGCGGCCTCGCCGTCTTCCGCCAGAGCCAGCGCCGATTGCACCTCGGCGTCGGCCACCGTGAAGAGGCTTCGGCCATCCGGTCGGCCCGAAGCGGGCGCCGTGCTTGTCTCCATAAATTTTGTCTCCTTGCTGGCTCTTGGGCCACGCCGGGGTTCGCTACTAGCTGCTATCGCAAGATTAACCAACGGCTCGAGAACGTCTATTAGGTAAACACCTTATGAAAACTAAGTTTGCTATCTAGCCGGCTGGCTATTTGTTGGCGCACCGCGCGGTTGCGTGCCAATGTACTTGCCTGTCAAACATTGTGGACGCGGCTGACCGAGACCCTAAATCGCCTGAAAAAAGGAAACAAATCAAGGATTTGCCAGCCAGTCATCCGTGTTTCGCGGAGGTTCGAACGCAGCTGGCACGAAGCGTGAGCAAGAAGTGACGACCCATCACGCCATTCCGGGCATCCGAGGTCAAGGCCCGGAGACATCTACATGAAGTCGTTCTACGAGGTGACGCGCCGCCAGGGCATGAGAACAAGCCGCGCACACCGATGCTGTGGCGTTATGGGCTGGAGTACACCTGTTGTTCCGAGGACTCCATCCGCTCGACCCACCCCGCTGGCCGAAGACATTGTGGTGTCAATGATCTCGCTGGCCGATGCCGGCAACCAGCCACGGCTGCAGCGGCCATAGCGGACAGGGGCTGCGGCGCTTCTCGGCGTCCATCACTGGCAGCGCTCGCGTTCACGTGAGCGGCCCTACACGGGTGCAGCGGTTCTTGTCGAGATTTCTGGTTGTCGTTGTTGTGGCGCTTGCCATTGAAGGACTTGTTGCAACCTTCAAGGCCGCGCACGAGGACCCACGTCAGTTGTACTTTGCGTCGTGCATCGTCGCCTCTTGCGGTGTTCTGCTCGCAGGCTGGGACTTGTTCATACGGTTCAACAGTTATGCGGAGAAACTTGAGCCGGAGGCCATGGCCGAGGCGAATCAAGAGGGCACTAAGATTAGCTTGGACTAGAGCTTCCACAGCCGGCACCACCATTGCGGCTCGACCGGGACTGGCAACTCGGGCAGGTCGCACCACTTCCGGTGTGGCAGGTAGTAGATGCACTCGGCGCAACGCTGTTCGATGCCACCGAGTTCAACCGGATGCGGCGCGAAGCCGCCGATGTCCAGACGACCCACAAGATCCTCGGCAGGCAGGTCCGCTAGGCGGTCGAGAATGGCCTGGAACTCAATCTGGTTGGCCGGGAACGGTGCCATCTGCGTCGACATGCCAGACGACGGCATCTCCCCGATCCGCATGCGCAGCAGGTTCAGAGCAACGCGGTCCATCGTGCTCCAATCCAAACGAAGTTCTCCAGGTAGTGCGGCTGGTGGAACTCCGCCACCTTCTTGCGTAGGCCCGAGGTGCCGGGCTGCTGGCCGGCAAAGGGCTGGGTCGGCAAGCTGACGATCGCCATCGACGGTTCTCCTGTTGGAGCGGTGCGAGCCTTCAGAGCGGCAGCGCGGCGTAGCTCACCGACAGGGTGTGGCTGCCGCCGGCCGGCACGGTGACCACGTTGTCCAGAGCATTGGCCGACTCCACGCAGACCATCTCGCGCCAACCGCCCTGTCCGGCGCGGCCGGGTCCGAAGTCGCCCATCTTGTCGGCCTTTTCCGCCCAGGGCGTCCAGACCACGGTGGCACGGCTGCCCGTCTTCGCGATCTCTATGCGACGCTGCAGCCCAGGGTCGACGATCACGCAGTCGGCGCCGGTGTTCAGGTAGACGCGGTCCACCTCGCCCGCGAACCGGACGGCGCCCCGCTGCACCTTGCGCACAGCGCCCGCCACCTTGTCCACGTACTCGCACGCGTCCAGGCCCTGCACCTCGACGGCCCCGATGTCGCTGATGCCCAGATAGGTGTGCAAGGCCTCGCCAAGGACGAGGTCCTGCGGGCCGGGGTTGTGCGTGGTCAGCTCGATGCGCAAGCGCCTGCCGACGCTGACCCTCAGCGCCAGCCGGGCTTCGTGCGGCCACTGCGCCCGCGTGGCCTCGGTCGGCGTCAGGGTCAGGCCGATGCTTGTCGAGCCGTCGGGCAGCGCCGCCGTGTCGCAGAGTTCCCAGGGCACCGTGCGTGCAAAGCCGTGGCCGGGCCAGCCGCTTTCCGTGACATGAGGGCCGAACCACGGCCAGCACACGGGCGCACCGCCGCGAATCGACTTGCCCGGCGCGAACGTGGCCAGCGGTGACAACCAGACCACGGGTTCGGCCTGGTCCTTCGGTCGCCAGCTCATCAGGTGGGCGCCTTGCAAGCACAGGCTGGCGCTGCCGTGCGCGTTGTCGATGTCGGCAAAGGCCAGCCCGTTGGTCCCGATGCGCAGGCTCACGTGACCGGGAATCGCGTGGCGCGCGAGCAGTGTGGGGTTCGACATGGCATTCCAATTATGGGCGGGTGAAAGGGTCCGCGCCGAAACCGAGTCCCTGGCTCGACGGTCTTTGCAGCGGGCGCATCGGACTCAATGCCCCTCGACTCGGCTGTGAATCCGGCGCGTCAATCGCCACACGCCCCACAGCACCAGCGGTATCGCGGCGCCGGCGGCGAGTTCAGGGTGGATGGGAACACCCGCCGCCTTGGCCGCTTTGCCAAGGTACAGCAGAAGGCTGACCACGTAGTACGAGATCGCCGCGATCGACAGGCCCTCGACCGTGCTCTGCAGCTTCAACTGGAGTTGCTGGCCCCGAGCCAGCTTGGCCAGCAGCTGCTGGTTCTGCGCTTCGCGGGCGATGTCCACGCGTGTGCGCAGCAGCGCGCCCGCACGCTCGATGCGCTGCGACAGCGATGCCAGTCGCCTGGCGGCCGATTCCACGGTGGCCATCGCGGGCGCGAGCCGGCGCAGCAGGAATTCGCCGAGCGTCTGCGTGCCGGGGATGGCCTGCTCGCGCAGCTCGTCGATGCGCGAGCGCACGAGCGCGTAGTAGGCCTCGGTGGCGCAGAACCGGTAGCTGTGCATCGCCGTGGCCCGCTCGACGCGGGCAGCCACGGCAGTCAGCGTGTCCAGAAGCACGGCGTCGTGCAGGTCCCGCGCCTCCGTCAGCGATGTCAGCTCGGAGACGGCGTGCTCCGCCTCGCGCAGCAGGGTCTGCAAGGACTTGGCCACCGGCAGCCCGCGCAGGGCCAGCAGGCGGTAGGTCTCCATTTCGAGCAGCCGTGCCGCCAGCCGCCCGACGCGCGTTTCGCCGGTACCGGTCTGGGCGATCACCACCATGCGCTCGTAGCCGCTCGCGCGCAGCCGGAAATCGCTCACCACGCAGCTGTGGCCGTTGCGCCCCACGAGTGAAACGACGACCGTGCGATCGCCGAACCAGTGCCGTGCGCGCTCCAGCGGCGCCGCGACCTCCTCGGCGCTGCCGGCGAGGATGACCAGTTCGATCGCCGCCAGCGTGTGCCCGGGGATGCCGCGCAGCCACTCATGGTCGATGACCAGCGCGGCCAGCAACTCGGGATCGCTCGCGCCCTGGGTCGCCTCGGCGGGCAAGGGTTGCACGAGGGAGTAACGCGTGACTTCGGTGTGGCGTTCCCACTTCAGCGTGCCGCAAGGCAGGCGCAGGCGCAGGAAGTGGCCGGCCAACTGCTCGCCCATCAGCAGGCGCTGGCCCGGCAGCTGCCGCAGGTGCTCGAGCTCGCGCTCGATCGGCACACCTTCGTTGAGCACGGCGACCTGCAGCACCAGGGCCGGCAGGCGAATCCGCGCCGTCGGCCGTGCGTGCACCTCGTCGTGCAGGGCGCGCCGCTCGGCGGCGTCGGCAGGCAGGGCCAGCGCGGCGGGGTGGCCCGGTGGTGGTGGCGTGTCAGGGTCGGTCATGGTTTCGGCCCGGCTTCAATCGGGTGGGGCTTCAGCATGCCGTTGCGGAGCGTCTCGGTGATCACCATCCACGGTCCATCGGGCGTCTCGACTGTATAAGTGCGGGTCGCGCTGGCATCGGGCCATCCGACCACTGCCCACGGCCGCGCGCACAGCGCGTCGTCCAATCGGGCCCAAGGTGCCCGCCTGATCCAGAGTCGCTCGAGCAGATGCCCGATCGGTCTCTCGCCGCCTTCGATCTCCTGGGCCACGTCGCGCGGCAGCGTTTGCGTCGTGACGTACGCCAGGCTGTCCAGCATCACTGCACCACGCGAGGCCAGGCAGCTGAAGCGTTCGATCAGGCGCGTGCCGGGCAGGGCGCAGCGCACGGGCTCGGGCGGATCGTTGCACGCACGTTGCTCCAAGACGTGCAGCTGGATCGGTCCGCCGGCAATCGTCTCGCACAGGCGCGTGGTCGAGCCGTCTTGCGCGCACAGCGGCAACAGCGCCCGCGCCACTGCGGCGTCGGCAGGCGTCGACACGCCGGTACCGAAGCGCCGGCGCTTGAGCATCAGAAGCGGTATCCGACACCCACTCCGACCAGCACAGGATTGACCTTGAGCTTGGAAATCGTGGTGCCGCCCGACTTCAGGTCGGTACGGATCCAGGCCTTCTTCACGTCGATGTTCAAAGACCAGGGACCGCCGAGGCCGATATCGATTCCTGCCTGGAGAGCCGGTCCGAAGCTGTTGCGGTCGAGGGTGAGCGGCCCGGTCACGCCGTTGCCCAGTTTGACGCTGGACAGGTTCGTGTAGTTGATGCCGGCGCCGACGTAGGGACGGAACTGCCCGTCGGGGAGGAAGTGCCACTGCACGGTCAGCGTCGGGGGAAGGGCCTTGAACGACCCGGCATCGAATGCACCGACCGCGCTCGAGGTCACCCGCGCGTCGAGCTTGGTGAAAGCCAGCACCAGTTCGGCAGCGATTTGTTTGGTGAAGAAGTACGAGATGTCGAGCTCGGGGGCCCACTTGTCCTTGACAAGGATGGCGTCGGCTGGCACGGCCAGCGAGGGAATCGGACTGGAGTTGTTCGCCGGGTCGATGTGCAGTGCGCGCACGCGAACCAGCCAGGGGCCGGTCTGCGCGTGAGCGGTCGCGGTGCCGAGCACGGGAGCAAGGGCGAGGACGGCGAGTGCCAGGGTTTTGGCAAGGGTCATGAGGTAAGTCTCCAAAGGGTTTGTTTTCGGGCGTGGCCCAAGGCCGCCTCATTCGGGCAAGCCCAATCGGCCGTTGGGTGGCAGTGGTGCAAACGCTGTTTGCACCCGGGAGACTGCGACGCAAGAGGCGTGCCCCGGAGAACCCCTTTTGGCCACCCGCAGCACCGAGTGTCGGGCGCCAGGATCGATGGCGGTCGTGCGGATCATCGCCATCGGCGTTGCCGGTCAAAAGTGAAGCACCTGAACGCCGTCAACCCTGCCGAGCAGGCACAGGTGGGCGTGGTGGCGCGCGAAGAGCCCGACGGTGACCACGCCCGGCCACTGGTTGATCTCGGCTTCCAGCGCGGCCGGATCGGTGATGACCAGGCCATGCACGTCCAGGATCGGATGCCCGTTGTCGGTGACCACGCCCTGGCGCAGAGCCGCGCGCCCGCCGATGGCCTCGAAGCGGCGCGTGATGCGATTCGCAGCGATGCCGATGACTTCCACGGGCAGCGGGAAGCGCCCCAGGACGCCCACTTGCTTGGAGGCGTCGGCGATGCACAGGAAAAATTGCGCCAGATCGGCCACGATCTTCTCGCGCGTCAGCGCCGCGCCGCCGCCCTTGATCATGTGGCCGCGCGGGTCGATCTCGTCGGCTCCGTCCACGTACAACGCCAGCTGTTCGACATCGCCGGCCTCGAGCACGCGGATGCCGTGGCCGCGCAGCCGCGCCGTGCTCGCGTTGCTGCTCGACACCGCGCCGGCGATGCCCTCGCGCAGAGTGGCCAGCGCGTCGATGAAGTGGTTCACCGTCGATCCGGTGCCCACGCCGATGATGCCGCCGGGCGGCACGTGCGTCAGCGCCGCACGGGCGACCATGGCCTTGATCTCGTCCTGCGTCATCAAGTGACCCCCTGCGCCAGCCGCTGTGCCGTAATGGCTACGGCCATGAACTCGTCGACGTTCAACGAGGCCCCGCCCAGCAGGCCGCCATCGACGTCGGGCATCGCCAGCAGCTCGCGCGCATTGGCCCGCTTCATGCTGCCGCCGTAGAGGATGTGCACGCCCGCGGCGATCTCCGCATCCGCCTCGGCCAGGCAGCGGCGGATGAACGCGTGAACGTCCTGTGCCTGCTCGGGCGTGGCCGTGGCACCGGTGCCGATCGCCCACACGGGCTCGTAGGCCACGACCGCATCGGTGAACGCGCTCGCCCCGGCGAGATCGAGCACCGCGCGCAACTGGCGCGCCACCACGGCCTCGGTAGCGCCTTGCTCACGCTCCTGCAGCGACTCGCCGACGCACAGCACGGGCGTCATGCCGGCCCGGCTGGCCGCGAGGAACTTGTGTGCGACGACGGCGTCGCTTTCGCCGAACAGTGCGCGCCGCTCCGAGTGGCCGACCAGCACGCAGGCGCAGCCGAACTCCCGCAGCATCTGGGCCGACACTTCGCCGGTGTAGGCCCCGCTTTCATGCTCCGAGACGTTCTGGGCGCCCCAGGCCATGCCGCTGTCGCCCAGGCATCGTTGCGCCTCGGGCAGGTACAGGAAGGGCGGGAACAACACCAGCTGCACGAGGTTCAGGCGTGCCATGGCACCGTCGGCGTTCGCAGCCGCCAGCGCCTGCACGCCGGCCAAGCTGCCGTTCATCTTCCAGTTGCCGGCCACCAGGAAGTTGCGGCGTCGGCTACCCATAGCGCAGCTCCGTCGCCTTGCCGCCAAACACGCGGTACGAGTAGATGGTGTAGGCAACGATCGCTGGCACCGAGATGCACACGCCGACGAGCGTGACCTTCAGCGTGGCCGGGCTGCTGGCGGCCTGCCACATCGTCAGCTTGTCGATCACGACGTAGGGATAGATGCTGTAGGCCAGGCCGACGAAGCCGAGCACGAACACGGCGATCAACAGCACGAACGGCAGCCAGCACAGCTCGCCGCGCACCAAGCGCGTCGGCAGCACGCGGCGCAACACCAGCAGCGCGCCCGCGGTGGTGGCCGGAATCACCAGCAGCGCGATGATCTGCGGCAGCGCGAACCAGCGCTCGCGCACCGTGGTGCTGATCCAGGGCGTGGCCATCGAGATCAGCACCATGCCCAGCACCACCGGCCACCAGGCCTGCTGCGCCCAGCCGACGGCCTTTGCCTGCAAGTCGCCCTCAGTCTTCATGACGAGCCAGGCGGCGCCCAGCAGCACGTAGGCGGCCGGCAGCGTCAGCGCGATGGCAGCCGCGAACAGCGGGTAGTTCCAGCCCTCGCCGAAGCCGCTGATGTAGCGCCCGAGCATCCAGCCTTGCATCATCGACGCGAGCAGCGAGCCGCCGAAGAAGAGCCGGTTCCAAGCCGCCTTGTGGCTGTCGTGCGCCTTGACGCGGAAGTCGAAGGCCACGCCGCGCAACACCAGGCCGACCAGCATCAGGGTCACGGGCAGGTAGAGCTCGGTCAGGATCAGGCCATGGGCTTTCGGGAAGGCGATCAGCAGCATGCCCACGCCCAGCACGATCCAGGTTTCGTTCGCGTCCCAGAACGGCCCGATCGAGGCCACCATGATGTCCTTCTCGGCGTCGGTGGCGCGTGGCAGCAGCATGCCCACGCCCAGGTCGTAGCCGTCGCTGAGAACATAGACAAGCATCGACAGGCCCATCAGAGCCAGGAAGATCAACGGCAGGGCCTGGTCGAAGCTCATCGGGGCTCGCCACCACGCGTCGGGAACATGGCGGCAGCGACCGGCGCTCCCCCCGGGGCGGCGATGGCCGGCGACAGATCCTCGGGCTTTTCGGCCATGTGCTTCAGAACGAGAACGTAGGCGACGAGCAAGGCCAGGTACAGCGTGACATAGATCGCCAGCGTGAACGCGATCATCGAACCGGGTACGTTCGAGGCCACGTCGGCCACGCGCAGCAGGCCGTAGACGATGAAGGGCTGGCGGCCGATCTCGGTGACGTACCAGCCCGCGACCGTGGCCGCCCAGCCCGAGAAGGTCATGCCCACGAGAACCCACAGCAGCGGTCGCTTCAACGCGGCGGCACGCCAGCCGGCGCGGCGCCCCATCCACCACGACACCCAGCTCACCAGCAGCATCAGCGTGCCGACACCGACCATGACGCGGAACGCCCAGAACACCGGCGCCACGGGCGGGTGCCGATCGCGGAACTCGTCGAGGCCCTTGATCTCTCCGTCCCAATCGTGCGTGAGGATGATGCTGGCGCCTTTTGGGATGCCGATCTCGTAGCGATTGCTGCGTGTGGCCTCGTCGGGCCAGGCAAACAGCAGCAGCGGCGCGCCGCGCTGGGTCTGCCAGACGCCTTCCATCGCCGCGACCTTCTGCGGCTGATGCTCGAGCGTGTTCAATCCATGCAGGTCCCCGACGAAGATCTGCACCGGGATCAGCAATGCCGCGCAGGTGACGCCGACGCGCAGCACTCGCGGGGCCATCTGCGGAGCCGAACCGCGCAGCACCTGCCAGGCGCTCACGCCCGCCAGCACGAATGCACAGGTCAACCCCGAAGCCAGCAGCACGTGGGCGAAGCGGTAGGGGAACGAGGGGTTGAGGATGACCTCGGCCCAATTCTTGACGTGGAACACGCCTTCCACGATCTCGTGCCCGGCGGGCGTCTGCATCCACGAGTTGAGCACCAGGATCCAGAACGCGCTCACGGTGGTGCCGAAGGCGACGAAGAAGGTCGCGAAGCCATGGACGCGCTCGCTCACGCGCCCGTGACCGAAGAGCATGATGCCGAGGAAGCCCGCTTCCAGGAAGAAGGCGGTCAGCACCTCGTAGCCCAGCAGCGGGCCGGCGACGTTGCCGGCGCGCTCCATGAAACCGGGCCAGTTGGTGCCGAACTGGAAGCTCATCGTCACGCCGCTGACCACGCCCAGCGCGAAGGTCAGCGCAAACACCTTGGTCCAGAAGCGGTAGGCCGCAAGCCAGGCGCCCTCTTGCGTGCGGCGCCAGCGCCAGCGGAAGAACATCAGCAACCAGCCCAGCGCGATGGTGATCGACGGGAACAGGATGTGGAAGGTGATGTTGGCGGCGAACTGGGCGCGGGCCAGGAGGAGGGGGTCCATCGGGGGTGCTGCTTTGTGTTCTGTCAGGACGTGGCAGGAATCACACCGTCGCGATGCGCATCAGGTTCGTCGTGCCGGGCGTGCCGAATGGCACCCCCGCGATGGCGACGATGGTCTGGCCACTCTCGGCAAAACCCTCCTGCTGCGCGACGGCGCAGGCTTTGGCAGTCATCTGATCGACATCTGCCGCGTCCTCGATGTGTACCGAGTGGATGCCCCAGGCCAGGGCCAGGCGGCGCGCGACGCCCAGGTTCGGCGTCAGGCTCAGTACCGGCGCTTCGGGGCGCTCGCGGGCGACGCGCAAACTGGTGTGGCCCGAGCTCGTGTAGCAGACGATGGCGCTCGCGTGCACGAGCGCGACGGCATGGCGCACGGCGCAGCACACGGCGTCGGCTGTGCCTGCGGTAGCGGGCGCGCTCGGGCGCGACATACTCATCAGCTGCTGGTGCTGCGGGTCGGCTTCCACTTCGGTGATCAGGCGGCTCATCATGTCCACCGCCTCGACCGGGTAGCGGCCCGCGGCGGACTCGGCAGACAGCATGACGGCGTCGGCGCCGTCGTAGATGGCAGTGGCCACGTCCGAGGCCTCGGCACGCGTGGGCACCGGGCTCGTCACCATCGACTCGAGCATCTGCGTGGCCACGATCACCGGGCGCCCGAGCCGGCGGCAGGTTTGCAAGATGCGCTTCTGGATGCCGGGCACGCGCTCGGCCGGCAGTTCCACGCCCAGATCGCCGCGCGCCACCATCACGGCGTCGGCGCATTCGGCGATGGCGTCCAGCTGCTCGATGGCCGAAGGCTTCTCGAGCTTGGCCACGATGGCCGCGCGCTGGCCAATCAAGGTTCGCGCCTCGGCCACGTCTTCGGGCCGCTGCACGAACGACAGGGCGATCCAGTCCGCGCCGAGTTCGAGCGCCAGCGCCAGATCGCGCCGGTCCTTGGCGGTCAGTGCGCTGATCGGCAGCAGCACGCCGGGCACGTTGACGCCCTTGCGGTCGGACAGCTTGCCGCCAATCACGACACGGGTGTCGGCGAAACTGGCGCCGCAGCGCTCGACGACCAAGCGCAGCTTGCCGTCGTCGAGCAGCAGTTCGGCCCCCGGCGCCAGTGCCGCGAAGATCTCAGGGTGCGGCAGGCCGACGCGGCGCGTGTCGCCCGGCGCATCGTCGAGTTCGAGCCGGAACGGCTGCGACTCGGCCAGCATCACCGAGCCCTCGGCAAACGTGCCCACGCGCAGCTTCGGACCCTGCAGGTCAGCCAGGATGCCGATCGGGCGGCCGGCTTCGCGCTCGAGCTCGCGCAGGATGGTGAAGCGCTCACGATGCGCCACCGCGTCGCCGTGGCTGAAGTTCAGGCGAAAGACATCGACGCCGGCGGCGAACAGCCGCCGGATCGTGTCCTTGTCGGAACTGGCCGGGCCGAGGGTGGCGACGATCTTGGCGTTGCGGTGACGGCGCATGCTGTAGTGCTCTCGCGCGTCACACGTAGCGGGCCGACATTGCCTCGAGCGGCAGCGGCTTGATGCGGGCCCCTTGGCCGGCACAGCCGAAGGCCTCGAAGCGCGCCTTGACCACGCCGCGCGCGGCCTTCTTCGCCGCCTGCAAAGCCTTGCGCGGGTCGAACTCGCTCGGGTGCTCGGCGAACACCTGGCGCATCGCCGCGGTCATCGCCAGCCGAATGTCGGTGTCGATGTTGATCTTGCGCACGCCGCTCTTGATGCCGCGCTGGATCTCCTCGACCGGCACGCCGTATGTCTCCTTGATGTCGCCACCGTACTTGCGGATGATCGCCAGCCACTCCTGCGGCACGCTGGACGAACCGTGCATCACCAGGTGCGTGTTCGGCACCGCGGCGTGGATCTGCGCGATGCGCTCGATGGCCAGGATGTCGCCGGTGGGCTGCCGGGTGAACTTGTAGGCGCCGTGACTGGTGCCGATGGCGATGGCCAGCGCATCGACGCCGGTGCGCGCGACGAAGTCCTTCGCCTCCTCGGGGTTCGTGAGCATCATGTCGTGCGTGAGCTTGCCCGCGGCACCGACGCCGTCCTCCTCGCCGGCCTCACCGGTTTCGAGCGAACCCAGGCAGCCAAGTTCGCCTTCGACCGAGACACCGATCGAGTGCGCCATCTCGCAGACCTTGCGCGTGACCTCGACGTTGTAGTCGTAGCTCGCGGGCGTTTTCGCGTCTTCGAGCAAGGAGCCGTCCATCATCACGCTGGTGAATCCCGAGCGGATCGACTGCTGGCACACCGCCGGCGAGGCGCCGTGGTCCTGGTGCAGCACGATCGGGATATCGGGGTGCATCTCCACGGCCGCCAGCACCAGGTGGCGCAGGTAGGGCTCGCCGGCGTACTTGCGCGCACCGGCCGAGGCTTGCAGGATCACCGGTGACTGCGTTTCCTGCGCCGCCTCCATGATGGCGTGGACCTGTTCGAGGTTGTTGACGTTGAAGGCTGGCACGCCGTAGCCGTATTCGGCGGCGTGGTCGAGCACTTGGCGCAATGAAACGAGGGCCATGGGGTTCTCCGGTGAAGTCGTTGAGTGGGCAGGAAGTCGGTGGGATGCGGGAAGCGGGCTGGCTAGGGGTAGTCGCTGATCGTGTCGCGTTGCGTGAACCAGTCGGCGATGTCGGCCAGACGGATGCGGTCATCCTGGCCAGCGTTTGGCTGCGGAGAGCGAGCACCCGGCGCAGGGCGCCAGCCTTCGCGCGTGTGCAGACCCAGCCCGACGGCGATGGCGCCCTCGACCGCCGCCTGGGCGAAGTAGAAGCTGCGGGTGACGATGACTGGGCAATTGGCGGCACGCGCCGCCGCCACGCCACCCGGCGAGTCCTCGAGGGCGACGGCTTCGAGCGGACCGACGCCCAGCGCCTGCATGGCCTTGACGAAGACCTCGGGATCGGGCTTCTTGCGCTGCACGTCCTCACCGCAAACGACAGCGCCGAACCAATCAGCCCAGCGCTCACCCATGTGCTTGCGCATCAGGGCTTCCAGGTTGGAGCGGCTCGTCGTCGTCGCGATGGCCATGCGAACGCCCTGGTCAAGGCACTCGTGCATCAACTCGAGCACACCCCCGCGCAACGGGATTCCCGTGCCGGCGACCAGTTCGGCGTACAGCGTGTTCTTCTTGGCGTGCAGCGCACGCGCCAGCGCGTCGCGCTCGCCGGCCAGCGGCGGTGCGTCGGGCCGGCTGTTCATATCGTGCATCAGGCGCTCGCGCCCGCCGGTGACCTGCAGGAGTTGCCCATAGCGGGCATCGTCCCAGCGCCAAGGCAGCCCAAAGGCCTCGAAGGCAAGGTTGAACGCGACCCGATGCCCGTCGCGCTCGGTCTCGGCAAGCGTGCCGTCGACGTCCCACAGGAGTGCTTTGAGTTTGCTCATGGGCGGCGTTCCGTCACAGTGCGCGCTTGGCGAGGATCTCGAAAGCCGGCAGCGTCTTGCCCTCGAGCACTTCGAGGAAGGCGCCGCCGCCGGTCGAGATGTAGCCCACGTCGCCCTCGATGCCGTACTTGGCGATCGCGGCCAGCGTGTCGCCGCCGCCGGCGATCGAGAACGCGCTGCTGTCGGCGATCGCCCGCGCGATCATCTCGGTGCCCTTGGCAAAGGCGTCGAACTCGAACACGCCGACCGGGCCATTCCAGACGATGGTGCCGGCGGCCTTGAGTTGGGCGGCGAGCAGTGCCGCAGTCCTGGGACCGATATCGAGAATCAGGTCGTCGTCGGCCACGTCGGCCACGGCCTTCACCGTCGCCGTCGCATCGGCCTTGAACATCTTGGCGCACACCACGTCGACCGGGATCGGCACTGCGGCGCCGCGCGCCTTCATCGCCTCGATCACCGCCTTGGCTTCGTCGACGAGGCCGGGCTCGGCCAGGCTCTTGCCGATCGGCAGCCCCGCGGCGAGCAGGAAGGTGTTGGCGATGCCGCCGCCGACGATCAGGCCATCGACCTTGGCCGCGAGGCTCTGCAGGATGGTCAGCTTGGTGCTGACCTTGCTGCCGGCGACGATGGCCACCAGCGGCCGCTTCGGTTGCGCCAGTGCCTTCGTGATCGCGTCGATCTCGGCGGCCAGCAGCGGGCCGGCGCAGGCGACCTTGGCGAATTGCGCGATGCCGTAGGTGCTGGCCTCGGCGCGGTGCGCGGTGCCGAAGGCGTCGTGCACGAAGATGTCGCACAGCGCAGCCATCTTGCGGGCGAGCGCCTCGCTGTTCTTCTTCTCGCCTTTGTTGAGGCGCACGTTCTCGAGCATCACCACTTCGCCCGGCGCGACCTTGACGCCGTCGAGCCAGTCAGTTGCCAGGCGCACCTCACGACCCAGCAACTCGCCCAGACGCGCAGCCACCGGCTCGAGCGAATCCCCCGGTTTGAACTCGCCTTCGGTCGGCCGGCCGAGGTGCGAAGTCACCATCACCGCCGCACCGGCGTCCAGCGCCATGCGAATACAGGGCACCGAAGCGCGGATGCGCGTGTCCTCGGTGATGCGCCCCGCATCGTCCTGCGGCACGTTGAGGTCGGCGCGGATGAAGACACGCCGGCCCTCGACGGCGCCCTGCGCGATCAGGTCGGCGAAGCGCAGCACCTTCACCGCGACGCTCCCATCACGCGCACCATCTCGAGCACCTTGCTCGAGTAGCCCCATTCGTTGTCGTACCAGGCCACCACCTTGACGAAGGTCGGGTCGAGCATGATGCTGGCCTCGGCGTCGAACACAGAGGTGCAGGCCTCGCCGCGGAAGTCGGTCGAGACGACCTTGTCCGTCGTGTACCCGAGCACGCCTTTCATCGCCCCCTGGCTGGCGGCCTTCATCGCGGCGCAGATCTGTTCGTAGCTCGTCTCTTTCGAGAGTTCGGCCGTCAGGTCGACCACCGACACGTCGCTGGTCGGCACGCGAAACGCCATGCCGGTGAGTTTTTTGTTCAACGCGGGAATCACCCGGCCCACGGCCTTGGCCGCGCCGGTGGACGAGGGGATGATGTTCTCGAGGATGCCGCGGCCACCGCGCCAGTCCTTGTTGCTCGGGCCGTCCACGGTCTTCTGCGTCGCGGTGGCGGCGTGCACCGTGGTCATCAGGCCGCGCTTGATGCCGAAGCTGTCGTTGAGCACCTTGGCCACGGGCGCCAGGCAGTTCGTCGTGCAGCTGGCGTTGCTGACGATCGTCTCGCCGGCGTACTGCGTGTGGTTGACGCCGTAGACGAACATCGGCGTGTCGTCCTTGCTGGGCGCGCTCTGGATCACCTTCTTCGCGCCCGCGTCGAGGTGCTTCTGGCAGGTATCCAGCGTCAGGAACAGGCCGGTCGCTTCCACCACCACGTCGACGCCGACATCGCCCCAGGCCAGCGCGGCCGGGTCCTTGACAGCAGTGAGCCGGATCTTGCGGCCGTTGACGACCAGCGTGCCGCCGTCGACGACTACGTCACCCTTGAAGCGGCCGTGCACGCTGTCGTACTGCAGCATGTAGGCGAGATAGTCGGGTTCGAGCAGGTCGTTGATCGCGACCACCTCGATTTCGTTCTTGAAGTCCTGCACGGCGGCGCGAAACACCATGCGGCCGATGCGGCCGAAGCCGTTGATTGCGATGCGAATTGTCATGATGAACTGGAGAGGTGCTTTGCAGCGGGTGAGCCGTCGGGCGCGCAGGAGCGGCCGGCGATAACAAAGTGGGCAAGTTCGTCGAGACTGCGGAACAGTCGCGCGGGGCGCGCGTCTTCGATCGGCTGACCCGCGTTGTAGCCGTACGGAACGGCCCACGCGGTCACCCCAGCGTTGCGTGCCGCCTCGACGTCGATGCGCGAGTCGCCGACATGGCCGCATCGATCGGCATGGCCGCCCAGCTGCTTGACAACATGGCGCAGCACCCCGGGATCGGGCTTCTTCACGCTCAGTGAATCGCCGCCGATCAGCAGATCGAATTGGTCCCAGAGTCGATGCGCGCGCAGCAATCGCTCGGCGTGGCGTTGTTCCTTGTTGGTGACGCAGGCCAGCTTGACGCCGGCGGCCTTGAGTAAGCGCAGCGCTTCGCGTGCGCCCGGGTAGGGAACGCTCGAGGTACCAGTGGTCAACGCATAGTGTTCGTCCATGCTGGCGAGCACTTGGTCCGGCCGTACGCGCTCGGCGAGATGGGGCTGCTCAATCATGACCCGGCCCAGCAACTTGATCATGAGCTCGCGCGTGCCGGCGCCGATCAGCGCGGTCACCTCCGACGCCGGGCGGCGCGCGATGCCGTGCGACTCGAGCGCGCGATTGGCCGCCTCGGCGATCTCCGAGGCCGTGTCCACCAGAGTGCCATCGAGATCGAAACTAACAATGTCGTAGTGCATGTCGGTGGTTTTCAGTTGGGGGATCGGACGAAGCGATCTTCGAGCGCCACCTGCCGGCGCGCCAGTTCGGCCAGGGCCTTGGCGTTGAGGCCGAAGTGCTCATAGACCTTCGGCCCGGGCGCCGACTCGCCGAAGCTGTTGACGCCCAGTGCCTCTGCACACTGGTACTGCCCCCACCAGGCGGTGACGCCTGCTTCGACGCCAATGCGCGGGATGCCCCGGCCGAGCACTTGCTCGCGCCAGCCGGTCTCCTGCCGATCGAAGACGGTGCTGCTGGGCAGGGAGACCACCCGTGCCGCGATGCCCAGCGCATCGAGCAGGCGCTGCGCCTCGATGGCGAGGGATACTTCGGAGCCGGTGCCGATCAGCACCACTTGCGGCTCCGGACGGTCGGAGAGCACGTAGCCGCCGCGACGGATCTGCATCACCTGTTCCGGCGTTCGTGCTTGCGGCGGCAGGTTCTGGCGCGACAGCAGCAGGGCGCTCGGCCGAGTGCGTTGTTCGAGCGCGAACGCCCAGGCCACCGCCGTCTCGGCGGCGTCTCCGGGCCGCCAGACGTCGAGATTGGGGATCAGGCGCAGGCTGGCGGCATGCTCGACGGCCTGGTGCGTGGGCCCGTCCTCGCCCAGGCCGATGCTGTCGTGCGTGAAGACGTGGACCACGCGCAGCTTCATCAGCGCGGCCATGCGGATGGCGTTGCGGTTGTAGTCGCTGAAGGTGAGGAAGGTGCCGCCGTACGGAATGAAGCCGCCGTGCAGGGCGAGCCCGTTCATGATCGCCGCCATGCCGAACTCGCGCACACCGTAGTTGATATGGCGTCCGCCGCTCTGGCCGGCACGCACGGCACCGCAGCCCGGGAAGTCGGTCAGGTTCGAGCCGGTAAGGTCGGCGCTGCCGCCGAGCATCTCGGGGATCTTGGGTGCCAGGATGGCCAGCGTTTGCTGGGAGGCCTTGCGTGAGGCAACCGCCGCCGTGGCTTGTCCGAGTTCGACCATCGCCGCCAGCGCGGCCTCGTGGAACGATGCCGGCAGTTCGCCGGCAATCCGGCGCTCGTACTCGGCGGCCAGCGCGGGGTGTTCGGTCCGGTAGGCCTCGAAGGCCAAGCGCCATTCGGCCTCGCGTTTGGCGCCCAGATCGCGTGCGCTCCAGCGCGCGCGCACGGCGTCGGGGACCTCGAACGGTCCTGCCTGCCACCCGATCGCGGCCCGCGTGGCGGCGATCTCGTCGGCCCCAAGGGCTTCGCCATGCGCCTTGGCGGTGCCGGCGCGCCCCGGGGAGCCGCGGCCGATGGTGGTGCGGCAGACGATCAGCGTGGGTCGGTCGGCGGATCGGCGTGCCTCGGCAATGGCTTGCCCGACGGCCACGGTGTCGTGGCCGTCGATCGGGCCGATCACGTTCCAGCCGTAGGCGCGAAAGCGCTGTGAGGTGTCGTCGGCGAACCAGGCGTGCACCGCACCGTCGATCGAGATGCCGTTGTCGTCGTACAGCGCGATCAGCTTGCCCAGCTTCCACACGCCGGCCAGCGAGCAGGCTTCGTGGCTGATGCCTTCCATCAGGCAGCCGTCGCCAAGGAAGACGTAGGTGTTGTGGTCGACGACGACATGTCCCGGGCGGTTGAACTCGTCGCCCAGCAGCTTCTCGGCCAGCGCGAAACCCACTGCGTTCGTCAGGCCCTGGCCCAAGGGTCCGGTCGTGGTTTCCACGCCGGGCGTGAGGCCGACCTCGGGGTGCCCTGGGGTTTTGCTGTGCAATTGGCGGAAGCGCTGCAGTTCCTCGATCGGCAGCTCATAGCCCGTCAGGTGCAGCAGTGCGTACAGCAGCATAGAAGCGTGACCGTTGGACAGCACAAAGCGGTCGCGATCCGGCCACTTCGGGTTCGCCGGGTTGTGTCGCAGGTGCCCATTCCACAGCGCCACGGCCATTTCTGCCATGCCCATTGGCGCGCCGGGGTGGCCGGAGTTGGCCTGCTGCACAGCGTCCATGGCCAGGGCGCGCAGCGCGTTGGCGAGTTCGTCGTAGCGGCCGCTGTCGGGGCGCAGTACGCGGTCGGTGGAGGTGCCGGCCATTACAGGGCTCCCAGCGCGCGATGGCGCTGTTCCATCATGCGCCAGATGTAGGGCGTGAAGATCAGCTGCATCGCGATCTCCATCTTTCCGCCCGGCACGACCAGCGTGTTGGCGCGGCTCATCCACGAGTTGTCGATCATGTTCAGCAGGTAGGGGAAGTCAATGCCCTTGGGATTGGCGAAGCGGATCACGCAAATGCTCTCGTCGGCGCTCGGGATGTCGCGTGCAATGAAGGGGTTGCTGGTGTCCACCACCGGCACGCGCTGGAAGTTGACGTGCGTGTGAGAAAACTGCGGCACGATGTAGTGCACATAGTCGGGCATGCGGCGCAGGATCGTGTCGGTGACCGCCTCGGCCGAGTAGCCGCGCACGTTTTTGTCGCGGTACAGCTTCTGGATCCACTCGAGGTTGATCACCGGCACCACCCCGATCAGCAGGTCGGGGTGCTTGGAGATGTTGACCTCGGGGGTCACGACCGCGCCATGCAGGCCCTCGTAGAACAGCATGTCGGTGCCGGCGGGCAGGTCTTCCCAGGGTGTGAAGGTGCCGGGCTCCTGCTTGTAGGGCGCGGCCTCCACGGGGTCATGCAGGTACTTGCGACGCTTGCCCGTGCCCGACTTGCTGTAGCTGGCGAAGAGCTGCTCGATCTCGGCGAACAGGTTGTTGTCGGGCCCGAAGTGGCTGAAGTTCTTGTCGCCGGCCTTTTCGGCTTCGGCCTGGCGCGCGCGCATCTCCTTGCGGTCGTAGCGGTGGAAGCTGTCGCCTTCGATGACCGCGGCGGTGACCTTCTCGCGGCGGAAGATGTTCTCGAACGTGCGCGTGACCGACGAAGTGCCGGCGCCGCTGCTGCCGGTGATGGCGATGATCGGATACTTGTGGCTCATGGCGTTCTCGGATGGTTCTGGTTCAGGCTCTGAACAGGCCGCGCTCGGCAAACAGGGGTGGCGGTGCTGCGCTTGGCCCGGGTTCGCTGTGGTAGCGCTCGATGAGCTCGACCTCGTTCTTCGAACCGAAGATCAGGCCGATGCGCTGGTGCAACGATGTCGGCTGCACGCCCAGCATCGGCTGGCGTCCGGTGGTGCAGCGCCCGCCCGCCTGCTCCATCACGAAGCCGATCGGGTTGGCCTCGTACAGCAGGCGCAGCCGCCCCGGCTTGTTCGGGTCCTTGGTGTCGCGCGGGTACAAGAAGACGCCGCCGCGCATCAGGATGCGGTGCGCCTCGGCCACCATGCTGGCGATCCAGCGCATGTTGAAGTCCTTGCCGCGCGGCCCGGTCTTGCCGGCCAGGCACTCATTCACATAGCGTGTGACCGGCTGCTCCCAGAATCGGCTGTTGGAGCTGTTGATCGCGAACTCCTGGGTGTCGGCTGGCACCTGGATGTTCTTGTGCGTCAGCACGAACTCACCGAGATCCGGGTTCAACGTGAAGCCGGCCACGCCGTTGCCGACAGTCAGCACGAGCATCGTCGTCGGGCCATAGAGCGCATAGCCGGCGGCCACCTGCGTGGCACCGGGCTGCAGGAAGTCGGCTTCGGTCACGTCGCGGCCACTGTCGATCACGTCTTGCGGCGCACGCAGGATCGAGAAGATGCTGCCGACCGAAACGTTCACGTCGATATTGGACGAGCCGTCCAGCGGGTCGAACACGAGCAGGTACTTGCCGCGCGGGAAGACCTGCGGAATCTGGCTCGGCGAGTCCATCTCTTCCGAAGCCATGCCCGCCAGCTCGCCGTTCCACTCGTTCATGTGCAGGAAAATCTCGTTGGACAGCACGTCCAGCGGTTTCTGCACCTCTCCCTGTACGTTGACCGCGCCGCCTTCGGCCGGAACGGCCATGCCGCTGTCGAGCGCGCCGTAGGCGACGATGCGCGCGATGGCCTTGCAGGCGATCGAGACGTCGAGGATCAGCGCGTTGAGGTCGCCGCTGGCCTGCGGGAAGCGGCGGCGTTCCTCGATTAGGTAGCGGGTCAGCGTCCAGCGTTGCGAGAGTGGCATGGTAGGGCCCTGTGGTTCGTGGTTCGGGTGTGGTTGCTACCGCTGTCTGGCAAGCGCGGCGTACGAGATGTGCGTCAGGCGACGAGCGGCCCGGGCGCGCTCAACTCGGCGCGCATGGCCTGGATGACGGAGCGGTAGTCACCGGCACCGAAGATCGCGCTGCCGGCAACGAAGGTGTCGGCCCCGGCATCGGCGGCGCGCCGGATGTTGTCGACTTTGATGCCACCGTCGACTTCGAGCCGGATATCGCGCCCGCTGCGGTCGATCAGCTTGCGCGCCTGCTCGATCTTGCGCAGTGCCGAGTCAATGAAGCTCTGACCGCCGAAGCCCGGATTGACGCTCATGATGAGCACGAGGTCGATCTTGTCCAGCGTCCACTCCAGTATGTCTAGCGGCGCGGCCGGGTTGAACACCAGGCCCGAGCGCTTGCCCTCGGCCTTGATCAACTGCAGCGTGCGGTCGACATGCGCGCTGGCATCGGGATGGAAGCTCACCAAGTCGGCGCCGGCCTTGCAGAAGGCCTGCGCCAGCGTGTCCACCGGCTGCACCATCAGGTGCACGTCGATCGGCGCGGTTGTGTGCGGACGCAGCGCCTGACACACCATCGGGCCGAAGGTGAGATTGGGGACGTAATGGTTGTCCATCACGTCGAAGTGGATCCAGTCGGCGCCGGCTTCGACCACCGCGCGCACCTCCTCGCCAAGGCGGGCGAAGTCGGCCGACAGCAGCGAGGGTGCAATGTGGTAGGTGGTCATGGTGTGTGCGGGGATAAAGTCGGATCTAAGCCGATCCATCTGGGTACTTGCTTCAACGAATGAATGCTAGGTGACTGGTTGGATAAATGAAAGTTAGAATCTCTGTGACTAATGATTAGCAAAAGCTAAACTATCGAGGTGAATCTTGGTATTGATCGAACGTGTTACCCGCAAGATCAGCGCGCTGCGCAGGCACTGTGGCATCTGCAACAGGTTTCGTGCCACGCGCGAATGTCCCTCGGGTAAATCCCGATCCGAAAGTCGCAAGTCCTTGAATTTGAAGGGGCTTAAACGGCTGTCCCACATGCGAAGCGATACAAGAGCGTCGGCCGATCGGCAAGCCGGTTGTCTATTTGCAGGAGCTTCGGCAAGTGATCTTTCATCACGTCAAGGGGAAATGGCCAGGATCCTGACTGGCGCCTGCCGCGCGAACGCCCCATGCACGTGACCTTTCGCCAACTGACCGTGTTCGCCGAGGTCGCCCGGCAGTCCAGCGTGCTGCGCGCTGCCGAGGCGCTGCACCTGACACCCCCTGCGGTCTCGCTTCAGATCAAGGAGCTGGAGAACCAGGTCGGCCAGACGCTGTTCGATCGCACGGGGCGGCGCATGTCGCTGACCACGTCGGGCGAGTACTTCCTCGTCTACGCGCGCAAGCTGCTGGCGACGTTGAAAGATGCGCAGGATGCGATGGCGCGGCTGAGCCGCCTGGAGTCGGGGCGCCTGACGATCGGCATGGTCAGCGCGGCGATGTACTTTCTTCCGCAGTTGCTGGCGAAGTTCCACGCCGAACACCCGGCCGTGGACGTTCGGCTGCGCTTGGGCGTGCGCGACGAACTGGGTGCCATGCTTCGGGCCGCCGAGGTGGATCTGTGCGTGATGGGGCGGGCGCCGAACGACGTGCCCTGCCGCGCCGAGCCGTTCGCGATGCATCCGCACGTACTTGTCACCTCGCCGAGCCACCGCTTCGCACGCGCCGAAGCCGTGCCGGCGGCGGCGCTGGCGGAAGAGCCGTTCGTCGTGCGCGAGGCCGACTCGGGTACGCGAATCGTGCTCCACGAGTACCTGGAGCGGCATCGCATCCAGCCGACCTTCGTGATGGAGATGCCCAGCAATGAGGCGATCAAGCAGGCCGTCATGGCCGGCATGGGGGTCAGCCTGCTGTCGCTGCACACGATCGAACTCGAGTGGAAGAACGGCCTCATCGCCGCGCCCGCAGTGGAAGGCATGCCACTGATGCGCCGCTGGCATGTCGTGTATGCCTCGGGTAAGCATTTATCGCCCGCCGCCGAAGCGTTCAGGTACTTCATGCTCGAGCACGCGGAAGCCCACTTGGCGAGCTTGTTCCGCGAAGCCCAATAAGCAGGGCGGCAGGGCTGACGGAACGTGTCGTTGACCGGGCCAATCAGGTCCGGATCAGGTGCCGTCAAGTCACTGCGGAGTGGTCTGCGAGCGCCGTTGCCAGAGTAACGAGCATTTCGGTGTGCTGTGCGTCCTCCAACTCCCGCTGCGGGCAGAAGGCGAGCACGACGCGCCCACGGATTTCAATGTAGAGCGGGCCAAAGCGCTCCAGCGCATCGAGCACCGCCGGTGGCATGTCCGGGAGCCCCTGTCCCGGCGGCATGTAGAGCCGGTAGCCGGGCGCCGCAGCGACGTCGGAACGCTCGCTCAGGTTGACGAGATAGCGCTCCAGGTAGTGCCCGGGCGTGAGGACGAAGTCGGGCTGCGTCGAGTCGGCCGGGAGCTCGTACATCATGAGCGTGTGCCGGTGCGGCACGTGGTAGTCAGGGGCCGAAGTGTGGCTGTAGTCGAACAGCCGAATCTGCCCACCGGCCCAGGCGCCGTGCATGAGGTTGCTGATCTCGCGCTGATCGCCGCGCCGCAGGTAGACAAAATCGTGGCGGTTGATGATGGCCGCGACCTGCGGCGCGAAGGCCAGCCCCAGCCGCTGGGCCAGCGCCGCCATCTGCTGTGCACGCTCGTCGCGCTGTGCGATTCGCTGCGCAATGTGCGGCTCCTGCATGCGGGCGGCCAGCGGATGCGCCGAGAAGGCATGAAAGCGCTCGATACCGTCCACCGAAAATGGCCGCCCGTGGGCGGCCGCTTCTTCCTCGAAGTGCTGCAGAAACTCGGCCGCCGTGTGGTCGATAATGCGTGCCGACTCGGTGAAGCGCAGCCGCACACCGTCGCTCTGCGGCAGGCGCGCCAGCGCTTTTTCCAGCGGCAGCAGGTTGAAGCCGACCAGCGAGCCCAGCGTCAGCACATGCACGGTCTGGCCCGCGTGCTCCTCGCTGCGGTGCTTGATGACCGGGCTGCGGAACATGCTGGTGAAGTTGGTCCACAGCAGGCGGCTGGAGGTGCCCCAGTCCATTCGCCCGGTCAGCACCAGCCGCACCGACGGCATCAACAAATAAACCAGCAGCACCAGTTCGATGGCCACGCCGATGAACATGCCCAGCAGCAGGTCGGTCAGTAAAATGGCCAACACGGTGCCGACGAACACCACAAAGCGGTCGCGGCCGATGGCCAGCATGCGCGTGAACAGCGCGGGCTCGCACAGGCGCCAGCCGATGTAGATCAGGATGCCGGCAATGGCCGCCAGCGGGATGAGCCGGAGCACATCGGGCAGCACCAGCACGAACAGCAGCAGGAACAGACCGCTGTACAGGTTGGACCACAGGGTGCGCGCACCGGCGTCGATGTTGGCGCGGCTGGGCACCGCGTTCGGGATCACGGTGAGCCCGCCGATCATGCCCGAGGTGAGGTTGCACACGCCCATGGCGCGCAGGGTCTTGTTGGCATCGGACTTGCGCCGCCAGGGGTCGAGCTTGTCCACCGCCTTCACGCTGGCGACCGACTCCACGCCGTCGATCATGGTGAAGGTGAACACTACCAGCGCCATCGTCAGCCACAGATCGGGGCTGGACAGGAAATGGGCAAACGCCGGAAAGTGAATGCCATCCAGCACGTGCTCGGGCATGGCGATGCGCAGCTTCGCATCAAAGCCCAGCAGCGAGCTGGCCAGCACGCCAAAACCGGCCACGACGATCGCCGCCGGAAGCCAGCGCCAAAGTCCGTTGAGCTTGCGCCGCAGTGCAAACATCAGCCCCAGGCTGACGATGCCCACCCCCGCCACCAACCACTGCGCTTGCACCAGCTGTTGCGGCAAATTGCCGATGGAGTCCAGCACCGATTTGGAGGGAATGGACGGCGCACCCAGCAGCGCTGGAACCTGGCGCACGATGATCATGATGCCAATCGCCGCGAGCATGGCCTCCACCACGGTGGCCGGCAGCATGGCGGCGTACTGCCCGGCGCGCAGGGCGCTGAGCAACAGTTGCAGCACGCCCGTGAGCACGATGGCCACCAGCACCAGCGGGTAGCCCAGCGCCAGATCGCCGTGCCCCAGCAGCAGCATGCCCCACAGCAGCACCGGAGCCAGCGCCGCCGCCGGCCCGCTGACGGTGACGTGCGAGCCGCCCAGCAGGGGATACAGCAGGCCCGCGACGATGGCCGAAATCAGGCCGGCGATGGCCGGGGCGCCCGATGCCAGCGCCACCCCGAGGGAAAACGGCATCCACAGCAGCGCCACCTGCAGGCCGGCTGTCGCGTCATGGCGCCAGTGCCTGAGCCCGGCAAAGCCGCTGGCGGGCGTGGTCTCTAATCCCATCTCACCTCCCCGATGGGTCGCGACTGGGCGGTATCAAAGTCAGACATGGTTTGACCCCAAAACGATGAACAAACACAAAACGAACGCTGCCTGACGCGGCGCCAGGCCATACAGCGCCCAGGACGCAGCGCGCACTACGCCCTACTCGTCGTCACCCAGCTCAGGATTCCAGCCCAGCCCTCGGCCACGCGCCGCGGCCCAGGCATACAGTTCGGCATGGCTTTGCTGCAACGCGGGCGGCAACCGGCTGGGTAAGGCGCCGTGTTCGTCCCAGGTCTTCGACACCTTGTCCATGAGTTGCTGCATGCGGCTCAGGTCCCAACCCGCGCAGTCTTCACTGCGCGGCAGCAGCTGGAACAACCATGCATCGAGCACGACACGCCCGAGCGTGGTCATGCCGTGCGAATCCTGGTTGAAACCGCTGTAGATGATCTTGTCTTGCATGTTGTCTCGGCACTGTTGTGGTTGTGGTTGTGGTCGGATCAGGGCAGGGGCCCTATTCGAGCCATTTGCCCAGGTACGCGTTGATGACTTCGACCACCGCCTGCGACTTGATGACCAGGCCCAGGTCGATCATTTCCGAGCCCATGACCATGCCCTGGTTGTTGGGCGGCACGGGCGCCACCACCGGGTGATTGGCCTCTTCGCGGAAGAAAACCGCCGCCACCACGCCCGCGAACAGGAATCTCTTGCCCACGCTCTGCTGCGGACGCAGCGTCTCGGGCAGGTAGACGAACACCGGGCTGCCGCTGGAGCCGGGGTAAACGGCGGCATCGATCAGGAATTCGGCCCGCCCCTCGAAGTTCAACGCCATGGGTGTGGCCGTGGTGCCGCGCCGCAGGATGGGCATCAGGTTGACCTGGTCCCACACGCCGCTGGGGTAGCCCACGAACAGCACTTCTTCCAGTGCGTCCAGCGCGCGGGTGGCGGCCTCATCGGGCACCAGACGCGTGTCGATGGGCTGGTAGTACAGCTCAACATCCTGGGCGTTGGCGGCCTGCTCCAGCGGGCGCATGGGCACGATGGCCAAGTCCACCGCCGGGTCGGGATGCCCGAACCAGGCCTGCGGAAAATCATCGATGTTGAGCTGGAAACGCTGACCCAACAGCGGCTGACCATGGCGCTTCTGGGTGAACACCAGCCCCCCGCGCCGCACCCCTTCGACCAGATGCCGGTTGGTGACGATGAAGGTGTGGCTGCCGCGCGCGTGCGCATGGCTGACGACAAACGCGGTGCCCGAGCCCTCGCTGCCATCTTCCAGCACCGTGTCCACGCGAACGGTGTTGAACAGCAGCTTCTTGGTAGTGGAGTTGATGTCCATGGGCTATTTCAGTCCTGCCGCGCCTGGCGGTTGAGCTGGTCAATGGCGCGGTGCGCGGCCTGCGCGGCCGCCTCGGCCTCGGCCTCGGTGCCCATCATGGTGAGGCGGCCAAAACTGCCGAAAGCCTTGACATCCACCAAGGTCACGTTGGCGGCCTTTTCGGCCTCGTTGGCAGCATAGACGATGTAACCGGCCGGCTCGGTTTCCAGGATGAACATGCTCTTGCCCGGCAGCAACATCGAGCCCTTGCGCAGTTGCCGGTTGATCAGCGTGGCATGGTCGGGGGTGACGGCGCAGATGACCTCGCTCCAGGCGATGCGGCAGGCCATGCGGTCCCCCTCCTGGGCACCGAGCTGCTCCAGCATGATGCGCCCGGCCTCCTGCACCTCGCTCTGGTTGCGGTAGTGAATTTCCATCGAGCCGAACGAGCGCTCCACGACCTGCTCGCCCATGCGCACATTGGTGCGCTTGAGCGCGATGTCGGACAGCCGGTGCACCGCCATGCCGGGCGCGACTTCGACCCACAGGCAGGCGTCGCCCGGTATCGGCAGAAAGCCCTGGGACGAGGTGGCCAGGTACGAGGCCAGTTGCGGCTGCAACGAGTCGATGAATACGAAGGCGCGCAGGCTGATGTCCATGGATCGCCTCGGCCTCAGCGGGTCAGGCCCATGTAGAGCAGCGGCAGCTTTTCGGGCAGGCGCTCCACATGATCGATGACGGTGAAATTCTTGGCGCCAAAAATGCGCGCCACGTACTGGTCGGCGTGCGGGTCCAGGCTCAGGGCATAGACGGTGATGCCATCGCGCGCAAGCTCTTGCACCGCGCGCTGGGTGTCCTGGCGCAGGTACTGGGGGTCGCGCACGTCGTTGTCGGCCGGTTCACCGTCGGTGATGATGAACAACACCTTCTTGCGCCTGGGCTGTAGCTTGAGCGCCGCGCCTGCGTGGCGCAAGGCCGCACCCATGCGGGTGGAGTAGGCGCCCTTCATGCCCGCCAGCCGCGCCTTCACGAGGGCGTTGTACGGTTGGTCAAAGTCCTTGAAGCGGTGGTAGTGCACATCGTGTCGGCCGTCGGAGCAAAACCCGTGCAACGCGAAGGGGTCGCCAATGCGGTCCAGAGCGTCCGACAACAGCACCGTGGCGGCGCGCGACAGGTCCATGATGCTGTAGTCCTGCCCGCGCACCTTGTCGTTGCACGACTCGGACATGTCCAGCAGCACCATCACCGCCAAGTCGCGCTCGCTGCGCTGGTTGCGCATCATGATGCGGGTATCGGGTTGCTGGCCCATGCGGATGTCGATCATGGCGCGCACGGCTGCATTGATGTCCAGCTCGTCACCGTCTTCGACCCGCCGGATGCGCTGCATGCCCTGCGGGATCATGGAACCGATCAGGAACTTCAGGCGCGACATCACCGGCTTGTGGTCGCTCTCAATCTGCTCGATCAGCGCCAGCTCGCCCAGCGGCGGCTGGCGCTCCAGCACCGTCACCCAGCTCGGGCGCTCTAGCTGGATCTGGTGGTCCCACTCGTGGTAATGCACCGGGTCGGCCACGGGCGGGCGGCCCTCCAGCGAATTGATGCTCACGCCTTCCTGGTCGAGGTAGAACTCGCTCGGCAGCACCCAGATTTCCTGCGCGTCATCGCCGGCAAATTCGTTGTTGGTCTCGTTGACCATCTCCATCAGGCGGACCTTCTTGCGCACCTGCTTCGGGGCCCAGGTGGCTTCCAGCGCCGCCGCCTCGTCGTAGGCCTCGGACGCCCAGACGGTGCGGTTGTCGTCGCGGTAGAGCGCGCGCAGGCCGTCGGTGCGCTGGTTGTATTCGGGCAGGTCCAGCGGGCCCAGGCTGTGCGCCAGGGCCACGCCGATGTTCCAGCTCAGCTGGTTGCTGGACAGGTCGGCCTCGGCCCGGAACAGCGCCACGCCTTCCTGCACCCAGGGGTGCGGGTCGCTCGACTGTTCTTCCAGCAAAGCCCGCGCCAGGCGGTTCAGCAGGTCGCCCAGACTGGTGGGCTCGGCCGCATCGGAGGGCGCGTGAAACACCAGCCAGGCTGCCCGCATGTTGGGAAACCGGCTGCAGGCCAGCGCCTCCACGCGCGCATCTTCCACCACCTCGATGATCGCCTTTTGCGTGTTGTTCAGCGTCTGCAGCGACAGCGGCGCCTGCGTGAACATCAGGTGCGCCGCGCAGTGGTTGACCACGGCGCGGTAGACCTCGACCCCCGCCACCACGCCGCCGTCCGGCGTGTCATCGCCCTGGGGGCGGAAGTCGTCGTAGGCATCGGCGATGTGGACACAGAAGCGCTCGATGTACGGCTTGAGCCCGTCGCGGTTTTCGTAGTCGCCGGCGGTCGGGCGCAGAAAGACGTCGCGACCCCACATGGCGCGCAGATAGATGTTCAGGCGGCGCTGCACGTCCACGAACAAGGTGCCCTTGCGCTCTTGCTGCAGCACCGACAACGCATCGCCGCTTTGCAGCGAGAAGTACCTGACTTGGCCCTCAAAGTCGGCCTTGTAGGCCTGCGCGCCCCACATCACCCAGCGCCGCAACCCGCCCAGCGTGAGCTGGGACAGCAGGCGGTCCAGGTTCTCCAGCATCGGGCGCAGGCCGCGTGGCGCCTGTGCCAACACGATGGACAAGACGTTCAGGTAGTGGCGAAACAGCTCTTCGTCACCCAGGCGGCTGGCCGCCAGCGGCGCCGTGCCCACGATCAGCGCGAGCACCGCACCGGAGGTCTTGGACGCCATGCCGAGCAGGAAGTTGACTACGTCGGGCAGCACATCCTCGCCGATGGCGCGTGCCACCTCGGGCATGGTCTGGATGAAGCTCACCACCAGTTCTTCGCCGCGCCCCAGCTGGTGCAGGGCCACCGCGCCCTTGAGATAGTTGTCCAGCCCGCGCGCCGAAAACACCCGCGCCGCTTCGCCCCAGGCCGCGCGCAGCACCTCCTGTGCGTCTTGCGGCAAGTCCGCCAGAAGCTCAGCGTGGTCGTCGAGGTGGATGGCCATGGGACGGGTGCGGTGCGGCTGCCGACTCAGAAGTAGGTGGTGACGGCCGCGTCGAGCGCGTCGCGCATGTCGGGGTCGTCGGTGATGGGGCGCACCAGCGCCACCCGGCAGGCGGCCAGCGCCGACACGCCTTGGGCAATCAGCGAACCCGCGTAGATCAGCATGCGGGTGGACAGGCCCTCGTCCAGGCCGTGGCCCTTGAGGTTGCGCGCGCGCTCGCCGATGTGCACCAGCTTCTTGGCCACATCCAGGCCCACACCCGACTCGTGCGCCACGATCTCGGCCTCGGTGTCGTGCTCGGGGTAGCTGAAATCCAGCGCGCCAAAGCGCTGCTTGGTGGACTGCTTCAAGTCCTTCATCAGCGACTGGTAGCCCGGGTTGTAGGAAATCACGATCTGGAAGTCGGGGTGCGCCTGCAGCAGTTCGCCCTTTTTTTCCAGCGGCAGCACGCGGCGCGCATCGGTCAGCGGGTGGATCACCACGGTGGTGTCCTGGCGTGCCTCAACCACCTCGTCCAGGTAACAGATGGCCCCATGGCGTGCCGCTACCGCCAGCGGACCGTCCTGCCAGCGCGTGCCCTGGGCATCCAGCAGATAGCGACCCACCAGATCGGAGGCGGTCATGTCTTCGTTGCAGGCCACGGTGATCAATGGTTTGTCCAGCTTCCACGCCATGTACTCGACAAAGCGTGTTTTGCCACAGCCGGTGGGGCCTTTGAGCATCATGGGCATGCGCACCGAGTACGCCGCCTCGTACAGCTCGACCTCGTCGGCCACCACCCGGTAGTAGGGCTCGCTGCGCACCCGGTGCGGCGCTAGCACATCAGCGTCTGTGGAGGTGGCCGAGGCCTGGCGCAGCGAGGCCTGGGGCGCCTGCTGGCTGGCGCGCGCCAGCGCTTCCTGGCGCGGCGAATAGGTTCTGGAGTAGAAATCGTTAGGCATGGAGGGTCCCCTCAAACATCGTTCAACCTGGGTTCAATCGGGCCACACGCGATCCGGGAAAGCGATGCCGCTGTGGGTCGGCGCCTGGGTGGCCACTGGCTTTGCGGCAACGGGCTTGGGCGCCGTCGCCTTGGTGGCGGTAGGTACCGGGGAGCGACCGGTTTTGGCGGTGACAGGTGCAACCGGCTGCGTGCGGGTCTTGGCCTGGCGCACGCTAGCCGAGAGCTTGTCTTTTAGGTTGGTCATGGTTCAAGAATCTCGTGGATGATGGCTTCGATGTCTGCGGCGGCGGGCGCGCCACGCCCACCCATCTGGTAGACCGACACGCCGTCCAGCGCAGCGGTGCGAAAGGCGGCACGGCGCCGTACGGTGGCCTGCAGAACCGGCAGTCCGAAGTCGGCCAGGGCTTCGGTCATGGCCCCGGACAACGCGCTCTGCGGCTCCATCTGGTTGAGCACGAGGTAGGCCCGGATCTGAGGCCGCAGGCGGCGCGCCTCTTCGATCTCCAGCGGCAGGCGCAGACTGGCCCACAGGTCCACCGGCGAAGGCAACACTGGAATCAGCGCCAGATCGCAGGCACGCAAGGCCTGCACCGAAGCATGGCTCTCCAGCGACGGTGGACAGTCCAGCACCACGTGGGCAAAGGCCCGAAACGTCTGGCGCAGGCTGCGCGCATCCCACTTTCCTTGAAGCTGCTTGACCGACACCGGAAACGGCGCACTGCCCTGGCTGGCCCACTGCACCGAAGAGCCCTGGGGATCGAGGTCGATCACCACCGTGTTGCCGCGCCGGGCCAGGCCGGCGGCCAGGTTCATGGCCAGCGTGGTCTTTCCCGCGCCGCCCTTCTGGTTGATGACCGCCGTGACCTGGGTCGGCATGGTCAGACGCCCGCAGGGTGGTACAAAGCGTTGATACGCACCGCAAGATCGGCATCGGCCAGACCGGCCGCGTTCGGATCCAGCGTCACGTTCACATAGGTGCTGCCAAAATTGATGTTTTGCGGGTGCACGCCCTGGGCCTCGGTCAGCGCCGACAACGCGTCCACGAAGTCACGCGTCTGACCATAGCGCTCGAAATCAAAGCGCCGGAACAGCGTCGGCTGCTTGCCGCGGGACTCCCAGCCATCGGGTTGCTCAGCCATGGTTGATTTGCTCCGTCATGAGGTGATCCATGTCGGCCAGATGCGCCATTTCTTCTTCAAGAATGGACCTCATCAGCTCGGCCACATCCCCATCGCGCACACGGGTGGCGTGCAACAGGGCTTCTTGGTACAGGTGCACCGCGTCGAACTCCATTTGCCGGTTGGCCCGCAACAATTGTTCAACCGTGCGCCCCAGCCGGACAGGTGCCAGAACGCTGGCGCTGGGGGCCACCCCCAGCAAAATCAAACGCTCCATGAGCCGCTCGGCATGCCCCAGCTCCTCGGCCGCTTCGCGCTGCAAATGCCCGGCCAGTTGCACCTCGCCCCAGAGTCGCGCCAACGCGCTTTGCGCCAGGTACTGCTGAACGGCACCGAGTTCATGCGTCAGTGCCCGACTCAGCCAGCCCAGGGTGCGGGGATCTGCGTTCATGGTCCAAGGGTGTCAGCGGCGACCGACAGGGCGTTAGCTGCGCACCATGGTGATTTCACCGTCGAGGCCACCACCTTCGCCATCGGGGGCGGTCGGCAGCATGCCTTCGACTTCGGTGTGCACGCGAGCGATGATGTGCGCGGCCACCAGGCCATCGCCCACGCGCTCGCAGGCGTCGGCACCGGCGCGCACCGCGGCGTTGACGGCACCGGTCTCGCCACGCACCAGCACCGTGACGTAGCCGCCGCCGACGAACTGGCGACCCACCAGACGCACCTCGGCGGCCTTGGTCATCGCGTCCGCCGCTTCAATGGCGGGCACCAGGCCGCGCGTTTCAATCATGCCCAGGGCAACACCGCTCACCGCAGCTCGTACATTGGCCATTTGGGTTCTCCATCGCTCCGCAGAGCATTGTTGTGGGTATCGGATCTGGGAGCCAGATCAGGGGGTCGGTGCGGACGGCAGCATGCCTTCCACTTCGCTGTGCACACGGGCGATGATGTGCGCGGCCACCAGGCCGTCGCCCACGCGCTCGCAGGCATCGGCACCGGCGCGCACCGCGGCGTTGACGGCACCGGTCTCGCCACGCACCAGCACCGTGACGTAGCCGCCACCGACGAACTGACGACCCACCAGACGCACTTCGGCGGCCTTGGTCATCGCGTCCGCCGCTTCAATGGCGGGCACCAGGCCACGCGTTTCAATCATGCCCAGGGCAATGCCTCTGTTGTCAGCCATGTCTATCTCCTCGTTGGGGGTGATGGGGGGTGCCCAGTCTGCGGGGGTGCAGAACGTTCAGGCGGAAGGCGTGGAGGGCAGCATGCCTTCCACTTCGCTGTGTACACGGGCGATGATGTGCGCGGCCACCAGGCCGTCGCCCACGCGCTCGCAGGCATCGGCACCGGCGCGCACCGCGGCGTTGACGGCACCGGTCTCGCCACGCACCAGCACTGTGACGTAGCCGCCACCGACGAACTGACGACCCACCAGACGCACTTCGGCGGCCTTGGTCATCGCGTCCGCCGCTTCAATGGCGGGCACCAAGCCACGCGTTTCAATCATGCCCAGGGCAATGCCTCTGTTATCAGCCATTTCAATACTCCTTCATGAACAAAAAGAACCAGAACTAAAACCAAACCACCTCGAAGTCTCAAGGCCTTCGTCTACCCCACCGCCCGTCCATCGCGGTCTCACGGATCCCACTGATCAATGATTCCGCAAATGGTCAGGTCGGTGATGACCTGCGGGTCGCTCATCGCCAGCCGCGCCGCGCTGCCGCTGGTGGTGAACACCCATTTGCCCTCCGGCACGCCCACCGCATCGGTGGCCACCGACAGATCACCCTGCTGACTCTGAAGCACCCGAAGCGAAGCCGAGCGCAAGCCCGGCACCCGGCGCGTGCACACCAACTCGTCTTTGACGCGCATGATGTCCATCAGACCGCCTCCCCTTGCCAGTGATCGATGATCCCGACGATGGTGAGATCGGACGGAAACTCGCGGCTCCCCGCAGCATCCCGCGCTGCCGACGAACCGACACAAATCACCCAGTCTCCGGGGATGCAACCCACGGCGTCCACCGCCACGCTGCGCGCGCCGCCCGCCTTGTCCTGCACCACCAGCAAAGGCCGGTGTCCAAACGCGTTGATCCGGTTTGTCGACACCAGCGTTTTCTCGACTTTCATGATCTTCATAAATGCCTCTTGTCGGCTGTGGACTTCAATGACCGCTGGTAACGGTGGACGCGTCGATCCAGGCGCAGCGCTCGCTGCCGTCCTGGTCGCTCACCGCCATCTGGCAATGCAGCAGACCCTGTGCATGCAGGGACGCGTAGCGCGACTCGATGGCCGACCTGACCCGCCGACAGCGGCTGATCGCGCGTTCGCGGGCACCGGGCACGCGGGACGCATAGTGGAAGTGCACCAGCACCGGCACCGGCAGGCCGCGGCTGACGTTGAGCCCGGTGAATATCTTGATGCCCACGTCCAGGTCGGGCGCTCCCTCTTCCACGGTGTCGAGGTGGGCGAAGTAAAACTTGTTGCGCAACTGCAGCTCGCTCATGGCCTCGCCCGCGCAAATGAAGCGTTCGTTGTGCCCGATGTCGGCGTAGCGGCCTTCGTGGTGCTGGATCACGTATTCGATCTGCGACAAGTTGGCCTCCAGCAGGCGCTCGACGAGCTGGCGCATGCCGGGACGCAGGCCGCCATCGCGCGCGGCGCTCTCCACGGCGCGGGCAATCGCCTCGCGCGCAGCGGGCGCGCTCAGGCCCAGCGTGTCGCGAAAGAGCTGCGCACTCTCCGCATAGCGCAGCGGGCAGTTGGCCGACTGCTCATCGGGCAGGTGCACGCGAATCGCATCGGTGTCGGTGTCCATGCCGATCAGCAGCGTCTCGGGCGCAGCGCCCCGGCCAAAGCTGTTGTCCACGGCGGCGCGCAGTTCATCGAGCTTGGCGGTTGCCGCCATGGTGGCCAGGTGGTCCTGGCTGCCGTGGGCGGCGCAGCCCTGGTGGCAGGGGTTGGAGGTGCTGTAGTGGTAGACCGCGATCTTCAAGTAGTTGCAGCTCTCGGCACCCACCATGCCACCGCTTAGACGTTCCAGCTCGCGGCGCGTCCAGTCGACCACGTCGGCCTCGACATCGAACAACGCACCGGCGTAAGCCTTGACGGTGACCGCGTCGTTCGGCGCAATGCGGAGCACGAATGGCAGCAGACCTTGCAGGCGACCGTCGGCACAGGGACTGAGATCCACCGTGTGGTAACCACACGAGCGCAGGAACGCTTCATTGATCGCCATGCGCTCCAGCCAGGGCGCCTGGTCGACCGCAGCACCTTCAATGCAGGCCTTGAAACTGCGAAAGATGCAGTGCGCATGCAGGGCACGCAGATCCAGACCGCTGATCCAGGCGTCGTTCAGCAGCGCTTGCGGCAGCGCATAGCCCAGCTGGGCTTGCGCCAACTGCTGGGCACGCACCGCGAAGTCCAGCTCATGCTGCAACGCGGACAAGGTCTTGAGCAAGCCACCGATAGGAGCGAAGCGCCCGCGCACCCGCTGCTCGTAGGCATACAGGCGCTCGTTCAGCGCTTGGTCCACCAACGCGTGTTCGCAGCGCTGGTTGGCACCCACGACACACGCCGGGTTGTCCAGGTCCTGCGGCTGGCGCAGGCCTGCGACTGAGCGCATGGCGGCAAGGCGTTTGAGCGTGTTCACCGTGGTGTCCCTGGAGCCTTGGGTACTCAACCGCGCGCGCCGCCCGACAGGGTCACGGCAGCACCCTTGGCGGTGTTGCCGGACGAACCGGTGACCCGGCTCTGCGGCTGCTCGACACGTTCGACCTTGCGGAACTGCAGCGCCGACATGCCCTGGCCACGCGCCTCACCGCGCTGCGACGGGTTGCGGGCCAGCGATGAAGTGCCTTCGGTCCCGGTCACACGACCGGAAGTCTGCCAGGCCGAGCCACTGATGCGGGCACCCGACTGGCTGCCTTCACCGGTGAGCCGGGTGGCCGCAGCCGCGCTGACCTCTTCCTGCTGCGGCGCTGCCACGGGCTCGCTCTCGCGGTGGCGAAACTCGGGGGTGCCGGTAATGAGGCCACCGCCTTTGTTGACCGTGCCGGTGATGCGCTGACCACTGAACGCCGAACCCGTGACGGCGCCCGAGGCCCGTTCTTGCGCCTGGCGCGATGGTGGGCGGATGCTGAAGTCCTTGGCCGCGGCGGCTGGCGTGGCGGTTTTTTCCGGGCGAGCCGGGACCACAAAACGACCGCTGGTGCTGCACTGCTTGGGCAGGTTGTCGGCGCCAAAATAAGGGGTGCCACTGATGGGGCCACAGGCGCCGCGCTGGTCACCCGTCATCGCGCTGCCACCGGCCCCCGGGCGGTCGCCCGTCACGGTGGCGGCAGAGATCAGCGTTTCGCGGCGACCGAGTGCCTGCTGGGAGTCCCGTTGCGCGGGTTCGCAAAAGCCCTGGTACTGCTGCGTGCCAATGTATGCCGTGCCGCTGATCGGTGCGCAGCCGCCGTGCTCGTCGCCGGTGACCTGCTTTGAGCGCCCGAGCCGGGTGCCGGTGATGGTCTGGTTGTTCCAGGTCTGGTCCTGCCCCACCTTGCGCACGGGCTGCACCAGCTCGGTGGTGGCACACACCGCCCCCTGCTGGCGGGCGCTGATGTAATCGGTGCCCGTGACGGCACGGCATCCGCCGCGGTCGTCACCGGTCACTTTGGAGCTCAGGCCGACTTTGGTGCCGGTGACCGTGCTGCCCGCCAGGGTCTGCACCGTGGCCACTTTCGGGGGAGCCTCGCGACCGGCGGGTTGGCCAAAGTCGGTGGCGTTGAAGTACTGGCTGCCGGTCAGCTGCCGCGTGGCACCGGGCTCGTTGCCCGTGACCTTGACGGAACGCCCGACCTCGACACCCGACACCGCTTGTCCGCCTTGCGACGACATGACACTGACCTTGCGCGGGCCGGGCAGGGGCACGGCATCACAAACCGTCTGCTGCTGCTCACGCGACAGGTACTCTGTGCCGGTGACGCTGCGGCACGATCCGGCCTCGTCACCCGTCACATGGGCCGAACGACCGACCTCGGTGCCCGTCACCTTCTGTTCGCGCAAGGTGCTGCTCACCGCCACCTTGGCCGGACCTGGCGCGGGCCGGGTGCCACACACGGAGCTGAACTGCTCCAGACTCAGGTATTCGGTGCCGGTGATGCTTTTGCAGGCACCGGCTTCGTTGCCGGTCACTTTGCGGCTGCTGTCCACCGGGGTGCCAGTGACGGACTGGCCGGACAGTGTGTGACCGATGGCCACCTTGGGCGGCGCAGCAGTCGTTTCATTTTTGGCGCGCATGCGGCCATTGGGCCGGGGTGCTGCCGAGCCGGTGTCTTCGCGACCAACCAGCGCACGCACCAGGCGGCGTTGCTTGGCCACTTCGCGGCCCGACGCACCTTTTTCAATCGCCTGCTGCCAGTCTTGCTGGGGCAGCACGGCGGCCAGCCGGGTGGCTTGGGCCACGCGAAGCATGGCCTTCTTTCCATCGGTGGCCAGGGCAACACGGCGGGCGCGGGCCAGCGCACGGGTCGAACCCGTGTCCATGGCGGGTGCATATGGAGCGTGTGCCCCACTGAAAGCGGGTTGCACAACAGACGACTCGAGCGGACCTGAAGCGGTCGCGCAGCCCGCACCCTTGCAACCACAGCCGCAGTCGGCAGCCAGCGCTTGCTGCGGCAAGGCCACCGGTGCCCGTGTCCGCGCCGGTCGCGTGGCCGCAGCCTGCACACCCAACGCCGATTTTCCCGACTGACTCAAGGCCTGACGGCGCTGGCGGGCCGCGCTCGTCGTCGGCGCCATGACCGCTGCCGAACGCTCGACAGCAGCCACGGCGGTGCGTGGCGTCGACCTGGCCATCGCCATCGCAGGCCTGGGCACTGCGGCAACCGCCGACTGCGCTGCAGCGGACCTGACCACACCGGCCTTGCCGCGCAAAGCCATGGCCTGGCGCCGCTGCAGGGCCAATTCGCGACCCGAAAGGGTCACTTGAACTGCGCTTGAGCCAATGGATGTCATGTCAAACCTCTTGCAATGGGGATCGGTTCAGTTCTTGGGTGCGGCCAGTGGCCGCACCTGTTCTCTCAGCGATAGACGACGAAAGACATGCCCTGACTCTGCGAGTAGTTGTCATAGGCGATCACACGCACCAGGTGGTTGGGGAACTCGCGGTGGCAGGCCTCCACCTCGGCCAGCACGGCATCCACCGACTGCTCGCCAAACAGCGGCAGCTTCCACATGTACCAGAAGTTGCTTGTGGCGGATGTGCCCTTTTCGGTGTGCTCCACCGCCGGGTTCCAGCCCTGTGCGATGGAGTAGGCGATCTGCCGACGAACCTGCTCTGCCGTCATGGGCGGCAGATAAGAGAAGGTCTCGTACTTCTGGGTCGATTTGTAAGCCTGGACAGCCATGTCAGTTTCCTTTCAGAGGGGATGAGGGGTGGGGTCGGACGCGCTGTGAACTGATCACTTGTTGGCGATGTCGAGCTTGTCCACGGTATCAAACTCGAACTTGATCTCTTTCCAGGTCTCCATGGCGATCTTGAGTTCGGGCGAGTGCGCTGCGGCAGCAGTAAGGATGTCCTTGCCCTCTTTTTCCAGCGGGCGGCCTTCGTTGCGGGCCTGCACGCAGGCCTCCAGTGCCACGCGGTTGGCACAGGCGCCGGCCGCGTTGCCCCAGGGGTGACCCAGGGTGCCACCACCGAACTGCAGCACCGAGTCGTCGCCGAAGATGCTGACCAGCGCAGGCATGTGCCAGACGTGGATGCCGCCTGAGGCCACTGCGAGCGCACCGGGCATAGAACCCCAGTCCTGGTCGAAGAAGATGCCGCGCGAGCGGTCTTCGGGAACAAAGGATTCGCGCAGCAGGTCGATCCAGCCCAGTGTCGAGTTGCGGTCGCCTTCGAGCTTGCCCACCACGGTGCCGGTGTGCAGGTGGTCACCGCCCGACAGGCGCAGGATCTTGGTGAGAACGCGGAAGTGGATGCCGTGGTGCGGATTGCGGTCGATCACGGCGTGCATGGCACGGTGGATGTGCAGCAGCATGCCGTTCTCGCGGCACCAGTTGGCCAGGCCGGTGTTGGCACAGAAGCCGCCGGTGATGTAGTCGTGCATGATGATCGGCGCGCCGATCTCTTTGGCGTACTCGGCGCGGCGGTACATCTCTTCGGGCGTGGGGGCGGTCACGTTTAGGTAGTGTCCCTTGCGCTCACCGGTCTCGCGCTCGGCCTTCAGGGTGGCTTCCTGCACGAAGTCGAAACGCTGGCGCCAGCGCATGAAGGGCTGGCTGGTGATGTTCTCGTCGTCCTTGGTGAAGTCCAGACCACCGCGCAGACACTCGTACACGGCACGACCGTAGTTCTTGGCCGACAGACCCAGCTTGGGCTTGATGGTGCAACCCAGCAGCGGGCGACCGTACTTGTTCATGATGTCACGTTCGACCTGGATGCCCATGGGAGGACCGCCGCAGGTCTTGATGTAGGCGATGGGGAAGCGCACATCTTCCAGGCGCAGGGCGCGCAGCGCCTTGAAACCAAACACGTTGCCCACCAGCGAGGTGAACACGTTGACCACCGAACCCTCTTCGAACAGATCGATCGGATAGGCCACGAAGGCGTAGAAGCAGGTGTCGTCGCCCGGAACGTCTTCGATGCGGTAGGCGCGGCCCTTGTAATAGTCCATGTCGGTCAGCAGGTCGGTCCACACCGTGGTCCAGGTGCCGGTGGACGATTCCGCCGCCACGGCGGCCGCCACCTCTTCGCGATCCACGCCAGGCTGCGGCGTGATCTTGAACACCGCCAGGATGTCGGTATCCAAGGGGGTGTACTCGGGCATCCAGTAGGTTTGGCGGTATTCCTTGACGCCGGCGTTGTAAGTCTTGACAGCCATGTTCGCTCCTCGTTGAAAACTTTGGGGGTTGCAAATGGGGCGCCCAGTGCGTCCCGTTTTGGGGTGGATGTGCGCTGAACTGGTGCGGATTGTGTGCGTGGTGCAGAATAAGAAAAAGTAAAATGTTTGTATTGTTATCTTTTACTAGAATAAATCATGAACCTGCGCCACGCCACCCTGCACCAGCTGCGCATCTTTCTGGCCGTGGCGCGCCACAACAGCTTTGCGCGCGCAGCGGAGGAGCTGCACCTCTCGCCGCCGACCCTGTCCCTGCAAGTCAAGCAACTGTCCGAGACGGTGGGGCAGCCCCTGTTTGAACAGCTGGGCAAGAAGATCTTTCTGACCGCGACGGGTCAGACCCTGGCCGACGCCTGCGCCGACATCGAGTCGCGTATGGAGCGCCTGTCGCAGGACCTTGCGGCCCTGCAGGGCGTGGAAAAAGGCAGCTTGAAACTGGCCATACTGACCACGGTGAAATACACCGTGCCCAAGCTGCTGGGCGGCTTCTGTGCGGCCCACCCGGGCATCGACGTGGCGATGGTGGTGTGCAACCGCGAGAACCTGTTGCTGCGGCTCGCCAGCAACCAGGATGACCTGTACATCATGGGTCAGCCTTCTGAGAATATGGACGTGGTCTGCGAAGACTTTGCCGACAACCCGCTGGTGCTGGTGGCGCCGCCAAGCCATCCGCTGGTGGGCAGGCAGCGACTGTCGCCGAAGCGGTTGAAGGACGAGCCCTTCGTCCTGCGCGAGCCCGGTTCGGGCACCCGGCTGACTACCGAGAAGTTCTTCGCTGGCCAAGGCGTCAGGCTGAAAACGCGGCTCGAAGTCGGCAGCAACGAAGCCATCAAGCAGACCGTGGCCGGCGGCTTGGGGCTGGCGGTGCTGTCGGCCACCACCGTGGTGTCGGAACTGGCGCTGGGCGAGTTGGTGTTGCTGGACGTGGTGGGGTTCCCGCTGATCCGTCGCTGGCACGTGGTGTACCCGCGCGGCAAGCGACTCTCGCCCGCAGCGCTGGCGTTCAAGGACTGGCTGTTCGAGCACCGTCCACGGCCGGGTCCGTCACGCTGAGGCGGACGCGGCACCTGCGAGAACACCAACGGGCTCATCCGTCAGTACTTACCCAAGGGCACCGGCCTCAGCGTCTTCATCTTCAGCCAGGCCGAACTCGATGACATTGCCGATAGCTTGAACACCAGACCGCGCGCTACGCACGGTTGGCATACTCCGATTCAGACCGTGGCCGAAGGCCTGGAATTGGGACATGGATGGCAAGCGCCAGCGGCGCAGCGCCTTCGCTTCGTGCTGGATTTCGCGTACGCGACGGGCCTACGCATCGGGGAATTGGTGGGGCCACGCTGGGGCAGATTGAGGTCGATGCGCATGGGGACGACGGGCTGCACCTGGTGGGCAAGGGCAGCAAACCCGGCAAAGTGGCGTTGCCGTCGCTGGCCCGTGCGGCGCTGTCTCGCTACCTGATGCAGCGCAAGTTGCCGATCACGCCGGCGCGCTGGGACCCGCGAGCGCCGCGCATTGGCAGCCTCGATCAGGAGGATGCAGCTGGCATCACTGCCTCACGGCAGTGGAGTGTTATGCGCCGTTTCTTCACGAAGGTGGCGGAAGTCGTCCAGGCGGACAATCCGTCCACGGCTGAGAAACTGCGGCGTGTCAGCCCGCACTGTATGCGCCACACCCATGCCACTTATGCGCTCGCGCTCGGGGCCAAACTTACCACCGTGCGGGACAACCTGCGGCATGCGTCGCCTGCACGGCGATGAGATCAAGCGGGCGCGCCAGAGGGTGGGCGCTCCTTCACGACGGCCGGGCCATGAACGCTTCGCCGAGCAGAAATTAGAACTAACAGTGACGATTGGCATAGCCGCCGTCCTTGATCTTCAGGCATGCCCAAGGGAAGACGGACCCCAGGCCCGATGCCGGGCGCGTTCAGCGGTGCGTGCGGCGGCACCACCTCGAACGGGACTTCTTGCATGAGGCGGTAGCCCGGCACGTAGGCACGCACGTCCGCCACCATGTCCAGAATGCATTTCTCCACCAACGCCTGGTCGACCAGTTCGGACAAACCGAACACGGTATCGCGCATGATCAACGGTGGCTCTGCCGTGTTGAGCACGATGATGGATTTGCCGCGTTCGGCCCTGCCGAGCTTCTCGATCACCGCGCGCGTGGTCTCCGTGAACTCATCAATGTTGGCCCGCGTTCCGGGGCCCTCCGACTTGCTCACGATCGATGCGACGATTTCGCCGTAGTGCACTTTCGAGACCCGTGAGGCGGCTGCCACGATCGGGATCGTCGCCTGCCCACCGCAGGTCACCATGTTTATGTTGTCGATGACTTGCACGCCGTGTGCCTGCAGCAATTCGTTGTGGCGCTTGTGGGCGCTGGAGCAACGACATGAAGACGCACTGTGGCCGGCGTGGAAGTTTTAGTGAGCCGCAAGCATCTGTCTTTTTGCAAGTGGGTGCCCTGCTGTGTTTGGTTGTAGCTGCCTCCGACGGTGACACCCTCAAGGCACGTTGCGGGGAGCCCGGCGCTTACGAAAAGATCACCATCCGCATCAGTGCCATTGATGCGCTTGAGAAAGCCCAGGACTTCGGGAGCGTCTCTCGCCAGCACCTCGCGTCCCTGTGCTTTCAGCAGATTGCCAAGATCACTCCGAAACGCACCGACCGGTAGAAGCGCACGATCGCCGATGTCGCTTGCAAGGACGAGGACGTGTGCGAGGGTTCGTCGGCGATTCGTCCATCGACGTCGCCACGGCGCGCAACGCCGGTGTCTGCGTATGGGCACTGCCCTATGGCTACAACATGGGCGACCCCATCGCCGCGTGTGCGCCCGACCACGTCAGTGAAGACATCTCAGCCCTGTTGCACTGATTCCCTTTCCGCCCCACGCCCCACGCCCCACGCCCCATGACACAGACCACACCGCTCAAGATCGGCATCAACGGCTTCGGCCGCATCTGGCGCAACGTGCCGCGCAGCGCCATTGAGAACTTCCAGGATATCGAAGTGGTGGCCATCAACGACCTGCTCGAGCCCGACTACCTGGCCTACATGCTGCAGTACGACAGCGTGCACGGCCGCTTCAAGGGCACGGTCTCGGTCGAGGGCAACACCCTGATCGTCAACGGCAAGAAGATCCGCCTCACGCAAGAGCGCGATCCCTCGAGTCTGAAGTGGAATGAAGTCGGCGCCGACGTCGTCATTGAATCCACCAGCCTGTTCCTCGACAAGGTCACGGCCCAGAAACACCTGGACGCCGGCGCGAAGAAGGTCATCCTCTCGGCTCCCTCCAAGGACGACACCCCCATGTTCGTCTTCGGCGTCAACAACAAGACCTACAAGGGCGAGGCCATCATCTCCAACGCTTCGTGCACCACCAACTGCCTGGCGCCGATTGCCAAGGTGCTCAACGACAAGTGGGGCATCAAGCGCGGCCTGATGACCACCGTGCACGCGGCCACCGCCACCCAGAAGACCGTGGACGGCCCGAGCAACAAGGACTGGCGCGGCGGGCGCGGCATCCTGGAGAACATCATCCCCAGCAGCACCGGCGCGGCCAAGGCCGTGGGCGTGGTGATCCCCGAGCTGAACAAGAAGCTCACCGGCATGAGCTTCCGCGTGCCCACCAGCGACGTCTCGGTGGTGGACCTGACGGTGGAGCTGGAAACCGAAGCCAGCTACGACGAGATCAAGGCGGAGATGAAGGCCCAGTCCGAAGGACAAGTGCCTTGAGATGGTGCGCGTCGTGGGCGCCCGATCATGACGGCCTTGCGCTTCAGCGATGTGTGCGCGAGCGGTTTTTCGCTCGCCACGCGCGTCTTCATCCGCGCCGACCTGAACGTGCCGCAGGACGACACGGGGCGCATCACCGAGGACACCCGCATCCGCGCCAGCATCCCGGCGATCCAGATGGCGCTGGACGCGGGCGCGGCCGTCATGGTCACCAGCCACCTGGGCCGGCCCACCGAAGGCGCGTTCAAGCCCGAGGACTCGCTGCAGCCGGTGGCCGCGCGCCTGGCCGCGTTGATGGACCGCCCGGTGCGCCTCGTCGCCGACTGGGTTGACGGTGATTTTTCGGTGGCTCCCGGCGAGGTGGTGCTGCTGGAAAACTGCCGCCTGAACGTGGGCGAGAAGAAGAACAGCCCCGAACTCGCGAAGAAGCTCGGCGCCCTGTGCGACATCTTTGTGCACGACGCCTTCGGCACCTCGCACCGCGCCGAGGGCACCACCTACGGCATCGCCGAGTCCGCGCCCGTGGCCTGCGCCGGCCCGCTGCGGTGATCCTGCAGGCCTCGGCCGGCGCTCGCAAGTACGCGGGCGAGGCCTACCTGCGCCACATGGTGCTGGCCGCCGTGGAAGCCCACCCCGACCTGCCCGTGGTGCTGCACCAGGACCATGGCACCACGCCTGCGGTGTGCATGCAGTCGATCCACTCGGGCTTCACCAGCGTGATGATGGACGGCTCGCTGCGCGAGGACGGCAAGACCCCCGCGAGCTACGACTACAACCTGGAGGTCACGCGCCGCGTCTGCGACATGGCGCACGCCGTGGGCGTGTCGGTGGAAGGCGAACTGGGCTGCCTGGGCTCGCTGGAAACCGGCGAGGCGGGCGAAGAGGACGGCGTGGGCGCCGCGGGCACGCTGACGCACGACATGATGCTGACCGACCCCGAGCAGGCGGCCGACTTCGTGCAGCGCACCGGCGTGGACGCACTGGCCATCGCCATCGGCACCAGCCACGGCGCCTACAAGTTCACCCGGCAACCCACCGGCGACATCCTGGCCATCGACCGCATCGCGGCCATCCACGCCAGGGTGCCCAACACCCACCTGGTGATGCACGGCAGCTCCAGCGTGCCGCAGGAATGGCTGGCCATCATCCGCGAGCACGGCGGCGACATCAAGGAAACCTACGGCGTGCCGGTGGAGGAAATCCGCCGCGGCATCCGCAACGGCGTGCGCAAGGTGAACATCGACACCGACATCCGCCTGGCCATGACCGGCGCCATGCGCCAGACCTTCGCCCGGGAGCGCAGCGAGTTCGACCCGCGCAAGGCGCTGATGGCGGCCAGGAAGGCCGCGCGCGCGATCTGCCAGCAGCGCTTCGAGGCCTTCGGCAGCGCGGGACAGGCGGGCCGGATGAAGGCGGTGTCGCTGGACACCATGGCCGCCAGCTACGCCTGAGGCAGTTCCAGCAGGAACTCGGCCCCGCCCCCGGCGGCGTTGCGCGCGCTCAGTCGCCCGCCATGCTGCTCGACGATGCCGTAGCTGATCGACAGCCCCAGGCCCGTGCCCTTGCCCACCGGCTTGGTGGTGAAGAAGGGGTCGAAGATGCGCAGCAGGTGCTCGGGTGCAATGCCCGGGCCGTTGTCGCGCAGCGCCACGCGCACCTGGCCGTCGGCGACCTCCACCGACACCCAGACGCGGGGCGAGGGGCTGTGGCCCACCGCGTCGAAGCCGTTCTGCAGCAGGTTCATCATCACCTGCTGCAACTGGCCCGCGCTGCCCATCACCATGCACTGCCCGCCCGGCTGCCAGCGCACCTCCACCGGCGTGGCGCGGCCTTTTTGCACCCAGTGGATCGCTCGCTCGATCACCTCGATCAGGTTGACCGGCTTGCGTTCCTCCGGGTCCATGGCGGAGAAGCGCTTGAGCCCGTGCACGATGTCGGCGGTGCGCTGCGCGCCTTCGAGCGTGCCCTCGATCAGCGACGGCAGGTCGCCCATGAGGTGTTCGATGCGCAGCATCTGGCGCAGCGCCTGCAGCACCGGCTCGGGCTCGTGCGCGTGCGCGTGCGCGTGCACGGCGGTTATGTAGGTCTGTAGCCGGTCGCAGTACTTGCGCAGCGCATGCACGTTGCCCAGCACGAAGCTGATCGGGTTGTTGAGTTCGTGCGCCACGCCGGCCACGAGCTGGCCCAGCGAGGCCATCTTTTCCGAATGCAGCAGCTGCTGCTGGGTGCGCTTCAGGGCCTCGTGGGCGGCGCGCATCTCGTGGTACGCGCGCTTGAGCTCGGCCGTGGGCCGCCCGACCCAGACCGTGCCCACGCGCCGCCCGTTGCCGCCGATGCGCGGCGTGCAGTTGGCGTCCACCGACACCGCCTGGCCCTGCCGGTCCAGCAGGTTGAGTTCGATCGCCTCGCCCGCGCGCGGCGCGTCGGCCTTATCCATGGCCGCGCGCGCCAGTGCCACGCTGGACGCGTCGGCCAGCAGCGCGTACAGCTGCGTGCCGCGCAACTGGTCCTCGGGCCGTCCGGCCAGCTCGCACAGCGCGGCGTTGGCCTGCTCGATCAGGCCGTTCGCGTCGCACACAACCAGCACGTCCGACATCGAGGTCAGCACGCTGAAAATGAACTGCTGCGACTGCTCCAGCTCGGCGTTCTTTTTCTCCAGCTCCACCTCGTCGTCGATCAGCCGGGTGTAGACCTCGTCCATCTTCTGGATGACGTCCATCCAGGTGGACTCGTCCACACCCTCCATGGGCGCGGCGGGCAGGGGGATACGGGAGTGCTTTTCGTTCATCTGGACACTCCAGCGCGGCCCTCACCCCAACCCTCTCCCAGAGAGAGAGGGGGCAAGACGGCCCAAGATGCCATCCCCCCTCCAAGCGCCGAAGGCGCGCCAGAGAGGGGGGAAGCCGCGAAGCGGCGCAGAGGGGGGGCCATGCCCATCAGTGCACCGTGCAGACCATGCAAGGGTCGAACGAGCGCACGATGTGCTGCACGGCCACCGGCGTCTTCTCGCCCTCACGCACCGGTGCGCCGACCAGGGCCTGCTCCAGCGCGCCGGGCGTGCCGGCGGCGTCGCGCGGCGAGAAGTTCCAGCTCGTGGGCGCGACGATCTGGTAGTTGGCGATGCGCCCGCGCTGCACCACGACCCAGTGCCCCAGGCTGCCGCGCGCCGCTTCCGACAGGCCGATGCCGCTGCCTTCGGCGGGCAGGTCGGACGGCACGCAGAAGGGCTCGGTGGGCCGCAGCGCGCGCAGCCAGTCTTCCATCAGCGGCACCACGCGCGCAAGTTCGAGCAGGCGCGCCAGCACGCGCGTGTAGACCGTGCCGCCGTGCCGCGCCACCGCATCGCGCACCAGCGGGTGGCCGGCCGCGAGCTGGCGTGCGATGGCACCGGTCTCGACCACCTCGCCGGCCAGCCGCGGCGCCTTGTTCCAGGTGTAGCCGCGCGCCTTGTCGGGGTCGGGTCGGGTCTGGCCCACCAGCGGGTGCAAGGGGCCACCGGCGTCAGCCAGCCATGCGTGGGTGGCGTCTTCGGTGATCGCGACCGCGTCCACCGCGTCCAGCCGCGCCGCATCGGCGCGCCACAGCCCGCCGGGCAGGGCGAAGCCGCCTTCGGGCTGAGCATAGGCGCCGTAGCTCAGGTAACGGCCCGGGCCGGGGCCCAGGGCCTGCAAATGCAGGTCGCGCATCAGGGTGAGGAAGATGCGCAGGTCACCCCCCAGCGGGTCCCGCGCATGCCAGTCCCACAACGCGTCCTCGCTCTCGATGCCGATGATGGCCTCCAGCGGTGCGCCGAACAGCTGGCGCTCCAAGAACGATCGGAACTCGCGCACGCGCGCGAGCAGGCGCACGCGCTCGGCCGCGTCGATCGGCCGCGTGGAGCCGCCCGGCTCGATGGACTGCGTGTGCGGCCACTTGCCGCCCAGCGTGCCCATGAGGGTGAGCCAGCGCTGGCGCGCCGCCGTGGCCGCGCGCACCTGCTCGCCGTGGTTCGGCGCGAAGCGGCGCACCGCCTCGGCGTGCCAGGCATGGGCCGCGTACACCGGGCGCGTGAAGTCCGGCATGAAGAACAGGTAGAAGTGCGTGAGGTGGTCGGCCAGGTTTTCCGTGGCCAGGATCACGTTGGTCGCGTGCTGGCCGTTGGCCGGCATCTCAATGCCGCCGAGGTGGGCTAGCGCGCGCGCCGACGCCACCGACTGCGACACCGAGCAGATGCCGCAGATGCGCGGCACGTAGACCAGCGCATCGTGCGGCGCCTTGCCCTGCAGGATCTGCTCGAAACCGCGGTACATGGTGGCATTAACCTGCGCCGAGGCCACGCGGCCATCCTGCACGTCGAGCTGCACCTCCAGGTCGCCCTCGACACGGTTGAACGGACCGACAAGTAGGCGGCTCATTTGAGGGGGGTTTTGCGAACGGCGGGTTTGACCACCAGGTGGTCGGACACCGCGTTCTGTTTGACCCGTTTGGGCGTCGCGCTCTTGGACAGGGAGGCCAGCGCGACGAACCAGGCCTTGGGCATATCGGTCGGCAGGCCGATGGGGATGCCCGCGAGCTTGGGCGTCTGGTGGAACGGGTGGCCGGGCTCCTGGAAGCCGGGCTCGGTGCAGGCGATGCAGGCGTAGCCACCTCGCGTGCAGGAGCCCTCGCCGTTCCAAAGGCGGGTGTTGCAGTCCGCATGCACCTGGGTGCCCTTGCAACCCATGTGCTCCATCATGCAGCCCAGGTCCGACGGTTTCTCGGCGCTGGCCTTGAACTCGTAATACTCGTTGCGCGTGCAGCCGTGGTGCACCAGCTGGTCGGCGTAGAAACGCGGCCGGTTCAGCGGGTCGAGATCGCTGGCGGCAAAGGTGTCCGCGGCCAGTGCCATCAGCGTGTCGATCACCCAGCTCGGGTGCGTCGGGCAGCCGGCGACGTTGATGACCGGCAGGCCGTTGCTGGACCGGAAGGGCGCGCCCAGCAGGCCGCCGGGCTCGTCGTCCTGGTACTGCAGGCCGCAGGCATCGGTGGGGTTGTCACCCCCGGCGGTGATGCCACCCCAGGCCGCGCAGCTGCCCACCGCCACCACGTGCCGTGCGCGCGCACTGAGCCGGCGCACCCACTCGATCATGGGCAGTTGGGTGCCGGCCAGCATGTGAAAACGGCCGGTGCCGTTCGGCCCGCGCAGCAGCGAACCTTCCACGCACAGGGCGTCGAGCCGGAGGCGGCCCTCCAGCACGGCATTGAGCAGGTCCAGCAACTCGTCGCCGCTCTCCATCGACAGCGAGGGGTGCCACAGCAGGTGGATGCCGGCGTCGCGCAGGTGGCCTTGGAAATCGGGCGTGTCCGCGCAAAGCAGCGACATGCTGCAGCCGCCGCAACCGCCGCTCTGCAACCACAACACGTTCAAGGGCATGTCATTTCTCCAGGCCGAGACGTTGCATTTTGCCGCGCAGGCCGACGCGAGACAGGCCCAGTTCCTGCGCCACCCGCGTCTTGTTCCAGCGCTGGCGCTGCAGCGTCTCGCGCAGCACCATGGCCTCGATCACATCCAGCCGCTGCGCAAGTGTACCGTGGGCGGGCAGGGCGGCCTGCAGATCGCCGCTGCCCTGGCCGTGGCCTTGCAGCACGCGGCTGGAAAACGACGCGGCCTGCAGCTCGGGACCGTCCTGCAAGGCCAGCGCGCGGGCGATTTCGTTGCGCAGCTCGCGGATGTTGCCCGGCCAGGGGTAGCTCACGAGGCAGGCGAGCGTGTCGTCGGGCAGCGTCGCACCGGGGTGGCCGAGTTCGCTGGCCACGTCCTGCACCAACTGGCGCGCGATGGGCGCGATGTCGGCCACGCGCTCGCGCAGGGGCGGCACGGTGATGGTGATGCCGGCGATGCGGTAGTACAGGTCTTCGCGGAACAGGCCGTCGCGCACGCGCTGCTCGAGCTGGCGGTGGGTGGCGGCGATCACGCGCACGTCCACCGGCTCCGGCCGAACGCCGCCCACCGGCCGCACCTCGCCCTCTTGCAGCACACGCAGCAGCTTGACCTGAAAGGCCTGCGAGGTCTCGCCGATCTCGTCGAGGAACACCGTGCCGCGGTGCGCGCGCTGGAACAGGCCGGGGTGGTCTTCGTAGGCGCCGGTGAAGGCGCCGCGCTTGTGGCCGAACAGCTCGGACTCCAGCAGCGTGTCTGGAATGGCGGCGCAGTTCTCCACCACGAAGGGGCCGCTCAGGCGCGGCGAGGCGTAGTGGATCGCGCGCGCCATCAGTTCCTTGCCGGTGCCGGACTCGCCCAGCACCAGCACCGAGAGGTCGTAGCGCGCCACCCGGTGCGCCATGGCGCAGACCGCGTCGATCGGGCTGCCGGGCGCGCGCACGATGTGGTCGAAGCCGAAGCTGGCGCGCGCGCGGTCGATCTGGCGGGCGGTGCGCTGGCGCAGCACGCCGGTGCTGGTGCGCAGCTCCAGGTCGAGCCGGCTGGTCTGGCGCTGCAGGGCCTGCGCCTCCACCGCGTTGCGCACCGAGTCCAGCAGATGGTCGGGCGCCCAGGGCTTGAGGATGTACTGGTAGATGCCGGCCTCGTTGATGCCGGCAATGATGTCTTCGCTGTCGGTGTAGCCCGAGATCACGATGCGCACCGCGTCGGGCCACTGTTCGCGCACTTCCTTGAGGAAGCTCACGCCGGTCATGCCGGGCATGCGCTGGTCGCACAGGATCACGCTCACCGGCTGGCGCTGCAGGAGGCCGCGCGCCTCGTCGGCGCTGCTGGCGGTGAACACGGTGAAATCCTCGTCGAGCGTGCGGCGCATCGCGTCCTGCGACCGCACCTCGTCATCCACCACCAGCACGGTGGGCAGGGCGTCGGGGGACAAATGGGATTTCAACGGTGCGTGGCCAGGTGTCGCGGCGTCCAGGCGTGCGGCTGCTTGTGCACGAAATGGTGGCGCGCCACGTGGTAGCTGGGATCGAAGCCGTAGAAGTTGCGGTGCATGCGCGCCAGTTCCTGTTCTCGGTGGTGGGCCAGCGGGCGGTGGGCTTCGTCGCGCTCGCGCGTGGCCTGCTTGGCCGCCAGCCTCTCAGGCAGATTGTAGGAGGCTGCAAGCGCCAGTGCGCGTTGTAAGCAGCGCGCTTCGAAGCCCGCGCGCGCCTGGTCGTCGCAAAGGTCGATCAAGCCCATGCGCGCGGCCTCGCCGGCCAGCAGCGGCAGGCGCTGCGCCATCAGCGCCTTCGCGCCGGCCTCGCCCAGGCGGCGCGGCAGCAGGTAGGTCCAGTACTCGGAGCCGTACAGGTTGCCCATGTTCTTGTAGTGCGGGTTGAGCACCACGCCCGCGTGCGCCCACATCGCGTCGGCCGCGAGCGCGAGGAATGCGCCACCGGCGCCAGCGTTGCCGCGCAGCACGCTCACGGTGAGCCGGTCGGTGGTTTCCAGCACGGCCAGGGCGGCGTCGTTCATGGCCTGGATGTTGCGCCACGAGGCGTCGGCCGCGCTGTCGCCCGGCCGGTGGGCCGCGGCCTCGATGCTGTTGAGGTCGATGCCGTTGCTGAAGAAGTCCGCGCCACCGAGCAGCAACAGCACCCGGGTCGGCCGCTCGCGCACCGCCAGCAGGGCGGCGCGCAGGCGCTCGCAGCGGTCGGTGGACATGGCGCCGTTGTAGAAGTCGAACGCCAGGCAGCCCACGCGCGCGCCCTCGGGGCCGTGTTCGGTGTAGCGCAGCTCGCCCCACTCGTCCTCGGGCCGATCCAGCGGCGCGGGGTTGTCGGGCAGCGCGGCGGCTTGGGCGGCGAAGGCCTGGGCCGCCACCTGCTTGAAGCCGACCCGGCTCGGGTCGGCTTCGAGCGCCGCGGTGCGCCGCACGTGGCCGATCCACACGCCGCCGTCGCGCGTGCGGCGCAGCAGCGCGCCATCGCGCACCGCCAGCACCCGGCCCGGTTCGGCACCGGCAAACCCGGCCATCAGCGCGGCGCTGGCGGCGTGGCCGTCCATCAGGTGGCAGGCCTGGCCCCACAGCGCATCGAGCACGCCGGGCTGGCCGTCGGCGCAGCGCAGCCGCGCCAGCACCTCGGCCGTGCTGTGGCTTGCCCAGTCGATGGCGCGCTCGTCCTGGCGCATGGCGGGCCGCCAGCGCGCGGGGGGCGGCGGGCCGGCTTCGCGATCACCCTGCGCGAAGCGCTGCACCGCTTGCAGCGTGGCCTGCAGCGCGGCCTGCGTGACCTCGCCGCGGTACAGGCTGCCCTTGCTGGCCGGGCGCATGGGGAAGGCCGCATGCGCCCACACCGGGCCGGCATCGAAGTCGCCGGTGGCCTGCAGCACGGTCACGCCCCAGGTGCTTTCGCCTTGCAGCACGGCCCAGTCCAGCGCCGAGGGGCCCTGGTCGCCCGGCGGGCCGGGGTGCACCACCAGGCAGGGCAGGCGCTGCCACACCGTGGCCGGGATGCGGCGCTTGAGGAAGGGCGCGAGCAGCAGGTCGGGCCGGAACAGCGCGACCGCTTCCTCGGTCACGCGGTCGTTGATGTCGAGCTCCACGCTCACCGTGTGGCCGCGCGCGCGCAGCTCGGCGAACAGCCGCTGCGCCAGGCTGTTGAAGCTGTGGCACAGCAGCAGGATGCGAAGGCCCTGGGACACGGTGTTCACGGTGGCGGCCGAAGCCCCTGCAGTTCGCGTGCGGCCTGCTTGCGGCCCATGTAGATGGCGAGCTTGGATTCGATGTCGTCGAGTGCCTGGTTGAACTCGGCCGCCGTGCGCGCGGCGCGCAGGGCCTGGGCGACGGTGCCGGTGTCGGGGCCGAAGTGAGGCTTCAGGCGGGCCAGCACCTGGCGGCGCAGCGCGTCGAGTTCGGGCACGGGTGGCGCGGGCGGCGGCGGTGCCACCGCGGGGGGAGGCGGTGGGGGGGGAGGAGGCGTCGGCGCCACCACCTCGATCAGGCCGAGCGCGAGCAGCTGGCGCAGGTGTTCGCGCATATCGGGCAGGCCGCGCGCGGCCAGCGCCGCCACCGTGTCCTGGCTGTTCACCATGATCAGCACCGAGCGCGCCGCCGCCTGCAGGCCGGCCGAGCGCTGCGCGATCTCAGCGCGGCCGCGCTCGGTTTTCTGGAACACGGGGTCGGGCATGCGTTCCTCCGGTGTGGGGTGCCGCGTCAGCAAATGCGTGGGAGCTGCTCGCCGCTGAGCCAGTCCACCACGCGGCGGCCGCCGAAGCGCGTGGCCATCTGCACAAAGTGGTGCGGGTCGGCCGTCACCGCGCCGATGCGCGCGGCATCGGTGCCCAGCGGGTGCGCGCGCATCGCGGCCAGCACCGCGTCGGCCGCCTCCGGTGCACACACCGCGACCAGCTTGCCCTCGTTGGCCACGTACAGGGGATCGAGCCCGAGCAGCTCGCAGGCGGCGTCCACCTGCGCGCGCACCGGAATGGCGGCCTCCTGCAGCAGCATGCCCACGCCCGACTGGCGCGCGATCTCGTTGAGCGTGGTGGCCAGGCCGCCGCGCGTGGGGTCGCGCAGCACGCGCACCGCGCCGGGCGCGGCCGCCAGCAAGGCCGCCACCAGGGTGTGCAGCGCGGCGGTGTCGCTCTGGATCGTGGTCTCGAAGGCCAGCGACTCGCGCTGCGACAGCACCGCCACGCCGTGGTCGCCGATGCTGCCGGAGAGCAGCAGCACGTCGCCGGGGCGCGCATGGCGCCCGCTGATTTGCACGCCCGGCGGCAGCACGCCCACGCCGGTGGTGCTGATGAACACGCCGTCGCCCTTGCCCCGCTCCACCACCTTGGTGTCGCCGGTCACCACCGGCACACCGGCCTGGCGCGCCGCAGCCGCCATGGACTTGACGATGCGCTGCAGCTCGATCAGCGGGAAGCCTTCTTCGATGATGAAGCTCGCGCTCAGGTACAGCGGCTGCGCGCCCATCATCGCCACGTCGTTCACCGTGCCGTGCACCGACAGGCAGCCGATGTCGCCGCCGGGAAAAAACAGCGGAGAGATCACATGCCCGTCGGTCGCCATGACAAGGCGACCGTGAGCCGGGTCGAACGCAGGCAGCGCCAGCACCGCAGCGTCGTCGCCCTGGCGCAGGAACTCATTGTCGAAGGCGGCGAGGAACAGCTCCTCGATCAGCTGCGCCGCGGCCTTGCCGCCCGCGCCGTGGCCCATGTCGATGCGGCCGTGTTTGATGTCCAGCGGACGGATGTAGTTCTTTTTCACCGGCTTGGGTGCGGGCGCCTCGCCAGCGGCGGATGGGTCGCTGTCGGCCCTCATGCGATGGTCACTGCGATGGCAGGGGTGGTGGCAGGGACAATGGGGATGTCGCGAAAACGGCCGTAGGTGTAGTGCGCGGCGCAGGCGCCTTCGCTCGACACCATGCAGGAGCCGACCGGGTTTTCCGGCGTGCAGACGGTGCCGAAGATCTTGCAGTCGGTCGGCTTCTTCACGCCGCGCAGAATGGCGCCGCACTCGCAGGCCTTGTTGTCGGCCACGGTCGTGTAGCTGAGGTCGAAACGGCGCTCGGCGTCAAAGGCGGCAAAGGCTTCACGGATCTTGAGCGCGCTGTAGGGCACCTCGCCCAGGCCGCGCCACTCGAAGCTCGGCCGCAGCTCGAACACCTCGGACACCAGGGCTTGGGCCTTCTGGTTGCCCTCGGGCGTGACGGCACGGGTGAATTCGTTTTCCACGTGGGCGCGGCCTTCGTTGACCTGACGCACCAGCATCAGGACAGCCTGCATCACGTCCAGCGGCTCAAAGCCGGCGATCACCACCGGTTTGCGGTACTCCTCGGCAAAGTGGTCGTAGGGCGCGGAGCCGATGACGATGCTCACGTGTGCCGGGCCGATGAAGCCGTCGATGGGCACGGTACCGAGTTGGCGCACTTCGGGCGATTCGAGGATGTGGGTGATGGCCGAGGGCGTGAGCACGTGGCAGCACAGCACACTGAGGTTGGCCAGGCCCTCGCGCGCCGCGTCGCGAATGGCGAGCGCCGTGGGCGGCGTGGTGGTTTCGAAACCGATGGCGAAGAACACCACCTCGCGCTGCGGGTTGGCCCGCGCGATGGCCATGGCGTCGGCGGCGGAATAGATCATGCGGATGTCGCCGCCGCGTGCCTTGGCCCTGATCAATGACAGGCTGTCCGACGCCGGCACGCGCATGGTGTCGCCGTAGGTGCAGACGATGGCATCGCGTTCCAGTGCGAGGCGGATCGCCAGGTCGATGCGGCCGATGGGCAGCACGCAGACCGGGCAGCCCGGGCCGTGGATCATGCGCACGTTGGGCGGCAGCAACTCAAGCACACCGTAGCGCTGAATAGCGTGGGTGTGACCACCACAAAACTCCATGAAGCTGTAGCTGCGCTCGGGATGGGCTTCGGCGGCGATGCGCGCGCCAATCTGGCGGGCGAGCTCGCCGTCGCGAAATTCGTCGATGTATTTCATGCGGGTGTCACAGGTGTGGGATCAGACGCGAACTGCGCGATTTCGGCGAACAGCGCCAGCGTGCTTCGCGCCTCCTCCGGGTCGATCACCCCAATGGCGTGGCCGACGTGCACGATCACGTAGTCGCCCACTTGCACATCGGCCACCAGGGCAATGGAAATTTCTTTGCGGATGCCCCCGAGGTTGACCACGGCCTGGTCGTTGGGGCGCAACTCGACCAGTTGGGCGGGAATGGCTAGGCACATGATTCGGCTTCCTTTGTCGAGATGTTCTGCGGCGTCGTCGCCATTTGTTGCGCCGCGACCCAGGCCTGGCCCAGCGCCAGACCGGCGTCGCCGCAGCCCTTGTCCAGCGGGCGGTGCACGCGCAGCCCAGTGGCCTGCAGGCGCTGCGTGAGGCGCTCGCGCAGCACGCGGTTGAAAAAGCAGCCGCCACCGAGGCACACACTGCGACAGCCGCGTTCGTTGGCGGCCCGCGTGGCCCAGTCGGCCAGGGCGTCGGCCAGCGCGAGGTGAAAGCCCGCAGCGGTGGCGTCCACGCCATCGGCGGTGGCTTCGAACAGCGCGGGCATGAGGCCGCGCAGGTCCAGGCGGTTCAGCGCGTCGATGACCGCGCCGGGCAGGGCTGTGGTGTGTGGGGTTTGCGCAAGCCAGCGCGCGGCGGCGGCTTCCAGCGCAATGGCGGCCTGTGCTTCATCGGTTTGGCGAACGCTCAGACCCAGCGCAGCGGCGGCCGCGTCGAACCAGCGCCCGGCGCTGCTGGTGGCCGGGCAGTTCAGGCCGCGCACCAGCATCTGCTGCACACCGGCGGCCACGGCCGCACCGACCTGCGGTGCAAAGCGTGGGGTGATCTGATCGCCATCGCCCATCGCGTGCAGCACGCTCGCGGCCATGCGCCAGGGCTCGCGCGCGGCGCGGTCGCTGCCCGGCAAAGCCAGCGGCATCAAGTGGCCCAGGCGTTGCCACCGTGCGCCGTCCACCCACAACAGTTCTCCGCCCCAGGCCTGCCCGTCTGTGCCCAGGCCCACGCCGTCGAGCGCCAGGCCGATGACCGGGCCTTCGATGCGGTGCTCGGCCACCACGGCGGCGATGTGCGCGTGGTGGTGCTGCACGCCCATGGCGGGCACACCGAGCGCGTGTGCGGTGGCGATGGCCAGCTGGGTGCTGAAAAAATCGGGATGCAGGTCGTGGGCGATGGCCTGCACCGGCGCGCCGACCGCAGCGGCCTGCTGCAGCAGCTCCTGCACCGATTGCTCCAGCGCCGCGCAGGCGGTCGGGTCACTCAGGTCGCCATGCACCGGCGACCAGTGCACCTGCCCGCGCAGCACCAGGCAGGCCGCATTCTTGAGCCAGGCGCCGACAGCGAGCACGGTGGTGGACATGACAAACCGTCCGTCAGGCGGCGGCGTCGGCGGGCAGCGCGGCTTTGGCGCGGGCCAGCTCTGCTTCGAGCCGCTGCACGCGCTCGCGCAAAACCGCTTCTTCGGAAGCTGGCTCGTCGTGGTGGTGATGCTGCGCGCCCATGGCGTGGTCCAGCCAGTGCAGCCAGGCGTCCATGCCTTCGCCGGTAGTGGCCGAGAGCTGGATGACTTCGATCGTCGGGTTCACGCGGCGCGCCAGCTCAATGCAGCGCGCGACGTCGAACTTCACGTGCGCCAGCAGGTCGATCTTGTTGAGCACCATGAGCGAAGAGGCGGCGAACATGTCGGGGTACTTGAGCGGTTTGTCCTCGCCCTCGGTCACCGAGAGAATGGCCACCTTGGCGGCTTCCCCCAGGTCCCACACGGCGGGGCAGACCAGATTGCCCACGTTTTCGATGAACAGCAGGCTGTGTTCGTCGTGGTGGTTGTGATCGTGCGAGTGCTCTTTTGCAGGGTCGTGGCCATGGTGATCGTGGCTGTGCAGTTGCGCGAAAGCTTGCGACACCATGGGCGCGTCGAGGTGGCAACCCTTACCAGTGTTGACCTGGATGGCGGGGGCGCCGGTGGCGCGGATGCGGTCGGCATCGAAACTGGTCTGCTGGTCGCCTTCGATCACGGCGAGGTGCAGATCAGGCGAGCGGGCCTTCAAGGCTTCGATGGTGGCGCAAAGCAGCGTGGTCTTGCCCGAACCGGGGCTGGACACCAGGTTGAGCGCGGTCACGCCGTGCGCTTCGAAATGCGCCCGGTTCTGCACCGCCACGCGGTTGTTGGCGCCCAGGATGTCGGTCTCCAGCTTGATGGCGCGCGCCTGGCTCATGCCGGGCACCGACACGCGGGCCGCACCGGTACCGAAGTGCAGGTCGCCGTTGGCAGGGTTCACCTGCACCACGCTGGCGTCGCCGGCCTGGGTCTGAACATGCCGGGCATGGGCCGGGCTGTTGTTACTGCATCCACACACAACACACATAGTCTGTCTCCTGTTCAATCGTGATGCTAGGCGCCGCAGACCGTCTGCGTTGCCCCAAGGGTTTTCTGGCGGTCGTGAAGCGGCACAGTGTGTTCCGTTTTCATTCCACCTGCATGTCCAGCACACGCAAGGCCATGCCGCCGGTGGGCTGGAGCTGGTAGCCACCGCAAAGGGGACAGGCGTCGCCGCGCTGGGCGATCTCCACCGTCTGCGCACAGCCCAGGCACCAGGCCTGACCGGGTGGTTCTTCGATGTCGATCTGGGCGCCTTCGAGCACGGTTCCTGGTGCCAAGCAATCCAGCGCAAAACGCAGGGCGCGCACATCCACCCCCGCGAGCTGCCCGGCCTCGATCCGCAGCGACAACAGACGGGAAAAACCGTCGCGTGCGGCGGTGCTTTCCACCAGCTGCAACACGCCACCGGCGAGGCTGGCCTCATGCATGTGGCAGCTCCTGCCCGGCGCGCACCGGGTGCGTCACGTCAAACGGCACGCAAGGGTCGAACGCCGCCATGAGCAGGCGCACGCGGCGCTCCACGGCGGCCGGTGGTTCGGCGGCGTCCAGCGCGGCGATGCGCTGCGCCACCACACCCTGCGGATGAAAATTCCACTCGGTCGGCGCGAGCACGCGGCAGGCAAGCACCCGCGCATCGCGCCCCGTGCTGTCGACCTCGACCTGGTGCACCAGCAGGCCACGCGCCATTTCCACCCAGGCCAGACCCTGGCGTGGCCCCGTGGCCAGCGAGCCGAAGGACAGCCAGCCCGCGCCGCTCTGGCCCGCTGCGTCGGGCAGGCACAGGCGGATCAGCTCGGCGACGCGGCTGCCCAGCAAGGCCCAGGGTGTGAGGGGTCGGTATGGCGTCGGATCGTTCAACCGGGTCCAGCTGCCGCTTTGGGCGCAGGCGCCGTGCCACTGCGGGCGCAAGGCAAAGCCGGGCTCAAGGGCCAGCGCCGCGGCCAGGGTGCGCTGGCCCGAGGCATCCGCATGGGCGCGCAGCGCGCTGGCTGGGTCCAGCGGCACGCCGTCGTCGATCTGGCGGGCGGCGCTGAGCAGTGGGGCCAGCCAGCCGTCGTGGCGGTGGCTCCAGTCCAGCAACCAGTCGGCGCCGCTGGTTTGCCAGGCGCCGTGCCAGGTGGTGGCGGGCTGGTGCAGCAGATGGTCTTGCAACCAGACGAGCGTGGCGTGCCAGGGATCGGCCAGCGCGCTGGCAGCGGGGGCCAGCAGTGGGCAGGCCCTGAGCGCGGCCTGTGCCTGGGCTGCCAGCAACTCATCGCCATCGTTGGCCAGCAGGCGCGGCCAGTCCAGCCCGATGCGGCGGATGTGTTCCTGCGCGGTCTCGGTGCGCAGGCGCTGAGCCACCTGTTGCGGCGCAGGGAGCAGACCCGGCGCCGCCGCTTCGATGGCGAGCTGCGAGCACAGGCGGTGCGCGTGGCCGCAGAGATTGAACAGGCTGGCCATGAGGCCGGGCACGGCGTTCACGGCCTGCGCCCGGGCCAGGCGCGGCGCCCAGTCCTGGCGGCTGCTTTGCAGGGCCATGGGCGTCGCCACACCGGGTGCCACGCGCAGGGCACCGGCCAGCTGCGACAGGCCGGTTGACCCGGTCAGACCGAGCGCGTTCACGACGTCGCCCCGGTGTCCGGCCGACGGGCCAGGAAAAAGGCCCGCCGCGATGGCAGCGGCTCGGCCACGGGCGCTCGGGTCGGCTCAGGCACGGGTGCCGGTCTGACCAGGGCCAGCGAAGCCAGTGCGGTCTCGCGCGCCAGGTCCTGGCTGGTGAAGCCGTTCATGGGGGAAAACAGCGCGCAAGTCTCGTGGTAGCCGATGGCAGGGTCGTGCCCACCGATGAATTCAAATCGTTCGCTGCCAAAGTCGCGCACGGCTTTGCGGCCCACGCGGTTGCCGTGCGGCCCATTCACCGACGGCAGGCGCAGCAGGCTCATGAACCAGGGGGTGATCAGCACACCCTCGGCCACCTGTGGGTCGCCTGACTCGACCGGATTCGCCCATTCGAACCCCACCGCCTCGACCTGCAACGCCGGGTTCAGCAAAGGAATGCCCTGCATGCGCTCGGTCTGAACGTGACGGTAGAAATTCACAAGGCTCTGCACGCGTTCGGCCAGTTGGGCGGGCGCCGCTGAGGGGGTGTCCATGAGGGTGAGCGGGCTCATGGGTTCTTTCTATCGTGCGGTGCACTGCCTGCGACACACGCGTTTGGCGCGGCTGGCCCCTCACCCCAACCCTCTCCCCAGAGGGGCGAGGGAGTCAAGCCCCATCTCCCTCCAGCGGGAGAGGGTCTTTGAACCCAGCGGCGCAGGGGGTTCATCTCAATCCACCAGCATCAGGAACTGCTCGGCATCGCAGTCGCAGTTCGGGCAGCGCCAGTGCGCAGGCAGATCCGCGAACGGTGTGCCGGGCAGAATCTGCCACTGTGGATCGCCCAGGGCGGGGTCGTAGACCCACCAGCAGATTTTGCATTCGAGGCGCGAGCCGGGGCGCAGCACATCGCGGTTGCCCAGGTACGAGCCTTCAAAGCCTTCGAAATGGTCATTGCTCATGGTGCGCCGGGTGGACGGGAAACGTCACACCGACTCCAGGTAGGTGATCACATCGAGCAGCCGCTCGTGCGAATCGCGCAGGTCTTCGGGGGCGGCCATCGCTACCTCGGGCATGTCCACCACCTCGACCGTGTTGAGGATCACCTTGTCCATCGAGTTGTAGTACACCACGCGCCAGCAGTTGGGCAGGCGCGTGTTGGAGATGCGGCAGTTGCCGTAACCGCGCGAGAGCATGAGCACGCGGCCGGTACCGAGATGGTGGTCGAGGAAACCGATGTCTTCGGGCGTGACCGGCAGCAGTGTGAAGTTGACCACGTGCGAGACCTGGCCGGGTTTCCAGCCGAGCACCTGGTCGCGGATTTCTTCCACCAGCAGGGGCGCGTTCTGCACGTTGGGTGGCAACGGACCAGCCCAATGCGGCATGGCGTCCTGCGGCCACACGTCGTCCACCGCCATGGCGCGCAGCAGCGCCGGCACCGGGCTGACCTCAATCACGTCGTCAATCATGGTGCGCTCGCCGTCCACGGTGCGGAACGTGATGAGGCGCCACACGCCGGCCAGCACCGCTTCCTGGATGCGCACCTCCAGCGCGCCGTCTTCTTCGCGCACCAGGGCGCTGACCTCGCCCTCACCCATGATCTGCTTGATCAGCTGCAGGTCCTGCGCAGGCAGCGTGGTCAGCGCCACCTGGCCGCCCGGGCCACCTTGCGCAGTGCGGTCCAGCAGCGCCAGCACCTGACCCAACACCGCGCGCGCGGCTTCGCGCCCGGCCAGCTCTTCGGGCTCGGGCAGCACGGGTGGGCGGTAGGTGCCCATGTCTGTGGGCATGTGCACATAGTCCAGCTTTTCGTCTTCGGGCTGGGTGCCCGGGCCGATGGCCACGAGGGGGATGGGGAAGTCTTTCATGGGGTGTCCTCGGTGTCGGTCGGTTCAATGGCAGCCGCTGTCTTTGCTGGTGCTGCCCTGGCTCACCACGGGGATGCCGATGGTGGGCGGGCGTGAGGGTGGCATGGCAAGCGCGGCGGCCACACCGCTTTGGTACACGTCCCAGTCCTGCATGCCGGCGATGGCGGTGACGTACTGACCGTCGCGAAAGAACAGCAGGGTGGGCCAGCGCTGCGAGCCGTAACGGCGCGCCAACGCGTCCTCGTTGTCTCGCGGCACCACGGCCACCTGAAAGCGGTTTGGAAAAACCTTCATCAGTTCGGGCAGCACGGCCGCCACGTCCTGGCCTTCGGGGAACCGCACCGGGTCGCCCGCGAGCAGCACCAAGCGGTCGCCGCCGCCCGCGCTCCATGCGGCCACGCTGGTTTCGTCCACCCAGGCGGCATCGAAGTCGCGCACTAGGCGCATCACCAGCGGTGGCGCGGGGTTGGTGTCGGGCAGTGGCAGGGCAAAAGCCCGGCCGGTGGTGTCGGTGGCGGTGTTCATGTCATCTCCTGTGTGTGGGGGTGGGTGTCAGGTCTGTCCGGACAACTGCCTGAGTTGTTCGGTGGTCATCTGTGAAGGCAGTTCAAAGCCGGCATCGCCACGGGCTCTCCGGCCCTGCATGGCGTCTTGCACTAGGTCCAGCGCCGCGTTGACTTCGGCGGCACGCTCGGTGCTGATGTGTTCGCGCGCGTCACCCAAGAACACCAGCAACCAGTCGCCGGGCTCACACGGACCGACCAGCGCGGTGTTCACCCGGCGCCGCTCGCCACGGCCTTCGCACCAGGCGTGTCCGGGCTCGATGGCGCTGACCTGCATGGGGATGCCGATGCACATGTCAGAGGTCCTTGGGGAAAAAGCGTTCGTCACCCGAACGGCAGGCTTGCTCAGGCGCGGGACGCTGCGTCTCGTAGGCGGCCAACGCGAGCTCGTCCAGGGTGACCGCTTCGCGTTCGCCCAGCGGCGTGCGGCGCGGCACGGGCTCGCCACCCCAGCGCGCGATCTGGTCCACACCCAGGGCCAGCGCGTCTTCCATCGCAGCCTTCACCACCGGGCGCAGGCTGCCGCCGTAGTCTTCCAACTCCTGGGGCTGGCAGCCGATCAGCAACATCTGGGACGGGAACTTGCCGGTGAGCTGCGCCAGCGAAAGCACTTCCTGAAAACCGGTCTGGTGCAGGCTCATTTTTTTCGCGCCCATGAAGCGCGGCACAGCGTCGTCGCGCACCTGCTTCAGGGTACCGGGCTCCAGGCCGTAGTCGATGGCGTCGAAGATCAACAAACAGTCCGCCGCCTGCACGTGCTGGATCAGGTACAGCCCCTGCGTGCCGCCGTCGATGAGCGACACATGCCCGGCGAACTCGTAGCGGCGCTGCAGCGTCTCAATGCAGCGCACGCCAAAGCCCTCGTCGGCCCAGAGCAGGTTGCCAATGCCCAGCACCACGATCGCTGGCGGCTGGGCAGGGCTGTCACCCCTGGGGTGACAGGTGGTTTCGGACGGATGTCTGCTCATGTGGGGTGGTCCCGATAAACGCTCAGGGAGAATCAGAAGAAAAGGGTGCGGCACCGCTCGGGGATCTGTGCGCCACCGCATACAGGCGCTTCCAGGCATGGAAGCTGTCCCAGGCGGACTGGTGTGCGAGCCAGAAGGCCGTATCGATACCGAACTGCCGCGCACAGCGGATGGCGGTGTCGGGCGACATGGCGCGCTGACCGTGCACCAACTCGTGCAGCCGGCGGCGCGACAGTCCAAGCAGCCGGGCCGCCTCGCTCTGGTTGAGCGAGAGCGGTGCCAGGCAGGTGCGCGCCAGCAGCCGACCCGGGTGCATGGGCGTGCGCACCGGCACCCCCTTCGGAGGAAGCACCGAAGCAGCAGCGAGCCAGCGGGGATGAGCGGAGAGCGACATCTAAATCGAATGAACGTTGCGCGACCAATAAAAATAAACTCGGAGCGAAATGCCTCAACCCAGGGTTCCGCGGAACCGTCCATCGACAAGCTCAGGACGGGCCGCCAATAACGCCCCTTTGGGGAGGGCGCCGAAGGCGGCGCGGGGGGTTAATCCTTGAACGTGCGGTGGCCGGAGATCATCGTGCTCACGATACTCTGGCGACCCATGATGTCCTCGCGGATCGCAGCGTAGATGTGGAAGATGATGAAGATGACCATGCCCCACATGCCCAAGCGGTGCCAGGTGTGCACATCCTGGCTCTGGCCGAACAGCGGAATCACCCAGGTGGTGAACAGCGTGTGCGCCCAGGATCCCGGCTGTGTGCCTTCCCCGTACAACGCAAAGCCGGTGACGATCATGAACAGGCCAATGCCGAGATACAGGGTAAACATGGCGAACCTGGCCAGCGGGTTGTGTCCCACGTACTGGTTGGGCTTGGGAGCGATAAACAGGTACCACGCCAGCACTTGAATCACCTCACGCCAGTAGGCTTTCTGGAAAAGCGGGACCCAGAACAGTTCGCGAGCGTGGTGGTTGCCGACGATCGCCCAGTAGGCGCGCCCGAGCAGGCCCACGGCCAGGATGTACCCAGCGGTGAAGTGCGCGAAGCGGATGTAGCCCATCAGGTAGTTGTCGCTGGCCTCGCCCGGCATGGTCGGCAGCGGCACGCCGATGAAGTAGCCGGTAATGGCCAGCACGGTGATCGCTGCGGCGTTGATCCAGTGCCAGATGCGCACCGGCGCTTCATAGACGTAGACCGACTTGATGGAATCGCCGAGCAAGACGGCGTTGTTGTCGATGCCGGTGGCATCGGCCTGGCGCTGCTGGGCCAGTTCTTGGGCAGACAGAGTGGACATGATGTGCTCCGAGTGGGGAACGACGGTCACTTCGACACGGCCTGGCCCCGGCGTGCGCGCCACTGGCGCACAGCCATCACACCCAGCCCGATTCCGAACAGCGCGAGCAGTTGCTCGACGCCGACGGCGTGGGTGAGCATGTCCCACAGCTCGTGGGGGCCGTGACCATCGTGGGCCTGCGCGGCGCCCGTCAGGCCCAGCAGCAGTGCGGTTGTGCCCAGTTGGCGCAGGTTTTTTTTCACTTGCATGTTTATCTCCTCGTGTGGGTTCATTTCATTTCCGGGATGGGCGCCGTGCCCGCGTGCCCCGATCCAGCGCACGCAGAGAATCCGGCTTTGCCGGTCCCGGGGCGTAGTCTCCCTGAGGGGAAGACGCGAAGCGGCGCAGGGGGTCATCTCACCTCACCGTGACGCGGGCCATTTCCTGACCGTCTTCGCTCATCACGTGCGTGGAGCAGGCCAGGCAGGGGTCGAAGCTGTGCAGCGTGCGCAGAATTTCCAACGGCTGCTCCGGGTTGACCATGGGCGTGTTCATCAGCGAAGCTTCGAAAGCGCCGATCTGACCCTTGGTGTCGCGTGGCGAGCCGTTCCAGGTGGTGGGCACCACGCACTGGTAGTTCTCGATTTTGCCGTCCTTGATCTTGATCCAGTGGCCCAGCATGCCGCGCGGCGCGGCCACTGTGCCCACGCCTTTGGCTTCTTTGGGCCAGGTGGCCGGATCCCACTTCTCGATGTTGGCGGTACTGGTGTCGCCAGCCTTGATGTTGCCAATCAGTTGCTTGAAGTCGTCCAACATCATCTCGCCGCTGTACTGGCTCTCCAGCGCGCGGGCCAGGGTACGACCGATGGTGGTGGGCAGCAGTTGCTTGAGCGTGTAGTTGGTTTCCGGCAGGCCCAGTGCTTTGGGCAGGGCCCTGTTGATCGCGACGGCAGACTCGTCCACCTGTTGCTTGACGCGCTGGCAGTATTTGTTGCCCTGCACCGCATGGGCGTAGCCCAGGATGTAGCGCGACAGCGGACCGACCTCGACCGCGTGGCCACGCCAGCGCGGACTCTTGATCCAGGAGTATTTTGCGGACTCGTCGAGCTGCTCAATGTTGGTGCGCGTGCCCTTGAAGTTGGGACCTTCGGGCTTGTAGTTGGCCTCTGTCACGCCATCCCAGGGGTGCAGACCCTTGCTTTCGTCGGCGTATTTGTACCAGCTGTGGTTCACGAATTCCTGCACCTGCTCGGGGTCGCGCGGATCGATCTCATGGATCTTGTCCCAGTTGCCATTGAGGATCACGCCGCCGGGCAACTGTTGTGTGCTGCGGTCGTTGGGCACTTTCTCATAGGTGCCGTAATCGGCGACATTGGTGGCCGAGAGGCCGCCGCCGTAGAGCCAGCCAGCCTGTTTGTAAATGGTGCCAATGGCCAGCACGTCAGGTACATAGACGTTCTTGTTGAACTCGATGATCTCGTTGATGCGTGCCTCGACGAAGTTCAGACGCTCCATGTTGATGGGTGCGCCGGCCGCGCCGTCGCCGTCGATGTTGATCGCGCAGGGAACCCCGCCCACGAGGTAGTTCGGGTGCGGATTCTTTCCCCCAAAAATGGTGTGGATCTTCACCCACTCTTTTTGCAGATCCAGCGCTTCGAGGTAGTGCGTGACCGCCATCAGGTTGGCTTCGGCTGGCAGCGCATAGGCCTTGGAACCCCAGTAGCCGTTGGCGAAGGGGCCGAGCTGACCGCTGGCAACAAACTTCTTCAGGCGGTTCTGCACGTCTCGGAAGTAGCCGGGCGAGGAAAGCGGGTGCGAGGGCGACACCATCTGCTGCAGCTCGCTGGTTTTCTTCGGATCGGCGTTCAGGGCCGACAGCACGTCCACCCAGTCCAGCGCGTGCAGGTGGTAAAAGTGCACCGCGTGGTCGTGCACCTGCAGCGTCTTGGCCATGATCTCGCGGATGAGATAAGCGTTGAGCGGAATCTGAATGCCCAGCGCATCCTCCACCGCGCGCACCGAGGCCAGCGCGTGGCAGCCGGTGCAGACGCCGCATATGCGCTCCACGAAGGCCCAGGCGTCGCGCGGGTCGCGACCCTTCAGAATCACCTCCAGACCGCGCCACATGGTGCCGGTGGAGACCGCGTTGCGGATCACATTGTTGCTGTCGAGGTTGACCTCGCAGCGCATATGGCCCTCGATGCGCGTGACAGGGTCGACGACGATGCGCCGGCCGGTGTTGTCCATGCGAAAGCCTTGAGTTTCGTAAGCACCCATGTTCTTGTTCCTCGGTCGTGTCAGTGGTTGGTGGGTGTGGAGGCGTCGGGCTTGCGCGCGTTGTCGCGGGCACGCTTGGCCACCGAGATGGCGGCGTGCGCCGCCACCGCCGCCCCCACCACACCGGCGGCGGTGCCACCGATCTGGTCTGCGTTGGCCTCGATGCCGAAGGCGTGGATGTCGGTCAGGCGGTCGTAGAACGAGCCCTTGTCCCAGAAGCCGTCTTCCGAGCAACCGATGCAGCCGTGACCGGCCTTGATCGGGAAGCTGGTGCCCTCGTTCCACTGCACTGTGGAGCAGGCGTTGTAGGTCGTTGGCCCCTTGCAGCCAACCTTGTAAAGGCAGTAGCCACGGCGCGCGGACTCGTCGTCCCAGGCCTCGACGAACTGGCCGGCGTCGAAGTGAGGACGGCGGTAGCACTTGTCGTGGATGCGCTGGCTGTAGAACATCTTCGGCCGACCCTGGCGGTCCAGTTCGGGGATGCGGTCAAACGTCAGCATGTAGGTGATCACGCCCGTCATCACCTCGGGGATGGGCGGGCAACCCGGCACCTTGATGATGGGCTTGTCCGTGATGACCTTGTGTATCGGTGTGGCCTGCGTCGGGTTAGGCTTGGCGGCCTGCACGCAACCCCAGGAGGCGCACGAACCCCAGGCGATGATGGCCTTGGCGTCCTTGGCCACCTTCTGCAGCTTCTCGACGAAGGGCTTGCCCGACTGGATGCAGAACATTCCATCTTCATTCAGCGGCGGGTTGCCTTCCACCGCCAGGATGTACTGACCCTTGTACTTGGTGATGAGTTCTTCGAGAAGGGCCTCGGCCTGGTGGCCGGCGGCGGCCATCAGGGTGTCGTCGTAGTCCAGCGAGATCATGGACAGCACCACGTCTTTTGCCAGCGGGTGCGCCGAACGGATGAACGCTTCGGTGCAGCAGGTGCATTCCAGCCCGTGCAGCCAGATCACCGGGGTGCGCGGCTTGTTTTCCATGGCGTGCGCGATCTGCGGCACGAACGAGGGCGCCAGCCCGAGCGAGGTGGCGGTGAGCGAGCAGTACTTCAGAAGGCTGCGGCGCGAGATGCCCTTGCGGCGCATGACTTCGTAGAAGGTTTCCATAGAGTAATGTCTCCAGTTGCTTTTTGATGATCGCCACGTCCCGTGCAAGGAATGCAGAGAGAACGCGGCGCACTTTTCAGGTGGGGGCGCATGTTCATCGCAAGTCGTGCGCCAACGATCCCGCATCGCGGGAATACCCTGAGCGACCCGCTTAAGTGCTTGTTTCCGTTGGCATTCAGCGTGGGCCGATTCAGCCTAATAGATCAACACGCGCAGAGACTGAAATAACAAGATCCATTTTCTCGATCGAAACGGAAATAAACTATCCAGCAGGAACATTCCATACGCTGTACAGCGTATGGTTGACGCGTAGTCAATACTTGGTCCGTCTCGCCTTTGGGCCTTTGGTCTTGCGGGCGATGTGGAACTCGTAGGGCAGGGAATCAGCGAATTGCGTGTTCACCATGGCCATGGATACCGCATCTACTTCCAGAAGAGAGGAAGCACGATCATCGTCCTGCTGTGCGGCGGAGACAAAAGCACGCAAGTGAAGGACATCAATGCCGCAAAGCGCCTGGCTGAAGCATGGAGCGAATTGCTGGGCGTCTACCTGCAGCGCCTGCGTTGCCTCAGCATGCAGTACGCACAAGGAACCCATTTCACCGTCCCGACCCGCGAGCCCTTTTGCAGTCGGACACCTGGCGCACCAAATCAGCGATCTGGTGGTACTTGGCCTGAGCCCCGGCCGAGGTGCGTGCACACGCGCTCGACCGTGGGCCGCTCGCTCCGGGCGAGCACGTCGTCGGCAGCGGCCCAACCCCATTGACTTGGATGCCTTGGGACACTCTCGTACTTTTGGTTTGCATCGCCCTCTTCCGTGATGTAAATTACTTTCGATAAGATATAGTTATTGAAACTTATCTCCCCGACAGCTCAGAAGGAGCGAGCGCATTTTTGTCGCTTCACAACTCTCACCGGGCGACTGCTCACGCTACAGAAAACGTCTGCGCCCCGTTCGCAGAAACTGATCGATGCTACTTCGCACGCAATTTCTCTGCGGGACTTTTGCGGGACTGGGCTCTGAAATACATGTCTAAACAGAGTAGTTTTGGTACATTGGGCGGTCACAGAGCCTATATAAATCAACAACTTAAATATGATCTGGTAGCACACGACCAACCAGGCGGTGGTTTTTGTCGATTTGGAGTCGCCTGCGATCGCTGCCGTATCGGGTGTGATGATTGGCTCACCCGTCCCTCGCATAGCCAACTGGCGCACGCTCGCCTTGTGGGTCTACGACGAACTGATCGCGAAGGGAGACGGAAACGCGATCCTCCCCCTCATCGGTATCAGCTACATCTCGACTCTCCAGGACTGCACCGGGCGCAACTTCGCGATTTTCGAAGAACGCCGGGATGCGCACATCCACCGTGGCGCGCCACCAGCATCCCAGGTCCCACTTGACCTTGCCGAGCTTCAACGTCTGTGGGCCGCAGCTTGATCGCTGATTTCAAGGCCAGTGCCTATCTTCGCGGACACCACTGGCTACGGTGAAGCTGGCCTCAAGGACGTGGAGGCGGCTTTGGCCAGCAAGAACCTCAAGGCCACGCATGTGGCGCGGTGTCCTCTTGGTGTGAAGGTCCTCAAGGAGTCGTTGGCCGCTGCCCGCGCCGCCGGTGCCAACGTTGTCTTCAGCTACACGGTGGGTCAGGAAAACGCGGTGATTGCTAACGGGTGCGTATTTCGGTCGCTGCTGGACACTCATTTCGGTTTCTCTTGGACAGCGGGAACGGCGGGAGATGGGCACCCAGTTCGGCACTCGTGGACACGCACAATGTGCTGCCAGTAGGCGTCGACGCTGCGGCGCCCAGTTGCCATGTTGGTTTGCCGGGCAGGTGCGCGGCCGGCTAGACTTCACCAATCGGCCATCAGCGGCCGTTCACGTCTCCGTGCCCATCGTCAAGTCAAGACTGGTCTCGGACGTTCGTCGGCAAGGCACCGAATCGTCACGACGTTGCCCTCCGGTCATTGCAGCAAGCAGCGCTCGAACGGCCGCAGGGCCTTCCATACCTGTCGTTCCACCGCGCTCGGTGGACTGGGACGTTCAAGTACCGCTTGCAACGATGGACCACTGCGTCGTGCACCGTACCTGATCAAGTTACCTCACGGTTGATTTCAGCTTGGAGTGCCCGAGAAGCAGCTGAACCGCGCGAAGGTTCTTTGTGCGCTTGTAGATCAACTTCGCCTTGGTTCTGCGCATCGAATGGGTGCTGTAGTCCGCACGGTCCAGGCCGAGGTGATCGACCCAATGTCCGAGGATTCGCGCGTGCTGCCTGGTCCCGAGGTGGCGCGAGTCGTGTATCCGGCTTGGGAACAGGAAACCTTCTGGCCTCAGCCCAGCTTGCTTGATCCAAGCGTGCATAGCCTCCTGAGGGGTTGGTGTGATTTCAAACTGAACCGGGCGCTGTGTCTTAAGTTGCATGACGGTGGCGCGGGTCGCGACCCGGTCGCCGTGACACACATCTCGAACCTTGAGGTTCACGAGAGCGCAACCGCGCAGTTTGCTGTCAATGCCCGGGTTGAAGAGCGCGACCGATACTGGACATGAGTCCCACGTCACCCGCGTCATCGCCTGTTCGATGTCCAGGCAACTCCCCTAGCAGGCATCCCGCGGCCACAGTCATCAATGCGAACTGAAAAGATGTCACTCTGTTAGTCCCTTGCTGTGAGATTGCACACGAACCGGTTTAAATGCCTCGCGAGGTGATCCGACCAGCGCATTGACAGATTTCCACGACCGCTCTGTGGCACGTCTCAGTAACGCTCCCAGCTTGCGCTGACGTTCACTGACAGTTGCAACTTGTCCATTGGGCAGATGCACTTCCACCATGCATTCCCTCAAGGTCGAGCCCGATCGTGGTGTCTCACTCACGCGCACCGCGATCCGCACGATTCTGTGTGCCAGTTTTGCAAAGATTGTTCTCAAGCGCTGAGCCATCTCCAGACTGTGAGCGCGGGACAGCTTGGTGTTCGGGGTACGAATATCGATATGCATACTGCTCTCCTTGATGAATGAATCAACTGAAATGAGAGCCGGGGTTGACCAGACGCCAGTGTTCGGCAAGCGTGTTGACCAGGTTCTCTTCGGAATCTGCACTGTGAAAATCGGCTCGAATCACCGCAACACAGAGTTCAAGCGTTGTTTGCTGAAGTATTGGATCGGTGACTTCAGCCATGACCGATCGAAGTGCCTCTTTGTCAATCTGGCACGTTGATCCCCAGACGGCGTAGGACGAGGTCATGAGGTCTTCAGACAGAAGTCGAACCACTTCATTGAACTGTTCGCGAGTCAAACCCAGACGATTTGCCGCGTTCATCCGCTCTAGCAAGCCGAGCTCGCTGGTACTTAAATGTCCATCGGCCAGAACAGCTAGTGCGATCAACCGGGCTGCGGCCTGCGGGCTGTTCACGGGATAACTACGCATCATGGGTCTCCCTTGGCTGCTGTGGGTCGCGCGTCAGTCGAAAATGTTGTTCAGCCAGGACTTCTTGCGGTTCCCCTGCTGGCCTCGGTCATGCTCGTAGTCGGAGTCTGCGAATTGAGGTTGTGATTGCACTGCCGTGCGGGCGGCAGGGGCTGGCGTCATCGTTGCCGAACGCTCAATCAGCTTGTCGAGTTCGCCGCGGTCCAGCCAGACCCCGCGGCATTGCGGGCAATAGTCGATCTCGACGCCCTGGCGATCGCTCATCACGAGTGCGGTGTCGGTGCAGGTGGGGCATTTCATGAGGGGTTCCTTGTGTGGGTTCATTCATCCGAGCTGCCGAAGCCGAACAGGCTGAGCAGGCTCGTGAACAGGTTGAAGATCGAGACGTACAGCCCGACGGTGGCCAGCACGTAGTTGGTTTCGCCGCCGCTCACGATGCGGCTGGTCTCGAACAGGATCAGTCCAGCAGAGAGCAGCGCGACCATCGCAGCCACGGCCAGGCCCAGCGCCGGCATCTGCAAGAACACCGCGCCCAGACCCGCGATCAGCGCGATGACCATGCCGGCAAACAGAAAGCCGCCCATGAAGCTGAAGTCGCGTCGCGTCGTCAGCACCCAGGCAGACAACGCCAGGAAAGTGGCGCCCGTGGCCGCAAGAGCCATGGTCACGACTTGCGCACCGCCGGGCATTGCCAGCGATTTGGCCAGCACCGGCCCCAGCGAGTAGCCCATGAAGCCTGTCAGTGCGAACACCGCCGGCAGCGCCCAGCCGCTGTTCTTGAACTTGTAGACGGCGAAGAGCAGGCCGAAATAGCCGCCCAGGGTCAGCAAGATACCCGGCGCCGGCAGCTGGAACACCACGCTGGCAGCGGCGATGGCTGCACTGAAGAGCAGCGTCATCGACAGCAAGGCATAGGTGTTGCGCAGCACACGGCGCGTTGCGGCGCCATCCGTGGGTGTCGTGCTGCCTGCGCCGCTCGGGGCCGAAGGTGCGGCTTGCGGGCGAGCGGTGGTGGGGATGGGCGTCATGGAGTTCATGGTGTCGGGTCCTCGGGTCGTTCGAGATCAGGGTTCGTGGCTGATGAAGCGTTGGCGCAGTCGGCGGGAGTCATCGCCTCGGCGCCACAGGCGCATGAGGAACCGTGCAGCGCGTGCCAGCGCGTTGTCCAGCGCGGTGCGCCAGTCGCCGGCCACGGAGGCAACGACCACCGAGCCTGCACCATCGGTCCGAAGTTCTACCTGGCAGCGCTTGTCGATCCCGCCGCGAGGTCCGTTCACGTCTGACAACTGCACCTCGGCGCGCGGCACCAGCCAAACCAGGCGACGCAGCACGAAGCGAACTCGCTGCTCCGTCAGATCGCGAAGGTCGGCGGCCTGGGGGTGACGGGACTTGAAGAGCACTTGCATCACGGATCTCCTTTGATTGGTAAGGGACCAAAGTCTGTGGCCACTGACGATTCCGGAAAAGCAGCATTTGGAGGACACGAACATCGGATAAACCTGAACGCACGATCAGACTTCTGCCGCAAACTCCTACGTTCACTGGTTGCGGCCGGCGCGCATTGCGGAGCGTGAAATTTCCTGCCAACCCATGCTTTGAGAAACGCGATGCCCAAAACTCGAACCGCCAATGCCGTCCGTCTGGAGTTCGCTCCTGACTCGCTGGTTCAATCCAATCTGTCCGGCGCGGCCTTCACCGGCGACTGGCTCTGGGTGGCGGGCGACGAAGCCTGCGGACTGGACCGCCTGCGCCGGCTCGATCCCGTGGGGCGCGAGGCGTTGCGCTTTGGCGAAGTGCGCGACTTCCCTCTCGCAGATCTGCTGGACCTGCCGGGCGCACCCGACGAAGAGGCCGACCTGGAAGGCATGGCCGTCGCAGACGGCTTCCTGTGGGTTGTGGGCTCGCATGGCCTGAAGCGCAAGAACGCCAGACCGGACCGGGACCATGCCGACAACGCCAAACGGCTGGCGAAGGTGGCACTGGACGGCAATCGGCGTTTGCTGGCCTGCCTGCCCATCGAGCCCGACGCCAAGGGCGAGCCCTGCCTGGTCCGGCAGGCCCAGGACGGCCGACGGGCGCTGCGCTTGAAGGGCGATGCGCAAACGAACCTGCTCACCCGTGCGCTCGCCGATGATGTCCACTTCGGGCCATACATGACCATCCCCGGCAAGGACAACGGCTTCGACATCGAAGGCCTGGCAGTGGACGGCCGCCGGCTGCTGCTGGGCCTTCGCGGCCCGGTGCTGCGGGGTTGGTCGGCGCTGATCGAGATCGCGGTAGAGCCCCGTGGTGACCAGCTGCGCCTGGCGCCTCTGGACGACAGCGGCATCTTGATCCGCAAGCACTTTCTGCAGTTGGACGGCCTCGGTGTGCGGGACCTGCACTTCTCCGGCAATGACCTCTACATACTGGCCGGCCCGACGATGGTGCTCAACGGCGATATCCGCGTCTTCAGGTGGCCCGCTGCCCGGACCATTCTGGCCTCCAACCGCGAGCCCGTGCGTTTCGAGGAAGCATTGACCGAGTCGGTGTCACTGCCGCACGGGCGCGGCACCAACCGCGCTGAAGCTATCTGCGACCTGCCGCCTGCACTGTCGGGTGGCACGGCGAGCTGGCTCGTCCTGTACGACGCCCCCGGTGCCGACCGAAAGGAAGGCGAGCACACCGTCTTCGGTGACCTGTTGCGCCACGATTGAAATCGCTCAACGCCGTCTGTCGCGCCCGGCCCATGGCCGCCGAGAGCAGCTCAGCTGAGCCACCCTCAGACGTTCGTATTTCCGCAGTCAGTCTGCGTCCGACCCACAGGCTGTCGACAATCGCCCTGAGTCTGGCCAGGGCGCTGTTCGGCGAAGCGCTTGGCGCGCAACGCTACTTGATGTAATTGGTTGAATCGTTTCGAGGTAAAAAATGGAAAAGCTTCTTTCAGGGGTCGGGTCACTGCTGTACGGCATGCGGTTCACCATGCTGTTCTTTTATGTTGGTCTGGTCGCAATCATCTTCGGCATTTTGGGCAAGTTCCTGCTGGAAACCTACAAGCTGATGACCACCTTGCTGTTTGGTGACCTGGAAAAGATTGACCTGATCATCAAGGTACTTGAACTGGTGGACATGACGATGGTGGCGCAGCTCGTTTGGGTCGTTGCGCTGGCGGGCGTGTCGCTGTTTGTGACGACCGGACACTTTGACAAGAAGGACATGAAAAAGCCGGACTGGCTGGACCACGTCAATACCTACAACCTCAAGCTCAAACTCGCATTCGCCATCATCTCCATTTCGGGCGTTCACGCGTTGAAAACCTATTTGAGTGGCGACCTGAATCTGGAGAACATTCAGATAGTGACGATGGTGGCTGTCATTCACTTCACGTTCGTACTTTCTGCGATAGGAATCTCTTTTGCAGAGAGACTGACACGGGAAAAGATGTAGAGCCGGACCAAGGGGTTGGCCAAGAGAGAGTCGGCGTCTGCTGACGTGCCGGCCGACCGAGACGGTCTGGCTGCCCTGTGGATGCGCTACAAGATGCGCCGATCACAAGGACAGCGGGCACGCCGTCTTGAGTGACCTGCTGCCCCACGATTGAATGCATTCACCGCGAGTTGTCTTGTCCAGTCATGGCTGATTCCCCCAAGCTCGATCCTTCTGCGCCGATTCAATTCGTCATCAATGCGGCTGCTGGCAGCAGCGCCGCGCACACGAAGCGCGAAGTCATCGAGTCAGTGCTTCGGGCAGAAGGACGGTGCGGTGACTTGCACTTCTGCACACCCGTCCAACTGGCTGCCATGGCGCGTGAGTCGGCGCAGCGGGCTCTGTCGACCCACGCGGCCGTGGTCGCCGTCGGCGGCGACGGCACCCTCAACACGGTAGCGCAGGCCGCTCACGCTGCGGGCTGCGCCATGGGGGTGGTACCGCAGGGCACGTTCAACTACTTCGCCCGCACCCATGGCATCCCCGCTGATCCTGCCGCGGCGACACGCCTGCTGCTGCGTTCGGAGCCAGCGCCGGTGCAAGTGGCCTGCATCAATGACCGCGTGTTCCTGGTCAACGCCAGCCTCGGGCTCTATCCCGACCTGCTGGAAGACAGGGAAACCTACAAAGCCCGCTTCGGTCGCAGCCGCTGGGTCGCGTTTGTCGCAGCCTGCGCAACGCTGCTGCGTGCACAGCGCAGGCTGCGACTGCACATCGAGATGGGGGGCGGGGTTCGGGACGTGGAGACCTTGACGCTCTTCGTAGGCAACAACCGCCTGCAACTGCAGCAGTTCGGCGCGCAGCCGCAAGACACCCTGCCCGGTACGCCCGGCCACGGCAGCATGGCCGCGCTGATGCTGCGGCCCATCGGCACGCTGTCGATGATCGGGCTGATGCTGCATGGAGCCATGGGCAGGCTGGGTGAAGCCGCCGGCGTGGATGGCTTCGAATTCCAGCACATGGTGGTGCGGCCCACCCTCGCTCCCGGCCGCAGCGAGGTCGTCGTGGCGTTCGACGGTGAAGTGGCACGAATGCGCGCACCCATTGACATTCGTGTGCTGGACAAGCCCTTGTATCTGCTGATGCCACAGCTCGACCAATCCGCCATCGACACCAGCGCCGGGGTCACAGACGTGCAGCTGACCAGGACATGAGTGGGGCGCCAGCCTCAGGCGAAGGGCGCAGCGCAGACCCTGACGCGATCTGCGCTCTGCGCACCGGCTCACGCTGCATCCGCGGGCCCGGTCCGGGTTGAGGTCTGTCCTGAAGGATCGGGGGCAACGGCTGCAAACATGACGACGCCACGGCGCGCTCGCCAGTCCCCCAGGAACAGCAGGATGGGCGCCGCGATGAAGATCGATGTACACGCTGCGATGACAATGCCGAAGGCCATCGGTACGGCGAAGCTGGCCACGGCCGAACCACCCCAGATGGCCAGCGGCAACACGGCCAGGAATGCCGTGACCGATGTGTAGAGGCTGCGCGTCAGCGTCTGGTTGATGGACAGGTCGATCACCTCGCGCAGCGAGCGCTTGCGATGGCTGCGCAGGTTCTCGCGCATGCGGTCGTAGACCACCACCTTGTCGTTCACCGAGTAGCCCACCAGCGTCAGCAAGGCGGCAATGGCCGTCAGGCTGAAGTCCAGGCCAGTCAGGGCGAAGACCCCCAGGGTCAGGATCACGTCCAGCACCAGCGTCAGGATGGCGCCCACCGCAAAAGGCCACTCGAAGCGCACCCAGATGTAGATGAGCATGGCGATGCTGGCCAAGATGACGGCCAGCACACCGGCGGCGGCCAGCTCGCCGCTCACCTTGGGCCCCACCACCTCGGTGCGGTCGAAGGTGGCTTGCGGGTCGATCGCAAGCACGGCGCTCTTGAGCCGCTCGACGGCCGCAGTCTGCTGTGCCTCGCCGCCGGGCTGCAACTCCACCCGCACCAGCAGGCGGTCTTCGCCACCGATGGCTTGAAGCGAGACCTCACCCAGGCCCAGCCCGGCCAGCTGCGCGCGGTAGGGCGCCAGGTCGGCCGGCGCAGTGGCCGCCACCTCCATCTGGATGCCGCCCCGGAAATCAATACCGAAGTTCAGGCCGGGTTTGAACATCAGCAGCACACAGCCGACCACCATCAGCGCCGACAAACCCAGGCTGGCAAAGCGCGCTTTCATGAAGTTGAACTGCGTGCCGTCGGGCACCGGGCGAAAGCCAAACAGCGGCCGGATCTGCATGGTCTTCAAGCGGCGGCGCCGTGCAATGGACAGCATGATCACCTTGACCACCGACACGGCTGTGAACATCGAGATCACGATGCCCAGCGCCATGGTGATGGCAAAGCCCCGCACCGGCCCCGAGCCGAACATGAACAGCAGCAGCGTGGCGATCAGCGCGGTGACGTTGCTGTCCATGATGGTGGCGTAGGCGCGCTGAAAGCCCGCGTCGATGGCCGTCATGGCCGGCTTGCCTTTCAGCGCTTCTTCGCGAATGCGCTCGTTGATGAGCACGTTGGCGTCCACCGACAGCCCGATCCCGAGCACGATGCCCGCAATTCCCGGCAAAGTGAGGGTGGCGCCCAGCAAACTCATGCCCGCCACTGTGAGCACCACGTTAAGCGCCAGGGCAATGTTGGCCACCAGGCCCCAGCCGCCATACAGCACAAACATGAACAGGAACACCAGCACGAAGGCGCCGATACCGGCATAGACGCCCTTTTGGATCACGTCGCTGCCCAGGTCGGCGCCCACACTGCGCTCTTCGATCACCGTCAGCTTGGCCGGAAGCGCGCCCGCGCGCAGCAACGCCGACAGCGTGCCCGCTTCCTGCACGGTGAAGCTGCCCGAGATCTGGCCCGACCCGCCGGTGATGGGTTCGCGGATCACAGGCGCGCTCAGCACCTTGCCGTCCAGCACGATGGCAAAAGGCCGGCCCACATTGGCTTGCGTGATGGCGCCGAACTCGCGCGCACCGGTGCGATCGAACCGGAAGTTGACGACGGGTTCGCGCGTCTGGGGATCGAAGCCTGCACTGGCATCGGACAACCTGTCGCCGCTCAGCACGACGCTGTTTCGGACGGGATAGCTGTTGCCCTGGCTGTCCTGCAACGTCCGGATACCGTCAGGGCTGGACGTGTTGCCCAGCAGGTGAAAACTCATCTTCGCCGTCGACCCCAGCAACGCGCGCACCTGAGACGGGTCTTGCAAGCCGGGCAGTTGCACCAGAATGCGGTCCGCGCCAATACGCTGGATGGTGGGGTCGGCCACCCCCACCTGATCGACCCGCTTGCGGATGACCTCCAAGCTCTGCTCCACGGCGCGGGTGATGGATTGGCGCTGCCCTTCGGCCGTCAACGTGAGCTCGACGCCGTCGCTGCCATCGATCTGGCGGCCCGCCACGTCCAGGTCTGCGCGCGCTGCACCCACGGGGGTGGCCAGCGCGGAAAGCACGTCGATGGCGCGCGCCTGCTGGCCCGCATCGCGCAGCGCAATCGACACGCCGCGCTCGCCCGCCTGCACACTGCGCCAAGGAACATCCGCTTCGCGCAAGGTGCGCCGCGCTTCTTCGCCGAGGGTGCGTACGCGCTCACGTTGCAGCTCGGTACCGTCGACTTCCAGCACCAGGTGCGAGCCGCCGCGAAGGTCCAGGCCGAGTGACACGGGTTTGTCGGGCAGAACGCTGGGCCAGCGTTCGAGCACGGAAGCGGGCAGCACATTGGGCAAAGCGAACAGCAGGCCCGCCACGACGATGGCCAGGTACAGGGCCACCAGGTAGGGTGAATTCTTCATGAAGCAGTCTTGACGGGCGCGCGCAGCACTTCGGCATGCGCACGCGGGCTACAGGAGGGAAAGGGCTGCGCGCAGCAGGTGCGCGCACGGCGTTAAGCCACGAAGGGTGGGGCGCGGCTCGTGTGCGCGCTGCGGCGCTGCTTCAGATTCGGTTCGGTGGCCGAAAGCGATGGCTCGTACGCCCGCTGCGTATCGATCTGAAGTCCTACCTCACCTGCCGGCTGTGCCCCGTCTGTGAGATCCCAAACCAATGCTTGCGAGTCGCCCGCAACGTGCTGGACCGACATTGCCGCAGCTTGATCGCGCCGCACAGCTCGCGATGTGAGCGAAGTTCCACCGTGCAGCTGCAAATGCTGCACATTGGCCGTGAGCTTGTTGGAAAGGGACTGAGACGCGAGGCCCACAGTGCCGCCGATGCCGGTGCACACCACCGTTGCCCAGACCAACAAGGTGAAGAGGACTGCCCGAAGCCACGCACCCGTACTCAGGGTGCCGCTCGACAACTCGAGCGGTTCCCCTAGCACTGGCATGGTGCCGGAAGGGCAAAAGGAGGTAGTGGTCACAGCTTGGACTTTATGTCTTTTCAGGTTCGTATTTTCCTGAGTTCGAGTCTCGAAAGAACTCCTTCTTCCGAAGTCGTTACGGACCCACATTTCGCTGCTCCAACACTCTCAATTTATCTGTCATGAAGCTCTCGTCACGTTCCGCGTTTCTCGTACTTGCGTGGGTCGGAAAAAACCTGCAGTCGCTGCAGGAGTCAATCAGGGAATGGAAGCCACAGCCTGCGCCAGTGCTCGTACCCATCCCGATCCAGACCGAGCGTCGCGCACGCGAGCGAGTCGGCCGGCACCGTTGAAGGCATCGTCGATGCTGAGGAGCCTGGCGCCGAGACAGTACCTGATGGAATTCGATCAGGCGGCGATCAGAGGCGCGCCGCAGCCACTACCTGCATCACCAAGGGGTGATGCTGTCCGCGACGAGAGCGAATGGCATGAATCTCCTCCTTCACGCCTTCGCTGCTGCCCAGCAAGCGAAGTCCGCGCATCAGGCCGACGTCGTCCGCGCCAAGCCGGCTGACCGGGAACACGCCCAGCCCGCGGGCGGCGAAGACCGCCAGCAGCGCACTGTCTTCGAACTCACCGACGATGCGGGGCCGCAGACCCTGCGACTCGAACCAGTGATCCAGCGTCGGTCGCAGGGCCGAGTGTCCCGTGGGCAGCAGCACCGGTAGATCGTTCAAGCTTTGCGGAAAGCGGTCGCGCTCGGTCTTGCCGACCAGACGGGCGGGGCCGTACCACTCGACCGGCGAATCGACGAGTCGCTCGCTGGTGAGGCGCAAGTTTGGGTTGCGCGGAGCAGCCTGACCGGCCAGCACGAGGTCCAGGTGATGCAGCGCCAGTTCGCTGAGCAGCTGTTCGAACTCGCCCTCGTGGCATACGAGCCGAAGGTTGGGTGTGCTCAGAACGGGCTCCAGCAGAGCATGGGCTGCGAGCTTGGAAATGCCATCGGAGAGCCCGACCGCCAGGCGGGCCACCTTGCCGCTACCGGCTTCGCGCACCTCATCGGGGATACCCTGGCCCAACTGAAAGATCTCCTCGGCGCGCGCGAATGCTGCTTGGCCCGCCTCGGTGAGGGCTACGCCACGCCCCGAAGGTTTGAGGAGCTGGTGGCCCAACGCCTTCTCCAGTTCGCGTACCTGCGCGCTGATGGTTTGCACCGCCATGTCCATACGTTCGGCGGCACGGGCGAAACCGCCCTCCTTGGTGACGACCCAGAAGTAGTGGAGATGGCGGTAGTTCAGCATATTCGCTCCAGTGCGGAAAAACCGAAGTTTAAGTGTGTTTCAAGCTGGTTTGTTCGAAACGCATTGATCCCGACACTTCTGAGCATTCGAGCAACAAAGAAAGCCTGATCATGATCTGCGCGCTTAGCTGGTTCTTCTCTCTCGCTCTGCTGTCCCGACGCGTTTATTCAGCGGTTTGCTGAGAAAGCGTGCGTTTGTTTCTGCGATCCTCCCACTCTGAAACTAAGACATGGACTTCCTGATTCCCTTTTTCACGGACGACTTCCTGGGCAAGCCCGCCTGGGTCTGGCTCACCTTCGTCGGTATCGTCATCGCGCTGTTGGCGTTCGACCTGGGCGTCCTGCACAAGGACGACAAGGAAATCGGCGTTCGCGAGAGCCTGCTGCTGTCGGCCGGCTACATCAGCGTGGCACTGCTCTTCGGTGCCTGGGTCTGGTGGTTCCTGGGCGCGCAAAGCGGCATGGACTACTACACGGGCTTCATGATTGAGAAGTCGCTGTCGATGGACAACGTGTTTGTCATCGCGCTGATATTCAGCTTCTTCGCCATCCCGCGGCAGTACCAGCATCGGGTGCTGGGCAGCCTCCTGTCGCCGAGTCCACATGACACCGCCGATCTTGCAGCGCTTGCGAGACGCAGCCGCTGTCGTCCGGGACGAGCGGTTGTAGATGCAGGCCACAGCACAAGCCCACAGCTAGGCTGCGTTTGAAATTGAATGGGAGTATTCGATGATCTATGCGACCCTCAAGACTGTTCATGTGCTGTCCATCATCGTGTGGGTCGGTGGCATGGTGTTTGTCCACTTCTTCCTGCGGCCGGCAGTTGCTCAGTTGGATCCACCGGTACGGCTGCGCTTCATGCACGATGTGCTCGGCCGCTTCTTCAAGGCTGTTCTGGGGGCGTCATTGCTGACACTGGTCAGCGGTGTCTGGATGTTGGGACGCTTCGCCAAGCAGGTGGTTCAGTCGGGTGGCAGCTTCGAGATGCCGTTGGCTTGGACCATCATGGCGATGCTTGGGGTCGCGATGGTTGCGATCTTCATGCACCTCCGCTTTGCGCTCTTTAGGAGGCTCGGCCGGGCCGTGGCGGCGTCCGAGTGGGACGCCGGAGGAGCGATCCTAGTGCAAATTCGCACATGGGTAGCGATCAACCTCGGCCTGGGTGTCTTGGTGCTGCTTGTGACGCTGATGCGCTGGACAACTTGAGTCTGGACCTTGCAAACCATTTTCCTGGGCCGTAGAAGGTGCCGATGCGGTCGGACTAACCAAGCTGCCCGGCCAATTTCAAATACGGCGAAGGCATCCATGGTGACGTCCTTGAAGACGGCGGCCCGTAGCCGCAGCGCAAACTATCCCCACGCCGCAGGCCTGGACTGCGCTACCTGCGGTGGACAGACCGGCGAGGTAAACGCCCGCGCTCTGGCCGACCTGCTCAACACCCTCACGGTGCGCACGTACTTGCGTACCCAGGGAGTAGATGTGCCAGAGCGCATCCGTTAACGAGAATTTTTGAAAGGGTCCAACGTTGAGCAGCATCACCCAGCCAGCCAGCCGTGTGCGCCCAACGGGAAAACTCTGGATCCCATTCCCTGCAAAACGCGTGTCCATGTGCCCATGACTCCCAACTCGGCTGGGGGTGTTCAAGGCGACGCCGACCAACGAGAGCTTGGGCGCAACAGAGCGGATCACCTTGGTCCATTGATTCTGAAAGCTGAATGTGGAAACCACTGTGCTTTGGCTACTGAGTATTGCCTTGATTGTGCTGGGCTTGGCGGGCACCGTGCTGCCTTTGTTGCCAGGCACCTTGCTGGTCTGGGGCGGGATCTTGCTTGGGGCGTGGATTGACGACTTCGCCCGCGTGGGAACGACCACGGCGGTGATCGTCACTGTGTTGGCAGTGCTTGCCTGGAGCCTGGACTATGTGGCTGGGCTGCTGGGCGCCCGAAGGGTCGGTGCCAGCAAGAAAGCGCTTCTGGGTGCAGCAGTGGGGACTGTAGCGGGACTCTTCATGGGTTTGGTCGGCGTGCTCTTCATGCCCTTGGTGGGTGCCGCCATTGGAGAGTACGTGGTTCAGAAAGACCAGCGGCACGCCGTCAGGGTGGGCGTTGCAACCTGGGTCGGGATCATGGTGGGTCTGATTGCCAAGGTCGTACTGTCTTTCATCATGGTGGGGATCTTTGTGTTGGCATTGCTGATCTGAGCTCTCTTCGCCCAGCAATTTCTGTTGAATGAATGAGAGGTTTGCGAGATGAGTGCACAAAAAATGCTCGAGCAGCTGCTGAAGTCCGGTTTGTCCGGGATGGACAACAGCAAGAGCCGAAACAGCAGAGGCGATCGCTCATCCGATCGCTATGAAAACGCTGATTGGGGGAAGTCGGTATCGGGTACATCCGCCGGAGGACTGCTGGGCATGTTGCTTGGCAGCAAGAGGAGCCGCAGCATGGGTGGCTCGGCACTGAAAGTTGGCAGCGCCGCTGCTCTAGGGGCTGCAGCGTTCAAAGCCTACACCTACTGGCAATCGCAGCAGGAGCCGCAGAAAGCACCTCCAGCGTCACCGGCGCGGGCACTACATCCTGAACCAGGCGCAGGCTTGAAGGGAGAGGAAGTGCAGAGCCAGGCGGTCCTCAAGGCCATGATCGCAGCCGCCAAGTCGGATGGTCACCTCGATGAACGTGAGCGCGGGCTCATCCATGATGAGCTTGAGCGAATTGACGCAGACCCCCCTCTGCGGCAGTGGATGGAAGATGAACTGCGCAAGCCCTTGGATCCTGCAGAGGTTGCAAGTGCAGCCAGCACTCATGAGCTTGGCGCCGAGATGTACCTTGCCAGCTTGCTGATGGCCGATGACACTTCCTTCATGGAGCGGGCTTATCTGGATGAGCTGGCACGCCAGCTGCGGCTTGCACCCACGCTCAAGGCAGAACTGGAAAGAAGTATCCGGCCCTTTTGAGGCCCTTAGGAAACAAGTGGCGCAAGACCGGCAATTCATACCCTGAGCGCGCTGCGGCTCGCTGCCATAGTCGCGCGAGAGACGACGCGATACAGTTCCTCACTTGTCCCTGCCATTTGCGGGGTTCGGCAACCTGGTTTGATGCACGCGGCTCCATGGCTGAATTCAAAAAGCGCCTTCGCCGCTGGTTTCCCACCGCTCAAACTCTGGAGCAAATGCAAGGCTTTGCCTGGCTGGGTCACTACCTGCGGGTGCACCCGCGCCTTTGGGTATTGCACCGGCGCGGTGTAGCCCTAGGTGTGGCGCTGGGGGTCGGCATTGGTGTGTTTCCGCTGCCCCTGCAGATGCCGGCTGCCATGCTGGTGGCCGTTTTTCTGCGGGCCAATGTGGCAGCGGCGGCGGCGGCAACTTGGTTGACCAACCCCTTAACCATGGCCCCCATCTGGGGACTGTCAGCCTATCTGGGCTCTTTTGTCGTCCCTCGACAAGTAGATATCAAGTCCTCAGAGGTGACGACCCCATGGACCTGGAACTCACCTCAGACGTGGCCCGAAGCCTTTTGGGAGCAAGTGACGTCTTGGGGACCTGCGTTGCTGGTCGGTTTTCCCATGGCTGCCGCTGTGATGGGCCTTGGCGCCTACGCAATCGTCTATTGGGCTTGGGCCGTACTCATCAAGCAAGAAAGGCGGCGGCGCCAGCGGCGCTCGGCCACGGTCCAATGACGTCACCATGTTGCATTGAAGCACCTCTGCCGAGGCGGAACGGATCTGGTGATTCAAACGACAGCTCAAGTCAAGGGTTGTAAGACGCTCACCCTCAATCGTTAGCGTGTGTCGTCGGTACTCCTGCGCGGGTGGGCGTCCTTCAACTATTTACTGGAGTAAACGCATCGAAGCGCCGTGTCCTCGCCACACACTGGCATGCAATGTCTGCAGCACACTCGAGAGCTGCCTCTCAGGTCCTCACCTTGCGAGGTCCTGAATGACCGCAGCGTGGCAAGGAGCCCGCGAGCATCGCTGCGTCCCATCGTTTGCTATCGCTGCACTATCGACGTTCAACTACGCTCGACGAAGGGCAGCAACGGGCCCTGAGCAGCCGGTCAGTTTGCTCCGAAGCAGTCACTCGCCAGGCGTAATCTCTCGCTTAAACCCTCGTGCAAGCTCAAGAAAGTCGCCAGCGACTTTGGTCGCAGCCCCCGGTTCCATGCCAATGATTGGCAGCATAAAAACTGCGCCAGCCATGTCGAAGGCAAAAACTTCTCCACCGCCATTTCCTGCGAAGGCTACAAAGCCGGGTGCGCACAGGTCGACTTGCAGTGCCGTGTTGGCGCTGGACGCCTCATCGTCGTCCCAAAGGATGATGTCGTGTTCCCCCCCTGGCTGTGACCACGAGGCTGCGCATTCCACTGATGGCGGACAGTGATTCCATTCCCATCGCGGACAGCGTTCCAGACGATGGCGGACACGCTGCG
>NZ_JBIMLB010000020.1:0-109548 GCF_051860785.1 Hydrogenophaga sp.
CCTCGACCAGTTGCTGCACATGCCCGATGCAGGGCAAGACCGGCTGATCGTGCTGGGGGATGCGGGCGATGCGGTGCAACTGGTGGGTGGCTCGGGGAGCTGGAGCAGCGCGGGCACACAACACCATCAGGGGCTGGACTACGCGGTGTACACGCACAGCGCGGCGGCGGGGCGTGAGCTGTTTGTGCAGCAGGCGGTGATGGTGATGTGAGGGGTGAGGGAAACGGGATATCCCGATAATCGGGTGAATGTCTGTTTCCGCGCCTCATCCCAGCCCCCACCTCGCCACCGGCCTTACGCTCGCCATCGCAGGCTCGATTGCCTTCAGCGCCAAGGCCATCATCGTCAAGCTCGCCTACCGGTATGGCGTGGACGCGGTGACGCTGCTCATGTACCGCATGCTGTTCTCACTGCCGCTGTTCCTGGCGCTGGCCTGGTGGGCGTCTTACCGGCAGGGCGGCCAGGAGGTGCGGCGCTTGGTGTTGAAGCGGCGCGACTGGCTGGGGGTGATCGGCCTGGGTTTCACCGGTTATTACCTCGCCAGCTTCCTGGATTTCTGGGGCCTGCAGTTCATCAGCGCCAGCCTGGAGCGGCTGATTCTTTACCTCAACCCCACGCTGGTGCTGGTGCTGGGCTGGCTCATCTACAAACGGCGCATCAGTGGCCTGCAGGCCATCGCCATGGCAGTGAGCTATGCCGGCGTGTTGCTGGTGTTCGGTCACGAGGTGGGCGCTCAGGGGCCGAACGCGCTGCTGGGTACGGCGCTGGTGTTCGGCAGTGCGATCAGCTATGCCATCTACCTCGTCTACAGCGGTGAACTCGTCAAGCGCCTAGGCTCGATGCGCCTGGTGGGCCTGGCCACCAGCGTGGCCTGCGTGTTGTGCATCGTTCAGTTCGCATTGCTGCGACCTTTGAGTGCGGTGGTGGTCGCGCCCGAAGTGATCTGGCTTTCGCTGCTCAACGCCACGCTGTGCACCTTTGCGCCGGTGGTGATGGTGATGATGGCGATCGAGCGCATCGGCGCGGGCCTGGCGGCGCAGACCGGCATGATCGGCCCCATGTCCACCATCGTCATGGGCGTGCTGATTCTCGGCGAGCCGTTCAACGGCTGGATCGTGGTGGGCACCGTGCTGGTGCTTTCGGGCGTGTTCCTGGTGACGCGCTTTGGCTCCTCCGGGGCCAGCAAATGAACATTCTTTTCTGAGGAGATTGACGAATGGACCTGGGTATCAAAGGCAAGTGGGCGCTGGTGGGTGGCGCGAGCAAGGGGCTGGGGCTGGGCTGCGCGCAGGTGCTGGCGGCCGAGGGTGTGAACGTGGTCATGGTGGCACGGCGCGCGCGCGATCTGGAAGAGGCGGTGGCCGGCGTGCGTGCGGCGTCGCCGTCGGTGACGGTGCTCGGCGTGGCGGCGGACATCACCACGCCCGAAGGTCGAGCGGCGGCGTTTTCGGTGAGCGCTGGGCCGGGCACGGCGTTCGACATCGTGGTGACCAACGCGGGCGGCCCACCGTCGGGCGATTTCAGAGATTGGGACCGCGAGGTGTGGATCAAGGCACTGGACGCCAACATGCTCACGCCGATCGAACTCATCAAGGCGACGGTGGACGGCATGGCGCAGCGCGGCTATGGCCGCATCGTCAACATCACCTCGGGCGCAGTCAAGGCGCCCATCGACATCCTGGGCCTGTCCAATGGTGCGCGCAGCGGCCTGACCGGTTTCATCGCTGGCGCGGCACGCAGCCCGCTGGCCGCGCAGGGCGTGACCATCAACAACCTGTTGCCCGGCGCCTTCGACACCGACCGACTCAAGAACCTGTTTGCAGGTGCCGCCACCAAGACCGGTGAGCCTGCGGAAGCCCTTGCCGATGTGCGGCGCAAGACGATACCGGCCCGACGCTTTGGCGATCCGCAGGAGTTCGGCGCCACCTGCGCGTTCCTGTGCAGCGTGCACGCGGGCTACATCACGGGGCAGAACATCCTGGTGGATGGCGGCGCCTACCCCGGGACGTTCTGAGGCTTCAGGGGCGGGACGACACCAGGATGCCGCCGACGATGAGAACGAAGCCGACCGCGTGGTACAGGCTCGGCGGCTCGCCCAGCAAGGTGGCCGACATGAGCGCGGCGAAAAGGGGTGTGAGGTTGGAGAAGAACGCGGCCATGGCCGGGCCCACGCGTGCCACGCCGGCCCCCCAGCAACGGTAGGCCAGCAGCGAAGGCCCCACGGCCACGTACACCAGCGCGGCGGCCAGCGGCCAGCCCCACTGGATGTGGTGCTCGCCATCGGGCAATGGGGGCAGCAACAGCCATTCGCCGGCCGAAGACAGGGCCGACCAGCCCACACCCATCACCACCTGTGCCAGCAGGAAGGCAGCCCAATCGGCCTTGATGTGGGCAGGTTCGGTGCCGGGGCGGGGACGCACCAACTGCCAGCTGTACCAGCCCCACACGACGGACGCGAGCACAACCAGCGCGTCCCCCGGTACCAGTTGCAGGGCCCACAGCTGGACCAGATCGCCGCGCGAGAGCACCACCACCACACCGGCGATCGATAGCACCGCGCCCAGGGCCGCCATGCGCGTCACGGCCACGCCGTAGAACAGCCGGCCCAGCAGCAGCATCCACACGGGCATGCTGGCCGCCACCAGCGTCACATTGATCGGCGTGGAGGTTTTCAGGGCCATGTACTGCAGCGCGTTGTAGCTGCCCACGCCGAGCAGGCCGAGCAGCGCAAAGCGGCGCCAGTGCGGCCACATGCCCTGGCTGCCCGGTCGCAGCACCCAGCCTGCCAGGGGCAGGAGCAGGGCGAGTGCTAGCACCCAGCGCAGCAGATTGAGCGTCACTGGCGGAACCACGCCCTGCATCACACGCCCCACGATGGCGTTGCCCGCCCACAGCAGTGGTGGCACCACCAGCAGCAGGATGGTGGAGAGCGAAAGGCGTGATTCGGTCGACGCAGACATGCCGGGACTGTAGCGCCCCGGTGATGCCCGCCGGTGGCCAGGGGCTGCTGTGACCCGATACCTTCCGCAGTCGGTTTTCGTGGCAGCATGACCGCTTTCGTCGTCACAAGAGGAGACCCGACATGAGCGAACAGAGCAGCCGCGCCGTGCGCATTCACGCGGCCGGTGGCCCCGAACAACTGGTGATCGACACCTTGAGCGTGGGCGATCCTGGTCCGGGGCAGGTGCGCATCCGCCACCACGCGGTGGGGCTGAACTACATCGACGTCTACCAGCGCACCGGCCTCTACCCTTTTCCCATGCCGCTGGCGTTGGGTATGGAGGGGGCAGGGGTGATCGAGGCGGTGGGCGAAGGCGTGACGCATCTGAAGGCGGGCGACCGTGCCGCCTACGCCGCCAACCCGCCGGGCAGCTACTGCGACGTGCGCGTGATGCCCGCCATGAACTTGTGCAAGCTGCCCGACGGCATCGACTTTGAAACCGGTGCGGCCATGATGCTCAAGGGGCTGACGGCGCAATACCTGCTCAAGCGCTGCAAACCGGTGGAAGGCCTGGAGACTGGCGACTTCGTGCTGTTCCATGCCGCCGCCGGCGGTGTGGGTTTGATTGCCTGCCAATGGGCCAGGGCGCTCGGCCTCCAGCTCATTGCCACTGCCGGTTCAGACGAGAAGTGCAGGCTGGCGCTGGAACATGGCGCGACCCACGCCATCAACTACCGTACCGAAGATTTCGCAGCCCGTGTCAAGGACATCACCGGCGGCCAGGGCGTGAAGGTGGTCTACGACTCGGTGGGCAAGGACACGTTCGACAAATCGCTCGACTGCCTGCGCCCGTTCGGCCTCATGGTGAGCTTCGGCAACGCCTCGGGCCCCGTGCCTCCCGTCGCTCCCGGCATCCTGGGCGCCAAGGGCTCGATCTACCTCACGCGCCAGACCGTGTTCAGCCACATCTCCAGTCGCGAACGAACGCAGGCCATGGCCGACGACCTGTTTGCGGTGGTCGCCGGTGGTCAGGTGAAGATTCGCATCGACCAGCGCTTTGCGCTGACCGATGTGCAAGCCGCACACAAGAGCCTCGAGGCGCGCGCCACCACGGGCAGCACGGTCCTCCTGCCCTGAAGCGATTGGTCAGGCGGGCTGCGCAGCGCGAGGAGCCACGGTGGCCAGCGCCCGCTCCAGGTGCTTCAACGTGCCTGGCACGTCGTGCCACTTGTCCAGGCCGAAGAGGCCGATGCGGAAGGTCTTGAAGTCCGGCCCTTCGTCGCATTGCAGCGGTACCCCGGCGGCCGTCTGCAGGCCTTGCGCCAGGAATTTCTTGCTGGACTGGATGTCCGGGTCGGTGGTGTAGCTCACCACCACGCCTGGCGCCTGGAAACCTGGCGCCGCGACGCTCGGGAAACCGTGGCTCTGCAGCAGCTCGCGCACCTGGGTGCCCAGTGCCATCTGCTCCTGGCGCACCCGCTCCACGCCGTAGGCTTCGGTTTCCTTCATGGTGTCGCGCAGGCGCGTCAGCGCGTCGGTGGGCAGGGTGCTGTGGTAGGCGTGGCCGCCCCCTTCATAGGTTTCCATGATCTGCAGCCACTTCTTCAGGTCCATGGCGAACGTGGTGCTCTGCGTCGCATCGATCGCGGCGCGGGCACGCTCGCTGAGCATGACCATGGCACAGCAGGGCGAGCTGCTCCAGCCTTTCTGCGGCGCACTGATGAGAATGTCCACGCCGGTGGCCTGCATGTCGACCCACATGGCGCCCGAGGCAATGCAGTCGAGCACGAAGAGCCCGCCCACAGCGTGCACAGCGTCGGCGACTTTGCGCAGGTAATCGTCGGGCAGGATCATGCCGGCGGCGGTTTCCACGTGCGGGGCAAACACCAGTGCAGGCTTCTCGCGCGCGATGGTGGCCACCACCTCATCGATGGGTGCGGGCGTCCAGGCGGCCTGCGGGCCTTCACCCACGCGCCGTGCCTTCATCACCGTGTGGCTGGTGGGAATGGAGCCCATGTCGAAGATCTGCGTCCAGCGGTAGCTGAACCAGCCGTTGCGGATCACCAGCACGTGCTTGCCGTGCGCAAATTGCCGCGCCACCGATTCCATGCCGAAGGTGCCACTGCCCGGCACCAGCACCGCCGAGCGTGCGCCGTACACGCGCTTGAGCATGGCCGAGATGTCGGTCATCACGCCCTGGAAGCGCTGGGACATGTGGTTGAGCGCGCGGTCGGTGTAGACCACCGAGAACTCGAGCAGACCGTCGGGGTCGACGTGGGGCAGCAATCCGGGCATGTGTGTCTCCTGTGTCAACGCGCTTGAAAAAGCGGCCTGCCAGCGTAGCACAGCGACCTCTTCGCTGCAGGCTTCAGGTCCGATCGGTCGCCTCGACGGGCGGGCGCAGGCGGCTGGGCGCGAGCACGCCGGCCGAATCCAGAATGGGGTAAGCGATGGAGCAGATGTGCGAGTTGATGCGCTTCAGGTCGCTGATCAGGTCCAGGTGCAGGGCGCTGGTGTCCATGCTCTGCATGCTCTGGTCGGAGAGACGGTTCAGGTGCGTGGCGGCGTATTCGCGCTCCATGTCGCGAAAGCGCACCTTCTCTTCCAGCAGGCGCTGCGCATCGCGCACGTTGCCATTCAGGAACACGCTCATGCCCAGGCGCAGGTTGTCGATCAGGCGCGCGTGCAGGTCGGTGATTTCAGCCATGCCGGCTTCAGAAAAGTCTCGGCCTTTGCGGATCTTCTTGTCCTCGATGTCGAGCAACACGCGCTCCACTGTGTCGCCGATCTGCTCCATGTTGATGGTGAAGCTGATGATGTCGGTCCAGCGCCGGCCTTCTTCCTCGCTGAGCTGCTGGCGCGAGATCTTGGTGAGGTAGTACTTGATCGACGAATAGAGGCTGTCCACCGTGTCGTCGAGCTTGCGCAGATCCTGGGCCAGCTTGAGGTCGTTTGTCTTGATCACCGTGACCACGCCGCGCAGCATGGTCTCCACGATGTCGGCCTGGTGCATGGCCTCACGCGCGGCGCAGGAGATGGCCAGCGAGGGCGTGGCCAGCGCGGAGGGGTCGAGGTGCTTGGGCCGGTCCAGCGGGCTGTTGCCGGTTTGCAGGGGCAGCAGCCGATCCACCATGCGGGAGATCGGCTTGGTGAGACCGATGAACACCAGGCCGACCATGAGGTTGAAGCTGAGGTGGAACAGCACGGTGAGCGTGGCCGGATCCTGCACAACAGGCTGAACCACGCTCAGCCAGAGCGGGATCAACCAGGGCGCAATGGCCACGCCCAACACCTTGAACAGCAGGTTGCCCAGCGGCACCTGGCGCGTGCTGATGCCGGACTTGGCGGTGGTGATCACGGCCAGCAGGCCGCTGCCCAGGTTGGCGCCCAGCACCAGGCCCAGGGCCACGTCCAGGCCCACCACCTGCGTGGCCAGCGTGGCCGAAAGCAGCACCACGGCCAGGCTGGAATAGGACAGCACCGCCAGCGTGGCGCCCAGCAGGATCTCCAGCAGCAGGTCGCTGCCCAGCGATTCCAGCATCAACTGCACCGCCGGGTTCTGCGTAAGCACGGCGGTGGACGCCGACACCAGCCGCAGCGCCAGCAGCATCAGGCCCAGGCCGATCAGCACACGGCCGAAATCGCCCACCTGCGTGCCCTGGCGTGAGATGAAGAGCGTGACGCCGATGAAGATGAACAGCGGCGAGAGCCAGGACAGGTCGAAATGGAACAGCACCGCCATCAGGCTGGTGCCGATGTCGGCGCCCAGCATCACCGCCAGCGCGGCCGGCAGCGCGATCAGGCCCCGGCCCACGAAGGAGCCGGTGATGAGTGCGGTGGCGGTGCTCGATTGCACCAGGGCGGTGACGCCCAGGCCTGAGAGCGCGGCGGCGAAGCGGTTGCCGGTGCTGGTGGCCAGGATCTGGCGCAGGTTGCTGCCGAAGACCCGCAGCACGCCCGTGCGCACCAGGTGGGTGCCCCACACGAGCAAGGCCACAGCGGCCAGGAGATCCAGGAGATGTTTCATGAACCCCAAAACTATACGCGCCACCGGCGACCCCTGTCGCCAGCGCGGACTCACGGGGCTGGCCGGGCGCTCAGCGGCGGCGGCGCAGCCGCAGGAGTTCGTCCAGGATCAGCGCGATGGCGCCCACGCTGATGGCCACGTCCGCGATGTTGAAGGACGGGAAATGGCCACCCGGGAACAGACCTTCCAGAAAGCCCCAGTGGAAGTCCAGCCAGTCCACCACATAGCCGTGCATCAGGCGGTCGATCACGTTGCCCAGTGCGCCACCCAGGATGCAGGCAAGCGCGAACGAAAACAGCTTCTGACCCGGATTCGAGCGCAGCATCCAGACAATGAAGATCGATGCCCCCACGCCCACCACCGTGAAGAACCAGCGCTGCCAGCCGCCCGCCTGCGCCAGGAAAGAGAATGCGGCGCCGGTGTTGTGCACGCGAACGATGTTGAAGAAGCTGGTGACGAAGGTGCTGTCGCCAAGTTGGTAGGTCGCCAGGATCAGCTGTTTGGTGCCTTGGTCCGCCACCACGAGCAGTGCCGCCAGACCCAGCCACGGCCAGATGCTGGAAAAGGAAGCGCGTGGCATCAGGCCACCATGCGGGTCTCGCCCGCGCCAAACAGGTTGCTGGTGCAACGGCCGCACAGGGTGGGGTGCATGGCATCGGCGCCCACGTCGTCGCGGTAGTGCCAGCAGCGCTCGCACTTCTGGGCCGTGGCTGGTGTGACCTCGACCGTGATGTCCGCGCCGTCTGCGGTCTCCAGCGTCACCTTCGACGTGATGAAGACGAACTTCAGGTCCTCGCCCAGCGAGGTCAACTCCCGCACGCGATCGGCCGGCGCGCGGATGAGGAGTTCTGCCTGCAGGGAGGAGCCCACCTCGCCGGCTTCGCGCCGCTTCTCGATTTCCTTGTTGGCCAGGTCGCGCAGCTGGTGCAGGCGCTCCCACTTGTCCAGCAAGGCCTGGTCGGGCTGCGGCAGGGTGGCAAAGGTCTCGAAGAAGATCGAACCCTGGCTCTGCGCACCCGCCAGTACTGGCCAGGCCTCTTCAGCCGTAAAGCTCAGGAAAGGCGCCATCCAGCGCAGCATGGCGTGCGTGATCTGGTGCAGTGCAGTCTGCGCGCTGCGACGCGCCAGGCTCTTGGGAGCCGTGGTGTAGAGGCGGTCCTTGAGCACATCGAGGTAGAAGGCACCCAGGTCTTCCGAACAGTAAACCTGCAGCTTGGAAACCACCGGGTGGAACTCGTACACCTCGAAATGCGCCAGCACTTCGGCCTGCAACTGCGCCGCGCGCGACAACGCGTAGCGGTCCACTTCGAGCAATTGTTCGAAGGGCACCGCGTCCTTTTCGGGATCGAAATCGCTCACGTTGGCCAGCAGGAAGCGCAGCGTGTTGCGGATGCGGCGGTAGGCGTCGGTCACGCGCGCGATGACCTTCTTGTCCATCGGCGGATCGCCCGAGTAGTCGGTCGAAGCCACCCACAGGCGCGCGATCTCGGCACCCGGGTCTTTCGCAAAGGTCTCGATCTCGATCACGTTGCCCAGCGACTTGCTCATCTTGCGGCCCTGGCCGTCGACATTGAAGCCGTGTGTGAGGATGCCGCGGTAAGGCGCCCGGTCATACAGCGCACAACCCAGCAGCAGCGAGCTGTGGAACCAGCCCCGGTGCTGGTCGTGGCCTTCGAGGTACAGGTCGGCCTCGGGGCCGCTGGCGTGGTAGGGCAGGCGGTTGTAGGCCTGGGCATGGCTGCCACGCAGCACATGCTGGAAGGTAGAGCCCGAGTCGAACCACACCTCCAGGATGTCGGTGCTCTTTGTGTAGAGCTTCGCGTCGCCCGCGCCCAGGATCTCTTCGGCCGTGACGCGGCTCCAGGCTTCGATGCCGCCCTTTTCCACGATGGCGGCTGCCTGGTCGAGGATCTCCATGGTGCGCGGGTGCAGCTCGCCACTGTCCTTGTGCAGGAAGAACGGGATCGGCACACCCCAGCTGCGCTGGCGCGAGATGCACCAGTCGGGGCGGTTGGCGATCATGTCATGCAGGCGCGCCTTGCCATTGGCCGGGAAGAACCGGGTCTGCTCGATGGCGTCCAGCGCGGTCTGGCGCAGGGTCTTGGGCGCCTTGTCCTTGGTGAACACGCCCTCGCCCTCGTCCATGCGCACGAACCACTGCGCGGCGGCGCGGTAGATCACCGGGGTCTTGTGGCGCCAGCAGTGCGGGTAGCTGTGCGTGATGGTCTGCGTCGCCATGAGGCGGCCAGCGTTCTTCAGCGCTTCCAGGATCGCCGGCACGGCTTTCCAGATGTGCAGGCCGCCGAACAGGGGGAAGTCGGGCGCATAGGCGCCGTTGCCCTGCACCGGATTGAGGATGTCCTCCACCTTCATGCCGTGGGCGGTGCAGGAGTTGAAGTCGTCCAGGCCGTAGGCGGGCGAGGAATGCACGAGCCCGGTGCCGTCCGCATCGCTCACGTACTCGGCCAGGAACACGGGCGAGAGGCGGCGGTAGCCGGCGTCCACATCGAACAGCGGGTGGCGGAAGTTCAGGCCGCCCAGCGCCTTGCCAGACGCGGTGGCCAGCACCGTGCCGGTGAGGCCGAAGCGTTCCAGGCATTTCCCGACCAGGGTCTCGGCCAGCACCAGGCAGCCCTTGGGCGTGTCGACCAGGGCGTAGGTGAAGTCCGGGTGGGCGTTGAGCGCCTGGTTGGCCGGGATGGTCCAGGCGGTGGTGGTCCAGATGACGGCAAAGCCGGACTTGCCAGCAGGCAACGCTGGCAGGCCGAAGGCGGCGGCCAGCTTCGCGCCGTCGTCCGTCTCGAATGCCACGTCCAGCGTCTCGCTTTTCTTGTCGGCGTACTCGATCTCGAATTCGGCCAGAGACGAGCCGCAGTCGAAACACCAGTAGACGGGTTTCAGGCCCCGGTACACGAAGCCGCGTTCGATCACGCGCTTGAACGCGCGGATTTCTCCAGCCTCGTTGGCCGGGTCCATGGTGCGGTAGGGGCGTTCCCAGTCGCCGAGCACGCCCAGGCGACGGAAGTCTTCGCGTTGCTGGCCGATCTGCTCGGTGGCGAAGGCTCGGCTCTTGGCCTGCATGTCGTCGCGGCTGAGGTTGCGGCCGTGCAGTTTCTCGATCGCGTTCTCGATCGGCAGGCCGTGGCAGTCCCAGCCGGGGATGTATTGGGCGTCGAAACCGGCCAGCTGGCGGCTCTTGACGATCATGTCCTTGAGGATCTTGTTCAGCGCGTGGCCGATGTGCAGTTTGCCGTTGGCGTAGGGCGGGCCGTCGTGCAGCACGAACAGCGGCGCGCCAGCGCGCGCCACACGCAGGCGCTGGTACAGGCCTTCGTCCTGCCAGGCCTTGACCCAGCCCGGCTCGCGCCTGGGCAGGTCGCCGCGCATGGGGAAAGGGGTGTCGGGCAGGTTGAGGGTGCTGCGGTAGTCGGTGGTGGCGGTGGTGTCGGACATGACCGGGGATTTCCGTGGTGGCTACGACAAGCTCAGCCCGAACGGGGAATGAGGGGACGGGAGACTGGAAACCGTTCGCCCTGAGCCTGTCGAAGGGCGGCGACCGGACGGACAGGTCGTTAAATTCGGTCGCGGGTGGTCTGACGGTGGGTCTGCGTGTGCAGTGACGCGAAATAGGCGCGCGCGTCGTCGCAGTCCCGGGCGATGCCCTGGGTCAGGGCGTCGAGGCCGTCGTATTTCAGCTCGTCGTGCAGTTTGTGCAGAAGTTCCACGCGCACGATTTTACCGTAGGCCTCTCCGTTGGGCAGGCTGCGGGCCAAGGCCTCGGGCCATTGCAGGCAATGGGTTTCGAGCAGCACGCGCCCTCCGTTGATGTCGTCGGGGTCGAGTGAGGGACGCACGCCCAGGTTGGCCACGCCGGGCAAGGGGGGCGATGCGGGGGTGGGACCGAGCCCATGGACCAGCACCGCGAAGATGCCACTGGCGGCCGGCTTCCAATGGGAAAACCGCAGGTTGAGTGTGCGAAAGCCGTCGCCCCTGCCAGGGGCGCTCTCGGCCAGTTGGCGGCCGAGTTTGCGGCCGTGCACCACGTGCCCGCTGATGCTGTAGGGCCGGCCGAGCAGGGCGGTCACGTCGTCCATGCGGCCCGCCGCCAGGGCTTCACGCACCGCCGAGCTCGACACGCGCAGCCCATGCACCTCGTAACTCTGCATGCGCGCCACGTCAAAGCCCATGCGGGAGCCAGCGGCATCGAGCATGGCGTAGTCGCCCGCGCGTTTCGCGCCAAAGCGAAAGTCGTCGCCCACCAGCACATAGCGCACCCCCAGGGCTTGCACCAGCGTGTCTTCAATGAAGGCCTGTGGGGCCTGGTTGGCCAACTGGGCGTTGAAGGGCAGCACCAGGCACTCGTCCACGCCGCAGCGTTCGAGCTCCTGAAGCTTGTCGCGCAGTGTGGCGATGCGGGCCGGCGCCAGTTCGGGTTTGTGGTGCAGGGCTGCAAAATAGTCGCGCGGGTGCGGCTCGAAGGTCATCACGCAACTGGGCACGCCACGGTGCTGGGCTTCGTTGTTGAGCAGCGCGAGCATGGCCTGATGGCCACGGTGCACACCGTCGAAATTGCCAATGGTCAGTGCGCAGCCCGGCGAACCGGCCCGGTGGGTGCGCAAACCGCGAAAGATTTTCATGCCGTCAAGGGGTGTTGAAAGGGTGGCACCTGTGGCTTATGCGCCCGCTGACAAGGCCCGCTCACAAAGTCTTGCTATATTGGTGCACGATCATATGCGCCCGCAGCACCGCCTGCTGGCGCCGGACGGTTCCTCCGGGAGCCGCCCTTCCTGTTGACTTGTTCGATAGAAGGAGCCCGTCTTGAAGGTCTTGAAACTCTCCGCGCAAGGCTTGCCACAGTCGTGGATCAGTCTGGAAGAAGCCGTGCTGCATTACGCCGCGGACGAGGTGCGCTGGGAGATGGGGGCCGAGATCGCGGTGTTCCACGGCGGGCACAACGCGGTCACCGGGCGCCAGTCCATCATCACGGTCAATTCCATCATCGGCACCCAGGGCGTGCCGCGCATCAATCCGTTCGACCTGCGTCCCACGCTGACCAACAGCAAGCTGTTCGCGCGCGACCGCAATGTCTGCGCCTATTGCGGCGACCATTTCCATGAAGACGATCTCACCCGCGAGCACATCCTGCCGCTGGGTCAGAATGGCCGGGATCTGTGGATGAACGTGGTGACCGCCTGCCGTTCGTGCAACCACCGCAAGGGAAACCGCACACCCGAGCAGGCCAACATGGGCTTGCTTTACGCCCCCTATGTGCCCAGCCTGTGGGAAGACTTCATCCTGCGCAACCGCCGCATCCTGGCGGACCAGATGGAGTTCCTGATGTCCCATCTGCCCAAGACATCACGCCTGCATGCGTGAGCTGGGGCAAGGGCTCAATAGGTCAGTTCAAGCACCACGAGGCGGTTGTCTGAGGAGGGCCAGGTGCGGCCGGTGATGCGTTCGCCGTTGAACTCTGCGGAAATCGGACGAACACCGTCCTCCATTAGCTTGATCTTCGAACTGGACACACCGGCCCCCGTGGGTGGCACGCCGGGCAATGCCTTGCCGTCAAATGCCATGCGGTCGCGCTCGGCATCGAAGTAACCGCGTGGTCGCGTGAAGGTGACGATGGATTTGCCGTCCTTGTCGGCCGCAGCGGGACGTTCGGCGCGCAGGTGGATCAGGTCGCTGCCGCGGGGCAAAGGGCTGCGGTAGATGTGGGTGGTGGCATAGCCCGGTGCACTGACCACGAATTCATGGGGAACATCGGCTTGCGCCGTGAACGGACCCCACAGGCCATCGGTGCCTACGGTCTTGCGATGCACGGCGGCACCACGGCGTTCGCCCGTGGCGGGGTCGGTCGCGTACACCTCGATCTGAGCCCCTGGCAGTGGCAGGTTGTTCGAGTAGTTGCCCGAGGCGGGGTCGGTCGATGACAGGCCGAGGCCGGTGATCTTGCCATTGAGCACCGGCTGGCCCTGGGGCGGGATCGCTGTGGTCTTCGGTGCCTGGCCGGTAATGAACCGCCAGGTTGCGTCGAAAGCCGCGGGCGAGAACGCGGTCTCTCGGTGGTCCACACGCGGCAGCACGAGGTTCTGTGCACCTTTGAGCGCCGGGCCGTCGAAGCTGACGTTCGTCGGTGTGCCTTTGGCGCCGATCCACAGACCATCCGGTTGGGCGAACTTGTCGTTGTTGTCGGAGCGGATGGTCAGCCACTTCACGGGGCTGCTCACCTCGTCGCCCGCCGCGTTCTTCGCTGCGTTGAGTGCGGTGAGGAACGGGCCGGTGCCCGAGAACTCGTTGGCCTCGCGGAAACCCTTGACGGCCCAGACCCCGTGGTTGGGCACGCCGCCCAGCACCGCGTGGCTCACGGTCTTGTCGCCGCCGCCGTTCTGGATGTAGTTGCGCACCGCATAGCCCCCGCGCGAGTTGGCCACCAGCACCACCTGGCTCGCACCGGTAGCCTTCATGACTTTCTCCACCTCCGCCTTCAGGAAAGCCATGTGCTCGGCGGTGGACGTTCGCCCTGGCTGTGGTTTGCCGTCCTCGTCGCGCGCGAGCGGGTAGGGTAGGTCGATGGCGTGCAGGCGCTCGCGCGGCCAGCCGTTGGCCTCGAATCGCCACACGGTGCTTTGCCAGATGGAGGCCGAATCACCGTTGCCATGCACGAACACGATCGGTGGTTGGGCCGGCCCCGTGGGTGCACTGGCGCAGGCGGTCACGAGCAGGCCGACACCCACCAGCGCGAAGAGGGTGCGGCGCGTGGTCACGCGAAAACCCCGGCCGTGTCCTGCATGCGGGAAGACACCTCGCCCAGGTGGTGCAGCGTGTCGCCGTAGGTCATCTCCAACTGCGTGAGCTTTTTGAAGTAGTGGCTCACGATGTATTCGTCGGTCACACCGATGCCGCCGTGCAGTTGCACCGCCTGCTGACCTACGAAGCGCATGGCCGTGCCCAGTTGCACCTTGGCGCGTGCCATGGCGGCGCGGCGTTCTGACGCAGGCGCGTTCAGCTTGAGGCTGGCGTAGTAGCTCATGGAGCGGGCCAGCTCGAGCTGCATCTTCATGTCGGCCACGCGGTGACGCAATGCCTGGAAGGTGGCGATGGTCACGCCGAACTGCTTGCGTGTGTTCATGTATTCCACGGTGATGGCCACGGTCTTGTCCATCACGCCCACGGCTTCGGCGCACGCGGCGGCGATGCCGATGTCCACGCCGTGCTCCAGCGCGGCCAGGCCATCGGCCGTGATCAACTGGGCCGGCGCATCCTTGAGCGTGAGGTCACCGGCGCGAGAGCCGTCCTGCGTGCCGTAGCCGCGTGTGGTCACACCCGAGGCGCTTCGTTCCACCAGGAACAAGCCCAGCTGGCTGCCCGCCATGGCCGGCACGATGAAGGCGTCGGCTTGGTCGGCGACCGGCACGACGTTCTTGTTGCCCGAAACCGTCCAGCCACCGCCGGCTTGCGTGGCGGTGGTGGTGCAGGCATCCAGCCGGTAGCGGGCCTTGCGCTCCTGGTGCGCGAGCACCACCAGCGCCTCGCCCGATGCCACGCGTGGCAGCCAGACTGCCTTGAGTTCGGAAGGCGCGTAGCCGCTCAGCAGGCCGGAAGCGATCAATGTCTGCGCCAGCGGCTCGAGCACGATGCCGCGGCCCAGTTCCTCCATGACCACCATGCCTTCGACCGGACCCATGCCCAGGCCGCCGTCGTCTTCGCTCACGTAGAGCCCGGCCAAGCCCAGTTCGGCGAGCTCGCCATAGGCCTTGCGGTCAAATCCGCCGGCATTCACGATGGCAAGGCGGCGCTCGAAGTCGTAGCCCTTCTCCACCCATTTCTGAACCGCGTCGCGCAGCGCGCTCTGGTCGTCGGAAAAATCGAAGTCCATCTGTAGTCTCCTCAGCCCAGAACCGTCTGCGCGACGATGTTGCGTTGCACTTCGTTGCTGCCACCGTAGATGGTGGTCTTGCGCATGTTGAAGTAGGTGGAAGCGAGCGGTGCGTTGGCGTTGACGCCGCCAGGGAAATTGCCTTGCCAACCGGCTTCCATGGCCTCTTCGATGAAGGGCAGGCTGTAGGGGCCGGCCGCGAGCATCATGAGTTCGCTGTAGCGCTGCTGGATCTCGCTGCCCTTGATCTTGAGCAGACCGGCGATGTCCAGCGAGTTCTTGCCCGACTTCTCGGCCGAGAGCACGCGCAGCACCAGCATTTCCAGCGCCACCACGTCCACTTCCAGCAGCGCAATCTGGTCGCGCAAGCGCAGGTCATCCCAGACGCCTTCGGTCTTGGCAATGCGTTTCAGGCGTTCGAGTTCGCGCTTGGCGCGGTTCACGTCCGCGATGTTGGTGCGTTCGTGGCTCAGCAGGTGCTTGGCGTAGGTCCAGCCCTTGTTCTCCTCGCCGATCAGGTTCTCCGCCGGCACCTCGACGTTGTCGAACCAGACTTCGTTCACTTCGCTTTCGCCATCCAGCAGCTTGATGGGTCGCACCGAAACGCCGGGCGACTTCATGTCGATCAGCAGGAAGGAGATGCCGGTCTGTGGCTTGCCTTCGTTGCTCGTGCGCACCAGGCAGAAGATCCACTCCCCGTACTGGCCGAGCGTCGTCCAGGTTTTCTGGCCATTGACGATGTACTTGTCACCCTGGCGCTCGGCGCGGCATTTCACCGAGGCGAGATCCGAACCCGAGCCTGGTTCGCTGTAGCCCTGGCTCCACCACACTTCGCCACTGGCGATGCCGGGCAGAAAACGCTGCTGCTGTTCCTTGTTGCCGAAGGCCATGATGACCGGCGCGACCATCACCGGGCCGAAGGGCACCACGCGGGGCGCACCCGCCAGTGCGCATTCCTCTTCGAACAGATGCTTCTGCACCGCGTTCCAGCCGGGACCGCCGAATTCCTTGGGCCAGCCCCAGCCCAGCCAGCCCTTCTTGCCAAGGATCTTCGCCCAGCGCTGCATGTCGTCGCGCGTCAGGCGCAGCGCGTTGTGGACCTTGTGGGAAATCTCGGCGGGCAGGTTGGCCTTGACCCAGGCGCGGATGTCTTCGCGAAACGCCTGCTCTTCGGGCGTGAATGCCAGATCCATGGGTTTGTCTCCTGAGGGCCGCCACCACGGGGTGCCGGCAAGTTGATCGACGTCGGCCAGTTTCGCACGACCGTTCGTTTTATGACTGTCCGGGCTGCGACAAGCCGAGTTGTTCGTTCAGATTCTGCAACTGGTCCTGCAGGCTGGCCACCGTGTTTTCCAGTGCAGCAAGGCGGCGGGTCAGGGCGATCAGCTCGTCTTCGGTGGCCGCGCTGGTTTGAGGAGCGCCTGCCGGAGCGGTGATGTCCACGGGGCCGCACAGCAGGTGGGCCCAGCGCTGTTCCCGCGCGCCAGGTGCGCGGGGCAGCTTCACCACCAGCGGCCCGCCCTTGTCGGTGCTGCGTTCCTGCAGTTCCTCCAGGAAACCGTCCACCGAAGCGATATCGAGGAACTTGTACCAGCGCTCGGTGTTCAGTCGCAGCTCGCCGGCGGTCTGCGGGCCGCGCAGCATCAGCATGCCCAGCAGCACGGCGGACTGTTCGGGCACGCCCGCCGCGCGGGTGAAGTTGTGTTCGTACCGCGTCACGCGGCTGCCACTGCCCTCCAGCACCATGTGCAGCGAGCGCAGGTCATCGAGCGCCTCCAGCACTTGCGCATCGGCCAGGTTCATCACCGGCTCGCGGCTGGACTTCTGGTTGCAGCCTGTCACCAGCGCATTGAGCGTGAGCGGGTAGCTGTCCGGCACGGTGCGCGCTTTTTCCATGAGCGTGCCCAGCACGCGAGCTTCAGCGGCCGAGAGCGGGCGCTGGGCGAAATCGTGGCCGCGCGGGCGAGGGGTTGCGGGGTATTGCGAGTCTGAGGTCATTACACTTCCCGGCCATGTCTGGCGTGAACAAGAACATCGTGATTCTGATCTCTGGCAGCGGCTCCAACATGGCTGCCATCGTGGAGGCGGCGCGTGCGCGGCATTGGCAGCATCGCCATGGTGCGCGCGTGGCCGCGGTGATCAGCAACAAGGCCGCGGCGCAGGGACTGTCGTGGGCGAAAGAGCAGGGCATTGCCACCGCCGCGCTGGACCACACTGCCTTTGAAAACCGCGAGGCATTCGACGCAGCCCTGATGAGTGAGATCGATCGCCACGAACCCGCGCTTGTGGTGCTGGCGGGCTTCATGCGCATCCTCACGCCGGGTTTCGTGCGGCACTTTGAGGGCCGCCTCGTGAACATCCACCCGAGCCTGCTGCCTTCGTTCCCCGGACTCAAGACACACCAGCGCGCGATCGACATGGGTTGCCGCTTCGCCGGTGCCACCGTGCACCGTGTGACTGCTGAACTGGATCACGGTGAGATCCTGGAGCAGGCGGTGGTGCCGGTGCTGCCCGGCGACACAGCCGATGCGCTGGCGGCGCGGGTGCTGACGCAGGAACACGTCATTTATCCGCGAGCGATCGAAGCGCTGCTGCAGAAGGGATGAGTCGTCCAGAAACGCCGCGGAACCGGCTTTGCCGGGCCGCAGGCGTTGCCTCCTTGAGGGGGTGACGCGCCGAAGGCGCGGCGCGGGGGTGTCACATCGATTTTGCAAACACCAGCCCCGCGTGCTCGCGCATGGCGTGGAACTTGATCTTCGACCAGTTTGCTTCCACTGCGCGCAAGGTGGCGGCGTGGTCCACCAGCAGCGTGGGCGCGTCGACTGCGTCCAGTGCCACGCGGTGGCTGTTGGCGTCAATGAAACGTTTGAGTTCGACGTCACCGCCGTCCTCGGGTGCACAGGTCACCCAGCGCGCCACCTGGTAGGGGCTGTTCATGATGCGCGCCTTCACACCGTATTCGTGCTCCAGGCGGTGCGCCACCACTTCGAACTGCAGTTGACCCACCGCGCCCAGCAGCAGCACCGAGCCGGCGACGGGACGGAACACCTGGATCGCGCCTTCTTCTCCCAACTGCGTGAGGCCCGCGCGCAACTGCTTGCTGCGCAGCGGGTCTGCCACCTCGACGCTGCGGATGATTTCCGGCGCGAAGAAGGGCAGGCCGGTGAACTGCAGGCTTTCCCCTTCGGTGAGCGTGTCGCCCAACTGCAGTACGCCGTGGTTCGGGATACCGATGATGTCGCCCGCAAAGGCTTCGTCGAGCAATTCGCGCCGTTGCGAGAGGAAGCTCACCACGGTGTTGGGTCGAAGGTCCTTGCCCGAGCGCACCACCTTGAGCTTCATGCCCCGCTCGAAATGACCGCTGGCCACGCGCACGAAAGCAATCCGGTCACGGTGCGCCGGGTCCATGTTGGCCTGGATCTTGAAGACAACACCGCTGAATTTCGGTTCTTCAGGATGCACCACGCGCTGGATCGCGGGGCGATCGCCGGGCGGTGGCGCCAGGTCCACGAGGGCATCCAGTACCTCGCGAACGCCGAAGTTGTTCACGGCGGAGCCAAACAGCATGGGCGTCTGCCTGCCCGCCAGGAACTGGTCTTCCTCAAAGGCGGGCGAGGCACCGGCTACCAGTTCCAGCTCGTCGCGCGCCTGCTCGAACTCGGCGCCGAAACGCTTGACGCTTTCGGGATTGTCCAGGCCAGCCAGCACGTCTTCGTCGCCACCGCGGCGGTCTTCACCGGCGGCGAACACGCGCATCTGGTCGGTGCGGCGGTCAAACACGCCGCGAAAGGTCTTGCCCATGCCCACAGGCCAGGTGAAGGGCACCACGGTCATGCCGAGTTCGCGCTCGATCTCGTCCATCAGGTCCAGGGGTGCCTGCACCTCTCGGTCCATCTTGTTCACGAAGGTCAGGATGGGCGTGTTGCGCGCGCGGCAAACCTGCAGCAGCCGCCGGGTCTGCGGCTCCACACCGTTGCCGGCGTCGATCACCATCAGCGCGGCGTCCACGGCGGTGAGCACGCGGTAGGTGTCTTCACTGAAGTCCTGGTGGCCCGGGGTGTCCAGCAGGTTGATCACGCAATCGCGGTACTCCATCTGCATCACCGACGACGCCACCGATATGCCGCGCTGCTTCTCGATCTCCATCCAGTCGCTGGTGGCGTGGCGCGCGGCCTTGCGAGCCTTCACACTGCCGGCGATGTTGATCGCGCCGGAGAACAGCAACAGCTTTTCGGTAAGGGTGGTCTTGCCGGCGTCGGGGTGGGAAATGATGGCGAAGGTGCGACGGCGGCGTACTTGGTCGGAGATTTCAGACATAGCCCTCGATTATCCCCGGTGGACAATACGCCTCATGCACCCCAAAGCCCTCCTGGACGAAAGCGCCAGCCTGATCGAGCAGGTATTCAAGTTCGAGCACCCCGCAGACGCCGTCGTCGCGCGCCATTTCCGTGAGAACCGCTCCCTTGGCCCGCGCGAGCGGGCCACGCTGTCGGACACCGTCTATGCCGTCCTGCGCGAGCGCCTGAAACTGGAGTGGTTGGCCAGATCCGGCAGCGGCTCCAAGTGGCGCCGACTCGCCATCCTCGCGTTCCCGGGCGATCGCGCCTTCGTCAAGAGCGCGCTGACGGAACCCGAAAAGACCTGGCTCGACCATTGCGACGCCGTGTCCGATGCCGACCTGATGTCGCAGCACCGGCACAACCTGCCAGATTGGCTGGCGACCGCGCTGGGTGAGCAGGTTGGCGATGACTTCGACGCGCTGGTGGCCAGCCTGAACCAGGCCGCGCCACTGGACTTGCGGGTGAATCTGCTCAAGACCAAACGCGAAGCCGCGCTTGCTTCGATTCGCCAGGCGGGCCTTGCCTCCGATCCCACGCCGTACTCGCCACTGGGCATCCGTCTGGCTGGCAAACCCTCGCTCGCCAAACTGCCGGCCTTCGTGGAAGGTGAGGTCGAGGTGCAGGACGAGGGCTCGCAACTACTGGCCTTGTTGCTGGATGCCAAGCGCGGTGAGATGGTGGTGGACTTCTGCGCGGGCGCTGGCGGCAAGACGCTGGCCATCGGGGCTGCCATGCGCAACAGCGGCAGGCTTTACGCCTTCGACACCTCCGGGCACCGCCTTGATGCGCTCAAGCCGCGGCTGGCCCGCAGCGGTCTCTCCAACGTCCACCCGGTTGCCATTGCCCACGAGCGGGACGACCGCATCAAGCGCCTGGCCGGCAAGATCGACCGGGTCCTCGTGGATGCCCCTTGTTCTGGTCTGGGAACCCTGAGACGCAATCCGGACCTGAAGTGGCGCCAGACGCCCCAGACCGTGGCCGCACAGACCCAACTCCAGCTGGCCATCCTGACCAGCGCGGCGCGCCTGCTCAAACCGGGTGGGCGCCTGGTCTATGCCACCTGCAGCCTGCTCCCGACGGAGAATGAGGCCGTGGCGGAGGCCTTTTCGGCTGCCCAGACGGGCTTTGAGCCCTTGCCCGTGGCCGACATCCTGGAAGCGCTTCATGTAGGGGCTGCAAATGCGTTGTGCGCGGGAAATGCGGGTCAGTGGCTGCGTTTGTGGCCGCATCGGCATTCAACTGACGGCTTCTTCGCGGCCGTCTGGCGGAAAAAGCCTTGAAAATCCGCTAAAACGACGAATCTCAAGGGCTGATTTCCACATCGTGGATCCTCAGGTTGGTGATTTGCACCCCCTACCTTAAAATCACGGTGTTTCGCCGGCACCCTGCGCCTGGGTGCCGGTCGTGCCATGTCGGGAAAGTACCGGGCGTTCCTTTAGGAATTCAATGTCTTCATCTGTTTTCGAGGTTTTCTTGTCCGTCTGGGATGGTCTGGTCCGCTTCCTGGATCAGGGCCTGACGGGTGCCAGCTGGTGGCAGGCCATCCTCGTGGCCCTGCTGCTTGCCCACGTGACCATCGCCAGCGTCACCATCTACCTGCACCGTCATCAGGCGCACCGCTCGCTGGACCTGCACCCCATCGCCTCTCATTTCTTCCGCTTCTGGCTGTGGCTGACCACCGGCATGGTGACCAAGGAGTGGACGGCCATTCACCGCAAGCACCACGCCAAGTGCGAGCACGAAGGCGATCCCCACAGCCCCGTGGTGTTCGGCATCAAGAAGGTGTTCTACGAAGGCAGCGAGCTCTACCGCGCGGAAGCCAAGAACCAGGAAACCCTGGAGCGTTACGGCCACAACACGCCCAATGACTGGGTGGAGAAGTACCTCTACACCGGCCAGTCAAAACTGGGCGTGAGCCTCATGCTGATCATCAACGTGGCCCTGTTTGGCGCGTTGGGCCTGACCGTCTGGGCCATCCAGATGATCTGGATTCCTGTGACAGCCGCTGGCATCATCAACGGCATCGGCCACTGGTGGGGCTATCGCAATTTCGAAGCTGCCGATGCGAGCACCAACGTTTCGCCCTGGGGCATCCTGATTGGCGGCGAGGAATTGCACAACAACCACCACACCTACCCGACCTCGGCCAAGTTGTCCGTCAAACCCTACGAGTTCGACATCGGCTGGATGTATATCAGCATCCTGCGCTCGGTCGGCCTGGCCTCGGTGAAGAAGGTGCCTCCCAAGATGGCATATGGCGCCGTGCGGGCCGTGGCCGACGAGAAGACACTGGAAGCCATCATCGCCAACCGCTATGAAGTGATGGCGGGTTATGCGCGCGAAATGCGCGCGGCCTGCAAGCGCGAAATCGACAACCTGCAGAGTCGCCGGGGCGATGCCACGGTGTTGCAGGCGGCGCGCCGCTGGCTGCACCGCGACGATGACAAGGTGCCCGCCAGCGTCAAGCCCCAGCTCGCCCAGGTGCGTGCCGAGCATCCGGTGCTCGACAAGATGGTGACCATGCGCGAGGAGCTTCGCGCCTTGTGGTCCAGCACCAATGCGACGCGTGAGCAACTCGCCACCGACCTGCAGGCCTGGTGCCGCCGGGCGGAAGAAAGCGGCATTGCCGCTCTGCGCGATTTCTCCATTCGGCTGCGCTCCGCCCACGCATGAAGTAGCCCGTCTGGGAAACAAAAAAACCCGCTGTGAGAACAGCGGGTTTTTTGTTGGGAATCGCTCAATTACTTGAGCTTGATTTCCTTGTAGTCCACATGCTTGCGTGCCTTCGGATCAAACTTCTTGATCAGCATCTTGTCGGGCGTGGTTTTCTTGTTCTTGGTGGTGGTGTAGAAGTGGCCGGTTCCAGCGGTGGATTCCAGCTTGATCTTCTCGCGTGCGCCTTTGGTTGCCATGTTCGGTTCTCCTTAAGCCTGACCGCGTGCGCGCAGGTCGGCGAGCACGGCATCAATGCCGTTTTTGTCGATCAGGCGCAGAGCAGCGCCAGAGACGCGCAGACGCACCCAGCGGTTTTCGCTCTCGACCCAGAAACGGCGGTATTGCAGGTTCGGCAGGAACCGGCGCTTGGTTTTGTTGTTGGCGTGGGAAACGTTGTTCCCGACCATGGGCTTCTTGCCCGTGACGTCGCAGACGCGTGCCATGAGGACACTCCGATCATTTTCAAACAGCTGCTGGCCGCGACCCGGAAGTGCTTCCGGATGAGCCGATCAGCCTCACCTCGCCAGGAATGGGTGGCGGTAACCCGAAATCTGCGTCAAGCCCGGTACGCCGGGCAATGTCAGCAAAGCCCGCAATTATAGCCAAGGTGGAGAAATATGGCCAGACCGAGCGAAGTCAGGACGGCGTTTGCTCCAGAAAACGCTGGGCGTCGAGTGCGGCCATGCAGCCGGTACCGGCGCTGGTGATGGCCTGGCGGTACACATGGTCCTGCACGTCACCGGCGGCGAACACGCCGGGCACGCTGGTCATGGTGGCCATGCCTTGCAGGCCGGAGCGGGTGGTGATGTAGCCGTCCTTCATGTCGAGCTGGCCCTTGAAGATGTCGGTGTTGGGCTGGTGGCCAATGGCGATGAAGCAGCCTTTGACCGCCACGTCCTCGGTGGCACCGGTCTTCACGCTTTTCAGGCGCACGCCGGTCACGCCGGTCTGATCGCCCAGCACCTCATCGAGCGTGCTGTGCAGCTTGAGCTCGATCTTGCCGGCACCGACCTTTTCCATCAGCTTGTCGACCAGAATCGCTTCTGCCTTGAAAGTGTCGCGGCGATGCACCAGCGTCACCTTGCTGGCGATGTTGGAGAGGTACAACGCCTCTTCCACGGCGGTGTTGCCACCACCCACCACGCTGACCTCCTGCTCGCGGTAGAAGAATCCGTCGCAGGTGGCGCAGCCCGACACACCCTTGCCCATGAAGGACTCTTCCGAGGGAAGACCGAGGTACTTGGCCGATGCGCCGGTGGCAATGATGAGCGCGTCGCAGCTGTACTCGCCGCTGTCGCCCTTGAGCACGAAAGGCCGCTTGCTGAAATCCACGGCGTTGATGTGATCGAAGATGATTTCGGTCTTGAAGCGCTCGGCATGCGCCAGGAAGCGCTGCATCAGGTCGGGGCCCTGCACGCCATCGGCGTCGGCGGGCCAGTTGTCCACGTCGGTGGTGGTCATGAGCTGGCCACCCTGTGCAATGCCCGTGATGAGCACCGGGTTGAGGTTGGCGCGCGCAGCGTAGACGGCGGCTGTGTAGCCCGCAGGGCCTGAACCCAGGATGAGTACTTTCGCGTGTTTCATGTGGCGAGCCCCATCGGAATTGGAGCCAAGTGGTTTAGAGTAGTAGGGTATGTGGGCGCCAGCGGGTGGAAAACCAGTCCCGTGAAGTGCCCAGTGTGTGCCGCTCATTGTATGAAAGAGCGCTGTCCGCGCTGGCTGAACCAAGGAATACACGCATGTCGCTTCTGTCCAATCTCGATCTGATCCGCCGGGTGCCGCTGTTCTCCACTTTGACACAGGCCCAGGCCGAGGCGGTCGCTGATTCCGTCATCAAACGCCGCTTCAAGCGCGGTGAGTGCATCGTCGAACAGGGCAAGAAGTCGAATTGCCTGGCCATCGTGCTCACCGGGCGCGCGCGTGTGGTGACCACCGATACCCGTGGTCGCGAGGTGATCCTGGCCACCATGAACCCTGGCGACTATGTGGGCGAGATGAGCCTGATCGACAACCAGCCGCATTCCGCCACGGTGAAAGCCGAGGTGCAGACCGACGTGCTGATCCTGGGGCGTACCGAATTTGCACGTTGCCTGCCGGAAAACACCTCCATGGCCTACGCCGTCATGAAGGGCCTGGTGCAGCGCTTGCGTCATGCCGACCGCAAGATCGAGTCCCTCGCGCTGATGGATGTGTATGGCCGAGTGGCCCGTGCGCTGCTGGAATTTGCCCGGCCGGACAAGGACGGACAACTTGTCATCAAGGATCGCGTCTCGCGCCAGGACGTGGCCAAGATGATCGGTGCGTCGCGTGAGATGGTCAGCCGGGTCATGAAGGACCTGGAAGACCGAGGTTTCATCGAGTTGGCCGAGGACGGCAGCACGATCATCAAGGAACGCCTCAACTCACTGGGCTGAGGGGCGCTGAACCGCCTAGAGGCGCCTTGTCGGCGCCTGGAGATGGCCCCTGCTTGGGGTAAGCTTGCGGAAGAAAAACCGCAAGGCTCATGACCTATTCACTCAATACCCTCAATGCCGATCGCAATGCCGCGCCTGCGGTGGGCGTGTCGCGTTTTGCCCAGGAGATCGTCCTGGTGCTGGGGGCTGCCGCGTTGCTCTTCTGGCTGCTGGCCCTGTTGAGTCATTCGCTCGCCGATCCGGCATGGAGCACCACGGGCACATCGACCGATGTGGGCAACTGGGGTGGGCGCCTGGGAGCGCTGTTGTCCGACTGGAGTTACTACCTGTTGGGCTTTTCCGTGTGGTGGTGTTTTCTGGCCGGGGTGCGGGCTTGGCTGTCGGCGCTGGCGCGCTGGATCCGTGGCACGCAAGGCCCCACGGCACAGGAACTCGAGGCCATGCGGCCGTGGCAGCGCCCGTGGGCGCGACGCGGCCTGTATGCGCTGGGCATCGTGATGCTCCTCGCGGCAAGTGCCGTGCTGGAATGGAGCCGCTTGTATCGGTTGGAAGCCTTGCTGCCCGACCATGCCGGCGGTGTTCTGGGTCACGCGTTGGGGCCGATCGCAACCCGCTGGCTGGGCTTCAATGGCGCGGCCATTGCCATGCTTGCGCTGCTGCTGGCCTGCCTGCCTGCCGTCTTCCGTTTTTCATGGGGCCATTGGGCCGAGGTGGTGGGGCATACGCTGGACGGGTGGTTCGAGGCGCGCCGCGAGAAACGCGAGGCGGTGGAAGACCAGCGCATTGGCGAGAAGGCTGCCCGCGAGCGCGAAGAGGTGGTGAAGGTGGAGCGTGTCGAGATCGAGGAACTGCACCCCACGCCGGTGGTGATCGAACCTACCCTCGTGGACGTGCCCAAGAGCGAGCGCGTGGCCAAGGAACGCCAGAAGCCACTGTTTGCAGAGATGCCCGACAGCAAGTTGCCTCAGGTGGATCTGCTCGACAGCGCGCCGCAGCATCAGGCCGGCGTGGACAGCCAGACGCTGGAGATGACCAGCCGCCTGATCGAGAAGAAGCTCAAGGACTTCGGTGTGGATGTGCGCGTGGTGGCAGCCGCGCCGGGTCCGGTGATCACGCGTTACGAAATCGAGCCGGCTACCGGCGTGAAGGGTTCGCAGATCGTCAACCTCGGGCGGGACCTGGCGCGCTCGCTCTCGCTAGTGTCCATTCGCGTGATCGAGACCATACCGGGCAAGAATCTCATGGCGCTGGAGTTGCCCAATGCCAAGCGCCAGACCATCAAGCTCAGCGAGATCCTGGGCTCTCAGGTCTACAACGATGCCAAGTCGATGCTGACCATGGGCCTGGGCAAGGACATCGGTGGGCAGCCCATCGTGGCGGATCTTGCCAAGATGCCGCATTGCCTGGTGGCAGGTACCACCGGTTCGGGCAAGTCGGTCGGCATCAACGCCATGATTCTTTCGCTGCTCTACAAGGCCGATGCGCGCGATGTGCGCTTGCTGCTGATCGACCCCAAGATGCTGGAAATGAGCGTCTATGAAGGCATTCCGCACCTGCTGGCGCCGGTGGTCACGGACATGAAGCACGCCGCCAACGGATTGAACTGGTGCGTGGCCGAGATGGAGAAGCGCTACAAGCTCATGAGCAAGATGGGCGTGCGCAACCTCGCCGGTTTCAACACGAAGATCGATGACGCCACGGCGCGGGGCGAGATCATCGGCAACCCGTTCAGCCTGACGCCCGAACAGCCCGAGCCTCTCGAACGCCTGCCCTACATCGTGGTGGTGATCGACGAACTGGCCGACCTCATGATGGTGGTGGGCAAGAAGATCGAGGAACTCATCGCCCGCCTGGCACAAAAGGCGCGCGCGGCCGGCATCCACCTGATTCTGGCCACACAGCGACCCAGCGTGGACGTGATCACCGGCCTGATCAAGGCCAACATCCCGACCCGGCTTTCCTTCCAGGTCAGCAGCAAGATCGACAGCCGCACCATCCTTGATCAGATGGGTGCAGAGAGTCTGCTGGGCATGGGCGACATGCTTTACATGCCTTCGGGCACGGGTTTCCCGATCCGGGTGCACGGCGCCTTCGTGAGCGACGATGAGGTGCACCGCGTGGTGGCCTATCTGAAGGAGCAGGGCGGTGAGCCCAACTACATCGACGGGGTTCTCGAAGGCGGCGTCGGCGATGGCGAGGGCGGCGACCTGTTCGGTGAAGGCGGCGGTGAGAGCGGAGGCGAGAAGGATGCGCTCTACGATCAGGCCGTGGAGATCGTGCTCAAGGACCGCAAGGCCAGCATTTCCTATGTCCAGCGCAAGCTCAAGATTGGATACAACCGCGCCGCGCGCCTGCTGGAAGACATGGAGAAGGCAGGGCTGGTGAGTGCGCTCACCTCCAGCGGCCAGCGCGACATTCTCATGCCTTCGCGCGGCGATTGAACCAGGCCTGCAACCAAGTGGGCGCAAACGGGTCAGACCCCTCATGATGAAACAACTTCTTCTTGCCGGCGTCCTCGCATGGTCGAGTTTTGGTGCTCAGGCCGACGGCATGCAGGACCTGGAAAAATTCCTGCGTGAGGTGAACAGCGCACAAGCCAGCTTCACGCAGGTGGTCACGTCACCCAAGCGCAGCAACGAGACCACCGCACGCAGCAAAACCTCCACGGGCCGCTTCGAATTCCTGCGGCCCAACCTCTTCCGTTTCCAGTACACCAAACCCTTCGAGCAGACCATCGTGGCCGATGGGCAGACGCTGTGGCTGCACGACGTGGACCTGAACCAGGTGACGTCGCGGTCGCAGAAGGACGCGCTCGGCAGCACACCCGCCGCGCTGATTGCCTCCGGTGCCGACATGAAGGGGCTGTCGGAAGCGTTCGAGCTCAAGGCGGCGCCCGCTCGCGACGGCCTGGAATGGCTGGAGGCACGCCCGAAGGACCGCGACGGCCAGTTGCAGATGGTGCGAGTCGGCTTTCGCCAGGGCAGGCTTTCGGTGCTCGACATCGAGGACAGCCTGGGTCAACGCTCGGTGCTCACATTCAGCGAATGGCGCGACAACGCCGCTTTGAAGGCGGGCGATTTCAAGTTCCAGCCACCGTCTGGCGCGTCCGTGATTCGGCCCTGAGCCGGTCTTTCGCAAGCCATGCCCGTGTCCGCAGCCGGTGCCCACGTCCCATTGGCGGAGCGTCTGCGACCGCGCACACTGGCTGACGTGATCGGGCAGCAGCACATGCTGGGGGAAGGCATGGCCTTGCGCCTGGCCTTTGAATCGGGCCAGCCACACAGCTGCATCCTCTGGGGGCCGCCTGGTGTGGGCAAGACGACCATCGCCCGTTTGATGGCCGATGCCTTCGATGCCCAGTTCATCACCATCAGTGCGGTGCTGGGTGGCGTCAAGGACATCCGTGAGGCGGTGGAACGTGCCGAAGCAGCCCGCAGTGGTCTCACAGCGCAGCGCACCATTCTGTTCGTGGACGAGGTGCACCGCTTCAACAAGAGCCAGCAGGATGCCTTCCTGCCCCATGTGGAAAGCGGACTGTTCACCTTCATTGGTGCGACGACTGAAAACCCCTCGTTCGAAGTGAATTCAGCCTTGCTGTCGCGCGCGGCAGTGTACGTGCTGCAGCCCCTTACCGAAGACGACCTGCGCCAGATCGTGGCCAAGGCCCGCGCCATCGACGCCGTGCCTCCAGTGGAAGCGGCGGCGGTCGACCGGTTGATTGCCTATGCCGATGGCGATGCGCGCCGTCTGCTCAACACACTGGAAACGCTGGCGGTGGCGGCTGCGCGTGAAAAGCTGGCGGAGGTGACCGACGAGTGGCTGCTCAAGGTGCTGGGCGAACGCATGCGCCGCTACGACAAGGGTGGCGAGCAGTTCTACGACACCATCAGCGCCCTGCACAAAAGCGTGCGCGGATCGGACCCGGACGCCGCACTGTATTGGCTCGTGCGCATGCTCGACGGAGGCGCCGACCCGCGCTACATGGCACGGCGCCTTATTCGCATGGCCAGTGAAGACATCGGCCTGGCCGATCCGCGGGCCTTGCGCCTGGCGCTGGATGCGGCCGAAGTCTACGAGCGGCTCGGCAGCCCCGAAGGCGAGCTTGCTCTGGCCGAATGTGTGGTCTACCTGGCGGTGGCACCCAAGTCCAATGCGGTCTACAAAGCCTTCAACGCCGCCAAGGCGTTTGTGAAGAAGGACGGAACGCGTCCGGTACCGATGCACCTTCGCAATGCGCCAACCCAGCTCATGAAGTCGCTCGACTATGGCAAGGGGTATCGGTACGCGCACGACGAAGCGGGTGGATTTGCCGCAGGTGAGCGCTACCTGCCCGAGGGCATGGCCGAACCTGGTTTCTACCAGCCGGTGGATCGTGGCCTGGAACTGCGCATTCGTGATAAGTTGCGTGAGCTCAAGGGCCGTAACGATCAAAATAACTAATGCAACGCCTAACCCTCTGATGCTGTGTCGATGCCCTGGGTGAAATCAGGGTAAACCCGCGCCCGCTAAGGGCTTACACGCATGGGGGGGCCGAAAACGCCTCGCTACAATCGCCCACCAACCCGCCGTCTGTCCTGTTACAAGGTCAGGTCTGGCGGGTTTTTTGCTAGGTTGAAGCAGGCCATGGCGCACAACGCAAGTGGCTGATCACAAACACGGAGAACCTTCATGGAAGTATTGCTTCAGCAGATCATCAACGGTCTGGTGCTGGGCAGCATGTATGCGCTCGTGGCCCTGGGTTACACCATGGTTTACGGCATCATCGGGCTGATTAACTTTGCGCACGGCGACGTGCTGATGGTGGGAGCTCTCACCAGCTGGACCGTCATCGGCTGGATGATGGACGCCTCCACCGGCATGCCCACGTGGTTGGTCCTTCTCTTCGCCACCATCATCGCCATGGTGGTCTGCGCGACCCTCAACTTCTCGATCGAGAAGCTTGCATACCGACCCCTTCGCAATTCGAACCGGCTCGCGCCCCTGATCACCGCCATCGGCATGTCGCTGCTGTTGCAGACATTCGCCATGATCATCTGGGCGCCAAATCCCAAGTCCTACCCGTCCATGCTCTCGCGCGAGCCGATCGAGTTCGCTGGCGCGGTGGTGTCGGTCACACAGGTCGTCATCCTCGCCACCACGGCGGTCACACTGGCTTTCCTGATGTGGCTGGTCAACCGAACCAACCTGGGGCGCGCCATGCGGGCCACGGCAGAGAATCCCCGCGTGGCCGCGCTCATGGGCATCAAGCCCGACGTGGTCATCTCCGCCACCTTCATCATCGGTGCCATGCTGGCGGCCATTGCCGGCGTGATGTGGGCTTCGAACTACGGCACGGTGCAGCACGCCATGGGCTTCATGCCAGGCCTCAAGGCTTTCGTGGCTGCCGTCATGGGCGGCATCGGCAACCTCGCGGGTGCTGTGGTGGGTGGTATCGCCCTGGGCCTGATCGAGTCGCTAGGTGCGGGTTACCTCGGCAAGCTCACTGGCGGTGTGCTGGGCAGCCAGTACACCGACATCTTCGCCTTCATCGTGCTGGCCATCGTGCTCACGCTGCGTCCCTCGGGCCTGCTGGGCGAACGCGTGGCGGACCGCGCCTGACCGGAAAGGAGAAGCACCATGATGAACACGAAAACCGGCAAACTCATCGTCTTCCTGATCGCTGCTGTCGCGTTGCTGCTGCTGCCGATCATCCTGCAATCCACCGGGAGCAACTCCTGGGTCCGCATTGTGGACATTGCCCTGCTCTACGTGCTGCTGGCCCTTGGCCTGAACATCGTGGTGGGCTACGCAGGCCTGCTCGATCTCGGCTATATCGCCTTCTTCGCGGTGGGCGCCTACGTCTTTGCGTTGCTGGGCTCACCCCATCTGGCCAACACGTTCCCGGCCATTCAGGCCATGTTCCCTGATGGGCTGCACTACAGCATCTGGTGGGTCATGATCCTGGCCGCGGTCATTGCCGGTGTGGTCGGCATGATCCTGGGCGCTCCCACGCTCAAGCTGCGTGGCGACTACCTCGCGATCATCACCCTGGGCTTCGGCGAGATCATCCGCATCTTCCTGCTCAACATGGATCGCCCGGTGAACATCACCAACGGCCCCAAGGGCATCAGCCAGATCGACACCATCTCTGTGTTCGGACTGGATCTGGGCAAGCGCCTGACGATCGGCGACTACACCTTCCAGCCGGTCACGCTGTACTACTACCTGTTCCTTTTCTTCGTGGTGCTGGCCGTGATCATCTCGTACCGCCTGCAGGATTCGCGCATTGGCCGCGCCTGGATGGCGATCCGCGAAGACGAGATTGCTGCCAAGGCCATGGGTCTGAACACGCGCAACCTCAAGCTGCTGGCCTTCGGCATGGGTGCCTCCTTCGGCGGTGTCTCAGGCGTTCTGTTCGCATCCTTTCAACGCTTCGTCTCACCCGAGTCCTTCTCGCTGATGGAGTCGGTGATGGTGGTGGCCATGGTGGTGCTTGGCGGTATCGGTCACATTCCCGGCGTGATCCTGGGAGCATTGCTGCTGGCCGGCCTGCCCGAGTTGCTGCGCCACGTGGCCCATCCGCTGACGGCCTTGACCGACGGCCGCCTCGCACCCGAGATCCTGCGACAGTTGTTGATTGCGCTGGCCATGGTGGTGGTCATGCTCATCCGGCCGAAAGGCTTGTGGCCTGCGCCCGAGCACGGCAAGTCCTTGAGCAAGTGAGCGGAGAAGAAAAATGAGCGACACCATTCTCAAGGTAGCCAACGTATCCAAGCGCTTCGGCGGCCTGCAAGCCCTGAGCGACGTGGGCATTGAAATCAAGCGCGGACAGGTCTATGGCCTGATTGGCCCCAACGGTGCCGGCAAGACCACGTTCTTCAACGTGCTCACCGGCCTGTACACGCCCGACAGCGGTTCCTTCGAACTGGCGGGCAAGCCCTACACCCCTACAGCGGTGCACGAAGTGGCCAAGGCCGGCATCGCCCGGACCTTCCAGAACATCCGTCTGTTTGCCGAGATGACGGCACTGGAAAACGTGATGGTCGGGCGCCACGTGCGCACCCATTCGGGCCTGATCGGTGCCGTGCTGCGCACGCCCGGCTTCAAGCGCGAGGAGGCCGCCATCACGGCCCGGGCGCGCGAACTGCTGGCCTATGTGGGCATCGAGAAGTTTGCCGACTACAAATCGCGCACGCTCAGCTACGGCGACCAGCGTCGCCTGGAGATCGCCCGCGCGCTTGCCACCGATCCTCAGTTGATCGCGCTCGACGAGCCGGCCGCCGGCATGAACGCCACCGAAAAGGTGCAACTGCGCGAACTCATCGACCGCATCCGCAAGGACGACCGCACCATTCTGCTGATCGAGCACGACGTGAAACTGGTGATGGGTCTGTGCGACCGCGTCACCGTGCTCGACTACGGCAAGCAGCTGTCTTCCGGCTCGCCGGCGGATGTGCAGAAGGACCCCAAGGTGATCGAGGCTTACCTCGGCACGGGCGGCCACTGATCAAGGATTCATGCAAATGGCAAACACACTCCTCAAAATCAGCGGCCTTAAGGTGTCTTATGGCGGCATCAAGGCCGTCAAGGGCGTCGATCTGGAAGTGCGCGAGGGCGAGCTGATCTCCCTCATCGGTTCCAACGGTGCGGGCAAGACAACCACCATGAAGGCGGTGACTGGCTCACTCGCCTACGAAGCCGGCGACATCGAATACCTGGGTCAGAGCATCAAGGGCAAAGGGGCCTGGGATCTGGTCAAGCAAGGTCTGGCCATGGTGCCCGAAGGTCGTGGCGTGTTCACACGCATGAGCATCACCGAGAACCTTCAGATGGGCGCCTACATCCGCAGGGACAAGGCCGGCATTGCGCAGGACATCGAACGCATGTTCGGTATCTTCCCGCGCCTGCGCGAGCGCAAGGACCAGCTGGCAGGCACCATGAGCGGTGGCGAGCAGCAGATGCTGGCCATGGCGCGTGCACTCATGAGCCAGCCCAAGGTGTTGTTGCTGGATGAGCCGTCCATGGGCCTGTCGCCCATCATGGTCGACAAGATCTTCGAAGTCGTGCGCGACGTGTCTTCCCAGGGCGTGACCATCCTGCTGGTGGAGCAGAACGCCCGCCGTGCCCTGCAGATTGCCGACCGCGGCTACGTGATGGACTCGGGCGAGATCATCATGACGGGCAATGGTCGCGACATGCTGGACGATCCGAAAGTGAGAGCGGCCTACCTCGGGGAATGAGTCCAGCAGGCACCCGCCCGCTCAAAACTACAATCATGGGTTGCGCACTTCGGTGCCCAACCCATTTTTCATTCATGACCCAAGTTCAAACCCCCGATTCTGCCGCGCCCGCGCACGACGACAACCAGCTGATCGCGGAACGCCGTGAGAAGCTCAAGGCCCTTCGGGAAGCTCAGAAACAGGGCTTGGGCGTGGCGTTTCCCAACGACTTCAAGCCGGCGAACAAGGCGGCCGAACTGGTCGAGAAGTATGGCGAGTCGACCAAGGAAGCGCTGGAAGCCGAGCCGGTGCGCGTCAGCGTGGCCGGGCGAATGATGCTCAAGCGCGTCATGGGCAAGGCCAGTTTTGCCACGGTGCAGGACGCCTCCCTGGGCGCATCGAGCGGGCGCATCCAGATCTACGTGAACAACGACGGCGTGGGTGAGGCGAGGCACCAGGCGTTCAAGCATTGGGACCTGGGTGACATCATCGCCGTCGAGGGCGTGCTCATGCGCACCCGCACCGGCGAGCTCACCATCCAGGCCAACCACATTCGCCTCATCACGAAGAGTCTGCGCCCGCTGCCCGACAAGTTTCACGGCATCGCCGACCAGGAAATCAAGTACCGCCAGCGTTACGTGGACCTGATGACCGACGAGACCGCTCGCAAGCGTTTTATGGTGCGCAGCCAGTCGCTGGCCAGCATTCGCGACTTCATGGTGAAGCACGGCTTCCTCGAGGTGGAAACGCCGATGCTGCACCCCATCCCCGGGGGCGCGAACGCCAAGCCGTTCAAGACGCACCACAATGCCCTCGACCAGGAAATGTTCCTGCGCATCGCGCCCGAGCTGTACCTGAAGCGTCTGCTGGTCGGTGGCTTCGATCGCGTGTTCGAGATCAACCGCAATTTCCGCAACGAAGGCATCAGCGTCCGCCACAACCCCGAGTTCACCATGATGGAGTTCTACGCGGCGTACTGGAATTACCAGGACCTGATGGACTTCAACGAGCAGCTCATCCGGCATGTGGTGCGCCAGGTGCGCGGCGATGAGCCGCTGACCTACCAGGGACAACCGGTGGACGTGCTGTCGCCATTCGAGCGGCTGACGATTCGCGAAGCGATCGTCAAGTACACCGACGCGGGCGACAAAGTGGACGATGGGGCATGGCTCACAGGCCAGTTGAAGAAGCTGGGCCTGAGCGAGGAAAAACACCAGCTCTCCGGTCGCAGTCTGGCGAGCCTGCAGGTGCTGTATTTCGAGGAGAAGGTCGAGGACAAGCTCTGGAACCCGACCTTCATCATGGACCACCCGACCGAGATTTCACCGCTGGCCCGTGCCAACGACAAGAACCCCGAGGTGACCGAGCGATTCGAGCTCTACATCACCGGTCGCGAATTCGGCAATGCGTTCTCAGAGCTCAACGACGCCGAAGACCAGGCTGCGCGCTTCCAAGCGCAGGCTTCCGCCAAAGACGGCGGGGATGAGGAAGCGATGTTTTACGACGCCGACTACATCCGGGCACTGGAATACGGCATGCCTCCGGCAGGCGGCTGCGGCATTGGCATCGACCGGCTGATGATGCTGCTGACTGACAGCCCGAGCATCCGAGACGTGATTCTTTTTCCCGCTCTCCGCCGAGAACAGTAACGCGACACTCTCGCAGGAAAAAGCCGTCCCCGGGGCGGCTTTTTCGTTGAAGCCGAGCAACAACTTCAGGCGTAGGCGGCCAGCGCCTTGCGCATCTTTTTCATGGCCGCCACCTCGATCTGGCGCACGCGCTCGGCGCTGACGCCGTACTCGGCCGCCAGTTCGTGCAGCGTCATGCCGCCGGAGCCATCGTCGTTCACCTTCAACCAACGCTCACTGACGATGCGGCGCGAGCGCTCGTCGAGCTCGCTCATGGCCATGGCCACGCCTTCGGTGGCCAGCAGATCGCGCTGCGCGGATTCGAGCACGGCGGTGGGTTCGTGCGTGCCATCGGCCAGGTAGGCGATCGGCCCGAAGCTGTCCTCGCCGTCATCACCCGGCGCGGGGTCCAGCACCACGTCCCCGCCCGAAAGCCGGGTTTCCATCTCGCGGACTTCCTCCGGCTTGACGTTGAGCTCGCGGGCCATCACGTCCACCTCGCCATCGGACAGGACTTCGCGGTGGGTGTCGCCGTCGAGCGCATCGGCACGAAAACCTTGCTTGCGCGAGCGCAGGTTGAAGAACAGCTTGCGCTGCGCCTTGGTGGTGGCCAGCTTGACCATGCGCCAGTTCTTCAGCACGTATTCGTGAATCTCGGCCTTGATCCAGTGCATGGCATAGCTCACCAGCCGCACGCCCTGATCGGGATCGAAACGCTTCACGGCCTTCATCAGGCCCACGTTGCCTTCCTGGATCAGGTCGCCGTGCGGCAGGCCGTAACCCAGGTACTGGCGGGAAATGGAGACGACCAGGCGCAGGTGCGACATCACCAGCTGGCTGGCGGCCTCAAGATCGTTGTCGTCGCGCAGGCGGCGGGCGGCCTGCTGCTCCTGCTCGAGCGTGAGCAGTGGCAGGCGGTTCACCGCAGAAATGTAGGCGTCCAGGTTGCCGAGCGGTGGCACCAGCGCCCAGGGATTGGCCACGGCCAGCGAGCCTTGGGTGGCAGAAGCGACAGGGGCGAGAGCGTGAGACATGAGAACCCTCCTCAGGTGTTCGGCCAAGAATATTAGCACTCTCTAGGAGTGAGTGCTAAACCCGAAGTTCCTTGTCCATTCGGGTTGAGGAGAATAAAAGAGAGTGGATGCTAACTTCGATTCAGAGCACGCCGAACCGGTACACCGTGGTGCCTTGGTACGGGCGTCCGGATGAGACCAGGTTTTGAGGCAATTCCGGGCAGTTGGGCGCGTTGGGGAACTGCTGGGGTTCCAGGCAAACCGCCGCGCGCGGTCGGTGTCGAACGCCTTGTTTCCCCAGATCGGGCTTCTCAGCGGCGCCCAACTGGCCGGCGGTGTAGACCTGAAGCAGCGGCTCGCTGGTTCTTACCTCGAGAGTCCGTCCGCTGGTGGGGCTGTGCAGGTGCGCGCACAGGCGCGTCGAGCCCTCAGGGTTGCGTGCCAGGGGGTAGCTGAGATCGATGTCGGGCAAGGTGCTCAGTGTCTTTGGCGATCGCAGGTCGTGCACGTGGCCATCCAGCGGTACCAACAAGCCGGTGGCGATGCCGTCCTGGCCGGTGGCCAGCACCGTGTTCGCGCCGGGCACGTGCAACACGTGGTCGTCGATGCGCTGGTCCCGGCCCACGCCATCGAGGTTGAAATAGATGTGGCTCGTGAAGCTCGCCGGGCCGGGATCGTCGAGCGCCGTGGCCACGTGTTCGATCCAGAGCGCGTTGTCTTCGTCGAGGCGGTAGGTGAGCTGCAGGTCCAGCGTGCCGGGGAAGTTGTCTTCGGCGGTGAGGAAGCGGTGGTGCAGCACGAGGGTCTGTGCGTCCGTCTGAGTGGCATCGAAGACGCGGTGGCGAGCGCCGCGCGGGCCGCCGTGAATGCAGTGCGCGCCGGCATTCGGCGTGAGTCCATGCTCTCGCCCATTCAGGGAGAAACGCGCTCCGCCGATGCGCCCCGCGTAGCGTCCGACGAAGGCGCCCATGGATGGCGACCCCATGAGCACGTCATCCAGGGAGTCATAGCCGAGCGCCACGTCGCCCAGCTCACCCTGTCGATCGGGCACCACGATCTGCAGCACTTTGGCGCCGAGGTTGGTGATGGCAACCACCATGCCGCGCGCGTTGCGCAGGAAGAAGAGGGCGGTGGGTCGGCCATCCACCTCGCCATGAAAGCGGGCCGGATCGAGCAGTTGGGAAAAGGGCGTCGGACTCATCCCCTCATTGTGGGCCGAGTGCACGGATCAGCGCGCCGAGCTGTTCCCTTTCGGCGGGTTTGAGGTCGGTCAGTGGCGCGCGCACCGGGCCGGCACCTTGTCCCACGAGCGACGCGCCAGCCTTCACGATGCTGACCGCATAGCCCTGGCTCTTGTTGCGAATGTCCAGGTACGGCATGAAGAAGGACTTCAGCAGGCGGTGCTGCGTGGCGTGGTCATCGGTGCGCACGGCATGGTAGAAATCCATGGCCGTTTTCGGGATGAAGTTGAACACCGCAGACGAGTACACCGGTGTGCCCAGGGCCTTGTAGGCCGCCGCGTACACCTCGGCCGTGGGCAGGCCACCGAGGTAGGAGAAGCGCTCACCCATCTTGAGATGTATCGACATCATGAGTTCGATGTCGCCCACACCGTCCTTGAAACCGATCAGGTTGGGACAGCGTTCTGCCAGGGTCGCCAGCGAATCGGGCGTGAGCTTGCAGACGTTTCGGTTGTAGACGATCACGCCCAGCTTCACGCTCTGGCACACCTGTTCCACATGCGCCATCAGACCTTCCTGGCCCGCTTCGGTGAGGTAGTGCGGCAACAGCAGCACGCCTTGCGCGCCAAGTCGCTCGGCTTCCTGTGCGTGTGCCACCGCGGTGCGGGTGGGGCCACCCGCACCAGCGATGATCGGCACCTTGCCGCGGCAGGTGTTCACTGCGGTCTTGATCACCTCGCTGTACTCGGTGCCACTGAGCGAGAAATACTCGCCGGTGCCACCCGCCGCGAACAGCGCGCTGGCACCGTAAGGCGCCAGCCACTCCAGCCGCGCAGCATAGCCACTGGCGTTGAAGTTTCCCTGTTCATCGAAGTCGGTCACGGGGAATGAAAGCAGGCCTGAGCCCACTGTGGTTTTGAGTTCCTGGGGGTTCACGTACGGTCCTCTGCAACGGGCCTGGACTCAGTCGAGCTTGATGTTGGCTTGTGCGACCACTTCTGCCCAGCGCTTGCGCTCACGCTCGAAGAAGCGGTCCTGCTCGGCCGATTGCATGGTGACCACTTCGGCGCCTTGCCCGGTGAGGCGCGCGCGCACGTCGGGGCTGCGGATGGCCTTGATGAGTTCGGCGTTGAGGCGCGCGATGATCGCGGCCGGCGTGCCATTGGCCACCAGCGCACCCTGCCAGGTACCCGATTCGAAATCGGTGACGCCCTGCTCGGCCAGCGTGGGCACTTCACCCACCAGCGGCATGCGCGTCTTCTTCGAGATGCCGAGCACCTTGAGGCGCCCGCTCTGCACGTGCGGCAACGTGGCGAGCATGCCGTTCATGATCACCTGGGTCTGGCCTGCCACGGTATCGGTCACGGCCTGCGAGCCGCCCTTGTAGGGCACGTAGGTCCATTTGGCGCCGGTGGCACGCTCTACCGCCACGCCAGCCACGTGCGGCGCACTGCCGACGGCGGTCACCGCAAAGTTCAGGTCGGTGGTCTTGGAAAGTGCCACCAGTTCCTTGAGCGAGTTCGCCTTCACCGACGGGTGCACGGCCAGCATGTGGGGTGAGTACGCCAGCATGGTCACGCCGCGCAGGTCCTTGCCCGGATCGAAGGACAGCTTGGTGTAGACCGAGGGGCTGATCGCCAGCGCGCCCACGTCGCACAGCAGCAGGGTGTGGCCATCGGGTGCCGATTTGGCCACCAGGTCGGCACCCAGGTTGCCGTTGGCACCGGGGCGGTTCTCCACGATGACGGACTGGCCCAGGCTTTCGGACAGGGGCTGGCTGATGGCGCGCGCGATGATGTCCGAGGAGCCACCGGGCGGGTAGGGCACGATGATCTTGACCGGCTTGTTGGGAAAGCTTTGCGCCTGTGCGGGCAGGCCCACGGTGGCCATGGCGGCTGTGGCAGCGATGAGTTGTCGACGGTTCAATGACATGGAAATCTCCTTGAGGTTCATTTGAAGAGGCTGGGCAGCCAGAGCGAAAACGCGGGTATGTAGGTGACGAGCATCAGACACACGCCGAGCGCGCCGTAGAAAGGCGCGATGGTGCGCATGACCTGTCCCACCGAAATGCCACCGATGGCACAGCCCACGAACTGGACCGAGCCCACCGGCGGGGTGTTGAGGCCGAGCGCACAGTTGATGAGCATGACGATGCCGAACTGGGTGGGATCCATGCCGTACTGCATCGCGATCGGCAGGAAGATCGGTGTGCAGATCAGGATGGTGGCGGCCATGTCGAGAAAGGTGCCGAGCACGAACAGCAGCAGGTTGATCATGAGGAAGATCACCCAGGGCTTGTCCGACACCGATTTCATGAGTTCACCGGTGACCTGCGGCACTTCATAGAGGGCCATGAAGTAGCCGAAGGCGGCCGAGATGCCGATCAACAGCAGCACCACACCCGTGGTCTTGCACGCTTTGGCGCAGGCCTTCAGGAAGTTGTCCCAGGTCAGCGAGCGGTACACCACCGTGGTGATGAACAGCGCCCAGGCCACGGCGATGGAAGCCGACTCGGTGGCGGTGAAGGCACCTGAAAGAATGCCGACCAGGATGATCACCACCACCAGCAGGCCGGGAATGGAGGCGAGGAAGGCGGCCAGCACGATGTTCCACCCCACGAAGCCGCCGCCACGCACCGGGTAGCCGCGCCGGATCGCGACCCAATAGGCTGCAGCGAGGTTGCACACCGTGAGCAGCACCGCAGGCAGCAGGCCGGCCAGCATGAGGCTGATCACGCTGACGGACGCAATGCCCGAGGTGGCCAGCGTGAAGATGATGAGGTTGTGCGAGGTCGGCATGATGGCGCCCACCAGCGCTGCGTGGGTGGTGACGTTGACCGCATAGTCCGCGTCGTACCCTTCCTTCTTCATCAACGGGATCATCACCGAGCCAATGGCCGACACGTCGGCCAGCGGCGAACCGGCCACGCCACCGAAGATGGTGCAGCCCAGCACGTTGCTCATGCCCAGTCCGCCGCGCACGTGCCCCACCAGGCTGTTGGCGAAGCGAACGATGCGATCGGCGATGCCGCCGTACAGCATCAGCTCGCCCGCGAACACGAAGAACGGGATGGCCAGGAAGCTGAACACCTGCATGCCGCCCACCATCTTCTGGAACACCAGGGCCACCGGCAGGCCCGCGGCGAGGATGGTCACGACGGATGACAGCCCGATGGCGAACGCCACCGGCACCCCGATGAGCAGCAGCAGCGTGAAGCTGACGGCGAGGATGGTCAGTTCCATGCGGGCTCCACGGTCTGGCCGCGCAGCAGCGCAAGGAAATGCTCGATCGAGAACATGACGATGAGCACGCCCGCGATCATCAGCGGGATGTAGTCCATCGCCTCGCTCACCCCCAGCAAAGGCTTGACCTGACCCCACTTCGCCTGGGCCCAGATCCACCCGCCGTAGACCATGATCGCGCCGAAGGTGCCCACCAGCAGATGAATGAGCAATTCGACCCAATGGCGCCAGCGATCGGGCAACAGCGCCACCATGGATTCAAGGCCGATGTGGCCCGCGTCGCGCACGCCCACCGCCACCCCGAGCGCGGTCACATACAGCACGAGCAGCAGCGCCAGCGCTTCGGCCCAGGTGGGGGTGTCGTTCATGATGTACCGGCCAATGACCTGGTACTGAACGCACAGCACGAGCGCGATCAGGCCGACCACCGCCAGCATCAGACTGAGCCGGGACAGGCCGGCGCAGAGCTTGGTGTACATGAATTCTCCTGGAGCACCGGCCCCGTCCAGGTGTGGGAGGGGCGGTGCGAGAGCGACGCGAAGCCGCCCGGGGCTATTTGGAGTCCTGGACCGACTTCACCAGGCGTTTCAGATCCGGCGTGGTCATGAACTTGTCGTAGACCGGACCCATCACCGCCTGGAAGGACTTCTTGTCCACCTCGGCGATTTCAGCGCCGCCGGCCTTCACTGCCGCGAGCGACTTGGCTTCCTGCTCATCCCACTTCCTGCGCTGGAAGGCCACCGATTCCCTGGCCGCCGAACGCACCATGTCCTGCTCGGCCTTGGGCAGCTTGTCCCAGACGACCTTGGACATCAGCAGCATTTCTGGTGCCATCGAATGCTCCGTGCGCGAGTAGTACTTGGCCGACTCGTAGTGCTTGGTGGATTCGTACGAGGGAATGTTGTTTTCCGCCGCGTCGATCAGGCCCGTCTTCAGGCCGGTGTAGACCTCGCCGAACGGCATGGGCGTGGCGTTGCCGCCCATGGCACCGATCAGCGCCACCCACAGCTCGGACTGCTGCACACGCACCTTCAGGCCTTTCACGTCGGCCACCGTCTTGATGGGCTTCTTGGAGTACAGCGAGCGCGCGCCGCTGTCGTAGAACGCCAGACCCACATAGCCCTGGTCTTCGCAGGATTTCAGGATCTCTTCGCCGATGGGGCCGTCCAGCGTCTTGCGCATGTGTTCCACTGAGCTGAACAGGAACGGCATGGTGGGCACCTGCGTTTTCTGGCAGATCGAGTTCATCGGGCTGATGTTCACCCGCGTCATTTCCAGCGCACCGATCTTCACCTGGTCGATGGTTTCCTTCTCGGTGCCCAGCGCCCCTTTGTTGAACACCTTGATCTTGTGCTTGCCGCCGCTCTTTTTCTCCAGCAGCTCGCTCATGTGCTTGACGGCGGCCACGGTGGGGTAGTCGTCGGCGTTGTGGATGTCGGCCGAGCGGAACTCGGCGGCTTGGGCGCCCAGGGCGGCGCACGCAGCCAGGGCGATCAGGGCAGGTTGGAGCTTCATGTCTTCCTCAGGATTGGCGTTGGGTGGATGAACGAGACCAGTGGAGGGGGCTTGATGCCTCTTGTCAGAATGCGCAGGCGGTTTCCGGCAGTCCGCGCACGCCGGGGTGCAGCGCGAACACGCCGCCGGCCAGCGGCTGATCGGAGAGATCGCCGCCGGGCCGGATGGAGGTGACGAACAAGGTGTCGAGCCCAGGGCCACCAAAGGCGCACATCGCGGGCTTTTTCACCGGCACCGCGATCGAACGATCGAGTCGCCCGTCGGGAGTGAAGCGGTGCACCAGGCCGGCGTCGTTGCCGCAGATCCAGTAGCCGCCGTCTTCGTCCACGGCCGCACCATCGGGCCGGCCGGGCAGGGGCTTCATGTCGACGAACACGCGCTGCCGGTGCGGCGTGCCGGTGTCGACGTCGTAGTCGAAAGCCCAGATGGTCTGAACGTCCGGGTGCGAGTCCGACAGGTACATGGTTCGGCCATCGGGGCTGAAGGCCATGCCATTGGGGGTGATCAAGCCGTCCAGCAGGCGGCGCAATTCGCCACTGTCGAAAGCGTAGACACGGCCCGTCGATGCAGCCAGCGACATGTTCGAGACCATGGTGCCGGCGCGCAGCCGGCCCTGGCGATCGCAGCGGCCGTCGTTGAAACGCATGCCGGCCTGCGGGTGATGCACAGGGGCCAGTTTTTCGAAGCCCAGCGTTCCGTTTTCCCATGGCGTGAGCACGGCCACGCCCGTTTCCATGCAGGCCACCCAGCGGCCGTGTGGGGTACCCCCACTGCCTCTGGCCAAGGCAATGCAGCCGATCATCTCTGGCGTGGGCCACTGGCGCGAGCGGCCTGTACCGGCGTTCCAGCACCACAGCGAACGGCCAGGAATGTCCACCCAGAACAGACACTGCCGTTGCACGTCCCACGTCGGGCTCTCACCCACGCCGTTGCGTGCGTCGATCAGCAGTTCGATCCTGGGGTTCATGTTCAGAACGGGCCGGCCTTGACGAACGCACCACCCTGGTAGATGGCCGCAGGGTCGCTCAGGTCGGGCGGGCTGGTGCGTGCGAACACAGCGTCGCGGAACACATCGGACGTGTCGCGCGGCACGAAGCCGATGTGGCGCGCGCGGCTGTTGTCCCACCAGGTCACGGCGTTGTCGGACATGCCGAAAACGATGCTGTGGCCAAGCACGGGGGTGCTCAGGCACGCGGTGATCAGACGGTGCAGATCGTCGAAGCTGAGCCAGGTGGCGAGCATGCGGCGGTCCTTGGGCTCCGGAAACGAGGAGCCGATGCGCACGCACGCGGTCTCGATGCCGTGGCGGTCGAAGTACAGGCGGGCCAGGTCTTCGCCAAAGGCCTTGCTCAGGCCGTAGAAGCCGTCGGGGCGGGGCGGGTGGTCGGCATGGATGGTCTCGCTCTGCTTGTAGAAACCGGTCACATGGTTCGAACTGGCGAACACGATGCGCTTCACACCGTGCCGCCGGGCCGCTTCGTAGAGGTGGTAGGCGCCGAGGATGTTGGCCTGCAGGATGGCGGCGAAAGGCGCCTCCACCGAGATGCCACCCATGTGCACGATGGCGTCCACACCCTTCACCATGGCATCGACTTCGTCGGCGTTGGCGAGATCGGCCTGCACGATTTCCTCGCCGGCCTGCGCGTTGCCCAGGCCGGCCTTGTCGGACAGGCGCAGCACCTCGCAGTTGGCCTTGAGGCGCGTGCGCAGGGCGGTGCCCAGGCCGCCGGCGGCACCGGTGAGCAGCAGGCGGTGATGGGTCTTGAGCGTGGTTTCCATGAGGTGGGCGCTGGCGGGAGAAAAGGGCTTGGACTTTGCCGGGTGGTTTGTTACAGTCCGCTCAACTTCCGTTGTCTGTTGTCGGTTGTCAGACAACTTGGGCGGATTGTGTAAAGGCGAGAATGGCGTGTCAAGGAAAAAACCATGCTCTCAGTGAAAACCCTAGACCGTGAGGCCACGCCGCCGATGCGTCCCCGCCGCCAGCGCGGCCTGGTGCCCGAGATCGTCGATACGCTGGCCGCCGACATGCGCGAAGGCCGCCTGCAGACGGGCGACAAGCTGCCCACCGAATCCGAGTTGATGGGCCGGTTCGAGGTCAGCCGCACCGTGGTTCGCGAGGCCATCTCGCGCCTTCAGGCCTCGGGCCTGGTGGAGACGCGCCACGGCATCGGCACTTTCGTGATGGCGCCGCCGGAGCAGAGCAACTTCCGTGTCGCTCCCGAGGACTTCGCCACCGTGGCCGACGTGATCTCGCTGCTCGAACTGCGCATCAGTCTGGAGAGCGAAGCCGCCAGCCTGGCCGCACAGCGCCGCGATGAAAGCCACCTGCAGAACATGGCGGCTGCGCTGGCCGCCTTCGAGGCGTCGATTGAAGAGGCTTCCGATGCCGTGCCCTCGGACTTCCAGTTCCACATGGAGGTGGCGCGCGCCACCGGCAACCGCCACTTTGCAGATCTCATGACCTACCTGGGCACCATGATCATTCCGCGGACCCGGCTCAACACCGCGAGCAGTGCGCCCGAGGGCCGGCTTGCCTATCTGAAACGGGTGCATGGCGAGCACCAGAACATCTACCAGGCGATTCGCCAGCACGACGCCGAGGCCGCGCGCAAGGCCATGCGGCTGCACCTGTCCAACAGCCGCGAGCGCCTGCGCCGCGCGCAGCCCGAAACGCCCGTCTGATGGCTTGACCTTCACCTCGCGCAGGTGCGCCATGGGCGCTACAGTGCCCCTTGCGTTCACAAGAGGGGAAGTTCATGGCGTGGCTCATCGTTGGTCTGGTGCTGTTCCTGGGTGTGCACTCCGTGTCCATCGTTTCGCCCCAGGGACGCCAAGTACTGGCGGGCCGCATGGGTGAGGGAGGCTTCAAAGGCCTGTATTCGCTGGTGTCCTTCGTGGGTCTTGCACTCATGGTCTGGGGATACGGTCTCGCGCGCCAAGCGCCTGTGGTGGTCTACGCGCCACCCACCGGCATGCGCCACGCTGCACTGTTGCTCATGCTGCCGGTGTTCGTGCTGCTGCTGGCGGCCTACCTGCCCGGGCGCATCCAGCGCGCGGCAAAGCATCCCATGCTGTTGTCGGTGAAGCTGTGGGCCACGGCCCATCTGCTGGCCAATGGCACGCTGGCCGATGTGCTGCTCTTCGGCGGTTTCCTGGCGTGGGCGGTGGCCGACCGCATTTCGGTCAAGCGCCGCGCGGCCGTCGGGCTGGCGCGTCCTGCGCCCGCACTCCCGGGCAGCGCCGCCAACGACGCCATCGCGCTGGTGCTCGGCCTTGGCACCTATGCGCTCTTCGTGTTCTGGGCGCATGGCTGGTTGTTCGGCGTGTGGCCACTGGGTTGATGTCAGGGAACCTGGCGGCGTGCGCGCGCACCAACCTGATTGCCGCCAACTTTTCCGAAATCCTTTCCTTCATCCCATGACACCCCCATTCGCCACGCCCCTGTTGTCGCTGTTCGCCCTGGTGGGCACGCTGGTTGCCCCTGCATTGCATGCGCAATCGCCCACCGTCAACACCGAAGTCGTCGCGCGCGGATTGCAGAATCCGTGGGGCCTGGCATTCGTCGGGGATGGGCGCATGCTCGTGACCGAGCGCCCGGGGCGCATGCGAGTGATCGAGGCCAATGGTCGCGTGGGGGATGCGCTGTCGGGCGTACCCCGGGTGGATGCCGTGGGGCAGGGCGGTCTGCTCGATGTGATCGCCGACCGCAACTTCGAGCGCAACCGCACGCTGCACTTCTGTTATTCCGAGCCTGCTGCGACGGGCTCGGGCAATTCCACCGCGATGGCGTCTGCTCGTCTCTCCGACGATGGCAGGTCGCTGGAAGACGTGAAAGTGATCTTCAGCCAGAAGCCCAAGTTCAGCAGCCGCCTTCATTTTGGCTGCCGCATCGTGCAGACCGACGATGGCAACCTGTTTCTCGGGCTCGGCGATCGCTTCCAGCGCATGAATGATGCGCAGACACTGGACAACCACCACGGCAAAGTGGTGCGTGTGCGGCCCGATGGCAGCGCACCGAGCGACAACCCGTTCGTCGGGCGCACCGATGCCTTGCCCGAGATCTGGAGCCTGGGTCACCGCAACATCCAGGGCGCTGCGCTCGCACCGGATGGGCGCCTGTGGACCATGGAACATGGTCCGCAAGGCGGCGATGAAATCAACATCACGGCGGCTGGCAAGAACTACGGCTGGCCCGTCATCACGTTCGGCGAGAACTACGGCGGCGGCCAGATCGGCGGGGGCATCACCAGCAAGCCAGGGCTCGAGCAACCGTTGCACCACTGGAAGCCTTCCATCGCACCTTCGGGCATGGTCTTTGTGAAGAGCGAACGCTATGGCAAGGCATGGCAGGGCAACCTGCTGGCCGGCTCGCTCAAGTTCCGCTATCTGGTGCGCCTGGTGCTCGATGGCGATCGCGTGGTTCGCGAGGAAAAAGTTTTGCCCGATCTGGGGCAGCGCGTGCGCGACGTGCGTGAAGGCCCGGACGGATTCATCTACCTGCTGACCGACGACAGCAACGGCGAGTTGCTGCGACTTCGACCTGGAACCTGACACCATGCAAGCCCGCACCTCAACGTCCTCTGCGCCGCACCCGCTGGCCACGCATTACACCGAGGTGAGGGCGCGCAGCAGGGCCCTGGCGGCCCCGTTGTCGGCGGAAGATTGCCAGGCCCAGTCCATGCCCGATGCGAGCCCGGTGAAATGGCACCTTGCGCACGTGACGTGGTTCTTCGAGACCTTCGTGCTGGAAGTGTTCGAGCCGGATTTCAAGCCCTTCAACCCGGCGTTCCGCGTGCTGTTCAACAGCTATTACCAGGGCGTGGGCGAGCAGTTCCCCCGACCGCAGCGGGGCTTGATCACGCGACCGGACATGGCCGAAGTGTGGCGCTGGCGCGAGGAGGTGGACGAGCGAATCGCCCGCCTGATCGCGAGCGGCGGACCCGAGCCCGCACTGCGGCTGATCGCACTCGGCCTGCAGCACGAACAGCAGCACCAGGAACTGCTGCTTACCGACGTCAAACACCTGTTGTCACTCAACCCCCTGCGGCCGACCTACCATCGTCCCTGGCCGCTGAGTCCGGTGGCCCAGCTCGCCTCGACCTGGATCGAGTTCGAGGGTGGGTTGGTGGACGTGGGCCACGATGGAGGTGGGTTTGCTTTCGACAACGAGACCCCGCGCCATCGGCAGTGGCTCGAACCCTACGCGCTGATGAACCGGTTGGTGACGCACGGCGAATGGCTGGCCTTCGTGCGCGATGGCGGCTACCAGGAACCGCGCTGGTGGCTGGCGGCCGGATGGGACTGGGTGCGATCCCAGGGCATTCGAGCTCCGCTCTACTGGGCTTTACCGCTGGCAGACCACGCGCTGCCCACGGTGTTCACCCTGCATGGCGACATGCCGCTGGACCCCAACACACCGGTGACGCACATCAGCTACTTCGAGGCCGATGCGTTTGCCCGCTGGTCAGGCGCCCGTCTGCCCACCGAAACCGAATGGGAGGCCGCAGCGGCACCCTTGCCCGTGCAGGGCAATCTGCAGGATGGCAACGCGCTGCACCCCATGCCCGCACGCAACGCCGCCAGCGGCCTGGTGCAGATGTACGGCGACGTGTGGGAATGGACGTCCAGCAGCTACGCCGCGTATCCCGGCTACCAGCCCGCCGAAGGGGCGGTCGGCGAGTACAACGGCAAGTTCATGGTGAACCAGTACGTGCTGCGCGGTGGCTCCTGCGCCACGCCCGCCTCGCACATCCGTGCGAGTTACCGCAACTTTTTTCCCACCGAAGCCCGCTGGCAGTTCAGCGGACTGCGGCTGGCCAGAAGCCTTTGAAACAGCACACCATTCCTACCCCGCAGTTCGTGCAGTTCGAGTTGCCCGCGGCCAGCGTGGTGCACGCCGAACTGCTCGCAGGTCTGCGCGAGACGCCGCCGCGCATTGCGCCCAAGTTCCTTTATGACGCCCTCGGCTCGCGACTGTTCGACGCCATCACCGACCTGCCCGAGTACTACCCCACGCGCACCGAGGCTTCGATCTTTGCGCGTCATGGGACCGACATGGCGCGCCATGTGCCTGAAGGCGCCGTGATCATCGACCTGGGTGCCGGCAGTTGCGAGAAGGCCGCCCGCCTGTTTCCGGTGTTGCAGCCGGCGGCGTATGTGCCCGTGGACATCTCCGTTGACTACCTGCGCGACACCCTTGCCGCCTTGCAGCAGCGCCACCCCGATCTGCCCATGCTGGGCCTGGGCATGGACTTCTCGCAACGCTTTGCCCTGGGCGCCACGGCTGGTCGGTGGCTCCACGATCGCGCGTTGACCGATCAACCCCGCTGCGTGTTCTACCCGGGTTCGAGCATCGGCAACTTCATGCCCGACGAAGCGCTCGCGCTGCTGTGCCAGGCGCACGAAGTGTGCGCAGCGGGCGGCCCTGGCAGTGGCCTGCTGATCGGCGTGGACCGTGTCAAGCCGCGCGAGGTGCTTGAACCGGCCTACGACGACGCGCTGGGTGTCACTGCCGCGTTCAACCGCAACCTGCTGCTCCACGTCAACCGGTTGCTCGGGGCCGATTTCGCGCCTGCCGCCTGGCACCACGTGGGACTGTTCAACGCGGAGCTTTCCCGCATCGAGATGCACCTGCAGGCCCGTGGTCCGCAGACCGTGCGCTGGCCGGGAGGCGAGCGGCACTTCGCTGCCGGTGAACGGCTGCACACCGAGAACTCCTACAAATGGGAGCCACAGGCTTTCCAGGTGTTGCTGCAGGAAGCGGGCTTTGGCGAGGCGCGGCACTGGACCGACGAGCAAGGCTGGTTCAGCGTGTTCTGGGCGCCGGCCTGAGGGCTGTCGCACAATGGGCGTCCGGTGCGAGCCTGCGCACCATGCCACGGATGCCCACCCATGAACGCCCCTCTGCCTTCCTCCGCCCGCCAGGAACCCCGACTCACCAGCCTCTCGCATGGCGGTGGCTGTGGATGCAAGATCGCACCCGGTGTGCTCAGCGAGATCCTCAAGGGCATCAGCGCCATGCCCGTGCCCGCCGAATTGCTGGTGGGCATCGAAACGGCCGACGATGCGGCCGTGTACCGGCTCAATGACCAGCAGGCGCTGATTGCAACCACCGACTTCTTCATGCCCATCGTCGACGACCCGTTCGACTTCGGCCGCATCGCTGCCACCAACGCCATCAGCGACGTCTATGCCATGGGCGGCACGCCCATCATGGCGCTCGCGCTGGTGGGCATGCCCATCAACGTGCTCTCCACCGAAACCATCGGCAAGATCCTTGCGGGTGGGCAAAGCGTGTGCCGCGAGGCCGGCATTCCCGTCGCGGGGGGTCACACCATCGATTCGGTGGAGCCCATCTATGGCCTGGTCGCGCTCGGGCTGGTGCATCCCGCTCGCGTCAAGCGCAACGCCGATGCGAAAGTGGGCGACCGCCTGATCCTGGGCAAACCCCTTGGCGTGGGCGTGCTCTCGGCCGCACTCAAGAAGGACGCGCTGCCACCCGCAGGCTACGCGCAGATGATCGCCAACACGACGAAGCTCAACACCCCCGGCCCCGATCTTGCCGCGCTGGAAGGTGTGCACGCGCTCACCGACGTCACCGGTTTTGGCCTCGCCGGCCACGCGCTGGAGATGGCGCGCGGTTCGAACACCACCGTGCACATCCGCATGGCTCGCGTGCCCCTGATCGAAGGGGTGCGCAACCTGGCCGGCGCCGGCATGGTGACAGGCGCCTCGGGCCGCAACTGGGTTGCCTACGGCCATGAAGTCCATCTGGGAGAAGCCTTGCAGCCGGTCGATCAGGCGCTGTTGTCCGACCCGCAGACCAGCGGAGGCCTGCTGGTGGCCTGCGCGCCCGAAGCGGTGGCCGAGGTGCTGGCCGTGTTCGAACGCCACGGATTTTCCGTGGCCGCCGAGGTGGGTGAAATCGTGGCAGCGCGCGCTGATGGCGTGCGCCTGCGAGTGGAATGAACACAGGAGGGCACACATGAACCGTCAACGCATCAGCTCGGGATCCACCTTCGAGGAGCAGATCGGCTACTCGCGTGCCGTGGTCGCCGGCGACTGGGTGTTCGTCTCTGGCACCACCGGTTTTGACTACACCACCATGACGATCAAGGACGATGTCGTGGAGCAGACGGAGCAGTGCTTTCGCAATATCCAGGCCGCGTTGCAACTGGCCGGCGCCAGCCTGGACGATGTCGTCCGCGTGAACTACGTGCTCCCGGATGCCTCGCTGTTCGAGGCCTGCTGGCCGGTGCTGCGCAAGCACCTGGGCCGTGCGCGGCCTGCCGCCATGGTGATCACTGCCGGTCTGCTCGATGCGCGCATGAAGATCGAGATCGAAGTCACGGCGCTCAGGTCTCGGTGATGACGCCCACGCCCATCCTCGCCTTCGACGTCTTCGGCACCGTCGTCGACTGGCACGGCAGCATCTCACGTGAAGTGCGGGCTCTGTACCCGCAGGTGGACAGCGATGCCTTTGCGCTGGCCTGGCGCGAGGGCTACCAGCCTGCGATGCAGCGCGTGCGCTCGGGTGAGCTGGGCTGGACGCGCATCGACGACCTGCACCGCATGGTGCTCGACGGGCTGCTGCCGCGCTTCGGGCTGGCGCATCTGGGCGAGGCCGAACGCGATCACCTGAACCTTGTGTGGCACCGGCTCGATCCCTGGCCCGACACCGTGCGCGGGCTTGCTCGGCTGAAGGCTCGACACACGCTGTGCACTTTGTCCAACGGCAATCTCGGCCTGCTGACGAACATGGCCAAGCGCGCCGGCCTGCCCTGGGATTGCATTCTCTCGGCCGAGGTGTTTCGCGCTTACAAGCCCGATCCGCTTACCTACCTGGGTGTGGCCGACGTGTTTCGCGTGTCGCCGGCACAAGTGACGCTGGTGGCGGCGCACCAGGACGATCTGGCTGCGGCGCGCGCTTGTGGGCTGGCCACGGCCTATGTGGAGCGTCCGCTGGAGTTCGGTGCGGCGAGGCCCAAGGATGTGTCGCCCGACGCGGCCAACACGCTGCACGCGCGGGATTTCCTGGACCTGGCCGACCAGTTGGGTTGTTGACGACCCGCTACTCGACCCGAACGCTGGCGACGGCCGGACTGGTCAGGCGTTTGGTGGGGTCGATGTTGTCCACCATCTCCAGCCGCAGGTTGTAGCTGCCCACGGGTGGAGCAAGCCAGACCTCGGTCTGGCCTTCGGCGAAATCGATCACCGTCGGTGCGCCCGAGCCCGTGGCGGGCGTGGCGGTCAGGCGGAAATGGCCGGTGTCGGGGATCTTCTGTGCCTGGTGGGCGACGTTGAGTGCCGAGGCGTGGAACTGCACCCGGAAGGGCGCCTTGACCACGGCGCCATCGAGTCCAAGGCTCACGCCCTTGACGGACAACGTGGCCGGATCGGTGGTGTTCTTCTTCGTGACGGTGATGGTGGCCGGCTTGCTGTAGACGAAATGCGGCAGGTGCTTTTGATCGGCCAGCAGCATGCGCAGGGTGTAGGTGCCGGGTTCGAGCGTGAGCACGGTCTCCATCTGACCCTTGCCGAAGTGGATGTACTGGTCGTTGAACGGCAGGGCTTCCTTGAAGTTCAGCGGCAGGTCGCGGTTGACCAGCAGGTGGTGGTGGCCACTGCGGGCTCGACCCGCCTGTGCAATGGGCGCCAGGCCCCAGCCGCCGGAGAGCCCGAACTTGAGCAGGTACGGCGTTTCGATGCGATCACCGTCCTTGAGGTTGGTGAAATAGGCCTCGGCCGTGAGGCGTGGCGGAGGGCTTTGCCAGGGATGAAGCTTGTCCGGCGCGGCGGACGTCTGGGCCCAGGCGGCACCGGCCAGGGCGGTCAGGAGGATGGGAGCGAGATGGCGAAGGACAGGGTATGCGGGCATGGTGGGACGGCAGGATGGCTGGACCAAGTCTACCGAGTGGCTGGCCCAGTGGCACTTACCGCCGGTAGCGCGCCATGAACCCTTGGTCGATCCGGTCCTTCCACCACCAGACCCACGCACCCTCCAGGTGCAAGGGCCCATAGCTCGCAATGGCGTGCCTGGTGCCGCAGGACAGCAGGTTGAGCGAATGCCGGGGCGGGTGATGGGCCTTGAGTGGCTGGTTTTCGTGGGCGGCGAGCAGGTTGTGGGCCAGTGGCGGGCCGGCCCTGACGGCGTAGACGCCACTGCGCGGATGGATCTGGTCCGATCGGTTCGCGACATCGCCCGCGGCGAATACGTTGGCGTGGCTGGTGCTCTGCAGGAACTTGTTCACCTGCACATGACCCTCTTCCGACAACGCCAGGCCGCTGTCGTGCAGCCATGCCGGCGCGTGTGTTCCGATGGCCAGCAGTGGCACATCGCAGGCCAGGCGTGCGCCGTTGGCGAGGCGAAGTTCGCCTTCGCTTACCCCCGTGCAGGCCTCGCGCAGCACGGTGATGCCGCGCCGCTTGAGCTGGCGCAGCACACGCCGTTGCACACCGGGCGCATAGCCGGTTGCTACTTCGGGGCCGCCGGTGATCAGCGTGAAGCGCGCGCCTGCATGGCCATTCAGTCGGATCGCCTGCTCGGCGGCAAAGACCAGTTCGATGCCGCCCGCGCCAGCACCCACCACGGCCAGCGACACGGCTCGTGCCTGCGCGAGTTCCATCACCTGCGGCCAGAAGGTGGTGAAGGCCTCGATCGGACGGATCGGCAGGGCGTGCGTGGCGGCGCCCGGCATCCCGGCTTCGAGTCGGGCGCGGTCCAGCACGGCGCCGGTGTCGATGGAGAGCAGATCGTAGGTCAGCGAGGCGGGTGCACCCTGCGCGCCGCCACTGGGCTGCACCGCCACCAGGCGTTGCTCGGCATCGATGCCGTTGCAGCGGCCCTGCACCCAGCGTGCGCCGGCCGCGCGCATCAGCGGCTCCAGCGCGATGCGGCAGTCGTCTTCGCTGTAGTGCCCGGCCACGAAGCCAGGCGTCATGCCGCTGTACGTCTGGTGTGGGTAGGGCGTGAGCACGGTCACGTCCAGGTTGCCGGGGCGGCCCTGCGCCAGGCGCGCCAGCACTTCCACGTGCGCGTGGCCGGCGCCCAGCAGCAGGAGTTTCTTGATGCCGTGGTGCATGCGCCCGATGGTACGGCCTGGCTCAGCGCGCGTCCGTCGCCCACCGCACATCGGCCACCCAGCCGCTGCTGGTGCTCGCGGTGTTGTCGCTGTCGGCACCGATCAGCACGCGCATGAGGGCAGGCACTTCGGCTCGCTTCGTGGACGAGCCCTCGGGCAGCTCATCGCCGAAGAGGTCGATGAAATCCTGGGCGACATCGCGCGACTCCGGTACCCAGCGCGCCAGCGGTGCACCGTGGCCCTGCAGGCTGATGAACCGCACACGCTTCGTGTACGGATTGGCGCCCCGCGTGAGCGCGGGGTGCGTGCTGTCCCACACGTAGCACACCGTCGCCGCCGGCAAGGACTCGCCACTCATGCTGCGCGCCAGCCGCAGCACCGTGCGCTCCACGAACGGCACACGGTCCAGCGCATGATCGAACATCACGCAGACCTTCAGCGCGGCGTCGTCTCCGGCCTTGGTAAGGATGTCCGCGCTCGTCTTGCCGCCGGAGAGTGGCTGGTCCAGCCGCCACCGCCACTGCAGTCGCGCCAAAGCCGGTCCACGCGTGTCGTGCACCAGGATGCCATAGGACGACGCGGTGAGTACTTGCACGCCCGCCACACCCTCTGCGCTGCCTGCCTCGAAACGCGTGGGCGGCAAATCGGTGTGCTGCTTGGGAAACCCCACGAAATGCCACGCCGGGTTCAGCGCCCCATCGGGCTGGATCAGAGAAGGCAGGGCAGAGATCTGCGCCCACAGGCTGGCGCAGAAGACCATCAGCAACACGCCGGACAAGCCACGCATCATCCTCGTTTCCAGTCGTGGTACTTCTTCACCCAGCCCAGCAGTTGCTCGGGCGCGTGGGCGCGCTTCCATTCGCCGGCTGCGTACTTGTTGGCTTCGGCCAGCGTGGGGTAGATGTGGATGGTGTCCAGGATCTTGTTGAGTCCCAGGCCGTGCTTCATGGCCAGCACGTATTCGGCCAGCAGGTCGCCGGCGTGCGTGCCGACGATGGTCACACCCAGGATGGTGTCCTTGCCCGGTGGTGTGAGGACCTTCACGAACCCGTGAGCCTCGCTGTCGGCGATGGCGCGGTCCAGGTCGTCAATGCCGTATTTCGTGACCTCCACCGCGATGCCCCTCTCTTTCGCTTCCTGCTCGTTCAGACCCACGCGCGCCACCTCGGGATCGATGAACGTGGCCGAGGGAATCACGCGGTAGTCGGCCTTGAACTTGCGGAATTCGCCGAACAGCGCGTTGACCGCCGCATACCAGGCCTGGTGCGCAGCGACGTGCGTGAACTGGTAGGGGCCTGCCACGTCGCCTGCTGCGTAGATGTTCGGGTAGATCGTCTGGAGGTATTCGTCGGTCTCCACCGTCTTGCCGGTGGGGATGCCGAGTTCTTCGAGGCCGTAGCCTTCCAGCCGCGCGCTGCGGCCCACGGCGCAGATGAGTTCGTCGTAGGCGACGGATTGCTCGACGCCTGCGTGTTCCACCACCAGCACCTTCTGGTCTCCCTGGCGCTCGCACCTCAGCGCCTTGTGACCGGTGCGCACGTCCACACCATCGGCCGCCAGGGCCTTGCGAGCGAGCTCGCTCACCTCCTCGTCTTCGCGCAGCATGAGCCTTGGCGCCATCTCCACCTGCGTGACCTGCGAGCCCAGCCGGGCGAAGGCCTGCGCGAGTTCGCAGCCGATCGGCCCGCCGCCCAGTACCACCAGGCGCCGGGGAATTTCGTCGAGCTCGCCAAAGCGTTCCCACATCGTGTCGCTCGTCACGTAGCCGCTGTCGTCCAGGCCGGGCAGGGGGGGCACGAAAGGGCGCGCGCCCGTGGCCAGCACGATGCTGCGCGCCGTCAGGGTCTGGGTGCCGCCGTCGTTCAGCGCGATCTCCACCGTCCAGGGGTTGGTGAGCCTGGCGTAGCCCTGCAGCACCTCCACGCCCAGGCCGGTGTAGCGTTCCACGCTGTCGTGCGGTTCGATCGCGCGGATGATGTCCTGGATGCGCTGCATCACGGCCTTGAAACTGAATGCCGGTGTCGTGGCGTGCAGGCCGTAGTTCTCACCGTGGCGCATCTGGTGCGCCAGCTTCGCACTCTTGATCAAGGCCTTGCTCGGCACGCAGCCGTAGTTCAGGCAGTCGCCACCCATCTTGTGCGACTCGATCAGCGTGACCCTGGCCTTGACCACGGCGGCAATGTAGGCCGAAACCAGTCCGCCCGCACCTGCACCAATCACGATCAGGTTGCGGTCGAAGCGTCTGGGGCGCTGGCCTTTCCAGCGTGCATACACCTGGCGCCTGCGCACCACGCCCACGATCCAGCGCGCGATCAGCGGGAATAGGCCGAGCAGCACGAACGAAGCCAGCAGCGCCGGGCTGAGGATGTCTTGAAGCGAATCGACCCGGGCCAGTTGTGTGCCCGCGTTCACATAGACCAGGGTGCCGGCCAGCATGCCGAGCTGGCTGACCCAGTAGAAAGTGATGGTCTTCATGCGCGTCAACCCCATCACCAGATTGATCACGAAAAACGGCACCACGGGAATCAGGCGCAAGGTGAACAGGTAAAACGCACCGTCCTTCTCGATGCCACGGTTGATTTCCTTCAGGCGATCACCAAAGCGCGCCTGGATGCCATCGCGCAGCACGAAGCGCGACACCAGGAAAGCCAGCGTCGCGCCGATGCTGGAGGCGAACGAAACCAGCACCGTGCCCCAGAAGAGTCCGAAGATCGCGCCGCCGGCCAGGGTGATGATGGCAGCGCCAGGTACTGAAAGCGCCGTGGCTGCCACATAGACGGCAAAATACGCCAGCGCCAATTGCAGCGGCGATCGGGCGTGCAGTTCGGTAAAGGTGGCCTGGCTGTGTTTGAGTTGCTCCAGACTCAGGAATCGATCCAGATCGAATGCAAAGAAGGCCACGATGCCCAGCACCACCACCACGAGCAGCAGGATTCTTCGAGTGTTCAAGATGGTTCCAGTGGTGGGATTGCAGATCGGTCGGTCGGCGCTGGCCATTCTTGCACTCTTGGCGCTCGCGATGCACTGGAGGAAGCGGCCAAATCCCTGGCGGCGGATTTCGTTGGGCATCTGATTTGCTCAATCGGTTGAGCCAAAGTACCCAATGGATTGAGAAGAATGTCTCAGACCACCAGCATCCCCGCAAACCACGCCGCCGCGCCCGCCATCGCCCAGGCCGGTTTGGGTTGGGTGAGCCACAGCGATCGCACCAGAAAGGCGTTGTAGGGCACTGGCGAGAAATGCACAGCGAGCGCCCAGGCCACGGGCTGGCCTTGCGAGAGAAGGAGGAGCGCGATGAATCCAGTGAAGAGGTTGATGGTGCTGCCCACGGCCACCATGTCGCGCCAGAACAGCGTGCGCCAGGGCACCAGGCCCTTCCAGCGTGGCGACCAGTAGCCGGGGGCTGCCGGGCTCAATGCGCGCTCAGCACGCCGACGCCCAGCAGCCCGAAGACCAGCAGGCCCAGCGCAATGCGGTAATACACGAAGGGCATGTAGCTGCGCGTGGACACCAGCTTGAGGAAGACCACGATCACGCCGTAGCCCACACCGAAGGCAATCAAGGTGGCCAGTGCCGTGGGGCCGGGGGCCACCGGGCTGCCGTGTTGCCAGCTTCGCAACAACTGGTAGAAGCCCGAACCCATCACGGCTGGAATGGCCAGCAGGAACGAGTAACGCGCGGCAGCTTCACGCGTGTAGCCCATCATCAGACCGGCGGTGATGGTGCCGCCCGAGCGCGAGACACCGGGAATCAGCGCCATGGCCTGGGCCAGGCCGAACAGCACGCCGTGCCCCCAGGTGAGCCGGTCCAGCGTGCGCTCGCGCCGTCCAAAACGGTCGGCGGCGGCCAGGATGAGCGCGAACACGATCAGCATGGTGGCGGTGATGTACAGATTGCGCAGCGAACCTTCGATGGCGTCCTTGAACAGCAGGCCCAGCACCACGATGGGCACCGAGCCGATGATGATCAGCCAGCCCATGCGCGCGTCCGGGTCCTGGCGCATCGCGGGCTGGGTGAGCGATGCCCACCAGGCCAGGAAGATGCGTGCGATGTCGTGCCGGAAATAGAGCAGGACGGCCGCCTCGGTGCCGATCTGGGTGATGGCTGTGAAGGCCGCGCCTGGGTCGCCGCCCGAGGGCAGCATCGGTCCGATGATGCGCAGGTGAGCGCTGGAGGAGACAGGAAGGAATTCGGTGAGTCCCTGGATCAGACCCAGGAACGCGGCTTCCAGCCAGGCGGTGGCAGGACTCATGGCAGATGTGGTGGAGAGTAGGTGCGGGAAGTATAGGCAGCCGGCGGTCAGTCGAACCGCCGGTAACCCCAGCCGACGCGCAGCAGGGTCGTGATGGCACACAGCGCCGCGAACCCGTACGCGATTTGTGGAAACCACGCAGGCCACAGGCACATGGCGACGAAGGCGACCAGGGTTTCGGTGGCCTCGGTCAGGCCTCCGAGGAAATAGAAGCCCTTGTCGGGAAAGTCCAGCGAGCTCAGTTTGCGCTGCGCCGCCACGATGGCGAAGGCGAGGAAGCTGCTGCCGGTTCCGATGAAGGTGGTGAGCAGCACCGCTGCAGGCAGGGCGTTGGCGGCTGGGTCGTGCACGGCGAAGGCCAGCGGGATCGACGCGTAGAACAGGAAGTCGAGCGTGATGTCGAGAAAGCTGCCACGGTCGGTGGGCTTGGTTGCCCTGGCCACCGCGCCATCGAGCCCGTCCATCAGGCGCGAAAGCAGCATCAAGGCAAGACCGGGGAGAAAGTGGCCCATCGCGATCGTCGCCGCTGAAGCGATGCCGATGAAGAAGCCGGCGAAACTGAGTGCATCGGCGCTGACGCCCATGCGCACGAGGAGCGTGGCCGCACCCGCCAGCGGCGCCTTGAGCATGCCCTGCAACGCTCTATCCAGCATGCGCGAGCTCCACCACCAGCGCCGCATCGGCCACATCGGCCGCGTCGTGCGTGACCAGCACCGCAGGAATCCCCTTGTCGCGCAGGTGGTCGAAGACGAATGCGCGGAACTGCCCGCGCAGCTCGGCGTCCAGGCGGGAGAAAGGCTCGTCCAGCAGCAGGGCCCGCGGCTGGGCCAGCAGGGCGCGCATGAGGGCCACACGCGCCCGCTGACCTCCCGAAAGCGAAGCCGGATCGCGGTGGCCGAAATCAGCCAGGCCAGCCTCGGCCAGCGCGCGTCGCACCTGGGCATGCCTTTCGCCTTTGGGCGCGGCTGGCACGGCGAACAGCAGGTTCTCGGCCACCGTCATGTGGGCAAAGAGCAGGTCGTCCTGGAACAACAGGCCCACGCCACGCTTCGACGTGGGCAGCGAGCCGATGTCATGGCCATCCAGCTGCACCCGGCCTTCGAAACGCAGCGCCTGGGTGTCCAGCGTGCCTGCGATCGCTGCCAGCACCGAACTCTTGCCGCAACCACTGGGCCCCATCAGGGTGAGGATCTGCCCCGGCGCTACTACCAGCCGCAACTCCGTCACCAGCGTGCGTTCGCGCGTGGCCAGATTCTGGATGTGGACCGTGAGTGTCATGGGCGCTGAGCATGCCTGAATCGGCGCGGGCGGCCCAGCCACGCGGCCAGCCCGAACACCAGCACGGGCAGCAGGATCTGCAGGCCGGCATAGGCGCTGGTGAGCGAACGCTGCCCACCCGATGCGAGCGTGACGGCCTCGGTGGTGACGGTGGAAAAACGCCCGGCGCCCACGTACAGCGTGGGCAGGTACTGCGCCACGCTCACCGCGAAACCCACGGCAGCCGCAGAAGCCAGTGATCGTCGCAGCAGCGGCCACTTGACCCGCCACAGCCAGCGCCACACACCGTGCCCCAGGCTGGCGTTGAGTTGGGCGTAGCGCGGGTCAAAACCCAGGTAGGCAGGGCTCAGGGCCAGCAACACATACGGAAGCACCATGAGCGTGTGGGTCATCAGGAGGCCACTGGCGCTGCCCTCGAGCTGCCAGCGCAGGCCTACCCCGTACAACCCCACCACCCACAGCACGGCAGGCAGCACCAGCGGCAGGTAGAGCACCGGGCGAAGGGCCTGGTCCCACCGGGGCGGGGCAAGTTCGAGCCAGGCCACGCTCCAGGCCAGCGCAATGGTGCTGCTGAGCGTGGCCAGCCACAGCGTGCCCCAGGCCGTGCGGCTGCTCTGTACCACCTGCGACCACGCGTCGAGCGTCCAGTTCTGTGGCCACATGGCCGGAAACGCCCACACGCCGCTGAAGCTGCCCACCGCCAGCGCGATCAGCACGCCCGCATAGAGTCCGCCCAGCACCCAGAGGCCTGCGCCGGGCCGCACGGGGACGGGCGTGGATCGGCCCCGAACACCGCGACCGTGGGCGAGTGCCGTGCGCAGCAGCCGCTGGGTGGCAAGCCAGATCACGCTACAACCCAGCACGACCAGCGCCAGCAGCACGCCCGCTGCTGCGCCGCGTGCGTAGGTGGCGGGCTGCGCGTCCTGGAGCCATTGCCAGGCCAGCACGGCCAGCGTGGGAGGCGTCGCAGGTCCGATCACCAGGGCCATGTCCACCACCGTGAGGCTGTAGGCCAGCACTGCCAGCAGAGGCCAGCGCAGGCGCACCGCCAGTTGCGGCCAGAGCACCAGCCAGAAAGCGCGGCGCGGGTTGTAGCCCAGCGTCTGCGCCAGGGCGTGTTCGGCGCGCCAGCGCTGGCGCACGTCGTCTCGTTGCAACTGGGTCGCAGCGGTCCAGAGCAGAAAAGGCACTTCCTTGACCACCAGCGCGAGGATCAGGCCCAGGCCCCAGGGGTCCTGCGTGGTGGGCCAGGGTGGAGGGTTGTCGAAGCCCGTCAGCCATGGTGAGAACGCGCGCAGCAACCAGCCGCTGGGTGAGAGCAGGAACAGCAGGCCGATGGCCAGCGCGGCGTGTGGTGTGGCGAGCATCACAGGCAAGCCACGAAGCAGGCGATCGAGCCGCTGCCGCACGAAACCCTGAGCCAGCAGCGCGGCAGCGCACCCCCATGCGAGCACGGTGGAGGCCAGCCCGGTCCACAACGTGAGCGCCCCCGCCGTCCAGAAACCGGGCTCTTGCGGCAGTGATCGCCAGGCGTCCAGCTGTGTGCCGCTGCGCAGGGCCTCCAGCGCGGTCCACAACATGGGCCCGGCGGCCAGCACCAGCAGCACAGCCGCCATCCAGCGGCGGTTCACTCCGGCCTCAGACACCGTAGCGCCGCGTCCATTCTTTCTCGATCGGGTCCACCCAGGAGGTGTGTGGCTCGGGCAGCGTGGGCGCGGGCTTCATCACCAGGCCAGGCAGGGCGCCTGCGTGAAAGCGCGCGCGTTCGGCAGCTGGCAGCCGAGGAACGTCGAGCACGGTGGGGTCGCCCCAGTGGGCGATATCGGCCTTGCGCGCCTGCGCCACCGGCGAGAGCAGGTAGTTGGCCACGACCTGTGCCGCCGGTTTGGCTCGCGCGTTGTAAGGAATGGCCACGAAGTGCGTGTTGCCGATCGTTCCCTTCTCGAACTGCCAGCTCAACACGGTGGCGGGCAGGCGCTTTGCAGCGATCTCGTTGGCCGCCTCGTTGGGGTTGAAGGTGATGGCCAGCAGCAACTCACCATCAGCCATCATCTGGCGCACGGCAGCCGCATTCTGCGGGAACTGCCTGCCCGCGCGCCACAGGTGCGGGCGCAGTGCATCCAGCAAGGGCCAGAGCGTGGCGGTCTGCGCAGCCAGCGCTGCGTCGGTGACCGGCCTGGCCAGCGCGCTGCGGTCGGGGGCGAGCTCGACCAGCGCCTGCTTGATGAACGTGGTGCCATGAAAGTCGGGCAGGCGAGGGTAAGTGATGCGCCCTGGCTGGTTGCGTGCCAGCGCCAGCAGGTCCTGCATGCTTTGCGGCGGCCGAGGCAGGCGCTGGCGGTCGGTGAACAGCGTGAACTGGGCCATGCCCCAGGGCGACTCCATGCCATCGGTGGACACGGAGAAGTCGTTCAGCGTGGTGGGCTTGCCCTCGGTGTCGACCCAGCGGAAATTGGGCAGCGTCTCGGCGAAGGGCCCGTACAGCAAGGCCTCGCGTTTCATGGCAGCAAAGTTCTCACCATTGATCCATACCAGGTCCACCGTGCCTTCGCCAGCGCCACGCCCGGCGGCCTTCTCCGCGCGCACGCGTCTGACCACGTCGGCGGTGTCGGCGATCTTCACATGCTGCAGCGTGATGCCGTGTAGCGTGGACACCTGCTGCGCCACCCATTGGATGTAGTTGTTGGTCTGTGCGCCGCCGCCCCAGGCATTCCAGTAGACGGTCTGGCCGCGTGCGGCCTGTTCCACCGCGGCCCAGGCTGAGGCATTCGTCTGGGCCAGGGCCGGAGCCAGCGCGCCAGCGCTGGCGGCCAGCAGGAACTCCCGGCGGTTGAAGCGAGTCGTGGGCCTGTTCATGGCGTTTTCTCCAGATGAGGGGTTGGGGTGCAGCTTAGTGCATGCTTTCCTTTCATGGGTCAGGCAGACCGCCGTTTCCTTACACTGCAGGCCCATGCGGACTCCATCGGATCCTTCGTTCGAACAACAGGTCGCCGACCTGCGCCTGTACCTGCTCAAGTTTGCGCGCATGCAGCTTCGCAACGACGCCTGGGCAGAGGATGCGGTGTCGGAAACGATGCTGGCGGCCATTTCCCGACCTCAGGCCTTCGAGCGACGCTCGCAGCTCAAGACCTGGCTGGTGGGCATCCTCAAGCACAAGATCGTTGACGTCCTGCGCCACCACCAGCGCGAGATCAGTGCGTCCGGCACCACGGAAGACGAGCTGGCCGATCCGCTGGAAGACATGGCCTTCCATGCCGATGGCCATTACGCGGAAAATCCGGCCGACTGGGGCAACCCGGAGCAGGACCTGAACAACCGACAGTTCTTTGCCATCCTGGAGGCCTGCACCGACAAGCTCCCTGCTATGCAGGGCCGCCTGTTCCTCATGCGAGAGTGGCTGGAGCTCTCCAGTGAGGAAATCTGTAAGGAACTGTCGCTCACGCCGACCAATCTCTACGTCCAGTTGCACCGCGCCCGCCTGCGCCTTCGCGAATGCCTGGAACTCAACTGGTTCGCCAGGAAAAGCCCATGAAGCCCGTGTACCCCCTCCGTCGCACCTGCAAGGAGGTCAGCGCCCTGCTGATCGCCAGGGAAGACCGTGCCCTGCCCCTGTTGGAACGCATGGCGCTGCGGTTGCACATGGCGATGTGTCAGGCCTGCCCGAAGTTTGAACGCCAGTTGCTCACCATGCGCCAGGCCATGGGGCGGTGGCGCAACTATGCCGAGGATTGACGGCGGAAGGGTTCAGGCCAGCAAGGCCTGTGCGAACTCGCGTGCGTCGAAGGTTTCCAGGTCTTCGAGCTTCTCGCCCACGCCGATGAAGTAGACGGGCACGGGCTTTTCGCGCGCAATGGCACACAGCACGCCGCCCTTGGCCGTGCCGTCGAGCTTGGTGATGATCAAGCCGGTGAGCGAGAGCGCTTCGTCGAAGGCCTTGACCTGGTGCAGCGCGTTCTGCCCGGTGTTGCCATCGATCACCAGCAACACCTCGTGCGGAGCCGTGGCGTCGGCCTTCTGCACCACGCGCTTGATCTTGCGCAGTTCTTCCATCAGGTGCAACTGCGTGGGCAGGCGCCCCGCCGTGTCGACCAGCACCACGTCGCGTCCTCGCGCCTTGCCCGCGGTGACCGCATCGAAGCTCACAGCGGCGGGGTCACCCCCCTGCTGCGTGATGATCTCCACGGTATTGCGGTCGGCCCACACGGCGAGCTGCTCGCGCGCAGCCGCACGAAAGGTGTCGGCTGCGGCCAGCAACACACTGGCACCTCCATCGGCCAGGTGGCGCGTGAGCTTGCCGATGGAGGTGGTCTTGCCCGCACCGTTGACGCCCGCGACCATGATGACGGTGGGCTTGTGTTCTCCGATGACCAGAGGCTTCTGCAAAGGCTCGAGCAGGTCGGCAATGGCGTCGGCCAGCAGGCCTTTGACAGCGGCGGGGTCGGTGGTCTTGCTCTCTTTCACGCGGCGCTTGAGGTCGGCCAGCAAATGCGTGGTGGCCTTCACGCCGGTGTCGGCCATCAGCAGAGCCGACTCCAGTTCTTCATACAGCGCATCGTCGATCTGCGTGCCCGTGAAAACCGTGGCGATGCCGCTGCCGGTCTTGCGCAGGCCAGTCCGGAGCTTGTCGAGCCAGCCCTGGCGTTGTGCCGGGCTCTGCGGTGCCGCAGCAACGGCGGGGGATGGCAACTCGGCGGGCGGAGCGGCGGCGGGGGAGGGCGCGGGGGTTTTTTTGCGGAAGAACGAGAACATTTTCGAATCTCTAGAATCCATCGCATTCTATGAAACGCTTCCCACGCCTGCACTTCGCCCGCCTGGGTGCATCCCTTCCCCCTCTGGTTCTGGCCTTCGCGCTCACGCTCCCAGGTGGCTTGCATGCGCAAGCGTCCGCGCCGGTGGCCGCATCACCCGCGCCGAAAACCAGTTCTGCAGCACGTTCCTTCACGCTGGCCAATGGCATGACACTGATCGTTCGGCCGGACCGGCGAGCGCCCACGGCGGTGCACATGCTGTGGGTTCGGGTGGGTTCGATGGACGAAGTCGATGGCACCTCCGGCGTGGCGCACGTGCTGGAACACATGATGTTCAAGGGCACGCCCGATCTTGCCCCTGGCGAGTTCTCGCGCCGCGTGGCGGCGTTGGGCGGTCGCGAAAACGCTTTCACCAGCCGCGATGCCACGGCTTTCCATCAGCAGGTGCCGGCCGAGCGCCTGGAGGACGTGATGAAGCTCGAAGCCGACCGGTTCGCTCGCAACCAGTGGGACGACGAGGAGTTCCGGCGCGAGATCGAGGTCATCAAGGAAGAGCGTCGGCAACGCACCGAGGAGTCACCGCGCTCCCGCATGTTCGAGGCCCTCAACGCGATGGTGTACCAGGCCAGTCCGTACCGCCGGCCCATCATCGGCTGGATGAGCGATCTGGACGCCATGACGCCCGACGACGCGCGCACCTTCTACCGCCAGTGGTACAGCCCTTCGAATGCCGCCGTGGTGGTGGCCGGTGACGTGGATGCGGACCAGGTGCTGGCATGGGCGCAGAAACACTACGGCTCGATCCCTGCGCGCGCTGTGCCGGCCAGAAAGCCGCGCGAGGAGCCGCCGCAGATGGGGCCACGCCGCATGGAATACCGTGCCGTGGCCGATCAGGCGCTGGTGGCGCTGGTCTACAAGGCGCCGCGCTGGCAGGGCGATGACACCCCCGCGAGCCAGGACGCGCTGGCGCTCACCGTGCTGTCTGCCGTGCTCGACGGCTACAGCGGTGCGCGACTGGACCGCGCCCTCGTGCAGGGTTCGGGCCATGGCGGCAAGCGCATCGCCGACGGCGCCAGCGCTTCCTTCGGCCTGATGGGTCGGGGCCCGCAGGAGTTCGTGCTGAGCGCGGTCCCGGCCAGGGGCATCAGTGCCGAGATGGCCGCTGCTGCCCTCAAGGCGGAGGTGACCCGCATCGCGCGCGAAGGGGTCAGTGAAGCGGAGTTGCGACGCGTGAAGACGCAGTGGACCGCGAGCGAGGTCTACAAGCTCGACTCCGTGGTGAGCCAGGCCCGCGAACTCGGCAGTTACTGGATCAACGGCATGGGTCTGGACACCGGCGACCGGCTCATGGCGCGCCTGCGGGACGTTTCCGCCGCGCAGGTGCAGTCGGTCGCGCAGCGCTATTTCTCTGACGAGCAACTCACCACCGCCGTGCTGGTGCCCACGCAGCCTGCAGCGAAGTGAACATGACATTCCCATCTCAACCGTCCCGCAGGCTCATCGCAAGGTGGGCTGCGCTGATCACTACCGCGCTGGCCCTGCTGGCCGGGTTTCCCGCCCAAGCTGCGATTCCCATCGAGCACTGGAGGCATGCCAGCGGTGCGCGCGTCTACCTGGTGTCCAGCCCCTCCATTCCCATGCTGGACGTGCAGGTCGATTTCGACGGCGGCAGCCGGCGCGAACCCGCGCGGCAGGCGGGACTCGCCAGCGTGACGGCGGGCTTGCTATCGGGCGGTGTGGCCGCTCAGGGCGGACAGCCCGCGCTGGACGAAAACCAGTTGAGTGAAGCCTGGGTGGATCTGGGTGCCCAGTTCGGGGCGCAGGCCGGTACCGACCGTTTCAGCGTCTCGCTGCGCACCCTCACGGAGCCCGATCTGCTCGACCGCGCCGTGACCCTGGCTGCGCGCCAGTTGGCCGCGCCGGCCTGGCCCGAGCGCGTGTGGCAGCGTGACCGCGAACGCATGCTGGCGTCCCTCAAGGAAGCCGAGAACCGGCCGGGCACCCTCGCGGGTCGCGCTTTCGCTCGTGCGGTGTACGGTGACCATCCCTATGGGCAGCAAACCGAGACCCCCACTCTGCAGGCCATCGGTGTGGCCGACATGCGGGCCTTCTACCGCCGGCATGTGGTGGCTTGCCGCGCGCAGGTGACGATGGTGGGTGCCATCGACCGCGCACGCGCCGACCGCATCGTGGGCCAGCTCATGGCGGCGGTGCAACCGCACGGCTGCGCCACCCTGCCCAGCGTGCCCGAGGTGTCCGCCCTGTCGCGTGCCGTGGAAGAGCGCCTGCCGTTCGACGCGGCGCAGGCCCAGGTGCTGATCGGCCAACCCGGCATCGCGCGCGACCATCCGGATTTCTTTCCCCTGTTCGTGGGCAACTACATCCTGGGTGGAGGTGGCTTCGTTTCGCGGCTGACCACCGAGGTGCGCGAGAAACGCGGCCTGAGCTACAGCGTCTACAGCTACTTCTCGCCCGGCCGCCATGCCGGGGCGTTCCAGATCGGGCTGACCACGCGCCCGGACCAGGCCGCGCAAGCGGTGGACGTGTCGCGCGAGGTGGTGCGCAACTTCGTGGCGCAAGGCCCCACCGAGGCCGAGCTGCAAGCGGCCAAGGACTTCCTCATCAATGGTTTCGCGCTGCGCATCGACAGCAACCGCAAGCTGCTTGACAACGTGGCCAACATCGCCTGGAACGGCCTGCCGCTGGACTACCTGGACACCTGGACCGAACAGGTGCGGCGCGTGAGCGTGGCCGACATCCGGCGCGCCTTTGCCCAGGCAATCCAGCCCGATCGCATGGTCACCGTGGTGGTGGGCGCCAAGCCCTGAGTCATGGGCTGGCGTTAAGCTCGGCGGCATGAAGAAATCCCCTGCCAGCGCCACCCGCGTGCCCGTCAATGCACCGCGAGAAGTTCGCATCATTGGCGGCCAGTGGAAGCGCACGAAGTTACCCGTGGCCGATCGGCCCGGCCTGCGCCCCACGCCCTCGCGCGTGCGGGAAACCCTTTTCAACTGGCTGGGGCAGGACCTGACAGGCTGGCGTTGCCTGGATGCCTTCGCCGGCACGGGAGCGCTCGGGCTGGAATCGGCCTCGCGTGGTGCTGCAGAGGTGGTGCTGGTCGAGCAGGACGCGACGCTGCTGGGCAACCTGAGCCGCACCGTCACCAGACTCAAGGCCGATACCGTGCGCGTCGAGCGGGGCGACGGCGTGGCCGCGCTGCGCCAGCGCGCAGGCCAGGGACTGGACGTGGTCTTTCTCGACCCGCCTTTTGCCGAAGGAGAGAACGATGCGCTGGTGCTGGCGGCCCTGGCCGCAGCGCGACAGGCGGTGCACGAAGAAGGCCTGGTCTACCTCGAGGCGCCCCGCGCCTGGGGAGATGACGAACTCGCGCGGCTCGGCCTGCAGTTGCACCGCCATGGCAAGGCCGGCGCGGTGGCCTTTCACCTGTTGCGGCCATTGCAGGCGCAGTGAAGTGGCTGCAGGGGGCCCTCGCGCATAATCCTGCGCATGAGCTCAGCCCTCGCTTCCCCTGCCGGCACCGCGCGCGTGGCGGTCTACAGCGGCACCTTCGATCCCATCACACTGGGCCATGAAGACGTGACGCGCCGCGCCGCGCTGCTGTTCGACGAGGTGATCGTCGCGGTCGCGATGGCGCACCACAAGAAGACGCGGTTTTCGTTGCAGGAACGGCTGGACATGGTGGCTGAAGTCGCCGCACGCATGCCCGGCCGCGTTCGCGTCCTGCCCTTCGATGGCCTCATCATGGACTTCTGCCGCCAGCAGGTCGCGACCGCCGTGGTGCGTGGGATCCGAAACCTCACCGACTTCGACTACGAAGCCCAGATGGCGGCGATGAACCGCAAGCTGAACCCGGCGGTGGAGACGGTGTTCCTGCTGCCGCAGGCCGAGCTGCAATGCATCTCCAGCACGCTGGTGCGAGAGATCTCGCAGTTGGGCGGCGATGTCTCACAGATGGTCAGCGAGCCGGTGGCAAGGCGTTTGTTGCCGAGGCCGCTGCAGGCCTGAACAGGAGCTGCTGCATGGCCCTGTTGATCACCGACGAATGCATCAATTGCGATGTGTGCGAGCCCGAATGTCCGAACCAGGCCATTTACATGGGCGAGGAGATCTACGAAATCGACCCGGCGCGATGCACCGAGTGCGTGGGCCATTTCGACGAGCCGCAGTGCGTGCAGGTCTGTCCGGTGAGTTGCATTCCGATCAACCCGGAACACATCGAGTCGCGCGAGACGCTCTGGCAGAAGTACCAGCGTCTGCAGAAAACCGGTCAGCCCTTGTCGGCGGCCGGTGAGGCGCCACCACCCGTCTCGGGTTGAGGCGTCGTTTCAGCGGGTCGCGGCGGCTTGGGTCGCGGCGGCTTGCTGGTGTGGATGAGCGCAGTGGCCTTGTCCATCTCGCCCGCGATCAGGTCGGGCAGGGCCTTCAGGCTGCGGTCCAGCGCCTGCGCGATGGCGATGCGGTCGTCCGGCGAGGGTTTCTTCAATACCCAGTTCGCCACCTCGTTCTTGTTGCCAGGGTGTCCGATGCCCACGCGCAGCCGCCAGTAGTCGGGACTGCCCAGCTGGGCATGGATATCGCGCAGGCCGTTGTGGCCGGCGTGCCCGCCACCCTTCTTCAGCTTGGCTTCACCCGGTGGCAGGTCGAGCTCGTCGTGCACCACCAGCACCTCCTCCGGCGCGATCTTGAAGAAGCGTGCCACCGAGGCCACTGTCTTGCCCGACAGGTTCATGAAGGTCTGCGGCTCGACCAGCCAGACGCTCTGGCCTGCCACGCTGGCGCGCGCTACCAGGCCGAAGTGGCCGCGTTCCATCTGCAGTGAAACCTTGAGCAGACGCGCTGCCTCGTCTACCCACCAGAAGCCGGCGTTGTGGCGTGTGTGTTCGTATTCCGGTCCCGGGTTGCCCAGGCCGGCGATGAGTTTGATCATGGGTTGGGATTATCGAGGCGGAAAACAGAAAGGCCCGCACGAGCGGGCCTTTCTGAGGCTGGGAAGACGATCCGGCGCCGGGCCGCCCCAAGCCGGATCAGCTCCCTTGGGGGGCAGCGACCCGCGCAGCGGCGGAGCGTGGGCGCATCCTTACTTCTTGCCCTTGCCTTTGGCGGCAGCCTTCTTGTCGTCAGCGGGGGCGGCAACGGGCGCGGCGACCACTTCTTCCACCGGCTCGACCACGGTCGCCACGGTGAGGTTCTTGCGGCCGTGCATCACGAGCTTGACACCCTTGGACAGTTTGATGTCGCCGGTGTGCACGGTGGCGCCCTTGGTGACTTCACCCAGATCAACTTCGATGAACTCAGGCAGTTGGGTGGCCAGGCACTCGATTTCGATGTCGTTCATCACGTGGCTGATCACGCACTTGTCCGTCTTGACGGCCGGCGAGTTTTCCGCGTTGACAAAGTGCAGAGGCACCTTCTTGCGCAGGCGGGTCTTGTTGTCCACGCGCTGGAAATCAACGTGCAGCACTTGCGGCTTGTAAGGGTGGTACTGCACATCGCGCAGCAGCACTTTCTGCACCTTGCCACCCAGTTCCATGTCGAGGATGGACGAGTGGAACGCTTCCTTCTTCAGGGCGTGCCACAGGGCGTTGTGATCGAGTTCGATCGTGGCAGCCGGCGTTTCACCGCCGAAAACGATACCGGGCGCGCGACCGGTGTTGCGCAGACGGCGGCTCGCACCCGTACCCTGCTTGGCGCGCTCAAAAGCGACGAATTGCATGTCATTCTCCAATGGAGGGGTTCCGCGACCAGAACGCCTCTGTTTCAAAAGAGCGGCGCCCACCATGGACGCCACCCGCCTTTTGCCGCCTTCAGGAACCTTAGAACAGGTTGTCCTGATCGGCGAACAAACTCATGACCGACTCTCCGGAAGCGATGCGCGCGATGGTCTCGGCCATCAACGGCGCCACGGAGAGCTGGCGAATCTTGGAGCAGGCCTGCGCGGCCTGCGAAAGGGGGATGGTGTTGGTCACCACGACTTCGTCGAGCGCGCTGCCCTTGGCGATGCGCTCGATGGCCGGGCCCGAGAAGATCGGGTGCGTGCAATAGGCATAGACGTTCTTGGCGCCACGTTCCTTGAGCACTTCGGCGGCTTTGACCAGCGTGCCGGCGGTGTCGATCATGTCGTCCATGATCACGCAGTTGCGGCCATCGATGTCGCCGATCACATGCATGACCTCGGAGACGTTGGCCTTCGGGCGGCGCTTGTCGATGATGGCCATGTCGCAGTTGAGCTGCTTGGCCAGAGCGCGCGCGCGAACCACGCCACCCACGTCGGGCGAGACCACCAGCAGGTCTTCGTAGTTCTTCGTGCGCAGATCGCCGAGCAGCACAGGCGAGGCGTAGATGTTGTCGACCGGGATGTCGAAGAAACCCTGGATCTGGTCGGCGTGCAGGTCCATGGTGAGCACGCGGTTGACGCCGACGGTCTGCAGCAGGTTGGCCACCACCTTGGCCGAGATCGGCACACGCGCCGAACGCGGACGGCGGTCCTGGCGGGCATAGCCGTAATAGGGGATGACCGCGGAGATGCGCTCGGCCGAGGCACGCTTGAGCGCGTCGACCATGATGAGCAGCTCCATCAGGTTCTCGTTGGTCGGTGCGCAGGTGGACTGCACCACGAAGACGTGGCGTGCGCGCACGTTCTGGGTGATCTCGACCGTCACTTCACCGTCGGAAAAGCGGCCTACGTTGGCCGCGCCGAGTTGCGTGCCCAGATGTTGGGCGATCTCGGATGCCAGCACCGGGTTGGCATTGCCGGTGAAGATCATGAAATCCGGGGGCTGAACTTGCATGGTGTTCCCAGCGGTTTGAACGACGGCCGCGTCCTGCGTGGCCGTGTGCCTACCTGATTGGCTCAAAAAAATGGGTGGCAGGGGAGGAAGGACTCGAACCCTCGCATGCTGGAATCAAAATCCAGTGCCTTTACCAACTTGGCGACTCCCCTACGCAGGAGGGCCGTTTGACGCGATGTCGGACGGCCCACCAAAAAACGTCGCTGGTTGCGCAACCACTGCCTGGGCTGTGCGCTGGCCGATTCTAGTCGGTGCACCAGTCGAGCAATGGATGTGCATCCATGTTGGCGCATTCCCGAACCGTCCAGCCGCCAGGGGCGGGTGTCAGGTTCTTGGCCTGCGCCAGATGCGCAAACACCGCGGTGCCCGATCCGGTCATGCGCGACTGCAAGCCCTGGCTTTTCAGCCATTGAATGCAGTGACCCACTTCGGGGCAGATCGCCTCGGCCACGGGTTGAAGGTCGTTGTGCCCGAAAGCCAGGATTTCCTGGATATCAAGCGCCCCAGAAGCCTGGAACCCTCTGCCCATTGCGTCGGTTTTGTTTCCCGCGTCGTTTGCAGCAAAGCCTTGGATTGTAGCAGTTTTTGTGTCCCGTTTGAGCTCTGGCGAGCCGAATATGCGCTGCGTGGAGGCCCCGGTTGGGGGCTTCACCACAACGAATCTGGCGGGCGCCAGGTGCAGTGGCGTGATCTGCTCGCCCGCGCCTTCCACCCAGGCGTTGCGCCCACCCAGGAAGAAAGGCACGTCGGCACCGAGCCGCAAGCCGATGGTGGCGAGTTCGCGGCGCGTCAGGCCGAGACCCCAGAGGCGGTTGAGGGCCAGCAGCGTGGTGGCCGCGTCCGAAGAGCCGCCACCCATGCCGGCTTCGGCGGGCAGCCGCTTTTCCAGGCCGATGCGAACGCCCTGGGTGCAGCCGGTGGCATCGCGCAGCGCCTTGGCAGCGAGCACCGAAAGATCTTCGGCAGGCAGGGCGCCAGAGGCCAGGCCGGGTCCGATGTCTTCCCGATCGATGCCGCCATCGTCCCGCCGTTCGAAGTGCAGCAGATCGCACCAATCGATCAGCATGAACACCGATTGCAGCAGGTGATACCCATCGTCCCGGCGGCCGGTGATGTGCAGGAACAGGTTGAGCTTGGCCGGCGCAGGCACATCGAGCAGGCGCCGCAAAGGGAGATTGGCACTCATGGCTGGAAAACCACACGCAGTTCGGCCGTGGGCAGCGGTTCGGTGCGGCGCGCGGTGACGCGGCCTTCAGGCTGCCGCGTGAGATCGGCCTGCCAGCCAGGCACATTGCCTGGCTGGCCGTTCAGCCAGCCGAACAAGGCGGCCACCGGCACCGCTGTGCCACTGAGCTCGGCCGTGAGTTCGTCCAGGCTGCCGCGCCGGGTGATCTGGCCGCCTTGCCGCAATTCGGCGCCAGAGCGGTCCCAGACCACCAGGGCCAGGGTGTTGCCCAGGGGAGATACCAGTTGCAGTTCGCCGGCCAAGGGTGAGCCCCGCAAGTCGAAGCCGGCGGAGAAGGATTGCGGGGGCTGGCTCTCCACGCTGAGGGCAAGGCGCCCGCTCCAGGCCGATTCACCTGGCTGCACGGGCTTGGGCGCCGTGGCACACGCACCGAGCAGGGCGGTCAGGGTCAGCGCTCCCAACATGCGCCAGACGCTGCGAAGACCGGGCACCGCCATGCTCATGGCTTGACTTGCAGACGCTTGAGGGTTTCCTGCAGGGTTTCGTTGTCGTTCGACAGCAGCAGGCCTTCGCGCCAGATCTTCAGGGCCTGCTCACGCTGGCCCTGCGTCCAGAGCACCTCACCCAGGTGGGCCGCGATCTCGGGGTCCGGGCGCTTCGCATAGGCGGCCTGCAGGATGCCCAGGGCGCGCGGGGCGTTGCCCAGCCGGAACTCGACCCAGCCCAGGCTGTCCTGGATGTAGGCATCACCCGGTGCCAGCGACACCGCTTTCTCGATCAATTGTTTGGCCTCGGCCAGACGCTCATTGCGGTCGGCCAGCGAGTAACCCAAAGCGTTGTAGGCGTGGTGGTGATCGGGCTTGGCGGCGATGAGCTGGCGCAGCAGCTTCTCCATCTCGTCGCTCTTGCCGGCCTTCTCGGCCATCATGGCCCGGTCGTAGATCAACTCGGTGTCTTCCGGAAACCGTTGCATGGCCTCGCCGTAGACTTCATACGATTGCTGATAGGCCTTGAAGTCGCGCAGCAACTGAGCCTCGGCCACGAGCTTGAGACGCGCGTCCTCCGGCCGGCGTTCGGGCTGGTTGCGCAGCAGCGCACGCGCTTGTGGCAACTGGCCCTGGCGCGCCAGCAGCGAAGCCCGGCGCATCTGAGCGGCCATGATGTCGTCGGCGTTTTCGATCCGGTCCAGCCAGGCGTTGGCGGCCGCGAAGTCCTGCTGTTTTTCCGATACCTGGGCCATGAGCAGGTAGGCCTGCGTGAGACCGCGGGCCGAGCGCTCGTCGCCAGCGCGGCGGGCCAGCGCCATGTACCTCTGCAAGGATTCGCTGGCGGCGGGCAGGGCGCCCTCCTGCACCTGCAGTGAACCCAGCAACAGCCAGGGCTCGGCTTGATCGGGCTGGCGTGCGGTGAGGGTTTCCAGTTGCGCACGCGCGTCGCTGTTGCGCTGCAGGTCGAGCAGGATGCGGGCATAGGCCAGTGCGACCGCCGTGTCTTCCGGCGAAGCGGTGGTGCTCGCCAGCAACTGACGGCGCACCAGGGGTTCGGCGTCAGACTGGCCGCGCTCCAGGAGTTCGAGCGCCAGCAGGGCCGGGTAAGGCGATGCCGGCTCGGCTTCGTGTCCCTGTCGCGCCGCTGCGAGCGCCTGCGGCAGGCGATCCTGTGCCAGTTCCATGCGCCCAACGGTGGTCCAGGCCGCGGCGGCATGGGCGGGTTGCTTCAACCAGGGCTCCAGCGCTTCCCGGACCACGGCAGCGGCTTGCGCCTTGTCGACCACACGCGCATAGGTTTGCGGAATGGCGTTGATGGTGTCGTTGCGCTCGCCTGCAGTGGCCTGCAGGATGGACCGGAGCACAGGCGCCGTTTCACCTGCGCGATCCAGCGCGAGCAGGATCTGCAGCACATAGCGGCTCGACTCCGTACCACCGGGCAACTCTTGCGACCACGCACGAGCGGCCGTCAGCGCGGCGTCGCCCGAGCGTGCCTGCAGTGCCACTTCGACCGCTCGGCGGTAAAGGTTGGCATCGCGCTGCTTTCTGGCGGCATCCAGAATGAGCGAGTAACCGGTGCCCGGCTCGCCAGCACGCACATTGAGTTCGCCCAGCAGCAACTGGAAGAACAAGGGCGCATCGAGTCCCGAATTGACAACAGGCTGCGGTGCCGCCTGCGTCGATTCGCTGGCGGCGGGCGTAGGCGGCGTGGGGGTTTGTCCTGCAGCGCCCAGTGCTGTGCACAACAACCCACTGGCGATCAGGCTGGCAGCGAGCGAGGGTTTGGCGAAGGCGTGGCGAGGCGCGTTTTTCATCGGATCATGATAATGGAAGGGTCTCTGGTCAACCGGGTGTGATCCGATGACCTCACCGCCGTTCCAGCCCTTCGACAAGTAACCAAAAATATCCTGGCCGCCATGCCTGAATTGCCCGAAGTCGAAGTCACCCGACGCAGTTTTGCGGATCGCATTGCGGGTGCGAGGGTGCAGCACCTCCAGATGGGCAAGCCCTTGCGCTGGCCCCTGGGCTGCGAGCCGGCCGATCTGGTGGGTCGCGAGATTCTTTCGGTGGCCCGGCGCGGCAAATACCTGCTGATCCACCTGGATCAAGGCCTGCTGCTGTTGCACCTCGGCATGTCGGGCAGCCTGCAGTTCGCGCAATCCCTTCCTCCGCCCGGCACGCACGATCACTTCGAGCTGCGCACCAGCCTGGGCGTGCTGCGCCTGCACGATCCCAGGCGTTTTGGCGCGGTGGTCTACGCGTCTTCGCTGGATGATGCTCGCTCGATCAAACTGCTCGGTGGCCTGGGGGTGGAGCCGCTGGAGGAGGGTGCTTTCGATCCCGGCGCCTTTCACCGAGCGTTGCGCCAGCGCCGTGCGCCCATCAAGCAGGTGCTGCTGGCAGGTGACGTTGTCGTGGGCGTGGGCAACATCTATGCTTCCGAGGCACTTTTCATGGCGGGGATTCGGCCCACCCTGCGGGCTGATCGGCTGAGCGGTCCCCGCGCGGCCAGGCTGCATGCGGCCATTGTGGCGGTGCTGCAGCGCGCGGTAACGCTGGGTGGCAGCACCCTGCGCGATTTCTCGAGCGCCGAGGGCCAGAGCGGTTACTTCCAGCTTGATGCGATGGTCTATGGTCGCCAGGGCCTGCCATGCAGGGTGTGCGGTGAACCGGTCAAGACCATTCGCCAGGGCCAGCGCTCCACGTTTTTCTGTTCTGTCTGCCAGAAGGCCTGAGCGCCGTTGGCGCGGCTGGAGCGCCCGGCTGTCGGGCTCGGAAGCCGTCCGGCATTCTCCAGGGTGGCGATGCTATATTGGCCGATTCAAGGACCATCGCGCGTATGAGTTTCAATCAGGATTTCGAGCAACACGGTGTGTGGCGCAAGCAGTTTGCCTTGCGCCTGAAGCTGTTGTCCGAATGGCTGACCGATCACGATCTGATGGAGTCCGGCGTGCGCGAGCGCCTGGATCAACTGCACGCACAGGTCAAGAACGACAAGATCATGGTGGCCTTCGTGGCCGAGTTCTCGCGCGGCAAGTCCGAGATGATCAACGCCGTGTTCTTCGCCGGCTATGGCCGGCGCATCATGCCCGCGAGTGCCGGCCGCACGACCATGTGCCCCACCGAGCTGGGCTACGACGCCGAGATCCCCCCCTGCCTGCGCCTGTTGCCCATTGAAACCCGCTTGCAGCCCCAGTCGTTGCTGGACTGGCGCAACGCACCGGACAAGTGGGAGCGCGTCGACCTGGACGTGACCGATTCCAGGCAACTGGCGCGCGCGATCCAGAAGGTGGCCGAGGTGCGGCGGGTGACGCAGGCCGAGGCGGCCGCGCTAGGTTTCTGGCATGAGGACGTGCCCGAAGACAACCCACTGCCTGGCCCCGATGGACTGATCGAAGTGCCGCGCTGGCGTCATGCGCTCATCAACATGGCGCATCCCTTGCTGAAGCAGGGCCTGGTGATCCTGGACACGCCAGGCCTGAACGCCATCGGCGCCGAGCCCGAGCTCACCGTGAGCCTGCTGCCTCAGGCCCATGCGGTGGTGTTCATCCTGGCCGCCGACACGGGCGTGACCAAGTCTGACCTGACCATCTGGCGGCAGCATCTGTCGGTGTTGGGCGAGGGTCGCGAGTCGCGCCTGGTGGTGCTCAACAAGATCGACACCATGTGGGACGCGCTCAGTTCCCCCGAACAGGTGCAACTGCAGATCGCCTCGCAACGAACCGACTCTGCCGAAATTCTGGGCCTGGAGCCGCGCCAGGTGCTGGCGGTTTCGGCGCAAAAGGGCTTGCTGGCGAAGGTGAGCCGCGACAAGAAGCTGCTGCAGGCCAGCAATCTCATGGAACTGGAGACCGCGCTGGGCGTGGATCTGCTGGGCCAGCGTCGCAAGATTCTGGGCGCAGCGGTGGCCTCGGGTATTCAGGCGCTGCGCAGCGAGACAGGCCGCATGGTGCACACGCGTGCCCGCGACCTCGTCGAGCAGATCCAGGAACTCGAAGGCCTGCGCGGCAAGAACACCGGCGTGATCAAGCAGATGCGCCTGCGCATCGAACAGGAACAGGCCGACTTCGACGCCAGCGGCGCGAAGATCCAGGCCGTGCGATCGGTGCACCTGCGTCTGCTCAAGGATTTGTTTGCATTGCTCAGTTCCACGCACCTCAAGGCGGAGGTGGGTGTGCTGGGCAAGGCACTCAAGCAGCCCGGCATCAAACTGGGTGTGCGCCGCGCCTACGACCAGACCTTTGATCGCCTGCGCGCCGATCTCATCAAGGCCGACCGCATGGCTGGCGACATCCAGTCCATGCTCGAAGGCAGCTTCAAGAACCTCAACGCCGAGTACAGCTTCTCGCTCCAGGCTCCCACGCCACCGCGCCTGGGTCAGTACGTCAAGGATCTCGACCTCATCGAGAAAAGCCACCTGCAGTACCTGAGCCTGGGCAATGCACTGCGTCTGGCGCAGCCTGAATTCGCCGAGCGCCTGGCGCGCGCGCTGATGAGCCGCCTGCGCGTGGTCTACGACACGGCCGTCAATGAGGTGGAGCTGTGGAACAAGTCGGCCGCCGCCCAGCTTGACGCGCAGTTGCGCGAACGTCGCCGGAATTTCAGCCGCCGCATCGAGGCGGTCGCGCGCATCCAGCAGGCCGCTGGCGGCCTGGACGAACGCATCCGTGAACTGCAGTCGCTCCAGGACGACCTCAATCAGCTCGAAACCAAGCTGGCTGAACTCACCGATCACCTGCTCGCGGCTCCCGAGGACGAACCCGCCGAAGCTCTGGCGGCATGACGCGCCCGGCCCTGCCGCGCGAATTCGCTCCGCGCCTCATCGAATGGCAGCGCCGTGCCGGTCGCAGCGGACTGCCCTGGCAAGGCACGCGCGATCCCTACCGCGTGTGGCTTTCCGAAGTCATGCTGCAGCAGACGCAGGTGAGCACGGTGCTTTCGTATTTCCCCCGGTTTCTCGAGCGCTTTCCTGATGTGAAGGCGCTGGCCGAGGCACGGCCCGATGACGTGATGGCCTTGTGGAGTGGTCTTGGTTACTACAGCCGGGCGCGCAACCTGCATCGCTGCGCGCAGGTGGTGATGACAGACCACGCCGGCATCTTTCCTGACTCGGCCGAGGTGTTGCAGACACTGCCCGGCATCGGTGCCTCCACGGCGGCGGCCATCGCGGCGTTCTGCCATGGTGAGCGCATTTCCATTCTGGATGGCAATGTGCGCCGGGTGCTCTCGCGCTTGCTGGCTTTTGAAGGTGACCTGGCGCAGGCGGGGCCGCAGCGCGAGCTCTGGGACATGGCACAGGCCCTGTTGCCCGTCACGCCCACGCCGGACGACATGACCGCCTACACACAGGGGCTGATGGACCTGGGTGCCACCCTGTGCCAGCGCAGTCGACCGGCGTGTGCGAACTGTCCGGTGCAGTCCTTGTGCCGCGCCCATCGCGCTGGCGACGTGCAGCGATTTCCGGTGAAAACCAAACGCCTGTCGCGCAAGTTCGAGCGCTGGTGGTTGCTGGTGTTGCGAAATCAGGATTCACCTGGACGTGCACGCTTCTGGTTGGAGCGTCGACCCGCACCGGGCATCTGGGCGGGCCTGTATTGCCCACCCGTGTTCGCCGCAGAGAACGAGCTTCTGGACGCGTTGCCCGAGCGAATGCGCGGGGTCCTGCAAGCTCTGGAGCCTGTGGCGCACAGCCTCACGCACCGCGAACTGCACCTGCACCCGATGCTGCTGGACCTCAAGTCCGAGTCATTCGAACCGGTGGCGGGCAGGGGCCAATGGGTGGAGGCCGACTCGCTGGGCGATCACGGCCTGCCCACGCCAGTGCGCCAGTTGCTTGCTCGCCTGATCTGACTACGGGCTGGTGCGCGGCCAGTTGTCGAGCTCGCGGTGGCGGATACGTGTGGACCACTCCGCGCGAAAGGCTTGCGCCAACCGCTCTACCAGGTACACCGAACGGTGCTGGCCGCCCGTACAACCGATGGCCACCGTGACGTAGCTGCGGTGGTCGCGCAGCATCTGCGGCATCCAGTGGTGCAGGAAATCGGTGAGCTGCTGCTCCATCTGCACCACTTCGGGTTGCGCGGCCAGGTAGTCGGCCACAGGCAGATCCAGCCCGCTCAACAGCTTGAGCTCGGCTTCGTAGTGGGGGTTGGGCAGCATGCGCACGTCGAACACGAAGTCCGCGTCCATCGGAACACCGCGCTTGAAGGCGAAAGACTCGAAGACCAGCGTCAGCGGTGCCTGCGTCGCGCCCAGCATGTCCTTGACCTGGCTGCGCAGCCGCATCGGGCGGATCAGACTGGTGTCGATCACCAGCGCCTGCTCGCGCAACTCGGCCAGCAGTTCGCGCTCATGCTCGATGGCATCCACGAGGGCTCGGTGCTGGTCGTTCGCCATCTTGAGCGAGAGCGGATGCAGCCGGCGGGTTTCGGAGAAACGACGCACGAGGGTCTCGGTGGTGGCATCCAGGAACACCGTGGTGAGGTTCACCGGCCGATCGGGGTCGTTCTGCAGGCGTGCCAGACGCCGAGGTAAACCGGGCAGCGAGGACGCGCTGCGCACGTCCATGGCGATGGCCACCTTGTCCGCCCGCTGGTTCTGCTCGAGCTCGATGAAGGACTCCAGCAGCTCGGGAGGCAGGTTGTCCACACAGTAGAAGCCCACGTCTTCCAGTGCTGTGAGTGCGACCGATTTTCCCGAGCCGGACATGCCCGTGATCAGCACAAGTTGCGTCGGTGTCTCGGGAGGAATGGGCGTCGTCATCGTGATGAGTGCTCAGGTGGTCAGCATCTCGCGAGCATGCGCCAGCGAGATTTCAGACTGTTCGCCACCGCCGAGCATGCGAGCGAGTTCGCGAACCCGCGCTTCGTGTTCGATGGGCGCCACGGTGCTCTGCGTCTGGCGTCCAACCGCCTGCTTGCTGACCAGCAGGTGGTGGTCGGCGCAAGCGGCCACCTGGGGCAGGTGGGTCACGGCCAGCACCTGCCGATCCTTGCCGAGCTGGCGCAGCAACTGGCCCACCGTGTGGGCCACGGCGCCACCAATGCCCGAATCGACCTCGTCGAAGATCAGCGTGGGCGCCTGGCCCAGGCGGCTGGTGACGACCGAGATGGCCAGCGCGATGCGGGAGAGTTCACCGCCAGAAGCGACCTTGCCCACCGGTTTGGGCGTGGTGCCCGCGTGGCCGGCGACGCGAAACTCCACTTGTTCGGCGCCATGGGCCTGGGGTTCATCGATCGGCAACAGCGCGACCTCGAAGACGCCGCCTTGCATGCCCAGGGTCTGCATGGTCTGGGTGACCGCCCTAGACAGCTTCGGAGCTGCCTTCTGACGTTCCTTTGAGATCGATTGCAGCGCAGTGGAAAACGCTTTCCATGCAGAACGCTCGGCCTTTTGCAGGCTATCGATGTCCAGCGCCTGGTCCACGCGAGCGAGTTCGTCCCTCCATTGCGCGTGGACCTCGGCCAGCTCTTCCGGCGCACGCCGGTAACGACGCGCCAACGAAACCCAGAGTGCGAGTCGCTGGTCCAGAGCCTCCAGGCTTCCGGGGTCCTGGTCGGTGTGGCGCAAGTACTGATGCAGGCCATGAACGCTGTCCTGCACCTGAGCAAGCGCGCCTTCTAGAGCCTCGACGGCACCAGAGAACTGAGGTTCGATGTGCGCCTGTGCCTGCAGTGCCGCCAGCGCGCGGTGGATGAGACCAGCCGCGTTGGCCTCTTCCTCGTCCAGGGCGTTGATGGCGGTTTGAGCGGCTTCCATCAACGCCTGCGAATTCGCCAGGCGACCATGCTGCGCATTGAGTTCGCTCCACTCGCCGATTTGCGGCGCAAGCTTGTCCAGTTCAGCGATCTGCCAGGACAGGCGCTCGCTCTCCTGTTGCAGGGCGGCCTGCTTCTCGGTAGCGGCATCCAGCGCCTTGCGGCTCTGGCGCCAATGCGCCCACGCTCTGGCGGCTGGGCCGGTGTCGATGCCCGCGTAGGCATCGAGCAGATCGCGCACCGCGTCGGCACGGGTCAGGCTCTGCCAGGCATGCTGGCCGTGGATGTCGACCAGCCCGTCGGCCAGCGTCTTGAGCTGCGCCACGGTGGCCGCGCTGCCATTGATCCAGGCGCGGCTGCGTCCGTCGGTATCCACCGTGCGACGCAGCAGCAAGCTGTCCTCGATGGGAAAGCCCTGTTCTTCGAGCCACGGTTCCAGCGAGGTCGGTGCGTCGAATTCGGCGGCGATGTCGCAGCGTGCCGCACCTTCTCGCACCACGCCACTCTCGGCACGCGCGCCCAGAGCGAGTTGCAAGGCGTCAATCAGGATGGACTTGCCGGCGCCGGTCTCGCCCGTGAGCACGCCGAAGCCAGCTGCCAGTTCCAGATCGAGCGATTGCACGATGACGAAGTCCCGCAGGACGATGCGCCGAAGGCTCATGGGGTCACGCTCCCTCGTTCCAGTGCAGCTTCTTGCGCAAGGTGTCGAAATAGCTCCAGCCCACCGGGTGCAACAGGCGAAGGGCGTGCTCGGAGCGGCGAACCACGATGCGATCGCCGTGCAGCAGGCTGGTGAGCGATTGCATGTCGAAATTGGCGCTGGCGTCTCGCCCCGAGACGATCTCCACGGCGATCTCGCAGTCCGAGGGCAGCACCACCGGCCGGTTGGACAGCGTGTGCGGCGCGATGGGCACCATCACCCAGCCACCCAGGGACGGGTGCAGCATGGGTCCGCCTGCCGACAGCGCATAAGCGGTGGAGCCCGTGGGCGACGCGATGATCAAGCCGTCGGCACGCTGGTTTGCCACGAAGTGGCCGTCGACCTCCACGCGCAGCTCGATCATGCTGGCCACGCCGCCGCGGTTGACTACCACGTCGTTGAGCGCGGTGGCCTCGAACACGCAGCGGCCGTCGCGCCAGACGGTGGCCGCCATGAGCGCGCGCGGGTCTTCTTCGAAGTGCCCGTGCAGGATGGGACGCAGCTTTTCTCGGTAGCTGTCAAAAGGAATGTCGGTAATGAAACCCAGGCGGCCCTGGTTGATGCCCACCAGCGGAACGCCGTAGCGCGCCAGGCGCCTCCCGATGCCCAGCATGGTGCCGTCGCCGCCGACCACCAGGGCCAGGTCGCATTGCTGGCCCATCGCAGGCACGTCGAGGGCAGGGTATTGCAGCAATCCGGTGTTGAGCGCCGTTTCCTGCTCCAGCGACACGTCGCACCCCTCCTGGTGCAGGAAATTCGCGATCTCGTCGACCGCATGGCGAGCGCCCGGCGCGTGGTACTTGCCCACGATCACCACGTGTGCGAATCGAAGGGGGCTGTCCTTGCGGGTGGGCGCGGAGCGGGTCTCAGGGGGCAGGCTCATGCGGCAAATTACAACATAGCTTGTTTGTGGGGGATTGCCCGAAAACCCTTGTGTCTCGCCGGTCGCGCAGGGCAGACCTTCCTTAAAATGAAGCGATGTTGGATGACCGCGCCAAGTTGCTGCTCAAGGCTCTCGTCGAGCGATACATCGCCGACGGTCAGCCCGTGGGCTCGCGCACGCTGGCCAAAGCGGCCGGCATGGAGCTTTCGCCCGCCACCATCCGCAATGTCATGAGCGACCTGGAGGAGTTGGGACTCATTGCCAGCCCGCACACCTCGGCCGGCCGCATTCCCACCGCCAGGGGTTACCGGCTCTTCGTGGACACCATGCTCACCGTGCGGCGCGACTCGTTGCCTTCCGTCAGCGAGATGACCGCCTCTGGCCTGGATTCGGGCCAGCCGCACCGCGTCATCAGTCACGCTGCGCAGATGCTCTCGAACCTGTCGCAGTTTGTCGGCGTGGTCATGGCGCCGCGCCGCACCTCCGTGTTCCGCCACATCGAATTTCTCAGTTTGTCCGATCGGCGGGTGCTGGTCATCATCGTCTCGCCCGATGGCGAGGTCCAGAACCGCATCATCCACACCCAGGTCACCTTCACCCAGCCCCAGTTGCTCGAGGCGTCGAACTTCCTCAACACCCACTATGCCGGCCTCACCATGGAGGCCGTGCGCGAGCGCCTGCGCACAGAGGTCGATGCCTTGCGCGGCGAGATTGCCGAGCTCATGAAGACGGCGGTGGAGATCGGTACCGAAGGGAGCCAGGCGCAGGACGAAGTGGTGGTTTCCGGCGAGCGCAACCTGCTCTCGGTGAGCGAGTTCTCCAGTGACATGGGCAACCTGCGTCGCATGTTCGACCTGTTCGAGCAGAAAACCCAACTCATTCGCCTGCTCGACGTGTCCGCCCAGGCCGATGGTGTCCGGATCTACATCGGCGGCGAAAGCCAGGTCGTGCCCTACGAAGACCTCTCGGTGGTTACCGCACCGTATGAAGTGGATGGCCAGGTGGTCGGAACGCTGGGCGTGATCGGGCCGCAGCGCATGTCTTACGAACGCATGATCCAGATCGTGGACGTGACGGCCAAGCTGGTGGGCAATGCGCTCAGCCATCACAAATGAAGTGATCGGAGCTGCCGCCTACAATCGCCGGTCGCGGGCCGTTAGCTCAGTTGGTTAGAGCAGAGGACTCATAATCCTTTGGTCGTTGGTTCAAGTCCAACACGGCCTACCAACTTACCTGTGCTTCCGCGTCCGATGGGGACTTTGGTGCACTTCTGCAAGACCCCCCTCGGACTCGATGCATCCGCGACAGCAACCCTGGCGGTTTTGCTCGCAGGCAAATGACAGCGCTCGGGCAAACCAGCGCCGTGTCATTGTCTTGCCTGGTGGACGCGACCTGCGGCATTGATCGGGACGCCTATCGTCAACTCGTGCCAGTGACGAACTTCGTTGGAAATCCGGGCCAGCCGTCGTGGCTCGCAAATGGACAGCAGCTTGCTGCATTGTTCGGCGATCTCGCCGGGGATCGCCGAATTGCATGCGCAAAGCATCAGGTAATGGCGAAGTGCCAGATGGCGGTGCCTCGCTGCGAGATCCTTCACAAGGAGTCCGAGAATGACCTCGCGGGACGTCATTGGCGCGGCGCGAGGCACCTTGTTTCTCGCAGTCCCGTGATCGTCGAGGGGGCGAATCGTGTCGTTCCGCGGACCAGAAAGAGGGCGCGACGCTTTCGCCGGACGGCGAGTCCCATTGACGGAGACGGCGGGACGATGCGGTGGGCGCGCGAGAGCCGTCTTGTCCGGCGCCGCAGTCGTTTCACAGAAACGCCACGGTGGATCAAAGGCCCAGGTCGTGCGAGGCTGGTATTGTCCTTCCGCGCCCATCGCTTTCAAATCAGCTCGTAGTGAAAGTCGGTAATGCTGCCCCTGGGTTGGGCGTCGAACACGACCTTTACACGCGCTCCGGGGTCCAGCTTCTTCGCCGCTTTTTTCACATCGCCCAAGTCCAGGCCGCGCACGAAGTTTACGAGCGCCGTGTCCACACCGTCCAGCCGGACGTAGGCAATGGCATACGGCGGCGCTGGAAGGTTCTCGAACGCAGCGGACACGATGGTGGCGCATTCGATGACCCCTTCCTGCGATGCCTCGACCCAGCCGTCGCACGCCTCAAACGAACGCTCGCAATAGGCGCGCGGAGGCAGGTAGCTGATGCCCGAGGTGCTGCAGCGCGTGGCGAGGATCTTCTTCTCGCGCAGGCCCGCGAAGAACCTCGTGCCGGTCTCGCCGACAGGATAGTTGTAGCGGACGTGCCATTCGGCTGGGAGGATGACGGGGTTGGCGTTGTCGGTGCTCATGGAGTTTTCCTTCGTCGATTCAGTGGTTGGATGCCATGCGCGGCTCATCGGAGAGCATCGTGCAGGTGAAGAACTGGGTGGAGCCGCCCGCGGCGGTGGCCAAGGCATTGCGTACGTTTGGTACTTGCATGGCGCCAGCACGTCCCATGACCTGTAGCGCTGCATCGGCCACCCGCACGAGGCCTGTCACGCCGATGGGGTTGGTGCACAGCGTGCCGCCCGACGGGCCTACTACCGTGAGGCCGCCGTGGTCGAAGGCGCCTTCGTCGCTCAGTCGAGCGGCCGTGCCGCGCGCACAGAATCCCATCGTCTCCAGCTCGGGAAACTGGAACGAACTGAACGGGTCGTAGAGTTCAGCAACCTGGATTTCCTTCGACGGGCTGGTGATGCCGGCCTGCGCAAAGCATTCGCGCGCGGCAATGCCGATCTCTTCGTGCTCCGCAAAGTCGCAGTCGGCGCTGGGCACGCAGCGGTCACCCATGAAGACAGTGTTTGTGACGGCGCCGATTCCTGAGACGAAGGCCGGACGGTCGCACAGGTTGCGCGCTGACGCCTCGTTGGCGATCACCACCGCGGCTGCGCCGGCAGATCGCGGGCAGATGTCATAGAGCTTGTAGGGCCAGGCCACGCGCGGCGAGTTCATGACGTCATCGATGCTGATCTCGCCTTTCAGGTGGGCGTTCGGATTGCGCATCGCGTTCTTGCGAGCGCGCACGACAACGCGCGCGTACTGCTCCTCTGTCACGCCATGACGCGCCATGTAACGCTGCGTCGCGATGGCCGTCATGGTGACGGTGTTAAGAGCGAAATCCTGCTCGTACAGCGGGTCCCAGATCAGGTTGAGGATGAACTGCGCGTCCGGTGTCTCCGTGATACGGTCCGCGCCGACGACCAGCACGCGCTGGTACTGGCCACTGGCCACATGAGCCCATGCGGCCTGGAAGGCGGAGCCGCCGGTTGCGCCACCCGTGTGCACGCGCAGGAAAGGCTTGCCTTTGGCGCCGATGTAGTCGACGGCCCATTTGTCGCAGTCCGGTACGCCCATGAAATGAGTGGGTGCCATGGAGTAGACGACTGCGTCGATGTCGTCCATGGTCAACGAGGCGTCGGCCAGCGCGCGCATCGCAGCCTGCTGGGCGAGTTCTACGTAGGTTAGGGAGTCCCAGCGGGCCTTGAACCCGGTCTGGCCGACCCCTATGATCGCGACGTTTTCGCTCATGCTTCAATCCTTTCAAAGGCGGCGAAGGTGTGGCCCTGCTGGGCGAATCCGTGGCTTCCATGTGCCACGGCAAACCGGGCGCCCCTAACTTGGTGGGCCCCGGCGTTGCCCGAAACCTGGAGGACGGCTTCGGCGGCATTCACGAGGCCGGTGCAGAAAAGCGGGTTCTGCGCCCACGCGCCTCCCGATGGATTGACTGCGCCGATCCTGCGGTGGCGCGAAGCGCATTTCTCCAGCGCCAGGTCCTGCCAACCGTTCTGTGCCTCGAACTCGATCACATCGATGTCTGCTTCCGCGTTTCGGCCGCAGCGCACCAGCAGGTCTGCCAGCGTGCGTTCGAAAAGGTCTGGGTTCGACAGCCGTTCCTGGCCGAGCGCGTAGCGGTCGATCCCCGAGGACACGGCCTTCAGCCTTGCCAGCGGCTTCGTGCCCGGGTGTGACTCCAGCCATTGCCCGGAGGCCAGAACCATGGCGACGCAGCCGTCGCTGGCGGGCGCGGCATGTTTCTCGCGAAGTGGCCACGCCACGAAGGGCGACGATGCGATGGCGTCGGCGGTGAGTGGCTGCGAACCGGCACTGCGCGGGTTGCGGCTACCCTGCTGCATACGCTGCGCCACACGCTCGGCCACCTGCGCTTCGGTAAGGCCCAGCGCCTTGCCCATCGCACCGGCCTGCAAGCCATCGGAGATCGGCTGGTTGAGGCCGATTTGGCGCAGGGTGAATGGCTCGGCGCGCATGCGCGTGAGGTCGTCGATGTCGATCTGCGAGGTCTGACTCCAGCTCACCAGCAGGCCGAGCGGGAAGCGGCCCGATGCGCAGCGCATCGCTGCCATTGCCAGGCCAGTCAGGCCAGAGTCCGTGACGCGCAGTTCGTCCTTGAGGTAGGCGCCGGCAGGTCCCGCCATCAACATGCTGCTGATGGCCCGCCCATCCATTTCGTCGCTGGTGGCCAGCGTGACCGCGTTCAGATCACGCCGGTGTATGCCGGCCTGGTCCAGTGCCTGCCTAGCGGTTGCAAACGCCATTTCCTCGCAACGCTGGTCGTCGATCTTGAGTCTTGGAGGGCTGATGCTCATGCCCACGATATATGTGTTCATAGTCCTTCCGGTCGTTTAGGTGAGCAGCATCTTAGAATGAAAACGTCCAACTAGTCAATAAACTGACTGTATGGTCGGAATGTGTTTTCTACAATACGTCATTGACCGGAGAAACCGCATGACCACATGGAAAGGCGCCGTGCCAGGCGCAGACACTCAGTTCATGGCCAAGCGCCAGGCCATCCTGCGGGAGGCCGCCTCGTCGTTCAACCGCAAGGGCTACCACGGCACTTCGCTGACCGACATTGCGCAGACGCTGGGCGTGAGCAAGGCGGCTCTGTACACCTACGTCAAGAGCAAAGACGAACTCCTGGCTTTCTGCCACGAAGCTGCGATGGACGCGGCGGATGAGAGCCTGCAGCGCGCGCGCGCGGCGGGCGGAACGGCGTTGAAGCAGTTCTGCGGCACCATGCTCAACTACTTGAGGGTGATCATGTCCAAGGAGTCCTGCTACGTAGTCCTGCTGGAGGAGCATGCGCTGACGCCCGAAGCGATTGCGCAGCTGCTGGCCCGGCGCGACCGTTTCGAGGGCGAACTGAGGGGCCTGGTCGCTGCCGGCATCATCGACGGCAGCATTGCTCCATGCAACCCGAAGATGGCGGTCTTCTCCGCGCTGGGCGCGATCAACTGGGTGCAGAAGTGGTATGTGGCGGGCGGTGGCTGGACGGGCGATCAGGTCGCCGTATCGCTCATGGAACTGCTCGAGCGGATGCTGTCGTCGAGCCCGGCATCGGCGCTCAGTGTGGATCCCAGCCTTCTGCCACCGCTGGCTCAACCGGCCCCCGGCGCTTGAAGCGAAAAGTGGCCCAAATTCCTGCTTTCGAACCGCGAGATTCAAAAACAAGGGGTAAACACCTATGAATGACTGACTGGTCGGACGGTTGACCATCTTGACGGATTTCGTCACGGTGGCGCAAAATCCACGCATTCAAACAGCGGCAGATTTTGCCGAATGGAGATCAAGACGTGGATTTCGACCTGACCCCCGACCAGCTTCGCCTGCAGGAAACCGTCGCTGAATTTGCCCGCAAGGAGGTGGAGCCGCGCGCCGAGCAACTGGACCGCGACGGCGTGTTCCCCACCGACCTGTTCCGCAAGGTGGGGGATCTGGGCATCACCAGCATCCCCTTCAAATCCGAAAACGGTGGCATGGGCCTTGGCACGCTGGAAACGGCGCTGGCCATCGAGCAACTGGCGATCGCCGACCAGGCACTGGCCGTCACGACGATGGTGAGCGTCTCCGCCGGCCTGATCCTTGAGCGCTTCGGCACCGAGGCGCAGAAGCAGCGCTACCTACCGGGCATCATCAAGGGCGAGGCGCTCGGCGCTCTGGCCGGCACCGAGCCGCAGGCCGGCTCGGACACGGCTTCCTTCACGACCCGTGCGACACGCGTTTCCGGTGGCTGGAGTCTGAACGGGCAGAAGGCCTACATCACCAACGCGGGCACGGACATCTCCTCTTTTGCGCTTACGCTGGCGATCACAAGCGAGCCGGGTGCAGAGCGCAAGCGCTATACGCTCTTCGTCGTGCCCAATGGCACCAAGGGCTACCAGCCGGGCGAGTCCTACCGCAAGATGGGCTGGCGCTCGAGCGATACGCGGCCGCTTTACTTCGACGACTGCGTCGTGCCCGAGGATGCCATCCTGGGCAATGAAGGCGAAGGACGTCACCTACTGCACAAGGGCTACCAGCAGGCACGGGTATTTCTGTCGCACTGCTCGCTGGGCCTCGCGGAAGCCTCGCTGCGCCGCTCCGTCAGCTATGCCAATGAGCGCAAGGCCTTCGGCGCCACGCTGGGCAACCTGCAGATGATCCAGGAATTGATCGCACAGATGGCTGTGAAGGTTGACGCCGCGCGCTTGCTGGCCTACCGCGCAGCCTACATGGGTGACAAGGGCACGGTGACCCTGCGCGAACTCGCTATGGCCAAGTACTACTGCACCGAGATCGGCTCACAGGTGGCAGACGCCGCCATCCAGGTCCACGGAGGCTGGGGCTTCATGGACGACTGCGCAGTCTCGCGCTACTACCGCGACAACCGGATCTGCACGATCGGTGACGGCAGCAGCCAGATCCAGCAGTTGCTGATCGCCCGCTCGCTCGGCCTAGACGTGCGCTTCGCGAGCTGACCGCGATGCAGACTCCCGACTACGCGGTGGCGAATGCCGCAGCCCGGTTGTCCCAGCCAGAGCGCGGCATCTGGCTGTTCGAGATGACGCGCGCGGAAGAGATGAACACGCTCACGCTCGAGTTGCTCGACGCTCTGGAGCGCTCGATCTCGCACTGCCGGAACCAGTCTGCGCGTGCGCTCGTGATCACAGGGGCCGGGCGGGCCTTCTGCTGTGGCGCGCACTTGCGCTACTTCGCCGGTGACGGCGCGATCCTCACCGAGCCGCTCATTGCACGCGACCGCTACCTGTCCAGGATCGCAGCGCTCTTCGACGAGCTCGAGGAGTGCGCCTTCCCGACCATCGCTGCGATCAACGGTTTCGCGCTGGGCGGTGGCTGCGAGCTGGTGCTGTCGTGTGACCTGCGCGTGTTTGGCGAGCACGTGCGCATCGGATTGCCGGAGACGAAGCTTGGCGCGATCGCCGGTGCCGGTGGGGTGCAGAAACTGGTGCGCCACGTCGGCCGTTCCAAGGCGATCGAATGGATCCTGCTGGCCCGCCAGGTCAGCGCGCAGCAGGCGGCGGCCGAAGGGCTCGTCACAGCGCTGGTGGCGCCGGAGGCGGTGCTGCCCACTGCGATGGCGCTGGCGCGCGAATTGCGCTCGCTCGCGCCTCGCGCCATTGGCCAGAGCAAGGCCACGATCTACTCCAGCGAGGATGCGGACCTGCGCACCGCGCGGCGTCACGGTCTAGAAGCGCTGAGCATCCTGGTGGGTGGCGCTGAATGGCAGGAAGGCATGAGTGCCTTTGTGGAAAAACGGGCACCGGGATTCGACCAATGGTGAGTACTCCAAGTTATCTGCCGCCCAATGCCGATGCCGTGCTGCACAGCCTGGCCCGGCGGCGCGACGGCGCGGTGCCCGACCTCGAGGAGCGGCTGCGTGCGGCCGGTTTCAGTGCCGAGCATCCACCCACCTGGGCTGGTCTGCCCCGCGTCGCTCCCCGCGCCAAGTCGGAACTGGCGCAATTGCAGCGCACGCGGCCGCAGTTCGGCGGCCTCGGTACGTCGAAGACCCCCGCCGTGGTGTTCTGGTCGCCGGGCGGTTTGAGTGAACCCTTGCCCGAGGCGGCGATCGCTCGCCTGGCTGACCTGTTCAGTGACGCCGGCTTCACCGCAGGTGACAAGGTGGCCAATGGTTTTGCCTACCACTTTACGCCGGCCGGCCTGCTGGTCCACGAGGCCTTGCGTCGCATCGGAGCCTGCGTCCTGCCGATGGGACCGCAGCAACTCGCGCAAGCTGCGGAGTTCATGTTGACCGTCGGCGCGACGGCATATGTTGGCACCGCCTCCCACCTGAAGCTGCTGCTGCAGGCGATGGATGCCTTGCCGGCTCAACCGGGCGGCACGCCGAAGCTGCGCATGGCGCTCGCCGGCGCGGAGCCCTTCGGTGACGACCTGAGGCGAGATATCGAGGCACGGTGGGGGGTTCCGTGCCTGGACTTCTATGGCACCGCGGAGTCGGGCATTGTCGCGCTCGAATGCGCAAGCCATGCCGGCATGCATCTGCATGCCGACGTTCTCGCCGAAACGGTGGTGCCTGGCACCGGGGAGCGCAGCCCGGAGCCGTTCGGCGAGCTGCTGCTGACCGTAGATGCCGATGAATTGCCGTTGCTGCGCTTCGGCACGGGTGACCTCGTGCGTGTGAAGACAGAGGTGTGTGGCTGCGGTCGCACCACGCCGCGTGTCGTGCCGCTCGGCCGCGTTGGTGACAGCGCGCGCGTGCGCGGCATGCTGATCCATGGCTCGCAACTGCGGGCATTCGCCCGGCGCAGTGGCCTTGCCGCATGCCGGCTGGAGATCAGCCGCGAGGCAGGCCGTGACGTCATGACGCTCCGCTTGGCCGGCACAGCCGACAATGCCGCGCTGGCGCTTCTGTTCCACGATGTCTGCCGTCTGCGCGTGGATGAACTCATCGAGGACGCCACGCTCGTGCCGGGCGAGGTCGTGCTGAAGGACTTGCGGATGACCCGGCGGCTGGAAGATACCCAATGATCAACGCCGTGCTGTCAGCCAGCGGCCTATCGCTGAACTTCGGCGCCATCAAGGCGTTGAACAACGTGAGCTTCAGCGTCTACCCGGACGAGTTGCTCTCGATTATTGGCCCCAATGGCGCGGGCAAGTCCAGCCTGCTCAATTGTCTGTCGGGCTTCTACCGCCCTCAAGCGGGCACGGTGAGCTTCCTGGGTGCCGATATCACGCGCCAGCCGGTTCACCGGTATGCCCAGCTGGGTGTGGGAAGAACTTTCCAGGGCATCCAGACCTACCCGAGCATGACGGTGCGCGAAAACATCCTGTGTGGTTTTCACTCGCGCATGCGCACCGGGCTATTTGCTGGCCTGCTGTACTGGGGCTGGTGCCGCCGCGAGGAGGATGTGTTCGTGCGCGAAGCCGAGGAGATCATCGAGTTCCTCGAGCTTGAAGAGCTGCGCAACGCGCACGTGGGCGAACTGCCATACGGCCTTCGCAAGCGGGTGGATCTGGGCCGGGCACTGGCCATGAATCCCAAGGTGCTGATCATGGATGAGCCGATGGCGGGCATGAACCCGGAAGAAAAATCGGACCTGGCGCGCTACATCCTGGACATCAAGGAGGGCCGGCGCATCCCGGTCGTGCTGGTCGAACACGACATGGACGTCGTGATGGACATCTCCGACCGCGTGATGGTCATGGAATGGGGTTGCAGCATCGCCGAAGGAACGCCGGACGAGATCCGGCGCAACCCGAAGGTGATCCAGGCCTACCTGGGAGCGGAAGAATGAGCGGCGTCGAAAGTACCAGGAAGGTCGTGGGCGTCCACGGCACTGACACGCGATCGGGCCGCGGCCGGACGCTGCCGCAACTGCTGTTCAGCCAGGCCTGCGAACTGGGCGACGCGACGTACCTGCGGTCCAAGCGCCACGGTGTGTGGGTCGGCCGATCCTGGAGCGAGGTCGCTACCGAGGTACGGCTGCTTGCCCATGCACTCCGGTGCAAGGGGGTGGTGCGCGGCGACGTGGTCGCCATGATCAGCGAGAACCTGCCGGAGCTGTACCTGCTCGAGTTCGCCGTGCAGTCACTGGGCGCCGCCGTGACCTGCCTGTACCCTGACGCGTCCTCGTCCGAGCTCGACTACATCGTCCAGCATTGCGGGGCCAGTGTGATCGTGGCGCAGGACCAGGAGCAGGTCGACAAGGTACTGGCGCTGGAAGGCGCGGCGGAGCAGGTCAGGACGGTCATCTACCTGGAAGATCGCGGACTCTGGGACTATGACGACGAGCGGCTCGTTTCACTCCAGGGCCTCGGTAAGCTCGGCACCCAGGCCACGCCGGCCGACGAGGCGACGCTCCAGCGCAGCATCGAAGAGGGCCGCGACGGCGAGATCGCGGCCCTCTGCTACACCTCCGGCACGACGGGCCGGCCCAAGGGGGTGGTGATCACGCACCGTTACCTCACCGACAATGCCTACCGGCTGATGGCGAGTTTCCGGATACCGCGTGGAATTGCCTACCTCAGCTACATCTCGCCAGCCTGGGCGGCCGAGCAGATCATCGGCATCGCGCTGGGACTGCTGGCGCCGGCCGTCGTGCATTTCAGCGAGAAGCCCGCCACGGTGCAGGCGGATCTGCGCGAGATCGGGCCGCAATTCCTGCTGTTCACGCCGCGCCAGTGGGAGATGATGGCCTCAACCGTCGCAGCCGCCATGCTCGACGCGCGGCCCTGGCAGCAGCGCCTGGTCGACTGGGCGCTCTCTCCGCCGGCGGCCAACGGATGGCGGGGCTGGCTCGGCGAGCGCCTGGTGCGTCGCGCGATCCGCGACAACCTGGGCCTGAAGCACGTGATCGTCGCGCTGTCGGCGGGTTCGGGTATGTCGGCGGATGTATTCCACCGCTTCCATGCCATCGGCGTGCCGCTGCGCAACCTGTATGGCTCGACCGAAAGCGGGCTCATTTCCGCGCACTGGGGCGGCAACTTCGACCCGGCCACACTGGGCCGTCTGCTGCAGATTGACCCGGCCGTTGGCGCGCCGCTGGAAGTCCACCTCGATTCCGACAGCCAGATGCTGGTGGGCGGCGCGAGCGGCTTCGGCGGCTACTTCCGCGACGATGCCGCCACTTGCGCGTCGATGCGGGACGGCGCCTATCTCACTGGCGATGCGATGCGGGTCGGGCCGGACGGCGAGTTCATCTTCCTGGACCGCATCAAGGACCTGCGCGAACTATCGACCGGGCGGCGCTTTCCGCCCCAGTTCATTGAGAACCAGCTGCGCGCATCGCCTTACGTGCGCGATGCGATCGCAATCGGCGATGGCACGCGCGACCGGGTGACAGTGCTGGTCAATATCGACCAGCAGATCGTGGGCCGTTACGCTGAGTCCCGGGGCCTCACCTGGGGGACGTTCGCGGATCTGAGCCAGCACCCGGAGGTGCATGTGCTACTCGTGCGCACGCTGGCCGGGGTGAATGAGCACCTCGAATCGCATGCACAGGTGAAGTCGTTCGCGTCCTTCCCCAAGGAGCTCGACGCGGACGACGACGAGCTTACGCGCTCGCGCAAGCTGCGCCGGGACGTGATCGAGAAGCGGTACGGGGCGTTGATCGATGCCATGTATTCGCGCCAACCCGATTGTCCGATCGAAGTGCTGGTGCGCTATCGCGACGGCACACAGGCACATGTCCGGCAGCAAGTGCGCATCACGGAGATCTGAACCGATGGAACTTCTGCAAACCCTTATCAACGGCGTGCTCACCGGTTTTGTCTATGGCGTGGTGGCGCTGTCGTTCGTGGTGATCTACCGCGCTTCGCGCATTGTCAACCTGGCGCAGGGCCAGGTCGTCATGGTCAGCGCCTTCTTCGTCTGGCTGTTTGTGCTACACCTTGCCTGGCCGGTCTGGATCGGCCTGCCAGCGGCGCTGGCCGCCAGCATCTGTCTGGGCGCGCTGATCGAGAGGGCTGTGTTCCGTCGCTTGATCGGTCAACCGGTGTTCAGTGTGGTGATGGCCAGCATCGGCCTGCTGATCCTGATTCAGGGTAGCGCACAGCTTTTGTTTGGCGCGCAGACGCGGCCGTTTCCGCAGGTGTTGCCGGCTGGCGCCTGGGCCGTTGGCCCGTTGCTGCTGAACAAGGCCTTGCTGATCGGCGCCGTGCTCACACTGGTGACGACCGAAGCGCTTCACCGCTTCTTCACCAACACGCGCGCCGGATTGCGGCTGGCCGCCGTTGCCGAGGACCACGTCACGGCGATGTCTTTGGGCGTGTCGGTCCAGCGAGCGACGGCCATTGCGTGGATGTTGGGCACGGCGCTGGCCTTGATGGCAGCAGTCATCCTGCTGTCCGGCACCGTGCTTGGCCTGCAAGCTGCGGAGATCGGCCTGCGCGCCCTGCCCGTCGCCCTGCTCGGTGGGTTGGAAAGCGTCCGTGGTGCGGGCCTGGCCGGGGTGCTGATAGGCGTCGGCGAGGCGCTGGCCTCGCGGTTCCTGGATCCGTACACGGCGGGTGCAGCATCCCAGGTGTTCCCCTACGTGCTGATGATCCTCGTGCTGCTGGTGCGGCCGCAGGGACTGTTCGGCTGGAAAAAAATCGAAAGGCTGTGACGATGTTGCCATCGGGTGTTTTCTTCGGGACTCATGCGCAGGAGCGTGCGCTGGTGCGAACCGCGCCGCAGCGCATCGCGCTGGTCCTCTTCCTCGCGCTGCTGGTCGCGACGCCGTGGCTGGCCAACGATTACTTCATTGGCGTGCTGACCCAAGTGGGCATCACGCTTCTAGCGGTCCTGGGCCTGCAGATCACGGTCGGTAGCGCGGGGCTGCTCAACCTGGGTCAATCCGCCTTTGTCGGTATCGGCGCTTTCACCGCTGCGGCGATTGCGGCGCAAGGCTATCCGCTGTGGGTTTGCATCCCGGTCGCGGGGCTGGCGACGGGCGCGGTGAGCATCGTCTTCGGCCTGCCGGCACTGCGAATCAAGGGCTTCTACCTTGCGCTCACGACAATCGCCGCCCAGATCATGTTCCCCATCGTGATGATCCGACTTCCCTGGTTCGGCGGTACGGCCGGCATGCCGGTAGACCCGCCCGTGGTCTTCGGCCAAGCAGCGGACACACCGCGCGCCATGTACTGGGTTGTGCTGGCGGTCGTCATCCTCGGTTTCCTGGGCGCCAGCAACCTGCGGCGCAGCCGCACTGGCCGGGCGTTCCGTGCGATGCACGACAACGACATCGCCAGCTCGGTGATCGGCGTCAACCTGGCGTGGACCAAGATACTGGCCTTTTTCGCCAGTGCGTTCTTCGCTGGCGTCAGCGGCGCACTCTACGCGTACTCGGTGCGTTACGTGAGCACCGAGCAGTTCACGCTGTGGCTGTCGGTCTGGTACATCGGCATGCTGATCGTGGGTGGCTTGCACAGCCCGCTCGGTGCTGTGCTCGGGGTGCTGGCCATCACCACGCTGCAGGAGGGCGTTCATGCGATCGGCGGCGCCGCGCTGGCCAGCCTGTCGGGCGTCGGCGGCGGCGCTGTGTTCGCGCTAACCAACGTCGTGCTCGGCGGAATGATCGTGTTGATGCTGCTGTTCGAGCCGCTGGGCCTGGCCCACCGGTGGACGCTGCTCAAAGCGGCGTACCGCATCTGGCCGTATCCCCGAAGTTGATGGCCCCGAGACCTGAATCACCGATTGCCTTTCCGTTTGCTTACCTTCCGTTCCCGAGCTTCATTCACCTGCGGCACGGCCGCACCATAACCAGGAGACAGACATGAGCATGAACCAGTGGAAGATCGCCCGCAGAAGCCTCGTGCTTGCTGCACTGCTTTGCGGCCTGACCGGCGTCGCGCGCGCGCAGGCACAGTACAACGTGGCGGTATCGCTCGACTACACGGGCCCGTTCGCCAACGTCATGGACAGTTGGTGGGGTGGCCAGCAGTCGGTCTTCGACTGGTGGAACGAGACCCGTGGTCGCCAGCTCGGGATCCGCCTGCATGTCAAGACCTACGACATGCGCTATGACGCGAGCGTGGTCGCCCGCACGTGGCCGCAAGTGCTGTCGCAGGACAAGCCGATCGCCTTTCTAGGCATGGGAACGCCCGATCTGGTCAGCCTGATGAAGCGCCTGCCTGCCGACAAGGTTCCGATGATCATGGGCACTGCCATGGTGGCACCGCTGTGGACAGCCGACGGCTGGCACTTCTCCTACCGCCCGACGTACTCACACGAGTTCGCGGGGCTCTTTGCCAGCTTGCAATCGCAGACGGCCGAGAAGCGGCCGTTGCGCATCGGCACCGTCAGCACCCAAGGTATCGCAGGCTACGTGGACCAGGTCAACGGTGTCGTCGCGCTGGCGAAGGCTTACCCGGACCGCTTCCAGGTGGTGAGCTCGCAGTGGGTCGACAACCAGCCCATCTCGGTGACCAACCAGATCCGCGAGATGGCCAAGGAAAAACCCGATCTGGTGCTGGTGGGTACCAACACCGCGCAGGTCGTCGCCACTCTCAAGGCGTTGAAGGAGCTGGACCTGAAGATACCGGTGGTGACTTCGTCGCACAACGGCCTCAACGAGGTCGCCAAGGCTGTGCCCATCGCCGACCTGGAGGGTAGCTACTCGGTATTTGCCTTCGCGCCCTACAACGACCCAAGCGTCAAGGCCGTGGAGATCTTCAACAAATACAACAAGACCAAGGGCACCTGGGGCATCACCTCGGCGCAGACTGCCGGCCAGGCGCTGCTGACCGTTGCAGCCATCGAGCGCGCGGCGGCCAAGGTGGGCGCCGATAAGCTGACAGGACAGGCAGTCTACGACGCGCTGCTAGCAGGCCCCTTCGATGCCAGCCAGTTCCAGGGCCTGCTGCCGGCAATCTCGCTCAAGAGGGACGCACCGTTTCCCACCGACAACCTCGCAGTGAAGGCCATGACCGTCAAGGGCGGTCAGGTCGTCGCGGTGGGCAGGGACTGGATGCCGGTGCCGGCGCTGGGCAAATGGTGAGTCCGGGGCCGATCCTCGCGTTGCGCAACGTCGACGTCGTGTTCGACGGAGTGATCCAGGTGCTGCGCAGCCTGAGCCTGGAAGTGCAGCCGGGCCAGATTGTGGCGCTTATGGGCGGCAACGGCGCCGGGAAGACGACAACGCTCAAGGCCGCCTCCAGTCTGCTGGCGGCCGAGCGCGGCGTGGTGGCCAGCGGCCAAGTGCTGCTGTTGGGCGCCGACGTGACCAATGCCGACCCCGGCGACGTCGTGCTTGGGGGTGCGGTGCAGGTGATGGAAGGCCGGCGTGTGCTGCAGCACCTCACGGTGGAGCAGAACCTGAGGGTCGGCGCGCACTTTCGCAACGACAAGGCAGAGGTTTCTGCCGACATGGCGGAAGTATTCGAGTACTTCCCGCGCCTGAAGGACCTCATCGGCCGTACCGCCGGTTTCCTGTCGGGCGGCGAGATGCAGATGTTGCTTGTCGGCCGCGCGCTTATGGCCCGGCCCTCGCTGCTGCTCTTGGACGAGCCGTCGATGGGGCTGGCGCCCAAGATCGTGCGCGAGCTGTTCGAGCGGGTGGCGGAGGTCAGCGCCCGCCGTGGAATGGCGGTGTTGCTGGTCGAGCAGAATGCGCGTGCCGCGCTGGGCATCGCCGACTACGGCTACGTGATGGAGAATGGCCGCATCGTGTTGCACGGCACGCGCGACGAGCTCGGCAGCAACGAGGACATCCGCGAGTTCTACCTCGGCCTCGGCGGCGCATCCGGGCGCCGCAGCTACCGAGAGACCAAGCACTACAAGCGCCGCAAACGCTGGCTGGGTTGAACAACCCTGATCGATCGGACACTTTGCCTACTGAATGACCTCACGCCTCCATGAATTCCTGAAGGACTTGCGCGTCCTTGACCTGTCGCGGCACTTGCCCGGCCCGCTGGCCACCCTGATGCTGTCTGACATGGGCGCATCGGTGCTCAAGATCGAGTCGCCCGAGGGTGACGAGATGCGCCGCTGGGGCGCGCGTGACGCGGCAGGGCGTCCGGTGATGTTCGAGGCGGTGAACGCGGGCAAGCGCACGATGCGTCTGGACCTCAAGTCCGATGAAGGCCGAGAGGCGCTGCTCGGCCTCGTCGACACGCACGACGTGCTCATCGAGTCATTCAGGCCAGGCGTGCTGGACCGGCTGGGTATCGGTCACGCCGACCTGCGTCGTCACAACCCGCGTCTGATCATCTGCGCGCTGTCCGGCTATGGGCAGGGCGGCCCCTTGAGCGGTGCCGCCGGCCACGACATCAACTACCTGAGTCAGGGGGGCTTGCTGTATGGCAATGGCACGCCGGCCAGCCCGTCGATGATCTATCCACCGATCGCTGACTGCACCGGCTCGATGTTCGCTGCGGTGTCCATCCTCGGCGCGCTTCGGGCGCGTGACCGTGACGGGCAGGGCTGCGTCATCGACATCGCGCTGGCGGACGTGTGCGCACCCTTCCAACTGTTCGACCTGGCGCAGCTGGGCCTCTGTGGCCAGCCACCGCAGCGGGGCGGCGAGTGGATCAACGGGGGTTGGGCCTGCTACCAGATCTATGCAACGGCGGACCATCGGCACGTCAGCCTGGGCGCCGTGGAGCAGAAGTTCTGGGCCGCGTTCTGCCGCGCGTCGGGGCACGAGGAATGGATCGCCAGGCAGGACGAGCCCGCCCCGCAGGTTTCGCTTGTGGCGGAAGTCGCGGCGCATATCGGCGCGCTCAGCCTCGCTGAGTGTGTGGCGTGCTACGGCCCGGCCGACTGTTGCCTGACGCCGATCGACGACATCGCTACGGCTGTGCAGTCGGAAAGGGCGAGGTCGCGCGGGCTCGTGCGCCGCCACCCGGACCTGCCGATTTACGAAGCCGCTTTCCCTGCCATCGTCGACGGCGAAGTGCCGCAACATCGGACCGTGCTGCAGGTTGTGCAAAGCGCAGGTGCGCAGAGAGGAGGGGACGCCCATGCTGCCTGAAGTTGAAGGCCGCTTGCCGCTGCACACGCGCCGCATCAGTTTCGAAGGGCACCGACTCTCCGATGGCTTGTTTCAGGTGGATTGTGAGCTGCGCGACACCCGCAACTACGACTCCACGCTCAACGAGAAGGGCCACATGCCGGCCGGTAGCGCCATCCACCGCATGGCCGTCAGGATCACGGTGACCCAGAGATTCGAGGTGGTCGGCGTCGACGTCGCGATGGGCAGCTTTCCGTACCTGATCTGCTCGTCGGCGGGCGATGCCGCGCGGAAACTGGTTGGCGCGAGCATCGGCAAAGGCTGGCGCGCGGAGGTGGAGAGGGCGATGGGCGGAATCCGAGGTTGTACCCATGTGCGCGAGTTGCTCATCACCGCCGCGACGGCCGTGATCCAGACCATCACGGGTTACCTGGAAGAAGAGCGGCTGCTGGCCGGCCGGCAGCGCGAAGCCGGTATCACGCCGCACTTCATCGGCAAGTGCAAGTCGTGGGACGAATCGGGCGTGCTTGTACAACAGTATGAGCCGACGTACTTCAAGCCGCTGACCTAGGTGTGACTGCAATCTGGCCATATGGCTCCTGGAAGCGATTGATTCGATCACTCGTTCATAATCTCGTGTTCGTTGGTTCAAGTCCAACACGGCCTACCAAAAAAGCCTGCTACAATGCAAGGCTTCGCGGCTGTAGCTCAGCTGGATAGAGTACTTGGCTACGAACCAAGGGGTCGTGGGTTCAATTCCTGCCAGCCGCACCAGAACATCGTTCTAGAACAACGGGTTAGCTCCAAAAGAGCTAGCCCGTTTTTCTTTGCTGCGGGACTTTTGCGGGACTCGGAATTGATCATCAGCATCCGAGGCTCAAGTCCGTGTGCCGGCTTTCCGCAGCGCATGCTCCGCTTTCAGCGCCTGGAGGCTCTTGTTCCAGCCGTTGGTCGGCTTTGTGATCTTCTCCAGAGCTTCGTGAATCTCTCGGATCTGGGCCATGGAGTAGTGGTCCGTGACGGAGCGATTGCTATGCCACAGGACGTCCCGCCGGGTCGACTCACTGACGCCAGCCTCACGCAGTCGCATGCCAACCGTATGGCGAAGGTCGTGGACATGCAGATCGCCCAGACCCGCCCTTGAGCGCGCTGCTTGCCACGCGCTGTTGTTCATGGCCTTGATTGGTCCAAGTTCACGGTGGCGCCAAGACATCGCGAAAACGTGGGTCGGGTGGTGCCCCCGCGCTTCCTCAATCACGGCCTGAGAAATGCTGTTGCACACCACCAGCTTTGAAGTGCGGCGCCCCTTGACGTTTTCTGGCGGGGTCTCGAAAACGGAGATGTTGAGCTCCGGCACTGGGATCTCCCAAGCCCATTGGAGATTGCAAACCACATCATCTCGCACGCCACTGTGCAGAGTAAACAGCGCCATGTCGTGAAGATGCTTCGGCAACTCCTTCAGCAAAAGCGCTTGCTCGTCCCAAGTGATCGGCCGTGGAGGACGCTGATGACCTGTCAAAGGCAACATGGTGATCAGGGGGGCAGAGACCAGCCAAGGTTTGCCCGACTCGGGATCGCGCCAAGTTCCCGCTGCCAGATTGAGGACTCGACGCACCGCGCCCAGGCTCAAATTGATCGATTTGTGTGAGATCTTTGCCTCGCGTCGAGCATCAATGAAAGGCTGCAGTGTTCCTGAATGAACTTGCTCAAGCAGAAGGTCGCCAATGTAGGGCATCACGGCCTTCAGGTGATAGCCAGATGACTCCACTGACGCCATATGCGCATTCTCTTCAATGAAGCGCCCAGCAGCTTGGTCAAAGGTAATCTGGGGGGTGGCACCATGGACGCGCGTCTGCCGTAGTGCCTCTAGTTCCCGGGTGAGCCACGCTTCTGCGTCTTCATACGATCCAAAGCTTTGGTAAACCCGAACTCCTTCGACGAACTTATCGACGACCCAGCTGCCGTTTTGCCGTTTGTAGATGCCGGTTGATTTTTTTCCCATGGTGTTGCACTCGTTTTTTCTGGTTTTGTCTGCATATCGTCGGCGCGAGCGATCTCAGTGCCGGGTGCATTGAACATCTCGTATGCGATCGCCTTCACTTCTTCGCAAAGGAACAGGAGAGAAGTGCCTTGCTTTGTTGTTCTCAGGCGCGGCCTGATGTGCGTGTCGAAGTAGTTTGGCTTGACGCAAAGTGCTTGAATGGCGTGTTGGCGGTTCATGCAATACCTAGGGAGCTCATCGTCGAAGTCGGGCCGTGGTTTTTCTTTCATGTGTAGTTCTCTCTGATCAAGATTGCATAGGTCAGTCACTTGTCAAGAGCACGGCAGTACGCAAGCGCCCCAGTGAGGCAAAGCCGAGCCTGGGCACAGACAACTTGCCCAAGTGATGAAAAGGAAAAAAATGAAGAGCCCGCTTTGCGAAGAGCGGAACGGAAAATGCCTGTGTGGCCTGCGCAGAAAGCGGCCGGTGCGAAGCTGGCGCGTGAATGGCTGCTAGCTCGCGGTGATTGAAGGATTTCGCCTTCACGCACTTGCGTGCGCCGACCCGGGTATCTGGGTCAGATCAGAATCAACCAGACGACCATGACCAGTCTTTTCATTCGAGACTTGTCACAACGCTGATCTGGGCGGAGTTCACTCATAAACATCAGTGAACTCAAGTTGAAGGAAGGCATGTGCCTTCACGTACTGTCGTACGGTGACTAGAAATGTATTGTGCTGACCGAACCTGGTCAATCGATCACGACCAGTCCTGCGCGCTGGCCCTTGTCAGTGCTCGCACGCCTGCCCCAACTGTCCATCGCGTTTCACGCTGGCCCGCGTCTCATGGTCTCGGCGACGACGCCATTGCGTGTGGCCCAGGCGAGCGACAGGACGTGTTTTGCCATGAAACGGCTGGCGTGAGTCATCCGAGGAGTGCCGTCCGCAATGTTCAAAACGACGATCCGCGCTGGATGGGTTGCTGCCGCGCTTGCATGCCAGAGTTCCAGAAAGGGTTTCAAGTCATCTCGGGGCCAATGTTGATAAGCAACTTCAAGTTGTGCTGGTCGCTCGTGCTCCTCAGCGCTGTTACCGGGAGCTGGAGCAGATGGGTCCATCGCGATCACCTCGACTTTGCAGGTTGGGCTCCGGAACTTGACTGTGTTCGCCAGCGTGCTCGGGAGCATGGCGATGCACTCCGAAGTAGCCGGTACCGGATGTCCCAAGGTCGCAGTCGCCATGTTCACGACCAATCCGATCCTGTGGCGCGTCACTGCCGTACGAAGTTCCTGTAGCACGACCTGCCGGTCTGTGAACTGATTCACTTCGAAGTCCCGCTGAGGTGTGAACACCAACAGGATCGGATCATGCTGCTGGTTGACCAGGGCGAGCTTGCCGAGCAGCGCCTCAAGCCGCAGGGATTTTTCACGCTGCACGTCGGGGCTATGCAGCTTCCCATGAGATCGATTGGTCGAAACGACCGCGACAGGACCTAAATGGCTCGGCGCAGCCGTCTGGTCAAAGGTTCCGTCTAGAACTACAGTGGCGCAGATGGCCAATGCGAGCGATCGCCCAGATACCACGCTCATCGGTGCGCGCCGCTCGCGTTCTCTGCGAATAGCGGTTACCAGAAACGCGGTCAAAACACCGGTAATCACAAATGTCAGCGGGCCCATTCCGCCTTTGCCGATGAATAGCCAACCCAAGCTCGGATGTGCCAAACCCCATCCACCCATGGGTGTGACAAGTGTGACAACCCACACGCCCAGCATGGTGATGAACCGCCTAAATGCAGTTGGGTGGTGGCCACCAGTGAGCGCCCATGCCGATGCGGAGAAAGCCAAAACCAGGCAAGCGGTCATTAGCCTTTCCCATCCATCGGTGCCCTGTGTGACTAGGAGTTCACCGATAACGTACGGTCCGAGCGCGCCAAGGTAATGGCCAGCGGAGATTGCCAAAGCTCGCATACGCGTTGGCTGAAGTCCGCACATGAAAGGCAGCACGATGCTGAGGGCGCCTCCCCATGCGGTCCCCGGCCAGGCCACATAGCCAAGTGTCAGTCCACAGACGCCAAGCGCAAGCAGATACATCTCAAGACTGCGCTTCACTGCCGTACCTCTGGGTGGCGTGGGGCTAGTAGGCCCATGTGGGAGGCGATTCGTGACAGGCCCGTCGAACCAATCAGATGGGACCGGAGGGGGACGCGAAGCTGGGACGCTGGCTCGCCAGCTCGCGCGAGATGGATCCACCTGCGATCCGCATCGTATCGGTCGAGATGAAGATCCCAGGTGTCATGGCCTGAGAGCGCGATCTCCAGCGTCAACCAGTCGCAGATTCCCTGTGTCAGTGCTTCAGATGCGGGTAACACCGCACCCACTTTCGCGACACATGCCCCTTCGATTTCGAGCACAAATTTCAGGACAGCCATGAGACGCGCGCGCTCCTGCTCACGGCGGAGCCATCGCGTTGGCCAGCCTCGTTCACTGCATGCCACCAGCAGGATGAAGCCGAGGCTCGATGCTGGGCTGTGTGCGGGTTGATGGGCTGGTAGTGCCAGCTCATGCTGAAACGTCGCACCTCCAGGCAGCGCGTGTTCCAGCAAGAAGCGGGTGGTCTCAGGTACCCAGTGCTCAAGCTCGGCTATCCACGGTAGCCGGCGCAGGACATTTGTGCGTAAGCCTTCGGGCGCCCAATTTTGCAGGGCATCCTGAACCATGTCCCAATGTGCTGAGCGCGGCCGCAGAGCTGGGCCGTTATTGACGTCCACATGGTCCATCTCGCAGAACAGCACGGGAATCGCCAGGAGTTCATTGAAAGTTACTTTTTGGCGGTGCCGGTAGGCCAGCCGGGTCGCCGTCACGGCCAGTTGGTCCAGATCCTCTGCGGTTTGTGCGCCAGGATCCATCGCGCTCTCGCCTGTTTGAGGGGAAATGCTCCCGGTAGCCCTGGTCTGCCTTCCCTGTTGTATCTCGCTCAAACACTCCACGAGCAGTGATTGCCGTTCTTCTTTCATGGCATCCCTCCGGTCTGGACGGAGGACTGTTTCGCAGGAACCAAGTTAGATGTCTCCTGGCTTATGCTGATGCGTGATGGTTTTGTCATGGCTGCATCAGTAGTCGCTGTCCTGCCAGAGGCGGTAAAGGTGGTCCTCCTCCATCTGATCTTGAATCTGCTTGTAGGGATCGTCATCGTCGTCATCGGAGTTTGATGATCGGCCTCTCGCGCTGCTGTTGCCTTGAAACGCGATTACGACAACAAAAATCATGAATCCGAGCACCAGCCAGGTTGTGGAGTTCATACCCGAGCTCCTGTGAGGAAGGAACCTCGGCCAAGCGAGCGCCGTGGTTCCCTCGCGATGATTCGTGCAAGGGCCCAACGCAGAAAGCAAATCTGCTCTTGCAGGTTGCTAGGTTCAGGCATCGTGCGCAGCCCAAGCTCGTCGACCATGGCCTCGAGCAGGGGATCCAAAGCACTACTGGTCGCCCAGAACGAGAATGCCAGGCCGGGCCGCAATTGACGCAGCTTCTGCACGAGCAGGTTGCGTCCGCACACTGACTTTAAGAGCCAGTGGGGCGCCCTGGTCATAGATCGATTCAGCGCGGCAATGTCGAAGTGCTGTCTCAGGCTGCGGCGCCACGCCGAGGCGCGAACCGCTTCTTGGTGAGTGGGAGTCATTCGTTCCTCTTGCGTGTGATTGGTTAGACCAAGTTCGCACAAGAGGACCTGATGTCAAGGCCGGGCGCTCATTTTTTGTCGACTGCAGCTCGCCTAGCAGGCCGCTGGCAAGCTGAGTACATCCGATGAATGAAATACCTTGTGAGTGCCCCTGTCAGTGCTCACCAAACCAAGTTGCGATGCCCTTCGCAGATGCACGCTTTTCCGCAGCGCTCAGCTTGCTTTCTGAGCATGGGCGCCTAGAATATTTTGGAATGATTGCGTTCAACGAGGAGTTCAAATGACGGCGCCAGACTTGCTCAAAATATTCATGGGTGTGGGAATCTTGGTGGCCATATGTGGAATCCGTTGGCTGAACGGAGCGAGCGCCGAGCTCAAAGAGGAAATGCGGCGTGAGCGAGAGCAGATGGCTCGCGATGAAGAGTCCCTCTGAAATGTTCACATCATCTAGAACTCTTGCTGATTGAGCTGGTGGGTGATCGCGTTGCCTCTTCTTCCCACTCATGGCCCTGGTCAGGCCACAGCCTTTCTATTCTTTGTGCGTTCGTACGCTGGCGCAAACATGGTCTTGAAACTTGCAGCAAAAGGGCTGGCAACTTGTGCACCTTCCTCCGAAGGCTTGGCAGCATTGACCTGGATGTTCTCTAGGGCGCCGAGGGGAATCGATGGAGCCCGAGGAGTCAATGGGACTTCCACTGCAGCTGGCGTGGGGTGTTGTCCAAAGAGTGGTAAGCCCCCACGGTTCATGACTATTCGGAACTGGTAGCCCAGATGAACCAACTGTAGGATCTCCATGTTGAGTCCTGCTGGGCTGATCCCCTTGAGATAGTCCAGGACCCCGACCCCATCGGGGGGAATGGTTAGCCGGACCCGCAGAACTTCGCCAGGTTTTTTTGACCGTTTTCGCTGCGTCATGGTGTGCTCCGTTTGATCAACGGTTTGCGGAGGCTTCGTTCGCAGAGTAGTCGGCCACTACTTGGAAACCGCGCACGTTGGAGAAGGTTGAGCCACCATCCATCTTCAGGCGACGGCGCAGCTCAGGCGCATGTGCGCGGAGAAACTCAAAGAACACCGCGCCACCGCCGCCACAGACCAAAACGTTGTCGAAGTCGTTCAAGGCGCCTGCCGTGTTGAGCATCGCCTCATATCCACGTCGAAGGACCTCGTTGATGGCACCCTTGTAGCGGGCCATTTCGTAGTCCTCGCCACCAATGCGAACGGTTTCACGGTTGTCGCGGATGGCCATGTCAATCGCCTGAATGACACCGTACTGGTTCTTCAGGTCCGGATGGATCGCTTTGGCCACCTCGTACGCACACGCCAGCATCGACTCTGGATGAGCGCCCGAGCGTTCGTAGTTGGGGACCTTGTCGTAGGCCGCCAGAAAGTCAATCGTTCCGCCGCCCACGTCGACCACGAGATTCCACCCGCTCATCTCGAAGTCCTTGTGTGTGAGGCCGTAGTAGTAGAGGGCTCCGAGGGGTTGAACCATGACGGAGGCGTTCAGCACCGTTACGTGCCTTGCACCCACTTCAATATCTGGGCTGGTCACGGCGTGCCGACCGATGATCAGCTCGCGCAGGTGGTTCTCGTATTCGTCAAAGGTGTTGAGGGGGAGTCCTACGGTCAGGTGCTGAATCGTCATCTCTTTCGGATTGCCTTCATCGATCAGCATGTAGTGCATAGCCCCCCGCATGAGCGCGAGGTAGGAGGGAGAGGTGCAGTAGTCCTTCATGACGTGGCGTGGCTGGAGCCCCTTGAGGTGCATCTCGACCCCACGACCGGCAAAGTGTGGCACCCCATCGATTTCGCTGATGCATCCGTCGGCCCCAAGGGTGCCGGGTGCATGTCGGAAAGTGGCGCCCGCCCGCAAGGTGGCGGTGATCGACGGAAACAGGTCCGCATGGATGATCGGGACACCTCGTGCCACCTTGTGGCCACAGGTGAACTTGGTATTGGCGTAGCCCACGTCGATGGCTCGTGCGGGAACAGTGATCAGATGTGCGTCGCGTTTCATAGGTCTCTCCAGGTTTCTTGCCTGCACAAAATTGTGCTGCTGGGAATTCTGTTGGGGCTTTCGCACCTCTGCAAGCGATGCGGACCAGTTGCTGGCCAAGGGAGGCCAAGTCGGGCCAGTGCAGGCCACAAACTGCAACTCTTGCGAGGCGACCCTTGTCCACGCTGTTGTATTGGCCAGGGTGGGCCACCCGAGGCCACTGGCGACCACAAAGTGTTCGCGTGGGAGGCGGGTCCCTACAACAAGTCACAGTAGGGGCCTCAGGAGGCCATGGCAGGCCAGTGGCGGCTTCGACGCACATTGCGCGCGCGGGGCTGAAGCTGGTTTCTTCGAAGGTGAGGCCACGGGTGGCCATGGACGGTCACAACGTGTGGGTCAGCCAAAGAATCGCACCTCACTGCGGCGTGAACCATCTTGTCGAAACGCGCAATCAGGTGGCTCCATTTATGTAGGGAGCTAGGAGCAGGGCTGCCATTTCTTGTTTCCTCAATCGACGGATCGTTTTGCGCGTTCAAGTGTCGTGTTGACGGCGAGATATCAACAGGGCACTTTCAAACAACCAACTTGGGGTGTCTGCAGGAGTGGTGGCAACCAGAGTGATATGAAGGCTTCTGATCTGAAAGGACTTTTTTGCCCGTTGGCATGAGTGACACGCTGCGGGAGAGTGTTTTGCCATCTGTGGACAAGGGCTCGGGCAGACTGCGTTGAGCGGTACCTATCCCCAACTGGTCCGCATCACAAGACAAGACTGCAAACAGCATCTACTATTCGCTCACCTGTACCTCTGGTACTTAGACATCCCAGTGATGTCCCACTCCCTACACAGGGAAAACGGCTAACCGACGCTTCACCATGAGTGTCCTAAGGCAACAAGCCGACTTCCCACGTTGGAAGTCGCAAACCAAGACGGTGCTCTGTATGGAGCGCCGCAAAACAGGTCGAATAACGACCAGCTGCTGAGCCCGCGACGCGGTTCAGAAGTGGCGACCCCGAATGGGGACTGCCCACAGCAAGCCAACCAGGCCTTCCTTCTTGGAAGCCGCCAGCCAACGCTCTGAGCTACGGAGCGGGTGTGGACGCGTAAGCGTATAGATCAACTCACGTTTTGACTTTGCACTGACGACTACCTGCGGGTGGTTCGTCACAAGTACCTCCCGCCTGGCGCGTTTGCCGGGAGCCCTTAGGGCCTAAAAAGGGCAGGTTGGACAAGCTGCAAAGGACAACGCCGCCAAATCAGTCTGGCGGTGAAGTGAGTTCACCTGGGTAGTGAATAACTGCTCTGGTCTAGCCCACCCACAAGGCTCTGTCTGAACAAGACAGTACCCCCCCGACGATGTCCATGCGTCGGGGTGCCCATCAAAAAAGGATGGGGGTCACACGGGGATTCCACCTGTGCCGACAGGACAGCTTGCTAACGAAAAACGGAAGCCACCGAAGACTGACGTGCCTTGCCCAGGGGCCTTGTACCAGGCGACCAGTAGCAAAAAGACAAATGAAAAGCCAGAGCGATCTGGCGGTTTGGGCCCGCCTGAAGGTTTAGGCATGCGGGTGCGTTGGGCGCCCGCAGGTGTTAACCCTCATCACGACGAAAGTCACAACAGGAGAAAGAGAAATGGCGAAAGCATCAGGTAATGGTCGCGGCAAACGTCGCGCACACCGAGTGAAGTCGCGTGCGGAAACACTTACCAGGGGAGGGCCGGGAAGCGAAAATCCACGCGCGCTAGAAGCGATCAAGGCACATCCCAACGACCCGTTGCGGCAGATGGTGTGTTTCCTGCGGAACCTGGCCCTCCAGTCTTCAACCGGCCGCAAGCGCAACGTCGGGGAGAAGACGCTAACAGCGTTCGGAAGCACCATGAAGAATCTGATCCAGGATTTGAGAACGCTGAACATGCCCATTCAGCGCATTGACGAAATCGGACAGCGTCACGCTGTGGCGCTCACTGCATACTGGGCCAACGAACTGGGTCATACGGCAAAAACGATCACCAACAAGCTGAGCGTGATTCGTAAGTTCTGTGAGCTCATCGGCAAGATTGGTGCAATTCCGAAGCGGGAAGAGCTTTACGAAGTACTTGCCGCGAAAGGCGTGGACAAGGCCACCGTCACTTGTGCGCAGGTGACCCATGGCAGCAAGAGCTGGAAGGCTGCCGGGGTGGATGCCCAAGCGATCATCGAAGTTGTCGCGATCGAAAACCCTCAGGAGGCCCTCCTGTTCGAGCTCGAGCTGCACTTCGGCTTGCGTGTCAAAGAGGCGCTGAGCTTTCGCCCGCGTGAGGCTGAGCGCCGTGATGGCATCGCAATCAAACTGGGCACGAAGGGTGGCGCGGGCCGCTTTGTGCCCTTCATGAAGGATCCTTTGAAGCAAGCCAAACAGCGCGATGTTCTTGAGCGCGCGCGCGCCTGGGCTGACGAGCACAACAACAAAGGTGAGATGGGGTACGAGCGCATGACGATGGAGGAGGCGCGGACCAAGTACTACCACGTGCTGCGCAAGTACGGCATCAACCAGAAGGCTATGGGGGTCTCGAGTCACGGCCTGCGTCACCAGTTCGCAGCAGACATGTTCGAAGACATCACCGGCCACCGCCCGCCAGCTGAGGGTGAGGAGACGCCAGCGTGGTTCAAACAGAACCGTGAACTGGTTGACCACGCGTACAAGAAGGTGTCAGAGGCTCTGGGCCACTGGCGCAAGGACATCTCCACGGCCTATCTCAGCTCGGTCCCCATGATGAGCAAGCTGCAAAAGCTGCGCATCGAAAAGCGGATCGAGATGTTTCAGAACACGCCCGGCGTCGCCACGGGTTTGCTGATGCTTGGTGTGGAGCGTGCGTGGCTGACCGGGCGTGCCGCATTGGGGATCGAAATGCCACACAACGAGCGCATCGTTCTCACCGTGAACCTTGAGGAGGGGGTCAAGTTGGAAGTGCTCAAAGATGTCCACGCGCTGCTTCAGAAGTTGCTTCCTGGCCGCGTTCTCGTAGCCCCGCTCTTGGGCGGCGGCGTTCAGCCTGAGAACGGTGTTGAGGTGTCTCTGCGCTGATGAAGAAGGTGGGCAGGTGCAATCCTGCCCACCGTATGGTGATGCACGATGCCTAGTGCTCAGAGCGCATTTATACGACCTAAAGCGGGTTCTTTAGGCCGCGTGCGGTTCAATGAGCGACAAGGCTTCACGCTTGCCCATTGCAATTCTTCCCAAAATTTCCGGGACACGCGCAGCCCTTGGCGAGGCGCCGCCGGACTCCCACTTCCATATTGACAAGGAAGAGACGCCCAGCAGCTGTCCCATTTGTTCCTGGGTGAAGCCGAGTCGGGCGCGTTGGGCTTTCAGACGTTCCGCAGTGAACATCACCTTGCGACCTGGTTTTCCCCGGGGTGTATCGGGAGTGGGCTTGACCGCCGGCAAAGGTTTGGTCAAGGAGCCAGAGGAGGAGGGTGCCGCGCGCAACTTCTCCAGTTTCTTCAGACTCGACTGAAGCGACTTGACCTCCTTCTTCAAGGCGGAGATGTCGGTTCGCTGGCTCATCGCGATCTTGCGCAGCGCCGTGATCTCCTCGCGCAGTTCCTTGCGGGCTATGCGGGCGATCTCTTTTTTGAGGGTTTCGGCAAAGGTGGTCATGCCCGCATCGTACGACAGAGCCTGCGCCGCATCCCATACTTGTATGAAAGTCGGCCCATTTGTCCGGCCGGCGAGTCGGTATTGATAATGGGTGTTTTCAACACCAATTCGTTTGGGCGCCCTGAATCTGCACCTTGGTCGTATCTGCGTGGTGTGCCGCTATCGATCGACTCGACTTAGGTCCGAGCGGCAGCGTTGGCCCGGGCCTGCACCTGGGCGCAGGCCTGCATCAGTTCATCGAAGGGCAGGGCGTCACCCACCATGACCTCGTCTTCCAGCATCTTCGCGTAGTCAGCAGCCAGCGCGTCTCGCGCGGCCCCCTCGGGCACGATCCGCAACGCCCCCAAGACTGCGAAGGTGTAGTTGATGGTCTTGTTGTCGGCGGCTTTCTCGCTGAAGAACCAGGACTTGTGTTCCGCTACCTCCCGGGCCACGGCACGGTCAGCAATGACAGCATCAAAGTGTTCACTGCGCATGATGGCAGCCAGGTCGTGCCAATGGCGCGCGTACCGCTCACCTCGGATGCGTCCCTGGGCGCAGTAGACGTGTGTCGCTGTGGCCTTCTCCCAGAAGGTCCGCGCCACACCCATCACCTGCGGCAAAGCCTGGGGGAAGGACACGCCATCGACATGACCGGCGATGTCGCAGGTAACGGGCAGCACCCCGTGCGGCTCTCCGGTGGCCCGGCCACCAAATTCCAGCGTGATGACGGGTGAGACATACCCAGTGCCCAGCTTGATCGCCGGGTAGTGCAGCAGGAGTGTGTCGTGCTCCGCACCTGCGATTTCCAGCTTTGCCCCAAGGCGCTCGCGCTCCAGCGCCGCTTGCAAATGTGGCTGTACGGCAGATCCGATCCAGTCGGGGAGCCGATCCCTGACGGCCTTGCTCCACTTGCTGGCTTGGCTGCGGCTGGCCGGGAGAAAGTACTCGTCGCCGGTGAGATCCGCGATCAGTTTGCGGATGTCGTAGGTGAGGTCAATGTCCTCGGAGAACCGCTCGATGATTAAGAGGTACCATGGCCAGTGTTGCATTTCAATTAGAGGGAAAGCTCTGTACGTAGAGGTATCCCCAACCGTTATCTCCAGTGCTCGTCCGTACTCAAGCAGTTCCTGAACATGTCATCGTTGACCCCGTGAGACACATGCCAAGACTATGGTCCACGGCGTGGTCCCTAGGGAAGGACTGCAAAACCCCACGCTCTTTGAACTGGCAAGTGGCATGAAGTGAGGAGAAGATAGGGGCATGAAC